>NZ_CANLZX010000013.1 GCF_947495675.1 uncultured Algibacter sp. | reverse complement strand
GTACATAATCCAGCATCTACATTTACTGTTACATCGGTAGGACAGGTAATACTTGGTGGTATATTATCAACAACGGTAGAAACTTCAAAGCTTTCAGAGATTGTACATGCATTTGAATCAGTAACTGTTACAGTATATGTTCCAGCTTTAATATTTAATAAATCTTCAGATGTAGTTGAGTTACTCCATAAATATGTAAAAGGTGCTGAACCTCCTGATACAGAAATATCAATAGCACCTGTACTATCATCTATACAAATAGCATCTGTAATTTCTCCAGTAAGTTCAAGATTTTCCATAACTATTGGATTACTTGAATTAAACTTAATACAATTGGTTATACCATTTGAAACAACTAAATTATAGTTTCCTTCAGATAATCCGTTAAAATCTGGTGAGCTTTGAAAGGTATTTCCATTATCAATAGAATATCTATATTCTGAACCTAATGGACTCGTAACAGAAATAGTAAAATCGTCATTAGTTGACCCACATGCAATAGTAAATTCTGGATTTGGTGGCAAACCAACATAAGACAAAGTTACTGTTGCAATATCACACACAGTTTCGTTTGGTGATGGTAAGCACACCTCATATTCAAAACTAACATCACCAGTATAATTTGTGGTTGGTTCATAAGTATAAGAACCATCAGTATTAAAAACAAATGATTGACCAGCAGGGGTTGGACCTGAGGTTAATGTATAAGTTGAATTTTCAGGAACATTATTGCTATCATTAAGATTGCCATTAAAAATTCCATTAATACATTCAAAATTCAGTTGGTCAACAGCATATTTTTGCAACAAAAAGATTTTACCGTCACCATGATCGAATGTTGATGCATTAAATTCTATTCTAGATATTTTTGAACCAATTTGAACTATATCACTAAGATAAAATAATGCAATACCTATATTTCCATTATTTTCAACTACACGTTCTGTTTTCCAATAGTCAGAATTTGCATTTGGTTCTTGAAATGGAGCGAATCTAGGTCCCCATGTAGTAGAAGTTGGTCTTACAAATGTTTCTCCCAAAAATTGTTCTGTTACACTCGTTGCGGTAGTACCATAAATAGCTATATGAAAACAATTATTTGCATTTCGTTCGGTAACAGCTAATACACCTCCTTCATTTGAAGGAATTGCTGGGCTATAAAAAATACTTTGTTTTTGGGCATCAGTTGTTGGTATTGCAGCAAAATCATTACAAATATTTCTACCATTACGATTTGATGTGAAATAATGATTAATGTTTTTATCCTGAAAAGCTGATAATGCAATAGCATCCCAATTGGCAGAAGCACTAGAATTAGCTAAAGTGGTTCCATTTTCTAAAATTTTATTTTGACCAGGTCCATTTGGTCCTAATCTTGTCATTTCATACCCAGAAGGGGCAACAAATGTATTATAAACAACACCATCAATTGTTACCGATGCAATAGTAGCAGGGTCGGTTGTATTACTTTGTGTATCTGACCATTGAAATGTAACTCCCGTCTGTATAGAAGGTGATTGTTGAGCTAACAAAAAACCTGGCAAACAAATAGCAATAGCAAAAAGAATAATTTTTGCTATGTTTAAGTCAGAAATATAATTGTAATTATTTTTCATATAATTTAAATAAAAACCCATAAAGAAGATATAAACTTGAAGCAAGCCTATAAACAATCGGATAATTTTTTAATTAAAGTTAATTATTACTAATAAAAACTTTATTATTAATTAAAAAAAAGGATTGTGATATTACCATAAAGGCAATAATGGAAAGATTGTTAATTTTCTGATTTGGGTACATAATATTTAATATTTTTCAAGTTAAAACTTGGTAGGTGCAACAAAAAACGTAATATGTTATTATTTAATCAAATTAATGTGACAATTAACTCATAATATCGATAAAAGGTTATGCATTAGGTTTTTATTAAATTATTTCTTTGTTTAAACTAAACATTATCACCATAAAATACTGGTTTTATGTTTATTACATGTTATTTAATTTATTTCTATATTTAATAGCAAATAAAATTCATTTTATCGACAAAAACAACTTTTTGTCGATAAAAAAATACCTTTTATCGATTATTTTGAAAAAATTAATATTAGTAAGACATGCTAAATCATCATGGAGTCATGATGTAATAGATCATCAAAGACCTCTTAAAAAGCGTGGTTTAAATGACTCTGATATAGTTTCTAGAAGTTTAAAGACCTTAAATTACAAGGTTGAAAAGCTTATTTCTAGTGATGCTATCAGAACAAAAACAACCGCAGAAATTTTTATTTCAAATTTAGATATTGATAGAAATTTAGTTCATTTTAATCATAATTTATATGATTTTTCAGGTGAAAATCTAATTAAAGTCATTAAAAGTATTGATGATGCTTTAAATTGTGTAATGGTTTTTGGGCATAATCATGCTATAACAGCTTTTGTTAACACCTATGGATCAAAAAACATATATAATGTACCAACTTGTGGCGTAGTTATTATTGAATTTAATACAGATAAATGGAGTTCTTTAGAACCTGGTAAAACTTTAAAAACCTTATTTCCTAAAGATTTAAAAGCTTAATAAATTATTTTAAAGTTACCAAAACCTTAAATGTTTAAAATATTTAATAGCTTATGGTTTAAAATTAAATTTTTAAGTCGAAATAGAATATATTTGTTTTACTTAATTAAATGAAGTGATTGTGAATGACTAAACCTGAAAACACAAAGAATAATAGCTATATTAACAGAGAAATAAGCTGGTTACAGTTTAATGCAAGAGTATTACAAGAAGCTGCTGATGAAACAGTACCTCTAATTGAAAGATTACGTTTTTTAGGTATTTTTTCAAATAACCTAGACGAATTTTTTAAAGTAAGATATGCTACGGTTAAGCGTATTGTCGAAGCAGGTAAAGGAGGTAAAAGTGAGTTAGGAGGCATTAAGGCTAAAGAACTATTAGAAATTATCACTCAAATTGTAATTAAACAACAGAGTGAGAGTGTTGCTATTTTAAACACCATTGACGAAAAGTTAAAGGAAGAAAACATCTACATCATTGATGAAACTAAAATTGATGATGACCAATGTGAATTTATAAAACAATATTTTTATAAAACTATTAGCCCAGCATTAGTTACTATAATTCTTAATGATTCTGTTGTATTACCTAATTTAAAAGATAGTGCTGCATATTTGGCAGTAAGAATGTTAATGTCTGGTAACAACAAACAATTTGCCTTAATAGAGATTCCAAAATCTGTAGATCGATTTGTAGAACTTCCAAAAAAAGGAGATAAGAGCTACATTATTATGGTAGACGATGTATTACGTTATTGCCTAAATGATATTTTTAATATTTTTGATTATAAGTCAATTTCGGCTCACATGATTAAAATTACCAGAGATGGTGAATTAGATTTTGAAAGTGACTTAAGTAAAAGTTTTATTGAAAAAATTTCCGATAGTGTAAAATCTCGTCAAGTAGGTGAACCAGTTAGGTTTGTTTATGATAAAACGATACATAAAGAAACCTTAAGATATTTAATGTCTAAAATGGGCATCGATGATACTGACAGTATAATTCCTGGAGGACGTTATCACAATAGACGAGATTATATGGGGTTCCCTAGTTTAGGAAGAAATGATCTGTTGTATGATAAAATTGAGGCCCTACCTATTAAAGGCCTGAGCCTACAAGGCAGTATATTCGATGCTATTGCTAAAAAAGACTATTTATTACATGCTCCATACCAAACCTTTTCATACTTAGTTAAATTTTTAAGAGAAGCCGCCTTAGATCCTAAAGTAAGAACTATAAAAATTACTATTTATCGTCTTGCTGAAATATCTCATGTAGCAAGTTCTCTTATAAATGCTGCAATTAATGGAAAAGCTGTAACCGTTTCCATTGAACTTCGTGCAAGATTTGATGAACAAGCAAATATTAATTATGCTCAGCAAATGAAAGATGAAGGTGTAAATCTAATTTTTGGAGTTGCAGGTCTTAAAGTACACAGTAAAATGTGTGTTGTTGAACGCGAAGAAGGTAAGAAACTTAAACGTTATGGGTTTATTAGTACAGGAAACTTTAACGAGTCTACTGCTAAAATTTATACCGATTACACTTTATTAACATCTAATAAAAAAATACTTAAAGACGTTAATAAAATTTTCGAGTTTTTTGAAACTAACTACAGGATTTTCACCTACAAACATTTAATTGTTTCACCTCATTACACACAAAATTCTGTTTTTAGGCTAATTGATATAGAAATTGAAAATGTAAAACAAGGTAGAGAAGGCCTAATAAGGTTAAAAATGAATAGCATTTCTAGCTATCCAATGATAGATAAGTTATATGAAGCTAGTAGAGCAGGTGTTAAAATACAAATGATAGTTAGAGGTATTTGTTGTTTAATACCAGGAATAAAAGGCATGAGTGAAAACATTGAAGTTATTAGCGTTGTCGATAAATTTTTAGAACATTCAAGAGTTTATATTTTTGGAAGTAATGAAGAAACAAAATTATATATTTCTTCTGCAGATTGGATGACTAGAAATATTGAAAATAGAGTAGAAGTAAGCTGCCCTATATATGACGAAGACATAAAAAAAGAAATTATTGACACATTCAATATTAGTTGGAGTGACAATGTAAAAGCCAGAATATTAAATGATTCTCAAGAAAATGAATATCGTATTAATAACAAATTAAAAGTAAGATCGCAATTTGCAACCTATGATTATTATATTAAAAAATTAGAGAACTAGTATGCTTTCAATAAAAAAATATGCAGCCATAGATATTGGTTCAAATGCGGTACGATTATTAATTTCTAATATAATTGAACAAAAAGGAAATCCCGTTCAATTCAAAAAAAACTCTTTAGTACGTGTACCCATTCGCCTTGGTGCAGATGTTTTTATTAAAAATAAAATTTCTAAAGAAAACACACAACGCATACTAGATACTATGCTAGCGTTTAAATTACTTATGAAATCTCATAAAGTAGTCAAATATAAAGCTTGTGCAACTTCGGCTATGCGAGAATCTTCTAATGGTAAAAAAATAGTCGATTTGGTTTTAGAGCATGCTGGAATTAGTATTGATATTATTGAAGGTGAAGAAGAAGCTGCCATTATTGCTGCTACAGATTTAAATAAATTTATAGATCCTAATAAAACATACTTATATGTTGACGTGGGTGGTGGAAGTACAGAATTCACAGTTATTGACAGAGGTAATCAAGTAGTATCTAGATCTTTTAAAATAGGTACTGTACGTTTGTTAAATGATATGGTGAAAAAAGAAACTTGGCAAGAATTACAAGATTGGATAGGAAATAATACCAAAGGTTACCATAAAATTGATGTTCTTGGTTCTGGTGGAAATATTAATAAAATATTTAAAGTTTCTGGTAAAGCCATGGGAAAACCACTCTCTTATTTTTATATGACATCCTATTATAACATGCTTCAAACCTATTCTTATGAAGAGCGAATTACCGAATTATCTCTAAATCAAGATAGGGCCGATGTAATAATACCAGCTATGCGAATTTACCTTTCTGCTATGAAATGGTCTAGTGCAAAAAACATATATGTACCAAAAATTGGACTAGCAGATGGTATCATTAAAAGTATCTATTATGATACAGTTTCTAGCAATACACAGTAAAATTATGCACTTTAGCTTGTATAATTGTAGTATTTTAAATTTATAATATATATTCGTATCTGCATAATTACTATTAATAATAACCCAAATCTATTAATATTGAAATAAGCCATAATACTTATATTGCCCTCAACTTCAATATAATTGGCAAATGACATCTGATATAGGTTTAAATAAATTACAAAAACAGATGAAAAAAATACTACTATTTACAGTACTACTTAGTTTTTCATTTCAAGGATTTTCTCAAGAAGGAAAAGAAGTTGAAACTCCTAAAACAATTCAAGACACAACTGTTGTTAAAGAAAAATGGTCTGCTTCAAGCGGAATAAAATACGGGATTAGAGCTGGTTATACCATTTCTCATTTAGATTTTGAAAGTGAACCCATACCAAATAATAAGCACAGAAACAGTATGTATATTGGTTTTTTAGCTAATATAGGTTTATCAAGAACATTATCAATTGTACCAGAAATTCAATTTTCTGCTGAAGGTGCGAATGATGAAACATTGCATTTAGATTATATTCAAATGCCTGTTTTATTTAGGTTTAGATTTAGTGAAAAGTTTCATGCGGGTATTGGTCCACAAGTAGGATTAAAAGTTCATAAATATGAAGACGGTATGAGAAACTTAGCTTACTCAGCTGTAATAGGTGCAGACTATAAAATTAATTATGCCATTTTTATCGATGTAAGATATAATTATGGAATAGAAAACGTTTTTGATGAAGTATCAGGAATAGTTGCAAAAAACAGAAATATTCAATTAGGTGTTGGTTATAAATTCTAATAAAAATTTTAACCATGAATTGCTTCACTAGTACCTAAGTTAGATATTATTTTAGCTTCAAATTCAAGAAGTTGTTGCCATTTGGTATCAACTTCTTTTTTTTCGCCATATTTTCTAGCAAACCCCAAAAACATGGTATAATGATTGGCTTCACTAACCATAAGATTTCTGTAAAATTCTGCGAGTTCTTTATCTGCTAACTCTTCTGAAAGTAACCTAAAACGTTCGCAACTTCTAGCTTCTATTAAAGCAGCATATAATAAACGATGCACAAGTTGTGTTGTTCTACTACCTCCTTTAGGAAAAAATTTAAGGAGTTCAATTACATAATCATCACGTCTATCACGTCCTAAAGTCCAACCACGTTCAATAATTTTATCGTGTACCATTTTAAAATGGCTAATCTCTTCTTTAACTAAAGCCGTCATTTCTTGAACTAAATCGGTATATTCAGGAAAACTAACTATTAAAGAAATAGCTGTACTTGTTGCTTTTTGCTCACAAAAAGCATGATCGGTTAAAATTTCTTCAATGTTCTTTTCTACAATATTTACCCAGCGTGGGTCTGTTGGTAATTTAAGTCCTAGCATGATTTATATGATATTGCTAAATAATTTGTAATTAAACATCTAAATCGAAAGTTTTTCTTAAAAGATCAATATTTGGATTTTTCTCTTTTAACTTTTCAAATTTATCTTGTGGTGTATACGCATATTTTTTTTCCAAAACTTCATTAACAGTAATGGATAATGAAATATCAAAGTTATTTAAAGCTTTACGTATAAAACCTAAAAGATTATATTGTTGGCGTTCAAGTTCTACTTTATTGGTAGCATTTGGGAATTCTAAATACGCCGTATTTCCTTTAACTTTTGGAATGTCTATAGATAAAATAGACGCTAAATTATGTTGCCCATCACTAGTTAATTTATCAATATATGCATTCCAGGTTTTTATAAATGCTTCTTCAGTAAATGGCTCTTTTGGTAAATCTTCCTCATTAATTACCACATCCATTTGTTTAATTTGATGCTCTTTTTTAGCTCTTATGCTTTTTAAAGATAATCCTGAAGACCTTTTAGAATCTTGTTTTAAAACAATTTTGGTTGGTTCTTTTACTTGAAATTTATCTGCAACTTCGGCAACTTTTTCAGTTGTTTGAATGTGTTCTTTTTTTACTTCGTTAGAAGTACTCACATTTTCAGTTTTTTCAGGCCTGGTAATAGGAATAGGAGTAATTCCTTTTTTTCTGAAATATGATGCAGGTATTATGTAATGTTTGCTATTTTTTTTTTCTCCATCATGAGTGATAGAGGCAAGCTGCATTAAGCATAATTCAACAAGTAAGCGTTGATTTTTACTTGTTTTATATTTGAGATCACAATCGTTAGCAAGATTTATACCGTGCATCAAGAACTCTTGCGAGGCCTTTTTTGATTGTTCTAAGTATTTAATTTTAGTTTGTTCACCAACCTCAAGTAATTCTATGGTTTCTGGTGTTTTACTTACTAGTAAATCTCTAAAATGAGACGCTAAACCAGCAATAAAATGATGCCCGTCAAACCCTTTAGAAAGTGTATTATTAAATTGAAGTAATAATTCTGGAATCTTATTTTCTAGAATAAGATCGGTACTCGTAAAGTAGGTTTCGTAATCAAGTACATTTAAATTCTCTGTGACTGCCTGTCTAGTTAAGTTTTTACCAGAAAAACTAACAACACGATCAAAAATTGAAAGTGCATCACGCATAGCACCATCTGCTTTTTGAGCGATTATATGTAACGCATCATCTTCAGCAGTTACACCTTGTTCTTCAGCTATGTATTTTAAGTACCCCTTAGCATCTTTTACCGTAATACGTTTAAAATCAAAAATTTGACAACGCGATAAAATAGTTGGTATTATTTTATGCTTCTCTGTAGTTGCTAGAATGAAAATACAATGTTTTGGTGGTTCTTCTAATGTTTTAAGAAACGCATTAAAAGCAGCTTGAGAAAGCATATGAACCTCGTCAATAATATAGACTTTATATTTTCCAACTTGTGGTGGTATTCTAACTTGATCTGTTAAACTTCTAATATCATCAACAGAGTTGTTAGATGCCGCATCGAGTTCAAAAATATTAAAAGCAAAATCTTCATCGCCAGTTTCAGAGCCATCACTATTAATCATTTTGGCCAAAATACGTGCACATGTTGTTTTACCAACACCTCGTGGACCTGTAAATAATAGGGCTTGAGCTAAATGATTGTTTTCAATGGCATTAAGTAATGTGTTTGTAATGGCCTGCTGACCAACAACGTCTTTAAACGTTTGTGGTCTGTATTTTCTAGCCGATACTACAAAGTGCTCCATTGATAAATTCTTGAATAACAAAGTTAAAAATTCAGTTTGGAATTTAGAATTTAGAAGCTAAAATTTAATAGGAGTTATTAACAAAATAATAATAATTTAAATATCGCTTTAATCCTTGTCTTATTCGAAAAAAAATATACTTTAGTTTAACATTTACTAATGTTATTTATTAAACAAATTTGAATCTGTAATTTAAGTAAGACTTAATAATTATTGTTTTAATTTTTAAACGATTTATTCATTAATCGAGTTTACAAAAAGAATATTTGTCAAAAAAAAAATACTAAAACCCTAACAACATAATAATAACCAAGATGAGACAAGTAACTATTCTAAATATTAGTTTTAAAGTATTTAAAAACAGATTATTAACAGCAATAGCTATGTCTATTGTGCTATTTAATTGTGGTTCAAAACAATCAAATAAAAATTACTTGGTAGATGTTTACCAAACCTCGCAAGGTGGCGATAATCTTAAATTAATTTCAACTAATCAAAACGAAATACCTAAAGTAGAAAGTGATACAATTACTTTACGTATTTTACCTAACAATCAATATCAAAAATATTACGGTTTTGGTGCTTCGTTTACAGAATCATCTGCTTGGAATTTGGCTACAATACCTGTTAACTTACGTAAAGAGGTGTTAACAAAATTATTTAGTCCAACAGAAGGCGCTGGTTTTACTCTAACCCGTACACATATTAACAGCAGCGATTATTCTAACAATCATTACACCTATGTTGAAGATGGAGATGAGGACCTTTCTACCTTTAGCGTTTTTCAAGACAAAAGAGGATTTACAGGAGATGAAAACAACCAAGTTAGCGGTATAGAACTCGTAGAACCAAATTATGATATTATACCTATGATTTTAGAAGCAAATAGTATTCCTGGTGCTAGTTTTAATATTATAGCTTCGCCTTGGAGTCCACCTTCTTGGATGAAAACAGGCGAAACTTCTAAAATGACTAACGGTACTTTACAACCTAAATATTATGGGCTTTGGGCAAAATACATATCTAAGTATGTAAGTGCTTATGCAGAGCAAGGCATTAACTTGTGGGGCATTACACCGCAAAATGAGCCTTTGCATGCACATGATGCACGCTGGGACAGCAATGGATTTACTGCCGAACAAGGGCGTGATTTTTTAAGAGATCATCTTGGACCACAACTGGTTAAAGATGGCCATTTAAATCTTAATGATTTAGAGGCCGGATTACGTGTACTTATTTACGACCATAATAAGTCGACCATGAACGATTATGTAGACGTTACATACCAAGACCAAGAGGCCGCTAAATATGCATGGGGAACTGCTTTCCATTGGTACACAAACTCAGAGCTTAAAGACAACAATTGGTATGCTAAAGAGTTAGCAAAATTGCAAAAAAATTGGCCAAATAAAGGGTTAATTCATTCTGAATCAAGTATAGATATTGATGCTAAAGATCCTATTGGACAATATTGGAGAGAAAGTACCGATTACGCTGGTAATTTTGTACCCTTTGATACATATGCATACGATATTATTACAGATTTAAATCATGGTACACAAGGCTATGTAGAATGGTGTATGATACTTAGCGATAAAGGACAACCAAACCCATACGATAACTTTAATAGTGCACCAGTACTTATTAACTCAGTTACAGACAATGTTATTTACACACCCTTATATTATTTATTAAGTCATTTTAGTAAGTTTATAAGACCTAATGCACATAGAATAGGGGTAGAAGGTAACCAAATTGAAGGAGTTACTTATACCGCAGCAAAAAACACAGATGGAACCATGGCTTTAATTGTGTATAACAGCAATGAAAAACCACTTAATATTGCCTTAGAGTTAGAAGGCCAAACATATAATACGCAAATAGCACCTAGAGCTATGCAAACCATTCATTTTAAAAGCAAGTAATAACTAATACTGTAATTTAAGTTATTTAAAATAAAGGTTATTAACATTAACTTGTTAATGTGTTTGTAGGGTTTTACTTGAATTTGTAAAAAAAATCAGCGACCTTCGTTTAACGTCGGATATAAAACATCAAAACGTTTCATATCCGCCTTATTTTTAGCACATTAACAGAAACCTATGGGATTAGCAACCGAAATTGTTAAATTTTTCAGCCCTCACAATCTTCCGAAAAAAAATGAGAGAAACTTGCCAACTTCAATTGGAGATTTTAACAATGCTGTCAAAGGATTGAACATTATGAAGGTTGTTCAATATTGCAAAATATTAGAACGAGAGAAAATACTATTAAAAATTGGAACAAAGGACCAATCTTTAGTTGGACCTTGTTACGTTTCTATTGTAGAATCCCCGAAAAATGAACTGAACGAAAGTTATGACCTTCTTTGCGAGGGATTTTTAGCAATTCGCAATAATTTTGAGAATTCCGTTTTTCCAGTAATTGCACACATTAGTGAATTAGATTTGGATATTGGAACTGCATTTTATTTGAGAACAGTTACAGGTTTTTACATTATTACAGCGTTTCATTGTGTAGATAAAATGATTAATATTCAAATTCCGGTTTCCGAAAATGACTTCATAAAACCAAAACGAGCTTTTAAATCTTCAAATAAGAAAATAGATATTGCTGTATTGGAAATTGACTCTTTGGAAAAAAATCACAAACCATTATTTACAGATGAATGTAAAATACTCGATGAAATTCTTACAATAGGTTATCCGCCAATTCCTGGTTTTGATGCTTTTCAAATTGCAGAACTATCGACTATTAATTCAACAATCAGAGCTTCTAGAGGTAATGTACTTGGCAACAATAATTCATATTTAGACGGACTAGACTATTTATTAATAAATGCAAGAGTTAAGGGAGGAAATAGTGGAAGTCCTATTATTAGTAAATTAGGTTACGCTTGTGGAGTACTTGTAAATATTCCGAGTGACCCAAACGATAAAACAAAACTAGACGATTTAGGTTATGGCCTAGGATTATCGTCAAAAGAGATAGAAGCAATAATTAATGGAATTGGAACAGAGAAAACAACAGAATTGAATATTGATTTAACCGAAAATGGATTTAAAATAAAATAAATAACGTGCTACAACAATGGCTATAAGTAATTGCTAGTTCTTGTCTACTTCTGAAAATCCTCACGGATTTTCAGTTTGGGGTGTACTTGTAAAGTTATTTGCTAATCCACGCAACTAGTCATAGCCGAGGCCGTTAAACGCACATCATTAAAAGCTTAACAACCAATTTCAACAAAAACTATCAAATAAAAGTGTTTTTTAATTTAACGATATGTTTTAAGTACTCCAACTTTAAGAGTTATTACCTAGTGAAATAATTATATTCACTATTTTAAGATAGAAATCTACAAGCAAAGTCTGATCCTTTTTAGTAAACACTCAAATATTTAATTTTATTTAGATTTTAGTTTCTGTTTATTGTAATTTTGCGACAGTAAATCGTCTTATCGCGCTCTAAGTTAATTGGAGGGAGGAAAGTCCGGACACCGTAGTGCAATATAGTGGCTAATAACCACCGGCCGTGAGGTTAGGAAAAGTGCAACAGAAAGTATGTACGGGTAATGCCGTAGTGAAACCAGGTAAACTCTATGTGGTGCAATGTCATGTAAACCAACGTTTGAGGGCGGCACGCTCGATTGTTGGAGGGTAGGCAGCTAAAGTATATTGGTAACAATATACTAAGATAAATGATAAGGGCACATGCTTTTTAAGTGTGTGTACAGAATCCGGCTTATAGATTTACTCAAGCATAAAAAACCCTTCTTTATTAATTTAAAGAAGGGTTTCTGGTTAAAAAAGGGTAGTTACTAGGTAATGGTAGATTACTTTTTTTATTCTTTTGGCATATAGTAAAGATCTGGTCGCATTTCGCCACTAAATTCTTCTGTTTTACTGGTATAGTCCATAACTTTACTAAAAACGGCCCAACGTTCATCAAAAGAACCTAAAACATCTTGATTTGCTTTTGCTTTAGTTGCCGAGTCTACTTCGTCTTTAGCAGAAATTGAAACCAAATAATAGTTTTTCATTTGCCCAAAACCGTTTTTATAAACGCGATAATACTCTTTAGAGTTTTTCTCTTTAAAATATGCTTTAACAGCTTGCATACCTGCTTTTATTTTTTCGGCATTTTTGGGAGAATAATACATGTAGAACCATTTACGATAGTTTTCATCTTCTGGCGCTGTAGTTTTTCCTTCTGGCATGTATGATAGTTCGTTGTCTTGAACAATAATATAGTCTCCATGAGAACTATAACATTGGTCAAAACGATCAAACATACCGCCAAAATCATCACCCATTGCTTTAGCCATATCTGCAAACGGACGCTTGTCCAATTCTGCCATATTTTCAATAGGTGTTAAATAATAATATTGAAATCCGTTAGTCATAGCGACATACCATGTGGCTTGTACATTGTGTTTTTTACTAGCTTCGTTAAACTCTTTAGCAATTTTTTCGTATTCCATAACCTTTGATGGTTTTACATTGTCTTGATGCACTAGATACGCTTGCTGGGCTTGTGTTAAACTAATTGAAAAGCATAGAAATAATACAAATAATAGGGTTGTTTTAATTGTTTTCATAATTAAAGTTATTTGGTTTGTTAATTAAATTTAATCTGTTACTGTTTGTAAACTTTTTTTAGCGGCAATGTCTTGCAAATTAGATATGATTTCTGATGGATCCCAGTAACCATAATCTTCTACAATTTTGCCATCAATAAATCTGCTTGTAGAATGTATATGTACTACTACATTTTCGTTATTGCCTTTTAGTGTGGCTTTCCAATCGCCCCAGAAGTTAACCCAAGTTTTACCGTCGTTATCAGTTACCATCTCATAAACTTGACCTTGGTCTACAAAGCCTCTTTTTGAATAATTGACATCGTTTTGCTGGTGATATTTAATAATATCTTTAGAATCCATTAAATGACTATTGAATCTTGTTTTAGAGGTATCGGCATATTTACTTAAAATAGTTGGCCAATCTTTGTTATTGTATGCTGTTATTATAGATTTTACAGCATCAATTTCTTTAGAATTTTGAGTGTAACGTTGTTCTTGTTTACAGTTACATACAAGAAAAGCAATAAGAGAAAATACTAAGAGTTTTTTCATTTTGGTTATGGTTTAATAAGGTTAATATTAAATTTAAGCCATAAACAAATTCAATAAAAAGCATTGCTTTTTTTGGCGAGAGAGAAGTATGTATAGAGTACGGGACTCTTAGAGAGATACCTAATGTACTGAAAAAAAATGAGTTATAAAAATAAAAAGAGTTTAACTCTTTTCAAAAAAACTAAAAACATTACCGCCATAATTTTTTGAATAGGCGTAGTTTTCGATATTAGAAAGGTTGGTATGTTTTGAATGTTCGACTATTAAAATGCCGCCATCAAGTAACAAATCATTTTGAAAAACAAGTTCTGGTATTTTTGAAAATTGATTGTCATCAAAATTGTAAGGAGGATCTGCAAAAATAATGTTTGCCTTTATTGTGGTTTTTTCTAAAAACTTAAAAACATCACTTTTTATAGTTTGTATTGGCATTTCAAACTTTTCTGCAGTTTGGTTTATAAATTTAACACAACCAAAATTTTGATCTACACAGGTAATTTGCTCTGTACCTCTTGATGCAAATTCATAGCTTATGTTTCCAGTACCTGCAAATAAATCTAAAACAGAAATTTCATCAAAATAGTACAAATTATTAATGATGTTGAATAAAGATTCCTTAGCCATATCTGTAGTAGGGCGGACAGGTAAATTTTTGGGAGCTATAATTTTTCTGCTTTTATATAAACCGGATATAATTCTCATTAAAAGCTTTTTAGTAATGTAAAGTTAGAATATGGCGACTTTGGGCTGTTGGTGTATTTAAATGTATCATGTCTGTCTCCAAAGTTTATATTTCTAATATATTTATAGGCAATATTGTATAATTCATCATTTTTAGAAATTGCTCCTAAAAATATTAAATGCATAGTTTCTGGGTCTAAATTTAATTGCTCTGCAGTAAAAAGAATATAGTAAATAAAGTCTTCTTTTGAATGGTATTCAAATGTATTATAAAGTATTAAATCCTTTTTTTTAAATGCAATAATTTCAAAATGATTCTTACTAACATTAACATACATATTGTTAGTTTCAGTTTCTTTTTGGCTCTGTAATAAAGATTCTATTAAAACTGTAGAGACATGCTTAAAAATAAAGGTTCCATATTTATCATAAATAAAGTTATTTATGTTTGTATAGGGTACATAAACATTTACACTATCATTCTCTAAAATAGTATCGTAGGCTATAAAATCTGTTTTTAAAATCTTAGAATTAAATTTTAAATAATCTGCTAACTGGTTTTCATTAAATAATGCTTTAGGAACTAATGTAGCTAATTCATTATCATGAATAATATTAATATTAGCAAATTTTTTTTTTAAAGCTTCTTCTTTTAAAAATAGCAGTTTTAACTCATCTAAAACTTCAAAAGGGTTTAATTTTTTTTCAAAGTAAATCTCTTTTAAAAACTCAATAGAATTTGAGTTTCTATTTAATATAGAAAAAGAAAGTCCACTCAAACTTATTTGAATGGACAATTCTAGATTAGTTAGTTTATTTAAAGTATTATTCGTTATCGCCATAAGTTTTTGGCCAGTTTCCACCAGTTTTAACTTCGTCCATAGAACCTACTTTTAAAGCTGGTCCATTAACACCATCAACAGATATAACTTGGTTTTCTTGTATTAAAAGATCTTTATTTTGATCATATAAGATAACATTCTTTTTTACTAAAGCTTCAAAAACAGGAATCTTAATGTTGTTTTGTTCTAAAAACCCAGATTTCATTTCAAATTTAGCACCTGGTTCACCTACTGGTACATTCATCATTGTTTTATAACGACTAGAAGTTTTAAACAATGAATCTTTTACAGAAACAGTACCTAAAGTATCAATAATAACAATATCCTTAGTAGTGTCAACACCATATCTTCTTGTTAATTCTACATCAATAATACTTGAATCTCTACGTTGTGTTAAAGTATACTCTGCAGTATCAATAAATTTAATTAAGTTATCAAAGTTTTCAGCAAATTTTCCAGTAACTTGTCTATGAGCTAATTGAGAATCCCTAATATCTTTTAAACTGTTAATAACAGTTGCATAACGCTTGTTTTTTTCTTTATTAAATTGTAACGGTTCATAAATAGAATTGTAGGTTTGGTAACCTAAATACCCAATTAATAACCAAAGTGCTATATTTAATACTGGTTTAAACTTAGAAGGTATAAATTTGTCAACCAGCTTTACCAAGCCAATTGTAGCTAAAATCACTGCTAATGCAATTAGGAAAAATGTCATAGTGTATATTTATTAATAATTTGTTATTGGTATTTAGCAAATCTACAATTTTTTTTTAATCGTTAAAACGAAAGCGCATAAAAATCATTTCTATATTTGAATAATTTTTAATAAGTATCAATTTTAAATGACATCATCGGAATTTTATTCATTAATAAAACAACATTTCCCGTTTCAACCAACGCTAAAACAAGATATTGTTTTACAGCAATTGGCGCAATTTATTTTTGATAAAAATCCAAGTGCTTTATATCTGTTAAAAGGCTATGCAGGTACAGGAAAAACAACTATTGTGGGTACTATAGTTTCAAATTTATGGAAAGCAAAAAAAAGCGCTGTATTAATGGCTCCAACAGGGCGAGCAGCTAAGGTTATATCAAATTATTCAAAAAAAGAAGCATTTACAATTCATAAAAAAATATACTTTCCTAAAAAGGAAAAAAATGGCGGTGTAAAATTTGTTTTGCAACCTAATAAACATAAAAACACTTTATTTATTGTAGATGAGGCTTCTATGATTCCTGATACACCAGGAGACTCTAAACTATTTGAAAACGGTTCTTTACTTGATGATTTAATGCAATATGTTTATTCCGGGCATAAATGTAAATTACTTTTAATTGGAGATACAGCACAGTTACCACCGGTTAAATTAGATTTAAGTCCTGCGCTTGATGAGCGAACTTTGGCATTAAACTACAACAAAGAAGTAACTAAAATGGAACTAGACGAAGTGGTTAGGCAAGAACAAGACTCTGGAATTTTGGCTAATGCAACCGTTTTAAGAGAAGCCTTATCAAATGCCTTTTACGATGCTTTTAAATTTGATTTATCGGGCTATAAAGATATTATTAGACTTGTTGATGGTTATGAAATTATGGACGCTATAAATGATGCTTACAGCGACTTAGGAAAAGAAGAAACCGCCATAATTGTTAGAAGTAATAAGCGCGCAAACTTATATAATCAACAAATTAGAAATAGAATTTTATTTAATGAACATGAGCTAACTGCTGGTGACCTCTTAATGGTTGTAAAGAATAACTATTTTTGGGTAAAACCAACAAGCGATGCTGGGTTTATTGCAAATGGTGATATTATTGAAATTTTAGAAATATTTAGTATACAAGAATTATATGGTTTTAGGTTTGCTGAAGTAAAAATAAGAATGATAGATTATCCTAAAATGCAACCTTTTGAAACCGTTTTACTTTTAGATACTATTGATGCAGAAACACCATCTTTACCTTATGAAGATTCAAATAGGTTGTACCAAGAAGTCATGAAAGATTTTGAAGATGAAACCAGTAAGTATAAAAAATTTTTAAAGGTAAAAAGTAATAAACATTTTAATGCGCTACAAGTAAAATTTTCATATGCTATAACATGTCATAAATCGCAAGGTGGACAATGGCCAACAGTTTTTGTAGAACAACCCTATTTACCAAATGGCATAGATAAAGACTATTTACGTTGGTTATATACAGCTATAACAAGGGCTAAAGAAAAATTGTATCTTATAGGCTTTAAAGACGATTTTTTTGAGGAATAGTTTTTGATATATTTAAAAATATGACATTTGAAACCATAATTAGTATTTGCCTCGGAGTTGGTTTATCTGCATCTGTAGGATTTAGAGTTTTTTTACCTTTATTCGCTTTAAGTTTAGCATCTTATTTTGATGTTTGGCAACTTAATGAATCTTGGCAATGGATAGGTAGTACAGCAGCACTAATAACATTAGGAGCAGCTACTGTAGTAGAAGTTTTTGCGTATTTTATACCCTATATTGATAATTTATTAGATAGTATAGCTGTACCATTAGCTGCGCTAGCAGGAACAGCCATAATGTTATCTACTGTTGCCGATTTAAGTCCTGTAATTACCTGGGCATTAGCTATAATAGCAGGAGGAGGGACTGCAGCTGCTGTAGCCGGAACTTCAAGTACAACCCGATTGGCATCAACAGTAACAACAGGAGGTGTAGCCAATCCTGTAGTTTCTACTTTAGAAACTGGCACTTCCATAATTATGTCTATTACATCCATTTTTCTCCCAATTTTAGCAGTAATTTTAGTTATTATTATATTTTTTATAATATTCAAAATATATAAAAAGTTTAAAACATCAAATACCTAAAACCTATAATTTTTATAGTATTTTTGATTTGATTTATAGCGCCCAAATAAATTTAGAAAGACCATAAATCTACACAATAACTTGTAAATTAAATAGATGAAAATAATTTCAATGATTCCAGCTAGATATGCTGCATCACGTTTTCCTGGAAAACTAATGCAAGATCTTGGTGGTAAAACAGTCATTTTAAGAACCTATGAAGCTACTGTTGCAACAAATCTTTTTGATGATGTTTTTGTAGTTACAGATAGTGATATTATTTACAACGAAATTGTAAATAATGGAGGTAAAGCTATAATGAGTAAAAAAGAGCATGATTGTGGTAGTGATAGAATTGCAGAAGCTGTTGAATCTTTAGATATTGATATTGTTATAAATGTACAAGGAGATGAGCCTTTTACTGACAAAGAATCTTTAATAAAACTTATAGAAGTTTTTAAAAATGATAAAGATAATCAAGTCGATTTGGCATCTTTAATGGTTCATATTACTAATGAAGAAGAAATTAAAAACCCCAATACAGTAAAAGTTATTATAGATCAATTTGATTTTGCTCTATATTTTTCTCGTAGTGTAATACCTTATCCAAGAGACAAAAATGTGAATGTAAAATATTACAAACACAAAGGTGTTTATGCATTTAGAAAACAAGCCATTCTAGATTTTTACAAGTTACCAATGCAAGTTTTAGAAGCATCAGAAAAGCTAGAACAATTAAGATATTTAGAGTATGGCAAACGTATAAAAATGGTTGAAACTGATGTTCAAGGCGTAGAAATTGATACTCCTGAAGATTTAGAACGTGCAATAAAATTATGGAAATAAACTATCAGGACATAAAAGTAATTGGCTTTGATGCAGATGATACATTATGGGTTAATGAAACGTACTTTAGAGAAGCTGAAGCAGAATTTTGCAGGTTATTATCAAAATACGAAACACCAAATAAGATTGACCAAGAGCTTTTTAAAATAGAAATTGATAATCTTCCTCTTTATGGATATGGTGTAAAAGCGTTTACTCTATCTATGGTAGAATCTGCTTTGCAATTATCAAATTATAATATTTCAACAAAAACCATTGATGCTATATTGAACATAGGTAAAAATATGTTAGAAAAGCCTGTTGAATTATTAGATAGTGTTGAAAATGTTTTAAAATCATTATCAAAAAAATACAAATTAATATTAGCTACCAAAGGAGATTTATTAGATCAAGAACGAAAATTAGAAAAATCGGGGTTAACTAATTATTTTCATCATATTGAAGTTTTAAGTGATAAAAAAGAAGCAAATTATTCAAATCTGTTAAATCATTTAGATATTAACCCTTCACAGTTTTTAATGATAGGAAATTCTCTAAAATCTGATGTTTTACCATTAGTAAATATAAAAGCACATGCTATACATGTACCTTTTCACACTACTTGGGCGCATGAAGAAGTTAGTGAAGATGAAAAAAATGGCAAAGCATATAAAACTATAAATAGTTTAATTGATTTATTAAAAATTCTAGAATAATTTGAAACATATAGATTTAAATACTTGGAATAGAACACCGCTTTATGAGCATTTTAAAACGTTTAAAGATCCTTATTTTGCAGTTACTACCCCTTTAAATGTTACCAGAGCATATAAATATTCACAAGAAAATAATATAAGTTTTTTTGCTAAATACTTACATGCATGTATGAAAGCAATTAATAGTGTTGAAAATTTAAAATATAGAATTGTTGATGATGCTGTAGTTGAATTTGATATAATTCACGCATCTTCAACCATAATGAGAGATAACAAAACTTTCGGTTTTTCATTCATAGATTTTAATGAAAATATTGAAGTTTTTATTCAAAATATAGAAGCGGAAAAAAAACGTATTAAAAACTCTACTAATTTATTTCCACCTAAAAATGACTTAAATTGCATTCATTGTTCTGCAATGCCATGGTTAAATTTCACAGGTCATAAAGAACCTGTTTCTGGAAATTTAGAGTCGGTTCCTAAAATTGCTTTTAGTAAAGCAACACAGGTCAATAATGATTTAGTAATGAATGTGTCCATAAATGTTAATCATGGATTAGTCGATGGATACCATGTTGGGTTGTTTATAGAAAATTTTCAACACAATTTAAACGAATAAAATTTAAATAAATGGTATTTTTACCAATTGTAAAAGAAAACATGTTAAATGAGTTATAAGAACTTTCCAATGGTGCCAAGAGTTATTTTTGGCAGAGGTAGTTTTAATCAATTAAATGAGGTTTTGGCTTTAAAACGCCTAAGCATTAATGCGCCTTTTATCTTTTTAATTGATGATGTTTTTAAAGGTAATCCCTGGATAACATCAAGGATATCTTTATCATACGATGATAGAATTATTTTTGTTTCTGCAAAAGAAGAACCAAAAACATCTCAAGTAGATTCACTTGTTGAAGATATTATACTAAAATCTAAAGAGCGCCCTTCAGGAATTATAGGAATAGGAGGTGGAACTCTGTTAGATTTAGCCAAAGCTGTTTCTATTTTAATAACTAATGATGGTGAAGCCGCAGATTATCAAGGTTGGGATTTAGTGAAAAACCCAGCTATTTATCATGTTGGTATCCCTACAATATCGGGAACTGGTGCAGAAGTATCTAGAACTACGGTATTAACAGGTCCTGAAAAAAAATTAGGAATAAATTCTGATTTCACTCCTTTTGATCAAGTAATTTTAGATTCGGAACTTACAAAAGATGTACCTAAAGAACAATGGTTTTATACTGGTATGGATTGTTACATACATTGTATAGAATCTTTAACAGGAACTTACCTTAATACATTTAGTGAAACCTATGGCGATATGGCTTTAGATCTATGTAAAGAGATTTTTCTAGAAAACAATCTAAAAGACATTGAAGCTCAAGAAAAATTAATGATGGCATCTTGGCATGGAGGGATGAGTATTGTTTATTCTCAAGTTGGTGTTGCACACGCTATGAGTTATGGTTTATCATACTTATTAGGCACTAAACATGGCATAGGTAACTGTATAGTTTTTGATCATTTAGAAGAGTTTTATCCTGAAGGTGTTAAACTTTTTAAACAGATGAAAGCTAAACATAATATAAACTTACCTCAAGGTATCTGTGCAAATCTTACTGATACAGAATTTAATATTATGATTGATGTTGCTTTAGGTTTAGAGCCACTTTGGGAAAATGCCCTTGGTAAAAACTGGAAAAAAACTATCACTAAAGAAAAATTAAAGTCTTTATACCAAAAAATGTAATATGCGTTGGCTTGCTAAACTTATATATTTTAAAATTTTAGGTTGGCGAGTTACTGGTAATACAACATTTTCAAAAAACACCATAAAAAAAGCTGTTATTATAGCAGCTCCTCATACCAGTTGGCATGATTTTTATATTGGCGTTTTATTACGAGCTGTTGTAGGTGTAAAGACCAATTTTATTGGTAAAAAAGAATTGTTTGTATTTCCTGTTGGTTGGTTTTTTAAGGCCTTAGGAGGTGCACCAATAAACAGACAATCAAATGAAAATAAAGTAGAAGCTATAGCTAAACTTTTTAATGATTATGATGAGTTTAGAATGACTTTGGCTCCCGAAGGTACTAGAAAAAAAGTAACAAAATGGCGAACCGGATTTTACTATATAGCAAAAAAAGCTAATGTTCCAATCATTATGTTTACACTAGACTTTGAAAATAAACAAAATAATATATCTGAACCATTTTACCCAACAGATGATGTTGATGCCGACTTTAAATATATGTATAACTTCTATAAAGGTGTAAAAGGAAAAATAAATAAATATTCTTAATTGTTATATTTAAAAAGAAAAAATGGCATAGATATTGCATTTTCAAAATAGAGCACATGAAACATAAAGTAAACAATTAATTGTTCCTAAAAAGAAACATGAGCTACCCAAAACAAAAGCTACTCCATAAATTGAAGTAGCTTTTTTGTTTAAATTATAAAACAAACAAATATGTTTATTTAATTTCCTTTATAGCATTATCAATAAGTGTTCTTAAATGCTGTTTATGAGCTCTAGATGATATGTTTCCAGAAGGTGCTGCCATAGTTCTAATTGCTTTTAAGTTATATAGTGCCATAGATTTAGAATTATGAGTATATCTGCTACTCTGTTTTCCTGTTAGCATAGCTATTAACATATTAGTATATTCTAATTGTAAATTTTGTCTAAACGAATTAATAGAATTATAAATATCAGATTTAAAAATAGCATTATTCAAATCTGTCATAAACATAGATAGTTTATACTCATTTCCATATAATTCAGAATCCGTAATACGTTGTAAAGTATTAGGGTGTAAAATATGATTTAAAACATTTTTTTGATACGTTAATACTTGATCATGAATTTTTGGATCTTCTGGGCCTTGAAAAAAGTTAAAACCTCTTCGTTGCATTGCTAAATAATTATATAAATCATTTGGTGCATTAAAGGCATTTGGTGAAAAAACATAAGTTTTTAAAGCATTCATAGCTCTTTTTTGATCTACATAACTAACTGGAGTATAAGGCTGTGTTTCGCCTTCTTGTCCAGCCATTGTTCGGTCTACATAAACCCCTCCAATAAATCTTGAAATGGTGTTTGCAGCAGATGCCTTTTGTCCACTTAACAAATAATAAATACGTCTTAATTCTTGATAAGATTCACCAGTTTTAGTAAACTTAGTTTTTGCATTTTTCATTAAATCATTAGACAATTCTATCCTATCAATAGCCCATGCAATTTGATTATTAGATTGGTCTGAAACATTAACCCTTGGGTCTATTGCTTTTCCAGGTGAGCGCATATCATCCGCATCATTTCCAAAGATATGTTCAGGTTTTGTTGATTCATTTAACAAAGCTTCACGTTCTTGTTCAGAATTAAAAGGGGTGTAACCAAATTGAATAGCCCAAACATCGTATGGCCCAACAGCAACATCACTATATTGCCCTTGTTTACTTCTATCTCTTGTAATGTTTAATGCTGCATAATCCATTACAGATGCTGTTAAACACTTACCTTTAATAAACTCAGGATTTGCTAATTGTTCTGGAGAGAATAATTGACTTGCTTTCATATTATGATTAAGACCCAAAGTATGCCCAACTTCATGCATTATTAAAGCCATCATAGATTCTTTTTTAACACGCTCCATTTCTAAATCTGATGCACCAGTAGCAGAGGCTACAGCATGAGCTAATAACATTTCATCATGCATTTTATGACCTAGTGAGCAGTACATGTTTTCTTCATGTTTTGATGCTTCAAAAGGTTTATCTAAGGATGCTAATTCAAAAACTTTATCATAAAAAACTCTATTAGTAAAATGCACATATTCAAGCATAATATCGGCACCAAAAATTTCTCCAGTTTTTGGGTTTTTCATACTTGGACCGTAACCTCCAAAGGGTGGTTTTGGTGATGATGTCCATCGTAATACATTATATCGAATATCGCCTGCATCCCAATCGGCATCGTCTGGTTGAATTTTTACCTGTAAAGCATTTTTAAAACCCGCTTTCTCAAAAGCGACATTCCATTGTAAAACGGCGTCTTTTATGGTTTCTCGCCATTCAATAGGAGTAGAGTTTTCAATCCACCATGTAATTGGCTTTACGGGTTCAGATATAGCTTTTTCTGGATTTTTCTTTTTTAAATGCCATCTATTAACTAAATCTCGATAAGGTGTTGAACTTGTAGAGGTTTGATCTGTAACTTGATTTGTAAAATAACCAACTCTTGGGTCATCAAATCGTGGTTCATAATCATTGTCTGGCATAGCAATTAAACTATGAAACACCTTAATACTAACATTTCTACCATCAGAAACAGCCTCTGAACCGCCATTTAAAACAGATGGGGACGAGTATACATATTCTGTTTCTAAATTTAAATTTTCAGGGTAGCTTTTAATGTTAATTATTTTAGTTTTGTCTTTATTTAAACTGCCAAGTTTAAAAGCTGTAGGAGATGTTCCAGGCCTATTTGCAGGTTTTATTTGAGTAAATGTTTCTTTTAAAAACAAATTATCTGCTTTTATTAAATAAAGCCCATTGTCTTTATCATGAGCTTCAATTTTTAAGCTCGCCATATTACCATTACTTATATTGGCATCTTTTGATTTAGAAATGGGATTATTTGGGTCGAAATAAAAAGAAGTATTTTGAGTAATAAATTCAATTTTATCAAAAAACTTTTCAACTTTAAAAACTTTTGAACCTCTATAAGATCCTCTGTTTATTCTTCCGGCATCCATAACACCATCAGATATTTGCGAAAAATAAATATATTCTTTGTTAAGTTGATCTTCGGATATTACCATTTGTATGGTACCTGTAATGGTGTCTTGGTAAACAGTAAATAACCCTTCAATTTTTTTACTTGATTTTGTTAAATCATTTAAAGACTTTTCTTTTTTGGGAGGTTTTGCAACAATTTCTTTATCGTCATTTTTTTTCTTTTTCTTTTTTTTGTTTTGAGCTTCAATATTTTGAGGTGTTAAAAAGAAACCCATAGCAAATATTAAACATAGATACTTTAGTACATTTTTTTGTATGATCATAAAACACAATTATTTAGGATTTATCAATCCTTGTTATTTAAATTAGTCGCTTAAAAATATAAAGAATTAGCAAATTAAGTATCTTAATAATAGTTAAAATATTTAAGGTCGATTTAATTCTTTACCTTTAGCAATTATGATAAAAGACACAAAAATTGCCGTATTAATAGATGGAGATAATATTCCATCAAGGTACATCACAGAGATGATGGAAGAAATTACTAAATATGGAACCCCTACAATAAAACGTATTTATGGAGATTGGACAAAGCCACACTTATCTAAGTGGAAAAATGTTCTATTAGAAAATGCTATTACACCCATACAACAATATGGCTATACAACAGGTAAAAATGCAACAGATTCTGCAATGATTATTGATGCGATGGATATTTTATATTCTGAAAAAGTAAATGGTTTTTGTTTAGTTTCGTCTGATAGTGATTTTACAAAATTAGCCACACGTTTGCGAGAAGCTGCAATGGTAGTTTATGGAATGGGAGAGAAGAAAACACCTAATCCGTTTATAGTGGCCTGCGATAAATTTATCTATTTAGAAATTCTTGCTAGTGATGATGATGACGATGATGCAAAAGACAAAAAATCAGGAAAACCTAAAAAAGCAAATTTATACAACATTACACCTAAGGTTATTAAGCTACTTAAAAACTCTGTAGATGATGCAGCCGATGATGATGGCTGGGCTTTTCTAGGCGATGTTGGATCGTTAATTCTTAAAAAACAACCTAATTTTGATTCTAGAAATTTTGGTTTTCAAAAACTTACACCATTATTTAAATCTTTGCCACAGTTTGAAATGGAGCAACGCGATCAAGCTAACAAAGGTCGATTTAAATTAATTTATGTAAAAAATAAAGAATAATCTATAAACATAGATTTTAGGTAACTAGCATAAAAGGCTTGTAAGCCTTTTTATTACTTAGTATTAAGTAATAAGTAAAAAAAAGAGCGTTTAATAACGCTCATTTTTTTTACTATTTTTTCTATTCTGCACTTTCTTCCATGGTATGATATACATTTTGCACATCATCATCTTCTTCAAGCTTTTCTAAAAGTTTTTCTACATCTTGAGCCTCTTCAGCCGTTAGTTGTTTTGTTACTTGAGGTATACGTTCAAATCCAGAAGATAAAATTTCGATTTTTCTAGTTTCTAATTCTGCTTGTATAGCTCCAAAACTTTCAAATGGAGCATAAATTAATATACCATCATCATCTGCAAAAACTTCTTCTGCGCCAAAATCAATAAATTCCAATTCTAGTTCTTCAGGATCTAAACCTTCAGCATTTATTCTAAAATTACAAGTGTGATCGAACATAAAAACTACCGACCCAGAAGTACCTAAACTACCATCACATTTGTTAAAATAACTACGTACGTTAGCAACGGTTCTTGTATTATTATCAGTTGCTGTTTCAACTAAAATGGCAATTCCATGAGGGGCATAACCTTCAAAAATAACTTCTTTATAATCCCCTTGACTTTTATCACTTGCTCTTTTTATAGCACGTTCTACGTTATCTTTAGGCATGTTAACAGATTTCGCATTCTGTATTACTGCTCTTAATCGTGAATTACTATCTGGATCTGGGCCACCTTCTTTAACGGCCATTACAATATCTTTACCTATACGCGTAAAGGCTTTACTCATTGCAGACCAACGTTTCATTTTTCTTGCTTTTCGAAATTCAAAAGCTCTTCCCATATTTATATATTGTGATTACTACAAGAGTAGTAATCTTATTAAATTAAACTAATTATTAATTGCTTGTACAAATTTAAAAATCTACAGACCAAAAACAAACTATTCTTCTGGTTCTACAATATTTTCAATGGCTTGCGCTAATTTAAAATCTTTGTTTGTAACCCCACCAGCATCATGAGTTGATAATGATATAGTTAAAACATTATAAACGTTTTTCCAGTCTGGGTGATGATTTAATGCTTCACACTCAAAAGCTATCCTGCTCATGGCACTAAAACAATCCTTAAAATTTTCAAACTCAAATTCGCCATGTATGGCATTATCAAAATATTCCCAATCAGGGAAACGAAGCAATTTTTTTTCGATGTCTTCATCGGTAAGTTTATTCATAATGCTATTTTTTTTATAAATCTAATCATTTAAATTAATAAAATTAATTATAATTTTAGGTTAGTTAAAATATCTTGAGTGCTTATTTGAAGATGCTTAGGAAGTTTTTTAAACTTTGGCAAAACTGCTAAATATCTATCATCGTTTGTTGTATAAACACGTTTGTAAATAGGAGCATTTTTTAATTCTAAAGACTCTACAATCTCTTTTATAAAATCTTCATGATGAACTAAATCATTACTTCCTAAATGAAAAACACCATACTTGTTTCTGTTAATAAGGTAATGTATTTGCTGTGTTACTTTAGAGTAGGTAGTTACATTCATTATAAGGTTAGGAAAAACCTCAATAGGTTCCTTGCTTTTTATGAATTGAATAATCTCTTGAATTCTAGGAGACTGACTACCAAAAACCATAGGAAGTCTTAATATAACGACTTGTTTTTTAGGTAAGCGTAATAACATGTTTTCAATTTTAATTTTGAAATGCCCGTATACGCTATTGCTATAAGTTTTATCATACTCATAACTTGGGTATTTTATGTAAGCATCAAAAACATTTGCTGAAGAAATAAATATAATTTTTACTTTATTAGTAAAAACATATTCAGTTAAATGCTGATGCACTAATACTTGTTTTGAAAAATCGCCTCTTAATGAAGAAATAATTATGGTTGGTTTTACAAAGTCAAGAATTTCATAAATATCATCTTCTTCGATATTATATTGAAAAAAATGATGATTTTTTTCGAATTGTTTATTTGTTGTACTATAAGTTCCAAAAGTTCTAAAATAGGAGCAGAGTTCCTTATAGATAGATCCACCTAAAAATCCACTTGCACCTAAAATTAATATTCTATGTTTATCTTCTCGCTTCATCATTAATCAAACTTCAAAATTGAAGATTTCTAGAAAATAGATAATTTAGTTTTTGTTGTAAACTGTTCTAATGCCAGCATTCCTAATTTTGAATTACCTTTTACATTGAGTCCTGGTGACCAAGTTGTAATTACAAATTTATCTGGTAATAATGCTACAATACCACCACCAACACCACTTTTTCCGGGTAAACCTACTTCAAAAGCAAATTCTCCTGCTTCATCATAAAACCCACACGTAAGCATTATGGCATTAATACGTTTTACTTGCCTGTCGTTTATATGTAATTTGTTTCTTAAACAACATCCATTATTAGCAAATAAGTAGAAAGCATTTGATAATTGGCTACATGTCATTTCTATTGAACATTGATGGAAGTAAAAATCTAACACCTCTTCAACAGGATTATTTAAATTCTTAAATGACTTTAAAAGGTTAGCTGCAGCATAATTTTTAAAACCCGTTGCTTTTTCAGACTGAGCAACATCCATATTGTAATTAACACTATTATCGTTAACTAAATCTCTTATGTAATTTAAAAAATCGTCTTTAGGGTTTTTTAATTTTGAAACCAATATGTCTGAAATTACAATAGCACCAGAATTAATTAATGGATTTCTAGGAATACCATTTTCAACTTCTAAAAGTGTTAAAAAATTAAAAGGATTACCACTAGGCTCAACATCAACTCGGTCCCAAACAGCTTCGCCAACTAATTCCATAGCCTTTGATAACGCTAAAACTTTAGAGATACTTTGTATAGAAAACAGTTTATTATAATCACCTACACCAAAATTTTTACCTTCGGAAGTTCTTAAGTGAATTCCGAAATTATTTATATCAATATGTGCTAATTCTGGTATATAAGACGCTACTATACCTTTATCTGATGCTTGTATAGCTTCACTATAAATAGTGTTTAAAATGGCTTGATAATCTGGCATATTAGTTTTTATAGAACGGTAATTTAACCACAGTTGCAGGAATAGCGTTTTTTCTAATTTGAATATTAATTTTACTATCTACATCGCTAAAAACTGCTGGTACATAACCTAAACCTATGCCTTTACTTAAAGACGGGCTCATGGTACCAGAAGTAACAATGCCAATTTTATTACCGTTACCATCTACAATATCGTAACCATGACGTGGAATGCCTCGATCATCTAATTTAAAAGCAACAAGTTTACGTTCAGCTCCACGTTCTTTTTCTGCTTTTAGAGCTACAGAATTGGTAAATTCTTTAGTAAATTTTGTTATCCATCCTAAACCAGCCTCAATAGGCGAGGTAGTATCATCAATATCATTGCCGTAAAGGCAATAACCCATTTCTAAACGTAGGGTATCACGAGCTGCAAGACCAATGGGTTTTATTCCAAAATCTGCTCCAGCTTCTAATACCTTATCCCAAATTTGTTTTACTTCAGAATTTTTACAATAAATTTCAAATCCGCCACTTCCAGTATACCCAGTAGCAGATATAATAACATGCTCTATACCAGCAAAATCTCCAATTACAAAATTGTAAAACTTTATTGAGGATAAATCTTTACTAGTTAAACTTTGCATCGCTTCAATAGCTTTTGGTCCTTGAATGGCTAAAAGTGAATAGTCTTCACTTAAATCGCGCATGGTAGCGCCTGCATTGTTTTTAGATTTAATCCAATTCCAATCTTTTTCAATATTACTTGCGTTAACAACCAATAAATAAGTGTTTTCTTTTAGGCGATACACAATTAAATCGTCTACAATACCACCATTATCATTAGGCAAACAACTATATTGTGCTTTGCCAATAGTTAATTTTGAAGCGTCGTTACTTGTTACTTTTTGTATGAGTTCTAAAGCATGTTCTCCTTCAATTAAAAACTCACCCATATGTGATACATCAAACACACCAACGGCATTTCTAACTGTTTCATGCTCTATGTTTACGCCTTCATATTGTACAGGCATATTATACCCTGCAAAGGGCACTATTTTGGCTCCAAGAGCTTTATGGGTCTCTGTTAACGCTGTGTTTTTCATCTAAAAATCTTTAGTTAAAATAAAAACTATAGTAAAACAAATAATTAGAATGCACAATCCAAGCAATAATCCTTTTCGAGCGGGTAATGCTGTAATAAAGCCCTCAATAGTATTGCCAAAAAACTTAATTATTCCAATTAAAATGTTTTCCATATTAATGAAAACAAATGTATTGAAAATTTATAATAACACTTTCGTGGAAGAATTAAAAGGTTTGTTAAAGTTGTAGTAAATATTTAAAAGTATAATATTATATAAATACTCTAGATTACTTGAAAATACTTGTAGTTCCCTCGCAAGTCCAAAGGGTTTCAGTATCATTATAGGCCGTAAATGTATTGCTTCCTGTAAAACTTTCATCAACTTCAGAAAAAATGTAGTTTCCAACAAACTTTCTTTTACTTCCTGAAGGAAGTGTGTAAATTGTTTCTAGAATTAAAATATTTTCAGTTAATTCATAATAAGAACTCGTTAAATAACCTGGATCAGTAAATGAAACTGTATTATCTTTTAAAAACATAAATTGATAAGCGCCACCTTCATCTAAATCAAAGCCATTGGAACATGTTTCTCCGTGTCTTTGAAAATTCCATGAACCTACTAGAATTTTTTCATTTAAACTTAGTATTTCTTCTTTATCATCAGATGCGCAAGAAATTACTAAAATCAACAATAATATATTTAGAAATATATGTTTCATACACTATTTATAAGTTATTCTTTTTCTAAAAAAATTAATTTAGTTTTTTTTCTTCAATTTTAGCAATGCATAAAGTGATACTAAAGTCCAAACTGCTTCTAAAATAATAAAAGGCCAATAGTTTAAAAGTATAGATGCTAAACACGCCATAGAAGCCCCAAAAACATTAAGAAGTATAAAGGACAAATCATTATTACCGACTTTGCCTAATATGTTTAATGCATAGGCAAGAAGTATTTGAAAAACACCTAAAAAACCTATCCAGTCTATTGTTGTCATAAATTTAATTAAGCAAAAAATCTTTTAGATCTTCGTAAGTAGAAATTACTACAGACGCTTTCTCTTTACCCATTACTGATTGAATTTGTTCTGGTAATGGTTGTTTTTCATTGATTACCTCTTCAACAACATCTAAAAATTTAGTTGGGTGTGCTGTTTCTAAAAATACACAATGCGCATTAGGATGATGCTCTAAATGCGATTTACAACCTAAATAACCAACAGCCCCATGAGGATCGGCCACATAATTGTAGCTATTGTAAATTTCTAACATAGCTTGGCGAGTTTCGTTATCTGAGAAACTGTAAGAAGACAGATTCGTTTTTAATTCTTCAAAATTATTTTTATAAATTTCTTGAATTCTAATAAAATTACTTGGCGCCCCTACATCCATAGCGTTACTAATAGTTTGAACTGATGGTTTAGGCTCGTATAACTTAGAAGTTAAGTAACGAGTCACGACATTATTAGCATTGTTGGATGCTATAAAATGCTTAATAGGTAAACCTAATTTCTGTGCCATCATACCTGCACAAACATTACCAAAATTACCACTAGGTACAGAAAACACAATATCATTATGTTGTTTATGTAATTGCTTATAAGCAAACATAAAATAAAACAATTGCGGTAACCAACGTGCAACATTAATAGAGTTTGCAGAAGTTAGCTGCATTTTACTTGTTAGTGTATCATCTAAAAATGCCGTTTTCACCATGGCTTGACAATCATCAAACGTACCATTAACTTCTAAAGCTTTAATGTTTTGACCTAAAGTTGTTAATTGCATTTCTTGTATATCACTCACTTTTCCGCTAGGATAAAGAATAACAACATTTACGCCTTTTACACCTAAAAAGCCATTAGCAACCGCACCGCCAGTATCACCAGAAGTAGCGACTAAAACAGTTACCTCGTTAGTATTATCTTTATTAAAATACCCTAAACAACGCGCCATAAAACGCGCACCAACATCTTTAAATGCCATGGTTGGACCATGAAACAACTCTAAAGTTGAAATTTGGTCGTTTAACTTTACAACAGGAAAATCAAAATAAAGAGTTTCTTCAACAATAGTTTTTAAAACTTCCTCTGGAATTTCTGGAGTCACAAATTGTTTAATTGCTTGAAAAGCAATTTCAGAATAGGATAAATTATCAAAATTATCCCAAAATGATTTTGGTAAAGGAGTAATACTTTCTGGGAAATACAACCCTTTATCTGGAGCTAAGCCTTTTATTACAGCATGTTTAAATGATGTATTAGGAGCTTTATGGTTAAGTGAATAGTAATTCATTTTTAATCAATTATTTTAACACCTTGAGTGTTGATTTTAGACACATGTATATCGAATGTAATTCCTGTTTTAGAATATACATTTTGCATAGCATCTTTTACTTTATTGGCTGTTTCTAATCCTTTATTTAAAGAAAATATTGATGGTCCAGAACCAGAGATACCACAACCTAAAGCACCAGCTTTTAATACTGCTTTTTTAACATCATTAAAATACGGTATTAATTGACTTCTGTATGGCTCTACAATTACATCGTTTAGTGAGTTACTTATTAATTCGTAATTACTTGTATGCAATGCATGTACCAAACTTCCTAAATTCGCCCATTGTTCAATTGCTTTACTTAAGGCTACTACTTTTGGTAGAATTGCTCTAGATTCTGAAGTTTTAATTTCAATTTGTGGATGTATAATGGTAGCATATAAATCGTTTGGTGAAGGTATTTCTAAAATCTGTAAAGGAGAAATACTCTTAACTAAAGTAAAACCACCAAAAAGGGCAGGAGCAAGATTATCGGCATGTTCACATTTACTAGCTAATGCTTCGCCTTTAATGGCAAATTCTGTAAGTTGTGTTTTATTGAATGGTTTCCCTAAAAGTTCATTCATGCCAAAAACACTCCCAACGGCACTTGCAGCACTACTTCCAATGCCACTTCCGGGTTTTATATTTTTATAAATTTCAATTTCAAAACCAAAATCTACATCAATAGCATTATACATTGCTAAGGCAGATACGCCTGCAACATTTAATTCTGCTTCAAAAGGCAAATTAAAATTTTCAATTTTAGTAATATGAATACCTTTTTTATCGGTTTTTCTTATTACCATCTCATCGCCAACACTATCTAAGCAGAAGCCTAAAACATCAAAACCACAAGCTACATTAGCTACCGTTGCTGGAGAAAATATTTTTATTTCGTTCATTGTTAATCGTTTCCAAGTCTAATAATATCTGCAAATAGACCAGAAGCAGTAACTTCTGCACCTGCACCAGCACCTTTAATAATCATAGGTTGTTTAGGGTAGCGTTCAGTATAGAACATTACAATATTATCACTTCCTTCTAAATTATAAAATGGATGACCTACTGGTATTTCCTGTAAACTAACATTTGCTTTACCATTATCAAATTTAGCAACATATTTTAATTGGCAATTGTTCGCTTTAGCAGAAGCATATAAACTTTGATAGTGTGCTTCATCATCAATTAATGTTTGATAAAAATCATCAACACTATCACTTTTTAAACCTGATTCAGATAGAAATGATTTGTTTTCTATGTCTTCTAAATTCATTTCAACGCCACTTTCTCTAGCCAGAATTAAAATTTTACGAGCTACATCAACACCACTTAAATCAATTCTTGGATCTGGTTCTGTATAGCCTTCTGCTCCAGCTTGTTTTACAACATCATAAAATTTTGTGGAATCATTAAAATTGTTAAAAACAAAATTTAAACTTCCAGATAAAACGGCTTGAATTGAATTTACTTTATCACCAGAAGCAATTAAGTTACTTAGTGTATCGATAATAGGTAAACCTGCACCAACATTAGTTTCAAATAAAAATGGAGCATTATACTCTAGTGATAATCTTTTTAATTCTTTATAATTATTAAAATCACTTGAACAAGCTATTTTATTACAAGCTACAATGCCAATACTTTCTTTTAAATATTGTGCATACAAACCTGCTACTGCTGCATTTGCGGTTACATCTACAAAAATACTATTACGTAAATTTAATGCTTTTGTTTTTTCAAAAAAGCCTTGTAATGTTGCTTTTTCACCTTTGGCTAATTGTTCTTTCCAATCTTTTAAATTAATTCCAGATTCATCAAAAATCATGTTTCTAGAATTTGATAAACCAATAACTCTAAGATTGATTTTAAGATTATCTTTTAAAAACTTCTTTTGCTTTTTAATTTGCTCAACCAAACGTTCACCAACATTTCCAACACCAGTTATAAAAACATTAAGCTGTTTTGTTTTAGATTCAAAAAACTGTTCATGAAGGGTATTTAAAGCTTTCTTTACGTCTTTCTCATCTATAACAGCAGTTATGTTCTTTTCTGAAGCACCTTGTGCAATAGCTCTAATATTTATGTTATTTCGTCCTAAACTACTAAACATTTTACCGCTAATACCTTGGTGATTTTTCATATTATCACCAACTAGCGCAATAATAGATAAACCCGTTTCAACAATTATAGGTTCAATTTTTCCTAAAGCAATTTCATTTTCAAATGCGACATCAATGGCCAATTTTGCATTATTGGCTTCTTTATCTTCAATACCTAAACAAATAGAATGCTCTGATGATGCTTGAGTAATCATAATCACATTTATTTTTTCTTGAGATAAGGTTTCAAATAAACGTTTTGAAAATCCAGGAATACCAACCATGCCCGTACCTTCTAAAGTTAACAACGCAATATTACTAATGTTACTTATACCTTTTACTGGTGATGTTGATTTTGTGTCTTCATTTGAAATAATAGTTCCAACAGCATTAGGTTCTAAAGTATTTTTTATATGAATAGGTATTTCTAAATTAAGAACAGGTTGTACCGTTGGTGGGTACAATACCTTAGCACCAAAATGAGACAACTCCATAGCCTCTTGGTACGAAATTTTATCAATGGGGTAGGCTTGTTTTACTAATTTTGGATTAGTTGTAAACATACCGCTTACATCTGTCCAAATTTCTAACTGTTCAACATGTAATGCCGCTGCTACAATAGCTGCAGTAAAATCTGAACCACCTCGACCAAGCGTTGTAATTTCTCCTATTTTAGATTTTGAAATAAAACCAGGTAAAATTGTAATATTTTGTTTAGCAGATTTAAAATAATCTTTAATATTTTGATTGGTTATATTATAATCTACTTCTGCTTTAGTAAAGTTAGAGTTTGTAATAACTAATTCCTGTGAGTTTTTCACATCAGTAGACAAACCTCTATTCTTCATAGTTTCAGCTATAATGAAAGATGATAGTAATTCACCAAAACTTACTAATTTATCTGATGTTTTAGGAGATAATTCATTAATTAAAAAAATACCTTCTAATAAACTTTTTAAACTATTTAATTTTTCTTCAACAAACGCTAAAATTGGTTTGTTGTTTTCTGGGTTTAACTCTTTAATAATGTTAAAGTGTCTTTCTTTAATTCCCTCAAAAGTTTCTAAAAAAGTTTGGTCTTTATTTTGGGCTTGTTTACCTGCTAAAAGTAATTTATCTGTAATACCACCAACTGCAGAAACTACACAAGCAATGGTATCTGTCTTACCATAGCTTTCTAAAATATTTATAACGTTATTTATGTTTTTTGAAGAGCCTACCGAAGTGCCTCCGAATTTTAAAACTTTCATGTTTTAATGCATTGTAAATTAAAAATAGTACTTGAAATATTGTAATTTTTTGAAATTACAAAAATAGTCTGCGGAATATATATAACTAGTAACCCCAAAGGGTTGTAGTATTTGTTGTTGTACCAAAAATAGATATTGTCTCTTTTTTTAAAAAAGACACAAATTGAAGTATATTTTGGTTGAAATGATTCATTATAGTTATATAATACTCTTCAAAAGTATTACATTTAGCCTTATAAAAAAACTAAAATAACTTTTTTACAAAATTCTTATCTTCAATCACTATTCGTTTAAAAAAAACGACTAATTGTTATAAGAAATGAAAAATCTATAATTACAAATATGAAAGTGTTTTCTAAAGAACAGATTTACGAGGGTGATAAACTAACCGCTGAAAGACAAAAAATTACATCAACAGATTTAATGGAGCGCGCTGGTACTCAAATTTTTAACTGGATACATACAAGAATGCAAGGTGCTCAAGTACCTGTACATGTATTTTGTGGTATAGGAAATAATGGTGGTGATGGACTTGTTTTAGCACGCCATCTCATTACACACGGTTATAATGTAAACACTTATATTATTAATTGTAGCGATAAACGGTCTAAAGATTTTTTAATTAATTATGATAGAATTAAAAATGTTACAAAAAAATGGCCTGTACTTTTAAGTTGTTCAGACGATTTTCCTGAGATACACCCAGATGATATTATTGTTGATGCTGTATTTGGTATTGGTTTAAATAGACCTATAGATGAATGGGTTAAGAATTTATTTATGCGTTTTAGAGAAAGTAAAGCGTTTACCTTAGCCATAGATATTCCATCTGGTCTTTATCCTGATAAGGCTGTAGAAGACGAAGATGCTGTAGTTTGGGCTGGATTTACTTTAAGTTTTGCCTCACCAAAATTGGTGTTCTTTTTACCTGAAACTGCAAAATATACTGTGCAATGGGAGGTTTTGGATATTGGTTTAGACCAAGAGTTTTTATTTACTACACAAACTGAGGTAGAATTAATTGGAAAACTAGAAGTATTACCAAATCACATTCCAAGAGAAAAATTTTCGCACAAAGGGCAGTTTGGCCATTCATTAATAATTGGAGGTAGTTATGGTAAAATAGGGGCCGTAACCTTAGCAAGTAGAGCGGCTTTATCAGCTGGTGCTGGTTTAATTACAGCTTATATCCCTAAATGTGGTTATCATGCTTTACAAGCGTCTTTTCCAGAAGCTATGGTTATTACAGATAATGATGAAGAAAAAATAACTTCAATAAAATTTGATATAGAACCTACGGTTGTTGCTTTTGGAATAGGAGCAGGGCTTGATACTAAAACGATAGCTGCTTTTACTGCTTTTTTAAAAACTAACAAATCTCCTTTAGTTATTGATGCCGATGGTATTAATATACTTTCAAAAAAGAAATCGTTATTAAAATTATTACCAGAAGCCACAATTTTAACACCACACCCTAAAGAGTTAGAGCGCTTAATTGGATCTTGGAAAGATGATTTTGATAAATTGAATAAAATAAAAGCTTTTTCAAAAAAACACAAAGTAATTATATTAGTTAAAGGCGCAAATAGTATTACTGTTTATGAAGATAAACTTTATGTTAATACAACAGGCAATCCAGGATTATCTACTGCAGGCAGCGGAGATGTTTTAACAGGAATAATTACTGGTTTAATTTCTCAAGGTTATAATCCTCTAGTAGCAACTATTATTGGAGTTTATTTACATGGGAAATCTGCAGATATAGCAGTTGAAGATTTTGGTTATCAGAGTTTAATTTCTAGTCATGTTATAGATTATTTAGGCGAAGCTTATTTAGATTTATTTAAACAACCAGAACAACCACAGTCACAACAACAGGAAGAAGAACCTCAACAACAATAAAATAAAAAAAAAGCCGCAAATTGCGGCTTTTTTATTTTTCCTGTTTTATTTTACAAATTGTGTTTATCAAATAGTTCAATTAATTTTTCACTTGAAGGTCTTGGAGCATTCGAGTCTACAATATTACCTTTTGTATCAATCAAAATGAATTTTGGAATACCTTGTATTTGATATTCTTGAACAAATGCAGAATTCCAATCGTTATCTGCAAATAATTGAATACCGCCAAGCTGCTTTTCGTTTACCATTGATTTCCATTTTTCATAATCATTTTTCTTATCAATAGAAATGCTAACAAACTCTATATTCTTGTCATGATATTTCTTTTCAACCTCTTGTAAGTGCGGTATTTGTTGTATACATGGTCCGCACCAAGTTGCCCAAACATCAATATAAACATATTTTCCCTTTAGATCATCTAAAGACATTTTACCTCCTGAATGATTTTCATAATTAACAAACTTTGGAGATGGTTTCCCTTCTTTTAACGATGTTAATTTTTCATACTTCTCTGAAACTAATTTATTGTTTTTCTCATTTGTTGAATTTTCGGTAAAAGCTTTGAAAAAAGCATCAATATCATTTGAATACGACATGTTAAAGTTTACAAAATCAAAAAGTAATGTATTCTTAATCGTTTCGCTTTCTATAGCACTAACTGTTTTGATAAAAGCCAAATCATAAGCAATGGATTCTTTTTCACTCAATTCTCTTGCTTTGGCGCTGTAATGGTCTATAACAATTTCTTTATAATTACTCGAAAACTCAAAGTCTTCAATATTATTAACATCTACTTCTGTTACTTCTTTTAAAAACCCTTCAGATACTTTAAATTCTTGATTTTTAGTAAAATACTGATGTCCTCGTTCATAGGTGTTTAATTTACTTAAATACCCATAATTTATATTTCTTAACTCTTTTGCAATAAAATCTGATGGTAACTCTTTTGTGCTATTTAACAACTCTTCTTGCGATTTTTTAAAGTCTAAAACACTTGCTTTGTATTTATCTTCAGTTAGTACAAAAAACTCTGCACTTTTTTTAGATAATTCCATCTCAACCTTTCTTTTAGAAATTAAATAATTATTAATTTCAGAGCCCACTCCAGTTATAGAAATAGTTTTATCAAAATTGGTAGCATCATAAGTTATATTTAAATTATATCCAGGTTCAATTTTTAGAAATACTGGATTAACACCATCAAAAAGCACATAAGATTTAATATCTGTGTTTAATGTATCAATAAAAGTTCCATCTTCGGTAACTTCAAGTTTTTCTTTAATAGTTCTGTCTTCACTATTTATAGTTAAATCTCCAGCTTGTTTATTAATAATTTTTCCAGTAATAATAGCATAATCTTGCTTTATTTCATTTTTACATCCAAATAAAGCAATAGCAAAAGCTATACAAAGTAATTTTTTCATTATTTAATTTTTAATTAAGTTTCAAAAATAGAAAATAGTTATGCTCCCGTAGTTATTTTGATGAATAATTAACATTATTTGGAAGAATAGCTTTAATAATATTAATTATAATTTAAGAGTAAGTTTTTCATATTCTACAATCTCTGGAATAATATTTAAGGCAAACAGTTCTTTTTGAACATTCATAACTGTTTTTTTATCAATTAACTCTTGAGACCACTCTGTTATACTTAACCATTCTTGTACATCTTCTAATTGCTGCTCATATCGATTGGCTATAGATTTATCAATACTAGGGATGTCTTTAAAATCTGAGGTTGTGTTATTAATAATATTCAAAATGGTTTTTAATTCCTCTTTATTATTATCTATAAACTCATTTCTTACCGCAATAACAAAACATGGCCATGGTGATGGGCAATTATCTATTCGTCTAAACACACCATCATCAACAAGTGGTTTAGTGGTGAATTTTTCCCATAAAAAATAATCTGCTTTGCCTTCTGTTAAACCTTTAACGGCACCATTAAGATTTTTAATTACTTCAAAATCTAAGTCTTTTTCTAAATCCCAATTGTTATTTTCAGCATTAATATAAGCCATTAAATGTGACCCTGATCCATAACGACTAATGGCAGCTTTTGTGCCTTTTAAGTCTTCTACTTTTTTATAATCTGAATTGTGAGCTACATGAACACCCCATATAAGTGGTGTTTGTACAAATGTTTGTACTATTTTACTTGGGTTTCCATCTATAATATCTTTAATAATACCTTCGGTTAAAATAACAGCAATATCAATATCTCCATTTCTGAGTGCTTTACACATTGCACCTGTACCGCCATAATAATCATGCCAGCGTAAATTGATATCTTCATCTTTGTATTCGCTGTTTTTTAGTGTTAAGTACCATGCTAAATTAAAATGTTCTGGTACACCACCAATATTTACTTTCTTCATTAAATCAATTGGTTTATTCTACAATTTTATCTAGTGTGTAAGCAATTAAGTTCTTTATTACATTACCTGGGTTTTTACTAAACGTGCCTACAGCTCTGTTTGCAATTATGGCATTTATTGACATGGCTTCGTGTCCTAATAGTTTTGCTAATCCAAATATAGCTGAAGTTTCCATCTCAAAATTAGCAATGCAAATATCTTTAAATTTAAAAACGTCCATTTTAGAATTTAATTCTGAATCTTGAATTGCTAACCTTAAAACTCTGCCTTGGGGACCATAAAACCCCCCAGCTGTTGCGGTTAAACCCTTATGAGTAATATTGCTTTCTAATTTATTTAGTAATTTACTACTGCCTTTAATAACTATAGGTCTTGATTTATTAGTATGCCAATGGGTTTGCTTAATAAAGGCTTCTTCTATTTCTGGATTACTAACTGTGCTTATTTTATAAGAATGAAGCATGCCATTTAAATCTAGTCCATGCGTACTTAAAACAAAACTATCAACAGGAATGCTTTTTTGTAACGACCCTGAAGTACCTATTCTAATAATATCAAGACTTGTAAGCTCATCTTTTACTTTCCTTGTCTTAAAATCTATATTAACAAGCGCATCTAATTCATTTAAAACAATATCTATATTATCTGGACCAATACCTGTAGAAATAACAGTTATTCGTTGCCCTTTATATTTACCTGTTTGTGTTTTAAATTCTCGTTTTTGAGTTTCAAATTCAATAGAATCAAAATGTGAAGTTACTTTACTTACTCGATCTTGGTCTCCAACAAAAATGACTGTTTTTGCAATATTTTCTGGTTTCAAATTCAAATGATAAATACTACCATCTGGATTTAATATAAGTTCCGATTCTTTAATTGACATTTGTAACTTTTTTAACTAGTTTATTTAATTGTTTGTTAAAATAAAAATCATGTTTTTTCACTCCACCAAAAGTCATGTTATTGTCTAATTGATTTGAAAAATTATACTGTCCAAGTAAAGCTTCGTGACCAGATCTGTTTAGAGTTAATGAATCTTCAGCTTCAGTATAAAACATATTTAGCATATCTATAATTCGCTCTAATTGCATATCACCAAAGCCATAATAGCCCTGATAATTGAGAGCGTACCCTAATAAATGATGTTTCGATTTTATTGTATTATCTCTTATAATTTCTAGAATGTTTCTTTCTAAAATATTTAATCCAGAAATAGAATCTGGAAAACGTTCAAGATGTGCTTTTAAACAATTACTTAAATATTTAAATGAAGAACTTTGTACAATAAATGGTTTTAATAAATTATGATCTTTACCACAATAAATACCCCAAACTGTTGTAGCTAAATCTACATCCGTTTCATTTAATAATACTTTATCTCTGTAATGATTTAAAAGTTGCTCAGAATTTAATTCTGGTAAACCTTTTAAAGTTTTACTACCAGACACTCTTCCGCTACAAACTAAATAGAGTGGAAGGTCTATTTTTTTTTGTTGAAGCAAACTAATAACTGCAATCATATTAATATGACAAAACAAATCATACTCAAACCATAGTACAATTTCAGAGTAACGTTCTGGGTTACTTAACTGTTTATTTAAAACATAGTCGATTTGCTCTAAATCTAAATCAACATTATAGAAATCATTAAAAAAAGCACGTCTTAATTCAATATGCTCATCGGTATGAATAGTTTCTTTAGTTGGCCCTTCGCATAGCATTTCTTGCCAAGTAATTTTTTCTCCAACAATTTCTAATTCGTTTAAATATTTACTTAGGTTTCCGCCATTTGTAATATGGAGTGTCTTTTCGCTCATAAATTTATCCGCCTACACGTTTTACATTAAACCCTTTTTCTTTTAGCATTTGCATGATTTTATCTCTATAATCTCCTTGAATTATAATTTTATCATCTTTAAAACTACCACCAACACTAAGTTTAGTTTTTATTTCTTTAGCTAGTATTTTAAAATCTTCGGTAGCTCCTGTATAGCCTTCAAGAATAGTTATTGGTTTACCTTTACGCTTTTCATACTTACAAAGTATGGGGTCTTCTTGCATCCAAATACCTGAATTGTTTTTTGTTTCAGAAGTTGTTTCTTCTTCAACATGATCTGGAAATAAATTTTTAAGTTGGTCTTGTAAATCCATTAGTTTAGTTTACAGTTTTGTATTCGTTTTAATGTTTTACCAAAAAAACTGAATTAAAACTATTTCTTTTTAAGTCCTAATTCTATTAAACGCTCATTTAAAAATTCGCCTGCTGTTATATCATCAAATTGTTTTGGATTGTTTTCATCTATACAACCGTCTAAAACATCTAACTTCATATCACTAATAGGATGCATAAAAAATGGAATAGAATAACGAGATGTTCCCCAAAGTTCTTTAGGTGGATTTATAACGCGATGTATTGTAGATTTTAGTTTGTTGTTGGTGTGTCTAGATAACATATCTCCAACGTTAATCATTAATTCATCAGGTTCAGCAATGGCATCTATCCATTCACCTTTATGGTTTTGCACTTGCAAACCTCTTCCTTGAGCACCCATTAAAAGTGTAATTAAATTAATATCACCATGAGCAGCTGCTCTTACAGCTTCGTCTGGCTCTTGAGTAATTGGAGGGTAGTGAATTGGCCTTAAAATAGAGTTTCCGTTATGAATATAATTATCAAAATAACTTTCATCTAAATTTAAATGTAAGGCTAAAGCTCTTAAAACATATTTTGCTGTTTTTTCTAGCATTCTATAGGTTTTTTTACCAATTTCATTAAAGGCTGGAAGCTCATCTACAGTTACATTTTCTGGGTATTCAGCTTTAAGTTTAGCATTATCTTCAACATATTGACCAAAATGCCAGAACTCCTTTAAATCACCTTCTTTTTTGCCTTTTGCACTTTCTTTCCCAAAAGACACATAACCACGTTGTCCGCCAATTCCAGGAATTTCATATTTCTGTTTTGTTTCTGTTGGTAAACTAAAAAAATTTTTAACTTCTTTATATAAATTATCAACTAAAGTATCATCTAAAAAATGACCTTTAAGTGCCACAAAACCAATCTCTTCGTAAGCCTTCCCTATGGCATCTACAAAATTTTGTTTTCTAACGGGATCATTTGAAAGAAAGTCTTTTAAATTAACACTTGGTATAGTATTCATAAGGTGTGTTTTAAAAATGTGTATAACACAAATGTACAAAAACATTCAAAGTATTGGATACTGAGTTATATGTAATTTTTTTAATAAATAAATAGTATTTATAGTATATTTGATAGTGAAATAAGTATTTTTTTATGAAAGTATCAAAATCTTCATCTAACATAATTTACAATACTGGGAAATTAGACGATAAAACACTTCTATCTTTATACCTAAACATGTTAAAACCTAGGTTAATAGAAGAAAAGATGCTTATTTTATTACGTCAAGGTAAAATTAGTAAATGGTTTTCGGGTATTGGTCAAGAAGCTATTTCTGTTGGTGTAACCATGGCAATGCAAAAAGATGAATACCTATTACCAATGCATAGAAATTTAGGTGTTTTTACTACTAGAAAAATCCCATTATATAGATTATTTTCCCAATGGCAAGGCAAAGCATCTGGTTTTACAAAAGGTAGAGACAGATCATTTCATTTTGGAACGCAACAATACAAAATTGTAGGTATGATTTCGCATTTAGGCCCTCAATTAGGTGTTGCCGATGGCATTGCTTTAGCTTCAAAATTAAAAAACAAAAATCAAGTTACTGCTGTTTTTACCGGTGAAGGTGCCACAAGTGAGGGCGATTTTCATGAAGCTTTAAATGTAGCTTCTGTATGGCAATTACCCGTTTTATTTTGTGTTGAGAATAATGGCTATGGCTTATCTACTCCAACAAAAGAGCAATATAACTGTAAAGATATTGCAGATAGAGGCATAGGCTATGGTATGGAATCTCATATTATAGATGGTAATAATGTTGTTGAAGTTTACACAAAAGTTAACCAACTAGCAGAAGATATTCGAAAACATCCAAGACCCATTTTATTAGAGTTTAAAACTTTTAGGATGCGAGGCCATGAAGAGGCTAGTGGAACAAAATATGTACCTCAATACCTTATGGATACTTGGGCAGCTAAAGATCCCATATTAAATTTTCAAGCCTTTTTAAAAGATAATAATATTTTAAATGAAACAGATGAAGTTCGTTTTAAAGAAACTATTGTACAAGAAATTAACGAACATTTAGAAGTCGCTTTCGCAGAAAAAGATATTGTACCCGATAAAAGTAAAGAATTACATGATGTTTTTAAAACTTTTGAATATCAAGAGATTAAACACAATGAAAACGTTAAAGAAGTTCGATTTATTGATGCCATTTCTGATAGCTTAAAACAAAGCATGTTACACCATAACGATTTAGTTATTATGGGACAAGATATTGCAGAGTATGGTGGTGCATTTAAAGTGACTGATGGTTTTTTAGAACAATTTGGAAATGACAGAATTAGAAACACTCCAATTTGTGAATCTGCAATAGTTGAAACCGCTATGGGCTTATCTATTGCTGGGATAAAAAGTATTGTTGAAATGCAATTTGCAGATTTTGTAAGCTCTGGTTTTAATCCTATTGTAAATTATTTAGCAAAATCTAATTACCGTTGGAATCAAAATGCCGATTTGGTTATAAGAATGCCTTGCGGTGGAGGTATAGCTGCAGGTCCATTTCATTCGCAAACTAACGAAGCTTGGTTTACTAAAACACCTGGTTTAAAAGTAGTATATCCGGCGTTTCCATATGATGCTAAAGGATTACTAAATACAGCCATTAACGATCCAAATCCTGTGTTATTTTTTGAGCATAAAGGCTTATACCGAAGTATTCGTCAAGAGGTACCTGTAGATTATTATACTTTGCCTTTTGGTAAAGCATCTCTATTAAGGTTAGGAAATGACATAACTATTATTTCATATGGTGCTGCTGTACATTGGGCTTTAGAAACCTTGGATAATAACCCTGAAATTTCAGCAGATGTGATAGACCTAAGAACGCTTCAACCTTTAGATGTAGAGACAATTTATCATTCTGTAAAGAAAACAGGAAAAGCTATCATACTCCAAGAAGACTCACTTTTTGGTGGCATTGCTAGCGATATTTCCGCAGGGATAATGGAACATTGCTTTAAATATTTAGATGCGCCTGTAAAACGTGTGGCAAGCATGGAAACACCTATTCCTTTTGCAAGCCAATTAGAACAACAATATCTTCCAAAACATAGATTTGAATGTGAACTAAAAGCGCTATTAGCTTTTTAGTTTTACAGCTTGTTTTCTTTGTAATTACATTAATAAATACAATTTTTTACCAACTGATTTTTATCATTTAGCACTTTCATTAGTTTAGTTAATTTTATTAGGATTTAAAATTAGTTACTATGAAACGAATTATACTAATATCACTTCTTTTGGTTTATAATGTATTATTAATCAACGCACAAAACCCAGATGCTTTTATAATTACTGTGGAAACAACTACTGATGGTGAAAGGATTACACTACCCGTTCAACCAGATGCTCCAAATTACACCATAGATTGGGGTGATGGTAGTGCCACAAATACTTATACAGCAACAGATACACCTTCACATGATTACGTTACCGCTGGAGACCATAGTATAAGTTTCACGGGGACTTTTCCGTATTTAAAATTTATAGGTAGTAATAAATTAAAAGCAGTGCAACAATGGGGCACACAAAAATGGACCAGTATGTCTTCAATGTTTGAAGGTTGTGGTTCTCTAAATAACTTTCCAACGAAAGCACCAGATCTTTCATTATGTACTAATATGTCTAGGATGTTTAGGCAGGCTACATTTTTTAACCAAGATATAAGTGCCTGGGATGTGAGTAGTGTGACTGATATGGAATCTATGTTTGCATATGATCAATCCTTTAACCAAGATATAGGTGCTTGGGATGTGAGTAGTGTGACTAATATGGGTGGTATGTTTTTTAAAGCTGAATCTTTTAACCAAGATATAAGTGCCTGGGATGTGAGTAGTGTGACTAAAATGGGTTCTATGTTTACATATGCTCAATCCTTTAACCAAGATATAAGTAGTTGGGATGTGAGTAGTGTGATTTTTATGGGTTCTATGTTTAGAAGTGCTAAATCTTTTAACCAAGATATTGGTGCTTGGAATGTGAGTAGTGTGACTGTTATGGGGTCTATGTTTACCGGTGCTCAATCCTTTAACCAAGATATAAGTAGTTGGGATGTGAGTAATGTGAATAGTTTTTTTAATATGTTTAATGGTGCTAAATCCTTTAACCAAGATATTGGTGCTTGGGATGTGAGCAGTGTGACTGAAATGCGAAGAATGTTTTATGGTGTTACTCTCTCTACTGCCAACTATGATGCGATACTTTTAGGCTGGGCCTCTCAAAACCCTAAAAAGTTGACTAGCTTCGATGGAGGTAATTCTAAGTATTGTAATAGTGAAGATGCTCGTAATACTTTACGAAATGTTTATAATTGGACTATTACAGACGGGGGGTTTGATTGTTCTGGTCTAGATGTAGAATCTTTTAATGACTTTGCCTTTTCCATTTACCCTAACCCAGTATCAAGTGATTTAACTATTAAAGTTAATGCTAATTTTATAAATAACTCGTATACAATTTGTGATGTTTTAGGGCAAGTTATTTTAAAAGGAAGCCTTAATAACATATACACAACTGTTAATGTTGAGACTTTAGTAAACGGTATCTACTTTTTAAATATTGCAAATAGTGAAACACAACAGTTTTTAAAATATTAAATTTTTTAAAACCAATAAATTAAAATTACAATCACTATATATGTTGTTGCTGTACATTGGACTTTAGAAACCTTGGATAATAATCCTGAAATTTCAGCAGATGTGATAGACCTAAGAACGCTTCAACCTTTAGATGTTGAGGCAATTTATAACTCCATAAAGAAAACAGGAAAAGCTATCATACTTCAAAAAGACTCACTTTATGGTGGCATTGCTAGCGATATTTCCTTAGGGATAATGGAACATTGCTTTAAATATTTAGATGCGCCTGTAAAACATGTAGCAAGTATGGAAACACCTATTCCTTTTGCAAGCCAATTAGAACAACAATATCTTCCAAAACATAGATTTGAAAGTGAATTGAAAGCGCTTTTAGCATATTAATAGTATAATACATAAAGTAATTGAGCTAATAAGGTTGCCGCCAAAGTAGCTCAATCATTTAAATAATTTACTTTGTTTCAGCTTCCGAAAGTATAAACGGATAAGCTTCTTTAACTTGTTTCATTTCGATTTTTGATAACTTATCTGAAGACTTTCCAATCACATTCAAACTATACGTTTGTCGTAATTCATAATACGCTTTGGTTAATTCATTTTGAACAGCCACAAACCTTTTGTAAGTGGTTTGTTTTCCGTTTTGTAATGATACAATGGCCTCTTTAGGGCTATCAGATGATTTTACATCTTTTAAACCGCTACAATAGGCACAACTACCATCGCCATTATTATCCAAAAAGGTTTTAGTTATGTCTTTAAGACTCTCTAATGGAATGATCTTATTTTCAACCATAACTTCATCATTATTGCTAATTATAATTCGCAAAATGTTACGTTCATTAATATCGCTAGAACAATCCATTTCTGGCGGACACTCTCTAGGGAGTAATCTATTGATGCCTTCATCAGAAGAAATTGTGGCGGTAACTAAAAAAAAGATAAGTAATAAAAATGCGATGTCTGCCATAGACCCCGCATTTACTTCAGGTACTAATTTTGAGTTTCTCATAATTATAGATTTAAATGTTAATGTGTTGATTAATGCACAAAAACAATACCATAATTATAAGATTTTTAAGCTAATGCACATAACGTTTCGAGCCTTTCCAGACTCCATGTTGTGAAGTTCGAAAATCTATGATGCGTTTACTATTCAATAAATTTTCTTCTGTTATGTTATTTATATGCCTTGATATTTTTAAGATTGATTTCATTTTGATTGATTTAAATTGATTGATGAAAGTTTTTGTTAAATAAAGACGTTACTTAATTTATAACGTCTTTATTTTATTAATAGCTTAAAAAAAATAATGCTTTACTAATTTATATTTGAAATAAATTTTATAGGTACATAATAGAATTTGTTAGCGTTTTTTTTGTCTATTTTAAGTTCTTTTAAGTATAACCGCTTATTTATAAATTCTGAAATATAATAATCATTTGAATTGTTGGTTAAAATGACAATTTTATTATTTTCATTTAATTTAAATTTCAATTTAACGCCTACATCTTTATAAATAACTAATTCTGAACCTTTTAATAAATTCTCAATTTGTTCTGAAACTGATTTAAATTCATTTTTTGGATTTTCTGTGATTGCTGAAACATGGCTACTAAACACTAAAATAGTAGCCAATAATATGGTTTTGATTGTTTTCATTTTGATTGATTGATTGATTGATTGATTGATTGATGAAAGTTTTGGTTTTAAAAGACGGATTACTATCTATGTCGTCTTTTGCGGTTCCAAGTGTTACTTTTAGTTCCTATTAAAGTTCCTGTAATTTGATTGTTGTTTAATGTTCTCATGATTTTTGATTTTGATTGATTAATGATTTAATTATGGTACAAATGTATTTTAAGATATTGATGTCTAGTAATCTATATGTCTGAATTGTTGATTTCTAATACTGAGTTGTTAATTATCTATGACGTCTTTTACTATTCCAAGTGTTACTTTTAGTTCCTATTAAAGTTCCTGTAATTTGATTGTTGTTTAATGTTCTCATGATTTTTTGATTTTAATTGATGATTAATATTGTTTTGTTTGGTTATATTAAGATAGACGACTATAATTATATTTTGTTACAGTACTATGCATAACAAAGTAATAAATTAACAAATTTTAACTATTTAGGTAAGGAGGGAAGTAGTAATTATTACTAATTATAAGTTTTAGGAACGGTTATTGTTAAAGCATTATTAAATAATATAATAATTTAGGGTTGTATTTATTAGAAACAAATATATTTGAAAAATAATATGACCTCTATTCAAATAAAAAAATGTAAAATTTTGATGAAACAGTATGTTTTATTTCTTTTTTTAATTGGTTTAACGCTATCTACACAAGCACAAATAGATAGTAAAAAGAAGTCTATTTCTATTCCTGCTATTGAAAACGAAAAAGATTCTGCAGATGTTATTCCTTCAAAACCTATAGAAAACGAAACCAACATTGGTTTAAATAGGCCCAAAATAGCTCCAAAACTAGAATTACCAAAAAAAGAGTTTTCCATGTTTCCAGAAGAAGAATTTGGGAATCCTGGAGAATTGTATACAAAGCAACTTGATAAAAACTTAGAAAATTTAAAACTTAACGAAAAAGAATTAGCTTTAAGAAATGGAAGTAAAGTCGATCAATACTTTGGTGATATAAAAGTTAATGCAAAGTTTGTTAATATTGTTTATAGAGACCATGGGTACGTTGATGGCGATGTTATACAGGTACGCGTTAATGATGACATAATACATGCAAGAGTTTTTTTAATGGGTGGTTTTACGGGCTTTAAACTTGATTTACAAAAAGGTTTTAACAAAATAGATTTTATTGCATTAAACCAAGGTGAATCTGGACCAAATACTGCAGAGTTTAAAGTTGTAGACGACAAAGGTATAGTCGTTTCGCACAACCAATGGAATCTTGCTACAGGTGTAAAGGCTACTATTATTGTTGTTAAAGAGTAGTTTTTATTTAATTATTTCATCTATCAATTGCAATTCATCTTCAGAAAAATCCAAGCAATCCAAAGCTTTTACATTTTCTTTTAATTGATTAGAAGAACTTGCACCAACTAATACAGAAGCTACCTGTGGCTGTCTTAATATCCAAGCAATTGCCATTTGAGATAATTTTTGTTCACGATTGCTTGCTATAGCATTTAACTTTTTAATTTTTTCAATATTATCAGAAACTATTTCAGCATTTAAGAAAACCGAATCATTACCAGCTCTAGAGTTTTTAGGAATACCATTTAAGTATTTATCCGTCAACATACCTTGAGCTAAAGGAGAAAAAGCAATACAACCAACACCATTATCTTTTAAAGTTTCTAAAAGGCCATCTTCAACCCAACGATCAAACATAGAGTATCTAGCTTGATTCAAAATAAAAGGCACATTTAATTCTTTTAGTAATTCAGCAGCCTTTTGAGTATCCTCAGGGCCGTAATTAGAAATACCAGCATACAATGCCTTGCCTTGTCTAACTATATCAGCCAAGGCACCCATTGTTTCTTCTAAAGGTGTATCTGGGTCTGGTCTATGATGGTAAAAAACATCAACATAATCTAACCCCATACGTTTTAAACTTTGGTCTAAACTAGAAATTAAATACTTTCTAGAACCAAAATCTCCGTAAGGCCCAGACCACATACCATAACCAGCTTTTGTAGCAATAAACAACTCGTCTCTATATGGTTTAAAATCTTGTTTTAAAATAGTCCCAAAATTTTCTTCAGCAGAACCAGGAGGTGGACCATAATTATTAGCTAAATCAATATGAGTTATTCCTAAATCAAATGCTGTTCTTAAAATATCTCTACCATTATTAATGTCATCAACAAAACCAAAATTATGCCATAACCCCAAAGAAATTGCAGGTAAAAGGATACCACTTTTTCCTGTACGTTTATAAGTCATAGAATCATATCTAACATTGTTTGCTATATAGGTATTCGCTTCAGATTTTGTGTTTGTATTCATAGAATAATAGATTAAGAGTAACAAATGTATAAATTCATTTAATTTAAATTTTATAAAATCTTATTAAAAAATATATTATAAGCAATATTTAATAGCGCTTAAAAGAATTGTTTTTCAGTAGTTTAGATTAGTAATAAATAAAAAACATTGGCTAATATTTATGTAATTTATTTTGACTGTTAATATTACTTGAATAATTTCATGGCAATCATGATTGAGAAACCCTTTAAAGATGTTATTTTTGCACGTTGCAAAATTTAAAATATGTCGAGCACAAAAGCAGAATTAGAATTAGAAGAAAGAGCAGAAGGAAAAAGTCTGTATAGCTACCAAAAAGGAGCAATAGATAAAATTTTTACAGCTTTTGAGGAATCTCCAGAAGATTATCATTTACTATATCAATTACCAACAGGTGGTGGTAAAACAGTTATTTTTTCTGAAATAGTAAGACAATATTTAAAACATCACAAAAAGAAAGTGTTAGTGATGACTCACCGTATTGAATTATGTAAGCAAACCTCTAACATGCTAACAGAATTTGGTGTGTACAATAAAGTGGTAGATAGTAAGGCAGATTTAAGTGATCAAGCAGACTTTAGTTGTTTTGTTGCTATGGTTGAAACTTTAAATAATAGATTAAATGATGATAAACTAGATATTTCTGATATTGGTTTAGTGATCATTGATGAGGCCCATTATAACTCTTTTACCAAATTATTTAAGTTTTTTAGTAAATCGTTTATTTTAGGAGTTACTGCAACCCCATTAAGCTCAAGCATTGAGTTACCAATGACCGATAATTATGATGAATTAATTGTTGGTGAAAGTATCGAATCACTTATCGAAAATGGGTTTTTAGCGCGTGCAGAAATGTTTACTTACAATGTTGGATTAACTTCTTTAGTAGTTGGTGCCAATGGTGATTATACTGTTAAATCATCAGAAGACCTGTATACAGATAACGACATGTTATCCAAGCTATTACAAGCTTATGAAGAACGTGCAAAAGGTAAAAAAACATTAATTTTCAACAACGGTATTACCACATCTTTACATGTGTATGACACCTTTAGAAGAGCTGGATATCCTGTTGCCCATTTAGATAATACAAATACAAAAAAGGAGCGTGCCATGATTTTAAAATGGTTCAAAAAAACACCTGACGCTATATTAACTTCGGTTAGTATTTTAACAACAGGATTTGATGAACCAACTGTTGAAAGTATTATTTTAAACAGAGCAACAAAATCGTTAACACTTTATTACCAAATGATTGGTCGTGGATCGCGTATTTTGAAAGACAAGAAGTCGTTTTCTGTTATCGATTTAGGAAACAATTTTCACAGATTTGGTCCTTGGGGCGATGGTTTAGATTGGCAACGTATATTTAAATCGCCTACATATTATCTAGATTCTATTTTAACAGATGATGAATTAGAAAGTAACTTTAGATATGAAATGCCAGATGCCTTACGTGCTGAATTTGCAAAATCTGAAGATGTACATTTCGATATTCAAAAAACCTATGTTGATTCTATAAGAAACGGCGAATCATCAAAAGTAGTTTTAGAGCGTTCTATAGAACAACACGGTAAAATTTGTATTGAAAACAGCGAAGATGTTTATGATGCGCTTGCATTAGCAAAACAACTTGGCGACGATATAGATTTTAGGATACAACGTTACACTAAATGTATTAGTAAAAGTACTTATAACTTTGTTGATTGGTTAAAAGGTGATTACAGAAAAAAATTAAATTCTTATTTACGTCAAAATTTCGACGAAGTTTTTGAGCAAATTCATGGATATCCACCTGAGGATTAATACGTTTATTTTACATTAATAGTATTTCGTTTAACTTTATTAATAATATCATCTAACTCCGAATAAAATTCATAAACTGGATTATATTCGCAATATGTTTTTATATTTTATGAAGTAATCATGAAATTTTCAAAAACTTAAAATAAATGGCCGAAATTTTAACAACTATATTTTTCATTTTTGCAGTAATTGACCCCATTGGATCAATTCCTGTTTATCTTGAAGCAACCAGAGAATTTGATTTAATACATAAAAAGAAAATTGCCGTAAGAGCATCAATAATAGCATTTTTAATACTATTGTTTTTCATTGTAATTGGACAATTGATATTAGAGGGTATGTCGATTTCACTTGATGCTTTTCAAATTTCGGGAGGCGTTATCCTTTTCTTATTTGCTTTAACAATGATTTTTGGTGATGGCAAACCAGAACAAGAGAAAAAACAAATTACCGATTATAAGCATGTTACAATTTTTCCAATTGCAATACCCTCTATAGCATCTCCTGGAGCAATTTTAGCTGTTGTATTAATGACTAACAATCATATATACACCATACAACAACAAGCTATAACTACAGGTATCGTATTAATTGTTATAGGTATTACTTGCTTAATTCTATTAACAGCAAATCATTTACAAAAAAGAATAGGGGATTATGGTATTACAGTATTAAGTAAAATTATGGGGCTAATTCTAGCTTCTTATGCTGTACAAAGTATTTTAAGTGGTATTAGTAGTTACTTTACTAATGTTTAAATATATTCTTGATTAATTTTTGAAAAACAAAATAGTACTCTTAACGCTTTTAAAGAAAACAAGTAATAACCTAACTTTATTCTTTATGTAATTTTCTAACCCTAGTACTATTAATTTGTTGATTATTATAACATCATGAAAATAAGGCGTATCTTTACGTTCTATTAATTTATAAAACCCAGTAGGAGTATTTAAAACTATGGCAAAATCGCAAGTAACATTTAACAAAATTGAAAAAGAAAAAAAACGCTTAAAGAAAAGACAAGATAAGCAAAAAAAGAAAGAAGCACGTAAGGCTGAAGCTAAAGAAAACCCACAAGGAATTCAGTTTGCTTATGTAGACTTTAATGGTAATTTAACAGATACACCGCCAGACCCAGCAATGCGCGAAAAGGTTGAGGCAGAGTCTATTGAGCTTGGCATCCCTAAGAAAGAAGATAGAGAAGAAGAGGAGCCAGCAAACAAAGAAGGAAAAGTATCTTTCTTTGACCATTCTAAAGGTTTTGGTTTTATTATTGATAGTATAAATCAAGAAAAATATTTTGTGCATGTTAGTGGTTTACTTGAAGATATTGAGGAAAACGATAAAGTAACTTACGAGTTAGAACGTGGACAAAAAGGCATGAATGCTGTAAGGGTTAAGAAAATTTAAATAATATTCTAGATTAACATCTAGAGTTTCATTATACAAAAGGCTAAATATGAGTGTGTCGCGTAAAACCGTTCTTATCATTTTAGCCTTTTTTGCTGTTTATATTATTTGGGGTGCTACCTACATGCTTAATAAAATAGCTGTTTCTCAATTAGCGCCATTTTTCCTAGCTTCTTTAAGGTTTATTGTAGCTAGTATAATCATTTTTATTATTGCAAAATCGTTAGGTATTAGTCTTTACATATCTAAAAAACAATTAATAAATGTTAGTATTGCTGGGTTGCTATTCTTAACTCTAGGTAATGGCTTAGCAGTTGTAGCTTTGCAATATATAGATAGTGGTTTTGCAGCTTTAGAGATTTCTTCACAACCCTTAGTTGTACTTATTATGATGCGTATTTTACTTGGTAAAAAGATAAAAACGATGTCGTTTATTGGTGTAGTATTAGGTTTTATTGGTATTTATTTGTTAGTAAGTCAAAAAGAAATTATTAATAAAGATGGACAAATATTAGGAATGATATTAATATTTGTTTGTATGCTTTGCTGGGCTTATGCAAGTATTTTTGTTGGCAAAGCAGATTTACCTTCCAATCACTTTGTAAATACTGGCTATCAAATGCTTACTGGTGGTATAATGCTAAGCATAGTTAGTTTATGTCTAAATGAACCTTGGTTGTTACCAAACGTTTGGCAAGCAGATGTTAAATGGTCTATGTTAGGACTTATAATTTTTGGAAGTATTGTTGCTTTTACAGCGTTTAATTATCTATTAAAAGAAGTTTCTCCCGAAAAAGTTGCAACTTCAACTTATGTTAATCCTATAATTGCAATAATTTTAGGTTGGTGGATTTTAGATGAGCAGATTACATTGCAATCTATAATTGCAGCAGTAATTTTATTAACGGGCGTGTATTTTATAAATACTAAACGCCATTTTAAATTTAGAAGTATTGGACGTTAAACAAGCCATAAAATTCATGATTATAAGCACATTAGCTTTTGCTTGTATGAATGCTATAGTTAAACACTTAACAGATATAGGAGCCTTTCAAATAGTGTTTTTTAGATCTGTAAGCTCCCTTTTTTTTACATTTGGCTTTTTAATAAAAAACAACATACCCATATTAGGTAACAACAGAAAACTATTGATTTTAAGAGGTTTAGTTGGGGTTACATCCATGAGTTTGTTTTTTATGTCTACTAAATATTTACCAATTGGCACAGCTGTTTCATTACGCTATATGGCACCTATTTTTGCGGCAGTATTTGCTATTTTCTTTTTAAAAGAAAAGATAAAACCTTTTCAATGGCTATTCTTTACTATGGCATTTGTGGGTGTTTTAATTTTAAAAGGCTTTGATACTAACTTAGATGGTTACGGCCTTATTTTGATTTTTATATCGGCTATATTTAGCGGACTTGTATACATCGTTATTAGTAAAATAGGTAAAGGTGATCATCCTGTTGTTGTAGTTAATTATTTTATGGTTATTTCTACTGTTTTAGGTGGTGTATTATCTATTAATAACTGGGTAAACCCGGAAGGCATTGAATGGATTATGCTTTTAGGCTTAGGCTTATTTGGGTATTTTGGGCAAGTTTACATGACTAAAGCCTTCCAAATTGCCGCAACAAACCAAGTAGCGCCTTTAAAATATTTAGAAGTTATTTTTACTTTATTATTAGGTGTTTTACTTTTTAGTGAAATATATACTCTTTATAGTCTTTTAGGTATTGCTTTAATAATATTTGGATTGGTATTAAATGCATTATATAAAGGTAAAAAATAAGAGATTCAAAATTATAAATGATATTATAATTTGTAATTTCGCCGCTATCTATTTTGAAAATCATATATAAATGTCATTCAAAAAACGAATAAATAAATATAGAAGAAATATAATGCGAAGTATTACCAAAAATATTGGTAGTACTTACTCTGAACCGCAAAAAGGAGACATAAATATTTCTGATATTAAAAAGGTTTTAATTATAAGACCAAATCATCGTTTAGGAAATCAATTACTACTAACGCCACTTGTACAAGAGGTTATAAATACATTTCAAGATTGTGAAATTGATTTATTTGTAAAAGGAGGTGTGGCTCATCCCGTTTTTGAAAATTATAAGCAAATAAATAAGATTATTAAACTTCCTAAAAAACCTTTTAATAATCTGTTTCAATATGCTAAAAGCTGGGTCTCTATAAAACAAAAAACGTATGATCTGGTTATTAATGGAGATAAAAATTCTTCTTCTGGGCGTTTATTAACCCAAATGGCTAAAGCAAAAATTAAAGTATTTGGCGATGTGAATGAAACAATTCAGAAAAATTTTAAAGACCATGAGCATATTTCAAAATATCCTGTATATAACTTAAGACATTATTTATCTAAATTAGGCTTTTCTTCTCAAGATAAAGACATGCCTGTTCTTGATATTAAACTTAATGATAGTGAAATTAATAAGGGCAAAACAGTATTAAACAATATTACCAAAAACGATAAAAAAACAATTTGTATATATACAAATGCTACAGGTAATAAATGTTATTCTGAAGAATGGTGGGAAACATTTTATAGTAGATTAAAATTAGAATATTCAAATTATAATATAATTGAAATGCTTCCTATAGAAAACATTTCAAAAATAAACTTTAAAGCACCTCACTTTTATAGTAAAGACCTTAGAGAAATGGCTGCTATAATTCACAACACTAGCATTTTTATTGCAGCAGATAATGGTGTAATGCATTTAGCAAGTGCTTCTTTAACACCTTGTGTTGGATTCTTTTCGGTTACGAATCCTAATATATATGCACCTTATGGGAACGGAAGTGTAGCATTACATACAAACAAAACTACTATTGATGATTGGATAAAAGCTATAGATGGTATTCTAAAATAATAGTTTCTATTCAAACAAAATATCATGTCTAATCAAAATAAATTTTCTATAATAAGACCAGAAAAGTTCCCATTCTTTTATGGATATATGGTCCTATTTGTTGGAAGCATTGGCATATTAGCAAGTATTCCAGGGCAAACTGTAGGAGTTTCTGTTTTTACAGATCCTGTAAAAGATGCTCTTGGGCTAAGTAGAAATCAATTTAGTAACGCATACATGTTTGGCACTTTATTAAGTGCTTTTTTTGTATCCAGAGCTGGGGTTTTATTTGATAAGTATGGCGCAAGGTATGTTGCTTTTTTTGCGGCACTATTTTTAGGTTTATCGTTATTATTGTTTTCAATGTCTGCTAAAATAAGCACCTATTTAAAATTTCTATTAGATGTTGATTCATGGCTTATACCTTTTGTATTAATTACTATTTTATTCTTTTTTATAAGGTTTTGTGGTCAAGGAGTTTTAACCATGGCATCGAGAAACATGATTATGATTTGGTTTGATAAAAACAGAGGCAAAGTAAATTCTATAAGCAGTATTGCTGTATCATTAGGATTTTCAAGTTCTCCTATATTTATTAATAAACTTATAGATAATCATGGCTGGGAAATAAGTTGGCAAATTCTAGCAATTTGTTTAATTATATTTAGTATTTGTATTTTACAATTATATAGAAATAGACCAGAAGATTTTAATTTAAAACCAGATGGATTTACAAAAAAAATAACATCTGTAAAGGTTGAAAACTCTGAAACTAATTTTACGCTAAGTGAAGCAAAACAAACCAGAGCGTTCTGGATGTTAGGCTTAGTTTTAGCATTTAATAGCTTTTTTGTAACAGGCTTTACTTTTCATGTAGTTTCAATATTTGCTAGTCAAGATTACACAAAATCGCAAGCCATTTCTATTTTTCTACCTATTTCTATAATCGCTATTGCAGTATCTACTTTATGTAATATTTTAAGTGACTATATACATCACAAAATTTATTTATATGTAATGCTGGCTAGTGGTGTATTGGCTTCATTTGGATTATTGTTTTTATCTCAAACTATTGGTGTTTATTTACTTATTATTGGTTTTGGTGTTCTTAGTGGCCTATATGCTGTTATTAATGCTGTAACATGGCCACGATATTATGGAAGAAAATATTTAGGATCTATTACTGGAAAAGTAATGAGCTTTTTAGTGCTTGCAAGTGCTATAGCACCTAGTCTATTTAGTTATTGTTTTACATCTTTTGGCTCTTATTCTTATATTGGTTATGTAACTTTAGGTTTTCTGCTGTTCTTAATAATAGCCTCCATAAAAGTAAAAAATCCCCAAAATCAATAATATAAATATTACAGATTATTATATTTTAGTAAGATTTGATTTGATACTTAGTATTATTATAAATTAGTACCATAGGCTTTTTAGTATTGAATTTATTTCTGAAAAACCAATTAAAGAACACTTTACTTAAAATGCTAATATTCAATTTTTAACACGCTTTTAAGTTAGTATTATCCTAAAATTTTATAATTTAGAGATAATCCTATTTTTAAAAATCATGAAAGCAAATTGGTTGATTATTTGTGTATTTCTTGTTGTATGTTTATCCTGTAAATCATCAAAATCTAAGTTTACAGAAACACAAATCAATGCACTTGAAACCCTAATAACTAGTAGAAATTATACAATTAAATCAGATTGGGCAAAACCACAAGTTACAAATGCCATGCAACAAGTTTTAAACTCAGGTGTTTTACAGCCTGGTAATACTGCAGGAGCTATAAGTTTAATTGGTAATGATAATTATCTAACAGTATCTAATGATAGCGTAACTTCTTATTTACCATATTATGGAGAACGCCAAATGGGTACCATTTATGGTGATAATGGAGGTATTGAATTAAATGGAATCCTTGAAAACTACCAAGTATCAAAAGGTAAGCATCAAAGTTATTTAGTTAAATTTAATGCTAGTAGTAAAACTGAGCGTTTTAATGTAATCATTCAGTTATTCCCAAATCTAAAAAGTGAGATGAGTATTTTAAGTTCATCTAGATTTCCTATTTCTTATACTGGAATAATTAAATCTTCAAATGAATAAAACGATAGTAACTTTAAATAACATGCGTTTCATCTATTCATCGTAAAATATTACTATCAAATCGATTATTTTGCTTAAAAACCAATGTAGTGTATTAGTTTTGAGGATATTAAAATTATCCCCAAATGAAAAACCTAATATCACTTTTAAGTATTGTTTGTCTATTTACAGGTTTAAACTTACTTCAAGCACAAGAAGTTAACAACATTCCAGAAAATTTCAAAAAACGAAGTCCTATTTACGATTATTCTGAAAAGCAACTCAATAATGTAGATACCATCCCAGATTTTGAAGCTAAATCTCAAAAACTAAAAATTACAGGAACTATTTTTGAAAGTGATGGTGTAACGCCTGCTAAAAATGTAATGCTATTTATCCATCAAACAGACGAGAATGGTAATTTTGAATTAAAAAGACAAAATAAAAAACGTTACGTACATCACAGAGGCTGGATAAAGACAGATGCTGATGGTAAATATACCTTTTACACATTTGTTCCTGGAAAATATATGTACAACAATGAACTTAAACAAATATTACCAATTGTTAAAGAACCTAATAAACCAGAATATAAAATTGAAACATTTCTTTTTGATGACGATCCAAAATTAATTGGTAAGTGTCGTGCAAAAGTTGAAAAAACAAACCCTAATAGAATTCTTAAATTAGATAAAAAAGAAGGATTGTTTATAGCTAAAAGAGATATTATTCTTGGTAAAGAAGAAACTGAGGTTTACTAATTGATAGTAATATAGGATTATTCCTCAGTAAAAACGACATTTAAAGTACCATTAACAAGTCGGTTTTCATTATCAATACCACTAAATACGCCAGTTTGCTCGTTGCTATTATCTTTTAAATAGTATGTTTTAAAATAAATATTCACTCTTTCAAGAGCAATTATACCAGAAAAACTAAACCTGAAATTAATTACAGATCCTTTATTTACAAGTTCTATTCGGTCTTTTTCAATGTAAACATTTTCTGTTAAAGTAATAATTTGATAATTTGTTGCTAAGATTTTAAATTTTAAATTTTCCTTAAAACCATCATCAAAATTAAAAGTAACATTATAAGTACCAGGTAATTTACCATATAAGGACGCATAAGGACTATTGCTTGATAGTTCTAAAGCATTTCTTGGTACAACACTCTTATTAACTATGCGTTTGTTTCTAATTTCCATGGCAATGTATGGAGGAATAAAAGGAGTTTTAGACTTTTCTTCCATTATCTGTTTGCTTTCACATTTTTCTAAAATGGCTCTACCAGCAACGGTATTTGTAAATATATCAAAAGTGCAATAGGTGCCTATTAAATAGTTAATATTTGAAGGTGATTTATGGCCAATGTAATAAATCTCACTTGCGCCATCTATATATCTGTCTCCAGAAAGTGTATTGGTTTTAATAGTAATAGTATCGCCTTGACGTTTAATACTACCACTACTATAATGCTCTCTAAATGTACCATCCTCAAGAGGGTACATAAAAATGTGCTGTATTTTTTTCCAATTATTCGATATAATGGTTTGTCCTTTCAATATAAGGTCATCTTCTCCAAAATAATAATTTAAGTAGTAATAGGTAATATCTTCATTATCTCTATAAATTAAATCATGTTGCTTTTCATGTTCAATTTCAGATAATTTATGTTCTTCTAAAAAATCTTTAAAATCTTGATAACCCAAATAAAGCAATATAATAGTTTTATAATATTGGTTTAGTTTTATTAACGGTTTGCCTTTTTCTATTTCTCTGGATTTATCGTATAAATATTTACCATTAATAAACTCAGAGCCTATGTCTTCAAAATCGGTTTTTAAACTTGGTTTATCTTCATTAAAATCACCATAACCATATAATTGAAATGTTTTAGGAAGTTTAGCAAGTTTGTGTTTATTAATAAATGTTTCATGTACTTTTTCTAGTACTATTTTAAAATATTCTGAAGTTAATACCAAAGAGTTAGAGTGTGTTTTCATAAATTCCTAATTATTATTTAAAATTATTAAAAATATTTATAATATTTAAAATTAATAATAATTAATATTTGATACACTAATTTAGATTAACTAATTAATTTAATCATACCATGAAAAAAAGGATTTTAATTACATTACTTTTTGTTACAACTTTAGGGTTTTCGCAAACATATGTAACAGGAAAAGTATCAGACATTAATGGAGAACCACTTCCAGGAGCTAATGTTATTGAAAAAGGAACATTAGCTGGTGTAGTTTCAGATTATAATGGAAATTATGAAATTACCGTAACTTCTAATGATGCAACTATAATTGTATCGTTTATTGGCTTTGAATCACAAGAAATTAATGTTAATGGGAGAAGTAGAATTGATATTGAAATGAATGAATCTGCCGAATCCCTTGGTGAGGTAACCATTCAAGGTTTTTCTGGAGTTGTTGGAAGATCAAGAAAACGTACTGAAACTATTCAAACAACAGCAGAATCGGTTACTGCTTTAAACGCAGAAGGCATTGAGAGTGCTGGTGTAAGCGATATTAGTTCTTTTTCTAGTTTGGTGCCAAATTTAAAATTTAATTCGGCTCAAGCTGTTGGTTTAAATTTCATAACAGTTAGAGGTATTCCTCAGGTTCGTGGAGGCGATGCACCATTAGCATTTGTTATAGATGGTGTTACTATACCAGACCCTAGTTTATTAAGTCAAGAATTATATGATTTAGCATTGGTAGAAGTTGTTAAAGGTCCACAAGGTGCTTTATATGGTAAAAATGCAATTGGTGGTGCCGTTAATATTTATACAAAGGAGCCAACTAATAAATCTGCCAATAAAATTAAATTTGGTATTGGGAATGGTGGTAATTTACAAGCTCAATTAATATCTTCTGGAGCCATTTCAAAAGATAAAGTATTCTACAGGTTCTCTACACAATACAAAACTTTTGATGGACTTCTAACTAACGATTTTTTAAATCAAAAAGTAGATTTCTCTGAAGATTTTAATATTAGGGGACAAATAAAAGCAAACCTTACTAATAATTTTACAATTGCAGCAACCTACCAACATTTTAAAATAGATGGTGGCGCTACTTATTATTCTGTTAACCCAATAGGTTTTGATGGTGAATTTCCTGGTGGTGTTTTAGATCCAAATCCTAAAGATGGTAACAATGTTATTGTAGCTGATGTATTAGGAAAATCGGATATGATTAACAATTACGGAAACTTTAAAATGGACTATAATTTAGGATCCGTAAAATTGCAAAGTATTACATCTATTAATAAAGTTGAGCGCTCTACAATTGGTGATTTAGATTTTATAGACCTAGATTTATTTACCCAAGGTGAAGAAATAACTACCAAAACATTTAATCAAGAATTTAGAATTAATAACAATATTACTGATGCAAAATTTGATTGGAGTTTAGGTGGTTTTTATCAAAAAGTAGAAAAAGATATCTATCAAAACGGAACCGATGGGGAAGATGCTGAATTTGGTCCTGCAGAATATGATGTTGCAGATTATGTAAATGAAATAAAAACTATCGCTTTGTTTGGTTTTGCAGACTATAAACTAACAGAGAAGTTAACAGCTTCAGCTGGTTTTAGATACGATATTGATAAATTTAGTCAAGTTGATGATTTATTTATCACTACTTCTGAAAGAGAAAACAACGAATTTCAACCAAAAGTATCTTTATCTTACCAGGCATCTAAAAGCGCATTATTTTATGCAAACTATGGTAAAGGGTATCGTAATGGTGGTTACAATGCTGATGCTACCGATTTATTTAACAGGGAATTTGATGACGAGACTTCAGATAACTTTGAGGTAGGTTTCAAAACAACATCATGGAATGATCGCTTAATTTTTAATGGTTCTGTATTCACTTCTAAACTAAAGAATCAACAACAATATATTCTGGACTTAAATACATTTATTGCTGGAGTTTATAATTATGATGAAACTAAAATATTTGGTTTTGAGATAGAATCTCGTGCAAGACTAACAAACTTTTTAGACATCTTCGCAAATTTTGGAACTGCTGATGCAGAAATAGTTGATGGTGGCACAACTGGTGGAACTAATGGAGCAACAACAGATAACACAAATTATGATGGTAAAAAAGTACCATTCGTGCCTGTAAGCACATTTGGAGTAGGGCTAGAGTCTTCATTTAAAATAACAGATGCATTAAAATTTAATGGTTTTTTAAATCTAGATACCACAGGAAAAACATACTGGCATGAAAGCAACCAAGATATACATACTACAGATGCTTATTCTTTACTCGATGCACGTATTGGTCTTACCTACAAAAATTGGAAACTTGAATTATGGGGAAGAAATTTAACTGATAAACAATATTATCAAGAATTTTCTCCAGGAGAATATGTTGGAAGCCCAGATGATGTAGCTTGGAGAGGACAACCATTAAGCATAGGAACATCAATTACAGTTAATTTTTAATAATAAATTAAGTAATTAATAGCTAGAATTATTTTATTATTTATTTAAGGGAATGCTAAATTCATTCCCTTTTTTTTACAAAAAACATTATCAATGAAAGATATAAGAACGCGATTTTCTAAATTTTTAATGGAAAAAATGTTCCAAATAAAACCTGGAGAAACGGTTGCTATAACTGCAGATTTAGGAACAAATCGAGATACCATAGATGCTTTAGCAACTGCTACACATGAAGCAGGAGGGCTACCTTTGGTAATGTATATACCAAAAGCTGAAAATGATAGTCAAGCAGGAATGAAAGATTGGCCATCTAAAGCTTTAACGGCAGCATTATGCCATGTAGATGTTTGGATTGAAGCAAATTCGGTAGTTTTACTATATTCTGATATTTGGGAAACGGCCTTAAAGCAAAACAAAAAAATACGTTACTTAATTATTGCAGATAGTTCTATACAATCATTAGATAGAGTGTTTACAGGATTTGATATTCAGTTACTTAAAAAACTATTGACTAAAGTAACTGAAATGGCTATGGCTGCTAAAAAAGTGCGCATAACGAGTAATAATGGCACAGATGTATCATATGATATTGATTTAAATTATGCTTTTGATTATGATGATGGCGATTATTCACAACCAAAATTTGGTACAGCACCAGGATTTGTAAATATTGTACCAAAACTTAATAGTATGAATGGCCATATTGTTTTTGATCATTTGCAAAACACAGATAATAATAACCCTTTGGAATTTATTATGAAAAACGGTGTTATTTCTGATGTAATAGGAGGTGAGTCTGCTGAAAAATTCAAGAATTACTTAGCGTCTTTTGATGATGAAAACATCTATAAAATTTCTCATAACATGTTAGGTTTAAACCCTAAAGTACGAAATTTAACTTTTGAATTGGTTGAAGATGAACGTATTTGGGGAGGTGTTGATTTTGGTTTCGGACATACAAGCGCAATGGATATGCCGCCTCATGGACAAGAATCTAAATCGCACTTTGATGGTGTCGTTATTAATACTAGTATTTATTTTGACGACATACAAATTACAGATAATGGTGAAGTTTGTCATGAAGATTTAAGACCTTTAGCAGAATCTTTATTAAATAATATTTATGCCTGAAGAAGGAAATCAATACACTACTACTAAAGTTAAACCAAAAGATTTTACATCCGGATGGTTAATAGCATTAGTAATTGCAGGAACCGGATTAACTTTGCCTATATTATTTTTAGGCTCGGAGGTTGCTTTAAGTGTTGGTTTTAAAAAAGCATTATGGGCTTTTGGTATTTCAACATTAGTGTTAACATTAATGTGTATGGCAACAACAATAATTGGTAATCGTTCTAGATTATCAACATATATGATTATGCATTTTAGCTTTGGCAGAAATGGAGCTAAAATCATGAATTTTATATTTGGCATTACTTTATTAGGCTGGTTTTCGGTGGCATTAGAGTTATTAGCAATTGCAGTAAAAGACACCGCTTTTAACACACTTGCCATAAATTTACCAGAATGGCCAATAATTATTGTTGTTGGCGCTTTAATAGTAATTACAACCATATATGGTATTAAAAGTTTAGAACGACTAGCCAATTTTGCTGTGCCCGTTTTAACTGTTTTTTTAAGCTATGTCGTTTATAAAGCCTTAGTAGGAACGTCTTTTCAAGAGATTATAGATTTTGTTCCAAAAGAACCAACTATGACACTTTTTGAAGCAACCTCTATTTTAGTGGGTTCTTCTATATTGTTCCCAGTATTAATGGCAGATTTTTCAAGGTTTATTTATAACGACAAACAAAGTTTAATAGCTGTTTTAGGTATTACAATAGGCTTTCCCATTGCATTATTATTTAGTGCCATTCCATCTATACAAACAGGCGAAGTAGATATTATTAAAGTGATGGAAAACCTAGATTTAGTAGTGCCCGCATTTATACTTTTATTTGTATCGACTTGGATTGGCAATGCATCAAATTTGTATTCAACAACCCTAACATTTTCAACTATAAAAACAGGTTGGACCTTTAAGAAAACGGCTATTGTTTCTGGTGTATTTGGTGTCTTTGCAGCTCTTCTAGGGTTCTCAAACTATTTATTTGATTTCTTGAATTTTCTAGGCATATTAGCACCTTCTATTTCATCTATATATATCATAAATTTCTTTTGGGTAAAAAAGCAAGATTATAATTTAGATGATATTATTGATTGGGAATATGAGGCGTTAATTGCATGGGCAATTAGTTCTATAATTACTGTTTTTACATATTTAGAAGTATTTCAACTTACACATGCTTATTTTATTGATTCTTTACTTTTAGGAGGTATTATATATTTAATTCTTAAAAGAAAAACCATACTTAAAAATTAATTATCATCCTCAACATTTTCATATTCTTAATTTATTTTAATTGTTCCCTTAATTAATACTATTACAATTTTAGTTAAACTAAAAGCATTGGTTTTTAATTTTATTAATCACTTTTTTTAATTACTGTTAACATTTACATTTTAATTATAAATTGTAGTATAAAATATTAATTTAAATTAAAACTATACTTTTTATAGTATTTTGTTTAATATTTTAAATTATTGTTTTTCAATCAATTACATATTATAAAAATTATTTAATGATACTATCCTTTTTGACCGTTATTGCATAAAACAAGAACTATATTTACTTTTGTCACTATACTTTTGATAGTAAAATAATTATAAAAAATAAAAATTAAAAATGAATACACCTAACATCGCAAAAGAAGACATTTTAAATGCGTTTAATTATAGACACGCCACTAAAGAATTTGATGCCACTAAAACAGTTTCAGATGAAGATATTAATTTCATTTTAAAAACTGCCAACTTATCACCAAGCTCTTTTGGTTTCGAGCCATGGCATTTTGTTGTTGTACAAAATAAAGAGCTACGTGAACTTTTAAAACCAGTAGCTTGGGGCGCTCCTTTAAAATTAGATACGGCAAGCCATTTTATATTAGGCTTAAGTATGAAAGCGCCTATGGTAAAACACGATGCAGATTATATCATGCACATGATGAAAAATGTAAAACAATTACCTGAGGATGTCATTGAAATGTATTCAAAGTTTTATAGAGAATTTCAAGAACGCGATTTTAACTTAGATACAGATAAAAAATTATTAGACTGGTCTTCAAAACAAACTTACATAGCTTTAGGTAATATGATGACTGCTGCTGCTTTAACAGGAATTGATTCTTGCCCAATTGAAGGGTTCCACCAGGAAAAAGCTGAAGCCTTATTAAAGGAGAAATTTGGTATTGATACAGAGAAATATGGTTTGTCATTCATGGTAGCATTTGGCTATAGAAAAGCAGATCCAGAGTTTCCTAAATCTAGAAGAGCTTTTGAAGATATAGTAACCTGGAAGTAATATAAATTAAGTAGATAACACACTATTTGTAATTAACAAATAAGTAAATCCCTTATAGATTAATAGCTTTTAAGAAGTCACAATTATTTGTGGCTTCTTTAATTTTTAATAAATCTATACAGGTCTTATACAAGTAAAAAGATTAACTTATAAAAACATAAAGGTTATATATTTTACCCCATAAATTATAATAAAATAATTAAAAATTACTTTGGTGATAACGAAGTAATTCAATTTCTTTCCGGTTTCAAATTTTAACTCGTAATGGATAACCTAATTACATTCTCTATAGCAGTATTTACGGCCTTTTTTGCTATAACGAACCCTATATCAAACATGACCGTTTTTGTGTCTTTAACCCAAGGTGCCGATGTAAAAACTAAAAGGGATATAAATAAAAGATCAAATCTTATAGCATTTACCATAGTTGCCATTTTTGTACTTTTAGGTAAATATATTTTTGAATTATTTAATATTAGTATTCCTGCTTTTAAAATTACAGGAGGAATCTTAATATTTTATATTGGTTTTGAAATGCTACAATCAAAACAATCTAATGTCAAAAACCTTAAAAATGTACATATTGATGAAAACATTGCGGTATCGCCATTAGCTATTCCTATTTTAGCAGGACCAGGAACTATTGTAACTGCTATGAATTTTGTGTCGAATGCTGAAGCTATTCATATATTTTTAGTAATTGTAATTTTTGGCTCAATGAGTTTATTAACCTACTTTACTTTTAGATTAAGTGATCTTATTGTAAAAATTGTAGGGCACAATGTTATTTCGGTAATTGGAAAAATAATGGGTTTAATTATAGCTATAATTGGAACAGGGATGATTATACAAGGAATTAAAATATCCTTCAACTTAATGACACTACAATAATTACTGTTTTTAATTAGAATATAAAATTAAAAAAACACCAACCATAATTCCTAATAAAGGAATTAGTTTCTTTCGTTTATTTTGCTCTTTAAAAACCAAACCACCAACAACAACTGCTATAAGTATTTGACTTCTTTTTATTGCTGAAAGCAACATGATTAATGCTTCTGGGTCTTGTAATGCTTTAAAGTAAAAATAATCTGCAGCTTGTAATAAAATACCAACCGCAACAATAGACCAACGGAATTTAAAAGCCTTTCTTTTTTCAGCAAAAGGAAACCAGGTTACAGATAAAATAAATAATAAAATAAGTATTGTATAAAAGCAAAACCAAAATTGTAATGTTTGGGGGTTTAAGTTTAAATTTTGTATTAAAAACTTATCGTATAAACCACTTGAGGCACCCAAAAATGTAGCGCCAATTATTGCAAAAATCCATTTATTTCTTTTAAAATTAATACCCTCTTTTTTTCCTATTTTAGAATATATAAACACAGAAAATATAATTAAGAAAAAACCAATCCATTGGTAAAAACCAGGACGTTCATTATAAATTAAAATAGCACCAATAAAAGTAAAAAAGGGACCTGCTGATCTAATTGGTGTAACAATAGTTATAGGCAAATGTTTTAAAGCCTGATAAGCTAAAATCCAAGAACTAGCCATAATAACAGATTTTATAAAAATAAAACCGTGGGTTTGCCAAGATATTTCTTGAAAATTATAGCCATTAGCCTGAGCATATTCTGGATAAATATTAGATAGCACATAAAAAGTTACAATAAACAAAAAGCCGCTAGAAACGGTACCCAAAAGCACCGGAAATACTTCGTTACCCTGTACAGCATGTTTTTTGCACAGGTTATGTAATCCTAAAAAGAGAGCCGCCAAAAGGCCAAGATACATCCACATAATGCGCGCGAAGATAGTTTTTTTAATTATTAGATTTCAGTATTTATCCTTTGGAAATTTATGACTTTATAAAATCAAACAAAAAGCCCGTAAACATAATGTTTACAGGCTTTTTTAATTCTAATAAAAATAGAGAAACTATTTTAAACTATGTAATAATTTATCTGCTACCAACTCAGAAGAAGCAGGATTTTGACCCGTAATAAGGTTTCCATCTTGTATTGCATAGGCTGCCCAATCTTCTTTTTTAGAATAGACTCCGCCATTTTCACTTAACATATCTTCAACTAAAAAAGGTACGACGTCTGTTAATCCAACAGCAGCTTCTTCACTATTAGTAAAACCAGTTACTTTTTTACCTTTTACTAAAGGTGTACCATCTGCATTTTTAACGCCTTTTAAAGCAGCAGGAGCATGACATACAAATGCAATTGGCTTATCCTGAGCGTTAAATTTTTCGATTAAATCTATAGACGTTTTATCGTTTGCTAAATCCCATAATGGTCCGTGACCTCCGGGATAAAATACGGCATCAAAATCATCTGGATTTATTTCAGATAATACTTTAGTGTTAGCAATTCGTGCTTTTGCCTCAGCATCATTATCAAAACGTTTTGTTGCTTCGGTTGCAGCATCTGGCGAATCACTACTTGGGTCTATTGGTGCTGCACCACCTTTAGGTGTCGCTATAGTTATATGTGCGCCTTTGTCTAATAAATTATAATATGGGTTAGCAAATTCTTCTACCCAAAATCCTGTTTTCTTTCCTGTATCTCCTAACTTATCGTGAGATGTTAATACAAATAATATATTCATTGTCTTTTCTTTTTTTTGTTCTGTTTTCTCTTCTAAAGCGGTTTCAGAAGGTGCTACGCTTTTTGTGTCTTTACAACTTGAGGCTGTAATAATAGTTAATGTTAGCGCTAGTGTTTTTAAAAAATTCATCTTTAAAATTAATAAGCCATTTTTACTATTTTCTCAACTTTGTCTGGCGATAATGTTTTGTGTTCTCCTAAACCTGTCCAACCACGATTTGTAAAGCGTTTTGAGATTTCTTCTGCTGTACCTTGATAATCGTTTGTGTAATCAGATAGTTTTGTATCTATACCTAGTTCATGGAAAAATTCGATTGTTTTTTCGATTGCAGCATACGCTTTATCATCTAAACTTCCTTCTGTAATTTTCCAAACACGTTCACCATATTGAGCTAGTTTTTCTTTTTTAGCTTCAAAATTAAACTTGTAATGGCTTGGTACAATAACTGCTAAAGTACGTGCATGGTCAATACCAAATAAAGCAGTTAATTCGTGTCCAATTGCATGAACAGCCCAATCTGTTGGTACGCCTTTTTGGATTAATCCGTTTAAAGCCATTGTGCAACTCCACATAAAATTAGATGCTGCTTTGTAATCGGTTGGGTCTTTTAAAACCTTAGGAGCTACTTCAATTAAAGTTTGCAAAATACTTTCTGCAATTCGGTCTTGCAATAAAGCACCAATTGGATAGGTCATATATTGTTCTAATACATGAGTAAAAGCATCTGTTAAACCATTTGCTAATTGACGTTGGGGAATTGAGGTAATAACCTGAGGGTCTAGAATAGAAAATTCAGGAAATAAACCTGGTCCGCCCATAGCCAATTTTTCTTTAGTTTCAGCCCTGGTAATTACTGCACCAGAATTCATTTCAGATCCTGTTGCCGGTAAGGTTAAAACAGTACCAAATGGCATACCTTTTTCTGTTCTAATATTTTTAGTTAAAATATCCCAAGGAGTTTCACCATTGTATACAGCCGCCGCCGATAAAAATTTTGTTCCGTCAATTACAGAACCACCACCAACTGCTAATAGAAATGATATATTTTGGTCTTTAATAACTTGTAAAGCTTCCATAAGCGTTGCGTACTCTGGATTTGCTGGAATACCGCCAAACTCAGTAACATCAACATTTGCTAAAGCTGTTTTAACTTGGTCGTAAATACCGTTTTTCTTAATACTTCCGCCACCATAAAGCAGTAATACTTTAGCGTCTTGAGGTATTTCTTCTTTTATTTTTTCTATAGTATCCTTCCCAAAAATAATTTTGGTAGGGTTTTTAAAATCAAAATTGTTCATTTTCTTTTCTTTTTTTTTGTTGTTATTTTTTCTTTTAAAACTATAATTTACTCAATTACAGTTACTAACTCTTCCATAGGTTTTCTAACCTTTACAAGGTTTACTAACCAATCTTCATCTTCTTTTCTGTAACCAATTGGTAATAAAACAGCACTACGCAGTCCTTTTTCTCTTAGCCCCAAAATTTTATCGACAGCCTCAGGATCAAAACCCTCTAATGGCGTTGCATCAACACCTTCAAAAGCAGCAGCAGTTAAAGCTTCTGTAAAAGCAATATAAGCTTGTTTTGCAGCATGGTTAAAGTTTACTTCAGGGTCTTTTTGTGGATACATACCTAATAACATTTGTCGGTAATTTTCCCAACCCTCGTTTTCAAAACCACGAATTTTGTTTGTTAAATCAAACATGTGATTTATGCGATCTGCTGTATAGGTATCCCAAGCTGCAAAAACTAATAGGTGAGAACAGTCTGTTATTACAGATTGGTTCCAAGCAATGGGTTTAATTTGTTCTTTAATATCTTGATTTTTAATTACAAAAATTTCGAAGGGTTGTAAACCACTTGAAGTAGGAGCTAAACGAGCCGCTTCTAAAATACGTGCTATTTTATCTTCAGGTACTTTTTTACCGTTCATTGCTTTTGCAGCATAACGCCATTTTAATTTGTCTAATAATTCCATATTTCAATTTTTATTTTTTATTTATTTATTACTCTAATACTATTCCAAGCAGATTCGTATGCTTCTTGAATATTAGTGTCGTTTAATTTAAAAGCACCTCGTTTTTGTGAGATCATTAAAAAGGACAAAGGGTTTATAGAATAGGCATATAACAAATAATCAGACATGGGTTTTATAATACCTTCCTTAATACCACGAGCCCAGAGGTCGAGTAGGGGTTGTAAATGCTTAATACCCTCTTGTCTACTAGCTTCGTCAATCATAGGTGTATTATCACATTGTGCTAAAAACATAGCATTTTTACACTCATTTAATTTAAAGTCAGCTATACGTTTCCAGATTAATTCAAAACCTGCTTCCACAGACATGCTCTCAAGGTAATTCTCAAAAGCATATTTGGTGTATTTTGCTTTTACTTCAATATAGGTTTGATTTACTAAATCTTGTTTGTTTTCAAAATACAAATAGATAGTTGCAGGTGACACGTTAGCCATTTTTGCAATTTTACTCATAGGTGTAGCATGGAAACCATTGTTGTTTACCAACTCAATTGTAGCTTTAATTAACGCATTTCGCTTATCAATACTTTTTTGAAGTTTTGTCATTTTAATTTGATTTCTTGTACAAAGATAATAAAAAATGAACGTTCATTCTTTTTTTAACATAAGTTTAAAACTATCAAAACAGAAATATTAAAGTAAAAAACTATAAGTGACAGTATGTCAAAGTGTTCTAAATAAGCACAAAAAAATAATATACAACTGACAAAACTCATGTTTACAAACGCATTATGCAGTTAATTTTGCGAACTTATTAAGAAATAGTGTTAAAATATTAAATATTAGCAAAGGTATGAGCGAAAAAAAAGGGAATTCTTACAAGGAAAAACGAAGGAAGTCTAGCGAATTTGAAAATAGGGAAGACTACTTAGAACATGAATTACAAATCATGAAATTTCGTCGATGGAAATTACATTTACCGTTTAGAGATTTTCATATAGAATTTGAAGACTTAGTTCCTGCATTAGCAGCAACAATAGGTAAGGTAGTAATGGTTACAGCAATGGTTGCAGCATTTGCTGCACAATTTGGTTTATCACCAGAATTTGTTGCCGAAAATGTTCGATTCGAACTATTAATTGCAGGAGGTATTTTTGTTATACTTTTTTCTGCTCTTTTAAATCCTAGGGCGAATTTAGCTGGAACGCATGGCCCAATGATTCCATTAATCCCAATTATTGCAGCAGCAGGAGGTCATCCTTTAGCTTTGGGTATATTAATTGGTGTATTCGGGCTTATTTTAAGTATCACCAAAGGAGGCTCTAAACTAATGGCTTTAACAGGTGTTGGTGTTCGTGGTGGTTTACTTATTTACCTTGGTGCTGTGGGGCTTATTTCTCAAATTTCAAAATTCGAAACTTGGGCTGTAAATGCAGATGCAAGTACAGTATCATTTGTTGTTATTGGCGTTACAATTATTATTTATGCCTATTTAGCGCGTGTTAAAAAAAGATGGTTAGCCATACCACTATGCTCATTAATAGCAGGAATAATAACCTATGCTATGGGTGTTAATTTTGAGTTTACAACAGCTCCAGGACTACCTCATATGAATCCATTTTGGTGGTGGGGTGAAGATACAGGATGGCAATTAGGTTGGCCAAATATTGGACACTTTATTGCAGTAATACCATTTGCTATATTAGCTGTTGCTATGTGGTCTCCAGATTATTTAGGGCACCGTGTATTTCAAGAACTTAATTACCCTAAAAAAGCTAAAGATGTTTTAATGGATGTTGATGATACGATGACGGTAGCTTCTGTTCGCCAAATAGTTGGATCTGCTTTAGGTGGTGGAAATATTGCATCCTCTTGGGGAACTTATATGATTCCTGCTGCTATTGCTAAACGTCCTATTCCTGGCGGTGCAATATTAACTGCTATACTATGTATTTTAGCATCTGTTTTTGGGTATCCTATGGATTTAGCTATGTGGGAACCTGTATTGCGTGTAGCCTTAATAGTAGGTGTGTTTTTACCATTACTTGAAGCAGGTATGCAAATGGTTAAAAAACAAAATGATTCTTTAAGTGCTGGTACTTGTATTTTTGCTTGTGCTTTTGTAAACCCAGTATTTGGTTGGGCTTTAACCATGTTACTAGATAATTTAGGACTAATTGGCGATAGAGAAAGAGCAAAAGCATTATCGCTAAAAGAACGTTTAATTATCCCCGGAGCAATGTTTTTAGTTTGTGTTGTTTCTCTTGCTTTAGCAGGTCAATTGCCAGGAATTCCTGGAATTTTATAATAAAAAGAATATTTCTGGTTTATTCTAAACTTTTACTTTTATATCCTTTCCTAAAAGGATATTTAAAACGAAATCATTCTCTTAAAAATTTAAAAAGACTCTAAATATTTAGAGTCTTTTTTTTGTGTTTTTTTTAACAAGACAGCTCACAAGTTTATATAAAGGAACACATCTAAAAGTATATAACAATAAAAGTTTAAAAGATGAAAAGCAACACATTTAAGGTATTAGTTTTTGGGATTGTATTAATGATAACAAACAATTTTTATGGACAGTCACAAAATCAAAGAGATAGAAAAGAACCACCAACATTTAAGCAGTTATTAGAAGAAATGGACGCCAATGAAGACGGTAAACTATCAAAGAAAGAAATTAAAGGCCCTTTAAAAAATGATTTCACTAAAATCGATACCGATGAAGATGGATTCATATCAAAAAAAGAATTTGTAAATGCACCAAAACCACAACGAACACAAAATAAAAAATAATTAACAAAATCAAGGAGAGGTTTTAATAGAGTCTCACTTCTAATATAGCTTAATATTTAACGTAAAATTTCAATATTTAACTAAAAATTCAAATTATGAAAACAAGTAATATAAAATCTATTAAAGTTTTTAGCATATTAGCTTTAATAGTCTTTGCATTTGTTGCATGTAGTACTGATGATGATAACGATGATATCGATTCAACATCAGAAGATACAGTAATAACATCAGAAAATGTTACAATTACAGATACAAACACATCTGGCACAGCTGAAGGAGATACTAATAACACAGGTACAGATGAAGATGATTTAGTAGAAAATGCAACTTTTGAAAATACAATTCAAATTGTATTTTCAAATACATCTGCTACCATTACAAATCCTGTTCCTGATGATGTGGTAATTACACAAGATGGTGCCTATGTTACTATCAATTCCACTATTTCAAAAGTAGCTTACGAAATATCGGGTTCAACAACCAATGGTATGTTAAAAATTTATAGCGATAAAAAATTCAAATTATCGTTAAGTGATTTAAGTATTACAAATACTGATGGTCCTGCGATTAATATACAATCTTCAAAAACCATTTTTGTTGTATTGGAAGGTACAAATAACTTAACCGATGCATCAAATTATAATAATATTCCAGATGACGAAGATGCAAAAGCAGCATTTTTTAGCGAAGGGCAATTAGTTTTTAGTGGTTTAGGAGCTCTTAACGTAGCCGGAAACTATAAGCACGGTATTGCAAGTGATGATTATGTTAGAATAATTAGCGGAACAATTACAGTAACCGAAGCAGTATCAGATGCTATCCATACTAATGATTATATAATTGTAGATGGTGGTACGCTTAATTTAACAGCTGATAGCGACGGTATGGATTGTGAAAAAGGCTATATTATTATTAACGACGGAACCTTTATTATAAATGCAGTTGATGATGGAATTGTAGCCTCGTATGATATTGATGATGAGGAAGAGCCAGATGATACTATTACGCCATATGTAACTATAAATGGAGGAGATTTTGTTATAAATAACTCCGAAGGTGAAGGCATAGAAGCAAAAGGAATAATGACTATTAATAATGGTATCATAAATTTAAATTCTTATGATGATTGTCTTAATTCAGATGGTTTTTTATACATCAATGGTGGAAATATCTATGCTTATAGCACACGTAATGATGCTATTGATAGTAACGAAGGAATTACCATTACTGGTGGTACAACCATTGCTATAGCAGTAAGAACAGATGAACCAGATGGTAGTTTTGACACCGATGATAATTTATTTAAAATTACTGGAGGAACTATTTTAGGATTAGGACTAAACACATCATTTCCAACGGATAGTGAAAGCACACAAAATTCATTAATTTTTGATGGAGTTTATGCAAATCAGCTATTAAATATTCAATCAGAGGATGGAACGGAAGCCCTTACTTATGAAGTCCCTAATAGCGTAATAACAATTATATACTCTAATGCAAAATTAGAAACAGGTAAAACTTATAAAATCTATACAGGAGGAAGTGTTAGCAATGGTAATGAAATTAACGGATTATACACCTCTGGAACATATAGCGGAGGAACAAATTCAAGTGATTCTTTTATTATAAACAGCACAGTTACTCAAATTGGAGGAGAAATGGGGCCAACTGGAGAGCCAAGAGAAAGATAAGAATCTGGTGAAGATGGTATTACAGGATATTAAAAGCCTAAGATATGATTATAATAATTTATTAAGTTTCCCTTGATTTATTAGGTCAATTACTTGCAATTCTTAGGCTTTTCAAGCCGAAAGTGAAACTTAATTTAAACATACATAAAATGAGTATTAATCTATCCCGAACTTGTTTCGGGATGGCTTCTACTTTATTTTTATTGAATCATATTCAGGTGATATAGAAATCAATTTCTATATTTCTTACATTTGCATCATGGCTCATGAATTACCTAAGATTGCCTTTAAATCAAATTTTGAATTAGATATTGAAGTCATGACTTTTTCTGAAACTTTTCAGAAGTTAAACCAGTCTAATAATCACAATCCTTTTATTGCTCATAGAATACTATTTCATATTATCCTAATAGTAACCAAAAAATCGTATTCACATTTTGTCGATTTCAAATCTTATAATTTAATAGAAGGGAGCGCTATATTTATAGCTAAAAACCAAGTACATCATTTTACTAAGAAGTTAATAGAAGCAGATGGGTTTTGTATTATTTTCAATAGTAAATTTGTTGATAAATCTAATTATTTAATAAGTAGCTTAAATTTAAATAGGTTATTTAATTACCATATTGAATCTCCGGTTATTCATCAAAAAGATATGAATAATGATAACCTTGTTAGTATAGCAACTAGAATACGTGAGGAGTATCAATTTTCAAATAATTTTGCCAAATCAGAAATATTAGGTAACCTACTTCATGTGTTATTACTTAAAGCAGAGAGATCTAAAGAATTTCAATCTATAAAAAGCACAAATAACCATTGGCTAGAAAAATTTAACGCATTTAAAAACATGCTTGAAAAAGAATACACAAACACCAGAAGTTCAAGACATTATGCTTCTAACTTGTTCGTTTCTTATAAATTTTTAAATGATATTGTAAAGAATTTAACTGGTAAAACTGTAAAAACTTTTATTGATGATTTTGTAACAATTGAAATTAAACGTTATCTAGTATCAACTTCACTTTCTATTAAAGAAATAAGTTATAAAACAGGATTTGAAGAACCTGCAAATATGGTTAAGTTTTTCAAAAAAAAAACAAACTCCACACCACTTAAATTCAGACAACAAAAATAACAGACTGGTTACACTTTAACCATTTTTATAATCATTTTGATAATCATAATACTGTAGAGTAACTACATCTTTGCAGTATAAATTATTAAACAAATTAAAAATGATAAAGTATCTTAAATTTTTAGCCATTATTATAATAGCTTTTACAGTTAGCTCTTTTAGTAATAAAGAAACAAAATCTGTTTTAGAGGTTACTACTTTTAAAACGAAATCTGTTACAAACACATCTGTTTTCAATAAACTTGATGCAGAAATAGAAAACAATTTCACGAAAAAACAACCCGGTTTTATTAAACGCCAAAGTGGAGTAAACGCCAATGGAGAATATGTTGTTTTAGTGTATTGGGAAACTCTTGAAAATGCAAAAGCATCTATGAATAAATTTATGACAGATGCATCTGTAGCTGATTATGCTTCTAAGATAGAAGGTACTTCAATGAAAATGTCTCGCTATACTATTAATAAAAAATTTAATGCTCTAAATAGCAATTTTATTGAAGTTATGTCTTTTAAAACAAAAGCTGATGCTGATATGAAAGCATTTAAAAAAACCAATAAAAGAGTAGAGAAAGGTTTTACATCAAAACAAACAGGCTTTTTACAACGTTTAACAGGAGTAAATAAAAATGGAGAGCAAATTGTAGCTGTGTATTGGGATAACAAAAACAATTCTGATGCTGCATTACAACCATTTATGAACAATAACATATCCAAAGAATTTATGGGTATGATGAATGAACCATCTATTTGGATGGGACGATACCAAACACTTAAATCATTAAAAAACAACACTATGGAATTATCAAAAAAAGACAAAGTAGTAGCATTATTAAACAGTTTTAATACTGGGGATAAAACACCAATATCTTACATTAACCCAAACAAATACATACAACACAACTTAGCAGTAGGCGACGGTTTATCGGGGTTTGGAGAAATATTGCATCATGTACCACCACAAGGTTTCAAAGCTAATGTAATTCGTGCTTTTGAAGATGGAGATTATGTGTTTACACATACTGAATATGATTTTTTTGGACCAAAAGCTGGTTTTGATGTATTTCGTTTTGAAAATGGTTTAATTGTAGAACATTGGGATAATTTATTAGAAATTCAAAAGCCCAACCCAAGTGGAAGAACACAATTTGATGGAGCAACAGAAATTTCAGATTTAGACAAAACAGAAGCTAATAAGGATGTAGTAAAAGGATTTATTAAAAATGTGTTATTAAATCATGAAATGGATAAACTAACAACCTATATTAATCCAACAACCTACATTCAGCATAACCCTGCTGTAGCAGATGGTTTAGATGGTTTTGGAGCAGCAATGAAATATTTTGCAGAAAACGGTTTAGTTATGGAATATACGAAGCTTCATAAAGTATTGGGACAAGGAAACTTTGTATTATCCATAAGCGAAGGTAAATTTGGTAAAGGAGACCATACTGCTTATTATGATTTATTCAGAATTGAAAACAATCTTATTGTTGAACATTGGGATGTTATTGCTCCTATAGAACCGAAATCTGAATGGAAAAACAATAACGGAAAATTTTAAAAACCCCTTTTAATTAATAGCAATTAAGGAGTATCGGTTTTACCGATATTCCTTTCTTTAATAAAACAATAATTATGATAGTTGCACAACAAAATCAAATAGTAAATACATTAAATGAGTTGTATAATGATGCTGTAAAAGATAAATTTAAAATAATGAAGGGCTTAGCTAAAAGTGTTTTTAGGCCAATGCAACCTGCCGATTTTAAAGATGTATATCTTTCAATTTCTAAACAACAAGGTGAATATTTACAACAACTTATAAAGCAAAACAACTTTAAGAATATAGTTGAATTTGGGACCTCTTTTGGTATATCAACATTGTTTTTAGCTCAAGGTGTACTTGAAACTGGAGGCCATATTATAACTACAGAATTAATAGAAACTAAAGCTAAAAAAGCTATTGAAAACTTTAAAAAAGCTGGAGTTAACGAACTAATTGATGTAAGAATTGGTGATGCATTAAAAACCTTAAATAATCATAATGACCCAATAGACTTATTGTTATTAGATGGTTGGAAAGATTTATACTTAGCTATATTCCAGACACTAGAACATAATTTCCATAACAATAGTGTTATTTATGTAGACAATGCAAATATGGAAGAAGCAAAAACATTTTTAAAAACAATTAGTAAAAACAAAAAATACCAATTACAACCACAATTAGGCGGAAAAGTGGTATTAATAACTATTAAAAAATAAACGCATTATGAGTAAAGTATCTATTTGCCCAACTTGTGGCAGTAAATCAAAAATTAAAGAAGAAAATGGTATTGTTTCTTATGAAGCGATTCAAGAAGATGAGGTGTTTAAAAAAGTAAGTCAACTTAAAAAAGCAATGGAAAAATTTAAAACCAAAGCCGAAGATTTAGAAAAACAAATAGAAACAATAAAAAAAGACAATTAAGATGAAGTTTTTAAAAAAGAATTATGGATGGATAATAGTTGCTATACTAGCGTGTTTACCATTATTTGTAATTTTTAATATGATACAAATTAATTTTACAGACCGTATTTCAATTACTTTAATTAAAAATGGAAATAGTAATGGCATGACCACCTTAGAAATGCTTTATCATGTTTCTGGAGAATTTGCCATTAGGTGGATGACAGCTGTACTTACATGCACACCTTTTTATATAATATTTGGAGTTAACAACCTTTTTGTAAGACAAGCAATGGGTATAGCTACAGCAATATGGAGTTTTGTACACTTTATAATTTTTATTATTGCTGAAGGGCTATTAGAAACATTTACTCAAGTAAATTATATAGCTGGATTTATTGCTATTTTAATTCTAATTCCTTTGTTTTTTACTTCAAATAGAAAATCTATGAAACTATTAAAAAAACAATGGAAAAAACTGCAAAGCTTAGCTTATGTGGCTATATTTTTAAGTCTATTACATGTTGCCCTTTTAGAAAAAACTTATCTAATTTACGCCATAATTGTGGGTATAGGATTATTAATTAGAACTCCAATAATAAAAGAAAAACTAATAGGATTCCGTAAAACTAAATTATAACTCTTTTAGAATTATAGTACAAATAACATAATCTTATATAAATATCATATCAATTAATCTATTAGATTAGCATAAGAACTTACTAAAATTAAAACCCTATCAATTCTTAAAAAAGCAATATATCAGTTAGTTAGATACAATTTCAAATCGTATTTACACTTACTTATTTCTTATAAAAACTAATTTTTAAAAACCTTCTGTTTTCATAATAAAAATCTAAATATTATATTCGTTATAGGCAAAGCATGTGTATGTATCAAAATTCTATAAAATTACATGCAAAAACAAAATCTATATACCACCAATAACTTTTAAAAAGTGACTAAAAACGATAACAATTTAGATACAAAACAGTTTGAAAAGGATAAAATTATTGAAAGACATTTGCGCTTTCAAGATTTATTAATTAGTATTTCTACAAAATATATTAATTCAGATTTATCAGATATAGATAAACTAATTCGAGAATCTTTACAACAAATTGGTGAGTTTGTAACCTCAGACAGAAGTTATATTTTTTCATATGATTTTGTAACTAATACATGCTCTAATACTTACGAATGGTGTGCTAAAGGCATTGAGCCAGAAATAGATAACTTACAAAATATACCTTTAGATTATATTACACATTGGTTAGATGCACACAAAAAAGGAGAAGCCTTTTATGTAGAAGATGTGAGTCTTTTACCAAAAGATGGCGAATTTGGTTTGCGGGCTATTTTAGAACCTCAAGGCATAAAAAGTTTAATAACCATTCCAAAAATTAAAAACAACGAATTAATTGGTTTTATAGGTTTCGACTCCGTTAGAAAATTAAATTCCTACTCTGAAAACGAACAAGAAATCCTTTTTGTTTATGCCAATATGTTGGTTAATGTTATTCAGAAAAAAGAATATGAAGAACGCATAAAAGCTCAGGAAAAGAAAAAGGAAGAATTATTAAAAAGCCTATCTATACAAAACGAAGAACTTAATGAATATGCCCACGTAGTTTCGCACGATTTAAAAGCGCCGCTAATTAATATTCACACCTTAGTTAGCTGGTTTATGGATGATAATAAGGAGTCTTTAGCTGAAAATTCATTAAAACCTTTACATCAAGTATTGTTTAATGTAGAAAAAATGGACTTTTTAATTAAAGGAATTTTAGACTATTCTACTATTGATAAATTAGAACAAGAAGACAAACTCGTAGATTTTAATCTCATTATTAAAGAGGTATTACAAACCCTTTTAATACCAAATCATATACAAATTACTATACAAGATAACTTACCAAGTTTATATGGAAATACCTGGAGGTTTAAACAGGTTTTTCAAAATTTAATACAAAATGCTGTAAAATATTCTGATAAGGAAAACGGCATAGTAGAAGTAGGCTACCTTGATAAAGATACTCACTATGAGTTTTTTGTAAAAGACAACGGCATTGGTATTAATGAAAACTATTTTGATAAAATATTTAAAGTCTTTACCAAATTAGAAAGTACAGGATCTTCTTCTGGAATTGGACTCTCTATTGTTAAAAAAATTATTAATTATTATAATGGTTCTATTTGGTTAGAAAGTAAACAAAACATTGGAACCACCTTTTACTTTAAACTTTTAAAGGATTTAGAAAACGATTAAAGGTTTTTATTGATTATTAATTTGTTGTGAAAGTGGCCTTAAAAGGTTATGAAAATACATGCAAGGCTATTAAACACTATATTAAATGGCAAATTTTAATGCATTATATTTTCTTCAAAAAGAGAAATAAATTTAAATAAAATAATCTAATATTAATTATTAACTTCAATTCCTCCTTTTTCTTCAACAACATAAACACCCCAATCTGCTATAGATTTTATAAGTGGAATTAGCGTTTTACCAAAATCGGTTAATGAATACTCAACTTTTAATGGTGGCTTAGATGTATATACTTTTCTTTTAACTATCCCATCTTCTTCCAAAGTCTTTAATTGCAAGCTTAAAGTACGTTCTGTAACCGAAGGCATTTCTTTTCGTAATTCATTGTATCGAAGTGTTCCATCAATTAAATGGAATAATATAACTGTCTTCCATTTACCTCCAATTATTCCCATTGTTAAACTTGCACAACATGGGTATTCTTTACCTTTAAACTTATACATAATATAGTTAAAAATTTAATTAACATTATTTAAGATTACTGCAAAGATAAAATACTATAATAACTTTAACAACTATACTTTGTATAGTAAAATATATTTGCCACATACAACTCATTATCAGTATGTTAAAATAATTTTTTATACTATACATTTTGACCGTTATTGTGAGGTCTATTAACTATACATATATTTGAGACTATAAAAATGATAGTATAATTTAAACATTACTGAAATTATTAAAACCGATACTTTAAAAGTCTTTTAAAAATAAACAACACAATGCTCTTTTTAAGTAATTTGAAAAGTACAGGTAAGACTAAAAAAGAGTTAATTAAGGCAGTAACAGAAAACTAAATTAGACATTAAAATTAATAACAATTAGTTTATACCATTATTTTGGGTAAGGATAAAAAAATATGAAAAAATTTCAATTACTTAGTTTAGCAATACTTATAACTACTAACGTATTTGCACAAACACCAAAAACAGACCATATAAAAACTTTAAACGAAGTGGTAACAGCCAATAATATTGAATGGGGTTGGTTAAACCCGTTACGAGGCGATAAAAGTCCAGCAGCCGGAAAACTTTGGGGCGACCGAACAAATACTTTAGCATCTGGTTTTTTAGTAAAATTTAATAAAGGTTTTTCCTCGCCACCACATATTCATAATGTAACATATCGTGGTGTAGTAATTAAAGGTTTATTGCATAATGATGATGAAAATGCCGAGAAACAATGGCTACCAGTAGGATCTTTTTGGCAACAACCTGCAGGTGAGGCACACATTACTGCAGCTTCAGGTGAAGAAAACCTAGCATATATTGAAATTCAAGAAGGTCCTTATTTAGTAAAACCAACGTCTGAAGCGTTTGATAGTGGCGAACGACCAGTAAATATCGATACATCCAACCTTGTTTGGCTTAACGCTAATAATATAAGTTGGGTTTCTAATAAAAGTAATGTAGAAACGGCATTTTTATGGGGAAGCCATGATAACAAACTATTACGTGGTACACTTGTTAAATTACCTGCTGGTTTTAATGGAATAATTAAAAATCTAAGTCCAAACTTTAGAGCAGTAATTATTCAAGGTACTGTTGTACACCAAGTTTATGATAATGAAATTGTGAATTTGTTAGAAGCAGGAGCTTACTTTGGTGCTGCTGAATATTCAACGCATAAAATTACTGTAAAAGACAACCAAGAAGCACTTATTTATATAAGAAGCAATGGAGAGTTTGAAGTTTTTTCAAACAAATAAAAATTGTTTTGTTATATTTTTTAAATTTATTATGAAGCCCTTCGAAAACATAAACAAAGCATATAATACGGTTTTTAAACAAAACGAATTGAGTATTGGATTGGTTGTGCCTATTGAAAAATATTCTACTGGTCCTGTACCAACAATGAAAGACCATTTACTACGTGTAAAACAAGTAGAATCCTTAGGTTTTAAATCTATTTGGATACGAGATATTCCGTTTAACGTGCCTAATTTTGGTGATGCTGGCCAAACCTTCGATCCGTTTACCTATTTAGGATTTTTAGCTGGTCAAACTTCAAAAATTGCTTTGGGTATTTCTAGTATTGCCTTACCATTACATCATCCTTTACATGTAGCAAAATCGGCCACAAGTATTGATCAATTATCCGATGGCAGATTGTTATTAGGAGTCGCTTCTGGCGATAGGTTTGATGAATATCCTGCTATGGGTATTGATTATGAAAACAGAGGTGAGTTGTTTCAAGAATCGTTCAATTATATTAGAAATGTTCAGAGCGATTTCCCAAGCTTTGAAACAGATAACTACGGAAACGTACAAGGCAATATCGATATGCTGCCAAAGCCTACAGCACATAAAATTCCGTTATTAATGACAGGAAGTAGCCGACAATCTTTAGAGTGGAATGCTAAAAATGCCGATGGTTGGATGAATTATCCTAGAGATTTATACACCCAAAATAACACCATTAGACAGTACAGAGAATTAGTTGCAAAAACATCTGAATTTGATAAACCATTTATGCAACCCATGTATTTAGATTTGTTAGAAGATGCAAACGCAAAACCACAACCCATTCAATTGGGCTATAGATTGGGAGTAAATCATTTAAAAAATTATTTGAATAAATTACAAAGTATAGGCGTAAATCACTTAGCCTTAAACCTACGTTTCAATTCAATGAGTGTAGATAAAACTTTAGAACTACTAGCTAACCACGTGTTACCAGAATTTCATTCAACAGAAAACATTAAATTATCATGAGTAAAACGATTATAATTACAGGAAGTACAGACGGTATAGGAAAACTTACCGCATTAAAACTAGCAAAAGAAGGGCATACAGTTTATGTTCATGGTAGGAGTGAAGCCAAAGTAAATACTCTTATTGCTGAAATAAAAGAATCTTCTAACAATCAAAATATAAAAGGTTTAGTAGCCGATTTTTCAGATTTGGACGCCGTTTCAAAACTAGCTGAACAAATAAAAAAGGAGATTCCAAAAATTGATATTTTAATCAATAATGCAGGAATATTTAAAACCAAAGATACCTTAGCTAAAAACGGATTGGATTACAGAATAGCAGTTAACTTTTTAGCTCCTTATGTGTTAACTAACATCATTATTCCTAATTTAAAAAATACAGAAGCATCAAGAATTATTAATTTAAGTTCTGCTGCACAATCACCAGTTTCAAAAGCTGTATTATTTGGAATAGAACAAGTTTCCGATAATTCTAGTTATGCTCAAAGTAAGTTAGCGTTAACAATGTGGAGTTTCCATTTAGCAAAACAAGAACCAAATATTACTGTAATTGCTGTAAATCCTGGATCCTTATTAAATACTAAAATGGCTAACGAAGCTTATGGTCAACATTGGTCTCCTGCAGAAAAAGGTGTTAATATCTTGTATGATTTGGCTCTATCAGAAAAATATAAGAATGATACAGGTAAGTATTTTGATAATGATAAGGGGCGTTTTTCAGAGGCACATTCAGATGCTTATAGCCAAGAAAAAATCGCTAATTTGTTAATGCATACCGATAGTTTATTGACCTCATAAAATCTCGTCTATAAAACTAGGCGTCTTAAGTACACAGTTAAACGTATGAAATGGGTTACATAAACATATTTTTACTATATTTACTTACACAATCACTTAGTTAAAGTGATTAATTCTCCCATTTAGTAGTAATAGCAAATATTTTTTTAATTACCCAATTTAGGGTGTGTTTTGGTTTTAACTCTAGCCATATCATTGTTTTTAATAACCTAACCAACCAATTATGAAAAAATTAGCGATTCTATTTATTTTAATGTTCCCTATTATTATCAATGCTCAAACATTTAGTGCCTCCTTGAGTGATAAAATACTAAGGTCCTATGAAGACAATGCAGGAAAGTCTGTAAAACCTGCAATAAAATTTAGTTATGTTATTGAAGCTAATAAAAAAGAAACAGACTATATTGAAATTACTTTAAAATCATCGAATGATGATGTTACAGATGAAGTATTTTCATTAAAGCCATTGTCAATTGATTTATTCAAACCAAAATTTCAGTTACATTATAGCAAAATAGTAAAAGCTTCAGAAGGCATACAAGCTATGCAAAATTTAGATTATAATGATGCATTAATTTCAATACTTTTTGCAAAACTTATCAGTTTTGAAAGAACTGAAGATGAAAGGCCTGTTGTCGCCAATATTACATTATTAGATAATATACCTATTAAAGTTTATTATGCGAATAATTCTGGTGGTAATGCGAATATTAATTGTAAAAGTAAAAAAGACAGCCCCTATAAAGTCAAATTTTTAGAAGAAGCCCGTTTAGAATTAACGTTTTATAGTGGTTTTATTGAAAAAGTAGAATTAGCAGGAAAATTAATGGACAATCCTGTTCGATTTTCTAATTTATTTTCTATCGGTATTTCTTCAAGTGATGGTATTAGAAAATTTAGCAATCACAGCTTAGAAAGTTTTAATTCATATTTTTATATTCCTGAAACATCAGAGGGTGCAAAAGATGACAAAATACTAAGACATCGAAGTTCTATGAACCAATGTTCTTGGACACTAGATGTGAATTTTTCTGATATTATCGATTATGATAGAGAAATTGACATTAATGCCAATGATATTAGCCCAGAGCCTACAAAACTTGTTTTAGATGCTATTCAAAAAACCACAAAACTATATAAACCAGAATCTACTAAATTATTTGAAGCAATTGTTTATTCAGATTTCTTTGGTGTGTTTGACGATAAAAATCCGAATGGTATTATTCAAACAGAAGTTGCTAAAAAATTCTATATCAACACTAAAAGAAAACAAAATAAATGGTATTCATACATACTCCCTCCAGCTTGGTATTCTCATGCTATTGGCCTTGTTGAATATGTAAATTTAAATGCAAAATTCAGTAAAATTGAAGAAAACAATAAATTTTTAAAAGCAGAACAATTAGATGATGTAAATTACTTTTCTCCGCTAAGTATAAAACAGCATGAATCTTTTAGTATTGGTGTTGATATTAATTTGGTATCATTCGAAAACCAAAATAAAAAAATAAACACCTTTATAGATTTTGGTTGGAATTATGGTCGAAGTGGCATTGAGTTTTCAGAAGAAGATCAAATATTCTTAAACACTATTACAGGTTCAGCCAATATAGCTTTTCATATTATTCCAGAAAAGCGTTATGGTTTTATAGCAAACAATCGTATATCGCGTTTTATGATATTAAATGATGATTTAATTAAGGCAAATAGCTTTTCATTAAAATCATTAAAAAATGGAGAGTTGGAAGATCCAAATAAATGGTTAAACAGTTCTCAAATAGAATTTTATTTAAATACCTCGTCTACTGGCAAACTGTTTATCCGTTATAGTTTAGTAAGTGATCTTAAGGATTTTGATAATAATTTTTCTCAATTCCAATTTGGATATTCCTTCTTTATTTTACAACAAAATGGAAAAATTAAGTAACTCATTTATAAGGTTTAATTAATAATATTAATTTAAATAGAAATTATGTATAATATTCTATCATTAGATGGAGGTGGAAGTTGGGCAATAATTCAGTTACTAACTCTTAAAGATCGATACGGGAATGTTAGTGGTCATGAAATACTTCAAAAATATGATTTAGTAATTGCTAATTCTGGTGGCAGTATTGTTTTAGCCGCACTTGCAGAAAATTGGACTATCGATAAAGCTTTAACTTTATTTAAAGATAAAGACATAAGAGAAAGTATTTTTAGTGAAAACACATTTAAAGATCGTTTCTTCCCGGTAGATTATCTACGTTTATTAAAATTACCTTTTGGTCCAAAGTATAGTTCAAAACAAAAAAAAGATAGTTTTGAGACGCTGTTTAAAGAAGTTAATAAAAGGCAAATGTCAGAGCTTCCTGCATTTATTAAAAACGACTCTTTAAAAATTGTAGTTTGCACTTATGATGCATTAAATAATAGAGCCAAATTTTTTAAATCTTATGGAACAGAATCAGATGATTACGATTCTGTTAAATTAACACAAGCAATTCATGGTTCGTCAAATGCTCCTGTGCAATATTTCGATTTTCCAGCAAGATTTAAAGCAAAAAATAGCGAAATTTATTATGAGTTATGGGATGGCGCTTTAGGAGGATTCAATAACCCTATTTTGGCAGGCATAATTGAAGCCTTTAAACTAGGTGTAAAGTTGCAAGATATAAGAATAGTTTCCATAGGGACTGGTAATAAGTTAATGTCAATAAAGGAAAAAAATAACTTTTGGAAGTGGAAACAAATTGCCATAAAAAAAAGAAGAAAAAAGTTAGAATTTAATTCATTAAAGCCACAGGCCAAGTTTTTTAAACTAACCGTTCTAAATCAAGCTAAAACCATATTATATCAACCGCCAGATACCGCTAATTATATTGCCATGATGTTTTTAAAAATGGTTTCCGAAAAAACTATAAATGAGCATATTGTTAGACTATCGCCACTAATTCATAGCGATTCTAGTACTTCAGAGCAGGTTGAGCCACTTATTAATAAATTGTATGCTTTAGATATGGATATCACTAAAGAAGAGGAAATACAATGCCTTTTAGATTGTTTTGCCATGTGGCAGAAAGGAGAAATTTTAAATCAGCCATTAGAATTTAAAATTAAACGAGACAATGATATTGTTTTTATTAATGGCAATAAGGATTATAAAAATGGAATTGATAAGTGGAAAAGTTGGGGGTTTTAATTTTGGTATTTTTCTTTAAAATGTAAATGATAACATTTGTACTATAATGTATTAAGGCATTCGTGGTGTAAATTACATGAACACCTTAAACATAATAAAGTCATGTGTTTTATATAAAATCGCTGAATAAAATAAAACATTTGCATTAATTTTACGTTTTAAAGATTTTATATAAATTCTGAAATTTGCTAGAAAAAAGACAACAATTACCTCAAAATCAAGTCATAGATACCGACTATTTTATTTACTGTTTAGAAGCGGTTAAAGATGTAGACATAGATACCGTTACCGAAGCACAACAAAAATTAGCACAATTAACCTCGCAATATGGTGTAGCTAGTATTTATAAAACATGCGATACTATTGAAGGGTTGGAAGACAGCTTAAATGCTTTGGTTTTAGGCGATCATAATTTTAAAGACTACGAAATCATTTACTTGGTTATAACTGGTGAAGCCAATAGTATTTGTTTAAATGACTATTACTATAGTTTACAAGAAATTGCAGAAGTTTTTGAAGGCCGATTACAAGGCAAGATTTTACATTTTTCGAATGCCAAAGTGCTAGATTTAGACGAAGAAGAAGCACAGTATTTTTTGGATATTACTGGTGCAAGAGCTATTTCTGGATACGGTTATGCATCAAACGGAATAACTAGCTCAAATCTTGACATCGCATTCTTTAACTTATTTAACGACGATGATAATATGCTAGATGTGGTTGAAGAGCTACACCAAAGGCATTATAAAATGTGTAAACTACTAGATTTTAGGTTGTATTATTAAGCAAGCATCTAAAACATAAATAAGTTATTATTTACTTTAGGTATGCAACTTACGCTATAGGTATAAGCGAACTTTCAAGTATTACGTTATCTTATCATTTTATTATAAATTACTAATAGTAAACCCTTTATACGCAACAAGAATAGGAGAGAAGTAGTATCGTGTATAAAATGGCTTTTATATTTATGAACTAACTAATCAAGTAAAATCAATTCATCCATTATATATTACAGTTCAGTTATTTACATTATATTTTTATACGCATCAAAAATATATTTGTACCAATAAAATAATAATAACAGAAAGTATTATCTTATTAATGTCATGAATAAAAATACAACAAAGACTAGCAAAGGAAAACAAATTTTTAGGGTAGTATTACTTCTTGGAACTTTAATTTCCTTGTGGTTTGTACCTTGGATATTAGTAAAAGCATGGATACTACCATTACCAGAAACCGTACAAGAACAAGTAGACCAAACCTTGGGTTATGGTTTTGATGGTGTTATTGTATATGTAGACGAGGCCGGAAAACCACCAGCATTTTATACAGCAGGTTATCATAACAAAGAAAAGAAAATACCAGCCAAACCTGATGCCTTATTCAAAATAGCCAGTATAAGCAAGCTATATGTCGCCGTTTCCATTACTAAGTTAGCAAATGCCAATCGTTTGTCATTAGATAAAACAGTAGCCGATTACTTTCCAGAACTTGTAGGAAGAATTGAAAATGCAAATGAGATCACCTTACGCATGATGGTGCAGCACAGAAGCGGTATTCCCAATTTTACAGATAGTGCAGAGTTTTGGGCAAACCAGCCAAACACCAATATAGACGTACTAAACTATGCACTCGATTTACCAGCCAATTTTAAGCCCAATAAAGATTATGGCTATTCAAACACCAATTATTTATTGCTTTCTAGAATTATTGAGCAAGTAACTGGAGGTCCTCGTCAAGACTATTTTAAAACCGAGATTTTAACACCACTTGGTTTAAAAACACGTTTGGTTCTCTTGATGAGGTAAAAAACCTAAACGATATTATGAGTGGTTATTATGTTGGCTATGACGATGATTTTAAAAACGAGAATCAAGGCATGATAGCTACCGCACAAGATGTAGGCATCTTTCTAAGAGCCTTAAATGATGGCACATTACTTAATGAAAAAGAAATGGAAATCTATGCGTCTATTTACGAATTTAATCATGGCGGGTTGGTTCCGGGTTATCAATGTATGGCAGAGTATCATAAGGATATTGATGCCGTAGTTATTCAATTTATGAACACCACCGATTTTGAAGGCTACCAATGGAACTTGTTACAAATAACACATGCACGCGTTGTTAAAATACTGCGTAAAGAAAAAGTGCTATAAGTGAAACAATTGTACTAATAGGTCGTCTTAAATACACATCAATCAATTAATCAAACAATCAGTATGAATATTTTAGTAGTAGGCGCAAGTGGTGCCACAGGTAGTCAATTAGTAGAGCAACTTTTAAATCAAAACCACAAAGTAAAAGTCATTGTAAGATCCCCACAAAAGTTACCCGAAGCATGGAAAACTCATGCTAATCTTCAAATTATCTCTGCAAGTCTTTTAGAATTAAGTGATGCCCAACTAAGTAAAATTGTAAGTAATTGCAATGCCGTTGCTTCCTGTCTTGGACATAATATGACTTGGAAAGGCATTTACGGCCAACCAAGAAAATTGGTTACAGAAGCTGTGCAACGATTATGTCTTGCTATACAATCAAATAACCCTCAAAATCCAACCAAATTTGTGTTAATGAACACCACCGGAAATCGTAACCGCGATTTAAACGAGCCTATTTCATTTGCTCAAAAATGTGTTATTGGGTTACTGCGTTTACTATTACCACCGCATGTGGATAACGAAAAAGCAGCCGATTATTTACGTACACAAATTGGTAAAAACCACCAAGTTATTGAATGGGTTGCTGTAAGACCAGATGGCTTAATTAATGAAGAAAACGTTTCCGATTATGAAATTCATCCATCACCAACACGAAGCGCTATTTTTAATGCTGGTAAAGTTAGCCGCATCAATGTTGCCCACTTTATGGCTAGCTTAATAAACGATAACACCCTATGGACGACATGGAAAGGACAAATGCCTGTTATATATTCAAAAATTCTAAATAAGGACTAGATTATATAAAATTACTTAATCAGGTATTGCTATTTTATATAACGTCGTATTATAGAATAATTAAGTATTAAAATGTTCTGCGTTATGTAACTTGAGCTTTCGTAAAAGCTAAAGTTGTTACTATATTTTCTTGAAAAAATTTATTCTAAAAAGTTTCTTTTACAATGTTAATGAAATCGAGGTACGAGATTCACGAACTCTTTTTTATCAAATATTTAGTTTGGGGGCCGAAGTATGCAATGTCAAAAAATTTATATGGGCCTTATGAGTATCAGGGGGCATTTTTAAAAGGAGGCCATAATGATGTGTTTCAATGGAAGGGACAGTGGTATGCCTTTATGGTAAATAAAGAAATTAGTTTATTTTATAGAGGTGTTTCTTTAAAGTCTCTTTATTTTAATGAAGATGGAACAATAAGGATTCCTAAAGATGATAAGGAGTATCCTATAAAAGGTAGACAATGGGATTTTATGCATTCAACCATGGGGTGGCGTTCTAAACAAGGGACTACTTTGAAATGGGACAAATCTGGATGTATAAAAGGGGATATTAATGGAGACGCTATTATTGAAGGCGCTGTATGGACAAGTGCAAACTTGAATCAAGCAGATAGTGTCATTGTGAAAATTAAAAACTTGAGTAGTGCTACCAAGGGTAGAATTGGTATAGCTTCTCATACTTTAGGTAATCGCTTCTGGAAACACCCAGAAATAGATTGGGATAAGGAATTAAAAATAGAATTTGATATTAAACCAAATACTATAGAGATGCAAGTGTTGAAATTTAAAATCTCTGATTTTGGAAAAGTGGATGAATCCTTAAAAAGACTTCGGATTGAGCCAGCTTTAGGAGTAACTTCAGGTAAATGGGAAGTACATTATATTAGTGTAGAATAACTAAAGGCTCTTGGAATTGATAAAACAAGTAAATTATTTACCTATAAATACAATTTATTTACAATAAACTACATGGATTAAATCAATTTTTTTCTTCTTTACATTTTAAGTAAAACATGTTAATTAATATATTTTGAAAAACAATTTAAGAAAATCGACTGTTCAATTAATTATAATTCTTTTCTGTAGCCTTATTTATGGGCAAGATAAAAAGATTGAATTAAAAGGAATCATTATAGATGAAACTAAGTACCCAGTACCTTTTGTAGCTGTAGGAATTGTAAAAAAGTACCTCGGAACAGCAAGTACAGAAGACGGAGAATTCTCCTTTTTTATTACAGACAATGAATTACAAGACTCACTTTCAGTTTCTAGTTTAGGTTACGATTCTTATAAAATTAAGGTAGAAGATTATTTGAAACTTGAAAAAAAAGAAATAATACTTACCGAATCAACTACTCAGCTTAATGAAATTGTTTTACTAAATCCAATTGATTATGTAAATAATGCAGTTAAAAAATTAAAAGAAAACACAATAAGTAGTCCTTATCAAATGGACGTTTTATTCCGACGAGCTACTACAGAAGGCAATGTTTCCAAATTTTTTGTTGAAAACTTTATAAAGGTAAGGGATAAGGGGCCAGCTTATGGTCCAAATATATTCCAAGTTGTTGAGTCCAGAAAATCAGCAGATTATAGAATTTGGAAAAGAAAGCAATGGAAACATGACTTCCAAACCGTCTATAATTTAAATCCATTTAGGCCTCATCAGTCTATGCATAAAAGAAACTTAAAAAAGTTTACTTGGAAAAAAGTAGGAGAATCAAACTATGAGGGCGAAGATGTTCTGATTTTACAAGGAAAATTAGATTGGGTTAAGATAAAATTATTTATAGGTGTAGATACTTATAAAGTTTACAGAATAGAAAGAGGTAATGCCCTTTTTATCTATAAGCCATACGATAGTAAACGATTAGTTTTAAGTTATTTTAAAGATGAGTGGAGACTTAAGCCAGATTTAATCCCTAAAGAATATAAAAACACAGAAGTTGCTAATACGCATTATAAAACAGAGGGTTTTGTTTATAATATTGAAACAAATAAGAAAAAGATAAAAGTTTTTCCTTTTGGAGAAGATACCGATATGGGTCTAATTGACTTACCCTATAATGAGAATTTTTGGAAAAGTTTAAGTCTTCCACCTGATACTAAATTTTACAAGAAGATTAAAGAAGGATTAGAAAGTAATTTTGGTGTGCCTTTAGAAAAACAATTCGAATTAGTTAATAAATAATTTATCTTTTTACTAAAATCCATCCACCGGATAATCAAAAATTAAAAGTATACTATATTCCAAATTGAAAACTAATAGATCTCAATTATTTTTATTTGGCTACAGAAATTTGTAATGTAATTGAGCGTGAATAGAATCAAAGTATAGATTATGAAAATAATTTATTATCCATTTTTTTCATAACAATACAATAAAATTAAAGTTTTTAATGTTACAAAGCCATTTTATATAATGTCTGATTATAATTCTTTTTCTGAATTATAATGGCCTGCGTTATGTGCACTTTGCTTTGGTAAAAGCGAAGTAGCTAATTCTACTTTTTCTTTATTTTTTTCTTCTATAATTTTTCTCTACAATGTTAATGAAATCGAGTTCGCGAGATTCAAGAACTCCTCTAAAACAATATTAACCTTGTGATTAAACAGTCTTTTCACGAAACGACGATAGGAGAGAAGTGGAATGTGTGTGGAATGGATTCTTTTCATAAATGTTTAAAAACTATATATAGAATTTCTTTTTTCATTGTCTAATTTTATTAAATTCGTAGTATATGGAATTTATAGATTTATACGCAGGAATTGGAGGAATAAGATTTGCTTTTGAAACTCACGGAAACAACTGTGTTTTCTCATCAGAATGGAACAAATATTCTCAAATTACTTATAATGCTTTTCATGGAGAATTACCATTTGGTGATATTCATGAAATTCAAGATATTGAGAATGAGATACCAGATCATCATTTATTGACTGCAGGATTTCCTTGTCAGCCATTTTCTTTAGCTGGTGTTTCTAAGAAAAATAGTCAAGGAAGATTGCATGGTTTTGATGACCCAACACAAGGAACTGAGTTCTTTAAAGTAAGAGAGATATTAAGAATTAAGCAACCTGAAACATTTCTTTTGGAGAATGTAAAAAATCTTAAAAGTCATGATAAAGGAAGAACATTTACCACAATATGTGAATCTTTAACTCAAATTGGATATACTTTTAAATCTAAAATTATAGATGCTTCATATTGGGTTCCACAACACAGAGAAAGAATTTATATCATTGGCTTTAGGAATGATTTGAATATTTCAGAAGAACAGATTGAAGCGTTATTTCCAGAAAATCCACAGCAAAGAATTTATGAATTAGGCGATATTATTACTCCTGAAAATGAGATAAATGAACTTTATGGAGATAAATATACTTTAGGTTTAGGAACATGGAATGCACTTCAAAGACATAGAGAAAGACATCAAAATCGTGGTAATGGTTTTGGTTTTAATATGATTCGAAGACCTTTCGCAAATAATGTTACTAGAACAATGTCTGCGAGATATTACAAAGATGGAGCTGAAATTTTATTAGAACAAGATGGTGATATTCCAAGAAGAATTACGCCTTTAGAAGCATGTATGCTTCAAGGTTTTCCTGAAGAATGTTACAGATTTTTTAATGGAGAAGTGGAACAACCTGTTTCAGATGGTCAAATTTATAAGCAGTTTGGTAATTCAGTAGCTGTTCCTGTATTAACTGCTATAGCTGAAAACATGACTAACTTTATTGAAGAAAATCAATTATTAGAGCAAAATAATGTTATTTTAAACGAGATTTAATGGCAAACACTTCTGATATAATAGAATTAATAAATAGTTCTAATGAAACATTTATAAAAATTGTTTCGGCTAATGATGCTGGTGAAACTGGAGGACATCAAGGAGGTATTTATATTCCTAAAAACTCAATTTCTATATTTTTCAATAAGCCAGGAGTTAAAGGAGAAAATAAGGAAAAGTTTATTAATATCAATTGGTATGATGGATTAGTATCTGAAAGCCGAGTTATATATTATGGTAAAGGTACTAGGAATGAATATAGAATAACGAGACTAAATAAAAAATTGACTGTTAATAGTCTTTTTGTTTTAATTAAAGTAGATGAATTAAATTACAAAGGATATTTAATTAATGAAGACGATTCAAAGGACTTTTTGGGAAGTTTGGAATTACATAAAGATGATATAATCAAAGGATTTACAATTTCAAAATCAGTTTTTGAAGCTGAGCAACAAACAGAAATTGATTTTGGCGATAACGATAATGTAAAAGAAAAACATTTTAAACCAAAAGCTCATATATTAACTCTATTAGGTGAAGAACTTATAAAAAGCCCAGTAATGGCAATATATGAGTTAATTAAAAATTCTTATGATGCAGATGCGAAAGAAGTAAATGTTTATTTCAGAGATATTGATAGTATTGAGAAAGGAGCTATTATAGTTGAAGATAGTGGAACTGGTTTAACAGAAGATGTTGTTGAAAATGTATGGCTAGAACCTGGTTCTGATTTCAGAAAACCAATTAATAGTGAGACAGGGCTTAGAGAAATTATTAGGTCTCCTATTTTTAATAGAGTCCCAATGGGTGAAAAAGGTATTGGTCGATTTGCGGTTCATAAACTAAGTACAAAAATTCTGCTAATTTCGAGGCCAAGGATAATTGAAATTGATGAAGAAACTAAAAAAATAATTAAAGATGAATTAGCTGATTATGAAATTCAGTTATACATTAACTGGTCTAAATTCACACAATCTAAACATTTAAAAGATATCCCTGTCAAATGGAAAGTGAAAAAAGACCCGAAAGAATTTAGATTTAAAGAAAAGAGTGGAACTTATATTCATCTAAGTGGGCTAAAAGAAACTTGGAATAAAGGAATGTCAAGATCTCTAAAGAGAAGTACACTTGCAATGTTGTCTCCTAAAAATGATTCTAAATTATTTAAAATTAATTTGGAATTTGGTAATAATTGGCTCTCAGATTTTCCTTCTACAACTGATGTTTTGAATGAAGCTCCATATAAAATGGTTGCTCTTCTTGATAAAGACTACAATTTGACTTTTGAATATAATTTTAACTTACATAATAACTCAGATATAGGACAAAGAAAAATTATTGATAGCTCTAGTTATAATAAATCAGTTAAAGGTTTAATTAGACCTTCAATGAGAGAATATTTTGAAAAGAAAGAATTAGAAGAAGATTTAATTAATTCTGAACTTGAAAAATACGACAAAGGAGAAATCCCTTTTGGAGGTTTAATGATTGAATTCTATTCTTATGATTTGGATTCTGTATCATTGAAAGATACTTCTTCTAATCCTGGATTAGTTAAAACAATATTAAAAGATCATTCTGGTATTAAAGTTTTTAAAGATGATTTAAGAGTTTATAACTATGGTGAACCAGGTAATGATTGGTTAGGACTTGATTTAAAAAGAGTAAATGAGAAGAAGTGGTTCTCTAACAATCAAAATATTGGTTATGTATACCTTAATTCTGAACAATCTACTTCATTAATTGAAAAAACAAATAGAGAAGGATTTGTTGATAGTTTTGATTATGATCAATTTGTTGTTTTAATTGAATGGATTTTATTACAATTTAGAGAAGAGAGATTAAAGGATAGAGAAATTTGGTTAAAATACAACAAGAAAAGTAACTCTGGTTCATTTGAAGATAGCGTTGCTTCTTTTAAAGCTTTGATAAAATCTACTGATTTAGATAATGAAACTAAAAAAAGTAAATTATTAGCTGAAGCTGATAAGATTGAAAAAGAATTTAAAGAAAAACAAGACACATTATTACTTCCTGCTGGTGTTGGACTGACAGCCTCTGTTGCACTTCATGAAATAGATAAATTAGTACCTAGAATGGAAGAGACTGTCAAATCTTCACCATTTAATAAAAAGACTATAACAAATCAAGTTACAGAACTTAAAGGATATGTTGCAGGTATACTTTCCATGCTTAAAAAAGGTGGTGATAGTGAAATTAACATTGAGAAATCAATAAAGCAAGCAATTGCTAATTATGAACTTAAACTTGAATTAAGAAAGATTCGCTGCACTATTGATATAGAAAAAGAAGTAACCAATTTATTATGTGATAATAGGTATTTCATAACAATGATGATGAATCTTATTGATAATAGTATTTATTGGTTAGATGCAATTTACTCTGATAGTAAAGGTATATATATATCTGTTTTCAAAGAAGAAAATGATACTCATATAATTTTCGCCGATAATGGACCAGGTTTTACTGATAGTGTAGAAGAGATTGTTAAACCTTTTCATTCTAGAAAAAAGGGAGGTATTGGGTTAGGATTATATATTATTGATACTTTAATGATAAAATATGGAAAACTAAATATTCATTTAACAATTCCATCACATATAAAGAAAAGAATCCCTAATGATTATAATGGAGCAATCATTGAATTAGTATTTAAAAACAAGTAGTAGGATGACAACATTTGGAGCACAAGTTGCAATAGTAGATGACAAACCCGAAGAAGTGTACAAAATTCAAGAAAATTTAGAAAGCCTCCATGTTGGTTATAATTTTTTTGACGCTACACCAGCTAACGCTACTTATCCTGAAAAACCAATAGAAACATTAGATACAATATTTTTGGATTTACATTATGGAGAAAAAACAATAAAACAATTTGATCCATACCAACCTGCAGCATGGGTAAATAAGCTAGTGTCAACAAACCATAAATATTTTCTAGTAGCTTGGACTTTGGATACCGATGATTTTTTTGCAGTATTAAAAGTACTATCTGAATTGAATAAATCACCTTACGCTTTTTTTGCTGCACAAAAAAACCAATATACACAAGAAGATAGCTCCTACAATATTGAAAAGCTTTTTTTAGATATACAGGCTGTTCAAAATGAAATTAAAACTGTTGATACAATTCCTGGTCAAATAATTCATATTGAAGAAGATAAAGTTCTTATAAAATGTAGAATTTCACCAGATAAGCCAATATTTCAAGTAAGAAGGTTCGACTTAGAATTATTTGACAACAAAAACCTTAAACCTGAAATAAATATATTTATTAATATCCAAATAACAACGGAACCTGGTATAAGAACGATTGAATTATTTAAAACTAATGATAATTTAAAAGGATTATTTGAAGTAGAAGATTATTTTAAAGACTTTAATAATTCTAAATTTACTGGAGAAGATAAATAATGAAAATTACTTTCAAAGACGTAGGGCAGGGTGATTCTATCATTTTAGAATGGAATTATGATCGTGAAGATAAAATAGGTATAATAGATTGTAGTAAAAAAGGTAAAACTAATCCAGTAATTGATTATTTAAAAACAACTTCTTATACTAATATTGAATTTATTATTTTATCTCACCCACATACGGATCATTATTCGGGTATGATTGAATTACTAGAATACTGCAAGTCTCTAACTATAAAAATTACTAGCTTTTATCATACTTTATATGGTATTGGAAAAAATTATTGGAAGTATTTTGAATTAGATTCGGAAGACAATAAACAATTTGGTCGTCTAATAAATCTCATTTCTGAACTTGATAAAAAAGAATTTTTAGAAATTAGATTTATTAATGTAGGTCAAACTATAGATTTGTATCCAAATGCCTATTTAAGGTGTATGTCACCATCTCATAAAGAATTAGAAGAGTGTCAAAGAATTATGAAGTTTGATCCTGCTTTACATAAAAAGGAACAAAGTTCTGCAGCAAATTATTTAGCGACTATTTTTAAATTGAAAATTGATAATAACTATGCTCTATTGACTTCTGATGCAGAGGTTCTTGCTTTTCAAACTATTTTATCGAAGCGTAACCAATTGTTAACCGATAAACGATTAATTCTTTCTCAAATGTCACATCATGGTTCTTATAAAAATTATGAGGACAGTTTTTGGAGTACTATTAAAAGAAAGAAAACACTTCCAGCAGTAGCTTCTGCAGGTAAAAATGCCAAATATAAACATCCAGATTATCAAACATTAAAAGCTTTTGTAAATCATGATTATACTATTCATTCGACATCACCTCATCATGGTATGGCAGAATATATTGCAGAATTAGAAAATATAAAAAAACTAACCTCTAAACTTGACACAGTTAGTGATGAAGCAGAAGAGTATTATATTTATGGCGATAAAACATTTAATTGGAATGAGCTCATTAAATAGGTGACCTCAGAAAATTTTGGTAAAACAATAGGTGAGTGGAGCGTACATATTTTAGGGGTTTAGTAATACAGTTTCTTAATAGTTTTAAGTATTCAAGGGATTTCGAAGTAATCTTAATTAGTTACAATGTTTCCTAAAATATAGCGTAATGAGCCGTAATTGTTTCCAAAAGTTTATGCAGTCATGATTTTTTTGTTTCTTTTTTTATCCAAGAAAAAAAGATAATAAACTTAATAATGTATCTTGTTAGCTATGAATACTGTAACTGAAAACGCTATACAATTTATGAAACTAGAGCTTCAAAACGCTCAAATTGAAGTTTCAGCAAATAAAAGTAGGAGAGAAGGAGTTGATTTTTTAATTGGGAATAAACAAATATACTTACAGCCTTTAGATTTAGATACCATTCTACAAAGTTTTAAAATTTTAAAGCATGAGTTAGGAGAACCAAACGATAACTTGTTTATCGCTTTGGTTTTAATCATAGAAAAAAAAGCAAGAGTTCTTTATGTAATTCCATCTAAACAATTACAAGATTCCAATAATGACTTCTTTATAAATAATGACGTTAGCTTAATGCCTAGTTTGTCTAATTGGGAAATTAAAATATCAAGTACAACTATAGAGAAATTAGAAAAGTATGCTTTAAACAATATGCTTGACAAACTTTAAATACATCTATAAATATTATGTAAAATAGGATTTAAAAAAAGTTAAATTGAAATTCTTAATAGAACAAGTGTATAGAAATTTTCAAGCAAGGATTTTTTAGCAAGGGAAAATTTTATACTCTTGTGGCAACTTTACGAGAATCACGTAGAAAAAAATATGGAGCACAATTATTCAATTACGCTAAAATTTCAATAACATCTAAAAGCTAGCTTTTTTTTGGCGCTGGCAAAGCGGCGGTAAATTGTGTTTAAAAATAAATGTTATTGAAACATTTAAATTTTTAAAAAGCAATCGAGCGATTGGCAGCGGCAATTTTACATAACGGCAAATTATAATACAAATTTGTAAACGTGAAGTTTCTCGAGAATCGCTTATTTAAAAAAACTTGAACAATTGTACAGAATATTAAAATTATACGAAAAGTACATTACTAATGTTTAATGACCCAAGTACTAAGGTTTCTAATGGAAACGATACTTTCTGGGATATTTTACATAATACTACATTATAACTATCTAATTTTAATGGAATGAATTTGTATTATAATTTATATTATGTAAAATAGAATTTAAAATTAAGTACACTACTTTAATTGTATTAAATAAAATGGATACTCAATCCATTCTATTTAATAGTATGTAAAATAGTATTTAAAATCAAGTGTTTTACTTTCTATTGTATTATAAAAATTGATAATCAATCAATTTATTATAATAGTATGTAAAATAGAATTTAAAATTAAGTACACTACTTTAATTGTATTAAATAAAATGGATACTCAATCCATCAATTTAAAATACATCCATCAAAATTAATCAGCTACTTGAGGAATAGATTTTATATGAGCATACACTTCAATACCGCTAATAGTTGTTTCTGCAATGGCAGAATTCATTTTAATGCCTTTAACTGCATTTGTTTTACCATCTGGAGAAATTGCAATAACATCATAAAAAATCTTATTTTCATAAATGGCTCTAATATGTACAATATTACCAGATTGACTTACACCTTTAACAGGCAAATGTTTCCCATCTTCTGTAATTGCTTTAATATCCAATAAGTTGCCTAATTCATCAATAGCTTTTACAGGATAGTATTTTCTTTTATCAACTAACATCTTAATTGGTAATTTTTTACCTCTTACAAAAGCCTTTACATCAAGTAAACTTGTTTGTTTTGAGTTCTGTATTGCTTTAACATCATAAATATTCCCTTTTTTATCAATAGCCTTAATTTTCAAGAACTTTAAATCTGGTCTAAATGCTTTTACATGCCATATTACATCTTCAAACTCTTCTTTATGTGCCTTTCGTTTTTGAGAAAAGCTAAGGTTTACAAACAAGATGGCAATCAAGCAAAAAATTATACTTTTTTTCATAACAGTATTTATCTTAATTATCTATAAAAATACCCATGAATTATAGTTTATAGTATGACTAATGTCATGTATATTAATATATTACTACTCCCCTTTTATTTTAAAAATTACATTAAATAATATGGTCTATAACCTCTATTTTTTGTTCATTAAACGGCTGCTGTTTCCAATTGTTTTACTAATTTATTTTGAACATTTTCTGGTACTGGTTGGTACGATGCAAATGAATTATTAAAGGTTGCGCGCCCTTGTGTTAACGAACGTAAATTGGTTGAATATCCATACAATTCTGCTGCTGGTGTTATTGTTTTTAAAATCTGATAATTATTATTGCTTTCAACACCTTGTATTATTGATCGTCTTGATTGTAAATCTGTCATAACACTACCAATCATTTCTTCTGGTACTTTTACCACTAATGCGTTGGTTGGCTCTAATAATTTTGGATTAGCTTTTAAAAACGCTTCTTTAAAGGCATTTGCGCCTGCTATTTTAAAAGAAATATCGTTAGAATCTACAGAGTGCATCTTTCCGTCATAAACCATTACCCTAATATCTCTAACAAACGAACCTGTTAACGGGCCATCTTCCATAACTTCTAAAACACCTTTCATTATAGATGGTAAATAACGTTGGTCTATAACACCTCCAACAATACAATTATAAAATACTAATTTGCCTCCCCAAGGTAAATCAACTTCCTCTTTGCCTCTTAAACTAAAGCCTTCTGGCTCAGGTATATTGTTAATCCAAGGTTCAATTTTCATGTGTACTTCTGCAAATTGTCCAGAGCCGCCAGATTGTTTTTTATGCTTATAATTAGCAGTAGATGGCCTTTGTATGGTTTCTCTATAAATTATTTTTGGTTTTTTGAATTTAGCTTCAATACCATAAACATTCTTTAAAGTCCAATCAATTGTTGCTAAATGCAATTCACCTTGACAGCCTAATAATTGTTGTTTTGATTCGTTGGAATACTCTAAAACAGCCGTTAAATCTTGACTATGAATTTTTTTAAGCGCATCAATTAATTTTTCCTCATTCTTTTTTTCAGTAGCTGTTACACTTTTTTTAATTCTTGGTTTTGGATAAAGTATTGGTTTTATGGTTGTATTAGTATTTTCAGATCGTAATGTATCGTTTGTATCTGTAAACTTTAATTTTAATGTAGCGCCTATATCTCCTACTGTTAATTTAGTTACCGGATGCCGCGCTTTACCATCCATTATAAATAATTGGTTTAAAGCTTCGGTTTCATTATTTCTAGGATTAACCAATTTATCGTTAAGGCTAACTTCACCAGATTTCACCTTAAAAAAGGTAATCTGCCCCAAATTAGGTTGGTATATGGTTTTAAAAACAAAAAGTGCTGTTGGTGCATTTTTATCCCGATTTAAGGTCTCGCCTTCTACACTCTGTTCTTCATTCAATTCTGATGCAGCTGGAGCCACATTATCTATAAAGCCCATTAACCGGCCCGTTCCCATATCGTTTAAAGCAGAAACACAAAAAACAGGAAATAATTCATGTTTTAACATACCTGCTTTAATGCCTTGTCGCAATTCATCTTCATTAAGTGTGCCTTTTTCAAAAAACAGTTCTAATAATTCATCATCGTTTTCAGCTGCTTTTTCAACCAACTCATTATGCAGTTTGTTTGCTAGATCTATATAGGCCTCTGGGATACTTAATTTTTCTGGTTTTCCGCCTTCTGGCTTAAATTTATAGAGTTTCATTTTTAAAACATCTATAATACCTTGTGAGCCATCAATTTTAATAGGAAATTGAATTTTTACGGCATGATTACCTACTAATTCATTAATGCTTTTATAACTTTCTTCAAACTTTAAATTAGGATGATCTATTTGATTAATTACAAATAAGGAAGCTTTCCTGTATTTATCAATATAATTCCAAATAATTTCGGTACCTACTTCTACGCCATGCCTGCCATTTACTACCGTTACAACAGTATCTGCAACACTTATAGACGAAATAATTTCGCCAATAAAATCATCTAAACCTGGAGTATCTGTTATATTTATTTTATAATTACGCCACTCTGTATGTAAAGGAGTGGCGAATATAGATGCGTGTCTTTCGTGTTCGATTTCATGATAATCTGAAACAGTATTATGATTCTCTACAGTTCCTCGCCTATTAATTAAACCAGCCTCAAATATCATGGTTTCTGATAAAGTTGTTTTTCCGCTATGATGTGCGCCTACCAGTACAATATTTTTAATATGCTTTTCATCAAATATTTTCATGTTTAAGGGATTTAATGTTGATTCTAAAACTAGTTAATTTAAGTTTTAAAAAATATGACTTTAGTCATTTACAACCCCAAGACGGCAAGTTTTTAAATTATGAAGGTTGTTAAATATGGCTTAAAATTATTATTTCTACTTTTTTTCCTATTATATTTGCAATCCCTTTATCTGTCAAGAAAGAATGAAACAAAAGTCTAAGCAAAAAACTGCAAAAACTCGTTTGCAGCTTTTACATCAATATTATTCCTATACTGGATTCTATACATTTGTATGGCAAGCTGTTAAAAAAGCATTGCCGTATATTATTGGTATTATAATAGCTGTGTATACTGTTAATCACTTTTTTAGCATTAATGAGGCTTTAATTAGATTAACTGAAATACTACCATCTTACGGTGTGTTAAGTTTCTTTTTTGTATCCGAAACGCTTTTAGGTCTTGTACCACCAGAAATATTTATAGCCTGGGCTGGTAAAATGTTAAGTCCTTGGTTTTATTTAGGACTTTTAGCAGTTTTATCTTATGGTGGTGGTTTATTGTCTTATTGGATGGGACGCTCTATTACCAAAATGCCATCGGTACATAACTACTTAGAAACTAAAATGGAAAAGCAACTTAAAAACTCTAAAAAATGGGGTGGCTTTTTAATTATGGTTGGTGCGGTGTTACCACTACCCTTTTCAATTGCTTGTATAGCTGCAGGTATTATTGAGTTTCCTTTTAAAAACGTGATGCTTTATGGAGCTTTAAGATTTTTGCGTTTTGCTATTTACGGACTTATTATTTTTAATGTCTTATAAATAATTCTTAAATCTTACTGTTGTTATTTGATTGTGAAGTACTTTTGCAAAAAAAATAAATCAGTATGTTTTCATCATTAAATATATTTAGAATTGTAGCGCTTTTAGAAGGTATTTCATATATCCTCTTATTGTTTATAGCAACACCAATAAAATACGTATTAAACGACCCGCAATACGTTAAAATGTTAGGGATGCCTCATGGTATATTATTTGTGGCTTATGTGGCACTTGCAATAGTATTTAAAAAACAGTTTTCTTGGACTAACAAACAGTTTGCAATTGTACTTTTAGCATCAATTATTCCTTTTGGGACCTTTTATATAGATAGAAAATATTTAAATCTAGCGAAATGATTCAAGTCGAAAATATTGATGAAACCATTTCTGATAATGCATCAAGCATTAAACATTGGGTTTTAAATAAACTCATAGAATCAGGGATTTCTGAACAAACTGCCGAATATCTTAACATGTTAATATTACTAATTGGTTTATTGATTGTTATTGTTATTGTAGATTTAATCATCAGAAAACTATTAATTGGTGCGTTTTCTCAATTTGCAGAACGAACTAAAACTAATTTTGATGACTTATTAGTAGCCAATAAAGTACCTAGAAATGTTGCACACATCATTCCGTTGCTTATCGCTATAGAGTTTGTTCCAGATGTCTTTTCAGATTTTTATAATTTTGAAAACATAATAGAAAAAGGGCTTATTGTTTTTGCTATTGTGCTTACCCTTTGGGTGGTTAGAAGTTTATTAAATACACTTAAAGATTACTTAAAAACACTTCCTCGTTTTAAAGACAAACCCATATCTAGCTACATACAAGTATTCATGATTTTTGCGTGGTTAGCTGGTTTTATGTCGGCCATAGCTATTATTACTGGCATTCCGTTCTGGACATTCGTTACAGGCCTTGGTACTATCTCTGCTGTTATTATTTTAGTTTTTAAAGATACGATTATGGGTTTTGTGGCCAGTATCCAAGTCTCTATAAACGACATGGTACGTATTGGCGATTGGATAACCTTTGAAAAATATGGAGCCGATGGCGATGTTACCGAAATATCTTTAGCTACTGTAAAAGTCCAGAATTTCGATAAAACCATAACAACCATTCCTACCTATGCCTTAATATCAGATTCGTTTAAAAACTGGCGTGGTATGACGAATTCTAATGGCAGACGCATTAAACGCGCTTTGTATTTAAAACAAGAAGGCGTGAAATTCTTAACAGCTTCAGACATTGACAAACTTAGAGGTATTAAACTTATTAAGCCTTATCTAGATTCTGCTGAAGCTAAAATCTCGGCCTATAACACTTCAAATAACATAGATAAATCACTTTTACTAAATGGTAGAAATTTGACAAATCTTGGGGTATTTAGAAAATATATAGATATGTACTTAAAAAACAATTCGGCTATTAATAAAGATATGATGATAATGGCGCGCCAATTAGCACCAACAACACAAGGTATTCCTCTAGAAATTTATGCCTTTAGTAGCGATAAACGTTGGGAGAATTACGAGTATATTATATCAGATATATTCGATCATTTAATTGCAGCTCTACCCTATTTTGATTTGGAAATATTTGAACTACCTTCAACTATAAAGCTACAAAATTAACAAGAAAAAAAAAGAACCTGTTTTTCAACAGGTTCTTTTAAACTGAAATAGTATTAAGTATTATTTAACAAACTTAGCAGTACCTTGTAAAGTTCTGTAAATGTATAATCCTGAAGACAAATAGTTAATATCAATAATTTTTGAAGCCTTACCTTCTGCAACAAGTGCACCAGTAATACTGTAGATTTTGTAATCAGCAGCCTTATTAACATTTAATTGCCCATGAGAAACGTATAATCTTGGCTTATTTTTTTCAACCGCATTTGTAGAAAGAGTTGCTGGTGAAACTATCTCAAGAAAAATATCAGTTGAAGTTCCCCATTGGCTCGAAGTTGGAGTATTCCATCTTTTTCCGTTTAGGATAAGTTTATGAGTTTCTCCAATTATAACATTTGTTCCCGAATTCCCTGGCCATGCATTACCCTCTGCAGGTAAATTAAAAGTACGTGTAAAAGTTTCAGAATAAGTGTCAGTAGCATACGTAAACTGATTACTGTTATCTGCATTAAAAACGTTAGAAGATGCTGTTGTATATTTTACAACAGAAAATGTTCTTTCTACAGGCTCCATATTTGCAGGTACAGTAGATACAGTAAATGTCACTTCTAATGTACCTCCCGCTTCAACTTGAATAGTTGATCCACCTGCAGGATCTGAAGTGGTTACAGTACCTGAACTTCCATTAGAAACTAAAGTAATATTAGAAACTGTTTGAGAAAATCCAATGGAAGCAGCAAATAAAGCTATAACGGTTAAAGAATTTTTGAGTAATTTTTTCATCATATTTAAATTTTTAGAATTAATTATTGAACAATTTACACCTTATTCGTTACAAATACTTCTTCTATATTACCCCAAAATCTACTAAATTATCTTCTTTTAGAATTAAAAACACTAAATATTAGCATCAATCCTAAAAACGTTGCTTAAGATAAAAATAACTCCTTGCGTTTGCAGGAGTAACATCTATTAAACTTAAAATTATTTGTGTAGAAAAAGATTTAAATAATATTGTATAAAAAAACCTGATGTTTTTTACATCAGGTTTTAAAAATATTATTTTTTCTAAGATTTAGATATTTGCAGCAAGCCAGTCTCCAACTTCTTTAGTACCGTAAGCTTTTCCGCCATCGGCTAAATCTTCAGTAACAATACCTTGCTCTAAAGCGCTATTTACAGCATCCCTAATAGCTTTACCTTCTGCTTGTAAACCAAAGTTTTCAAACATCATTGCAGCTGATAAAACCGTAGCCATTGGGTTTGCAATATTTAATCCTGTTGCTTGTGGGTAAGATCCGTGAATAGGTTCAAATAAACCAATATCCGATCCTAAAGATGCCGATGGCATTAATCCCATAGATCCAGAAATTACAGAAGCCTCATCGGTTAAAATATCACCAAATAAGTTTTCAGTAATTAATACATCGTAGCTATTAGGCCATTGTACTAAACGCATAGCAACTGCATCAACAAACTCATAACTTACTTCAACCTCAGGATAATCTTTTTCCATTGCTTGTACCGTTTCTCTCCACAATCTTGAAGTTTCTAAAACGTTAGCTTTATCAACACAACATAGTTTTTTACCTCTAGTCATTGCTAATTCAAAACCTTTTTTAGCCAAACGTTGTACTTCTGCACGTGTATAAACACAATTATCAAAAGCCGTTTCACCACCATCTCTTCTACCCTTCTCACCAAAGTAAATACCTCCAGTAAGTTCACGTAAAAACACTAAATCGGTACCTTCAATACGCTCTTTTTTTAAAGGTGATTTATCTAATAACGACGGAAATGTAAACGTTGGTCTAACATTAGCAAATAAACCTAAAGCCTTACGCATTTTTAATAAACCTTGCTCTGGGCGTACCTTTGCAGAAGGGTCATTATCAAAACGCGGGTGTCCAATAGCACCAAACAATACAGCATCAGAGTTTTTACAAATCTCGTGCGTTTCATCTGGGTAAGGTTCTCCAACAGCATCAATTGCCGCAGCTCCTGTTAAAGCTGGTTTCCAAGTAATTTCATGTCCAAATTTTCCAGCCACAGCATCACTTACTTTTACAGCTTGATCTATAACTTCTGGTCCTATACCGTCTCCGGCTAAAAGCGCAATATTTAATTTCATTCTATTTAATTTAATCTTTTAATAATTTTTTTATTTGGGCGTTACCACAAGGGTCGGGCTTTACTTTTCAAGTCCTCGCTCCTTCGTCGCTGTGGGCTTTCCATTGCAATCCCTAACGCGGGCATACAATTACTAATTAGCTTACAATTATATTAAGCATCTTTTCTGTAGCCTTAATTGCCGATACCGTTTGGTCACTATCTAAACCACGTGTTTTAAACTCTTTATCACTATTCTTCCAAGTAATAATCGTTTCACACAAAGCATCAGAGTTACTTCCAGGAGGTATTCTTACCGCATAATCAATCAATTTAGGTAATACCACTTGTTTTCTTTTAAAAACATTTTTTAAAGCATTCATAAAAGCATCAAACTGACCATCGCCTTGCGCATGCTCTTCAAAAGTTTCATCTTCAATAGTAATAGAAACGGTTGTTGAAGGTTTTAAACCCTTAGAGTGTGTTAACACATAAGAGTTTACAGTTACTTTCTCTTCGTATGTTCTATCTAAAACATCAGAAATTATATAAGGTAAATCCTCTTTAGTAACCACTTGTTTTTTATCGCCTAATTCAATAATACGTTGCGTAACCTTCTTTAAGTCATCATCATTAAGCTGAAGACCTAATTGTTGCAGGTTTTTTTGAATATTAGCTTTTCCAGACGATTTCCCTAAAGCGTATTGGCGTGTTCTACCAAAACGTTCGGGCATTAAATCGCTAAAATATAAATTGTTTTTATTATCACCATCTGCATGAATGCCAGCAGTTTGTGTAAATACATTAGCTCCAATAATAGGTTTGTTAGCAGGAATCATTACACCAGAAAAGTTTTCTACTAACTTACTAACGGTGTATAACATTTTTTCATTTACACCAATTTTTATATTTGGCATAAAATCATTTATAACAGCAATAGTACTAGACATTGGTGCGTTTCCTGCACGTTCGCCCATGCCATTTACGGTTAAATGTAAACCATCTGCTCCTGCTCTTAATCCTTCCATAGCGTTACATACACCTAAGTCGTAATCATTGTGCGCATGAAAATCAAAATGCAACTCTGGATAAGTATCTTTTATTTCTTTTATAAAATCGTAAGATTCTTTAAAAGTTAAAACACCCAAAGTATCTGGTAGCATTATTCTTGACACTTTTTGGGTTTTTAAAAACTCTAAAAACTCATAAACGTAAGCTTTAGAGTTACGCATACCATTGCTCCAATCTTCCAAATAAACATTAGTTTCAATACCATGTTTTGTTGCAAAATCAATATTTTCTTTTATTTCTTTAAAATGCTGATTAGGAGTTTTTTTAAGCTGATGAGTTAAATGATTTAATGAACCTTTTGTAAGCAAATTTTGAACCTTAGCACCAGCTTCAATCATCCAATTAATAGACACACCATTATCAACAAAAGTTAAAACTTCAACAGCTTGTAAATAGTTGTTTTTAGAAGCCCAATCTGTAATATCTTTTACTGCTTGAAGTTCACCTTCAGAGACACGTGCAGAAGCTATTTCTATACGATCTACCTTTAATTCTTCAAGTAAAAGTTTGGCAATTGTTAGTTTCTCTGAAGCAGAAAACGACACTGTCGAGGTTTGTTCACCATCGCGCAATGTCGTATCCATTATTTCTATGTGCTTAACACTCATGGTTTAAAACGGGCGAGATTCAGTAAATGTTTCAATCTCACTTTTCATGCTTTGCAAATAGTCTATATCATCAAAACCATTTAGCATGTTTCCTTTTTTATATCCATTAATATCAAACGATTCTTTAGAACCTGTTGCTAATAATGTAATAGTTTGTGCTTCTAAATTAATTTCTAATTCTGTGTTAGGATCTGCATAAATAGCTTCAAAAATTTCATTAGAAAATTCTGGGCTAATTTGTACTGGTAACACACCAATATTTAAACAGTTATTTTTAAAAATATCTGCAAAAAAACTAGAAACTACACAACGGAAACCATAATCGTAAACCGCCCAAGCAGCATGCTCTCTAGAAGATCCTGAACCAAAGTTCTTACCTCCTACTAATATTTTTCCTTTATAAATAGGATTGTTTAAAACAAAATCTTGTTTTGGTGTATTATCACCATTATATCTCCAATCACGAAATAAGTTATCTCCAAAACCTTCTCGTTTTGTAGCTTTTAAAAAACGTGCTGGTATAATTTGATCGGTATCTACATTCTCAATTGGCAATGGAACTGCAGTACTTGTTAGCGTTGTAAATTTATCGTAAGCCATTTTCTTGTATTCTAAATTATTAAAGTAATTCTCTTGGATCTGTTACTACACCAGTTACCGCAGCAGCAGCAGCTACTAATGGACTAGCCAATAAAGTTCTTGATCCTGGTCCTTGACGACCTTCAAAGTTTCTGTTTGATGTACTAACTGCATATTTTCCAGCAGGTACTTTATCATCATTCATTGCTAAACACGCAGAACAACCAGGCTCTCTTAAAACAAAACCAGCTTCTTCAAAAATATCAAGCAATCCTTCTTCTTTTATTTTAGCTTCAACAACATGCGAACCAGGAACTAACCAAGCTGTTACATTATCAGCTTTCTTTCTACCTTTAACAATAGAAGCAAATGCTCTAAAATCTTCAATACGCCCGTTTGTACAACTTCCAATAAACACATAATCGATTTTCTTACCAATCATTTGCTCATTTTCAGCGTAACCCATATAAGCTAAAGACTTATCATAAGTTGCTTTTCCACCTTCAACAGATTCAGCAGTTGGAATGTTATTTGAAATACCCATACCCATACCTGGATTTGTACCATATGTAATCATAGGCTCAATATCACTAGCATCAAAAGTTATTTCTTTATCAAAAACAGCATCGTCATCTGTTTTTAATGTTTTCCAATATTCCATAGCGGTATCCCAATCTGCACCTTTAGGTGTTTTTGGACGCCCTTTAATATAATCAAATGTTTTCTCATCTGGAGCTACCATACCACCACGTGCACCCATCTCAATAGATAAGTTACAAACAGTCATTCGGCCTTCCATACTCATGTTTTCAAAAACATCACCAGCGTATTCAACAAAATATCCTGTTGCACCAGAAGTAGTAAGTTTTGATATAATATATAACCCAACATCTTTAGGAGTAACTCCTTTATTTAAAGAGCCATTTACACTAATACGCATTTTCTTAGGTTTTGGCTGCATAATACATTGGGTAGTTAATACCATTTCAACTTCCGATGTACCAATACCAAAAGCAATAGCGCCAAAAGCACCATGCGTTGATGTATGTGAATCTCCACAAACTATCGTAGCACCAGGAACTGTAATACCGTTTTCTGGTCCTACTACGTGAACAATACCATTATTTTCATGACCTAAACCCCAATGGCTAATACCATACTTATTAGCATTATCTTCTAAAGTTTTTAATTGATTAGCAGATAATGGATCTTGTACTGGTAAATGTTGATTAATAGTTGGTGTATTATGATCGGCAACAGCGAAAGTACGCTCTGGATATAAAACACTTAACCCTCTACTCTCCAATCCAACAAAAGCTACTGGACTAGTAACTTCGTGTATTAAATGACGGTCTATATATAATACGTCTGGTCCATCTTCAATCTTTCGCACCACATGCGAATCCCATACTTTGTCAAACAATGATTTGCTCATAAATAATTTAAATTTTTAAAAAGGAATACAAAGTTAATTTTTATTACATATAATCGAAACTTTAGACCACATTGTTATTTTATTTTTATAAAATATATAATGGAAGTATAATTCTTTGCATTTTATGCAATGAAAACAAAAAATTGATTACAATTTTTAAAGAAGAGTTACGCTAAAAAGTTACAATCTGTCTTTTACATATTCAACTCTTGTTTTTCCGTGTGGCAAAACTTTGCCATCTGGCCCAATATTTACCATGACAATATTAGAAATAGTTATGATTGTTTCTCTTGTCATCATATTTCTAACTTCGCAACTTAAGGTTAAAGATGCTTTTCCAAATTTAATAGGCTTAATTCCAATTTCAATAACATCACCCTGTTTTGCAGATGCCTTAAAATCTATTTCACTAATATATTTTGTAACTACTTTTTGATTTTCTAATTGAACAATACTATACAATGCTGCTTCTTCATCAATCCATTCTAGTAATCGGCCACCAAACAAAGTCCCATTAGCATTTAAGTCTTCTGGTTTTATCCATTTTCTTGTGTGAAATCTCATAATTTTCAGGTGTTTATTTATCTGTTATTTATGTAGAATAAAGATATAAAATTCTTAAATGTTGATAACCTCGTTAACAATTAAAAACAGATTTCTTTAATGATACCTTCATTATCAATAATTTTATTAAAAATCTACATTAATGGACACTAGACAATTCACCCTAAAAAACATTCGCCCAGAAATTTTAAAAGCAACCGTAAATGATAATATGAGTAGTGACGAGCGTTTTCAGAATTTAGTATTACGCCCTATTATTAAATTTCAAAACGATTTATTAATTGAAGTTTTTAGAAATTACATAACAAAGCACAAATCTGTTTTTTATGATTTTTCTTTAGATAAACGTATTATTTACATAGAAAATGCTATTCAAAAAGATATGAAATTGCGCAACTCTATGAAAGGTATGATTATAGGTCATTTTACTGTTGAAGAATATAATATTTATATTAAAAACTCTTCGGCTTTAAACAAACGAATGATGAACCTTGTTAAGGAGCGGTTATTAAGCCATATACAAGTTTTTAAAAATCCAGAATTACTAACTGCGGTATAATTAATCTATTAATGAAACTCCATTTAAATCTGTAGTTAATACATCGCTCATGTAATCAAAAAATGGTCGTATTGCCTTAAAGGCGAGATCTACTTCATTTATAAAACTAGGATCTAAAACTTCTTTGTCAGAATATTTTTTAGTAAAAATATATTGTTTTTTCTTAATTAAATCAATGGCTTTATGGTCTTTATTAAAACCTCGTGGAGCAGATTTTACTTCATCACCAATAAAAGAATCACCCCAAATAGTATTAAATTTTTTATCTGCAAGAATAGCTCTAATTTCAGAGTCGTCCATTTCAAATTCTTTTCTAATACGCATCAAATCGGCTGATTCTGGTTGCCAAAAGCCTGTAGCAATAAAACTTTCGTTGTTAGGCTGAATATGTAGATAATAACCACCTCTTAGTCTTGGTTTTGTTCTATGAAACGAACCTCCAAAATGGGTTTTGTAAGGTAATTTGTTTTTGGAAAAACGAACATCTCTGTATATTCTAAATATTTTTAGTTTATCGATATCATCATGCTCGTTAAGGTTTTTTAAAATTGAATTATAAAACGCTTTTGCTTCTGCCTCTATGGCTTTAAATTCTGGTTTGTTTTCGTTAAACCAATCTCGGTTATTATTTTTTTCTAGTTTTTTAAAAAATTGAAAAACAGATTTTTGTACAGAAACGCTCATAATTATATGGTATTGAAATTCGAAAATACAAAAAGTCCCGAATGTATCGGGACTTTTTGTATTATCTTAAAAATGATTTATAAATTTAAATTGTCTTTATTCTCTTTAAAAATAATGCTTTTTAGCTTTTTTGAATCTTCATCATAGTATTCAATAATAAAGTTACCTTCTTTATTAAAATAACCAATACCGTTGTAAATCTCTCCCTTTATTATATAACTTCCAGTATTTTGAGTACTCCAGGCTTTCCCTATGGTAACAAATTTGTTATTCTCATTATCAAAAGCCATATCAAATCCAATATCATTTGGTGTGAACTTGTAATTTTTATCACTATTTAAAAAATAGGTTTCCTTTGTTAAAAAGTCATATTCAGTATCTGCATCATCATCAATCATTATCATTTTTTCAATCTTTTTAGTTGCCGAAATACGATTTTGATTTATTTTATCTGCATCATTTTTATCTAAATTTACATTTGATGTTTCTCTTGTTACAACTTTAACTTTTTTCTCTTTAGTTGTATCACCATCTTTATATGTTACTGTTTTAACTTCCGTTTCTTCTTTTAATTCTGTTGGCTTCTCTTGAGCCATTGTTGTACCACAAATTAGTAGTACAATAATATATGCTATATGTTTCATTTTTATATTTTTTTTTATTTATAAATTAATTTTAAAGCTATTTTTTGGGTTTATTTAGCTTCTTCTTTTATTTCATTGATTTCATCTTCAACATCCTCAATAGCGTCTTCAACATCATCAGATAATGTTTCTGAATTTGCTTTTAAATCTTCTTTTACTTCTTCAATTGCTGTTTCCAATTTATCTTCAGCCGTTTTATTTTCATCTCTACAACTTATAAAAGAAATTGAAATCAACAAGGTTATTATTACTATGTATTTTTTCATTATCTATTTTTTAAATTATTAAATATCAATTACTTACACCTGCTTATTAAAGTAAAAATTTACCTTTACAAAATCCGTTTAACATTAATAAATATTCATATTAATTAGAACAATTTAATGCTAAAAACTTTTATGGTATAGCTATTCGTTTTACTTTAATATGTAAATTAATTATTAGAAAACTCTTTGTTAAAAACAAGCTTGTTTAATGACAGTTTATTGTCAAACTGTAAAGTTCTAATTGGGAAAGGAATATTAATTCCTGCTTTATCGTACGCCTTTTTAATTTCGATAATAGCCGTTGTTTTTGCTCTTAATTTTTCAAGCATACTATCTGCATCTATCCAAAAACGACATAAATAGTTAATTGAGCTATCACCAAATTCTGTAAAATAAAATTCTACATCTTCTGGTTTTTTAACTTGATCGAAGGTGTTATAGATTGTTTCCTTTGTTAAACGTTCTACTTCTTCTAAGTCGGATTCATAACCAACACCACACTCTAAAAACACTCTCATTTTAGTTGTTAATGAATAGTTTTTAAGTGGGTTTTCAAGCACCATACTGTTAGGTATAACTACAATGTTATTATCTGCTTCTTTAATAACAAACTCTTTAAGGTTTACATCAATCACTTCACCAGAGAACCCATTAGATTCAACCCAATTACCAATTTGTATTCTTTTCCTGAAAGAAATAACAATACCAGCAAATGTGTTTGAGAGTGTACCCTGCAATGCTAAACCTATTGCTAAACCTACAACACCGGCACCTGCTAGTAAAGAGGTGAGCATTTTACCCAAATTTAAAATTCCTAAAGCAAGAAACAATCCGGTAGCCACAACTAAAACTGCAGATATTTTAGAAATCATATTTGTAATTGATTCTTGACTTATACGTCTTGCTAATAATTTCCTAACAATCTTACTTACATATTTAGCAGCAAAGTATGAAAGCCCCATAACTAATAAAGCCAATACCAAATTAGGGATGTTTTGTATTATAGCACTTAACCACCCCTGTAGTTTATCAATTAAATTATTAAATGCCGTTCCTATTGTAGTTTCCATTTTTTTTAAAGTTTAAAAGTTTATAAATCATTTTTTATTAAAAAAGATGTATTAAACTTCAACTACATTAGGCTTAAATATTTCTGAGGTACTTTTAGACCATGCATTAAGCATCCAACTAGATTTTTCTAATTCTCTTATATATGCTCCTATTAAATCTATAGTACCTTCATCTGATATTTTATCGGCCTTTTCGATTACTATAGCCATTTGCTCAAGTAATATTTTATGATCATTTAATGTTTCTTCAACCATATCTTTATCAGACTTAATTGGTTTATCCTCATTAATTGACGATGCTTTAAGATAATCTTTCATTTTACTCATTGGGTGAAATCTTAAAGTTAAAATACGTTCTGCGATTTCATCTATTTTTACTTTTGCATCATTGTACAAATCTTCAAACTGTTCATGTAAATCAAAAAAGTTTTTCCCTACAATATTCCAATGGTTACTTCTTAATTTTTGATAATACACATGGTAATCTGCTAATAAAATATTTAATTCCATAACCACAGGTAATACTTCTTCTTCATTCATTTTTAAATAATTCATAATTTTATTTTTTAGGTTAATATTAAATTTAAGAGTGAATGTATATGCCATTCTCTCACACCGCTAAATTAAAATATGACTATTGAAGTGATTTGTTCGTATGCGATTAATTCTTGCTCATTTGATAATAATGGCAAGTTTTAATGAAAATTAAAACAATTTTTAATTTAATATGAAGATTTTTGAAGTAGTGTAACGCAACTTCTATTCAAATTCTATTTTATTGAGAATGAGACCCGAAGCTGGAGCAATGTAATTCATTTTTACAAAATTATCTGGCAATAAACTGTCTTCAATATCATTTAAAGATAATTTTCCTTTTCCCAAATCAATTAACGTCCCCATCATTAACCGAATCTGATTTCGCATAAACCCTTTACCTCTAACTCTTAATATATAAGATTGATTAGGAAAGTAATTAGCCGTATAAATAGTGTTTTCAATTAATTCGCAGGTTAAAATGGTTCTAGTATAAATACCATTATCTGTTGGTTTATAGCAATAAGATTTTAAATAATTTTCTCCTTCAAAAAGTTTTGCACCTTTTTTCATCAATTCAATATCTAAATCGTCAAGAATAGTGGTCATTATTGGCGCGCAGAATGGATGGCATTTTTCACCATAAGTAAAGAGGTATAAATATTCTTTAATTTTAGAATGATTTATAATATTAAATTCAGCATCTACTTCTTTTAAAGATAAGGCTCTTAAATCTTGAGGTAGATTTGTGTTAAAAAGTTCGAGAAAAGCTTTTTGATCGTCTATGGGTTCTTTTAAAAACAATTCAAAATATGCACTTTCAGCCGAGACCATAGCATCAGTTCTACCAGAGCTTAAGCTTTTAAAGTATTTGCCTTCTAAGATAAAATTCAATGTTCTATCAACCATTAAATGTAGTGTTTTTACATTTGGTTGTTTTTGCCAACCATGGAAACGGTAGCCTAAATATTGAATATTAATTACGTAAAAGTATTTTTTCATTTTGAATAAAAATAGAATTTGAAAATAGGGTATTTATTAAATGTGACAAAAAAATTATACATTGTATTACTAAAAACAATTAAATACTATTAATTATGACCAACACATTAACTAGTAAACCACCTATTTGGTTTTGGATTGTAAGCGTTATTGCACTTATTTGGAATGCCATGGGCGTTAATGCTTATTTGCAACAAGCGTATAATACTGAAAGTTATCGGACTATGTACACCGAAGAACAACTAGAAATTGCAGCTAATATGCCAATATGGGTTACAGCAGCATTCGCTATTGCCGTTTTCGCGGGAACTATAGCAGCTATTGGATTATTACTCAAAAAATCATGGTCTGTAAAATTATGGATATTATCATTAATAGCTGTAATTGTACAAATGGGATACACCTTAATAAATGGTTGTGAATCAAATATGATTATGACTATTATGATAGTAGCTTTTGCATTTATATTTGTATGGTTTGCTAAAATGTCTAAAACTAAAAATTGGCTTGGATAGTCAAAAAAAACAGTATAAATAAAAAAGCATTAGTAAAATCTAATGCTTTTTTTATGCTTTTTATAAATAGATTGTTTTATTTGTGTCTTCCTATTAATTCTTTCTCAATATCCTTTAGGGTAAATCCCTTGGCTTGTAAAAGCATTAGGTAATGAAACAACAAATCTGCCGATTCATATAAAAATAACTCATCGTTATTATCCATAGCCTCAATAACGGTTTCAACAGCCTCCTCGCCTACTTTTTGAGCTACTTTATTTATACCTTTAGAAAACAAACTAGCCACATATGATTTTTTGGTATCCTTATTAGCTACACGCTCTGCAATAACATTTTCTAAGGTAGAAAAGAAACCATAATTAGAATTGTTTTCCTCTTTCCAACAGGTATCTGTACCGGTATGGCATGTTGGTCCTACTGGATTAACTTGAATAAGTAATGAATCGTTATCACAATCATTTTTTATATCTACAAGGTTTAAAAAATTACCGCTTTCTTCACCTTTAGTCCAAAGGCGCTGTTTACTTCTACTAAAAAAAGTAACCTTCTTAGTTTCTAAAGTTTTCTCGTAAGATTCAGCATTCATATAGCCCAACATTAACACATTTTTTGTTGTGGCATCTTGAATAATAGCTGGAACTAATCCGTTTGAGTCGTATTTTATGGTCATGATTATTTTTATTTTTGAAATGCCAAACCGAGTTAAGCATATCACGCGCGATTTATAATCGTACTTCTATATTATTACTTTTTAATTCTTTTTTTAATTCTGGAATTGGAATTTCACCAAAATGAAACACACTTGCTGCCAAGGCTGCATCAGATTTTCCATCTTTAAAAGTGTCTACAAAGTGTTGTACATTTCCAGCTCCACCCGAGGCTATTATGGGAATGTTTAATTCTTCAGATAATCTAGCTAAAGCTTCATTTGCAAATCCATTTTTAGTACCATCATGATCCATTGATGTGAATAGAATCTCTCCTGCTCCACGTTCTTCAACTTCTTTTGCCCACTCAAACAAATCGATTTCTGTTGGAATACTACCACCTGCTAAATGCACTTTCCATTGGCCATCTACTTGTTTTGCATCAATAGCAACAACAACACATTGGCTTCCAAATTTATTTGATAATTCATTTACCAATTCCGGTCTTTTAACAGCAGAAGAATTGATAGACACCTTATCTGCACCACATTGTAATAAAGCATCAACATGCTCTACACTAGAAATTCCACCACCAACGGTAAACGGAATATTAACTTGTTCGGCTACGTGTAAAACCATGTCTAAAGTGGTTCCGCGACCTTCTAAAGTAGCAGAAATATCTAGAAACACCAATTCGTCTGCCCCTTGATTTGCATATTGTTTAGCCAATTCAACAGGGTCTCCAGCGTCTCTTAAATCAACGAAATTAACACCTTTTACGGTTCTTCCGTTTTTAATATCTAAACAAGGTATAATTCTCTTTGTTAGCATTATACAAATTTTTCTAGTTGGTGAAGTTTAATTCTATTTTCGTAAATCGCTTTTCCTATAATAACGCCTTCGCATCCTAACTCGATTAATTTAGGTAACTCATCGATATGAGAAATCCCACCTGAAGCAATTAATTTTACAGATTGCCCACTACTACTATTGCTACAAGCCTCAATAATTTCTTTATATAAATCAAATGAAGGTCCTTCTAACATACCGTCTTTTGAAATATCTGTACAAATAACATATTGAATACCTTTCTTTTGGTAGCCTTTAATAAACGGAATAACATCTTCTTTACTTTGTTCCATCCAGCCACTAATTGAAATTTTTCCTGCATCGCTATCGGCTCCTAAAATAATTTTGTTTCCGCCGTATTTAGAAATCCAACCTTCAAAAGTTTCAGCATCTTTAACCGCAATACTACCTCCTGTAATTTGTCTAGCTCCAGAATTAAAAGCAATATGTAAATCTTCGTTAGTTTTTAAACCACCACCAAAATCAATTTTTAACTTGGTTTTTGAAGCTATTTGTTCGAGCACTTTATAATTAACAATGTGCTTGGCCTTTGCACCATCTAAATCTACTAAATGTAAATACTCAATGCCCGACCCTTCAAACATTTTGGCAACCTCTAAAGGGTTTTCGTTATATATTTTTTTAGTATCGTAATCTCCTTTTGTAAGGCGAACACATTTTCCGTCTATAATGTCAATGGCTGGTATTATTCTCATATTATAATTCTAAAAAATTCTTTAATATTTTAGCGCCTTCAATGCCGCTCTTTTCTGGATGAAACTGAACACCATAAAAGTTTTCGTGTTGCAAAGCAGAAGCATAATTAAGTCCATAATCTGTTTTAGCAATAGTTTCATTACAATGCTCTGCATAATAACTATGCACTAAATACATGTATTCGTTTTCTTTAATGCCTTTAAACAAATCTGATTTTAAATCTTTAATAACATTCCATCCCATTTGCGGCACCTTTACCTCGTTTGTGAAGCGTTTTACATTGGTTTGAAAAATGCCAATACCTTTAGTGTCGCCTTCTTCTGTGTGTTTACACAATAATTGCATACCTAAACAAATTCCTAAAACAGGTTGTTTTAAGGTAGGAATTAATTTATCTAACCCACTTTCCTTAAGCATATTCATAGCAGTACTTGCCTCACCAACTCCAGGGAAAATTATTTTATCGGCGGCTTTAATTTCATCTGGATTATTAGATAAAATAGCGTCTACACCCAGTCTTTTAAAAGCAAACTGAATACTTTTTATATTTCCAGCGCCATAATTTATTATAACTAATTTCATTAAAGCATTCCTTTAGTTGATGGTAAAAACATTTTGTTAGGGTCTCTTTTTACAGCCATTTTCATAGCTTTTGCAAAAGCCTTAAAAATACCTTCTATTTTGTGGTGTTCGTTAACACCTTCTGCTTTTACATTCAAATTACATTTAGCCCCGTCTGTAAATGACTTAAATAAATGGAAAAACATTTCGGTTGGCATATCACCAATTTTTTCACGTTTAAATTCGGCATCCCATTCTAACCAATTTCTACCTCCAAAATCGACAGCAACTTGAGCTAAACAATCGTCCATTGGTAAACAAAATCCGTAACGTTCAATACCTAATTTATTACCTAAAGCTTTATTAAATAACTCGCCTAAAGCAATCATAGTGTCTTCTATAGTATGATGTTCGTCAACTTCTAAATCGCCATCAACTTTTACTGTTAAATCCATGGCACCATGGCGACCAATTTGATCTAACATATGATCAAAGAAAGACAATCCTGTATTAATATCATTTTTACCAGAACCATCTAAATTTAATTTTATATAAATCTTGGTTTCATTGGTGTTACGCGTTATCTCTTCAACACGACTTTCCAGTTTTAAAAACTCATATATAGCCGACCAATCTGTACTTGTTAAGGCAATACAATCTTGAATGTCTTGTTTTGAAGTTTCAATTTCATCGGCTCCTAATTCTGGGTTTTCAGATAAATAAATACCTTTTGCTCCCAGATTTATTGCCAATTCCATGTCTGTAATTCTATCTCCTAAAACAAATGAATTTTCTAAGTCATAGTCTTCAGAAAAATACTTAGTTAATAGGCCTGTTCTAGGTTTACGCGTTTCTGCATTTTCATGAGGAAACGTTTTATCTATAAATACTTCAGAAAACACTACGCCTTCTTTAGCAAAGGCATCAATTATTTTGTTTTGGGCAGGCCAAAATGTATCTTCTGGAAAGCTATCGGTACCTAAACCATCTTGATTTGTAACCATAACCAACTCATAATCCAACTCATTGGCAATTTTAGCCATGTATTGAAATACTTTTGGATAATATTCTAGCTTCTCTAAACTATCTAATTGATAATCAACAGGTGGCTCTAAAACCAATGTCCCATCTCGGTCTATAAAAAGTACTTTTTTCATATTTATGCTTTTAGCTAATTGCTAACTGCCTTAAAGCAGAAATTAATGTTTTATTTTCAATTTCGGTTCCAACCGTAAAACGTAATGTGTTTTTACAAAGTGGTTGGGTTGTTCGGTTTCTAATAACAATACCGTTTGCTATTAACTGGTTGTATCGTTTAGTAGCATCATCTACCCTAACCAAAACAAAATTAGCTTCGGTAGGAAAAATGGTTTCTACAAAATTGATGTTTTTTAAAGCTTCAATTAATATATCGCGTTCTTTTAAAACCGATTTTACTTCATCCTTTACCGCTTCTAAGTTCGAAATACGCTCTAATGCTCGTTTTTGAGTTAACTCATTAACATTATACGGCGGCTTGATTTTGTTTAAAACTGAAATAATTTCCGCGGAAGCGAAACACAGACCTAAACGAATTCCTGCCAAACCATAAGCTTTTGATAGCGTTTGAGTTACGATTAAATTCGGGTAATTACTTAATTCTGAAACCCAACTATCTTGATTTGAGAAATCGATATAGGCTTCATCAATAACAACTAAACCATTAAAATTTTCAAGTAATGTTTTAATTTTCTCTGAAGCAATAAGGTTTCCTGTTGGGTTATTAGGCGAACAAATGAAAAGCATTTTTGAGTTTTCATCTATGGTGTCTAGAATAGCTTCAACATTTGGTTGAAAATTTTCATTTAACTCCACTTTACGCTCTTCAACTTCGTTTAAATTAGATAACACGGTATACATACCGTAAGTTGGAGGTAATGTGATGATATTATCTTGCTTTGGCTCACAAAAGGCTCTAAACAATAAATCTAAAACTTCATCGCTTCCATTACCAAGTAAAATTTGATTTTCTGGAACATTTTTTTGTTCTGATAACACAGATTTTAATGAACGTTGTAGCGGATCGGGATAACGATTTACACCATTCTCGAATGGATTTTCGTTGGCATCTAAAAAAATCATTTTAGAACCATCGGAAACATATTCGTCTCGCGCCGAACTATAAGCTTTCATAGCTTTTACGTTCGCTCTAATTATATTTTGGATGTTAAACCTTGTCATTTTAAATCTTTTAAACGAATACTTACAGCATTTTTATGGGCCTGTAAACCTTCGGCTTCTGCCATTAACTCAATAGTTTCGCCAATATTTAAAAGGCCTTCTTTTGATATTTTTTGAAACGTCATGCTCTTTAAAAAGCTATCTAAATTTACTCCAGAATAGGCCTTAGAAAAACCATTAGTTGGTAATGTATGGTTGGTTCCTGAGGCATAATCGCCAGCACTTTCTGGTGTATAATCGCCAATAAAAACGGAACCTGCATTACTTATACCATCTACATACAAATCTTCATTTTTAGCACAAATTATAAAATGCTCCGGACCGTATTCGTTAATTAATTCGAGGGCAATAGTATCGTTTTCAACATAAATCAACTTTGAGTTGGCTATGGCTTTTTCGGCAATTGCTTTACGCGGAAGGACATTTAATTGTTTTTCAACTTCCTCTGAAACATTATCAATTAATGTTTTAGAAGTTGCCACCAGTATTACTTGACTATCTGCACCATGCTCAGCTTGACTTAACAAGTCTGAAGCGATGTAAGACGCATTAGCCGTTTCGTCGGCCACAATTAGTAATTCACTTGGACCTGCAGGCATATCGATAGCCACACCATGTTTAGTTGCTAATTGTTTGGCAACGGTTACAAATTGATTTCCTGGTCCGAAAATTTTATAAACCTGCGGAATAGTTACTGTGCCAAACGTAAGTCCAGCAACGGCCTGAATACCTCCTACTTTTATAATTTTAGTAACGCCACAAAGTTTGGCAGCAAATAAAATTTCGGGCGCTAATTCGCCTGCTTTATTTGGTGGCGAACATAGCACAATCTCTTTACAACCCGCAATTTGAGCAGGAACCGCTAACATTAAAACGGTTGAAAACAAAGGCGCAGTTCCGCCAGGGATATACAAACCTACTTTTTGAATAGGTCGTTTTTCCTGCCAACATTGTACACCTTTAGTAGTTTCAATAGCTACTTTTTCTGTTTTTTGAGCGGTATGGAAAGCTTCAATATTACCTTTGGCCTTAATTATAGCATTTTTAAGGTTTTCTGATACTTTGGCAATGGCATTTTCAATTTCTGCAACTGAAACCACATTATTTTCTAAACGAATACCATCAAATCTTTCGGTATATGTTTTTATCGCGTTATCACCGTTAATAGAAACATCTTTAAATATTTCGTTAACGATAGATTCTATATCACCAACTGTTTGCGTAGGTCGTTTTAAAACATCCGACCAACTTTCTTTATTTGGATTATTTATAATTTTCATGATAAGCGATTAAAGCACCATTTTTTCAATTGGACACACTAAAATACCTTGTGCTCCATTTGCTTTTAAACCCTCAATGATATTCCAAAAGTCATTTTTAGGAATTACCGAGTGTACAGAACTCCAGCCTTCTTGCGCTAATGGCAGTACTGTTGGGCTCTTCATACCAGGTAATAAAGCAATAATGTCTTCCAATTTATCATTAGGTGCATTAAGTAAAACGTATTTAGAATCTCTACCTTTTAAAACAGACTGTATTCTAAATTGAATGGTATTTAAAATGGCTTGTTTTTCATCGTCTAAAACCGGCGAAACAGCCAATACAGCTTCAGATTTTAATAAGACTTCAATCTCTTTTAATCCATTTTTAAATAAAGTACTACCACTAGAAACGATATCGCAAATACCATCGGCTAAACCAATGTTTGGTGCAATTTCTACCGATCCGTTAATGATGTGTAATTGGGCATCAATATTTTGTTCCTTTAAAAACTTTTTAACAGTTTCTGGGTACGAAGTTGCTATTTTTTTACCGTTTAAGTCTTTTAAAGAATTATCCTTTGAA
>NZ_CANLZX010000012.1 GCF_947495675.1 uncultured Algibacter sp. | reverse complement strand
AGATTTAAACGTAGGAGACACTTATTCTGAGCAAGGAGCCACAGCAACAGACGATTTAGATGGCGATATTACAGCAAGTATTATAATAGGTGGAGATATTGTCAATACAAATTTAGAAGGAACATATACTGTATCTTACAACGTAAGTGATGCTTCTGGTAACCCAGCAAATGAAGTTATCCGATCAATTACTGTAACTGAAGCGAATTCTGGTTGCTCTGGAGGAATTGCTTCATTTCCTTATACTGAAGGGTTTGAAAATACTTTAGGAGCATGGACTCAAACATTAACTGATGATATTGATTGGACAGTTGATGCATCTGGAACACCTTCAAGTAATACAGGGCCTTCTAGTGCAGTAGAAGGCAGTTATTATATTTTTGTAGAAGCTTCATCACCAAATTATCCAAGTAGAAGAGCTATTCTTAACTCACCTTGTTTTGATTTAAGCACATTAACCGAAGCTACATTTAGTTTTAATTACCATATGTATGGAGCTGCAGATATGGGGAGTATTGATTTAGAAATAACTCAAGACGAAGGGCTTACATGGACAAGTATTTGGAATGAAACTGGTAATAAAGGGAATTCTTGGCAAACAGCAGTAATTGATTTATCTGCTTATACAGGTGGCGGTATTCAGTTGCGTTTTAATAGGTTTGTTGGTAGCACTTGGCAAGCAGATATAGCTATTGATAATATTAGTTTAATAGATGGAGAAATAGTTATAAATAGTTGTGTAAGTGGTATTACTAATTACCCATATGCAGAAGGATATGAAAACACCCTAGGGGCTTGGACTCAATCAAATGCAGATGATATTGATTGGACAATTGATGCTAATGGAACACCATCAAGTAGTACAGGACCTTCAAGTGCTGTTCAAGGAAGTTATTATATTTTTGTTGAAGCTTCGGGCAACGGAACGGGTTATCCAAGTAAGCAAGCTATTATTAATTCACCTTGTTATGACTTAAACTTGGTTTCTCAAGCTATATTTAGTTTCAATTACCACATGTATGGTGCTTCAGATATGGGATCCATTGCATTAGAAGCAAGTAATGATAACGGTATAAGTTGGACTCCTATATGGAGTGAAACAGGTAATAAAGGAAATACTTGGTTATCAGCTAGTGTAGATTTATCAGGATATACCGGAAATAGTGTTCAATTAAGATTCAATAGAATTACAGGAAGTACTTGGCAAGCAGATATTGCTTTAGATAAAATTACTCTAACTACAGCCGTAGCAGCTAAAAATAATGAAAAACAAAATGTTTTAAGTGTTAGTGCAAATAGCATAAATGAACTTACATTATTCCCAAACCCTGTTGGAGATGTTTTAAATATAAAAACTTCGAAAGGAGGAATTATTTCTTATAAAATTGTTAATACACTAGGGCAAATTGTAAATACTGGAAAAACTTCTAATACAGTTATAGTTGATAATTTAGAAGCAGGAATGTATTATATTGAAGTTGAAAATGAAGGTACAAAAATGATGAAACGATTTATAAAAGAATAAATCAAAAATTGACTAACTCAAAAATAGAAAGTCCAGATTTACAGTCTGGGCTTTTTTATTTATTGAAGTTTAAATATGGATAATTTCATCATCGTTTAAAATTTTATCACCTCTTAATCTTAAAAATATTTGGGCTACGGCTATGGTGTCTTTTTCACAATAAATTATTATTCTATCTATTTCATTTTCTTCATAGTAAACTCGATATACTTCGCTACCATCAATGTCATCCTTAGGTGAAGGAATACCTAATACGTTTGTTAATAATTTTAAAGAAGTGTATGTTTTGTAATCACCAAATTTCCAAAGTTCTAAAGTATCTAGATGAGGTACTTCCCATGGTTTTTTTCCAAAAAGATTTAGTTTGTAAGGTAATTCAATACCATGAATTATCATGCGCCGAGCAATGTATGGAAAGTCGAATTCCTTCCCGTTATGAGCACAAAGTAAATGTTTGGTTTGACTAAAATGAGATAAAAGAAGGTTTTTAAAATCTTTTAAAATTTTAACTTCATCACCATAAAAAGAGGTAACTCTAAACTTTCTGTTGTCTCCTTGATTTGTAAAGTAACCAACCGAAATACATACTATTTTTCCAAATTCTGCCCAAATACCAGCACGTTCATAAAATTCTTCGGCAGTATAATCTTCCTTTCTTTGGTATCTTGATTTTTGTTCCCAAAGTGCTTGTTTTGTTTCGTCTAAATCTGAAAAATGTTGTGTTTCTGGAACGGTTTCAATGTCCAGAAAAAGAATGTTTTCTAAATTAAGTTTTGAAATCATTTATTAAGCATTTTATAAGCCTCTTCTATATAAACACTAATATCTTCTGTAAACTTACCAACTCCTTCGTCTGGCGATTTTTTATGGCCTAAACGTACAATTATTACATTGTCGTTTGGCTCTACAATTACGTATTGTCCCAAATGCCCGCGCATCATAAAAAAATGTTTATCACCAACATCTTTTAACCACCATCCATAACCATATTCTGGGCTATCTTTAAAGCGCGGTGTAATACTTTTTTTAACAAAAGTGGAATCTAATAGTTGTTTACCCTTCCATTTTCCATCGTCTTTGTACAATTTCCCAAAGCGGGCAAAATCTCTAGCGTTACTAGCTATACAGCAAAAGGCTTTTGCTAATCGGTTATCTTCATCGTCTACTTGCCAGTAGGCATCGTTTGCTGCTCCCATAGGTTTCCAAAAGCTTTCAGACAGATAATTAGATAAAGTTTTACCAGTAGCTTTTTTTAATACCATGCCTAAAAGCTGAGTGCTTCCGCTTAGGTATTCGAAATTTGTTCCAGGTGTTTTTACTACTTTCTGATTTAAAATGGTTTCGGCTAAATCGTCATCGTAATTTGCTCTAGCGGTAACTGAAAAAGGACTTGTGTAATGCTCTACCCAATCTAAACCAGATGCCATAGACGATAAATCGCCAACAGTTGTTTTAGCATAACTATATTGTGGATAAAAATCGCTAAGAGGTTGATCTAGGTTTTTTATATAACCATCCATAATGGCTTTACCTAATAGGGCAGAGGTTATACTTTTAGCCATGGAAAACGAATTGGTTTTTGATGCAACATTAAAGTCATCGTAATATTTTTCAAACCAAATACTATCGTTTTTAATAATTACATAGGCAATGGTACCCCAATCTTTATTTACATTGCTAAGTTTTTCGGTTGGTTGTACGCTGTTATAATTAATGTGAATTGGCCATTCATCTACCGTGTCGCCTTTTTTAATGGTATCGTTTTCAAAATATGGATAATCGTCTATAAACGCTGTTTTATGACCAGTAAAATAGACAACTTTTACGCCTCTAAGTATATATTCGTAATCGAAAATGTATAATGCTATAACTATAATTACCAATAGCGAGATAAGCCACTTAAGGAGCTTTTTTATAAATTTCATTTTATTAGTTTAATGTTGCAACTAAAGATAAGGAAATTAATTTTTTAGTTTAAAATAAATTATTTTGAAGTGGATTTTTGCATACGCTTTTTCTTATAAAATGCCTTGTCTGCTATGTAAATTGTTTTAGAAAGTTCGGCAATTACAACGCCTTTTTTGTTTATAATATTTGGTGTTTTTACAATATCAATTTCGCCTTTATCTTTTATGTCCTTTTTGATATTTACAATGTCTGCCGGAGAAAAAACGAATTCGCAAAATATAGTTTCTGTTCCTGGTCGTCTATATTTTATAGTTGCTGCTTTATCCCAAACCACGTAATCATCACCAAGAATTTTAATAAGCTGAATCATGTAAATAGGATCTGTGGCCGATAGCATACTGCCGCCAAATATAGAGCCCACAAAGTTTTTGTTTTTCCAGCTTAACGGAATTTTAATTTTAACGCAATGTAAATCGTTAGAAACCTCAATAATTTTTGCTGTTGATCGTCTGTACATAGGCGACCAGTTAAAGCCGTATTTATAAATTTGCGCATCTGTAAAAACCTTTTCAGCTATTTTAGTAAGAGTTCTATACATGTTAAAAAAGCGATTGTTGTTTAAATGGGCTTTCATGTTCTAAAAGCCATTTTTTTCTATGTAAACCACCTGCATAACCTGTTAAACTACCATCGCTACCAATAACACGATGGCATGGTATAATAATCCAAAGTGGGTTTTTACCATTAGCATTTGCTATTGCACGAATAGCTTTAACGTCTCCCAATTGTTTAGAGAGCTCAAGATAAGATATTGTTTTTCCATATGGAATTTGTTCTAGTTGTTTCCAGACTTTTTTTTGAAAATCTGTGCCTAGGGCATTCAATTTTAGATCGAAAATTTTACGAGTCCCTTCAAAATATTCATTTAATTGAATGACGCAATCTTCTAATTCTACTGGTATAATATCAGTAATTTTTTCTTCAGAATTCAATACAGTAACAGATGTAATTCCATCTTCATCTCCTATAATTTTAGTAAACCCTAAAGGTGATTTAATGATGCAGCTTTCCATCTGATACTTTTATTTTAAATGGTTAATTGCAACATTCATGTTGTTTTAATTATGAATATTACGTTATTCTGAAGACTTATCTTCTTCAATAATACCTAATTTTTTAGCGCGTGATTCCCAGCTTTTTCTAGCTAAATGTTGTAGGTCTGAAACATTATCACTCTCATCCATAATTTCTAACCCTAAAAGTGTTTCTATAACATCTTCCATGGTTACTAACCCACTTACCGATCCATATTCATCAACTACTAAAGCCATATGGTTTCTAGTTTCTACAAGTTTTTCAAATAGTGTAGGGATTGCCAAATCTCGATTTACAATAATAATATTTCTTTTAAGTTCTGCTAATTTTTTGTTACCATTACCTAAAGCCATTTCTTTAAAAATTTCATCTTTTAAAACCAGACCTTTAATGTTGTCTTCGGTTTCTGAAAATACTGGGATTCTGGAAAAACGAAGGTTTAAGTTTCTGTTAAAAAAATCTTCAACCGTAGTAGTTTCGTTTTCGGTTAACATGACCGTTCTTGGTGTCATTACGTTTTTAGCAAAGACTTCTCGAAAAGTTAAAAGGTTTTTAATAATTTTACTTTCGTTTTCATGAAAAACACCTTCTTCATGAGCCATATCGGTCATTACCATAAAGCCTTCTCTACTTAAAACACTACCATGACCTTTACCGCCAATTAACTTTGTAGTTAATTGTAATAACCATAAAATGCCTGTCCATTTTAAAGGAAAAATTAGCACAGTTAATGCTTTTGAGGTGAAATTCGCCAACTTTTTCCAATAAGTAGCTCCGATGGTTTTAGGAATAATTTCTGAAGCTACAAGAATTAAAAAAGTCATAATTGCCGAAACAACACCAACGGTATTGATACCCCAGAATTCAATATCGAAATCTAGACCTTCAGCTTCAATACCAACCATCATTGCGCCTAAAGTATGTGCAATAGTATTTAGCGTAAGTATCGCTATTAGTGGTTTGTCTACATCTTTCTTTAATGATTCTAAAGTTAATGCATAGTCCTTTCCTTCTTGTTTTTTAACATTTATAAAGGTTGGTGTAACGCTTAATAAAACAGCCTCAAGGATGGAACATAAAAATGAAAAGAAAATGGAAATGGTTGCCCAAAATAGTAATGCGCTCATAGTGTTTTTTAAAAAACTAAAAATACTAATTATTGCAATAAAAGCTAATGTAAAGTAAGACGAATATTATTTTCTTTAAATTTATTGAGAAAATACTGTTTATCGTTTTAATGTAAAATGTGCTTTAAAATCTCGAAGAACTCCATTGTCATCTCTAAAAAGAACTTTAAACCAATAACCAGATTGTGGTAAAGGATTCCCATTAAGCAAACCGTCCCAACCTTTGCTTTTTGGATCTAAATTCTTTAACATTTTGCCGTATCTATCATAAATAAAAATTTCTGGCTCATTTAAAGCTTCTACTCCTATTACTTGCCAATGGTCATTATAACCATCATTATTAGGAGTAAAAAACTTCATGTAGTCAATAATCGTTTTTTCAATATTTACGACACCACATCCTTTTGTGTCAATAATTTGAAAAGTATGATATCCAGGTTTTAAGTTCATAAACTCCCCAAGTTCTTGTGTAGGCCCATTATTTACGGAGTAAATATAATTACCAAAACCTGTAGCTGTAATTTGAACAGTATGGTTTTTAGAAAAGGGTAAAGAAGTTACAACAACATCTAATACTTGTGGTGGTCCTGATGGTGAGACAGTAGCTTCTTTAGTAAAATGACAACCTGTAGCGTTAAATGTTGCTTTAACAGAATAATTTCCTTGGGTAGTTGCTGTTAAATTACTGGCGTTTTCTCCAGGAATTATAGTGCCTTCAAAATACCATTCAAAACTATGATCTGTTTCAGATAGACCTGTGTTAATAATAGGTAAATTATACTCAGAGTTTACTGTATCATCACTATTTAGACAGATTATATTATCTTCAATTTCAAAAACAGGAGGTGTATTTATTGTTATAGTAAATGGTAAATATGAATAGCAACCAGAAAATATTTCTGTTTTTTTAGCAAATAAACTAAATGTTTCTTCACCCAAAGTGTCATAGTTTGTAGCATTAAGATTTATACCATTTTGGGCATCTTCAGCAGATGCATGAAATGTTACTGAAAAATCATCAGGGTTATCAGTACCTATGGCAATACTACTTAAAGGTGTTAAATCGATTGTTGTTAAGTAATCATAATCTTCATCACAGTAAAATTGATGAGGTATTTGGTATGAAGTTGGAGTTTCTGGCCCTATAATTTCAATAATTTCATTGCTTTCTGTAATACATTCATATTGTTCAAAAACAAAGTCTGTATATATACCTTTAACTAAATTGTTAAAAATAATATTACCCCTATTATCAGCCATAAAATTTTCAGGTCCAACAAGCACATCATCATGTTTAAATTCTATTGAATAACTTGTTAAAGGTGTTAAACCAGAGAATGTTAATTGCCCTTCAGGGATAACACAATCTGAATAATCTCTTTTGCTTATTGTATAATTTGGAACTTCTGGGTCTGCTAATTCAAAATCTGTATCAATAGTAGTATCACAACCTAAAGAACTAATTGAAACATTGGTATATAATCCTGCATCTAAATCAGTTATTTCAATAATACCTTCACTATCTGCTACATATGTTACTTCGGGTACTAAAACACTATTGTCAACATAACTTATTCCGTAAGATTCACCTTCTGTTAAACCTGAAAATATAAGTTTACCATCTTGTCCATTACATACACTTGGGTTTTCTTGTATGGCATTTACAATAAAAGGTATAAATGTTTCGTCAACTTCTTCTAGAATATAATAATAGGTAAATCTAATAGATTCTTTTGCTTGTATAGTCCCTAAATTAAATGCAATTGAGATGGCTTCATCAACATTTAAACTGGTTGCGCCTTCAGTATTTGTAAATCCGGATCCATTCCAAATTGCACTTGCAGATCTGTTATTAAAACCACCAAAAGAAACTCTAGCTTTTTCATCATTAGCATATAAACTAACATTAGATCCGTCCATATCTGCAGGAATGCCAATTGGATCCTGAGACGCTGTCACTAAACAAGTCTGGTCTGTAATAGAACTTGCTTGAGATATAATTTCCATGTCTGTTTCATATCTATTACTTAAAGTTACATTATTGTCTGGATCGACATTATGCATAAAATAGACATTGTTTTTTGCGACGTCAGAAAGGTTTTTTATAAATGTCGTCATTTGTATAAAAAGACCATCCTGGGTAATACTGTAATACCTTTTTATGTTTAAACCATTAACATTTCCTTCCCAAGATATTTGAGCAATATCCTCGTAACAATCTGATGAAATAACGTTTACACTTGTTACTGATCCTGGGATACCAGATGATAAAATACCATTATTATTGTTGTAATTAATACCATCAATTTGAATACAAAAGCCTTCTTCTGGGTCGCCAGGTGAGAAAAAATCACCATCATAATCTATCCATCCATCATTTAGGGGGTTTGCAATAAAACCGAAAAGATTATTCCCTACTTCCCTATTATTATGAAAAGTGGCAGGCTTATTTGAAGCCATTGCCCCATAAACGCCTTTGGCATTAATACCAATTTCAACTAAATTGCCTTTAGCCCAACCCTCTCCATCAATTTCATAAGCTTCTAATTGTGCAAAAGTTAAATTTATACTTAAACAAAAAATAAAAACAAGTAGATGTTTGTGCATAACGGTTGTAAGTTAAGTGACACAATTATACATATAATTACTTTTATTTCATATAAAACTGTTTACTATTAGACGAAAGGAAAATAAAAGCTACGAAATTAATTTAATTACATCTTTTGCGAAGTAACTAGCTATAATATCTGCACCAGCACGTTTAAATGCCATGGTAGTTTCCATCATCACTTGGTCGTGGTTTAGCCAACCTTTTTCGGCAGCAGCTTTTATCATGGCGTATTCGCCAGAAACTTGATATACAGCTACAGGAACATCGACCTCGTTTTTAATGTCTCTTAAAACATCCAAATAAGAAAGACCTGGTTTTACCATTACGATATCGGCACCTTCGTCAATATCCATTTCGGTTTCACGAATGGCTTCAAAACGGTTACCAAAATCCATTTGGTAGGTTTTTTTATCCTTCGGAATATCTACTAAATCAACAGGAGCTGAATCTAAAGCATCGCGAAAAGGTCCGTAAAAAGCCGAGGCATATTTTGCAGAATAGCTCATAATACCTGTATTAATAAAACCTTCATCTTCTAGAGCTTCGCGAATGCTAAGAATACGACCGTCCATCATGTCGCTTGGTGCCACAAAATCGGCTCCAGCGGTAGCATGCGAAACACTCATTTCTGCTAAAAACTCAGCGGTTTCATCGTTTATAATTTGTCCGTTTTCAATAATACCATCGTGTCCGTAGGCTGAATATGGATCTAAAGCCACATCGGTCATCACCAACATATCTGGGCACACATTTTTAACGGTTTTAATGGCGCGTTGCATTAATCCGTTAGGGTTTAAGGCTTCTTTTCCTTGGTTATCTTTTAAATTATCTGGCACTTTTACAAAAAGTAACACCGATTTTAAACCTAGCTTCCAAAGTTCTTTAACCTCGCCTTCCAGCAAATCTAAACTATAGCGAAAGTAATTTGGCATCGACGGAATTTCATCTTTTATGCCTTTGCCTTCAACCACAAAAAGCGGTACTAAAAAATCGTTTGGTGTTATAACGGTTTCACGAACTAAAGCGCGAATGGCTGCGTTGGTTCTTAATCTTCTATTTCTTCGTAATGGAAACATAGTTTTTGTTACTTTTATCAAATACAAAGTTAATCATTAAAACTCATTTTGTATTGCTAGAATCCCTAAGTGTTTTAGAATTTAAGTTCCCTTGGCGAAGTTATCAGGAAACTCTATTAAAAAATTTTGATAGTCATATTTTAGACCACCATTTTCATGTTATTGCGCCTCCAGGATCGGGAAAAACCATTTTAGGAATCGAAATTTTAAGGCGATTAGGCAAAAAGACATTGGTTTTAGCACCTACGCTAACTATAAGAAATCAATGGGAAAGTAGGCTGCAGGAGTTTTTTACTGAAGGCAATAGTTTTAAGGCCTGTTCCTTTAACATAAAATCGCCTAGTGATATTACGTTTTCAACCTACCAATCGCTTCATGCGCTTTATAAATCTTTTGAAGATGAAGAAGATTATTTTAAATTTTTCGAAACCCATAATATTGAAACCGTAGTTTTAGATGAAGCACACCATTTAAAAAGTACTTGGTGGAAATGTTTGATGGCTTTAAAAAACCGTAATTCGTTTTTTGTAGTGGCACTAACTGCAACACCACCTTACGATAGTAGCCGAAGTGAGCTTACCAAATACTTTACATTGTGTGGCGAGGTAGACGATGAAATTGCGGTACCCGATTTGGTAAAAGAAAACGATTTATGTCCGCATCAAGATTTTGTATATTTTTCGAAACCCAACGATTTAGAAATTAATTTCATAGTTGAATACCGACAAAAAATCTCAAAATTTCAAGATGATGTATTGCATGATGAATCGTTTATAGCGCTTCTTAAAAATCATAGGTTTTATAAGAATCCAAAGGTTCATTTGGATGAAATTTACACGAATACATCCTACTTCTCATCCATTTTAATTTTTTTGAATGCCTATGGAATTTCCATTGAAGCAGAAACTTTAGAAATTTTGGGTTTTAATAAAAATGAAACCATTCAGTTTCCAAAACTCAATTTAGAATGGTTGGAAATTCTACTTCAAAACCTTTTAGTTACAGATAGAGAAACTCTGCTAACTCACGAAGATTATCTTGTAACGCTGGAAAAAAAACTAAGACGACTTAATGTATTAGAGCGCAACCAAGTGAATTTTGTTGGCGAGCAATTGCTTTATAAATCTTTGGCGTATAGCCCGAGCAAGCTTAAAAGTATTGTAAAGATTGTGGCCTCCGAAAGGGAAGCTTTAGGACAAAATTTAAGCTGTGTCATTTTAACCGATTATATCCGGAAAGAGTTTTTAAACACCTCTAAACAAGCTATTGAAACCATTAATAAAATTGGTGTTTTGCCTATTTTTAAATATGTGAAAACATATTGTTCTCCTAACAAGGAATTAGCTGTTTTAACAGGTAGTTTGGTTATAATCCACACTTCTATTTTAAAGGCTTTTGAAGCGATTGGGAATATGGATAATTTTTCGTTTTCTCCTCTAGTTAGTGATCACGAATTTTTGGAAGTAACGACTAAAGGTAAACCCGAAAAATCGATAGTCGAAATACTTACGCAGCTTTTCGAGAATGGTACTATAAAGGTTTTAATAGGAACAAAATCGTTGTTAGGCGAAGGTTGGGATGCACCTTCAATTAACAGTTTAATTTTGGCTTCTTTTGTGGGGTCTTTTGTGTCATCAAACCAAATGCGAGGTAGAGCGATTAGAAAGGATGCAAGCAAACCTAATAAAACTGGAAACATTTGGCATTTAGCTTGTGTAGACCCAACGGCAACAGATGGCGGACGAGAAGTTGATATATTAAAACGACGTTTTGAGGCCTTTGTTGGTATTACAAACACCTCAATTCCTTTTATATCTAATGGTTTTGATCGTCTTAATTTTCCTGAAAACCTATCGGTAGAAGCTATTGATAGTCTAAATGCTGAAACTTTACAGAAATCTCGACAAAGACCAGTAATAACAAAGCAATGGGCAAGTTCCATTGGAAGCGGTACAAAATTAACTAAACAAGTTAAATGGCTTTATCTAGATGAGAAACCTTACAAAGCCCAAAAGCAAATTTATTTTTTTGATGTTGTTCGGTTTTTTGTTGCCGAATTATCGGTAACCATGTTGTGGTTTTATTTTGAGTTTATTCTAGAAGGTCTGCAACTTATAATTAGTCGCGGGTTAACGTATTTTATTTATGCGTTTATGGGTGCTTTTGTGTTTCGTTTTGGTTTAAAATTATACAAAGCGGTGTCGTTGTATTTACGTTATGGATACTTGCATAAAAAGATTAAAAAAATAGGTTTAGCCATACTTAATACCATGCATGAGTTGAAGCTTTTAAATACTAATATTCAAAATATTGAAGTGGTTGCAGCGCGTTTAGATAAAGGTGATGTGGTATGTATGCTAGTTGGAGCTAATAATTATGAGAGTGCTTTATTTTCTAGAGCATTAACCGAAATGTTAGATCCTGTAGATTCGCCTCGATATTTAATTATAAAGACCAGTTTTTTTAGAAAACGACTTAACGTTGAAAATTTTTATCCTGTTCCTGAAATTTTTGGCAACAAGAAGGAAAATGCACTCGTTTTTAAGAAGCATTGGACAAAATTTTTGGGTAGAAATAAATTGGTGTTTACACGACAAGTTGATGGCCGAAAACTTCTTTTAAAGGCACGATTATTTCATGCTTATAATGCCTTTAAAGAGGTGTCCAAAGAGGTGATTGTTTGGAAGTAGTTATTTACTCAACCCTAAATAAAACCACGTATTGTTTTCTTTTACAAAAGCCGATTTTTCATAAATGATATCCACTTTTCCTTTCTCATAAAAATACGCCTGAAACGTAACAGTACCTTCGATATCGGTTTCGGTGCCTTTTGTTGTTTCTAGAACTTCTAACTTTATCCATTCTACATGTTTTGCCCATTTTACAATCGACGCTTTTTCTTTTATTGGTCGGGTAGAAGCATGATGACTTGCCATTAAATAATCGCCATCGGCTTTAACAAAAGCCGCATATCTAGATCGCATAAGTTGCTCCGCGGTTTTAGCTTCAGTTATGTTTATATGAGCCTTTTGGCAGCAATTCGAGTAGGTTTTTAAACTTCCGCAGTAACAGTCCATAATAATGTTTTTAAACCCAGTTTATGGGGTTTTGTAATACTTTAATAAGTTTTTCTTCTTCGCTTCCAGCTTCCGGATGGTTGTCGTAAACCCATTGTACATGCGGTGGTAAACTCATTAAAATACTTTCTATACGTCCGTTAGTTTTTAAGCCAAAAAGTGTGCCTTTATCGTGTACTAAATTAAACTCTACATAGCGTCCGCGACGAATTTCTTGCCAATTGCGTTGGGCTTCTGTATATGGTAAATCTTTACGTTTTTCAACAATAGGAACATAAGCTTCTAGAAAACTATTACCAACTTCGGTTACAAAGTTGTACCAGTTTTGCATACTCATATCATCGGTAGTTTTGCAATAATCGAAAAATAAACCGCCTAAACCTCGGCCTTCGTTTCGGTGAGCATTATAAAAATACTCGTCGCAACGTGCTTTGTATTTTGGGTAGAATTCTGGATTATGCTTATCGCAAGCTGTTTTACAAGTTTGGTGAAAGTGTTTAGCATCGTCTTCAAACAGGTAATATGGCGTTAAATCTTGTCCGCCGCCAAACCATTGGTCTACAATGTTTCCTGCTTTATCATACATTTCAAAATAACGCCAATTGGCATGTACGGTTGGTACCATTGGGTTTTTAGGATGCAGAACCAAACTTAATCCGCAGGCAAAAAAATCGGCATCTTCTACGCCAAAATACTTTTGCATGCTGTCTGGTAATTTACCATGAACGCCAGAAATGTTAACGCCTCCTTTTTCAAAAACATTACCGTTTTCAATAACACGCGTGCGGCCACCACCACCTTCTGGTCGTTTCCAAATGTCTTCTTGAAATTTAGCTTTACCATCAACAGCTTCGAGCTTTGAGGTTATGCTGTCTTGTAAATTTTGTATGTATTGGTAGAATTTATCTTTCATTGATTGTTTGTCTTTCAATCCTTCAAGGTCTTTAAGATCTCGCTGGTTTTGCTTCTCGTTTTTGGTAAAAGTTTCTTGACCTGCGAGGTTTTTAAAACCTTGTAGGTCTGTACCTAAATTATTATCAGGCAACGATAAATATTCATTATGAGCAAAAATAAAATTATTTAAGTCATTAAACTGTTGAATGACATAAGATTTATCAATAGACACTATGTTTTTTAAGCTGTTATTATTGTAAATGCGAAATGATGAAAACTCGTGGTTTTTGTAATTATTGCTAATTTTATGAAGCTGAGGATTTGTATGAATGTATAGAATAACATTTTTTAAATAAGCTTCTGTATCTATTCTTTTTCTTCGGAAATGTTTTTCGAACAAACTTCCTGTTCTATTTTGTTGTTTATTAAAAGCTTTTGCGTAGGCGTTGAACAGGTTTGAAATAGATTGATTTGCTTCCTTAGTTTCGGATATAATTTCTAATAAGAAATGAAAATGATTATCCATTAAGCAATAGGCTAAAATAGCTGCTTTATGGTCTAAGTGTTTTTGAACGAGATTTAAAAAATAAATTTTATTATCATCACTTTTAAAAATGGTTTCGCCATTTACACCTCGATTAAAGATGTGATAATAATTACCTTTTTCTAATATTTCGAGTTTCATTTTAACTTTTGATCTATAGCGTTTTAGTATGCTTGGTAAATGTGTTTTTAGATATGAGACCTACAAGGTTTTGGAAACCTCGCAGGTCGAATAAACTCCGCAGGTTTTCGTTACCAAATCATTTTTACTTTTTAGATAAGAGACTTTCAAGGTTTAAAAACCTCGCAGGTCTTACTTTCATTTATTCAATCTCTTTATATAGCTCAAACAACTCCATATCTAAAGGTTGTTCTCCTGGAGGTGTGTGTTCGTTTTTTAATGTTTTAATATGCGTAAAATTGTTGTTTTTAGCAACTTTTAAACTACCTATATTACTTTTATGCGCTATAATTTGAAGCGTTTGTAAACCTAAGTTCTCAAAGGCGTGGTCTGATAGCTGTTTTACGGCTTCGGTGATTATGCCTTTACCTTCAAAATTGTAGTCGATGCAATACGCGAATTCGCCTTGTTTGGTAGTCCAATTAACTTCTTTAATATACACTAAACCAATTAATTTGTGGGTTTCAATTTCCTTAATAGTGAATAAAAATTCTTCTTCGAATTCAAACTGTTTTGCTTTTTTAGCAACAAAAATATTTGATAAATTGGGTGTTAAATTCTGTTCTAAAGTTTTTGGGAAATAGCGTTTTAATCGGTCTTCGTTGGTTACAGCAAAGCTGCATAAAGACCATCCATCTTTTGGGTGAATAGGTGTAATGCGATAAGATGCAAAGTTAAGCTGCATGTATGGGTTTGTTTTTAATTTGAATCGCTTCTACCGTTTTTGTTGAAGCTGCTGTTACCGATAAGGGTAGCACTAAAATTACACCAATTACCGGAATTAATAAAAACAGAATAAAAACAATACCGTTACCTATTGCTAAACCTTTGTGTTTGCTAACAAATTGTAAGCTATCTTTATAGTTATAATGACGCTCTAGTGTGTAATCCATATTACCAAAACCGGCATAATAAGCTTGTAGTATAAACAGTAAAATGGTTGAAAATATATTTACTACGGGAATAAATTTTAAAAGCAGAATAGGAATGGTAAACAATAGTTCTTTAAATAGGTTCCTTATGTTTATTCGAATACCTCGCCATAATTGTTCTGAAAAGCTTGTATTTCGGTGTGAATGTGGTGGATTACCTGTAAAATGAGCTTCAATTTTTTCGGAAACGGGACTCATAAATGGCGCTGATAATGCCATAATGATGTGTTTAAAAAGGATGAGCCCAATAACCACGATGATTATTCCGCCAATAAAATTACTTATGGACGCGAATGTTTCTCTACCCCAATGCCATATCCAGATTTTTGATATGAATGCACCAATATTATCTGATAAACCGTAAGCTGAACCAAAAACAACGATTGCGGTTACTAGGCTAATTAGCATAGGAATAGCAAAATATTTCCAGAGTTTTAATTTTGAAATTAGACTGAAAGCACCGAAGTATGCTTTAATTCCTGAAATGATGTTCTTTATCATAGAAGCCTCTCCCTAGCCCTCTCCATAAGGAGAGGGAATTAGATTCGTGTTTATTATTTAACTTTCGTTCTCAATTTAATTTTTTTTAAATATTAAATTAAGTAAGAGTTTCTCCCCTTCTGGGGAGATTAAGAGGGGCTTTTGTATTCTTTTACGGCATCGATAAACGCTTTGGCATTATCCAATGGAATGTTTGGTAAAATACCGTGACCAAGGTTTACAATGTATTTATCCTTACCAAAATCGTTAATCATTTGGTGCACCATTTTTTTGATTTGTGCCGGTGGAGAAAATAAACGTGTTGGGTCGAAATTACCTTGTAGTGTAATGTTGCCGCCAGTTAAATAACGTGCGTTACGCGCAGAACAGGTCCAGTCTATACCAAGTGCAGAAGCACCAGATTTAGCCATTTCGTCGAGCGCAAACCAACACCCTTTACCAAAGGCGATTACCGGAGCATCGTCTTTTAATGCATCTATAATTTGTTGGATATATTGCCATGAGAATTCTTGATAATCGACTGGTGACAGCATACCGCCCCAAGAATCGAATACCTGCACAGCGTTACATCCTGCTTTTACTTTTTCTTTAAGGTAAGCTATAGTTGTATCTGTAATTTTTTGTAATAATTGGTGTGCTGCAATTGGGTTTGTAAAGCAAAACTCTTTGGCTTTATCGAAATTTTTGCTGCCTTGACCTTGCACGCAATAGCATAAAATGGTCCATGGTGAGCCTGCAAAACCTATTAACGGAATTTCGTCGTTAAGTTTTTCTTTGGTTGTTTTTATGGCTTGGTAAACGTAATCTAGAGCTACGGTTACATCTGGAACAATAACATTATCGACATCTTTTTGAGAGCGAATAGGGTTTGGTAAATACGGACCAAAATTTGGTTTCATTTGTACCTCAATATTCATGGCTTGAGGTATTACCAAAATATCGCTGAATAAAATGGCTGCATCCATGCCGTAACGACGGATAGGTTGTACGGTAATTTCGCTTGCTAACTCTGGCGTTTGGCAACGTGTAAAGAAATCGTATTTAGCCTTTATTTCCATAAATTCTGGAAGGTAACGACCTGCTTGACGCATCATCCATACGGGTGGACGATTAACTGTTTCTCCTTTTAATGCTCGTAAAAATAAATCGTTTTTTAACATGGTTGCTAGTTGTTCGTTACTAGTTGTTGGTTAATGGTTATTAGTTGTTTTAGGTTTGTGGTAAGACTACTAACCAACAACCAACAACTAGTAACAATTATATATAATGTTCGTTTACTAATTCAATTACACTTTCTACAGTTGGTACCTTTGCCACCCTTACATCCTTAAAATGTTTTTTGGCCTCTTTGGCTGTGGTTTCGCCAATACAAAATGCAATAACCTCTATATTATTAGCTTTAACAAAACTTTCAACGGTTGATGGACTGTAAAACATAGCAGATTCTACCGAGTCGTTAACTTTTACACCATCGTATTTGGTTTGATACGCTTCTATTTCGTTAACTTTAATATTGTTTTCTTCAAGAATGTTAGGTAAATCGTCTAACCTTAAATCGCTACAGAAGTAAGTTACCTCGTTACCTTCAATATAATCTACTAAATATTCGGCAAGTTTTTTTGCATTCTTTTCGGTATGCTTAACCTTGCCTATTTTATTTTCGACCAAACGTTTTGTTCTGCGGCCTACACAGTAAATATTTTTAAATTGTAACTCTATGGCCGAATAGTTTGTAGTTAAAGATTCTACCGCGTTTTTACTGGTAATCACTACGTTTTCGATTTCATTTTTTAATAAACGTGGCGCAATACGATTTAGGCTTATTTTGATAAAATCTGAACTTTCTGCAACTACTTTTTCATGAAACAGTAAACGTTGGTCTTCGGTAAAACTCTTTGTAGAATATACGTTTGTTTTTCTGTCTGAATTTTTAATGTTATCCATTAAGCGTTTACCGCCACGCTCAATTACAAAATCGGCACAGTATTGAGCCATATCATGATGTTCGCCTAGTTTTTTAACTCGGGTAACGTCTATTCTTTTGGTTCCATCTGGACTTAACAATACACCTTTAAAGTTAATTTCTTCATCTTTAATGTATGCTAATGCACCAATAGGAGCTGTACAGCCACCTTCTAGTTTATTTAGAAATTCGCGCTCTATAGTGGTGCAAATTTCTGTCTCTTCGTGGTTTAATGCGGCACAGGCTTCTTTTACAAAATCGTCCTCATCTAAAGCCGTAATCATAATTGCGCCTTGTGCAGGAGCAGGAATCATCCAATCTAAATTAATAGCTTCTTCTGGTCGTATTCCAATTCTGCCAATACCTGCAGCGGCAAAAATAGCTCCATTCCAGTCGTTATCTTCCAGTTTTTGTAAACGCGAATTTACATTACCACGTAAATCGGTAATTGTGTGCGTTGGAAAACGGTTTAGCCATTGCGCACGGCGGCGTAAACTACCGGTAGCAATAACGGCTTCTTTTGCGCCTAAAAACTCCTCATTGTCTTTAAAAACTAAGGTGTCGTTAACATTGCCACGTTTTAAAACAGCAGCTTGTATAATGCCTTTTGGTAAAATTGTTGGCACATCTTTTAAAGAATGCACAGCAATATCGATGTCGTTATTTAACATGGCGATATCTAGTGTTCTTGTAAAAATACCAGTAATTCCAAGCTCGTAAAGGGGTTTGTCTAAAACTAAATCGCCTGTAGATTTTACAGGTACGAGTTCGGTTTTATGGCCAGCTTCTTCAAGTAATTTTTTAACAATGTTGGCTTGCCATAGTGCTAATTCACTATCGCGAGTACCAATTCTTATGGTTTTAGACATTTTTTGTAGACGGTTCTAATTGGAATACTTTTTTAATAAGTTCCAGGCTTTCATCAGTAGAGACATCATCATCTTTTAAATGATGTGCAAAATGATTGGTGATTTTTTGAATGATGTTATTGCTAATTAATTCGGCTTGTGCTTCATTAAAGTCAGCATTTTTTTTGCGTTGTGTATTTAATTCTGCACTAGCGAAATCTGATAATTTATGTTTTAAAGCTTTAATGGTAGGAGCAAATTTTCTAGTTTCTAACCAGCTGTTAAATTCTGCTTTAACGTCTTCTATAATCGCTTCCGCGGAAGGAATATGTGCCTTTCTAGCTTCTAAAGTTTCATCGGTAATTTGAGATAAATGATCTAAATGCACCAAGGATACATTATCTAATTCTTGAACGTTTTCGTTAACATTTTTAGGAATAGATAAATCTAAAATTAATAACGGTTTTTTAGACTGAATAATGTGTTTATCAATAGTTGGGCGTTGTGCGCCAGTAGCCACAATTAAAATATCAGATGTACTTACTTCTTCTTGTAAATTCGCATAATCTTTAACTAATAAATTAAATTTTCCGGCAATTTGCTCAGCTTTATTCTTAGTTCTATTAATTAAAGTAATATGTTCGTTTTTGGTATGTTTCACCAAGTTTTCGCAAGTATTTCTTCCAATTTTACCTGTTCCGAATAATAAAATATTTTTATCAGAAACATTTTCAACATTTTTAAAGATATATTGAACAGAAGCAAAAGATACAGAAGTAGCTCCTGAAGAAATATCAGTTTCTGTTTTAATACGTTTGCTAGCTTGAATTACAGCATTAACTAAACGCTCTGTAAAATGATTTAATAAGCCGTGCTTTCTAGATAGTTTTGCGCTAATTTTTAGTTGACTAATAATTTCGAAGTCACCAAGAATTTGACTATCTAATCCAGAACCAACACGAAACATATGAGAAATTGCGTCTTTGTTTTTGTAAACATAAGCCACATCTTGAAATTCTTCAACGGTACCACGAGTATTATCGCAAAGCAATTGAATAAGTTGAAAAGGGTGTTGAGCAAAACCGTAAATTTCAGTTCTGTTGCAAGTAGAAGTTACTACTAAACTTTCAATATCGTTTTCTTTTGCTTGATTTAACAATGCTAATTTAGATTCTTCGTCTAAACTAAAATGACCTCTTATGTCTGCATCGGCTTTTTTGTAACTTAAACCAATAGCATAAAAGGAACTACTTTTACTAATGTTGTACTTCTGCATTGCTATACCTGAAAATGTGAAGCAAAAATATAATGATGGTTTGTTAAAAAGTAACGCTCAAGGAACTTTTTGTATCGATTGTGGTTTTTTAACGTTGTTTTTTAGTAAAATATGATAAATGTCATATTTTTGTAGTGAATTGGGCGTGTTTTTACTGTTTAATTTAGAATGAATCTAAATAAAATGAATATGAATCAAGAAATAAATAACGATAAAAGTATCGCTAAAAGTACTTTTAACGAAACAACTGTTGATGATGGTGTTTTGGTATTAACATATAAAAATGATAATAGCCAAATGCAATCTCTTGCTAAAGAAATAGATAGCGAGTATATTCAATTTCACTTTTGCGTAAAAGGTTCAAGTCAGTTTGTATTTAACGAAGGACGCTATCGTTTAAGTATTCTTGAAGAAAACTCTTTGCTACTTTACAATCCGCAACGCGATCTTCCTATTCATTTAGAGTTAAATCCCCATTCATGGATGGTTTCTGTATTGATTTCTATTAAAAAATTTCATGGCTTATTTTCTCAAGAAGCCGATTATATTACCTTTTTAAGTGATGATAATAAGGATAAAAAGTACTATAAAGATGGTGTAATTTCGCCCTCTATGGCTATTGTGTTAAATCAGCTCATAAACTACAACCTTAACCAATCTATAAAATCGTTGTATTTTAAAGGAAAGGCATACGAGCTGTTAAGTTTATATTTTAATAGAAGTGAAGATGCCGATGTAGAGCAATGTCCGTTTTTGGTGGATGAAACCAATGTTATAAAAATTAGAAAAGCCAAAGAAATTGTTATTTCACGCATGGCAGAACCACCAGGGTTACAGGAATTAGCAGACGAAATTGGTTTAAGTCTTAAAAAGCTAAAAGAAGGTTTTAAGCAAATTTATGGCGACTCGGTTTTTAGTTTTTTATTGGATTATAAAATGGAAGTAGCGCGAAAATTGTTAGAAGCAGGAAACGATAATGTAAATGAAGTCGGGCACAAGGTTGGCTACAGTACTTCGAGCCATTTTATTGCTGCATTTAAAAAGAAGTATGGAACAACACCTAAAAAATACGTGATGTCATTGGGGTGATTTTTTATTGTAAGCTTTTTCTCTTATCTTAGACTAAGATAAAAACAAATGCCCTTAATACTATGAAATACCTAAGTCCAGAAATTGAAGCGCTATCCAAGCACATGGAAATTACTAAATCTTTAGCAAGAACAAATGTGTCTTGCGGTATTTTTCAAGATTTAGATTATAACGAGGAACGCCCAAAGTTATATCATCAGAACGATAAATAAGATTTTATAATACTAAAGTTAGGATTTATAATTTTTACTTATAGTATAACAGTTAAAATATTTTATACTATACATTTTCATTGCTATTTCTATCGTATTTTTGCAATATGAAAAAAGGAATCTTATTAGTAAATCTTGGATCGCCTGATAGTCCAAGTCCTAAAGATGTAAAAAAGTATTTAGGTGAGTTTTTAATGGACAAGCGCGTAATTGATGTACCGTTATGGGCAAGAACCCTTTTAGTAAAAGGTATTATTTTAAATACACGACCAAAACAATCGGCGGCAGCTTACAAAAAAATATGGTGGGACGAGGGTTCTCCACTAATTGTATTATCCGAAAAACTTCAAGATAAAGTTCAAGAAAAACTAGAAATGCCTGTTGCATTAGCCATGCGCTATGGTAGCATGACCATAAAAAAAGGCCTTCAAGAATTAGTTGATAAAGGCTGTACAGAAATAAAAACCATTCCGTTATATCCGCAATTTGCCATGGCTACCACCGAAACTATCGATGTTAAGGTCGATGAGTTGGTTTCAGAGCATTTTCCGGGAGTAAAAATAACACGGACGCCAGCTTTTTATCATCGTGAAGATTATATAAAAGTACTTTCAAAAAGTATAGCAGAAAAACTAGAAGGTTTAGATTACGAACATATCCTTTTTAGTTATCATGGGGTTCCAGAACGCCATATTCGAAAAAGTGATATTACTAATGGTAATTGTAAAATGGATGGTAAATGCTGCTTTAAAAAAGGAAGTAAGCAACACGAGTTTTGTTACCGACACCAATGTGAAATTACCACGGTTAATGTTGCTAAAGCATTAGGCATGAAAAATGGCACATATTCAACATCCTTTCAATCTAGACTAGGTTTCGATCCTTGGTTGCAACCTTATACCGATCGTACTATAGAGCGATTAGGGAAAGCAGGTATTAAAAAAATGGCAATTGTAACTCCAGCATTTGTTAGCGATTGTTTAGAAACTTTAGAGGAGATTGCCATGGAAGGCGAAGAGTTATTCCATGAGGTTGGCGGAAAAGATTTTACTGTAATTCCGTGCTTAAACGATCGTGAAGATTTTGCTCAGGTTATTGCTAATATCGCTGAAGAATGGACGCCTGTTAAAAAATCGCTAACCGTTTAATGGCTAAAACAGCATCACAAGATTTAGGAACTTTACCCATAAGCAAACTTTTAGTTAAGCAAGCCATTCCTGCATCTATTGGTATTTTAGTCATGTCTCTAAACATTTTAGTAGACACTATTTTTGTTGGGCAATGGATAGGCTCAACAGCTATTGCGGCTATTAACGTGGTGTTGCCAGTTTCTTTTTTTATTGCAGCCTTAGGTATGTCTATCGGTGTCGGTGGTTCTTCAATAATCTCTAGAGCTTTAGGTGCTAACAATCCAGATAAAGCGTTAAAAACTTTTGGTAATCAAATTACATTAACCCTAGTGTTAACCATTTCTATGGTTATTGCAGGGTTGTGGTTTATAGATGGTATTTTACCTGCTTTTGGCGGAAAAGGCAATATTTTAGAGCCCGCCAAAATATATTATACTATTGTGCTCTATGGCGTGCCCTTTTTAGCACTATCCATGATGGGAAATACGGTAATTCGAGCAGAAGGAAAACCAAAATTTGCCATGTATGCCATGATGATTCCATCGGTAGGTAACCTGCTTTTAGATTATATATTTATAAACCTTTTAGATTTAGGAATGGCAGGAGCTGCTTGGGCAACTACCTTAGCTTATGTATTTTGTTTTGCTTTTATTTTTTGGTTTTTCTTATCTAAAAACTCCGAGTTAAAAATTAAAAAACACCATTTCGGACTCCAAAAACCAATCGTTTTAGAAATCGCATCATTAGGTTTTGTAACCTTAGCAAGACAAGCCGTAGTGAGTATTACGTACTTGTTTATGAACAATATTTTGTTCAACCTTGGTGGCGAAACATCGGTTACCGCGTATGCCATTGTAGGGCGTATGTTAATGTTTGCCTTGTTTCCGGTTTATGGCATTACACAAGGGTTTTTACCCATTGCAGGGTTTAATTATGGTGCGTTTAAATATGCAAGAGTTAAAGAAAGTATTTATACCGCCATTAAATACGCAGCGGGTTTAGCCACTTTAGTTTTTATTTTATTAATGGTGTTTCCCGAAGCTATAACTCGGCTTTTTACAGATAATGCCGAGGTCATGTTACAAACACCTCCAGCCATGCGATGGGTATTTGCGGCTACACCAATAATTGCACTACAACTTATTGGTGCAGCTTATTTTCAGGCTATTGGTAAAGCAAAACAAGCCTTATTGCTAACTTTATTAAGACAAGGTTTCTTCTTTATTCCACTAATTTTTATCTTACCTATGTTTTATGGCGAATTAGGTGTGTGGATAGCTTTTCCAATTTCCGATGTATTAGCTACAATAGTAACAGCCTACTTTTTAAATAGAGAAATTATCAAGAATTTAAATCCAGAAAGCGAACCAATATCTTAAACCACGTATATTATGGAATACTACCAATACATAAAGGCCTTTCATCTTATTTTTGTAATCACTTGGTTTGCCGGTTTATTTTATATTCCGCGTTTGTTTGTTTACCAAATAGAAGCCTTTCATAAGCCATCACCCGAAAAAGAAATTTTAGGAAAACAACTAAAACTCATGGCAAAACGCCTGTGGTTTATCATTACATGGCCATCGGCAATTTTAGCCTTGGTTTTTGGTTTAGGTTTATTTGCAATTAATCCATATTTAGCCTATCAACCATGGATGCAAGTAAAATTGGGCTTTATAGTGTTATTGTTTATTTACCATCTAAAAACGCATCACTATTTCAAGCAATTACAAAACGGTGTGGTAAACAAAACATCTAGTTTTATGCGCATCTGGAACGAGGGTGCTACGTTCATTTTATTTGCAGTTATCTTTTTAGTTATTTTAAAAAGTGCCATAAACTGGATTTGGGGAGTTGTAGGTATATTTATTCTTGGCGTGCTAATTATGTTAGGTTTTAAAGTCTACAAGAACATAAGAGACAAAAATCCCGAAGCTTAAATTAATTTGGGCGTTACCCTAAGGTCGGGCTATACGCTACAAGTCCTAGGTTATCCGATAGCAAACTATCGGAACTCCCTGTGGGCTTTCCACTACTATCCCTAACGCAACTAATAACCCACACTAGTTTTTTAAACAAGCTTTATGCTGTTTGGTTTGATTATTGCTATATTTATTGAATCATAATTCCTTAAATGAAACTTAAGAAACTGTCTTTACGCACCCGTATTTTTTTAGCCATGATATTGCTAGTATTAGTAGCATCGGTGCTTATATCGGCTGTAGCAATATATCAATATAAAGAGCAAAGTAAAGATTACCACGAGGGGCGTTTAGAGCGTAAAGAAGCTAGTATACAAACACATTTAAAGCGTGTTTTAAATGGCAGGCAAAATACATGGGAAGTAAAAACCGAAAATATACCATTAATTTTTAAGGAAGAGATATACAATATTGCAGACATTCATAAACTTCAAATCAATCTTTACGATTTAGATGGTGGACTTCTAATTTCATCAAAAGCAGGTTTGCAAAGTGACATAGCAGAAAAATGTATTGATGCCGAAATCATGAACGCATTAACACAAAACATCGAGTTTAATAGTGCTTTAGAAATTGCACATCATAGACATGTTGATATTCATAAAGAAAATGGAGAAACCTTTCAGTCTTCTTTTACATACATTACAAACAACAAATCTAAAGCAATTGCTATATTAAATATTCCATATTTAGAAAAAGACGATTTTTTAGTTAAAGAATTACAGGAGTTTTTAAAACGTATTGGGTTTGCTTTTATGTTGGTATTATTAACAGCCATTGCTATTGCCTTTTGGTTGTCTAAATACATCACCAAGTCGTTAAAAACCATTAGCGATAAAATGAATACTACGAGGCTAGAAAGACGAAATGAAAAAATAGAAGTAGATGATACTAGTGAAGAGATTTCAGCCTTAGTAAAATCGTATAACAGCATGATTGATGAGCTTGAAGATAGTGCTGTACAATTAGCAAAAAGTGAGCGTGAACAGGCTTGGAGAGAAATGGCAAAACAAGTAGCGCACGAAATTAAAAACCCGTTAACACCTATGCGTTTAACGGTTCAAAATTTTCAGCGAAAGTTCAATCCAGAAGACGAAAATATTCATTTAAAAGTAGATGAATACAGTAAAACCCTAATTCAGCAAATTGATACCATGAGTTCTATCGCCTCGGCATTTTCAAACTTTGCAAAAATGCCAGCGCAACAAAACGAAACACTTAACGTGGTTAAAATTGTAAAACTAGCTTTAGATATTTTTAATGAAAATTATATTGTATTCACTTCAGATGCAGAAGAAATTATAGCTAAATTTGATAGAACACAACTTATTCGTGTAGTAACTAACTTAGTTAAAAATGCTATTCAAGCTATACCAGAGAATCAAACACCAAAAGTTGTTATTAATGTAGGTAAGGATAATGGTAATGTTGTTATTACTGTTGCAGATAATGGCACAGGTGTATCAGAAGAGAATAAAGAAAAGGTGTTTGAGCCAAAATTTACAACTAAAACTAGCGGTATGGGTCTTGGGCTTGCTATGGTTAAAAACATAGTAGAAACCTACAAAGGGAGCATATCATTTGTTTCAGAAAAAAATAAAGGCACAACTTTTAAAGTAACTTTTCCAAAGGAATAAAAAACTAATAATTATGAATTATAATAATATTATATCAAAAGAAAATAATGGTATAACAACCATAACTATTAATCGGCCTAAAAAATTAAATGCATTAAACCGCGAAACCATACAAGAGTTAAATCAAGCGTTTGACGCAGCTAATAAAGATAAAAACACAAAAGTTATTATTGTAACAGGAAGCGGCGAAAAAGCCTTTGTTGCTGGAGCAGATATTAGCGAGTTTGCAGATTTTAATGTAAACGAAGGAACTAGTTTAGCTGCTAAAGGGCAAGACTTGTTATTTAATTTTGTTGAAAACCTATCTACTCCGGTTATTGCAGCTGTAAATGGATTTGCACTTGGTGGTGGATTAGAGTTGGCTATGTCTGCACATTTTAGAGTAGCTAGTGATAATGCTAAATTAGGACTTCCAGAAGTATCTCTTGGAGTTATCCCTGGTTATGGTGGCACACAACGTTTACCACAGTTAGTTGGTAAAGGACGTGCCATGGAAATGATTATGACAGCAGGTATGATTGATGCCGACCAAGCTTTAAATTATGGCTTAGTTAACCATGTTACCTCCCAAGAAGAGCTGCTACCGCTTTGCGAGAAAATAGCGGCAAAAATTTCTAGAAACTCAACTGTTGCCATTAGTGCTGCTATAAGAGCTATAAATGCTAATTATAAAGATGGCGTAGATGGTTATGATGTTGAGGTAAATGAATTTGGAAATTGCTTTGGAACAGACGATTTTCACGTAGGTACTACCGCTTTTTTAGAAAAGCGCAAGGCTGATTTTCCTGGGGTGTAAATGGAATTTTAACTATTGTTAGAATTGTTTTTAATCAACATCAATGGTAGCAATAGCCCATTCGTTTAAAGCTCCTGTGCCTTCTTCAACCTTAACTAAAACGTAGTATTTTGTTCCATCTGAATTAAAAAAACCAAAATGCCCATAAGATTTATATATTTCACCTCCACCATATCCGTCAGGAATTAGAAAACCAGGAAGTTCAATAGTGCCTTTAAAGGCTAAAAAGTCAGTTTCATATTTTCTAATTACATTACTTGGTTTTTCTTCCCAACTATCATTATTTGTAAATATGGCATATACTCTCTTAGCATTAACACTATAATCTAAAGTCATTATATTTCCATCTCCCTCTAATTCGCCATTATAAGTCATATCATTAGATTGACTAGTTGTTGAATTAAAGACACGTCTACTCTTTGCGAACAATCTACTACCATCTTCTGAAATCCAGATATTTCCGTTAAATTCAAAATCGCCATGATACGGAGAGTCATAAAGATATTGCGCGGCTCCATTTCTAATTTCATATTTTTCGATATCTGAAGGCGTTAAACCATTATTTGCACCATAAATATAATTGCCTGATGGATGAAGTTTAACATTTGTTTTATCAAATATATAATTCCCACTATGTAGTATTTCAGTACCGTTTAATAAATTGATACATCTTATTCTTTCCCATTGATCTTCTTTTGGAAAAACATATACCCATTTATTTGGAGCAAGTATTACATCATAGACATTGGCTGTTACCGGGAAATTATTTTCCAATTCTTTGGTAGATAAATTAACATAAGAAAACCAACCGTTATGCCCAACTACCGCATACTCTCCATCTAAACCAACAGATACACATGATGGGGGAAGATTTAAAGGTACAGATGCAATTGAATTATCTGAAGGGTTAAATATTCTTAATTCATTAGGGTTTTCTGAAACAACAATTATTACATTATTATTTCTATCATATTCTGCATCAATAACATTACCATCTATCAACCATTTGTTATCTACAAAATGATTAAATTGTATGTTTAGCGTTTGTGATTGATCGGCGTCATTAGTTATAAAAGTATCTAAATTATAGTTTTTTGTTTCAAGGTCTTTTCTGTCTAATGTCAAATTCACTTCTATTGAATTTCCAGCATTTAATTTACCTGAACTAGGGTTTAATTCAAGAAATGAATTAGAATTATTGTCCCAAGTCCAATTAAAATCTGTGTCACCATCATTCATAATGATTAAAGACAGATTTTCGTTAGTATATCCATAGTCAAGTGATGATGTGGATACAGACATAATTGTTATTAGATTTTCATCCATTGGAGATTCTTCTTCTATAACTTCTTCAGAAGAATTACATGAAACTAAAAATAAAATGATTGAAAATGATAAATAAAATAAATTCAGACTTTTATAATTTTCCATTTTTAATTGATTGCGTTTTTATAATTAAAGCTAATATTTCACAAATAAACATCTGTTTAATTTCCATTAAAGTGTTATACGAAATTAGACAATTTTTCTGTCTAACCCAAACGAAAAAGCACTACTAAATAAGAAGTTGTAATCTAAAACTTTAGCGTTTAAGTTTGTTGATAACCCAAATTTATTTTAATAGTTTTTGGTTTAAATAATGACTAATTTTAAGGACCTGCTTTAAGCATATTAATCTTTTAATTTTATTTGCATGAACCCAAAATCTACCATAAAAGGACGTGGCGCTCAGCTAAACGTCTCAAATCGTTTCTTCGAATTTAGTCATGAATTGCGTGATGATTTCTTGGAATTCTGTGAAAAAGATGGAGAAATAGCCGATAAAAACAAAACACGATACTTAGAGGTGTTTCCTAAAACTATAGTTAATAAAGTACCAAGTCCAGATGTTGGTATGGCATATTCTATGAATGCTTACCAAGGTTGCGAGCATGGATGTATTTATTGCTACGCTAGAAATTCTCATGAGTTTTGGGGTTATAGTGCTGGCTTAGATTTTGAAAGACGCATTTTAGTAAAAAAAGAGGCGTCAAAATTATTAGAAACTCAATTAAAAAAGAAAAATTGGAAAGCACAAACCATTGTTATGTCTGGAAATACCGATTGTTACCAACCTGCCGAAAAAACATATAATATTACAAGACAATGTTTAGAGGTTTTTTTAAAGTACAAACACCCTGTTGGTATTATAACTAAAAATGCTTTAATATTAAGGGATTTAAAGCTTTTAAAAGCTTTAGCAAAAGATGATTTGGTTGCTGTTAATATTTCAATTACATCATTGTCTGAAGATACCAGACGTATTTTAGAACCTAGAACAACAACTATTAAAAAGCGATTAGAAACCGTTAAAATATTAAGTGATAACGGTATTCCTGTTAATGTGATGCTAGCGCCAATTATTCCATCAATAAATAGCCATGAAGTTTTGCTATTAGCAAAAGCAGCTTCAGATTATGGCGCATTATCAATAGGGCATACTATTGTAAGGCTTAATGGTGCTATTGGTGAAATTTTTTCAGATTGGATTAAAAAAACAATGCCAGATCGGGCAGAGAAGGTTTTACATCAAATTGAAAGCTGCCATGGCGGATCTTTAAACGATTCTAGATTTGGTACCAGAATGAAAGGGGAAGGAAAAATAGCTGAACAAATACATGATTTAGTAAAATTGGCTAGACAAAAATATTTTAAAAATAAATCCATGATTTCACTTAATTGTGATTTGCATGAACCTTTTAAAAATGGACAACTAAAATTATTTTAACTTATAAGAGCATAAAAAAAGTGGGCCTAAAGGTCCACTTTTAACAACTAATTCTTAAATAATGTGTTAGAATTAATTAATATACTTTGTAAATTGCCTGCCTTCTGAATGAAATACAAGCTTATAAGCTCCTTTACCTAAACCATCTAATTTATAAATTCTTTCAATAGTCTTTATGTCTTCAATGGTCTCGTTAAATACAAGTTCATAACCATTATAGGCATTAAAGTACACTTCAATTTTTAGAGGTTCTTTGTTTAAAGAAAGTTTTGATACATACACTAAATCATCTTTAATTCTAGTTACAGGCTTAAAAATTGTTTTTTCATTTTCTTTATCAAAAAGAACAACATTTGAAGTTACGGTAAAAGGGATTGAGTTAATTTCTAAATCTTTTTCAAGCTCAAAAATATATGCTCCATCAGGTAATTCAGTTAAATCAAAACCTTTAGTGTAAGTTCCTGTTTCTTGTATAAATTCTTTGAACAAGATCATGCCATTAAGATCTTTTACAGATAGTAGATTTCCTTGCTTTACGTTATCTAGTGTAAGAAAGGTTTTTTTAGCATCATTTTTAATTTTAAATAAAGCTACATCATTTGCGAAACTTAATAAGGTAGCAAACATAGTTACCATTAAAATTCCTTTTTTCGAGTGTTTAATTACATTTTTCATAATCTGGGTTTTAACGTTCAACACTTCAAATATAAAACCAAATTAAAAATTGTAAAACATTGATATTGATGTATTTATGTGCTAAATTATCTGTTAATTTTACATCATTTTTGGGTAAATTAATTGTGATTTAATAGTGTGTTTTTTGTGAAAAATTGCTGAATATTTTAAAGCAAAAAAAAATGCTTTTAAAAAAAAAGCATTAGTATTAAAAAATAAAAGTGGGCCACCACAGCCCACTTTACCAACTAAACTAAATAAGACATTATAAACTAATTATTAATGTATGTTTTGTACTCTTTGTTATTAGAGTTAATTTCAATTTTATATTTTCCTTCACCTAATCTGAAAACTTTTTCAATCACTTTTTCGTTTTCAACTATTTCTGAGTGGCATAATTTATATTCACCATCAATATTAGCAAATACTTTTACAGAAGTTGGAACTTGATTTAAATTAAGTTTTGTTAAATAAACCATATTGTTTTCTTGTTTAACATAAGGTTTAAAGTAAGTAGCTTCTTCTGATTTCTTGTAACTAACAGTACTAGCTTTAACAGTAAAAGGTATAGTCTTAACCTCTAAGTCTTTTTCAAGTTCAAAAACATAATCACCATCTGGTAATTCGGTTAAATCAAATCCTTTTGTATATACACCATTAGTATCAATTAATTCTTTATAAAGTATTATACCGTAGCTATCTTTTATAGATAGTAAGTTTCCTTCTTTTACGTTCTCTAATACTAAAGCTGTTTTTTTAGCTCCTTTTTTTATAAGTGAATTTGCATCATTAGCGAATCCTGTAACCGTAGCCAATAGAGCTACCATTAAAATTCCTTTTTTTGTGTTTTTAATTGCGTTTTTCATAATCTGGGTTTTTTATAACGTTCAACGGTACAAAGGTATATAGGAAGTAGACTTAAGAAAACATCAATTTTAGCCAATTTGTATACTATATTATCTGTTAATTTAGTGTTAACTATATGTTAAGTTAAAATAGCATATAATGTGGATAATTAAATATATAAACAGAGGTTAATTATTTAAGTTAATTTACAGTAGTTGTATTGAGTAATTTTACAATAAATAACTATTGTAAAAAAAAATGCTTAAAAAAAGCATTTTGAATTTTGAAGTAGATCTGGTAAGTTTATAAAAAGTGAAAGTGGGCCACCACAGCCCACTTATCCAACTAAACTAAACTAAATAAGACATTAAACTAATTATTAATGAATGCTGTATACTCTTTATTTGCAGAGTTAATTTCAATTTTATAATTTCCTTCTTCTAATTTGAAAACTTTTTCTATAACCTTTCCACCTTCAATTTTTTCTGAATGAGATAAATTATAGTCTCCATTAGCATAACTGTAAATATTTATTGAAGCAACTTCTTGATTTAAATCAAGTTTTGTTATGTAAACTAAATCGTCTTCTTGTTTTATAAAAGGCTTATAGTAAGTAGTCTCTTCTGTTCTGTTAATACTAACTATGTTAGATTCTACAGAAAAAGGAATTGTATTAATTTCTAAATCTTTTTCAAGTTCAAAATTATATTTACCATCAGGTAATGCAGTTAAATCAAATCCTTTGGTATATACTCCATTAGTATCAATTGATTCTTTATAAAGTACAACGCCGTTAGTATCTTTAATAGATAGTAGGTTACCAACTTTTACATTTTCTATTATTAAAGATGTTTTTCTAGCATCTTTTTTAATAATGCCCTTAGCATCATTAGCAAATCCTGTAACCGTAGCTAGTAGAGCTACCATTAAAATTCCTTTTTTTGTGTGTTTTAATATATTTTTCATAATCTGGGTTTTTTATAACGTTCAACGGTACAAAGGTATATAGAGAGTAGATGTAAGAAAACATCAATTTTAGCCAATTTGTATGCTAAATTATCTGTTAAGTCTATGTTAATTAAGTGTTAAGTTAATATAGTATATATTTAGGGTAATTAAATATATAATGTATGCATAATATGTATTAAATTTGCTATTAAAACGATCTGTTCATGATTAAAAAGAAACCTACTTTAGAGAAACTTACCCCGAGTTTTGGAAGTTCAATACTTGTAAAACAGCATGGTGAGAGTGCCGATAAAAATAATGCCTTTTGGCATTTTCATCCGGAGTTAGAACTTGTTTACGTTAACAAGGGTCAAGGTAAAACACATATTGGTAACCACTTATCGTATTTTAATAATAGCCAATTGATATTAATAGGTGCAAATTTGCCTCATAATGGATTTTCAGATAGGCTTACAGCTAATGGAACAGAAACCATAATACAGTTTAAATCTGATTTTTTAGGTGAAGATTTTCTTAATGTACCAGAAATGGCAAGTATTGTAGCCTTATTTGAACGTGCTAAAAAAGGTATTCGTTTTCAAATTGATACCAAAAAGAAAATTGGACGTAAAATCGAAAAGCTTTTAGAATGTGATGGTTTAAAACGTGTATTAAAATTTTTAGAAATTTTAAATCACTTGGCAAAAACAGATGATTATACATTATTAAATGCCGATGGTATTGCTTTTGAGCCAGAAGCGCAGGATAGTGCAAAAATAGGTTCGGTTTTTAAGTACATACGCGAAAATTTTCAACACCATATAGCTTTAGATGAAATTGCAGATAAAGTAAGTATGACTGTACCTGCTTTTTGTAGATTTTTTAAAAAGGCTACAAGTAAGACGTTTACTCAAGTAGTTAATGAATACCGTGTGGTTCATGCAACTAAATTACTATCTGAAGAAAGTGAAATGAGTATTGCCGATGTTTGTTATGAATGTGGATTTAACAATTTTTCCCATTTTAACAAAGTGTTTAATGACATTACAGGAAAAAGTGCTTCCAACTATAGAAAAGAAATAAAGCTGATTATTCAATAATAGTTTGAGAAATATATATTGGCTACTTAAAGAGAGGACTTAGGATTTAATAATTACTTTTCACCTTGCCATTCACTATAAAACTGATCTAAGAAACCTAACATATAAGTATGTCTTTCTTCTGCTATTAGTTTGCCAGTTTTTGTGTTCATTTTATCTTTTAAAAGTAACAACTTTTCGTAAAAATGATTTATTGTTGGTGCATTTGAGGCTTTATATTCTTCTTTTGTCATATTAAGATTTGGCATAATATCAGGATTGTAAAGCGCTCTGTTTTTATAACCTCCATAATTAAAGCAACGAGCAATACCAATAGCGCCAATGGCATCGAGCCTGTCTGCGTCTTGTACTACATCTAACTCTGCTGATTTAAAAGTATTATTACCCGATAAACTAGATTTAAAAGATATGTTTTCTATAATATTAACGACATGTTCTATCGTTTTTGAATCTACATTTTGTTTAAATAGAAATTCCCTAGCTAATCTTGGACCTATTGTTTCGTCACCATCATGGAACTTACTATCTGCTATATCATGTAATAATGCCCCTAAAGCTACCACAAACGTGTCTACAGATTCTGTTTTACTAATTAAAAGGCTATTTTTATACACACGTTCTATGTGAAACCAATCGTGTCCGCCTTCAGCATCAGCTAGAGTTTCTTTTACAAAATCTACTGTTTTATTTATGATATTTTCAGAATGTATAAACATTAAATTTCATGTAGAGTTGATGTGCCTTTTGATTTATCGCCAGAGGTCCATTGCCAACTTTCATGAAGTACAATCTTCCCGTTTAAGTCAATTTCTGGTTTAGAGGTACAAATACCTGTCATTAATTCACCATTTTTATTAATTTGATGATAACGCATATTAATAGTTCCATCAATATTAACTAAACCAATTAAATGACCTTTTATAACATTACCGCCTTTATAAGTTGCGGTGACAATATTTTCTTTTTGATTATAAACAAAAGTAGTTTTAGAATTTGTTTCGCTATTTTCTGAGCTTGAAACTGGTATAAACCTTTTGTTATTGTAATTAATCAATGGTTAAAGATGTTTGTATTACTTTATAATAGCGGGCTCTACCCATTTAAATTGAAATGAATTTTCAGGAATTTTTATACGTTCAGATAAACGGTACATTCTAGCAGGAAGTTTCATTAAGTAGTCTCTAGCTTTTTCAGCTTCGTCATTCAAACCTGTTATGCTTCCAATGTCCCAACGGTCAATTAGTTTTTGTAAAATATCAACATAATCTGTTGATGTATAAACCCCAATACGTTGAGCAGTATTAGAGAATTCTTCAAAAGCAGAACCAATTTTACCTCCAGACTCTCTTAAAAAATGTGCTGGCATGGTAATTTTTTGCTTCATCATGTAATGAAAAGCCATCATCATTTGACTAGGATCTACATTAAAAATACGCTCTACAAATTCAGAATAGGCATGATGGTGTCTCATTTCATCTCCAGAAATGATTTTACACATTTTAGATAAACGCTTATTACCTTTGTCTTTTGCTAGTTTTGCGACGCGATTATGTGAAATATAAGTAGCGAGTTCTTGAAAACTAGTGTATACAAAGTTTTTATAAGGATCTCGGTCTGTTCCAATATCAAAACCATCAGTAATAAGATGCTGCGTAGTTTTTTCAATTTCTTTCATATTAACACGACCAGAAAGGTATAAGTATTTGTTTAAAACATCTCCATGTCTGTTTTCTTCTGCTGTCCATTGGCGCACCCATTTTCCCCAGCCGTTTTCACCATTTACTTGATCTACACCTTCAACATCCATTAACCAAGATTCGTAAGTAGGTAAGGCTTCTTCAGTTATCATATCACCAACTAAAACGACCCAAAAATCATAAGGTAAATCTTTAGCAAGCTCTCTAATCTCTTTTATTTCTTCAAAAAATGACTCATCTGTAGTTTCAGAATTTGGTAAAAAATCTGTAGGTTGCCAAATGCTATCAATAGGAATTAAGTATTTTTCCATTAACGCATCAACGTCTTTTTCTAAAAATTTCATTACCTCTAATCTCTTATTTTTTAAAGACATCTTTTACTTTTTTAATATTCTATATGGTTAGTAATAGTCGATTCTATTTTATCGATAAGCTCTTGCTTATTAACAAATGTAGCTAATTCTATGGGTTTATGTACAATAAATTTTAGATGATTACCTAATCCCATTGGGAATTTACCATAACGTAACATTTTCCATGAGTTGTTTATTGTTACCGGAATAACCAATGCAGAAGGTACTTTTTTAAATAAAATTTCTAGTCCTTTTGTTTGAAACGGTTTTGGTGTGCCATTTTTACTTCTTGTACCTTCTGGAAAAATAACAGCAGCATAGTTGTTTTTTTCAATAAACTCGCCAAATTTCATTAGTGTTGGTAAGGATTGTCTTGGGTTTTTTCTGTCAATTAAAGCAGCACCACCATGACGTAAATTATAAGATACACTTGGTATCCCTTTCCCTAATTCTATTTTACTTATAAATTTTGGATGATGTTTTCGCATATACCAAGTTAGTGGATATATATCATGTAAACTTTGGTGATTAGCAACAATTATTAAAGGGCGCTCTGGGTCTATTTTATGTGGGTTTATTAAAGAGAAACGTGTGCCTAAAATATTTGCACATCGCATTAAACTAAATTGTAATGCATATACACTTTTTTCGTGTGCTTTAGGCCCCAAGAAATTAAAGCATATCCATTGGATTGGATGAAACACAACTAGTGATAATCCAAAGAATAAATTGAAAATAACCGATATTGGATAGGACAAGAGTTTTATCATGTCCCAAAAATAAATAAACTATTTGGTTTTAATACACCGCAATGCAGGAGTTATTTACGCAATTTATACTAGTTGGTGGATTTACAACGCTACAATCTGATATAATACCCCATTTTGTATTAAAATCTGTATGTTTTTGGTTATAGTTTAGCACTAATTTTTCTAATTTATCTGTATCTATAGATGTTGAATATATTAAATAACTAGATGGACCACCACAAGGTTTACTACCAAAACCTATGTACTTACACTCGGTTTCTTCATTACAAATAGAAGTATTTGCTAAATCTTCAATTTCAAACTTTAATGTGTCCAACTCAGCTTTGTCATCTTCTTGAGTTATTTCATCTTCACATTGAAAAACTACTAAGCTTAAACAAATTAGAAATAAGAATGTTGTTACAGATTTGTTTTTCATTAAGTTTATTTTATTTATTAGATGATTTAAACTTAAGAAGGTTGCGTAAATGCATAAAAAAACCACGAATTAATCGTGGTTTAGTAAAATTTTTATTTTGAATATTAACAATGCTCGTTGTAAGCATCAACAAGGTTTTCTGCAATTAATTCTGCAGGTCGGCCTTCAATATGATGACGCTCTAGCATGTGTACTAATTCTCCATTTTTAAATAATGCCATACTTGGCGAACTTGGAGGAAACGGAACCATATGGCCACGAGCTGCATCAACAGCTTCTCTATCAACACCTGCAAAAACGGTTACAATATTATCTGGTTTTTTAGAGTTTTGTAAACTCATTCTAGCACCTGGGCGCGCATTTGCTGCTGCACAACCACAAACCGAATTTACTACAACAAGTGTAGTACCTTCCTTTGCTAAAGCTGCATCAACAGCCTCGGCAGTATGTAATTCTTCAAAACCAACTTTGGTTAAATCCTCTCGCATTGGTTTTACTAATTCTGCTGGATACATATTTTTATATTTTTAATTATTAACATTTTAGATTTGCAAAGATACCAATTGTGTAACAAAATTGTGAATCAATCAACTAACAAATATTATATTTACGCTGAAAGTTAATATTTCATTAAGTCAGTTAGCGTGAACCTTTATATAATTTCTTCTTTTAAAAGAATGATTTTATGTGTAGGTTTGGTCATAATTAAAATTTATAACTTACATGAGTTTTTCAAAATGGATAGGCGCCTCTTTAGGTTGGTCGTTTGGTGGTCCCATAGGGGCAATAATAGGTTTGGCCTTAGGAAGTGTTATTGATGCTATGGCAAATGGTAAAGATAATCCGCTGTTAGGAGAAAGACAAACTAGAGGTAGCCAAAGAACAACGTATAGAACACAACCAAGACAACGCCCACAAACACAGTCTGGTGATTTTGAAGTGAGTTTACTTATTCTGGCTTCGGTAGTTATTAAAGCAGATGGTAGGCAAGACCAAAGTGAATTAGATTTTGTTCGCAAACAATTTTTAAAAATGTATGGAAAAGAACGTGCTAACCATGCTTTTAAATTGTTTAAAAATATAAGTAAACAAAATATTTCGGTAAGACCGGTATGTTTGCAAATTCGCCAAATGATGGATCATCCATCACGGTTACAGCTTATGCATTTTTTATTCGGTATTGCTAAAGCAGATGGTTCAGTAACCCAAGATGAAGTTAAACAAATTTATACCATAGCGGGTTATTTAGGTATTAGTTCTAAAGATTACGAAAGTATTAAAGCCATGTTTTATAACAGTAGTGAAAATGCTTATAAAGTTTTAGAAATAACTAAAAGCGCTACGGTTGATGAGATTAAAAAAGCGTACCGAAAAATGGCTAAAAAATACCACCCAGATAAAGTAATCCATTTAGGTAAAGAACACCAAAAAGGAGCTGAAGAAAAATTTAGACAAGTACAAGCTGCTTACGAGCAAATTCAGAAAGAGCGTAAATTTTAATTAAGTATTTTTAGAATTATTTAAAATCAACTAAAACGCCAGATAATATAACAGCAATTATAAGTACTATTAAAAACACACCAACAAATATTGTAACGGTTTTTGTAGTTTTATCTTTTTGAAAAATATAATTTCTCTTATTGTCATTGCTTTCTTTAATAAATTCAAAATTTCCTTTTTCTTTTTTCATGTTATTTGTTTTTAATTATACTTTAAAAGTATATAACAAATAAGCATTAAATTGATTGGAATCATTTTGATTTTAACTCAAATCAAAACGGTATTAATTTTTAAAGACAATAGTAGTTTTTTCTTTTTTTACTGTTAAATCAATTACTCTCCCTAAAATTAACGCTCTGTTATCTGGCTCGTGTCCTGCAGGCATATTAAAGGTTATAGGGAAGTTAAATTCGGTCAAAGCATCAAGAATTAATTGCTCTATAGAAGTTCCCCAAAGTGTGGTGTTTGTTCGCATTTTACTCATGTCTCCAACAATAATACCTTTGCAATTTTTAAAATAACCAGCACGTTTTAAGCTTTGTAGCATACGGTCAATATGATATTTGTATTCGCCAATTTCTTCAATAAATAAAATCTTCCCTGATGTATCAATACTTGTTTTAGAACCCAACATGGTATGGAGCATCGTTAAATTACCACCTACTAATTGTCCGGTTGTTATTCCTGTTTTATTGTATGTAGAACCTTCTAAAGAATAACTTAAAGGCTTTCCAAAAAGCGTGCTTTTAAAACTAGAAATACTAGCTTCAATTTCAGTTTCGTCCTTGGGTAAACTCACGCACATAATAGCATGTAAACTCTCCACACCTTCATTATGAATTTGATTGTGTAGTGCTGTAATATCAGAATATCCAATAACCCATTTAGGATTTTGTTTAAATTTAGAGAAATCTAATTTGTCTAAAACTCTAACGGTGCCATAACCACCTCTAGCACACCAAATAGCACTAATTTTCGGGTCGTCTAAAGCGTTTTGTAAATCTTCGCATCGCTCATCATCGGTTCCAGCAAAATGATCGGCTTTACTAAAAACATGTTTTCCAATTAAAGAGTGTAAGCCCCAACTTTTTAAAAGTGCTTGGGCTTGAGCAATTTCATCGGTTCTATTTTTTAAAATACCAGATGGCGCTACAATAGCAACAGTATCACCAGCTTTTAAGTAAGGAGGTTTTTTCAAAGTTGTGTTTTGTTTTTTTGATTCAATGTTTTGACTATTGCTAGTTTGTACTCCAAGAAGAAAAGCAAAACAAAACATGTTTAAAATTAAGATGTTTCTTAGCATAATGTAAATGTACATTTTTTTTCTAAATAGGCTTCAAAATGTGTACTTTTACGGCTTCAAAAAGACATTATAATGCCTAAAAGATATACGATTACAACTGCACTTCCTTATACTAACGGTCCTATTCATATTGGACATTTAGCTGGAGTTTACGTGCCAGCCGATATTTATGCTCGTTATTTACGTTTAACAGGAAACGATGTGGCCTTTATTGGTGGTAGTGATGAACACGGTGTGCCAATTACTATTAAAGCAAAAAACGAAGGGGTTTCACCTCAAGATGTGGTTGATAAATACCATGCTATTATTAAAAAATCTTTTGAAGATTTTGGAATTACTTATGATAATTATTCGCGTACATCGGCACCAATTCATCATGAAACAGCTTCAGAGTTTTTTAAGACTTTAAATGATAAAGGTGAGTTTATAGAGGAAACTTCAGAGCAGTTGTATGATGCAGAAGCAAATCAATTTCTAGCAGATAGGTTTGTAATAGGTACATGCCCAAAATGTGGTAATGAAGAAAGTTATGGCGACCAATGTGAAAATTGCGGAACTAGCCATAATGCAACAGATTTAATTAACCCTAAGTCTGCCATTACAGGAAATGTGCCAACCTTAAAAGAAACAAAACATTGGTTTTTACCTTTAAATAAACACGAAGCTTTTTTACGAGAATGGATCTTAGAAGGTCATAAAAAAGATTGGAAACCTAATGTTTACGGACAAGTAAAATCTTGGATAGATGACGGGTTACGACCACGTGCAGTAACCAGAGATTTAGATTGGGGAATTCCAGTACCAGCTAAAGGTGGTGAAGGTAAAGTACTTTACGTTTGGTTTGATGCTCCTATTGGTTATATCTCATCAACAAAAGAATGGGCAGCACGAGAAGGAAAAGATTGGGAACCGTATTGGAAAGATAAAGACACTAAATTGGTGCATTTTATTGGTAAAGACAATATTGTTTTCCATTGTATTATTTTTCCAGCTATGTTGAAAGCCGAAGGCAGTTATATTTTACCAGATAATGTTCCAGCAAATGAGTTTTTAAATTTAGAAGGTAACAAACTATCTACATCTAAAAATTGGGCCGTTTGGTTGCCAGAATATTTAGAAGATTTTCCTGGACAACAAGATGTATTACGTTATGCATTAAATGCAAATGCACCAGAGACTAAAGACACAGATTTTACTTGGAAAGACTTTCAAGCAAGAAATAACAATGAGTTAGTTGCCATTTTTGGTAATTTTATAAACCGAGTAGTTGTTTTAACTAATAAATATTATGGTGGAGTTGTTCCAGAACCTTCTAATTTTGATGAGGTAGATGATGAAACATTAGCTGCTATAAAAGCCTACCCAGATGTAATAGCAAGCTCTATTGAGCGATACCGTTTTAGAGAAGCAGGACAAGAATTAATGAACTTAGCAAGACTAGGTAACAAATATTTAGCAGATGCCGAACCTTGGAAAGTAATTAAAGTTGATGAAGACCGTACCAAAACAATCATGTATGTAGCCCTTCAAATTGCCTCTGCATTGGCTACTTTAAGTGAGCCATTTTTGCCGTTTACCTCTACAAAATTAAAAGGTATTTTAAATATTAATTCAAGTACAGTAGAAACAACTTGGAATGAAGTTTCAACCAAAGAAACTTTACTTCCTGCTGGGCACAAAATAGGAGAAGCAGAATTGTTATTCTCTAAAATTGAAGACGAAACTATCCAAAAACAACTTGATAAATTAGCAGCCAGTAAAAAAGCTAACGAAATAGCCAACGCAAAAGTTGAGCCACAAAAAGAAACCATTACATTCGAAGATTTCACAAAATTAGATATTCGAGTAGGGACTATTTTAGAAGCAGAAAAAATGCCAAAAACTATAAAGCTATTAAAACTTAAAGTAGATACAGGTATTGATACAAGAACTATTGTTTCTGGTATTGCCGAAAGTTTTACAGCAGAAGAAGTAGTTGGTAAACGTGTAACCGTATTAGTAAATTTAGCTCCAAGAGCGTTACGTGGTGTTGAAAGCCAAGGCATGATTTTAATGACCGAAACTCCAGATGGTAAATTGGTGTTTGTTAATCCTGATGATGCTAAAATTGGTAATGGCTTGCAAGTAAGTTAGAGTATGTTTTTAAGAAAATATTTTTAAGGTTTGTAATGTTTTTTATTTAGTAATGACTAACACAAAATGCAAAAAACATTTACAGAGTTTTCTACAAATGCTATTTTAAAAATAGGAGATGAAGAGCTTTTGGTACCTTATAAAACAGCGAAACAACTAGAGTTATATACGTTTATTAGAACCAATAATTATAAAGTAGAGATTATTGTTGATAGTATTCCATATACCATTGAGCCTAATAGTATTCTTGCATTAACAGTTGTTCAATATTTTCAATTTGTTTCTGGTAAAGATTTGGTAGTGTATAAATTCAACAGAGAGTTTTATTGCATAAAAGATCATGACCAAGAAGTAAGTTGTGCTGGGTTGTTGTTTTTTGGTAACGTGCATATCCCTATAATGGAATTAAATTCCGACGAAAGTCGAAAGTTTAAAGTTTTACATGAGGTGTTTTTGGATGAGTTTGAAACTAAAGACACCATTCAAGCTGAAATGCTACGCATGCTTATGGCGCGTTTTATTATTATAAGTACGCGTTTATTAAAATCGAAAGAAGGCTTTGTAGAAACCACTAAAAACGCCAAAATAGATTTGCTACGCGAGTTTAATATGTTGGTGGAGTCTCATTTTAAAAAGGAACATAGTGTTTCTTTTTATGCAGACAAGTTGTTTAAATCTCCAAAAACATTATCAAACACCTTTGCCAAATTAAATACGAGTCCGCTACAAATTATACACGAACGTATAATATTGGAATCAAAGCGACTTTTAATCTACACCGATAAAACAGCTAAAGAGATTGCATACGAAGTTGGTTTTGAAGATGCGTCTCATCTAAGTAGATTATTCAAAAAACACACCCAGTTATCGCCTTCAGACTTTAAAAAACAGCTTAAAAAAGCGCGTTAGGGAAAAATTGACAAGCCCTAAGGCAATCTAACCCTGTTTTACCCTTTTCTTTTCATTCATCTTTGTACCGAACAAATAAAACAACAAAGACATGAATTTAAAACACATATCAATATTCAATTTAATTGAAATATTTAGAGGAAAAAGAAAAGAAAATATAAATACGATTTCACCAAAAACACATTGTGAGCAAAACCATATTGCAGATTTTTATTGTGATACAGAAAGGCCGTATATCGCATCTAATACAATAGGTTAAAATTATTAAAGGAAAAATTGACAAGTTAAAAGGAATAAACAACATGGTGTAACCTTTATAACGGTTGCACCTTTGTACCAACAATTATTAACAACAAAATTCAAATTAAAAATAAAAAAATTATGAGCACATTTAATGTACCAACAAGAGAAGAAGTAAGCGAAAACAACCAAGCAATTTTCGATAATTTACAAAAAGCATTAGGATTCGTACCTAATTTATACGCAACTTATGCTAATAGCGATACAGCTTTAGAGAATTATTTAAACTTTGCTAATGCAAAAACATCATTATCTGCTAAAGAAAAAGAAGTTGTGAATTTAGCGGTAAGCGAAGTAAACCAATGTATTTATTGTTTGTCTGCGCATACTGCAATTGGAAAAATGAATGGTTTTTCAGAAGCTCAAATTCTAGAGTTAAGGGCTGGTCAAGCATCTTTCGATAATAAATTAAACGCTTTAGCAAAATTAGCTAAAAACGTTACAGAAAACAGAGGGAGAACAGATGTAGATGTATTAGAGAACTTTTTTAGTGCAGGTTATACAAAAGGGAATTTAATAGACACTATATCATTAGTAGGTGATAAAACTATTTCTAATTACATACATAGTACAACTCAAGTCCCAGTAGATTTTCCAGTAGCAGAACCTTTGGAAGCAGCAACAGTATAATCAATAACAAGTAATAATCAAATTAATAAACCTGAGCGTCAAGCTCACAAAAATTTTAAAAATGAAAAAAGTAGTATCAATTTTAGTAATCGTATTAGCATTCACATTAAATTCAAATGCACAAGATAAAATGATGGATAAAGTAGTAGTTAAAACAATTGCTTTAGAACAAACAAAAGGTGAATTTACCGAAAAAGGGTTAACGGTTAGTCCAGGAACCTATGTTTTCGAAATTTCAAATAATAATGCAGCCGAAAAAGTAGGTTTAGTATTAGTTAAAAAAGGAGCCGATGCTAGCAAGCCAGAAAATCATATTAAAACGGCGTATGTTACAGCAGCAGTAACCAAAGGTAAAACCGAAAAATCGAACCCAACAACGTTGGAGGCAGGAGAATATGTGTATTTCTGCCCATTAAACCCAACACCACAATATATATTGACTGTTCAGAAGTATTAGTTTGATTTATTAATAGCAACTAAGGTTATTCTTAAAAAGAATAACCTTTTTTTTGTCAAGTGCTATTGATAGCCACAAAGTAAATATGTAACTTTACATAAAACGAAATATTATGTTATCAAAAACTATAGAAAGCGCATTAAATAATCAAATAAAAATTGAAGCAGAATCTTCTCAAATTTATTTGGCTATGGCATGTTGGGCAGAGGTAAAAGGGCTGGAAGGTGTTGCAAACTTTATGTATGCACAGTCTGATGAAGAACGCGAACATATGTTAAAGTTAGTAAAGTTTGTAAACGAACGTGGTGGCCATGCAAAAGTTTCACAGTTAGCTGAGCCTAATGTTTCTTTCAAATCGATTAAAGAAATGTTTGAAAAACTATTTGAACACGAAGTATTTGTATCGCAAAGTATTAATGAATTGGTACATATAAGTCTTCAAGAAAAAGACTATGCGTCACATAACTTTTTACAATGGTATGTTGCAGAACAAATTGAAGAAGAAGCAGTAGCACGAACCATTCTTGATAAAATTAATATGATTGGTGACGATAAAGGTGGTTTATATTTATTCGATAGAGATATAGAGAATTTAACAGTAACGACAGCAGCAACAAATACACCTGAATAATTTTAACATTTAAGCTTATTTAGATTTAATAAAAATAACTTATTTTTGCCGCAGATTTCAATATCATATTTTACTGTGGGCAAAAAGAAGAAACAGAAAAAGGCAATAAAAAAATTACGTAAATTAGGAGTTAGCTTTCCTGAGAAAGTAAAAAGTAGTTGCTGTAAAAAGTTTAAAAAAGGAGAGAATAAGCGTTGTAAAAAATGCCCTTGTTTTGATTTATTAAAGAAAGTAGCTTAAAATTTTATAAAAATTACTAACTAGTCCTGTATGGTTTTAAAACCATACAGGACTTTTTGTTGATCTCAATTAAAAATTCTTTAGTTTCGTGATAATTTAGTTCAAAATAATAGCATGTTAAAATACATAATAGCCCAAACAAAACTTTCAGAGCAATCTGTAAAAAATACGATTGAATTACTTAATGAAGATTGTACCATACCATTTATATCGCGCTATAGAAAGGAGCTTACGGGTAATTTGGACGAGGTTCAAATAGGTGAAATAGTAAAATTTAAAGAGCAATTTGAAGCTTTAGAAAAACGAAAAAAAGCGATTTTAAAAGCCTTAGAAGAACAAGGTGTTTTAAATACAGAATTAAAGCAAAAAATTAAAATCACTCAAGATTTGATAACGCTTGAAGATTTGTACTTGCCCTTTAAGAAAAGTAGAAAAACCAAAGCAGAAAAGGCAAGACAAAACGGATTAGAAACTTTAGCAAAAATTATCATGTCTCAAAATGCTAATGATATTGAGTCCATAGCATTTAAATATGTAAAAGGCGAAATAATTTCTATTGATAAGGCTTTAGAAGGCGCCAGACATATTATTGCAGAATGGATAAATGAGCGAGCCGATATTCGAAATAATATCCGTCGTCAATTAGAACGTTTTGCTATGATTTCTACGAAAGTGATAAAAACAAAAGCAGAAGATGAAAAGGCTCAAAAATTTAGAGATTATTTTGATTGGGAGGAAAGCTTGAGCAGAATACCATCACACCGTTTATTAGCTATTTTAAGAGCCGAAAAAGAAGGTTTTATACGTGTTAAAATTCAAATTGATGATGATCGTGCTTTTGATAATATTGAAAATCGCATTATTAAAAGCAATAACGCTTGCGCAGAACAAATAGAGATAGCTATTAAAGATGCTTATAAACGTTTATTATTGCCTTCTCTAAGTAATGAAGCATTACAAATAGCAAAAGATAAAGCCGATGAATCTGCCATAAATGTATTTGCTAAAAACCTAAAACAATTATTATTAGGATCGCCATTAGGTGAAAAACGCGTTTTGGCAATAGATCCTGGATTTAGAACAGGTTGTAAAGTGGTATGTTTAGATGCACAAGGAAAATTAAAACATAATGAAACTATATACCCGCATCCGCCAAAAAACGATAATATTGGCGCAATGAAAAAAATAAGCTCGCTCGCCGAAGCTTATAAAATTGAAGCTATTGCTATAGGAAACGGAACAGCTTCAAGAGAAACCGAAGCACTTATTAGAAAAGTCCATTTTAAAAACAATATTCAAGTTTTTGTGGTTAGTGAAGCAGGAGCCAGTATTTATTCAGCCTCTAAAATTGCACGAGAAGAGTTTCCGGATTACGATGTAACCGTACGTGGCTCGGTTTCTATTGGAAGGCGACTGCAAGACCCTTTAGCAGAATTAGTAAAGATTGATGCAAAATCAATAGGCGTTGGGCAATACCAGCATGATGTAGATCAAACTAAGCTTCAAAAACAATTAGATGTTGTTGTGGAAAATTGTGTAAATGCCGTTGGAGTAAATATTAATACAGCAAGTAAACCATTATTAAGTTCGGTATCTGGTATTGGCCCAAAACTAGCTGAAAATATTTTTAATTATCGAAATGAAAATGGGGTATTTACCTCCAGAAACGATATAAAAAATGTACCACGATTAGGAGGCAAAGCCTTTGAGCAAGGTGCAGCTTTTTTAAGAATTAAAGACGCAAAAAACCCTTTAGATGATTCTGCAGTTCATCCTGAAAGTTATGCAATTGTGAAAAAAATGGCAAAAGATTTATCAAAATCGGTAGAGGATTTAATAGGGAATGCAGCCTTACTTAAAAAGGTAAACCTAAAACAATATTGTACAGCATCAGTTGGATTACCTACACTTGAAGATATTATTAAAGAACTAGAAAAACCTGGTTTAGATATAAGGGAACAGGCAAAAGTATTCTCATTTAATCAAAATATAAAAACTATTAACGATTTAAAACAAGGGCAACTACTTCCTGGAATTGTAAATAATATCACCAATTTTGGTTGTTTTGTAGATGTTGGAATTAAAGAAAGTGGTCTTATTCATGTTTCAAACCTATCCGATAGTTTTGTTAAAGATGTTAATGAGCACGTAAGCCTTCATCAGCAAATTATTGTAAAAGTTCTAGAGGTTGATGTTCCGCGAAAGCGTATACAATTAAAATTGCATAAGTAATAAAATGCTAAAAATAGCTTACCATGATATTTATAAGCATCCTTTGCCCAAAGGACATCGCTTCCCAATGATTAAATATGAGTTATTGCCAGAGCAATTAATTTATGAAGGCACTTGTTTGCCTAATAATTTTTTTAAACCTATTATTCCTGATGATAAACATATTTTAAGAGTACATAATAAAGCGTATTATGAAGATTTAAAAAATCTAACTTTAAATGCTAGAGCCGCCAGAAAAATAGGATTTCCATTAAGTGCAAAACTCGTTGAGCGCGAAGTTATTATTGCAGACGGAACCATAAAAGCTAGCGAGTATGCTTTAAAACATGGTATTGCCATGAACATTGCTGGAGGCACCCACCATGCATATTCAGATAGGGGCGAAGCCTTTTGTATATTTAACGATCAAGCTATTGGAGCACGTTATTTGTTAAATAAAAAACATGTAAAAAAAGTATTAATTGTAGATTTAGATGTACATCAAGGCAATGGTACTGCAGAAATTTTTCAAAATGATGATTCGGTATTTACATTTTCTATGCATGGTAAAGGAAATTATCCATTTAAAAAAGAACAAAGCGATTTAGATATTGCTCTTGAAAATAATACTAATGATAAAACGTATTTAAGCCTTTTAAAACAAAACTTACCCAAGTTAATAGAACAACAAAAGCCCAGTTTTATTTATTATTTATGTGGTGTAGATGTATTGGCTTCAGATAAATTAGGCAAACTAGCAATGACTTTAAAGGGGTGTAAAGAACGCGATCGTTTTGTATTACAAACATGTAAAAACCATAAAATTCCTGTAATGTGTTCAATGGGTGGAGGCTATTCACCAGATATTAAAATTATTATTGAAGCACATGCAAATACGTTTCGTTTAGCACAAGAAATTTTCTTTTAATAAATATTTTAACCCACAAAAAAAGCGCTCAATTAGAGCGCTTTTTTTGTGTATATATTAAATAATAATTATCTGTTCATATTCTTAATCTGGTCAACAAAATCATCTAAGTCAGCACCATTATGTACCAATGTCATAGCCTTATCAATTATGTATTTTACGTTTACAGCATGAAAACCAAGACCTACTGCAATCTTTTTCAAAAGTGAAAGCTCAGAATCTCCTTTAATGTTATCTACATGTACCATACGAGCTAAATCGTATAAACGTTCCAAACGCAAATCGTAAGAAACTGGTGGGTTTATTGGGTGTGAAGCATAATTCTTTAAAATAGTTTTATAATCTCCCTCGCCAATCTCTAATCTTTGTGCTAAACGGTCTAAAAATGCTTGTTCTTCTGGTGTAATAACCCCATCATCCATAGCCACTCTAACTATCGAAGCAAAATGACTCTCATTACGCTTTTTAAACCCACTATCAAATAAATCTGAAAACGACATATATTCTTTTTTTAAAGTGTTGCAAACCTACATATTTTTTTTAAGATTTTAAACCGAAACGTTAATTTTTTGGCGTTACCACAAGGGTCGGGCTTTCCGTTGCAAGTCCTCGCTCCGTTCCTACGCTGTGGGCTTTTCACTATAATCCCTAACGCGGGCACAGTACTTACTATGGTAAAATTTAAAAAAATAGTAATGTATTAAAATAACTAGAAAATATTTCGAAACCGTATATTTGCAATTCAAAACAAAATTAGGTGAGTAAAACAAGTATCTCTCAAACCTATTTACAGGCTTTGCAAACGCAAAATCTGCAAAATACTATTGCCCAAACTGGAGTAAAAACACATGTAAAAGGACTCGTAGGTTCCTCTTTTTCATTTGTGATATCTAGCATATTTAAAGCTGCAGAAAAGCCTTTTTTACTCGTTTTTAACGATAAAGAAGAAGCAGCCCACTATCTAAACGATTTGGAACAATTGTTAAGTAATAAAGATGTGTTGTTTTACCCAGGGAGTTATCGCAGGCCTTACGAAATAGAAGAGACTGATAACGCAAATGTACTTTTGCGTGCCGAGGTTTTAAATCGTATAAATTCTCAAAAAAAACCGGCAGTAATTGTAACCTATCCAGACGCATTATTTGAGCAAGTAGTTACCAGAAAAGAGTTAGAACGTCATACACTTAAAGTTGGCGTAAACGATAAAGTATCTATTGATTTTGTAAACGAAGTTTTGTTTGAATACCAATTTAAACGAGTAGATTTTGTTACCGAACCTGGAGAGTTTTCGGTTCGTGGTGGTATTGTTGATGTATTCTCATTTTCGCACGACGAACCCTATAGAATAGAGTTTTTTGGCGATGAGGTAGATAGTATTAGAACTTTTGATGTAGAGACACAGTTATCCATAGAGCAGATAAAGAAAATTAATATTATTCCAAATGTTGCCAACAAATTATTAGAAGAAAGCAGACAAAGTTTCTTAAAGTATATTGCTCAAAAAACAGTAGTTTGTCTTAAAAATGCCGATTTATTATTTTCTAGAATAGACGATTTTTATGAAAAAGCCGAAGAAGCATTTAAGGCTTTATCTAAAGATATAAAACATGCCAAACCTCACGAGTTGTTTTGTAATTCTACATTACTAAAAAAACAACTACTCGATTTTTCAATTATAGAATTTGGAACTTCAGGTTTTTTATCTGGCAAAAGTGACACATCTATTCACATAGAATATAATACCACACCACAACCAGCATTTAATAAGCAATTTAATTTATTAATAGAAGATTTAAATGCCAACCACGAAAAAGGATACACTAATTATATTGCATGTGTAAGCGAACAACAAGCCAAGCGTTTTCACGATATTTTTGATGATTCTCATCTAGATGTTAAAGAATATCAAACTATTATTTTATCCTTACATCAAGGTTTTATAGATCACGACAGAAAATTAGTTTGTTATACCGATCATCAAATATTTGAGCGTTATCATAAGTTCCACCTTAAAAATGGTTATGCTAAAAAGCAAGCCATAACTTTAAAAGAGCTCACCAATCTAGATATTGGTGATTATGTAACGCATATAGATCATGGAATTGGGCGTTTTGGAGGACTTCAAAAAATAGATGTAGAAGGCAAAAAACAAGAGGCCATAAAATTAGTATATGGCGAGCGAGATGTATTGTACTTAAGTATACATTCGCTACATAAAATCACTAAATTTAATGGTAAAGATGGTAAACCACCCAAAATTTACAAACTGGGTAGTAATGCTTGGAAAACCTTAAAACAAAAAACTAAAGCACGTGTAAAACACGTGGCTTTTAACTTAATAAAACTTTACGCTAAACGAAAAACAGAAAAAGGCTATCAGTACAATCCGGATAGCTATATGCAGCACGAGTTAGAAGCGTCTTTTATTTACGAAGACACACCAGACCAAAGTACAGCAACTGCAGATATTAAAGCCGACATGGAAAGTGAACGTCCTATGGATCGTTTAATTTGTGGCGATGTAGGTTTTGGTAAAACCGAAGTCGCCATTCGTGCAGCGTTTAAAGCTGTAGATAATGGCAAACAAGTTGCAGTTTTAGTTCCTACAACCATTTTAGCATATCAACATTCTAGAACATTTGCTAAACGTTTAAAAGATTTTCCAGTAACTGTAGATTATATTAACCGATTTAGAACCGCTAAAGAAAAACGTGAAACTTTAGAGCGTTTGGAACAAGGAAAAGTAGATATTATTATAGGTACACACCAACTAGTTAATAAAAATGTAAAGTTTAAAGATTTAGGTTTGTTAATTGTTGATGAAGAACAAAAGTTTGGCGTAGCAGTAAAAGAAAAACTTAAGACCATTAAAGATAATGTAGATGTGTTAACCTTAACCGCCACACCAATTCCTAGAACATTGCAATTTAGTTTAATGGCAGCTCGAGACATGTCTGTTATTACTACACCACCACCAAATCGTTATCCAATAGAAAGTCATGTTATTCGTTTTAGTGAAGATACCATTCGTGATGCCGTTAGTTATGAAATACAACGCGGTGGTCAAATTTTCTTTATTCATAATAGAATAGAAAATATTAAAGAAGTAGCAGGAATGCTTCAGCGTTTAGTCCCCGATGCCAAAATAGGGATTGGCCATGGACAAATGGATGGGAAAAAACTAGAACAACTTATGTTGTCTTTTATGGATGGTGCTTTTGATGTTTTAGTAAGTACAACCATTATAGAAAGCGGACTTGATGTGCCAAACGCTAACACTATTTTTATTAATAATGCTAATAATTTTGGGTTAAGTGATTTGCACCAAATGCGTGGTAGAGTAGGGCGTAGTAACAAGAAAGCATTCTGTTATTTTATTACACCAGAATATTCAGCCATGACAGATGATGCCAGAAAACGTATTACTGCTTTAGAGCAATTTACAGAATTAGGAAGTGGTTTTAATATAGCCATGAAGGATTTAGAAATTCGAGGTGCAGGAGACTTATTAGGTGGCGAGCAAAGTGGCTTTATAAATGAAATAGGTTTTGATACCTATCAAAAAATCTTAAATGAAGCTATTGAAGAACTTAAAGAAAATGAGTTTAAGGACTTATATAATGAAGATGAAGCAAACAAAGTTTATGTAAAAGATGTAACAATTGATACTGATTTTGAGCTTTTATTTCCAGATAACTATGTTAATAATATAGCTGAACGATTAAGTTTATATACACAGTTAAATAACCTTAAAACAGAAGAGGAATTACATACCTTTGAAAAGGAATTGATAGACCGTTTTGGAGAATTACCAAAACAAGTGACCGATTTATTAAATAGTGTCCAAATAAAGTGGTTAGCAACTAAAATTGGCTTTGAAAAAATTATTATGAAAAAAGGAAAATTAGTTGGTTATTTTATAAATAATCAACAAAGTAATTTCTATCAAAGTAGCAGTTTTACTAAAGTTTTAAAGTTTGTACAAACACACCCCCAAGCTTGCAAAATGAAAGAAAAACAAACCAGAACAGGATTGCGTTTAATGTTAACTTTTGATAACATAAAAACGGTTAATCAAGCTTTACAAGCCTTAAAACCTATTATGGCTTGATTATTGATTTTAAATTAAAGAATATATTATATACATGAAACGTTTATTTCTTATAACACTTTTACTACCAAGTTTACTTTTAGCTCAGTATTCTATAAAAGGTACTTTCTCTCCAGCAAAAGACTATAATTTTGCATTACTATATAAAGTTAATCCTACTATATCAGACTATGTTACAAATGCTGCCATAGGCGAAGATGGTAGTTTTGAATTTAAACTAGACTCTACAAATACTAAAGGAACTTATCGTTTGGTTTACGCAGTACCTCAAGAAGATTATAATTTTGATATTATTTACAACGGGAAAGAAGATATTGAGCTCACATTTAATTCTGAAACTGGTGTAGAGTTTACAAAATCTATTGAAAATAAATTACTAACATCTTACACCAATAGTATGTCTATGGTTACTCAAAGTATTGGTAATTATTTTAGTCAAGAAAGTAAAGATACCAAAGCATTAAAGGCTATTTTTAAAACACAACGAGAAACTCAAGAGAATTTTGAAAAAGCAGCCAAGGGCACTAGAGTATTATCTTTTATTAAAGCTAACAAACCGTATGTTCCAGAAAATATAGAAGATGTAGAAACGTACATAAATAACCTGAAAGACCATTACTTTGATTATGTAGATTTTAACAACCCAATACTTCAAAGTTCTAATTTTTTAGAAGAGCGCATATTAAATTATGTTTTTGGAATGTCGTCTGAAACTAAAGATGAGGTAGAAAATTACAAAGAAAATATTGATGTTGTTTATGGCCATATGAAAACAGCTCCAAAGGAGGTGCAACGTATTTTATTATTCGATTTATGGCAGCAAATGGCAGATTTAAGACAAGAGTCTGTATCAAATTATATTAGTGAAAACTATTTAATGGATATTGCAGTTGCACTTAATGATCAACAACTTTTACAATCTTTAATTTTATACAAAAACCTATCAAAAGGAACTGTTGCACCTAATTTTGATATTGAGATAAAAGAAAAAGATAAATTAATAACTAAGAAGTTAACCGATTTAAAAGGTGCAGAAAATTACATTATTGTTTTCTGGAGTAGCACATGTTCACATTGTTTAGATGAAGTACCACAGTTGCAAAAGTTTGTAAATACTTTCGAAAAAAACAAGGTTAAAGTTGTTGCGATAGGTTTAGAAGATGAGCCTTATGGCTGGAAAAATTTAACCTATGATTATCCGGAGTTTATTCACGTTTACGGCGAGGGTAAATGGGATAATAAAATAGGTGATGCCTACGGTGTATCTTCAACTCCAACTTACTTTATATTAGATAAAGACAAGAAAATAGTTGCTAAACCATTAGATTTTGAAGTTTTAAAAGAATTTTTTGAACCTAAAGAGGAAGTTAAAGAACAATAAAATATTTAGAAATGATAAAAAGCATTTTCTAAATGTTCTATATCAAAACCTTTGACTGCTTTTACAATAGCTATAATATCAAAGCGTACTTCTACATCTAAATTATTTACAGTTATATATTCATCAACAGCTTTTACTAAGCGTTGTATTTGTTTTGGCTTAACGAAGTCTTGAGGGTCTCCAAATTCTGAAGTAGAACGTGTTTTTACTTCAATAATAGCTAGAATGTCTTTTTTCTTAGCAATTATATCAACTTCTGCCTTATCAAAACGGTAATTACGTTCAATGATTTCATAGTTGTTTTTCAGAAGAAAATCTACTGCTAATTGTTCGCCTTTTTTACCAAGTTCGTTGTGTTGTGCCATATTTATCTATTTCGCATAGTCATAAATAAAACGAATATGCTGACTGCCAGCCATAAGATTTGGGTTTGTACCTATGTCTCCTTCAGGGATAGGTTGTTTAAGTTCTTTGTAATACTTTATCCAACTGGGAGACGTTTTACCTGTACTATCTTTAAAAGTCATTGGGTGAGTGACAAAAGGAATTGAATTTTTTTCTAAATTTTGAAAAGAGAACATTTTGTAAATTAATTCAGAACAATAATAAGTGTTGTCATCCCATAAAAAAACATCATCATAAGGAGTTTTTAAGCGGCTTATACCATATTCTATAGCTTTTGGAATGTATTTTTGATAATTTTCATTCAACCTTGCTACTGTAGTTTGAGATTTTTGTTCATCGTTTTTATTTCGATCTAGAAAATCTTGTAGAGGAGTTTTAGTAATTCCTTTAAGAGGAATTGCCTCGATAACAAACCACATTCCTTTTGTTTGCATTGCCATTCCTACATGAGAGTAGTTTTTTGACAAGGATGTTGCTGTTACTGATTTTATAGCATTATCAATATCATCAGTTCCTGTATCTTGAAAAAGCAAATCACCTTCTTGTATTTTAAAAGCCTTGTTATTATCGTCATATTTACAGCTTAAAAAAAGAAGCATTATACTTAAAACAGAATAAATAATTTTTTGTGTAATTTTTATCATTTTCGTTTTAACTAATGTTACCCCCTAAACAAAAAGAAGTCATCTTTCATATGTTCAATTTTACTATCTTGATTTGTGATAATATAATCGATAGCTTGTGAGGTAAACTCTTCACCTTTTTCAGTTAAGGATACTATGTTTTTATCAAACTTAATCATATTGTTTTTTAAAGCTAAATCTAAAACTGTTTTAGAACGTACTTTTTGCCAATTTATATGCTCATTAAGATGATTTACATGGCGTTCACTTTCTTCTGTGTGATTTTTTAAATGTAATAAAAAGGTTAATAATGATACTTCTGTACGTTGTTGTTTTTCACGATACATAACAGCAATTACGCCTCTGCTAGGAGCAAATAGATAAACGGCCAGAAATAATAACCCAAGCATTGTCGTAATTGATCCAGCAATAGATGCATCAAGCCAATGCGCAAGCCAATAGCCAGCAATAGCACTAAATACCCCAAAACCAATGGAGTATATAAGCATGCGTTTTAAGTTATTGGTTAATAAATACGCCGTAGCTGCAGGTGAAATCATTAAAGCAACAACTAAAATAGCGCCAACGGCATCAAAAGCACCAACTGTGGTTACAGATGAAACCGTCATTAAACCATAATGAATTATACTTGGTGAAAATCCTAAAGATGCAGCCAAACCGGCATCAAATGTGCTTATTTTTAATTCTTTAAAAAATGCCATTAATAAGCCAACGGTTATTATTAAAATGCAACCAATAATCCAAAGTGATTTTGGACCCACATCTGCACCACCAATTATCAACCTATCAAAAGGGGCAAATGCAAGTTCTCCTAATAATACGGCATCTACATCTAAATGCACATCATTGGCATTTTTAGCTATCATGATAACACCTATGCTAAACAAAATTGGAAAAACTAAGCCTATAGCTGTATCCTCTTTAACTAAGCCTGTTTTTTGTATATACTCAACTAAAACAACTGTTATAATTCCTGTTAAGGCAGCAAGTAAAATTAATAGTGGTGAGTTTAAATCTTGAGTGATAAAGAAACCAATTACAATGCCCGGCAAAATAGAGTGACTAATTGCATCACTAATCATGGCCATTTTTCTTAGCACTAGAAAGGTTCCTGGAATAGCACAAGCTACAGCTACTAAGCTAGCTATAAGCTGTATTTCTATTTGTGCATTACTCATTGTTGTCTGTTTGTTGGTTAAACAAATTTGAAGCTGTTTTAAAACCTTCTTCGGTTAAACTCCACATGGTGCCATCTAATCTCACATAGTTTTTTTTAACTAATTTTTGAAGGGTGCCTTTTGTAAATCCTTGAAAATTATTTAAAATTTTAATAGTATGTGGGTGTGATATATTTTCGTGGGTTTCTGCAATGTGAAACATAAATGCTAATGTTTTTTTAAGCTCTAAATCACGACGGTTTTTTATAAAACGAATTTGTTTAAATAATAAGCCACGACTTGGAGAAAATATAAATGATATTAAAACAAATACACCAGCAATAATAACAATAACAGGGCCTGTTGACAGGTTATTTTGACTAGCACTAATAGCTGTTCCGAATACGCCTGAAAAAGCACCAAATAAGGCTGCTAAAAGCACCATAACACTTAAGCTGTTTGTCCATTGCCGTGCAGCAGCAGCAGGAGCTAGTAACATGGCGCTCATTAATACTACACCAACAGTTTGTAAACCCAAAACAATAGCAAGTACAATGAAAGTTGTAATTAAAACATCAATAAACTTAGTGTTGAAACCTAGAGTTTTGGTATAATCGGCATCAAAAAGTAGAATTTTGAATTCTTTCCAGAAAAGTAATAATACAAAAAGACAGGCTCCGGTAACAATGGCCATCATCCAAACATCACTTTCTACTAATGTTGCGGCTTGACCAAATAAATATTTATCTAATCCTGCTTGATTTGCATTGGGTTGTTTTTGGATGAAAGTGAGTAATAGCATTCCAAATCCAAAAAACAATGATAATATTAAACCTAAAGCGGTATCAGATTTTAAATGTGTTTTTGTAATAATGCCTCGAATCCAAAAAGTTCCTATAAGCCCGCTAATTAATGCGCCTAATAATAATATATTGCTGTCTTTTGTTCCAGTAATTAAAAAAGCAATTGCAATTCCTGGTAAGGCTGCATGCGAAATAGCGTCGCCTAAAAGACTTTGTTTACGTAACACAGCAAAACTACCAAGCATACCTGTAACAGCACCAAGTATAGCTGTTCCTAAGGTTATGGTTCTTAGAGTATAGTCTGAAAAGACAAGCTTTATGTATTCTGTTATATCGACGATATTATAAGTTTTGTGTTATGTGTTCAGTTTTCTTTACTTCTATTTTACCTTGAGTAGGTATCATATTTTGCCAAACCCAGTTATAATGGTTTATTACTTCTTGAGCTTTTAAATTTGGACGATCTCCAGTTGTATGTCCGTTTTCAGCTACAGTTATATTGTAATCTTTGGTTAAAGCTGATTGAATTGTAGATTCGACACAAAAATCGGTTGCGCAACCTGTAATAATTAACTCATTGATATTAAATTCTGATAATCTTGATTGTAATTTTGATTTATAAAAAACATCATTGGCGTATTTATCAATAAAGATATCATTAGGTTTAATTGAGAGTTCATCTAGATTTTGCCATTCAATAGAACCTTTTTCAAATTCGCCAGAACCTGTTCCATCATGTTGAATGTAAATTACAGGATAATTATGCTTTCTAAATAACTTAGCTAAAGTATTTATTCTATTAATAACACCTGTTGTGTCAAATCGCGGTGTTTTAGGTGTGAAAGAACCTTTTTGCATATCAATTATTAAGAGTGCTTTGTTTTTCATTTTCTTACTCTTGAATACTTACTTTATAGTTAATACCATAGGTTTTGGTTAAATTATCATCATTAAAAATATCTTTAACAGGGCCTGTTGCTATTTTTTTCACATTTAAAAAAGTTACCCAATCAAAATATTCTGGAACTGTTTGTAAATCATGATGTACTACAATAACTGTTTTTCCTGCTTTTCTTAGTTCTTTTAAAATATTAATAATGGCTATTTCTGTAGTAGCATCTACTCCTTGGAAAGGTTCGTCCATAAAATAAATAGAGGCATTTTGCACTAAGGCTCTGGCTAAAAATATACGTTGTTGTTGCCCGCCAGAAAGTTGACTTATTTGTCGGTTTTTAAACGGTAACATGCCTACTTTTTCAAGAGCTTCAAGAGCGGCTTTTTTTTCTTTTTGACCAGGTCGTTTTATCCAGCCTAAATTTCCGTAAGTACCCATTAATACAACGTCTAATGCGGTAGTAGGGAAGTCCCAATCTACACTTCCTTTTTGTGGCACGTAGGCTACTAAATGACGTTGTTTTTTATAAGTCTTGCCAAAAATTTCAACACTCCCTGCAATAGGGTTTAAAATGCCTAAAATGGATTTTATAAGAGTAGATTTACCTGCGCCATTAGGTCCTACAATGGCCATAAGTACGCCTTCGGGTATTTCTAAATCGATATCCCAAAGTACGGGTTTGTAGTTATAGGCTACAGTTAAATCGTCTACTTTTACGGCTATTTTTTTACTCATAACATTGTTTTTTTAGCCCTGATAGAAACGGCATCCTTTTTTGTTTTTTTCTACAAAAAAGATATAGTGGATAGCAGGAAATAGCTTCATAAAATTTTACTTTAAAGCATTAACAATTGTATTCACGTTATACTCAAACATACCAATGTATGTTCCTTCTATAGTTCCAGCATTTCCTAACGCATCTGAAAATAAAGAACCACCAATAATAACATCGTGACCTTTTGACTTTACAGCTGCTTGTAATGCTTCTATAGTGCGTCTTGGCACCGAGCTTTCTATAAAAACAGCTTTTACTTTCTTTTCTATTATAAAGGCTGATAGTTTTTGAACATCTTGAACACCAGCCTCAGTAGCTGTTGATAACCCCTGCAGGCCAACAACCTCAAAATCGAAAGCTTTTCCGAAATAATTAAAAGCATCGTGTGCTGTTACTAAAATACGTTGTTCTTTTGGAAGAGTTTCTATAGTTGCTTTTATTTTTGTTTTTAAATCTTCTAATTGTTTTATATAAACAGTTTCATTGGATTTAAAGGCAGCTGCTTGTTCTGGAATTGCTTCTGAAAGTTTTTTAGTTACAAATTGTGTAGCTTGTATCCAGTAGTTAATATTAAACCAAATATGTGGATCGTAATTTGATGCAAAATATTCTGAACCTATAAGTGTGTTTTTATCTAAGGCATCGCCAATGGCAATGGTTTTCTTGTTTTTCATTTTCTCAAACACTTCTACCAATTTACCTTCTAGGTGTAAGCCGTTATAAAAAATGATATCTGCACTTGATAATTTGGTGACATCACCCTCGCTGGCTTTATATAAATGCGGATCGACACCGCTGCCCATTAAGCCCTGTAGATTGATATGTTGGCCTCCAATATTTTTCACTAAATCGGTTATCATAGAAGTTGTGGTTACAACATTTAATTTACCGTTTTTTTGTTTTTCATTTTTACAACCAAATATTACTATGGTTACAAGAAGTATAAGTATTTTTTTCATCTTTTAAATATTTTTTATTCTATAGCTTAATCCTAATGCTAATAAAAGGTCTTGGCCTTCTGTAATACTAGTTCCAAAGTATGCATCTAATTGTAAATCATTAGAGACTAAATAAGTTAAGCCTGCGTCCCAATAGTGATTTGCCGTACTGTCTTCTGGTAAATCGCCATACAACTCGGCGTAAGCTCCAAGTTTATCGCTTATGCTATAGCCGTACGCTATGGTGTAAATGGCAGCAGCTTCGGCTGTGTCATTTCCCCATTGGGCGCCAATATTATACCCTAAACTAGATTTTTCGCTTAAAGTATGTGACATGGCCAGTCTAAAATCTACGCCTGTATATTCCGGTCTGTAATCTTTTGCAGCACTAAAAACAGGAAATACATGCCCTATTAATGCAATTTCTGGCATCGCTCCATCTTCTTTAGCAATGTCAATTTTAAGCCCTAACAATAATGGCGATAACCCACTAGTAACATTGTTAACTTTTTTACTATTTACTTTCGTTGTCCCTTCAACAAAATCCCAGCCCAATCGTAACTCTACATTATCTAATATACCATATCGTACTAGCGTGGTGTTGTAAGTGTAGTTTTCAGATTTTATGTTTTTGTCTTCAAAGGATTCGTACAAACCTCCTGTTTCAAATTGTAAAACACCTTTGCCTACTGTTGATGATGCTTCGGTAGCATCTGGTCTATCGGTTATTAATGCTTCTGTTTTTTTATCGTTTTCTTGCGAAAACAATAATAAATTAGTTGCACATAAAATGGTAAGTATGATTTTAGTCTTGTTCGTTAACATATATGATTGAGGTGAAATCTTCATTAAGAAGTATGGTATTGTTGTTTATTAAAATCTGAGTCATTTTATTTTTACTAAACTGTTTTGACACCAAAACAGTATTGCCGTATTTTAAACCATGTTGTGCACAGAAATCAAAAAACTCTTTATCGTCACTCATTAATCTAGAAATGATATAGTTTTTTCCTTCTTCACTATTTGATAATGAAATAGAAGTATCTGTAGTTGTGATTTCTCCATCTGCGTTAGGAATAGGATCGCCATGAGGGTCGAACTTAGGGTTCCCTAAATACTCACTTATTTTATTGGCTAGTAAATCTGAGGTTTGATGCTCTAATAATTCGGCTTCTCTGTGAATATCGTGTAAAGACATATCAAATAACTTAAAGAGTAATGCTTCCCATAAACGATGTTTACGAATAACATTTAATGCCATTTTATTACCCTTGACTGTTAGTTTTAGCTCTTGGTATTTTTCGTAATTAATAAGGTCTTTAATGGCTAGTTTTTTAGCCATATCTGTAGCCGCAGCGTTAGATATGCCTAATTCTTTGGCGATATTACCAGGTTTGGTGTCGTTATTATCGCGTTTTCCGTTTTTGTAAATGGCTTTTACAAAATTCTCAATTGCTATTGACATTTGTTGTGCTTTAAAATAAATTTAAGTAAGCTTAAATATTTTTCAAATGTAACTAAAAAAATTAATAAAGTAAATATGTTTAGTATACTTTAATTATTTTATTGTTAAATGAAAAAATTAACCATTTTGGCATGATTTAAGTATTATACATTGAAACACTAATATGAAAACATATGTATTAATTATAACTATTTTAATATCTAGTTTTTCTTTTTCTCTAGATTCAATAAAATCTAGAAAGGTTGAAAAACCTACAATAACCCATAAAGTTTACTTGGGAGAAGCTTTATTAATTGGGACTTTTAAAATTGAATTTATTGAAGTTTTGCAAGAGTCTCGTTGTCCTAATGGAGTTACATGTATTAGGGAAGGAGAAGTTGTTGTTTTGGTAGATTTATATGAGGATGGTGAAAAAATTAAAAGCAAACAAATTACTGTAAACTCTAAGTCAATATTTCAAAAAAGGAACTTGTATGCTTCAGGAAAATTTACAGTATCTGTATTAAATGTTTTACCGTATCCGGATGCAAATTTTAAAACAGAAACAAACAATTATTATCTATTATTGGCTACAGAATCTTAAGAGCATCCGCATCCATCATTACCACCACAAGCCTTTTTAGGTTTTGATTTTTTCCAGAAGAATTTTTTAATTAAAAACGACATGGCTAAAACCATGGAGGTAAAAACTAATATGTTTTGAATGATATCGTTCATGATTAATATGTCGAAATTAATTTAAAATCATTTCAAAAATTGAAAAGCAATTAATGCTACAATATACGCAAAGGCACTCATTATAACAAGCTGTAAGATTGGCCATTTCCAGCTATTGGTTTCCTTTTTAACAATAGCTAAAGTACTCATACATTGCATAGCAAAAGCGTAAAATAGTAAAAGAGAAATACCAGAAGCAAATGTAAATAGAGGACCTCCTAGAACGGGATTTACTTCTCCTGCCATTCTATTTTTTATAGTTTCTTCTTCATCGCTACCTACGCTATAAATGGTTGCTAGTGTGCCAACAAATACTTCTCTGGCGGCAAATGAGCTTACAATGGCAATACCAATTTTCCAATCGTAGCCTAATGGTCTAATAGCAGGTTCAATGGCATGGCCAGCAATTCCAATAAAGGAATGTTCTAGCTTATGTGAAGCAATTTTTTGTTGTAAATCTTCAGAAGACAAATTTTCAGAAGCAAATTCTTTTTTCACAATATTCTCGGCGTCATTAAATGCTTCTCCTGGGCCGTATGAAGCCAAAAACCAAAGTACAATAGAGATGGCTAAAATAATTTTACCAGCACCAAAAATAAATGCTTTTGTTTTTTCAATAACAGTTAAAACGACATTTTTTAAAAGAGGTAATTTATAATTTGGCATTTCAATTACAAAATACGTTTTGCTTTTTATTTTTAAAATCTTGTTTAAAATGTAAGCAGATATAATTGCGGTACCAAACCCAATAAGATATAGTAACATTAATGTAAGAGCTTGGTAGCTTAAGCCTAAAATTCTACCTTCTGGAATAACTAAAGCAATAATAATTAGGTATACAGGTAATCGTGCAGAGCATGTTGTAAAAGGGGTAACTAAAATAGTAATTAGTCGTTCTTTCCAACTTTCAATATTTCTGGTTGCCATAATTGCAGGAATAGCACAAGCAGTACCAGAAATAAGCGGTACAACACTTTTTCCGCTTAATCCAAATCGTCGCATTATGCGATCCATTAAAAAAACTACGCGACTCATATAGCCACTTTCTTCAAGCACCGCTATAAATAGAAATAGAAAAGCAATTTGAGGTATAAATATAACAATACCTCCAAGTCCTGGTATTATGCCTTCTGCCAATAAACTTGTAAAAGCACCTTGAGGCAACTGTGTTTTAGTCCACTCACTAAGAGAGGCAAATGCACTATCAATAAAATCCATTGGAATACTTGACCAATCATAAATAGCTTGAAATATGGTAAGTAATATAAATCCAAAAATAACATAGCCCCATACTTTATGCGTTAAAATCCTATCAAATTTTATACGTAAATCTTTAGCCTGACTAAGATCTATGGTTTGCCCTTTATCAAGAGCGTTATTTATAAATTGGTAGCGTTTTATAGTTTCTTTTTGTTGTAAACGTTTTAAATCTGCTTTACTTTTAGTTTTAAAATTGGCAACAGCATCAATTTCATTTCTATCGGTTTTACCAAAATTTACATCTTGAGTAATAACTAACCAAAGTTTGTATAATAACTGATTTGGAAACGCCTTTTTCAAATTCCCAAAATAATCAACATCAATTTGAGTGGTGTCTATACAAGGTTCAATAGAAACGTCTTTGTAATTAGAAATTAGAAGTTTTAATTTATCAATACCTTCTTTCTTTCGAGTACTAATAAGTGCAATTTTAGTATTTAGTTTTTCTTCTAAATATTCAATATCTAGAGTAATACCTTTATAGCTCATACGGTCGGCCATATTTATAACCAAAATAGTAGGTATCTCTAAGTCTTTAATTTGAGTAAAAAGTAAAAGGTTACGTTTTAAATTTTCAACATCTGTAACAACTACAGCAATGTCCGGAAAATCTTTATCGTTTTTGTTAAGTAAAAGCTCAATAACAACGTTTTCATCAAGCGAAGATGCATTTAAACTGTATGTTCCTGGCAAATCAATAATATGGGCTTTTACACCACGAGGCAGTTTGCAAATACCTTGTTTTTTTTCAACGGTAATCCCAGGGTAATTTCCAACCTTCTGGTTTAGGCCAGTTAAGGCATTAAAAACAGAAGTTTTACCGGTATTAGGATTTCCAATTAGCGCTACATTTATCTGTTTACTCATTCGCCATTTTTTCAATTAAAATATAAGAAGCCGTTTCTTTTCTAATTGCCAAATGCGACCCATTTATATTTAAATACATAGGGTCTTGAAACGGTGCAACCTGAACTAATTCTACAAAATTCCCAGGTAAACATCCCATTTCTAATAGTTTTAATGGTATGTGAATAGACGAAACATCTGTGATAATGCCTCGTTCCCCGCGTTTTAATTGTGCTAAAGTGTCTTGCAAGCTTATTTAGATTGATTTTAAAGAAGCAAAAATAGTGTAAAAGTTTAATACCGAAAAAGTTTAACAGTTTTAATATTAAATATTTTTTGACGTTACCACAAGGGTCGGGCTTTTCGTTACAAGTCCTCGCTCGTACCTCGCTGTGGGCTTTACTCTGCAATCCCTAACGCACCTAATCTATAAACAAAGCATTTTAATTAACAGAATAATGATACATTTTACAATTACAGGGTTAATTTAGCATATAAACATGCCAAATCTGTTGTTTTTCATTGATTATAAGCAACATAGTTTTGCACCCGAAAATAAATATATTATGAAAACAATTACAAGTAATCGAAAAGTAGCAGTAGAAAGTAAAGTTGGAACAGTAACAAAAACCTTTAGCAATGCAAGCTCATTAGTTTGGAATTCAAAAAGACGTTACAAATAAATTAAACCTACAAATTATAAAAAGCTCTTTTTTTAAAGGGCTTTTTTTTTGATTAAAATTAATCTCTATATTCTTCTTTTAAAATATAGATATCTTTGATTAGACGACTAATATCCTCTGAGTTAGTGCCGTCGTAGAATCCACGAATTTGACGTTTTTTATCAATTAACATAAAGTTTTCGGTATGAACCATATCAAAAGGGCCTCCATCACCATTGTCTTTTACAGCCAAATAACTTTTACGTGCTAGTTTGTAAATTTCCTTTTTATTACCTGTAACAAGGTTCCATTTTTTATCATTAACACCTTTTTTTATAGCATAACGTTTTAATTGAGCAACGCTATCAATATCAGGAGTTACAGAGTGAGATAATAACATAACATCATTATCATTAATTATTTTTTTTTGAATTTCAACCATATTGGTTGTCATTATCGGGCATATGGTTCTACATGTTGTAAAAAAGAAATCGGCAACATATATTTTATCTTTATAATCGTTTTGTGTAATCGTTTTTCCATTTTGATTAATAAGAGAAAAATCTGCTATTTTATGATATTTTTTTTGATGTTGTATTGTACTATCAACAAGCTCTGTACTTACCATTGTAGGTTGGTAAATAGGTAAAGGTTTATAAACGTTTAACGTATTATATATAATGGCAATGATAATGATGGATATAATACCAAATACTATGGCAAATAATTTATAATCCTTAAAAAATGATAACATTTAAAGCGCTTTTCATTAAAACTTAAACAAAAATACAATGATTTTCAGTTTCAATTCATTTAAACTAAACATAAATTATTGTTAAATCAAGTGCCATTAGACGAATGACTTTTTAAACTTGGTTTAAAAGCTTACTTTTGTGCGATTATAAAAAATTGTTACGCTATATATGGAGTTTATAATAAAGATATCTCAGTTTTTACTAAGTCTGTCGTTGCTAATTATTTTGCACGAATTAGGGCATTTTATTCCTGCAAAGGCTTTTAAAACTAGAGTAGAAAAGTTTTACTTGTTTTTTGATGTTAAGTTTTCATTATTTAAAAAGAAAATAGGTGAAACCGTTTATGGTATTGGGTGGTTACCGCTTGGTGGATATGTTAAAATTGCCGGAATGATTGATGAAAGCATGGATACCGAACAAATGGCACAAGAACCACAGCCATGGGAATTTAGATCGAAACCTGCATGGCAACGTTTAATTATTATGTTAGGTGGTGTTACAGTTAATTTTTTATTGGCTATTTTCATTTACATAGGGATGAGTTATTTTTATGGTGATACATTTTTGCCAAATGAAAATATTAAGGATGGGTTAGTTATTGAAAGTACGGCTGCAAATAAAGCGGGCCTTTTAACAGGAGATAAAATATTAGCAGTTGATGGCGATAAAATCGAAACATTTTCTGAAATTTCAGAAAAAGTATTATTTGGAAAAGAAATTCTAATAGATCGTAATGGTAATCAATCTACAGTAACTATGCCAGAAGATTTTTTGGCGCAGTTATTAGATTCTAAAGAAAAAGGATTTATAAGCTTAAGGCAACCATTTGTTGTAGTTCAAGTTCCAGATACATCTTATAATAAGGCAAGTGGTTTAAAAAAAGGGGATATAATTGTTGGTCTAAATGATTATCCTACTAAATATGTTGATGAGGTTAAAACAGCTTTAGAAAAATTTAAAGGTCAAACAGTTTCTGCAACCGTTAAAAGAAAAACAGAAGAAATTAAATTACCACTTAAAATAAGCGACGATGCTTTATTGGGGTTAGTTGTTGCTTCTCAGTCATCACCAAAAACATTAGAAGCTTTAGGATATTATGAGTATGATGTTAGAGATTACGGTTTTTTCGAATCTTTTCCTGTAGGATTAGGTAAAGCAAAAGATAAAATTGTTTCTTATTGGGATCAATTAGGTGCTATATTTACACCAAGTACAGGAGCGTATAAAGGAGTAGGAGGTTTTAAAGCCATATATGATATCTTTCCAAGTTTTTGGAGCTGGCAAGTTTTTTGGAGTATAACAGCCTTTTTATCTATTATGTTAGGGGTTTTAAACTTACTTCCAATACCTGCTTTAGATGGTGGACACGTAATGTTTTTACTATATGAAATGATTTCTGGTAGAAAGCCTGGAGACAAATTTATGGAGTATGCGCAAATGGTTGGTTTCTTTATTTTAATAGCCTTAGTTTTGTTTGCAAACGGTAATGATATTTATAAAGCTATTTTTGGGTAAAATTTATTCGAAAAATATTTGTAGAAATTAAAAAACAATATATATTTGCACTCGCTAAGTAAAAAAGCACACTCCTTCTTAGCTCAGTTGGTTAGAGCATCTGACTGTTAATCAGAGGGTCCTAGGTTCGAGCCCTAGAGAAGGAGCAAAATAAAACCCGATACGAAAGTATCGGGTTTTTTTGTAGATTATATTTATAACAGATTAATTTAAAGGGTTTCAGAGAGTTTTGCCAATAAAATCTTTATATTTTTACTTATATCAGTTTTTTTCTTTATAAATTTTAAATTAGATTAATATCTGAAAAAAGGTTTTAAATCTATTCTTAAGACGCATTAACAAAAAATAGAGTTATTTATAAAAGTCATTAAATGTTATGATAAAATAGACGCTCTCCAACGCTTTAAATAGCTCATTACATTTTTCTCAAATAAAATATATAAAGAGCTATTCTTTCCTACCTGCATGAATAACATATTTAAAAAGATAAATATGCTACACATACATTCGTTTCCCTCGCTTTAGAGCAGAGTTAACAATAAACTTATAGTCTACTCTTTTATAATTAGTTTAGTAGTTGTACCGCTATCAGTATTAATTTTGAGTATGTAAACATCATTACTATAATTGCTTAAGTCTATACTATTATCTCCAATTATTAAATTGCCTTTAGACATCGTTTGCCCCAGTATAGAATATATAGTATAACTAGCATCAAAAAGGCTATTTAATTGGATGTTTGATGTTGTGGGGTTTGGGTATAATGTAAAACTATCTGATAAAAAATCTTCATTACTAGCTGTCTCACATAACCCTGATTTACCGTAATCAAAAATACTCCAGCCATAAGTATCTATAATGCTTTGTCTTGCTGTTTGTCCTTCACAATATTCTGATTTACCAGCCTGAAAATTCACATTTGGTTGAAGCGTTTGAGTTGCCCACCCAATTAATAATTTATCATAGTTTTCAGTTGATAATCCAGTATCATGAAGTAAAAACATATATTGCATAGTAGTAACACTACTCACGTCCCAATTCCCTATATCTTGATTGAAAGATGACCTTTCAAACATACTTTGCATAGTAGTCACACTACTCACATCCCAATTCCCTATATCTTGATTGAAAGATGACCTTTTAAACATACTTTGCATAGTAGTCACACTACTCACATCCCAACTACTTATATCTTGGTTGAATGGATTGTCTCCACAACAAATTGTATTCCCAAACATAACTTGCATATTAGTCACATTACTCACATCCCAATTCCCTATATCTTGATTGAAAGATGACTTTGAAAACATACCTTCCATATTAGTCACATTACTCACATCCCAACTTCCAATATTTTGATTAAAGGAGCTTGTCCAAAACATATATTGCATATTAGTCACATTACTCACATCCCAATTCCCTATACCTCCTCGATTGTAAATTGACCTTGCAAACATACCTTGCATATTACTCACATTACTCACATTCCAACTTCCAATAATTTGGTTAAAAAATGACCCATAAAACATATTACTCATATCAGTAACACTAGCCACATCCCAATTTCCTATATCTCGATTGAAATTTGTGAATTCAAACATGCTTTTCATATTAGTGACATTACTCACATCCCAACTTCCAATATTTTGATTAAACTTTGAATAGAAAAACATCTTTTCCATATTAGTGACATTACTCACATCCCAACTACCAATATCTTCATTGAAAGGTGATTTTTCTTCTGATAACTCGCCTGCAAATAAAGAATTCATATTTGTTATTCTACTCACATCCCAATCACTAATATGACCACCATATGTCGCTTCTGCATCTGCTCTAGTAGCTGGATTAACCCAAGAATTAACTGCTTCATGAATATTTGCATTTGTAAGCGGTCCTGTAGGAACACACGAACCTGATGATACACCATCATCATTAATAGTCCAGCCATAAGTATCTATAATGCTTTGTCTTGCTGTTGCTCCTTCACAATATTTTGATTTACCTGCATGAAAATTCACATTTGGTTGAAGCGTTTGAGTTGCCCACCCTATTAATAATTTATCATAGTTTTCAGTTGATAATGCAGTTGCTTCTTTAAACATATTAGTCATATCAGTAACACTACTCACGTCCCAATTCCCTATATCTTGATTGAAAACTGTGCTATTATAAAACATTAAACTCATATCGGTAACATTACTCACATCCCAATTTCCTATATCTTGATTAAAAGCAGCATCTGCAAACATCTGTACCATATTGGTAACATTACTCACATCCCAAGTACTTATATCTTGATTGAAGGATGAACTTCCAAACATAGTATGCATAGTAGTAACATTACTCACATCCCAATTCCCAATATCTTGGTTGAAAACTATGTTATAATGAAACATTTCAGTCATATTGGTAACTTTACTCACATTCCAACTACTTATATCTTGGTTGAAAGGTGAAGACGAAAACATCCTTTGCATATTAGTAACATTACTCACATCCCAATTTCCTATATCTTCATTGAATTCTGAGAGACTAAATAAACTATACATATTAGTAACACGACTCACATCCCAATCACTAATATGACCACCATAAGTTGTTTCGGCATCTGCTCTAGTTTCTGGATTACTCCATGAATTAATAGCTTCTCTAATATTTGCGTCTGTAAGAGGTGTTTGAGAATGACTGTAATTTGAAGACCCTATTAAAAGAAGTCCAAATAATAAAAATGTAAAGTTTTTCATAAATAATCTATGTCTAAAACAAAATTAGCTTATTAAAGCTAAAAATTAGATGCTATATGTCATGAATTTGATAGTTTTTTATAAAAACACTAGATTGAGTACCTAAAATACTATTATCTGTACCTGAGGGTAGCATTTAAGCATTAAATCAATAGGCAAATTGATTATAATCTTCAATCGCCATATTAAACTAGGATTATTAAAATTCGAGCATTTCCCAAACCTAATCCTATTACTTAAAATCCTTAATTTTTAATAATCGTAAAAACTAAGAAAAGATAAAATTACTTATCTTCATTGTTATTATAACTAAGACTTAAATTTAATTTAAAATTTATAATTTAGAAAACTGTCAATACATTTATAAATTATGGGGATTCGTGTATCCAATATTTTAAAACCAATTATTTTTATATGTTTATTTTTTGTTTTTGGGTGTGTAAATAAATCTGAAACAAAAAAACATACTATAGGTTTCTCTCAAACAGGTATTAACGATGAATGGCGTAAATCCATGAATCAAGCCATGAAAATTCAAACAGCCTTTTACCCAGAGATTGAATTGATAATCTTAGAAGGACAAGATGATGTTAATAATCAAATTGAAGATATAGAAGCATTAATAGCTGAAAATGTGGATATTTTAATTGTTTCGCCAGTACAAGCAACACCTATAACACCCATTGTAGAAAAAGCTTTTGAAAAAGGTATTCCTGTTTTAATTGTAGACAGAAAAATAAATGGAGAAAATTACACATCTTATATAGGCGCAGATAATTATCAAGTTGGTACAAATGCTGCAAACTATTTAGCTTCTATAACTACTAACCCTAAAAACATTATTGAAATTAAAGGTTTGTTAGGATCTTCACCAGCAACAGAGAGAAGCTCTGGGTTTAATAACCTTATTAATGGTATTCCAAATTTAAGAGTGGTCAATAGAATTCAAGGAAATTGGGAAGGTTATTCAATAAAAGATAACTTATCTAAAAGTTTAGATAGTATTAAGGATGTCGATTACATATTTGCACATAATGATAGAATGGCTTTAGGGGCATGGGAAGTTTTAAAAGAAAAGGGACTCGAGAAATCTATTAAAATAATTGGTGTTGATGGTTTAAATGGGCCAAATGGTGGAATTAAACATGTGCAAGACCAAGTTTTTATGGCTACTATACTATATCCTACAGGAGGTGAAGAAGCCATTAAGCTTGCAGTAAAAATTTTAAATGGCGAAACTGTAGCTAAAAAAAATATTCTAGGAACTACGGTAATAGATTCTAGAAATGCTGATATCATGAAGAATCAGTTTGATAAAATTACTCAACAACAAAAAAATATAGAAAAGCAACAAGATAAAATTCAAGTACAGGATAAAACATATTCAACACAAAGTAATAGATTAAAAGTTCTGTTAGGTTTGTTAATTACAAGTTTACTTTTAGCTACTTACAGCATTTATTCAGCAAATAGTATTAAAAAGAAAAAAAGAGAGCTAGAATTACAAAACAGAAAAATTACTATTCAGCGTAATCAAATTGAAAAAATTGCCAAAGAAGTTAAAATAAGCAATGATGCTAAAGTGAACTTTTTTACAGGACTTTCACACGAATTTAAAACACCAATAACACTTATTTTATCTTCAATTGAATCTTTAAGTGAAAATAATACTATTAAAGATAATAATTTTTTAAGAGAAGTTGGCTTGATTTACAATAACTCTAAGCGTTTATTAAGGTTGATAAACCAACTACTTGATTTTAGAAAAATTGAAGACCGGAAATTTATTTTAAAAGCTTCAGAAACTAATTTATACGAGTTTTCAACTGGAATTTTTAAAGATTTTGAACGTGAAGCACAAAAACGAAATATAGATTTCTTAATTAAAACTAACGACGAAAATTTAAAAATATTCATTGATAGAAATTTAATGGATAAAGTCTATTTTAATTTATTATCAAACGCTTTTAAATTTACACCAGATAATGGTAGCATACATATTAATATTGTAAATGAAGTTGATAGTAACTTTGTGAAAATCTATTTTAAAGATAGTGGAATTGGTATACCAAAAAAAGATTTACCTAGTGTTTTTCAAGCATTTTTTCAGGCATCCAATAATAATAAAGTAAGTTCAGGTATTGGTTTACATTTATCAAGAGAGTTTGTAGAAATGCATAAAGGAACCATTGATGTTTCAAGCAAACATGGCACAGAATTTACTTTAACACTTTACAAAGGAAATGCACATTTAAGTTCTGATGAGATTGTTTATGAACCCGATTTAATTGATAATTCAATTTTAAACTTTAATTCAGATTTTGAAGATAATGAGTTTGTTGAGGTTAGTGTTCTAAATGATGAGGAGCGTTATTCAGTACTTATTATAGAAGACAATTCAGATTTAATTAAATATTTAAAAAATAAATTAATTGGTGAATATCATGTTCATTTATCTGATGGTTCTGATGGTGTTGAAAAAGCTTTTGAATTAATACCAGATGTTATTATTTGTGATATTAATTTACCAGAAAAAACAGGTTTTGAAATATGTGAAATTTTAAAGAAAGACTTAAGAACATCGCATATCCCTACAATTATGCTTACAGCATTAAATAACAAAGAGTCTTATATTAAAGGTTTAGAATCTGGCGCAGATTTATATTTAACTAAGCCATTTAGTTTTGCTGTTCTTCAGCAGTCGGTTAAAACCATGATTTATAATCGCGAAAAGCTCCGTTATTACTTTATAAATAACATTCATAAAATAAATACAGAGCATAGTTTTGGTTCTATTGAGCAGGACTTTTTATCTAAAGTAAATCAAATAATAAACGAGAATTTAGATAACTCTAAATTTTCAGTTGAAAACTTGGCTACTGCACTAAATATATCAAGAGTCCAGTTATACCGAAAAACAAAAGCCATTTTAGGCGTTTCAATTAGTGATTATATTCAAAATATACGCTTAGAAAGAGCAAAAACACTTCTTCAAGAAACCCAATTAACAATTTCTGAGATTGCATATGCAACAGGATTTTCTTCCCCCAATTACTTTTCAACAAGTTTTAAGAACAAATTTGATAATTCACCAAAAGCTTATAGAGCGTCTTAATCTGTAATCACTTTTTAATTTACTAGCTATCAGTTTACGATTTTCATAAAAAAATCAATATTTTTTTACACACCTATGTAATTGTGTGTCCATATTTAGGTAAAATGATAAAAAATATATGTTTTATTTATCAAATTGACATTACTATAGAGTAAAATAAGTATCAATTTTGAAATAATGATGTAACAATATTAGAGTTTTGGTTTTTTAAAACAAGAAACTTAAATACCTAATTAATTAATAATCAATTAATTAGGTGTTTGTAAATTTAGAATGAACAATTTCATTATTTTTTGATACAAATGTAACAAGCTAAAATAGCCTTTCCATGTAATTTGCACTCACTAGATAACTAACTAAACATCACCACATGAATAAGAAGATACTAATATGGTCTATTACAGCTGCTTTGGCTGGTTTTCTTTTTGGATTTGATACTGTGGTTATCTCTGGCGCAGAAAAGAAATTACAATTATTATGGGGATCTTCAGATGTGTTTCATGGTGTTGTAGTTATTGGTATGGCGCTATGGGGAACTGTAATTGGCGCATTCTTTGGCGGAATTCCAACAAACAAATTAGGTCGAAAAAACACATTAATCTGGATAGGTGTTTTATATACCATTTCTGCAATAGGTTCTGCCCTAGCTAACGATCCCATAACTTTTGCAATTTTTAGATTTATTGGAGGTTTAGGAGTTGGAGCATCAACTATTGCTGCACCAGCTTATATCTCTGAAATAGCACCTGCAAAAGATCGAGGTAAATTGGTTGGCTTATACCAATTTAATATAGTCTTTGGTATTCTAGTTGCTTTTTTATCTAATTACTTACTTAATAATATAGGAGAAAATGCATGGAGATGGATGGTAGGTATTGAAGCAATCCCAGCAGCAATTTATACACTTTTTGTATTAACTGTTCCAAAAAGTCCAAGATGGTTGTTAACTAAATTAAGAAATAGTGAAGCCGTAAGTGTACTCAAAATTATTAATCCAGCTCAAAATCCAGAAAAGTTGATGATGGAGATTAAGCAAGAAATGGAGAATACCGTGCCAAATGAAAACATTTTTTTAAAGAAATATAGGTTTCCATTAACCTTGGCTTTTTTAATTGCATTTTTTAATCAATTATCAGGTATCAATGCATTATTATATTATGCACCAAGAATTCTAGCCGAAGCAGGTTTAGAAGAAAGTTCTGCACTTTTAAGTAGTATAGGTGTAGGTGTTACAAATCTACTTTTTACACTTTTAGGTATTTTTCTAATTGATAGATTAGGTAGAAAGCAACTTATGTACATATGCTCATTTGGTTATATTATTTCTTTGAGCTTAGTATCAGCAGCCTTCTTTTTGAGTTGGGAAGGTAGTGTAATGCCCATATTTTTATTTATGTTTATAGCAGCACATGCTATAGGTCAAGGTACTGTAATATGGGTGTTTATTTCTGAGATTTTTCCAAATCATTTAAGAGGTTCTGGACAATCATTTGGTAGTTCAGTACACTGGGTACTGGCAGCAATTGTACCGTCATTAATTCCGGTATTATTTTCTACAATAGGAGCAGGTATGGTATTTTTAATCTTTGCAATAATGATGGGATTCCAGTTGCTATTTGTGATTTTTATGATGCCAGAAACCAAAGGAATAAGTTTAGAAGACTTAAGTAAAAAATTAACTAAATAATTTAATAATATGAAAACAGTACATAAAGTCAATATAGTTTTAATGTTATTAATGTTAACATTTGTTGTTGCCTGTAAAGGTAAAGTAGACGCCAATGAAAATGAAAAGGAATTAATTGGTGATGCGTTATCAGAAGAAGATCTATATCGTCCTAACTTTCATTTTACGCCAAAAAAGGCTTGGATGAATGACCCTAACGGCATGTTTTTTTATAATGGTTATTATCATTTGTACTTTCAGTACCATCCAGATAGTAATGTTTGGGGGCCAATGCATTGGGGGCATGCAGTAAGTACAGATATGATTTCATGGACTGAACAGCCTATAGCTATATATCCAGATAGTTTGGGAACTATCTTCTCCGGAAGTGCTGTAGTAGATATAGGAAATACATCAGGTTTTGGTAAAGTAGAAAATGCAGCGCCAATTGTGGCTATGTACACCAATCATTTAGATAAAGGTGAGGGTAATATTAACCAAACTCAAAGTGTTGCCTACAGTCATGATGAAGGTAAAACCTTTACCAAGTATGAAAATAACCCAGTAATAGACGCTAATTTAAAAGATTTTAGAGATCCTAAAGTAACCTGGGATTCCGATAGAAATAAATGGGTTATGGTACTTGCAGCCGATGATAAAATTATGTTTTACGATTCTAAAGATTTGAAAAAATGGAATTTACTTTCAGATTTTCAAAGAGAAGAAGGCTCTAAAGATGGCGTTTGGGAATGTCCAGATTTATTTAAACTACCCGTATTGGGCACAGGTGAATCTAAGTGGGTGCTAATAGTAAGTATAGGTAAAGGTGGTCCAAATGGAGGTAGCGCAACCCAATATTTTATTGGAGATTTTGATGGAACTTCATTTGTAATGGACAAGGATTTTGAAACAGCCAGAAAAAAAGAAAACCATTTTTGGATAGATTTTGGAAGAGATAATTACGCTGGTGTTACATGGTCTAATGCAAAAAGGAAAGACGGTAGCAAACTCATGTTAGGATGGATGTCTAACTGGGATTATGCTATTAAAGTTCCCACCGAAACTTGGAGAAGTGCTATGACCATTGCCAGAGAGGTAAACCTTCAAAAGAATGATAATGGTTATAAGCTATTATTTCAACCGGTAAAGGAGCTTACCAATTACAGAAGCACAAAATATAGAAAAGAAAATATAACTATTAAAGAAGATACTAAAATTATTGATGCGTCTTCCATTGATTTAGCTAGTGCCGAGATTCAATTTAATATTTCAGATGTTATAGATAAAGGATTTACTTTCAATTTAACAAATAAACTAGGAGATACGCTAAGCTTTGGATACAACAATGCAGATAAAATATTTTTTGTAGATAGAACAAAATCTGGAAAAATAGACTTCTCAGAAAATTTTGCAAAAGGCGTTTCTGTAGCTAAAAGAACATCGCTTAGTCCAGAGATATCTGGTAAAATCATTTTAGATAAAACATCTATAGAGTTGTTTTTTGATAATGGCGAAACAGTAATGACTGAAATATTCTTTCCCAATAAACCATATACTAAACTAAGTATTAAGCCCGAAGACCAAGAATTTATTCTTGGCAATATTGAAATGAATAAACTAAACATTAACTAATTCTAATTAATTATGAAATTAAAACAACTATTTTTTATACCTGTTTTCGCTTTAATGAGCTTATGGGTACAAGCACAGGTTACAGGTACTGTTACCTCGCTGGAAGATGGTATGCCTTTGCCGGGTGTATCTGTAATTGTAAGTGGCACAACTCAAGGTGCTGCTACAGATTTTGATGGAAACTATATATTGAATGATGTTGACTCAAATGCGACATTAGTTTTTAGATATATAGGATATAAAACTCAAGAAATTCAAATTAATGGTCGTTCTGTAATTAACGTTGTACTGGAAGGAGATACAGCTTCACTTGACGAAATTATTGTTACTGGATATGCAAGAGAAAGAAAGGTAGACGTAACAGGAGCAATTACGGTTGTAGAACTAGGGCCTACAGAAGGTGTTAGTATGAGTTCTGGTAGTGCTATTCAGGGATTACAAGGTAGAGTTCCTGGGGTATTTATCGAAAAATCAGGAGATCCAACAGGTGCTAGTAGCAATATTTTAATTCGTGGTGCTACCACTTTAGGAAACAATGATCCTTTGTTTGTTATCGATGGTGTTCCAACAGTAAGACAAGATGTTTTTTCGAGTATTAACCCAAGTACAATTGAGTCAGTACAAGTGCTTAAAGATGCATCGGCATCTTCACTTTATGGCGCACGTGCTGGTAATGGGGTAATAATTGTTACAACCAAAAATAGTGCAAAAGCTGCCGGTGGTGAAAAATTTAAAGTAAGTATAAATTCAAATATATCTGTACTTTCTGAGAAGAAACAACGATATGATATGCTTAATGCGGTTCAAAGAGGTGAAGCATTATGGCAAGCTTCAGTAAATGACAATTCAGATCCTAATAGTGGATATGGCGAAATATATAATTTTGATTGGAATGGAGATTTTAATAATCCAATTTTAAATAGTGTAACTGTACAACCATTTGTAGGCGGTGATTCTACAGTTCCTGTAGGTGATACTGATTGGCAAGATGAAACCTATGAGACAGGTTATGTATATAATAATGAAATATCTGTTTCTGGAGGTACTGATAACTCTTTTCATTTATTGAATATCGGACACTTAAAAAATACTGGTATTTTAAAATATACAGGCTACGAAAGAATATCGGCAAAATTAAATTCTAACTTTAAACTATTTAATAATAGATTAAGAATTGGTGTTAATACGCAAATGTTTACATCTGATGAAACCTTGGCATCTCCAGATGTTGGTAGCGCACCTACACCAGGTTTAGCTATTACTTTAGCGCCAACATTACCAGTTTATGATACTAATGGCAATTTTGCTGGCCCTTTAGGTTCAGGTTATTCTGATAGAAATAATCCTATTTTAATGCAATATATAAACCGTTGGGATAATACTGATAGAACTACTTTATTTGGAAATATATGGGGTGAATTTGATATTATTGAAAATTTAACTTTTAGAACAAGTTTAGGTTTAGATTATAGTGATTTTCACAGTAGAGATATTGAAACTAAAGTGAATAATGGTTTTATTACAAGAGGTAATAATAGGCTGATTCATAGTACTAGTAAGTTTACAAGCTTAGTTTTTTCAAATACATTAAGTTACCAATTGGATATCAATGAAAAGCATAAAATTGGTGTTTTATTAGGAACAGAATCAATAACTGATGATTTTCAAAGTGTAACTGCTCAAGCTGATGGTTTTGCAGTTGAAAATGAATCTTTTTTTCAACTCGATGCTGCAACTGGAGCTAGAACTAATACAGGATCTTCAACAGGAAGTCGTTTATTATCTCAATTTGGAAAAATTAATTATGGATACGACGACAGATACTTAGCATCTTTTACATTGCGTCGTGATGGGTCTTCAAGATTTGGTGCAGATAATAGATATGGTGTGTTCCCAGCTGCAACTGTAGGATGGAGAATTAGTAATGAAGAATTTTGGAAAGAAAATGAAATTGTAAATTCATTAAAATTTAGAGCTGGTTATGGAGAAGTAGGTAATCAAACAATTGGAGATGTAGCACGTTTTGGTTTATTTGAATCTAGATATGGCCCTAATCAGTTACAAGCTACAGGAGATACATTCTTCTTTAATACCTTTTATAATGTTGGTACTGCTTATGATTTAAATGGAAATAATACAGGTAATTTACCTTCTGGATTTGCGTCTATTCAGGCTGCCAACTCTGGTTTGAAATGGGAAACTACTAAAGAAATTAACCTTGGTATAGATTTTACATTATTTAATAATAATGTAGTTGGATCTTTTGACTATTATACAAGAGAAACTTCAGATATTTTAACTATACCTCCAATTGCATCGGCAATTGGCGAAGGTCAAAAAAGAACATTAAATGGAGCAACTACCGAAGTAAAAGGTTGGGAGTTATCTTTAGGTTATTCTAAATCATTCGATAGCGGTTTATCATTTACTGTAGCAACCAATTTTGGTGCTTTTAAAGATGAGATTACCGAATTACCAGCAGAAGTTGTATCTGCTTTTCCAGGAACCGTTGATAATTCTATAATTGGTCACTCTCAATTTTCAATTTTTGGTTATAAATCAGACGGATTATTTCAAAGTCAAGCAGATGTAGATAATAGTCCAACACAAGTACCAGCAGGAAGACCAGGAGGAATTAAATTTAAAGATTTAGATGGTAATGGAAGTGTAGGTGTAGAGGATAGAGATTTCCTTGGAACAACTTTACCAGACCTTGAGTATGGTATTAGAATTGATGTGGCATACAAAAACTTTGACCTTTCATTATTTGGCTCTGGAGTAGCAGGAAGGATAGGACAAGATCCTTATGTTTTCTGGAATAATTTTGTGCAAGGTAGAGAAAATGCAGGGCTTGGTGTTTTAGATGCTTGGACGCCTAGTAATACAGGTTCAAGTATTCCTTCATTAACACTTGCAAATAACGACACAAGAACTTCTGATTATTTATTTAGAAACAACTCTTATTTCAAATTAAGAAACCTTCAATTTGGTTATTCTCTTCCTGAAGAACTTACCAGTAAACTGGGAGGAATGACTAGCTGTAGAATTTATTTCCAAGGAGAAAATCTTTTCTGGTTTACTCCAAATGATTATATAGGTGCTGATCCAGAGCGTACAGATGTGAATAGAATTCCTGTACCTACAACACTTTCATTAGGACTTAATATTAACTTTTAAAAATGGTAAACATGAAAAAATATATAAAAACAATATTTACTGGAATTATGGCAACATTGGTTTTGTTTGCCTGTTCCGATGACTTTTTAGAATACGAACCAGAAGGCGTATTATCTAACGAAAATGTAGCTACTGCAGAAAATGCTGAAGCTTTAGTGGTAGCAGCTTATGCTGGAATTGCTAATGATGACATGGTTGGGCCGTTAACAAGTATGTGGGTTTATGGTAGTGTACGTTCTGATGACGCCTATAAAGGCGGCGGTGGACGTGGAGATGTTGATGTTGTAGATAGATATGAGCAATATAACTTAACCATTGCTGATGATCCGTTAGACTGGATGGCACCAAGAACATGGACTAACTATTACGCAGCTATTTCAAGAGCTAATTTTGCTTTGGATGTAATTAATCAGATTCCTGATGCAGATTATGCAGATAAAACAACAAGACAAGCTGAGCTTAGATTCTTAAGAGCGCACTCTCATTTTGTTTTAAAAACATTATTCAAAAAAATCCCTTATATAACAGAGGGCTTAAAACAGGAAGAAATTTTAGAAATTTCAAATGTTATAGATAATGATGTATTATGGAATACAATAGCAGACGATTTCTTATTTGCATATAATAACCTACCTCAATCACAAGATCAGGTAGGTAGAGCAGATAGAAATGCAGCAGCAGCTTATTTAGCTAAATTACGTTTGTATCAAGCTTACGAGCAAAATGACACACATCAAGTTACTAATATTAACATGTCGCGTTTACAAGAGGTTGTAGATTATGCAGATGATGTTACTGGTGCTTTAGAAGCAGATTACGGAAATAATTATCTTGATGGATTTGACAATGGTTCAGAATCAATTTGGGCTGCACAATTTTCGATAAATGATGGAACAACAGTTGGTAGAGTTAGTTTTGTGACAGGATTAAATTCACCTCATGGTACAGGTTTATATGGATGTTGTGGTTTTCATTTAGCGAGCCACAATATGGTAAATGCGTTTAAAACTGATGCATCTGGATTACCTTTATTAGATACTTTTAATGATACAAATATTTTTGATGTAGTTGATGGTAATGGAGAAACTGCCTTAGCTCCAGGTATAACTTTAGATCCAAGAATTGATCATACTGTTGGAATACCTGGACGTCCATTTAAATACCGTAATACCATGAATGTTGCTGGTGATATGATTTATAACTTTAGTTGGGCAAGAGACCCAGGTGTTTATGGTTATTTTGGAAACATGAAAGAACAACAAGCTCCTGATTGTTCATGTTATGTTAAAGAAGGACCTTTTGTTGGTACATCGAAAAATATAGAATTTATTAGATATGCTGATGTACTTTTATTTAAAGCAGAAGCTTTAATTCAAATGGGGCAAGTTGATCCAGGAGTAACTATTATTAATCAAATAAGAACTCGTGCAGCAGCTAGTACACAAAGACAAATTGATGCAGGCGCATCAAATTTATATAATGTGGGGATGTACCCTATGGGAATGTCTCAACCAGAAGCACTTAAAGCTTTAATGTTTGAAAGACGTTTAGAATTTGGTATGGAAGGCCCTAGGTTTTTTGACTTAGTTCGTTGGGGAATTGCAGAGCCTGTTCTTAATGCTTATTTAGCAGTTGAGAGCACAAGAAAAGATTTTCTTGCAAATGCAGAATTTACAGCTGGTAGAGATGAGTATTATCCAATACCACAAAGAGAAATTGATTTTACAGGTGGGTTATATGAACAAAACCCTGGATATTAATAAATTGTTTATTAGTTTGAGTTAGTTTAAGTCATTAATTTGGTTGATTCTTTATTTAGTTAATTTTGTTTTAATCAGTTTTTGATTTTAGAGGGAGTTTTACAAAACTCCCTCTTTTTTAATTTTAAAAAGAATAAATATGTCTAAAATAGTTTGTTTTGGAGAAGTATTATGGGATGTGTTTCCTACTCATAAAAAAATAGGTGGTGCACCTTTAAACGTAGCAAGCAGGTTGCAATCATTTAATCATGATGTTACTATGGTTAGTGCTATTGGAAAAGGTAAAAGCGGTGCTGACATTATGCAATATCTTAAAGAGCAGGGTGTTAATACTTCTTGTGTACAGGTGCATTATGAGTACAAAACAGGTAAGGTAAAAGTCATGCTTAATGCCCAAGGTTCTGCATCTTACGATATTAAATATCCTAGAGCTTGGGATAAAATAAGGCTAACAGAAGTAAATAAAAAAGCTGTTAAAGGTTCTGATGCTTTTGTTTTTGGTAGTTTGGTGGCTAGAGATGACAATTCTAGAAATACATTATATGAATTAATTGAGCTTGCAAAATATAAAATTTTCGACCTCAATTTAAGGCCTCCCTATTACACTAAAGAGGTTTTGTTTTATTTAATGGATAAAGCCAATTTTATAAAATTTAATGATGAAGAACTCTACGAGGTAAGTGAATATATGGGGTCTAAATATAAATCGTTAGAGCAAAATCTTATGTTTATCTCAGAAAAAACAAACACAAAACATATATGTGTAACTAAAGGCTCACATGGTGCCGTTTTACTTTATGATGGTAAGCTATATTACAATAGTGGTTTTCTAATAAAAGTGATTGATACTGTTGGTGCAGGTGATTCTTTTTTAGGAACTCTAATAAGCCAATTACTAAATAAAGTAAATCCACAAGAAGCGATAGATTTTGCTTGTGCAGTTGGTGCTTTAGTGGCTCAAAGTGAAGGTGCTAATCCTGAAATATCCAGTTCTGATATTGATGCGTTTATTAATCCTTATTAATATCATAATTTTATTAAACGTTATTCAAATATATTATTAAGAAAGGATGTTTATTAACGCATTAGATTTAGATATTGACTTAAATAAAAAATCCCAGATTAAGTTATAGTCTGAGATTTTAGAGTTATTGCATTTGTTTTAATTAAAAACCATCAATTTTTAATATACGAAAGGCGTTCTTCCAGTAATATCAAAAAAAAGGGATTTAGTAAACAATAAAAATTATTGGTAAATTTTTTAGATTAACGCAGATTTTGCAGCTTCAATCACTTTTTTAGAATTTCCAACAAAAATTTTGTCATCAATTATTATTACAGGTCTACTTAAAAAAGTATAATGGTCTAAAATATAGTGTTTGTAATCACGCTCTGTTAAGTTTTGATTTTTTAAATCCATTTCCTTGTACAATTTTGCGCGTTTACTAAAAAGCGCTTCATAACTTCCTGCTAATGCATTCATATCTTCAATTTGCTTAACAGTAATGGGCTCAGATTTTATATCTTGAAGTACAAATTCAGGAGATAAATTCAGTTCCTTTAAAATTCTGGTGCATGTATTGCATGTTTTTAAATAATATACTTTTTTCATGTTTTAACTAGTTTTATACTTTTTAAAAGCTATTGTAAATTAAATAAGATTCAATAGAGTTGTATGGTACAGCAAATTCAATTATTTCTGAAACGTAAGGCGCAACTTCATACGTATTGTAAAGTATAATAATTCCATTTTCACTATAGCCAATATTTTCAGGCAATTTAAATTCGTTATCCTCTAAAAATATATTTTTTTCTATTGTGTTATCAATCAAATATGATTTCACAATTTTTTTTACTGCCTCAACATCATTAAAAAGTGCTTTATTTTCAATTTTTTGTCCGGTTTTTATATCAAAATTCAAAAATGAAATATTTAAAATACCATGAGCTCCTCCTGTATTAGCGTAAGATGTCAATGCTATGCTAATAATATTAGTGGTTTGATACATAACTTCACCATCAATTTGAGCTTCCCATGGTTGAAAAGAATCTGGAAAATCGTTTTTAAAGGTATTGTATTCACTATTAAAAAGTTCGATACTTTCTTTTATAGAGGTTGATGTAATTTCATCTGGGTTTCCTATGTGTAAAGCAGTAATGACTATTTTTTGTATTTCAGAATTTATTTTATTTGAAATAGTTTCATTACCAATTATTTCAGGAATATTAACTTCAACAATAGAATTACTTTTGGTAGTAATATTAATATCCGAAAAAATAAGTTTTTGTTCTTCTTTGCAATTAAAAAAGGTTAGCGCACAAGAAAATATTAGTAGTACATGTTTAAACTTCATGAGTAAAAATTAAATCTAAGACTAAAGATAATTATTGCATTTGGTTACACCGAATTAAAACTTACATTTGTGTAAAAGAATATATATTATGAAATTTAATACTAAAGCAATTCACGGTGGGCAAGAGCATGATAAAGCTTATGGAGCAGTAATGCCGCCTATTTATCAAACATCAACATATGCTCAAACCACACCCGGAGGTCATAAGGGTTATGAGTATTCTAGAACCCACAACCCAACCCGAAATGCCCTAGAAAATGCATTTGCTAGTATTGAAAACGGAAAATATGGACTAGCATTTGGTTCTGGTTTAGCAGCCATAGATGCAATTATTAAAATGTTAAAGCCCGGTGATGAAGTTGTTTCTACAAATGATTTGTATGGTGGTTCTTTTCGATTATTTACTAAGATTTTTCAGGATTTCGGAATTAAATTTCATTTTATTGGAATGCAAAATGCATCAAATATTGAAGCTTATGTAAACCAGAACACAAAACTTATTTGGGTAGAAACACCAACTAACCCAATGATGAATATTATTGATATAAAAGCGGTTTCTAAAATTGCAAAAAGCAATAATATATTATTAGCTGTTGATAATACTTTTGCCACACCATATTTACAACAACCACTTGATTTGGGAGCCGATATTGTTATGCATTCTGCTACAAAATATTTAGGTGGTCATAGTGATGTTGTTATGGGGGCATTAGTTGTTAAAGACAAAGATTTAGCAGAAAAACTATACTTTATACAAAATGCAAGCGGAGCAATTTGTGGACCTCAAGACAGTTTTTTAGTATTGAGAGGAATAAAAACTTTGCATGTTAGAATGCAACGCCATTGTGAAAACGGTAAAGCTGTTGCAGAATATTTGGCTAATCACCCAAAAATTGAAAATGTGTATTGGCCAGGTTTTAAAAATCATCCAAATCATGAAATTGCAAAAAGTCAAATGAAAGATTTTGGTGGAATGATATCCTTTACAACTAAAGGAAATAATTATGAGGAAGCAATAAAGATTGTCGAAAAACTTAAAGTATTTACATTGGCAGAGTCTTTAGGTGGCGTAGAATCGCTTTCAGGACATCCTGCAAGTATGACTCATGCTAGTATACCAAAACACGAGAGAGAAAAAACAGGCGTTGTAGATTCTCTAATAAGACTTAGTGTAGGTATTGAAGATATAGATGATTTGATTGCAGATTTAAAACAGGCAATAGGGTAATTTGGTAATTTAATCTAGGTAAAAAATGTATCCAACATTTAGCCAAACCAACCAGTCATCATATTTATTGTAACTTAATTGATGGTCTAATCCATCAACACGGTCATTGAAATAATATTGCCATCTTAAATCTAACATTAAGTCAGACAATTTATTTAGTTTGTATCTAACACCAACACTAGAAACTATAGACCATGTGCTACCTGGTGATGCATCAACAGAACCGGCGTCCCAAAAAGAATAAAAGTTACTTGGGTCGGTAACATCACCTACAGCAGTTGGGTCTGGGTTTGCATAATTTGTACTAACCTCTGGAGTAAATGCTGTGTAATGAACCCCAAAACTAACAAATGGCGCAAAACTATAAGCAAAACCTTGAAAATCTCGAATACTTAAAGGAAAAAATTCAATTTGAGTACCAATATCAAGATTTTTTGCCACACCTTTATGTCCTCTTAGTTGTTTTGCTTCTTCGGTAGTTTTATCTGCAGCTACCCATTTTCCTATGTGCTCTAAATTGGTTTTGTTGTATGAAATCTCATTTCTTAATTTAAAATGATCATTAAAATAAGTATCTGTAGTATAACAATTACAGTCGGCTCTGTAAGAGAAGTTTAAATAATGAACAACTCCTATTCCAAAACCAGAATTACCAAAATTTGTTTTTGAATCTTCACGGCTACCAAAATCTGATCTAAATTGAAGAGGGCCTGCGATAACACCAATTTCGTGAGAGAAGCCTAGTTGAGCATTTGCAGTTTTAATGATAAAAAATAAGCAAAAAACTGAAGCTAAATGTTTCAAGTTAAGCATAAAGGGTTTGTTTTATAAAGGGCATTATTAATAACAAATATATAAAAACTAGCAAAACAAACAAATATTAAAAAATGGTGCAAAAACCACAAAGAATATTTGTTACGAAATTCAATAAAAAATGCGGATATTTTTGAAGATAACGTATATTTGTACCAATAAATTACATATTCAATAAATTACGATGCAATAATTATATATATGAAACAAAAAATTGAAGCATTTTTAGACCTTGTAAAAGAAAGAAATGGTCATGAACCAGAGTTTTTACAAGCTGTAGAGGAAGTTGCAGAAACTGTAATTCCTTACATAGTTAAACATGATATTTATTATGGTAAAAATATTCTTTTAAGGATGGTTGAGCCAGAACGATTAATTTCTTTTAGAGTCTCTTGGGTAGATGATGATGGTGAAATACAAGTAAATAGAGGTTACAGAGTTCAAATGAATTCGGCCATTGGTCCATACAAAGGAGGTCTGCGTTTCCATCCAACAGTAAACGCTAGCATTTTAAAGTTTTTAGCTTTTGAGCAAGTGTTTAAAAATTCATTAACAACCCTACCAATGGGTGGCGGAAAAGGTGGAAGCGATTTTGATCCAAAAGGAAAATCGGATAATGAAATCATGCGTTTTTGCCATGCTTTTATGAGTGAATTATTTAGATATATAGGCCCTAATACAGATGTGCCTGCTGGTGATATTGGTGTAGGAACAAGAGAAATTGGTTTTTTATTCGGTATGTATAAGAAACTACAAAATGAGTTTACAGGAGTTTTAACAGGAAAAGGAATGTCTTGGGGAGGTTCATTAATTAGACCCGAGGCAACTGGGTATGGCAATGTATATTTTGCTCAAAAAATGCTTGAAACTAAAAATGATACCATAAAAGGAAAGGATGTTGTTATTTCTGGTTCTGGAAATGTAGCACAGTATGCTGCAGAAAAAGTATTACAATTAGGAGGTAAAGTTTTAACACTTTCAGATTCTTCTGGATATATTTATGATGAAGCCGGTATAGACGAAGAAAAGTTAGCTTATGTAATGGAGCTTAAAAACGTAAAAAGAGGCAGAATAAGTGAGTATTTGGAAGTTTATCCTGATGCAAAATTCGAAAAAGGAAAAACACCTTGGGGTGTTAAATGTGATGTAGCACTTCCTTGTGCAACACAAAATGAACTTTTTGAAGAAGACGCGAAAAAGCTTTTAGATAATGGTTGTATTTGTGTAAGCGAAGGTGCTAATATGCCATCTACAAAAGATGCCATTGCTGCCTTTCATGAAGCAAAAATATTATTTGCACCCGGAAAAGCTTCTAATGCTGGTGGTGTTGCTACTTCTGGTTTAGAAATGACACAGAATTCATTGCGATTTAAATGGTCTAGAGAAGAGGTTGATAATAAATTAAAAGACATCATGTCAGATATTCATAAATCTTGTTTAGAATACGGTAAGGATGATGACGGATATGTTGATTATGTTAGAGGTGCAAATATTGCAGGATTTGTAAAAGTAGCCGATGCTATGTTGGCACAAGGAATAGTATAAGTGAATTTTTAATTGTTAAAAAAAGAGCTTCCTAAATAATTTAGGAGGCTTTTTTGTTTAAAATATATTATTTTCAAGCAAAACTCGTTAGTTATAAATATATTTGAATTCTCAAAAAGCAACTATGTATAGAAGAGTAATAGTCATTATAATTTTTCTATTTCCTTTATTTCAATTTTCTCAAGATTTTTCAGCACTTTGGAAAGGCCATTTTTCATACAATGAAATTAAAGATGTTACTAAAGGTAACAATGTTATATATGCAGCCGCAGATAATGCTATTTTTAGCTTAGACACTCAAACCAATGAAATGAAAGAGATAACTACTGTAAATGGGTTATCTGGAGAAAGTATATCTACCATTCATTATAGTGTTGAGTATGAGTTACTTGTGGTTGGTTATGAAAATGGACTCATTGAAATAGTGTTTGATAATGATACTGAAATTCTAACTATTGTTGATATTATTGATAAGCCAACAATATCAGCTTCAGATAAAAAAATCAATCATTTTAGTCCATATCAAAACTTTATTTATATATCAACAAATTATGGTATTTCAGTTTATGATTTAGAACGACTTGAGTTTGGTGATACTTATTTTATTGGTAATGGAGGTAGTCAGGTACCCGTTACTCAAACCACAATTTTTGAAGATTTTATTTATGCATCTTGTTTAGAAAATAATGGGATACGTAAAGCTCCAGTTACAAGCTCTAATTTAATAGATTACCAAAATTGGGAGGTTGTATGGGCTAGTAGTTGGCAGTCAATAGAATCTAATGAAGATAGACTTTTCGCTGTAAATACTAATCGAAAATTATATGAAGTTATTGGAGGATCAATAAATGAGTTATTTTATTATCCAAGCTTACCGCTTGATTTAAGATCGGTTAACTCAAATTTAGTTGTTACTACAAGAAGTGAAGTGTATGTATATGATACAAACTTTTCAATTGTTGAACAAATTCCTGTAAATACTGATTTTAACACACAGTTCACATCGGCTATAATTGATACAGAAAGTATTTTTATAGGCACCAAAGATTTTGGAATTTTAAAAACAACTTTCAATAATACATCAATCTTAGAAGAAGTACATCCAGATGGACCACTTTTAAACATACCTTTTTCAATACAGGCAGAAAACAATGGTGTTTGGGTTACTTATGGTGGGTATAGTTTATTTTATGTGCCATTTGGTAGAAGACATGGGTTTAGTCATTTTAATAACGATAGCTGGGTAAACGTAAGTAACGATGAAGCATTTCAAGTAAGAGATATTAATGGTATAGCAATAAACCCTTTTAATACTAGTCAAGTATTTTTAAGCTCATTTCATAATGGCTTATTAGAGTTAACTGATAACGAGCCAATTAATTTATTCGATCAAAGCAATAGTGGTTTAGAATCTTTAGTTGTTCCAACCAGTCCTACTTTTATAAGTGTAAGGGTTTTAAACCCCCTTTTTGATGAGAATGGAGTGCTTTGGACTTTAAGTACTCTTGTCGATAATGCATTAAAATCATATAACCCATCAACAGGACAATGGAAGTCTTATGATTTTACTGCTGTTACGGGTGATGGTTTTTTAGGTGGAAATTTAGGTTATGGTGATATGGTAATTGGTAATGATAACACTAAATGGATTGCTTCTTATAAATTCGGGCTTATTGGGTTTAATGAAAACGGAAGTAGCCCATTAATTAAAAGTATTTATACCGAAGCAGATAATATGCCTACCGATTTAGCAACAGCTGTAGCATTAGATAACAGAAATCAATTATGGATAGGTACCTACAGAGGCTTAAGGGTTTTATACAATACCTCTAATTTTTTTACTGATGAAAATGTTACTGTCAATGAAATTATAATAGAAGAGGATGGTATTGCAAAAGAATTATTATTCGAGCAATATGTAACAGATATTGAAGTTGATGGTTCAAATAATAAATGGATAAGCACAACAGATTCTGGCCTGTTTTATCTGTCTTCAGATGGACAAAACACAATTTTTCATTTTACAAAAGACAACTCACCGTTACCAACCAATAACATAAACGATATCTCTATAGATGATGCAAATGGGGTGGTATATATAGCAACAAGTAAAGGACTTTTGTCATTTAATTCTGGCGGTTCTGCAACTTTTGAGAATTTAGAAAGTGCTTACACTTACCCAAACCCAGTAAGACCTGGATTTAATATTGTTGAAGAAAAAGTAAAAATTAAAGGGATATCTGAAAACGTAAATATAAAAATTACCGATATTGAAGGAAATCTAGTTGCAGAAGCACAATCTAGAGTAAATCAAAGGTATGAAGGGTTTAATTTAGAAATTGATGGTGGAGTTGCCTATTGGAACGGTAAAAATTTAGCAAATAACGTTGTTGCATCTGGAGTCTATTTAGTTATGCTTTCAGATTTAGATTCCTTCGAAACCAAAGTTTTAAAATTAATGGTAGTTAGATAATGCTTATTACTACAAACGCAATTGTTTTATCCAAATTAAAATATAGAGATAACGATTTAATTGTAAAGTGCTACACTCAAGAAAAAGGTATAGTTAGTTTTTTATTAAGAGGTGTGTTAAAAAGCAAAAAAGGAAACTCTAAAGTAGCATATTTTCAATTATTATCACAATTACAAATTGTATTTACTCATAAAAATGGGCGGTCTCTTCAAAGTATTAAAGAAACAAAATTAGATTACTTATACTCAAGTTTGCATACCAATATTTTAAAAGGATCAATAGTAATGTTTTTGTCTGAAGTGTTATCAAACACATTGCAAGAAGAAGAACAAAATGAAACCCTTTACAGTTATTTAGAAAACACACTTTTATGGTTAGATTCGCAATCTGAATATGCTAACTTTCATTTATTATTTTTATTAAAACTAACAAAATATTTAGGGTTTTATCCAGATACTACCAATATTGATGCAGCTTATTTTAATTTGTATGAAGGTAAGTTTGAAATGAAACAAAGTAATAAATACGCTATTTCAGGTGAAAATTTAACATTGCTAAAACAGCTGTTAGGCATAACATTTGATGCTTTACCAAGTATAAAAATTAATGCAAAGCAAAGACAATCTTTTTTAAGTATGATTTTGCTTTATTTTGAACTACATTTGGGGAGTTTTAAAACCCCTAAATCTTTACAGATATTTAATCAAGTTTTTAGCTAAAACTATGAAGTCGCTCTATTTTTTTTTCTTCTTTATACTAATATCTACATATTCTCGAGCTCAAAATATAAAAGTTCTTAATAAAATAACTAAAGAGCCTATTTTTGGTGTTGCTATTTATAATGCAGATAAATCTAAAAGTGTAATTACTAACTTTAGAGGAGAGGCAGAGTTAGATGATTTTTTAGATAATGAAACAATTTATTTAAAGCATTTATCTCATATTTTACTAGCTATAACAAAAAATCAAATTGATAAATCAAATAAAATATTTTTAGTTTCTAATACGCAAGGTTTAGAACAAATTGTAATTTCTGCATCAAAATTCCAGCAAAACAAAAAAGATATTCCTCAAAAAATAGTAAGTGTTGATGCGAAAAATATTCAATTTATAAATCCACAAACAAGTGCAGATTTATTAGAAAGCACAGGGCAAGTTTATATTCAAAAAAGCCAGTTGGGTGGTGGTAGCCCAATGATTAGAGGTTTTTCAACAAATAGATTGTTAATCACAGTAGATGGCGTAAGAATGAATAATGCTATTTTTAGAGGTGGTAATCTGCAAAATGTAATTTCAATCGATCCTTTTGCAGTTCAAAATACAGAAGTTACTTTAGGCTCTGGATCTGTAATATATGGAAGTGATGCCATTGGGGGTGTTATGAGTTTTTACACTCAAAAACCTAAATTATCTTATAACGATTCATTAATGTTTAATGCAAATGCAGTTGTTAGGTATGCCTCTGCCAGTAATGAAAGGACAGGACATTTTGATTTTAATTTAGGATATAAAAAATGGGCTTTTATAACAAGTGCTAGTTATACAGATTTTGATGACTTAAGGATGGGTAGTCATGGACCCGAAGAATATTTAAGACCAGAGTTTGTTGCAACAACTTCTACTGGTGATATAGTAATACAAAATGAAAACCCATTAGTTCAAAAATTCTCTGGTTATAATCAATTGAATTTAATGCAAAAAGCGCATTTTGAGCCTTATGAAGACTTAAGTTTTGACTTAGGCTTATATTATACAACAACATCTGATATACCTCGTTACGATCGTTTAGTTAGATACAGAAATGATCAATTACGCTCTGCAGAATGGAATTATGGACCACAACAATGGTTTATGTCTAATTTCCAGATTACAAAATTAAGTAGCAAATCAAATTTATACAATAAAATAAAGACGACTTTTGCATATCAAAATTTTAAAGAAAGTAGGAGAGATAGAGATTTTCAATCATCAACAAGAAATATTCGCGAAGAAGCTGTTGATGCTTATTCATTTAATTTAGATTTTGAAAAAAGGTTTTCATCTAAAACACAGTTTTTTTATGGTGTAGAATATGTGTACAATAAAGTAAAATCTTTTGGTATAGATGAAAATATTTTAGAAAACACCAAAATAGAAACGGTTTCTAGGTATCCAAATGGTTCCAGTTGGCAATCTGCGGCAGCTTATACTAGTATTAAGTATAAACCAAATGCAAAGTTTGTATTCCAGTCTGGTTTACGATTTAATTATGTAGCTTCTGATGCTGATTTTACTGAAAACAACGTTTATTTAAATTTACCATTTGATGCCGCCAAAAACGAATCGGAAGCCTTAACTGGTACCGCTGGTATTAGTTGGTCGCCAAACCAAATTATACAATGGAAACTTAATGCTTCGTCTGCGTTTAGAGCTCCTAATATTGATGATATTGGTAAAGTATTTGATTCTGAACCTGGCTCTGTAGTAGTTCCTAATGAGGCTTTAAGGCCAGAATATGCTTATGGAGGAGAATTAGGGTTGAAACTAAACTTTAATGACAAATTAATTCTAGATATGAGTACATATTACACGTATTTAGATAACGCATTAGTAAGAAGGGATTATAGTATAAATGGTGAAACAGAAATTATTTACGATGGCGAATTAAGTAATGTACAAGCGATACAAAATGCATCAAAAGCATGGATTTATGGTTTTGAAGTGGGCTTGAAAACGCCTATTACAAATCAATTAAATTTAACTTCACAGTATTCTATAATTGGAGGAACTGAAGAGGAAGAAGATAATACAGAAGTTCCTATTAGACATGTGGCACCAAGTTTTGGAAATACCCACTTAACATGGAATTCAAACAATTTAAAATTAGACTTTTTTGCCAATTACAATGGAGGTTTATCATTTTATCAATTAGCACCATCTGAAATTGAAAAGGACTATATTTATGCTTTAGATGCTAATGGAAACCCTTACAGCCCGTCTTGGTATACGCTAAATTTTAGAGCACAATACCAAATTAATAAATCGGTGTCGTTAACAGGGAGTCTTGAGAATATTACAGACCAACGTTACAAAACCTATTCTTCGGGTATTACTGCAGCAGGAAGGAATCTTATATTATCATTAAAGTATAGTTTGTAAAAAAATAAAGCCCTAGTTTTTGACTAGAGCCTTATGTTTTGAAATGTTATACTATTATTTTTTGAATGCTTTTTTAGTAATAGTTACACCGTTTAAAAGGGTAACTTCAGCAATATAGATACTACCACTTAAACTTGATAATCTATAAGTTTCAGAAGTGTTTTTACCTTCAAACTGATATAATTGTCTTCCTAATAAATCATAAATTCTAATAGTTTCAATATTTTTAGATGCTGTAAATTGCACATTATCATCATTTAATTCAACAATTTTTAATGTGTTAGTATTTGATTCTAAATCTACAGTCGATAAAGATGTGGCGTTAAATCGAATTTCAAAACGATCATTAAACTCACCAGTTTCAGATGTAAATGTGTAATCAGAATCTGTTAGATTATGTACTATATTTAATAGGTTATCTTTCAAGTAAACAGAATTACTTGATAAAAAATCACCTTCAAATTGCGCTATAGATAATTTGTATAACGTTGCATCATTAATATTTGTAGCAAATCCAAGTTTAACAATTTCAGATTCATCTAAATTATTGATAGACTTACCTTGTATGGCATATTTTTTATTAGAAGATTCAATAGTTGAATATAAAGTAGTATAATAGTCTTCAGTTAAAAGTCTAGGGGCATCATAAGCTAATCCATCAATACCGCTAGTTGCTCCATCTACATATGCTAAAAGAATTTGATTAAACACACCATTGTCTGATGTTAAATTAATCCAAATCCTATTTGCATTATTAGTTATTTTTTTACTCTTAGAATTTTTAAAGAATAAGTTATTACTTGAATTATCTGCCATTCGCATAGCATTAGTAAATGTAGCCGTACCTGGGGTTAAACCTGCAATAAAAAAGCCTTGACCAGAAGGAATATATTGTGTAGGGGTAACACCGCTAGCACCAGCAGTACCACCACCACTTCCAGAAGCATACATGGCATAATCATTTTTACTAAAATTACTTTGTTCGCTACCAGGGTTTGATTCGGCATGAGGTGTAGCTTGCGACCAAAAATATGCTGTACCATCAACTACTGATGAGTTTGCTGTATAAAAAGCATCAAAATCTATAGCAGAAGGGTATGGGTTGCCAATAAAATTCCAGTTTATTCCTGTATTTGCAGGATTAATTGCAATAGTAGTATTTATATCTCCAGTATTAAATGTTCCTTCGAAAGTTGCAGTACCGGAACCTCCTAAAAATAATCGCGCTTCTGTTGCGGCATAACCAACTCCGGGAATCATAGTGTCTCCAGCACCAGCTGCTTGCCAATCGTCACCATTATCATCAATATCATCACCATTAGTATCCACAAAATTTGCAGCATTAAATGAAAAACGTCTATCGCCATCAACATCTGGAAAAACACTACCTATTGTTTCATCTGCAACTGGCGAACTCCAATAGGTGTAATAAAACCAATCTGCTTTTGATGCGGTTTGTTTGGTTACCCTAGAAATACCATTATTAGTAAATGTTCCTGCATCATCATTTTGAACAAAGTTTCCTTCAGTTTCAACTAGTATAGTTCCATTATTAGTTATATCATATTCAATATCAATAAACCCACCATTACTAACAGTTAATGTGTTTCCAGCATTTATTTGTAAACTACAAGCAGAAAAACTATTTGCTAAATTCGCATTAAAATTTCCATCTATAACAGCTACGGCTGTTAAAGTTGGCACAGTATCCCAAGATGTTCCATCCCAAGTTGAAACAGATGTACAAGAACCAAGTGCATTTACAATACCATTAAATGTAAAATCATTGATACTATATGTTCCTAATCCCGAAGTTGCACCCCAAGCATAAATTCTAAATGTTATTGAACTTGTAATGCTTTGATAAGCTGCATCAGATAAATCGATAGTTGTTCCACTTTCTGTTGGAACCCCAATATTAGATGTATAACCATCTATACTGCTTCTAAATAAAAAATTTGAAGGTCCTGTGCCTGAAGCTTGGCCGGTATATTCAAAATTCACAAAATTAATTTCGTAACCAGCATTAGGAATAAGTGTAAATTCAAAATAATCGTTGTTGTTAAAAGATCCTGAATTCCATCCACGAGTATTATATCTATTGGTAGCATTATTTCCAGCAATGTCAGGGCCTCTAGAAATACCAGTTACAGTAATATTAGCATCTACAACCTGATCTGCAGTATAAGGGCTTATATATCCTACATTCGAACCGGTTATTGGGTTTGTGAATATGCTTTGCCCATACCCAAACGAGATTACGGTAAGTAGTGTGATAATTAAAGAAAAGAATTTTGTTAGGGTAATCTTTTTCATAATTGTTAAGTTTAAAACAATACCTAGATTTGGCTCGGTATAGTAAATTTGGTTATTTGTAATTTTAAATTCTCATTGCAAATAAAACAATTGTTATTTTTGATGCGTATGCAAACTAAAAAAACATATACAGTACAAGAAGCTACTAGAAAACTAGAGCATTATTGCGCGTATCAAGAACGTTGTCATAAAGAAGTAAAACAAAAATTAGAAACTATGCACATGATACCCGAAGCTATCGATGTGATAATGGTTCATCTTTTGGATCATAACTTTCTTAATGAAGCACGTTTTGCCAAAACATTTGTAAGCGGTAAGTTCAGAATTAAGGCTTGGGGCCGACGTCGATTATCTTTTGAACTTAAGAAAAAAGACATAGGCAAAGTTAATATAAATCAAGCACTTGCAGAAATAGAAAATACGGAATATATCGAGGTTTTCAATAGTTTAGCCGAAAAGAAGGCTAATTCTATTACAGGAACCGATAAATTTAAGAAAAAGAAAAAATTAATCGATTATCTGCTATATAGAGGCTGGGAAACACACTTAGTGTATGAAAAAGCTAAGGAAATTTTCGGGTAAACCCATAAAAAAGCAGATTATACACTAAATATAATCTGCTTTTTATATTTTTTATTAATGTAACTTACAGGTTAAAAGTAGCCCCAAAGTTTATAGTAAATTGATTGTGTAAAGTTTCAGCAGGTGTTAAATCTTCTGTTTTATATTTTGCAAAAGGCACATTTAATTCTGTGTATATACCAAATCCATCAGTAAAAAAGTAACGTGCTCCTAAGTGTCCACCAAAGTTTTTAAGTCCAAGACTTAAACCAGGATATAAATCAAAGTTTTCATCAATATTGATAACATTTCCTAAGTTAGCATTAAAACGAGCTCTTAAATCAAAACGGTTGTCAAAGTCAGCATTTAAATCATTAATTTGATTGTCTTTTAATGCCTCATCAACGCCTAAAAGATACGTTGTAGAAAGTCCTATAGAGATGTTTTCTCCAATACCATAATCGTAACTTAGATTAATACCAGAACCATTTTCTTGTAAATTTACACCTACTTGAAATTTGTTATCATCTTTCCCTTTAAAAGCTTGAGCACTAACTAATGATACGCTTAGCATTGTTAGTAATAAAATAAAATTTTTCATGATTTGAGTTTAAATTTAAGTGGGCAAAGATATTACAAGTTTTTTAATATCAAAGGTTTATTTATAATTGCTTGTGGGTTCTAGTAATGGCTTGTTCATTTTTCCAATCAATCCATTCTTGCCCTTTTATACGACGCATAATATTATCAAAATTTCGCATAATAATTACATTGTAAACTGCCTTACTAAAATTTTTAGGGTTTCTTGCAATGGCTCTTAAGCTCATAGAAAACCCTGGTGTTATATAACGCATATAATGCCAATAACCTTCTGGCATATAAAGCACTTCACCATGATTAAGTTCTGTTTTATACCCTTTAGCTTTTTTTAGCATGGGCCATTTTTTAAAATCGGGATTATTAAAATCAATATCTTCTCGTGTAATTAAAGCGTGCGGAATTTTATACAGGTATTCATTTTGCTTCTGGTCAAACAAAATACATTGCTTTTTACCTTCAAAGTGAAAATGAAAAATATTGGCTAAATCAATATCATAATGCATAAATGTATGCGAATTACTACCTCCAAAAAATAGCATAGGTATCCCTTTCATAAGGCGTAAACCAAAATCAGGAAAACTAAAATCTTTTTGTAATGCAGGAATTTCTTTTAAGGCATTCCATAAAAAAATACGATATTTAGTAGGCTCCCTTTTTAATAAATCTACATAATCAGCTAGTTTCATTTTAGCATGTGGTTCATTAAAACCATCTTTATAATCAACTGGTCTGTCGTCGTATAATGGTACGGTTAAATGGCCACCAATAGATTTCATGTACTCTAAATTCCATTTTGTGTAAGCAGGCCAATCTTCAATAAAATGCTCAATAACTACTGGTTTTTGAGGCTTAAAATAATATTTTAAAAAATCTGCTTTAGTAATTGTTTTTACACGCGGTATGTCCTGTAAGTTTAACGACAAATTGTAATTAATTTAGAAGTACAAAGTTAAGCAAACGTTACCAGAACAAAAATAGTATTTTGGGCGTTACCCAAGGGTCGGGCTTTCTGTTATATCTTTTTTGTGAAAAACAAAAAAGGATGCCACTACAATCCCTAACGCAAAAAAAGCACTTCTAGTTAAAATTATAGCGTAAACCAAATAATAGATTACTTGGAGGCATTGGTACAAAACCTGCCTCAATATAATTTGCATTAAATATATTGTTTGCGGTTAGGGTAAGTTGCAATTGCTTTAAGTTTATAACCATTGATGCATCCCATACGTTATAACTATCGCCCGTAGTACGTTCAGCATGCTTGTAAACAATATTCTGACTTACATTTTTAAATAACTGAGAGCTAAAACGGGTTGTAAAATGATGTTTAAGGGTGTTTAATGAGTAACGTGAAAGATCTTTGTTTTGTTCTAAAATAGTATCGTCTAAATAATTATAACCAATCGCTAATGTTTGTTTGTAATCGTTATATTTAAAATGATACGCTACATCAACTTCAAGCCCTTTGGTGTTAACTTCTGTAATGTTTGTAGCTGTAAATAAAGCATCAGAAGTATTTGGGCGAATGTAATCAATTAAGTTTTTTGCGTCTCTGTTATAAATAGCTGCAGAACCAGAGAATTTTGGTGAAAAGTATTTTAATCCAATTTCTTGTGCAAAAGCTTCTTCAACCTCTAAATCTGGATTTCCAACGGTGCTAGAATCATTATAATATAAATCTGTATAAGTTGGTATTCTGTATGTATAGCCAATGTTTCCGTAGGCTTTTAATTGGTTAGTTATTTTATAACCAATATCTAAACCAGGAAAGGCATAAAAATCAAAATCAGAAAAATAAGTAACCGCAACTCCAGGAGTAATATCAAAATTACTAAATTTAAATTCATGCTCTAAAAATAGGGTAGTCATAAATCTATTTCGGTTTCCTAAATTGTTACTTTTAATGTACACTTTAGAAAGATCTACACCAAAACCCGTAATTCCAGCTTTAGATGTGTATGTTGCATTTACCTCTGCACCAATTTTATTGGTAATATGTAAATTTCTATAAACCGTTGGGTCATTTCTTAAATACACATACTCATCTTGGTTACGTTTCCAGTAAACACGAGGTTTAATAGATAGCTTTTCTGTATTGAATTGAGTTGTAAACCCGATTAAACTATTTTGAGTTTCTTCATATTGATCAGTAGCACTTTCTCGGGCATAAAAACCATTTGCGCCAAATTTACGTTCTTGAAATGTAGCAATCATTTCAATGGCTTTTTTGTTTTTGTTAAAAACGCTTTTTACAAAATAATTGCTGTTATCATAATCTGTATTATAACGATAACCTGCCGATGTCATTTTATCAACATGAACTATATGAGAGGAGTTTTTTAAATTAGATCCAACCGTTACACCACCATTTAATTGACCAAAAGACCCAGTTTCTGCTTTAACAGAAACGGTATTATTTAAGGTTTTTTTGGTTACAATATTTATAGCGCCAGTAAAAGCATTTTGTCCAAATACCCTTGCTGCTGGACCTTTTATAATTTCAATTCGCTCAATAACCTCTATAGGTAAAGCGGCATTCATGGTGTGGTGTCCAGTTTGTGCATCGTCCATTTTTATACCATCAATTAATAAAAGTGTTTGATCAAAACTACCGCCACGTATATATAAATCTGCTTGACTACCTGCAGTTCCTCGCCTTCTTATGTCTATACCAGCTACCTGTTGTAGTAAATCGGCAAAATTTGTTGAAGCACTATTTTTTATGTCTTCAGAAGAAATAACAGTAATAGTTCTAGAATTTTCATTAAACGGAAGTGCTATTCTTGTTGAATTAATGACAACTTGCTCTAAAGAATCTATTTTTACAGGTTCTTCTTGCGCATTTACTATTAGAATTGATAATAATAGTAAGGTAGTTAAAGCTATTTTTAGTTTCATAAAATCTGTAATTTAATAACTGCCGCAAAAGTCGTAACTTTCCGGACGATTAAGATAGTCCAGTTTTAAAACAATGAATAGTCCGGTTAGTGATCTTTTAAATCAATTAATTCATTTTGAAAAATCAAGTTCAAAAGCTGTTTATATTCAAATAGCAGAACAAATAGTTAATGCTATTCAACGTGGGTATTTAATAAAAGGTACTGTATTGCCAGGAACCCGTTCTTTAAGTCAAATATTACAAGTTCATAGAAATACAGCTGTAGCTGTTTATGATGAGTTAGCGTCTCAGGGTTGGGTAGATATTATTCCCAATAAAGGTACTTTCGTTTTAGTGCCAGCACAAACTAACGCTCCAATAAAAGCAACTACGCAACAAATAGATAGGGTTTATCAATATTCTAAAACAACAGGTTTTTCTTTTCAACCATCATTTAATTTGGCCTCTACATTGCAGTTAGCAACAACCAAGTATTATATAAATGATGGTACCCCCGATTTAAGATTACACCCTGTACATCAATTTTCAAGATGGTATAGTGCGGTAATGAAGCGAAAATCTTTAATTAAAAAATGGAATCAACCAATACAATTATCTTATTCAGTTTACGAAACACAGCTTTGTAATTATTTAAACGCCACAAGAGGATTTCATATAAACCCAAGTAGCCTTATAAGTACTCGAAGTACAGAAATGAGTTTATATATTGTTTCTCAACTTTTAATAAAACAGAATGACATTGTTTTAGTAGGGCATTTAAGTAACTATGCGTCAAACATGATTTTTCAGCAAGCTGGTGCTTTTATTAAAACTATTCCAGTAGATAAACATGGATTAGATGTAGATTATATATCAAAACATTTTGTAAAAGGAAGTATACGTTGTGTGTATGTTTGTGCCCATAGGCAGTATCCAACAACAGCAACATTAAGTGCAGAGCGACGATTCAAATTATTAGAATTGGCCAAAGCTTATCAATTTGCTATAATTGAAGACGATTACGATTACGATTTTCAGTTTGAAGGTTCTGCCATGTTACCAATGGCAAGTGCCGATGCTAATGGTATGGTTATTTATTTAGGGAAACTGGGGCAATCATTATTTCCTAGTTTTCAAACAGGATATGTAGTAGCTCCCGAAAATTTAATTTCTGAAGCAAAAAACTATTTACAATTACTAGATAAACAAGGCGATATCTTACAAGAACAGATGCTTTCTGAGTTAATTTCTGAAGGAGAAATATACCGCCTCATAAAAAAGAATATCTTAGTTTATAAGAAAAGACGCGACTACCTATGTAAATGTTTAGCAACATATTTTCAAGACCTTATTACATGGAAAATGCCATCTGGCGGACTTGCATTATGGTTAGAGTTTAAAACTAAGATTTCATTAGTTAAGTTGGCAGAAGCAGCCGAAAGAAACGATTTATATCTTCCAAAAACTACGCTTTATCAAGATAGAAATACATGTGCCATCCGTTTTGGATTTGGGCATTTAAATGAAGATGAAATAGAACTTGTAGTTAAAAAATTAAAAATGGCTTATAATGCGGTAATTTAAATGCTGCTCAATTAAATAGCTTAGGTTACTTTTTTTCAATATCAAACTCTGTTTTGCAATTATTACACCTGTATTTGTGTTTAGTGTAAATAGGCAAAATAGAGCCAAAGGTTAAAACACTAGTTATTAATGCAACAATAAAAGCGAAAAGAGATTTTAAATTGGTTATGGTAGAAAAAAGTTCAATCTCTTGTTTATGGCAATTAGGACATGCTACTGGTTTACCTTCGTCATCTATAGAGTATTTTGCTATACCATCTAAAATGTGTCTTGCCTTTAATGCATCTTCAGTTAGTACTTTAAGTTTCACACCACCAATAGCATTACTTACTAACGGATCGGTATCAATAGTTAAATTATCTGAAAGAAACACTTGAATACCGTCAGCCTCCAACCGCCCTTTTATAATTTGAGCTTCGCTTGAATATTGGTATTTGGCAATTGTAGTAAAGGTTTCTATCATTAATAGTATTTAATATAGGTAAAGATAAATAATATAAGCGGGTTATATAAATACACCTTTTAAATAAAAAATTATTGAAAAACAATAATTTTTTATATGTTTGTTATTGTTAAACAATAATATAATGAAAAACCTAGCCTATATAACATCAAAAATTCTTTTCTATAGCATTTCAACTTTACTTGCCTTTGTAATGCTGTTTTCAATACTATCATTTCTCGAATTAAAGTTAGGTATGCAAATTCCGTTTGTAGAGATTATTGAAAATCGTCCAAAAATTCATGTGCCAATACTTGGTTTGCGAATAAACGTTCCATTAAATTACTCTATTCTTATTATGTGGACTGCAATGTTATATTATGCTATTTATTTTTATGCCTTTAAAAATTTTCTAAAAGTATTTGTTGAAAAAAGTATGTTTGAAACTAAATCGATAAAACGACTACGCCTATTCTTAATATTAAATATTGTTCCTGTAGTTTATATCATATTCTTTACGGCTTCATTTCTAATAAAGAGCGTAGCTATTCGTTTTGAAGATGATTATTTTATTGTTTTAGCACACTTAGTTATCGCTTTTTTAATATATCTGTACTTAGATGTTTTTAAAAGAGGGAAGCATATACAAGAAGAAAACGACTTAACAATCTAAACATGCCAATAATTGTAAACCTAGATGTCATGTTAGCTAAACGAAACATGAAAAGCAAAGAGTTAGCTGAAATTATTGGTATTACAACTGCGAACCTTTCTATTTTAAAATCTGGAAAAGCCAAAGCAGTTCGTTTCTCAACTCTAGAAGCTATATGTAAAGCTTTAGATTGTCAGCCTGCCGATATTTTAGAATATGTTGAAGATTAAAATTGTATTTTTAAAAAATATTTTAATATTTCAATTTTTGCTATGAAATCATATGTTATTCTTTTATTATGCCTTGTATATTCAGTTAGTTTCGCCCAAAACAATCACATTGTAAATACAGAAGATGGGAAACGTGTATTATTAAAGTCCGATTTTACTTGGGAATATATTGCCGCAGATAGTACTTCTGTTACTAGTATTTTAAAACCAGAAGAAAGTACAACATGTTATTTAACTCAAGATTTTACAGAGCCCAAACTAAATAAAAAAATACAAGCGCAATTAAAAAAAGGGCGTGCTACAATTAGTCATGTAAAAACTAAAGTGGCTAAAGACTATAATTGCCAAGTAGCAGATGTTTTGTTATTGTCCGTTACAGAATATAAATCAAAAGCCGTTTATAATTTTTGTGCTAACGGAAAAAAAGTTACTTATAAACGTATCGGAAATACTATTGTAGAGAAGTAGCAGTCTTTTTAATCTAAATTAAATAATTTTATTAGTTTGTTTATACGTCTGTTTATTAACCCATTTATGGTGTCCGGGTTTACTAGCATCAAGCAAATCAATACGTAATTTTTCAGATATTAAAAAACCATTTTCTATGGCTTTTTCATAATTATCTAAAGTCATTAAATTTAAAATTTCATTTTTTTTATACCACATATTTATTTGAAAATAGTCACCTGTTTTATAAACCGAAATATACTTAAGGTCTATTAAATCTTGCCACACTTCTTTGTAATTAAAAAGGCCCACTCTGTATTGATGTTGTATTTTATTGTTTTCGAAATTTAAATGCACATTATGAGATGCAATAGCCATAAACGATGAAAAAAATAATATGAGTAATAAAACAATTAAATAAATTACAATAGTCCACCTCTCAGGATGATTTAAAAGGTTTTTGTATCTATATAGATATACAACATAACTAAATAAACTAGCATATAATAACGCCGTTATAATTTTATTAATAAGTGGTTTATCAGGTTCTCTAATTACAAGTTCGCTTTTAAACATTTAACAAATATAAAAAACAGTTTTATTTCAAAAACTTAAGAAATCATATTACTTTTATACGCATGTATGCCCTAGTAGATTGTAATAATTTTTATGCGTCTTGCGAACGCGTTTTTAATCCAAACTTACGCTATAAACCCGTTGCTATTTTAAGTAATAACGATGGGTGCGTTATTGCACGAAGTGATGAGGCTAAAACTATTGGGCTACCAATGGGTGCGCCCATTTTTAAATGGGAAGGGTTTTGTAAAGCAAACAATATAGAAGTACTGTCTTCTAACTATCCGTTATACGGCGATATGAGCCATCGGGTTATGACTATTTTAGAGCAATTTACACCAGATGTTGAGGTGTATAGTATTGATGAAGCTTTTCTAGAATTTAAAGGCTTTAAAAATTACGATTTTACAGAATATGGCATTCAAATGCGCCAATGTATTTTAAAATGGACAGGTATTCCAACTTGTGTAGGTGTTGCACCAACAAAAGCTTTAAGTAAAGTAGCTAATAAAATAGCACGTAAATTTCCAGAGCAAACAAAAGGCGTATATATTATAGATTCTGAAGAAAAACGCATAAAGGCCTTAAAATGGATTAAAATAGAAGATGTTTGGGGCATAGGCAGAGCTTTACAAAAACAATTAAAAGCAAAAAAATGTAACACAGCTTATGATTTTACACAACTCTCAGATACTTGGGTACGCAAAAACTTCTCAATAACAGAATGGAAACTTAAAAAAGATCTAGAAGGTATTTCTAAAATAAAACTAGACGAAGTAAAAACCAAACGCGCCATAGCCACCACAAGAAGTTTCGAATATACCTATTCAGATATTGATAACATTAAAGAGCGAATCTCAACGTTTGCCACAAGTTGTGCCGAAAAACTACGTAAACAAGGTACCAGTTGCCACATGATTTACGTTACCATAAGTAGCGATAGGCACAAAAAAGATTTAGAACAACACAGAGCAAGTCGTGTAATTAGTTTGCCCTATGCAACAGATTCTAGCTTAATTATTAGTCAGCAAGCCGTTTGGGCTGTAAAACAAATTTTTAAAAAAGGCATAAAATATAAGCGTGCAGGAGTTATTGTTATGGGCCTAGTACCTACTAATAATTACCAACTACAAATGTTTGATCATGAAAACCCAAAACATAAACCTTTAATGAAAGCCATAGACGGTTTAAACTCTAAATACGCTAATAATAAAATAAAATTAGCAAGTCAAGATTTAAAACGTACCTGGAAAATGCGCCAAGAGCGCCTATCTCCAAGGTATACAACAAATATTAACGATATTATAGTCGTTAAATAAAGCAATAATCTCAAAAATTTGAATTAAATTTAGAAACAGAAAAAAAATATTTTGGCGTTACCACAAGGGTCGGGCTTTCGCTACTCAATCTTTTTGCGAAAAAGCAAAAAGGATTTCAAACAAACCGCTTAATCCCTAACGCACGTAACGGCCAATAAAATGCAAAACCCATGATATTACACAAATCTAACAGCCTAACTTTTTTTACTCCAAAACCTACAAATGCTTTAGGAGCACTTTTTTTCGATACAGGCATTTCTGCCGGATTCCCATCGCCAGCCGAAGATTTTAAAGAACAACGCCTTTCTCTAGACAAAGAACTTGTAAAAAACAAAGAAGCAACTTTTTATGCACGTGTAAGCGGGCAATCTATGATAGGAGCAGGACTCGATGATAATGATTTGTTGGTAATTGATAGAAGCCTAGAACCATCAAACAATAAAATAGCAGTTTGCTTTTTAGATGGTGAGTTTACTGTAAAACGCTTAAAAGTAAATAAAGAAGGCGTTTGGTTACAGCCAGAAAATCCAAATTATCCAATAATAAAAATAACCAATGAAAACGATTTTGTTATTTGGGGTATTGTAACCAATGTAATTAAAAAGGTATATTAGTCATTTACTAATTAAATTATTTTCATGGTAAACTTATCAAGTTTAGACATTGGTATCATTATAGCATTTTTTGTAATCACACTTTTTATAGGTGTTTGGGTGTCTAAACAAGCAGGAAAAAGTTCTACAGAGTTTTTCTTATCTGGTAGAAACATGCCTTGGTGGTTATTAGGTGTATCTATGGTTGCAACAACCTTTGCTGCCGATACTCCGGGTTTAGTAACAGAACTTGTTAGAAAAAATGGCGTATCAGGAAACTGGGTATGGTGGGCTATGTTATTAACAGGTATGCTTACCGTATTTTTTTATGCTAAACTTTGGCGAAAATCAGGTATTTCAACCGATTTAGAGTTTTATGAACTACGATATTCAGGAAAATCAGCCAGTTTTTTAAGAGGGTTTCGCGCTATCTATTTAGGGGTTATATTTAACATTATTACCATGGCAGGCGTTTGCTTGGCAGGAGCCAAAATAGCTAATATTCTATTAGGTATCTCTCAGCAAGAAGCATTATTATATTCGTCAATAATTGTTGTAATATATTCGTCTTTAGGAGGTTTAAAAGGGGTTTTAATAACCGATTTTCTTCAGTTTATAATTGCTATGGTAGGTTCCGTTTGGGCAACAGTATATATTGTAAATCTTCCAGAAATAGGAGGTATGCAAAACCTATTAACCCATCAAAACGTAGCAGGCAAACTCAATATACTTCCAGATTTTTCAAACTCTGAAGCTTTAATTACTTTATTTATTATTCCGTTTGCTGTACAATGGTGGAGCACTTGGTACCCAGGCGCAGAGCCGGGTGGTGGCGGTTATATAGCACAACGAATGCTTGCGGCAAAAGATGAAAAAAATGCTACTTGGGCAACTTTGTTTTTCAATTTTGCACATTATGCACTTAGGCCATGGCCATGGATTGTAGTTGGTTTAGCATCATTAGTTATTTTTCCAAGCTTAGAAAGTATTAATGTAGCATTTCCTACCTTAAATAAAGATATGCAAGGTCACGATGTGGCTTATGCTGCTATGATGACGTATTTGCCAGCTGGCTTAATAGGCATCGTTTTAACCTCTTTAATTGCGGCATTTATGAGTACCATTTCAACGCAATTAAACTGGGGGAGCTCCTATATTGTTAACGATTTTTATGGACGATTTATTAATAAAGATGCTACAGAAAAACAAAAAGTGTTTATTGGTAGAGTTTCAACAGTTTTACTTATGGTATGCGCTGCTTTATTTTCATTTTATATAAAATCTGCAAAAGATGTATTTGATTTATTATTGCAAATAGGAGCCGGAACAGGTTTGTTATTTATAATGAGGTGGTTTTGGAAACGTATTAACCCATATAGCGAAATAGCGGCTATGGTAATATCGTTTGTAATTGCTGTGGTGTTTTTTATAAACAGTAAGTTAGATAGTCCTTGGTTTGAAATAGCAGGTTATATGCAATTAGTACTAGGTGTAGTAATAACTACTCTTGGGTGGATTGTAGTAACTCTTTTAACTAAACAAAGCAATACAGAAACCTTAGAGAAATTTGAAGCTTTAGTTTATGGTAATGAAAGTAAGTTTAAAAATATAGGGTATAAAATAGTAGCCTTCTTTTTAGGTGTTATTGGAACATATAGCGTTTTGTTTGCTACAGGCTATTTTATATATGGCAAAATAATGCTGGCATTTGGTTTAACCATTTTAGCTGTATTATGTTGTTTATTATTAATTAAAAACTGGAAGAGAATAATATAATAATCAATATTATAAAAGCGTATATATATTGATTATAACTATAAAAAAAGCCAAACATATTTGTTTGGCTTTTTTTATTATATGTAATAATTATATGTCTTAATCAGCTAAAACAATAACCTTATTATCTTTCATTTCAAGAGTTCCAGAATTTATTTTTAACAAAGTATTACCCTTGTCACCTTTAGTAAATTTGTCTTGAACATCTTCGTTTAATACAATATCTCCAGATATTTTTACAAACCCTTCTTTTAATATAGATACAATAGGGGCATGATTATTTAGCATTTCAAAATCGCCACTAGCGCCAGGAACAACTATACTGGTTACTTCTCCGCTAAATAGTGTTGCTTCAGGTGATACAATTTCTAAATACATAATTTTTTAGTTTTAGATTAAGCTTCAGCAAGCATTTTATCTCCAGCTTCAATAGCTTCTTCAATAGTTCCTTTAAGGTTAAAAGCAGCTTCTGGTAGGCGATCTAATTCACCATCCATAATCATATTAAATCCTTTAATAGTTTCTTTAATATCAACTAAAACACCAGGAATACCTGTAAACTGTTCTGCTACGTGGAAAGGTTGAGATAAGAAACGTTGTACACGTCTTGCTCTACCTACAGCCAATTTATCTTCTTCAGATAATTCTTCCATACCAAGAATGGCAATAATATCTTGTAATTCTTTGTAACGTTGTAATAACTCTTTTACTCTTTGAGCACAAGCGTAATGCTCTTCTCCTAAAATATCAGCTGTTAAAATTCTTGAAGTAGAATCTAATGGATCTACCGCAGGATAAATACCTAACTCAGCAATTTTTCTAGAAAGTACTGTAGTTGCATCTAAGTGAGCAAAGGTTGTAGCAGGTGCAGGATCTGTTAAATCATCCGCAGGTACGTAAACCGCTTGTACAGATGTAATAGAACCTCTTTTAGTTGAAGTAATACGCTCTTGCATAGCACCCATCTCTGTTGCTAATGTTGGTTGGTAACCTACCGCAGAAGGCATACGACCTAATAATGCAGATACCTCAGAACCAGCTTGTGTAAAACGGAAAATATTATCTACGAAAAATAATACATCTTTTCCTTGTCCTTCACCAGCACCATCACGGAAATATTCAGCAATAGTTAAACCAGATAAGGCAACACGTGCACGTGCTCCAGGAGGCTCATTCATTTGTCCGAATACGAAAGTAGCTTTCGATTCTTTCATTTTTGATTTATCAACTTTAGATAAATCCCATCCGCCATCTTCCATAGAATGCATAAAATCATCACCATAACGAATAATTCCAGATTCTAACATTTCTCTTAAAAGGTCATTTCCTTCACGAGTTCTTTCTCCTACACCAGCAAATACTGATAAACCACCGTGACCTTTTGCTATATTATTAATCAACTCCTGAATTAATACTGTTTTACCTACACCAGCACCACCAAATAAACCAATTTTACCACCTTTTGCATAAGGCTCAATTAAATCGATTACTTTAATACCAGTAAATAAAACTTCTGTAGATGTTGATAAATCTTCAAATTTAGGAGCTTGACGGTGAATTGGTAACCCAGCTTCTCCAGCTTTAGGTAAATCTCCAAGACCATCAATAGCATCTCCAATTACATTAAATAAACGTCCGTATACATCATCACCAACCGGCATTTGAATAGGGGCACCTGTAGCGTTTACTTCAGTTCCTCTACTTAAACCATCAGAAGAATCCATAGCGATAGTACGAACAGTATCTTCTCCAATATGAGATTGTACTTCTAGTATTAAAAGCGAACCATCTGCTTTCTTAATTTCTAATGAATCGTAAATTTTTGGAAGTTCTGAACCTGCTGCGAATTCAACATCGATAACGGGTCCTACAATTTGTGCAACTTTACCTGTAACTTTAGACATTACTTATGTATTTAATATTATGCGTTTTAATTCAATGAAAACATTTAAAGTTTTCGCGTGCAAAGATATATTTTTTAATTTAAAAATAAAGTTGTTTTTATAGCTTTTTTGTAATAAAAAAACACCCTCAAGTTGAAGGTGTTTTTTTTAGTTTTATTTTTAAACCTTTATTATTGTAATAAAGGCGAATAGTTTGTTGGGTAGTTTCCTATGTCAACTAAATTACCCGAAGCTTCAAAATTTGTTCCATAAGTAAGGTCAATGGCTTTCATAAATTCGTTTGCAGCCATTGCATAACCTCTAGAGGTTAAGTGTACACCATCTAATGAAAAGGCTCCACCAGTTACTAAGTTAGAGGTTAGAATGAAATTTCCAGACTCTATACCAGTTGTAGCTAATTTAGTTAATAAAGCATTAGCATCAACAAATGCTAAACCAGCCGAAGTAGCTGTTGCTTCTATAGTAGCATTAAACGCATCTGTTGCAACTTTAATTTCTGCTTGTTCACTTGGTAATAGAACCCATTTATCAATTAAAGGTAATGTAATGCCTTCTACTGAAAATTGTGCCGCCAATGCAGGTGATAAACCATAATCTAATAGTGCTAGATATGAAAAATTATTCACTTCTCCTATAACCGAACTACTAGGTAAAACTAGTAAGTCATTTTCGTTGGCTTGTCTTGCTTGACCGTAAGCGTTACCTAATAATAGAGCTACTAGAGGTGCAGCTTCTGCTGGCAACCCAAGAGATTGTACAAAAACAGGAAATGCCGGATTAGCTCCTAAAGCTCCTGTAATTTGAGCAGATAAATCGTCTAAAGTTTCATCATAAATAACAACACCGTTCGCTTCTGTTTCAGAAAAAGTTATTGTACGAGAAGGATCTAATACTGCAAATACTTGATTTATTGCTCCATATACTGTATTTAACAATGGGATTTGAGCTTTAAATGTAGCACCAGTATCTTCATCATTTGGATCTAAAGCGTTATAGGGTACTGTTGTAAAATGAGGAATATCTGTTACATAAGGAATATTAGCAACAACACCTTTTGCTCCTCCAGAAGTTAAACTTGTAATTAGTGTAGATATTGCAAAATCGAAAGTTGGTTTGTCTGAAATAGGACTCGATCCATCTCCACCAGAAGTTGCATAGCCTAAAACGTCATTATTTCCAGCCCAAAGTGTAAAAAACGTTGGGGATTGTGCCATTGCTAATTCCAAAATACTAGCATTTGGTGAAGCACCAGTCATTCTAACAAAGTAAGGGTTAGCTGCTACTGGAAAGTTTGCAATGTTACCATACCCTGGAGCAATCATATGAAAACTTCTAGCCCCAGGAACTCCCATATTATTGAAAGGACCTGTTGGATTGTTTAATAAAAAATCGGTAGTTGGAGTAATTGGACCAATAACATCTGCTAAGTCTTTAGGAGCTCCACCAGTAGTAACTAATCTTGGTTTAAAAAGTTGTTCTCCTGTAGCAGGACTAATTATAACGTTACCTCCTAATATTAGACCTCCAAAATTATCATTCATTAAAGGTTGACTGAAACTTCCTCCACCAATCATGGAAAACTTTTGAGATAATATATTTGGAAAGGAATTTTCTTGAGATGCTTTAAATAAAGCATTATCTGTAAAACCAGCGGTAAGCGAGTTTCCTATTGAAACGTAAGTTGAGAAATCTGCAGATCCTGCTACTAATTGAGGTAAAATAACCGTTTCTTCTGGTTCAATATTTGTGTCTTTAAGTACATCTTCTGGTTCGTTACACGCAACAAAAGCGACAAGACCTAAAAGTACTGATAAGTATTTTATATTTTTCATTCTTATTTTTTTATAGGTTATTAATAGTCCAAGAGATATAATACATTGAGCCTATATTTCCAGTTCCGAAAGCAGTAAAGTACTCATCTCCTAAAAGATTTGTTGCTCCTGCTTTGAAAGTAGATTTAAAACTAGGTACTTTTAAGTTTATTTGTGCATCAACTACATGGTATTCTGGTACTAAACCATTACCAAATGTTGCTTCCCAGAAATAATCATCGCTATATCTATAAGCAATGTTAAAGCCAAAGTTTTCAAATAACTCGGTATTTCCAAATGAGGCTTTAAACTTGTGTTCTGGAGTATTAAAGTTTGTTGTAAAATCTGGGTATTTAACTCTATCAAAATCTAATTTTGCATAAGTATAACTTCCGCTTAAATCAAAATCTCCAAACACTTTAGTTGATAATCCAATAGATGCACCATAAGAGTTTACATCTGCTTGCGAGTTTGTATAAGTACTCCAGGCTTGATAATCATCATTTGCAATAGCAGCAACAGATAATGAATTGTCTCCTACAGTTCCGTAATATGGAGATACAACAACCTCTTGTGATATGAAGTCTTTATATTTGTTATAATAAGCACTAAAATCAACAATTAAATTTTTGAATTTACCACGATAACCAACTTCTGCAGAAGATACCTGCTCTGGTTTTATAATATCGGGGTTAGAAATTTCAAGTACAGCAGGGTTTCCTGTATCTGCTAACTCTTGAACTGAACTTGCAGTATATGAATTCTCATATGATACACGCCCTGTTTGTGTTACTGTTGCACCTTGACCTAAAGCTCGCCCTTCGTCACTAACCTCAAAAGTTCTTACATATCTATCTAAGTTATCTGGTGCAGAACCAACTAAAATAGCTCTACCAGCATCTAAGCCAATAAATAAATCTTGAGTAGTTGGGTTTCTAAATCCTGTTTGAACAGAAGCTCTAATATTATGATTTCTGTTTACTGTTAATCCAGCTGATATTCTTGGAGAAAAGAAACCATCAAAAAACTCAGATTTGTCATAACGAACAGAACCAGTTAATTTTAAATCTAAATCTTCGTTTAATTCAAGATTTTTTTGAATTTGAGTATAGATACCAAATTCAGAATAATCTATAGGTCCATCTAAATCGGTATAAATAGTTCCTGAAGAATTTAAGCTATATCTTCTATAAGAACCTCCTAATTGTATTTCAGCAAAATCAATTAAGTGGCTAAAGTTGTAATTAGCATCTGAGTGGTAATATTTAGATGCATCTTGAAATTTAGAACCAGTACTTAAATCGGGGTCGTTTATACTTCTGTTAAACGCTGCTTGGTATTCTGGAGTACCAGGTAAATATCTACCAGATTCCGATTGTGCTCTAGCTGCTGCATGAGCTTCGGTTTCTGAAGCACCACCTAAAGTAGCACCTGCATAAGTTTCTATATACTGTTTAAACCAATCTTCATCACTTTTCCAGGCTCTGTTAATATTTATACCAGTAAATACCATGTCGTAAGAATCTCCAGCTTTATCCGTAACGATATAACCTCTTAAAAAGAAATTATCATTTTTAATTTCTAATTTATGTTGTTGCTGAAAAAAGTTAGCAATATTATATCTGTTTGTTCCTTGATAAATTGTAGAACCTGTACCAACTTTTCCAACATATTGGATTTCAAAATCGTTTTCCCAAGGGCGGTAATATAATCCCCAATCTGTTTTAATGCTTTCAGCATTATAATTTGTTAAATCACGTTCATTATATCCAGTTCTACTAACTACGACATCTGGAATAATACCCTTTACACTTGCAGGAGCTTCAGATCTAATGTTCGCAGAAACTTCATCACCATAAACATTAATACCATCATAATCTAGGTTAGCTCTTGTGTTTTCTGGATTAATTTTATCAACTTCACTTGTAGCTGCCCAATCAGTTCCTTTTAAGTACCCAAAGTTAATTTTTGCAGCAATTTTGTTGCTAAATTTGTAAGCAGCTCTAAAGCTAACATCCGTATAGGCATTATCACCAGCAGATTCTTGTGAAGTAATTCCTCTTTTGATAGAGGTACTTATACCTTGATGGTCAAATGGGTTTTTACTACGCATAAATAAAATACCATTAAATGCATTTGCACCATATAATGCTGATGAAGCACCAGGTAGTAATTCTACACTTAAAACATCAGTTTCTGTCATACCTACTAAGTTTCCTATAGGGAAGTTAAGTGCTGGAGTAGAATTATCCATACCGTCAACTAATTGCATAAAACGATTATTAGCAAATGTTGCAAAGCCTCTTGTGTTAACAGACTTAAATGTTAAACTGTTAGTGTTAACATCTACACCTTTTAAGTTTTCTAATCCACCATAAAAATCAGCAGATGCTGTGTTTTTAATTTCTTTAAGCCCAAATCGCTCTACAGTTACAGGCGATTCAAAAATTCGCTCTGGTGTTCTTGATGCAGATATAACTACTTCATCAAGTGAGGTTCCTTCGTTTAGAATAAAATTAATTTTTTGGTTTTTTGATATTATGTCTTCAATAACTGTTTCAAATCCAACACTACTTGCTTGGAGAGCAAACGGCGGATTTAAATTTGTAGTTAATGTAAAGTTACCATCAAAATCAGTTACAGTTCCAGTTGATGTTCCAACAATAATGACATTAGCGCCAGGAATGGGCTGACTGTTATCATCGACTACTGTACCTGTGATGGTTGATTGTGAAAAAGAAAATCCACAAAACAAAAGCATTAAAAAGGGGAGAATTGTCTTCATTTAGTAATAAGAGTTTTAGTTTAACAACAAGAATATGTAAAATAATTATACTATCCTAGTGAGTAAAAATATAAAAAATTATGCGCGCATAGTATATTTTAACAAAAAACATTGCATTTTATTGTTAAATAATCAAAATAAAGGGGGTAAAAATAAGAATTACGTGTTTTGGATTTGCGCGCAATTCTTATTTATTTTAATAGAAGTTATTAGTTATTCAACAGTAACAGATTTTGCCAAATTTCTTGGTTGATCTACATTTTTATTTAACAGAACTGCTATGTGATATGATAATAATTGTAATGGAATTGTAGTAAGAAGTGGTGAAAGTGACTCTAAAGTTTCTGGAACTTCAATAACATGGTCTGCAAGATCTTTTACTTGAACATCACCTTCTGTAACGATTCCAATAATTTTTCCTTTTCTAGATTTAATTTCCTGAATGTTACTTACTACCTTCTCATAATGGCCTTTTTTAGTTGCAATTACAACTATAGGCATGTTTTCATCAATTAAAGCTATTGGGCCATGTTTCATTTCTGCAGCTGGATAACCTTCTGCATGTATATATGAAATCTCTTTTAGTTTTAAGGCGCCTTCAAGAGCTACAGGGAAATTGTATCCTCTTCCTAAATATAAAAAGTTACTTACATCTTTATATACATTTGCGATAGCTTTAATGTTATTGTCAGATTTTAAAGCTTTTTCTACTTTTTCAGGAATCATTTCTAGTTCTAGTAAATGCTGTCTGAAATCTGAACTACTAATAGTGCCTTTTGCTCTTGCTAATCTTAATGCTATAAGCGTTAAAACAGTTATTTGAGTAGTGAATGCTTTGGTAGAAGCAACACCAATTTCTGGTCCTGCGTGAGTATATGCACCAGCATCTGACTCTCTAGCTATAGATGAGCCTACAACATTACATACTCCAAATACAAAAGCTCCTTTTGATTTTGCTAATTTGATAGCTGCTAATGTATCTGCCGTTTCACCCGATTGAGAAATGGCAATGACAACATCATTTTCAGTAATAACAGGATTACGATATCTAAATTCTGAAGCATATTCGACTTCTACAGGTATTCTTGCTAAGTCTTCAAAAATATATTCTGCCACTAAACCTGCATGCCATGATGTACCACAAGCAACAATTATAATACGATTGGCATTAAGAAACTTTTTCATGTTATCTTCAACACCAGCCATTTTTATTATAGCTTCTTGTCTTAATAATCTACCTCTATACGTATCTGTAATAGCTTTAGGTTGCTCATGTATTTCTTTAAGCATGAAATGATCGTAACCTCCTTTTTCTATTTGCTCCAAATTCATTTGAAGTTCTTGAACATAAGTGTCTACTAATGAATCGTCTTTAATTTTTCTAACTTTTATACCTTTATGAAATCTTATTACTGCCATTTCTTCATCTTCAAGATAAACGGCGTTTTTTGTATATTCTAAAAAAGGCGAAGCATCACTTGCAATAAAAAATTCATCTTCGTTTTCACCAATACCTATAGCTAAGGGGCTTCCAAGACGAGCTACAACAACTTCTTCTGGTTTGTTTTTGTCGAATACAGCAATAGCATAAGCACCTATTACTTGATTAAGGGCTATTTGAACAGCCTTGCCAAGTTTTACCTTTTGTTGTTTTTTTACGTCTTCAATTAAATTAATTAAAACTTCGGTATCTGTATCAGATTTAAATGTATAACCTCTAGATATAAGTTCCTGTTTAAGAGAATCGTAATTTTCTATAATTCCATTATGTATTATTACTAATTCACCTGAATTAGAAAGGTGGGGATGAGAGTTTATATCATTAGGTACACCATGAGTTGCCCAACGTGTATGACCAATACCAACATTTCCAATTTTAGAAATTTCTTTTTCAGTACGGGCTTCCAAATCGGCTACTTTACCCTTGGTTTTAGACACTTTAAGGTCTGTACCATCAAATAAAGCAATTCCAGCACTATCATAACCTCTGTATTCAAGTCGTTTAAGACCTTCTATTATAATTGGGTATGCTTCTCTATGTCCTATATATCCAACAATTCCACACATAATTATTTGTTTTTGATTTTGGGGTTATTTTAAATTCAAAGCAAATATGAAAAAAAAATATTAATGACAGTTAAATATTATATGAACTATAATATTTATACGATAAAGTTAATTTTACTAATGATTTAATATAACTAAAAATGTGTAATCGTCTAATTTTCTTTAGATTCTGTATAAAATATTTTTAATTTTAACCTTCGATCATCATTAACATTTTCATTACTACCATACAAAATAGTACCTCTAGGAGATATTATAGATGCAGAAGGAACTGCTGTTACATTATCAGTACTATTTAAAACTTCAGAGTTACTTGTATAGTTAACATTAGTAGATAATACCAATCCTAATTGATAGTTTGTAGAATCATTTTGAATAATATTATTAAGATGCTCTGTTAAACGTATTTTATATTTTGCCTTTGTTGGCGAAATACTATCTCTTTGACCAAGACTAAAAATTCTTGAGCTAATGGCTACATTATTTTCAAAAGGATCTACTGTATAGTCAATTGTTGTTGAATTGTTTTTAATATCATAAGCATAAATACGATCATATTTATGATAAATCTCTCCATTAATCTCATTTATGCTGTTTGTTACTTTAGTCTCATCTTCGTAAATTGTTAAATGAGCTTCATTAATTAGTCTCTTTAAAACATAATCACCATTTTCATCATAAACATATTCTCCAGTAATATCATCAGTTTTTCTGTAGTCTTTTAAGAATTCGTCTAACTCATCAGGTACCATATCACCATTTAAATCTGGTCCAAATAAATCAACTATAGCCATTGAGCCTTCTAAACCTTTTAGGTATAAAGTTTCGTCACCATTATCCATGTCACCGTTTGCAAATGGAACATTGAATTCATTAATAAATGTATTTAGCTTATTTCCAGTAAAGTTTAAAACATATTCATCTTGAATTCTGCTTCCATCCTCACCTTTTGTGTAATAGATAGTAATGTTAGCATCATTAGATTCTAAATTTATTAAAAACATATTACCATTATCATCTTCTTCTTGAACTTTAAAATATAAGCCCCTAAAATAATTCCTGAAGTTGTTTGAGTTGCTTAATACTTCATCGTCAGCTTTATCTAAGATAGTTTGTTGCCAAAAAGCTATTTCGTCTTCATCATCATTTAAATCATTGAAACTAACCCTAAATGCAGGTGTTAATCTCGTATAAACAATATTATCACTTTCACCAGTTTTTAAAACTATTTCATTTGCAGAAGGGGTAAATGTTGTGTCAATAATAATTTCGCCTATATGATTGTCAAAATCTATTTCTTGACTGCCGTTTAAAGCATAATTGTGAGTGGCATCTAAAAGATTTTCAGTTTTTGAATAATAATTCTGAGAGGTGTTAATATCAGATGGATTAAAATCTCTTAAATAGTATTTGTTTTGATAAATTGTAAGTTTAATTTTTGAATCTAAATCCCCGTAAATAGAATCTAATTGGTAAGTTGTGGTTCCATCATCTTCTATGCTTATTGCTGTGTTAAAATAGGGGATATTAAAAACTACAGAGTCAATTACAGGATTAACATCAAAATTTTCATTAAAAGAATTTGGTGTTACCTGTGTAACAATGCTAGCTGTAGTTTTGCCATATTCAGGATCATTGAATACGCCTAATAAATTTGAAGCTAAATTGTTAATTTGAAGTGCTTCTAATTTTTTATTGTATGCCGAAATTTTTATAACAGAGGAGTCGGAAAAAAAATTCGCGTTTTCATTTCCTAAAACATCACTATCTATAGTATTAAAATCCTTATCGCAAGCAATAAAAGATATTAAAATTAGAATAAAAATTACAGGTAATTCGAGGGCTTTATATATCTTTTTCATATAATATTGAACGAATTTAAAAAGTTTAGCTTAAAACAGTCTCATTAAAAAATGTTGTATAAGCTTCACCAAATTCGTCTTTACTTTTATATTCTAAAATAGGTTTATTGGCTGCTTCTAAATACGAATTTAAATCTTCTGGAATATTTTCAGACCCAACAATTAATGCATCAGAATAATCAATAGCAATTTTCATTAAATTGTTGTATGATGGCTCTTCAAGCGTTTTAATGGCGTCCTCTTCAATATTGTCAAATTTAATTTTGTTAACCAAGTCTTTGTTTAACGTATCGTCAAAGCTTTGATTGTATATAGAAGTAACTATTTTGCTTTCGTTAAATAATGGTTCGTCTTTGTAATATTCTTTAAGGTAAAGTGGTAATAATGAAGCCAACCAGCCATGAACGTGAATAATGTCTGGAGCCCAGTTTAATTTTTTTACAGTTTCAATAACACCTTTGGCAAAGAAAATTGCACGTTCATCATTATCAGAAAACATTTTTCCATCTTCATCTGTTAATGTGGCTTTTCTTTTAAAATATTCATCATTATCAATAAAATAAACCTGTATACGTTCTTTTGGTATTGAGGCTACTTTAATGATTAGAGGCATATCTAAGTCATTAATCACTAAATTTATTCCGGACAACCTTATAACTTCATGTAATTGATGTCTTCTTTCATTAATATTCCCGTATCGAGGCATAAAGATTCTTATCTGCCCACCTTGTTGATTAACCAATCTTGGTGCTTCAAAAGAAGCTGAAGAAATTTCAGTTTCAGGTAAATAAGGCACTACTTCAGATGATACATATAATATCCTCTTATCTTTCATATGTTTGATTTTGTTGACTTTAAATAAAGCTGTTTAATAGCAATTATTGGTATGCTTTTTAAAAAAGGAATTTTGAAAAAGCTTGCTTTATTGCAGTAATACTTTTAAAATTTCAAAATAAAAAACACGCAAAAGTACAAAATTTTATGCTAATTGATTGTAAAATCTTAAGTTTGCAAGCGTTAATTTTTTATTAAAAAGTGGAAATTTACTCAGATAAACAACAAATTACATTAGCTATTAATGAGTTAAAAGCTAAAAAACTAACTATTGGTATGGTGCCTACAATGGGTGCGTTACACCAAGGGCATTTACAATTAGTAAAAAAAGCTTTAGAGGAAAATGATAAAGTTGTGGTTAGCATTTTTGTAAACCCAACACAGTTTGACAACAAAGAAGATTTAGAGAAGTATCCTAGAACTTTAGAAGTTGATGTTGAGTTACTTAAAACAGTAAATAAAAACAATATTTTGGTTTATGCTCCTACTGTTAATGATATTTATGAAGGAAAGACAATATCTCAAAAATTTGATTTTGATGGTTTAGAGTTTGAAATGGAAGGCAAATTTAGACACGGTCATTTTGATGGTGTAGGAACTATTGTAAAACGTTTTTTTGAAATTGTAAAGCCTCATAAGGCCTATTTTGGTGAGAAAGATTTTCAACAATTAGCCATTATCAAAAAACTCGTAGAAAAGTATAATATACCAGTAAAAATTGTGGGTTGCAAAATTCATCGTGAAGCTAATGGATTAGCTATGAGCTCCCGAAATACGAGGCTTAAACCAGATTATAAAATAGCAGCACCTTTTATTTATAAAATATTAAAAACAGCCAAAGAAAAATTTGGCACAAAAAGTGCTAATAAAGTAATGGAATGGGTTGAAAATCAGTTTGCAAAACACGATATTCTAGAATTAGAATATTTCATTATTGCAGACGCCAATACCTTAAAGCCAATTAAACGAAAATCAAACAAAAAAACATATAGAGCATTTATAGCTGTATATGCAGACGATATTAGACTTATAGATAATATCGCTTTAAATTAATTATCTTTGCCACATGCAAATTCAAGTAGTAAAATCTAAGATTCACAGAGTTAAATGCACAGGTGCAGAACTCAATTATATAGGTAGTATAACTATTGACGAAGACTTAATGGAAGCTGCCAATATTATACAAGGTGAAAAAGTTCAAATTGTTAATAACGATAATGGAGAACGTCTGGAAACTTATTGTATTCCTGGACCTCGTAAAAGTGGTGAAATTACTTTAAATGGGGCTGCAGCAAGACGCGTTTCGGTTGGCGACACCTTGATTCTTATTACGTATGCTTTTATGGATATTGAAGAAGCGAAAGTTTTTAAACCATCTTTAGTTTTCCCAGATGAAGCAACTAATCTATTATTATAGACGTTGAATAAAAAGACAAAAAACATATTAAAAATTACACTCCCATTATTATTGGGAGTTTTTTTAGTTTGGTATTCACTATCTCAAATTTCAATCGAGCAGCTTGTTAAATATTTTAAAAAAGCAGATTATACTTATATATTTTTCGGAATGTTTTTTGGTTTGCTAAGTCATTTGTCTAGGGCATATCGTTGGCAATTTCAGTTAGAGCCTATGGGCTATAACATTAAGTTAGGCAATAGTATTATGGCTGTTTTTGCAACTTATTTAATTAATTATACCATACCAAGAGCTGGTGAAGTAGCAAGAGCCTCAATTCTTACAAATTACGAAGGTGTGCCTTTTGAAAAAGGATTTGGTACAATAGTAGCAGAACGTATTGCAGACATGATTGTTATGTTGGGTATAATAACAGTTACACTTTTTCTTCAATTCGATTTTATTTATGGTTTTTTAGTAGAAAAATTCGACCCATTAAAAATAGGAATTGCATTACTTGGTTTAACAGTCTTAATTCTTTTCTTTTTAAGATTTATAAAAATTAGTAATTCTAAAATAGCTTTAAAGATTAAAGGCTTTGTGGGTGGTTTGATTGAAGGTGCTTTAAGCATATTTAAAATGAAAAAGAAATGGGCTTTTATATTTCATACCCTTTTTATTTGGGCTATGTATGTACTCATGTTTTATATTACAACTTATTCTCTACAAGAGATTAGTGATATTCCATTTTCAGCTATCTTAATTGGCTTTATTGCAGCTAGCTTTAGTATTGCAGCAACTAATGGTGGGATTGGGTCTTATCCAGAGGCGATTGTGTTAGTTTTTACTTCTTTATTTTTTATACCAGAAGATCCAAGTCGAGCATTTGGTTGGATTATTTGGTCGTCGCAAACATTACTCATTGTTATTTTTGGCGGATTATCACTACTTTATTTACCAATATTTAATAGAAACAAGAATTTAAAAGACAATTAAAAGTTTTTAGCTTAAAATAACTTTGCTTTTAATCTCTACCTTAATTTCTTACCTTGCCATTAATAAAACTCAAATCACTTTAAAAAATGAAAAATACTCTTGTTTACTTTTTGCTTCTTTTTTTAGGTTTTAATTTTATAGAAGCACAGGTTAAATACGAAACAATTCAATCTTCAAAATTAGGAGAAGAGCGTCAAATAAAAATTCAATTACCCCGAGGTTATAATAATGATATAGATAAAACATATCCAATTTTTATAGTTTTAGATGGTGATTATATGTTTGAAGCCGTAGCTGGAAATGTAGATTATTATTCCTATTGGGAAGATATGCCAGCCTGTATTGTTGTTGGTATTAATCAAATAGACAAACGTTTTGATGATTGTATGTATTCAGAACAAAATTCATTGCCAGTAGAAACCGGTGCTGCTTTTTTTGAGTTTATAGGTTTAGAATTGATGCCATATATAGAAAAAACATATAGGGCAGGAAATTTTAGAGTAGCTGTTGGCCACGGTGAAACAGCAAATTTTATTAATTATTATTTACTTAAACCACAACCTTTGTTTCAGGCCTATATTTCAATTAGTCCAGAGTTAGCACCTAATATGATTGAATATATTCCAGAAGCTATAGGGAAAATTAAATCAAAAATATTTTACTATTTAGCTAATACAAATAATGATGCTAAATCTGTAAAACAAATGACAGATGCATTAAATACAGATATTTCTGCAATTGAAAACGAAAGCTTAATATTTAAGTTTGATAGTTTCGATGGTCCATCTCATTATTCAGTCCCAGCTCATGCAATACCTAGTGCCCTTGAAAATATTTTCCAAGTTTTTCAACCTATTTCAAAAAAAGAGTATAAAGATGTTATTCTTGAATTAGAAATTTCGCCAGTATTATATCTTCAAGAAAAATATCAAACTATTTCAGATTTGTTTAATATCGATAAAAAAGTACTAATAAACGATTTTAAAGCTATATCTGCAGCAATAGAGAAAAATGAATTATACGAATATTATGAAGAGTTAGGTAAAATGGCAAGAAAAGCCTATCCTGAAACTCTTTTAGGAGCCTATTATATTGCTCGTTTTTATGAGGAGACTGGAGAACCTAAAAAAGCTATGCGAACATATCAATCTGGCTATACATTAGGTGAAATAGCAGGACTTACAAAAGATTTAATGTTAGAAAAGGCAGATTTAATTAAAGAAGATTTTGGGTATTAATGGCAAAAGTAAAAACAACTTTTTTTTGTCAAAACTGTGGTACACAATTTGCAAAATGGCAAGGGCAATGCAATGCTTGTAAAGAATGGAATACCATTGTTGAAGAGCTTATTCAAAAACCTGAAAAGAGTGACTGGAAATCACCAACTACCAAAGTAAAAAAAGCATCTATTCCATTACGTATTAATGAAATTGATACATCTAAAGAACCTCGATTAGATACTTTTGATGCAGAGTTCAATCGTGTTTTAGGTGGCGGAATTGTACCTGGTTCTTTAACTTTATTAGGAGGCGAGCCTGGAATAGGTAAAAGTACATTACTACTTCAAATTTCATTAAAATTACCTTATAAGACGCTGTATGTTTCTGGAGAAGAAAGCCAAAAGCAAATAAAAATGCGTGCAGAACGAATTAATCCAGAAAATAACAATTGCTATATTTTAACCGAAACCAAAACGCAGAATATATTTAAACAAATAGAGACTTTAGAGCCAGATATAGTTATAATTGATTCTATACAAACTTTGCATAGTGATTATATAGAGTCGTCTTCTGGAAGTATTTCACAAATAAAAGAATGTACAACCGAGCTTATTAAATTTGCTAAAGAGACAGCAACACCTGTATTGTTAATTGGGCATATTACTAAAGATGGAAATATTGCTGGGCCTAAAATATTAGAGCATATGGTTGATACTGTTTTGCAGTTTGAAGGCGATAGGAACCATGTTTTTAGAATTTTAAGAGCACACAAAAACCGTTTTGGTTCTACTAATGAATTAGGTATTTATGAAATGCAAGGTTCAGGTTTAAGGGAAGTTTCTAACCCATCAGAGATATTGATCTCAAAAAAAGATGAAGAGTTATCAGGAAATGCTATTGCAGCCACCTTAGAAGGTATGCGTCCACTTATGATTGAAGTTCAAGCATTAGTAAGTACCGCAGTATATGGTACACCTCAAAGAAGTGCAACAGGATTTAATGCAAAACGCTTAAATATGCTTTTGGCAGTTTTAGAAAAACGTGCAGGTTTCCGTCTAGGTGCAAAAGATGTATTTTTAAACATTACTGGTGGTATTACTGTAGATGATCCTGCTATAGATTTAGCTGTTGTAGCTTCTATTTTATCCTCAAATGAGGATGTAGCAGTTCAAAAAGATTTTTGCTTTGCTGCAGAAGTTGGTTTATCTGGTGAAATTCGTCCTGTTCAGCGAGTTGAACAACGAATTCTAGAAGCAGAAAAATTAGGGTTTTCTACCATTTTTGTGTCCAAATACAATAAAATATCTTTAAAAAATACCGTTATTAAAATTCAGTTAATTTCAAAAATTGAAGATTTAGTTGGCTTAATTGTTTAGGTTTTAATTTTCTCATTTAAAAGAAATCTCTATAAGTAGTCTAAAGCATACAAAAAGTACGCAATTTATATATTATTATGTGTTTTATCCGATTTTTTATTGTTTTTATCGATTTTTTGTTCTAGTTTTGTCTTTAACATTTGTTAATATCGCATTGTTTTGCGGTATTTTAATTGAAATTTTCTTCCCTCAAGCATTATTTCAAAGTAATATTTATGGTTAAATAATTGATTATTAATTGTGTAAGGCGATTAATAAACTATTGTAATAAATATTTTTAGTAGAAATAAGAATAAGAACATATAATATTTAGATATCCCAAATCATATTAAATATGAAGTTTAAATTATTATTGAGTGTTTTAATAGTATGCTTTCAGTTAACTATTAGTTTTAGTCAAACAAATGCTCCAAGCATACAAACTGGCGTAAACTTTAGGTGGAGTGATTCTCAAACAAGTCCTACTCAACCAGCAACAATAAAAAGTATTGTTATTAATGATTTGGTTTATGATAATTATAATTTACCATCAGGTTATGAGTTAACACAATTGGGGTCTTCGGGGCATAGTTTTAATAAAATACAAAAAAATGCAGCAGTTGTTGAGACTACTAGTGCTAGCGGAACATGGGATGCGTCAGCCTTAGCAGCATTTCAAGACTTTAATTTAAATCATTTTTTCTGGGCTACTGGTAATGGCGCAAATGTATGTGACAATTATACAGCCGTTTCTTCTACTACAACCGCACAACGACAAACTTTATCTTATAGCAATGGTGTAATATCTAGTTCTAGTAGTATAATAGCAATAACAGAACGAAATGCAAATAATTGTTATCACATAGAACTCTTTGGAATTCCTGCATCAGGAGGTGCAGAACAATCGTTAGGGCAGACTTTTATAAACGAAACAACAACACAATGGGGTTTTGGAGGTACGGGTAGCCCAGGTAATATGGGAACACCGGGTGCTATAACCCCACCAACTTCTGGATCAGATTATTGGTTAAGCGACAGAGTTGTAAATACTAATTGTTCAAATATAGGAATTGCCTTGTTTTATTTGGATGATATTGCTCCAAATGGTTCAGTTATAACTAAGGTTAGATTAACAGGCTCTACAAACGATCATGGCGATGGGAAAGTATTTATTCTTACACTTAATGATAATGATAATGATGGTTACAGCGATATAGATGATTTAGATGATGATGATGATGGTATTTTAGATGAAGATGAAATGGATTGTTCTCATTTAAATGATGGAAATGGAAATGGACCAGGAACTTATGTAGATAATATCTTTTGGTTAGATTGGTCTGGCATTTTAAATGATGGAATTCAAGACGGAGATACAAAAAACTTTACATTACCAGATGGCTCAATAGCAACGGCAACATTTTCTGCAGCAAATGCAGATGCAAATTTTATGTTAGCTAAAAGCATGAGAACCTGGACAGGTGCTCAACTATGGCAATATTACGATGCAAGCGATTCCGCAGGAAACTTATCAATATATAATGATGTTCAATCTGGCATATCAGCTAATTTTACAGTTACAATAACATCTTCTACTGGTCTGGAACTTGATTTAGTGGTTGCTGATGCAGAAACTACAGATGTTAATAATGCTGGGTTAGCTAGTGAGAATGATGAAGAATATCATTTAACAACTAATGGCGGTAATTGGGCATTATTAGAATATTATGGTGTTGGTTCTAATTACCCTATTACTGGGCTTGGTACAGATACTGTAGTAGGAAAAGGAATTAATGGTGCAGTAACTGCACCAATGTTTATAACAAGAAACGCAAGTATTTTAGATGTTTTTATAGAAAGCGAACCTTCAGGAAAACAAGGGCTTTCATTTGGAATTTTTTTAGAATGTATTGATAAAGATACAGACTCTGATGGTGTTCCAGATCGTTTTGATAGAGATAGCGATAATGATGGTTGCCCAGATGCCTTAGAAGGAGATGCACCAAATAGTCAAATTGGTTATGCCAATTTAGATGTTAATAATGAAATTTTGGGTACAGAAGATGCTAATGGAGTACCTGTTTTAGCCAGCGGGGGCCAAGGTATTGGTACAAGTATAGATAATACACAACAAGCCAATGAATGTAGCCCATGTGATATAAATAATCCAAGCTATTTAGATAGCGATAATGATGGTTTCGGAGATTTTTGCGATTTAGATGATGATAATGATGGTATTTTAGATACTGAAGAGTGTGCATTTTCTCCAACTTGGGTTTTATCTTATCAACTTATCGTAGAATCTGGTAATGCCACAGATTTAAAAACTGGAGATATACTTAGAAAAGTAAATGCTTTAAGCTATGCTGGTAAAAATTATGATGTATTAGTTGAAATTTTAAATGAAAATATCCCAACAGGTTCATTACATATTAGAACCTCAGATGGAGCATTAAGATTTAATGGAGCAAACCCACAAGAAAACCCATTTATTGAATATAGTTTAACCATTGTAGAATCTGGAACTACTAACGTAGCAACTTTGCCATATGTAGTTACTATATTAAGAGATATAGACGGATCTTCGTCTGGTACTTTTTATGATGTACAAGGGTATTCAACATCTCTAGCATATAATCAAATTAGCCCTGGTAACGCTATAATTAAAACAAATTCGTTAGATTTTACACCTTCAGATACTTATGTTACTTATAGTCCATCAAACCCTGCGGGGTTAGTATCGAGTGGATTACCTTCAAACTGGTTTATTCAATACCATGATAGTTATAGTACGGGTAATTATGTGTTTGGTTTAAATGATAGCAACACTACATCATCATCATCAGGAAGAGCAATATTTCACGATATTCTTATTCAATGTGATACCGATTTTGATGGTATTCCAAATAAATTTGATTTAGATAGTGATAATGATGGCTGCCCTGATGCGCTTGAAGGTGATGCACCAAATAGCCAAATAGGTTATGATAATTTAGATGTTAATAATGAAATTAATGGTGCAGAAGATGCTAACGGGGTTCCTGTTTTAGCTAGTGGCGGTCAAGGTGCTGGTTCTAGTCAAGATAACTCACAGCAAGCGGATGAATGTAACCCTTGTAATATTAATAATCCTAATTACTTAGATAGCGATGGCGATGGTATTGGAGATTTATGTGACCTAGATGATGATAATGATGGAATTTTAGATACAGATGAAGGTCTAGCAAACATTATTGTTAATGGTTCGTTTGAGGCACAAGATTTTACTGATGATGCTGAATTTTCAGGAAATGCAGATTCATGGGGTACTTATATTGGTGCGCCTATTAATTCAAACCAACTATATGGTTGGAATTACGACCAAAATTGTGATGGATGGGTCGCTGGTGGTAATCCTTCTTTTTTTCCTGGGCGAACTATTGCAAATGCATATGATGGTAAGCAATTTGTAGATGTTTTAGGTAGTAATTCATCTGTTGGGGGAATAAATAATACATTAACACAAACCATTAATACTGATATAGGAGAGACATATACATTGACTTTTTATTGGGGTGAAGATATCGGTTATCAATCTGGTTGGATTGTTGATTTAGATTTATTAGTATTCGATTCTGCAAATACGCCTTTAATAAGTGAGAAGTTAAATTTCGTTGCAGAGGGCCCAAGTGCTACTAATATAATAGGTCCAAAAATTTGGAATAAATATCAGAATACTTTTGTAGCAACTACTACACAAACCACATTAAGCTTTTATGCAACACCTACTGATCCATATAGTGGAGCAGCTATAGATTTGGTAAGTATAATAAAGACTCAAGATACTGATGGAGATTTATTGCCAGATCATCTAGATATAGATAGTGATAACGATGGTATACCCGATAATGTAGAAGCTCAACCAACAGTTGGCTATATTGCACCAAGTGGTAATGGTACAGGTATGACTGATACCAACGATGACGGTGTTGATG
>NZ_CANLZX010000011.1 GCF_947495675.1 uncultured Algibacter sp. | reverse complement strand
TTTTTATCGGGGTGCAAACTTACTATCCTTTTTTAATTTGACAATGACTTTTTTTGCCTTTTTTTTAGTTTTTTTTTCGCGCTATTTTAAAAGGCTTATTTTCTGAACTTTACACTCGTTTTTTTTTGGTTGATGTTTAAAACACAACGCCTATATTCTTTTCTAATGCTAAAAAACCCAATTTAGAACTTATTACATTCTTATTATATAAACTTAAACATATATAATATGACATACTGATCCTGATACTATTTATAGATATAGTGGGTATACAAGATTGTAATCATTTGTGTTTGACATACAGCAGGTATACTCTAATATTATACTCTTAGTTATTACAAATTAATATTATTTATATGTAATAGACCTTATTATAAACATATTAGTGTTTATAATAAAAGCCTGCCTTTACCATTATTTTGTATTTGATAGATTTTAAGCATACGTTATATATAAAGTTTAAAACTCAACTTTTGCACTTAAACCTTGGTATATTAAATATAATTAGTTTAACCAGTTGATTGCGTTTATATCCGCGTTAGGGATAGTAATGGATAGCCCACAGCCCGACGTAGGAGGTGCGAGGACTTGGAATGGATAGCCCGACCCTTGGGGAACGCCCTTATTAAAAATTTATACCTATATATATATAGTGTTGGTTTGTTTATACTTTTGAACTCATTATCTTTGCACCCGAATTTCAATTTAATTTATGATACATATTACTTTACCTGATGGTAGTGTGAAAACGTTTAACGAAGGCGTTACACCAATGGATGTTGCAAAAAGCATTAGTGAGGGATTTGCTAGAAATGTTATTTCGGCGAGTTTTAATGGTACAACTGTAGAAACGGTTACGCCATTAACAACCGATGGCTCTTTGGTTTTATATACCTGGAGAGACGATGCTGGTAAAACTGCTTTTTGGCATAGTAGTGCCCATGTTTTGGCTCAAGCCATTGAGGAATTGTATGATGGCGCGAAACTTACCATTGGACCTGCTATAGAAAATGGGTTTTATTATGATGTAGATTTTGGTGAGCATACGGTATCTGAAAAGGATTTTAAGGCTATTGAAACTAAAATGTTAGAGATTGCGCGCGGAAAACATGATTTTAGTTTAAGATCGGTTTCGAAGGCGGATGCTTTATCCTTATATAAGGACAATGCTTTTAAAACTGAATTGATTGAGAATTTAGAGGATGGTACAATTACGTTTTGCGACCACTCTACCTTTACTGATTTATGTCGTGGTGGCCACATACCTAATACTGGTATTATAAAAGCGGTTAAAATATTGAGTGTTGCTGGTGCATATTGGCGTGGTGATGAGAACAAACCTCAATTAACTCGTGTTTACGGAATTTCTTTTCCGAAACAAAAGGAACTTACTGAGTATTTAACAATGCTTGAAGAAGCTAAAAAACGTGACCATAGAAAATTAGGTAAAGAGTTAGAACTTTTTACTTTTTCGCAAAAGGTTGGACAAGGTTTGCCTTTATGGTTACCTAAAGGTGCTGCTTTACGTGAGCGTTTAGAGAACTTCTTAAAAGCTGCGCAGAAAAAAGCAGGTTACGAAATGGTTGTTACGCCACATATTGGACAAAAAGAACTTTATGAAACTTCTGGACATTATGCTAAATATGGTGAAGATAGTTTTCAACCAATTACAACTCCTAAAGAAGGCGAAGAGTTTTTATTGAAACCTATGAACTGCCCACACCATTGTGAGATTTATAATAGTAGCCAATGGAGTTATAAAGATTTACCTAAGCGTTATGCTGAGTTTGGTACTGTATATAGATACGAGCAAAGTGGCGAATTACATGGTTTAACACGTGTACGTGGATTTACTCAAGATGATGCCCACTTATTTTGTATGCCAGAACAATTGGATAAGGAGTTTAAAGATGTTATTGATTTGGTACTTTATGTATTTGGATCGTTAGGGTTTGAAAACTTTACTGCACAGGTTTCTGTAAGGGATCCAAAAAATCCAGACAAATATATTGGTGATGTTGCAAACTGGGAAAAAGCAGAACAAGCTATTATAAATGCTGCAACCGATAAAGGTTTAGATTTTGTTATTGAAGAAGGTGAAGCTGCTTTTTATGGCCCTAAGTTAGATTTCATGGTTAAAGATGCTTTAGGAAGACGTTGGCAATTAGGAACAATACAGGTAGATTACAACTTACCAGAACGTTTTGATTTAACGTATAAAGGTAGTGATAACGAGTCGCACCGACCAATTATGATACACCGTGCTCCTTTTGGAAGTATGGAGCGTTTTGTAGCATTATTACTAGAACATACCGGAGGTAATTTCCCGCTTTGGTTAATGCCTACTCAAGCAATTATATTATCAATTAGTGAGAAATATGAAAAATACTCTGAAAAAGTTTTAAATTTGCTAGAAAATGACGAAATTCGCGCCCTTGTAGATCATAGAAATGAGACTATAGGTAAGAAGATTAGAGAAGCCGAAATGCAGAAACACCCGTATATGATTATTATAGGGGAGCAAGAAGAGCAAGAAGGCAAAATAACTGTAAGACAACACGGTGGGGAAGATTTAGGCATGATTAGTGTAGAAACCTTCTCTGAAATAATAAAAGAAGATATTAAGAAAACGCTAAAATCGTTTTAATAATAATAAAAAATAATAAGTTTAATTTAAAACCATAACGCCATAGCAATTAGAAGAAGACAGCAACCTAGAAGGGTTTCACAAGAGGATAAACATAAGATTAACTCTAAAATTACAGCACAAAAACTACGTCTTGTAGGAGACAATGTAGAAATTGGTATTTATACTAAAGGTGATGCTATGCGAATAGCTAACGAACAAGAGCTAGATTTAGTCGAGATTTCTCCTAATGCTGATCCACCTGTTTGTAAGGTTATGGATTATAAGAAGTTTCTTTATGAGCAAAAGAAACGTGATAAAGCTTTAAAGTCTAAGGCTACAAAAGTTATTATTAAAGAAATTCGTTTTGGTCCGAATACAGACGACCATGATTACGAGTTTAAAAAGAAACATGCTGAGAAGTTCTTAAAAGAAGGTGCAAAGCTAAAAGCTTTTGTTTTTTTTAAAGGACGTTCAATAATTTTTAAAGAAAAAGGGCAAATTTTATTATTAAAATTAGCTCAAGATCTTGAGGAGTATGGAAAGGTTGAACAAATGCCTCGATTAGAAGGTAAACGTATGACCATGTTTATTGCTCCTAAAAAGTAATGAAATTTAAATCTTACTATTGCATTAACGTAAGTTGATAGCCTATATTAAGAATAAAGATAGGATGCTGAAACACCAACAGCACTAAAATAATTAAGCGAAATAATTAAAAACTAGGAAAAGAAAATGCCTAAAATGAAAACAAAATCTAGTGCCAAAAAGCGTTTTAAGCTTACAGGTACTGGTAAGATTAAAAGAAAGCACGCTTTTAAGAGTCACATCTTAACAAAGAAGTCTAAAAAGCGTAAGCTTAAGTTAACTCATGATGGTTTAGTACATAAAGCAGATGAGGATAACATTAAAACAATGATGCGTTTAAAGTAACATTCGTTTTAATCGGTTAAAACAATTAATAAACCCTGGAGTTAGGCTCGTTAAAAAGTGTCATTTATTTGGCCGCCTACTACAAAAAACATTTAAAATTATGCCAAGATCAGTAAATTCTGTAGCTAAAAGAGCCAGAAGAAAAAAGGTGCTTAAACAAGCAAAAGGTTACTTTGGAAGACGTAAAAACGTTTGGACAGTAGCAAAAAATGCGGTTGATAAAGCGATGCAATATTCGTACAGAGACCGTAGAGCAAAAAAGAGAACATTCCGTGCATTATGGATTACGCGTATTAACGCAGGAGCCAGAGAACATGGTTTATCTTATTCTCAATTTATGGGAAAATTAAAAGCTAATGATATTGAATTAAACCGTAAGGTTTTAGCAGATTTAGCTATGAATAACCCAGAAGCTTTTAAAGCTGTAGTTGATAAAGTAAAATAAGGCGCTTAGCCTATTGTAAAACATATTATTCGCTTAATTTAAAAATCCGATTCGTAAGAGTCGGATTTTTTATTTGTTATTAACATCTATTTTAATAAAGTACACTAAGTTTGTAATTAAATATATTTATGGATTTATCTCAAATAAAACTTGTAGTAACGGATATGGATGGCACATTGCTTAATTCCAAACACGAAGTTAGTTCCTTATTTTTTGAACTATTTAAAGAGTTAAAAAAGCATAATATTTTATTTGTAGCTGCAAGTGGGAGACCTTATTATAGTATTATTGAGAAACTAAATACCATAAAAGATGATATTATAATTGTTGCTGAAAATGGTGGCATTGTTATTAATAAAGAGAAACTTCTACTATCGACTCCTATAGAAACCACTAACTTAATTGAGATAGTTAATTTGATAGATAGTAATACCCATATACACCCGGTTTTTTGCACACCTTCAAAAGCATATTTTAATAAAAAATCTATGGCTAATGGATTACTACATACTTTAGAAGAGTATTATCCTAAAAATTCCATCATTAAAAACATAAACGAAATAGAAGAGGATATTATAAAAATAGCGTTATACCACTCTGAAGATTCTGAAAAGCATATTTATCCATTATTTAAACCTTTTGAATCCCAATATAAAATAAAAGTATCTGGGAAAAACTGGGTTGATATCTCGGATGATTTAGCAAATAAAGGTCATGCTATAAATATGTTACAGGAAAATTACAATATTTCGCAGGATGAAACTTTAATATTTGGCGATTATAATAATGATATTGAAATGCTAAAACTAGCGACTTATAGCTTCGCCATGGCCAATGCTCATGATAATGTGTTAGCCATAGCCAACCATAAAACAAAAAGTAACGATAATTTTGGAGTAGAATTTATTTTAGATAAACTTATAAAAGCTAAACTTTAAGTTCCGTAAACTGTAATTACAAGATTTCTTGACCCTCCGTAATCTCGATGTTCGCATAAATAAACACCTTGCCAAATACCTAAATTTGGTGCTCCGTTTGTAATTGGTATATGTACTGATGTGCTTAGTAATGAAGCTTTAATATGTGCAGGCATATCATCGGGGCCTTCATACGTATGTTTATAATAAGGTGCGTTTTCTGGTACCATTTTATTAAAATGGCTTTCAAAATCTAACCGTACTGTATAATCTGCATTTTCGTTAATAGTTAAACTAGCCGATGTATGTTTAATAAACACCTGCATCTGCCCTATTTTTATTTGATTAATTTCAGGAATAGCATGTAAAATGTCGTCTGTAATTAAATGAAAACCTCTATTAAATGGTTTTAGTTTTAACTCTTTTTGGAACCACTTCATATTTACAACAAAGAATTAATCAATATCTTTTGCCATTTCTGCTACTGCTTTTTTAAATTCTTTCCAGTTTATTTCACCATCTCCATCATCATCATAACCATTAATAAGTGTTGAGCCCACCAAACCACGAATAAAACCACTAATTTCGGCTTCCTTTAATAGCTTTACAATTTCAGCTTTAGACAATTTACCATCTCCATTTTTATCAAAGAAGTTAAAAGCATCCTCTGGCGTATCAAAATGCTTTGTTAAAACGATTTGTATTTTTTTTATGATTGCTTTTTTAGATGCCATATTGTATAATTGTTTGTTTAAAAAAAGTTTTACTTAAGATACAAAAATTAAGTTTTTTGTTTCTTCTTTTTGGCCGCAGGAAATAAAACATTGTTTAATATAAGTCTGTAACCTGGTGAAGTTGGATGCAAATCTAGTTCTGTTTTTGCATCTCCTACTCTATGCTGGTAATCTTCTGGATCGTGCCCGCCATAAAATGTAAAAAACCCTTTTCCTTTTATTCCGTGAATATATTTGGCTTCACCATTTATTTTGGTTTCACCCAATACCAATACATTTGATTTTATTTCATCTCTTGTAAATGATGTTGTTTGCCCCATAAAACCTTTTACTAATGCTGTATGGTTTTGACATAACATAGTTGGAATTGGATCCCATTTAGCAGAAAATTCCATAAGAGAAAAATAATCTGTTGTTTTGGGGATTTTTCGCTTTCTAGTCATATCAATAGATGAAAACTCATAAATCTTAGGGTTTCTTTCTAATATATAATTTGAAAACGCAAAGGTTTTACTATAATCAATTTTGTTCTGGTACCCAGCATCACTTCCATCACCATCAAACATTGGTTCGCAAATATCAATCCCTTCTGCAGAAAGTGCAATATCGAAACTATCTGTAGCACTACACATAGCAAACATAAAGCCTCCTCCAATTACGTAATCTCTAATTTTTAAAGCAACTGCTAATTTTTCTTCTGAAACTTTTTCGTAACCTAATTTTTGAGCTAGGTTTTCTGCCTCTTTTTTCTCTTCAATATACCAAGAAGATGCTCTATATTGGGCATAAAATTTACCATATTGACCTGTAAAATCTTCATGATGAAGGTGTAACCAATCAAAAAGTAATAAACCATCGTTTAAAACTTCCTCATCATATACTGTTTCATAAGGAATTTCGGCATATTGTAATACCATAGTTACTGCATCGTCCCATGGTTGTTTTCCATTTGGTGTATATACAGCAATTTTAGGAGCTTTTTCTAACACAACTGCTTCCATATTTTGACTAGGACTTGCTATATCTTCTAAAATTGTTTCTGCTTTGGCATTAGAAATTACTTCAAAAGAAACACCTCTAATTTGACATTCTCGTTGAATAGCTTCGGTGTCTGGCAATAAAAAGGAACCTCCTTTATAATTAAGTAACCATTTTACTTTTAACTCTTTATTGAGGGTCCAATAAGTAATACCATAAGCTTTTAAATGGTTTTTTTGACTCTCTACATCCATAGGAATTAATATGTAAGAAGCATAAGTATGCGTAGAGAGTAATAGTAATAATATGAATAGGGCTTTCTTCATAGGTTGAAAGATACTCAAAATATAAACCGTAATGAACATTTTATAATAAAACAGAAAATTAAAATGGCACTTCGTTATCATCATCCTCATTAAACGAACTTCCAAAAGCTTGATCTGGACTTGCTTTAAAGTTATCCGTTGTAAAAGTATCATCATTTGCTGCTGCATTCATTTTAGAATGAAACTCGAAAGGTGAATCAAAATCATCTAAATTATCAAACTTACCTAGATGTCCGATAAACTTTAAACGAATATTTTCTAAACCACCATTACGGTGTTTTGCGACAATAAATTCTGCCTGACCTTCGGTTGGAGAACGTTCTTCATCATCCCATTCATCAATCTTATAATATTCAGGTCTAAATATAAAGCTTACAATATCTGCATCTTGCTCAATTGCTCCAGATTCACGTAAATCTGATAATAATGGCCGTTTACTTCCTCCACGTGTTTCAACAGCACGAGATAACTGAGATAAAGCAATTACAGGAACCATAAGTTCTTTTGCTAAAGCTTTTAGGTTTCTAGAAATCATAGATATTTCTTGCTCACGATTTCCGCCATGATTGCTTCCACCAGTCATTAACTGTAAGTAATCAATCATGATTAACTTAATACCATGTTGTGATGATAAACGACGTGCTTTTGCTCTTAAATCGAATATTGAAAGTGATGGTGTATCATCAATAAATAATGGTGCTTTTTCTAAGCCTTTAACCTTAACATTTAGTTGTTCCCATTCATGTTTTTCAAGTTTGCCTGTTCTTAATTTTTCAGAAGACAGACCTGTTTCACTAGAAATTAAACGGGTTATTAATTGAACAGAAGCCATCTCTAAAGAGAAAAAAGCAACTGGTATATTTTGATCTACAGCTATATTTCTGGCCATAGATAAAGTTAAAGCCGTTTTACCCATACCTGGTCGAGCAGCTATAATAATTAAATCTGATGGTTGCCAACCAGAAGTTAATTTATCTAATTTATTGAAACCTGTTGGAATTCCACTAAGCCCTTCTTTATTAGAAATTTCTTCAATTTTCTTTTTTGCTTGAATTACTAAATCTTGAGCTGTTTCACTAGATTTTTTAATATTACCTTGTGTTACTTCATACAATTTAGATTCAGCTTTATCTAATAAATCAAAAACATCTTTAGTTTCATCATAAGAATCTTCAATAATTTCACTAGATATTTTAATTAAACTACGCTGAATAAATTTTTGTAATATAATACGTGCATGAAACTCAATATGTGCTGAAGATGATACCTTTTGTGTTAATGAGATTAAGTAAAAATCTCCACCGGATAATTCAAGTTTTGAATTTTTCTTTAATTGAGAAGAAACGGTTAATAAATCAACAGGTTCGCTATTTTCAAAGAGTTGAAATATGGCTTCAAAGATATGTTGGTGTGCTTCTTTATAGAAAGCATCTGCACTTAAAATGTCAATTACTTCATCAACACCTTTTTTATCAATCATCATCGCCCCAAGCACAACCTCTTCTAAATCAAGCGCTTGAGGTGGTATTTTACCTTTTTCCAGATTGATAATTGTACTTTTATCAACTTTAAAGCCTTGTAAATGGTTTGGTTGTTTCATAACTACAAAAGTAAATAAAAAGAAGGTTGTTTAGTGGATTTATAATTATTCTATATTCACTACTCGTTAACAATTCAACTGTTAATAAGTCAATAATATTGTCAATAACCATAAAAAAAACTGAAGTTGTAAACTTCAGTTTTTTTTAAGTTCTTGTTTTAAAAGGCTTAACCTTTATACACTCCCATATTTGCATATTTATCCATACGTTGGGATACTAATTCTTTTGGTGATAAGTTTTTAAGCTCTTCATAATTTTTTACAATGGCGTCACTAACTGACTTAAAAGTTTTTTGTCTATCTCTATGTGCTCCACCAAGTGGTTCTTTTATAATTCCATCAACTAACTTTAACTTTTTCATATCAGTTGCAGTTAATTTTAAGGCTTCAGCTGCTTGCTCTTTATATTCCCAGCTGCGCCAAAGAATTGATGAACAAGATTCTGGAGAAATAACAGAATACCATGTGTTTTCTAACATTAATACTCTATCTCCAACTCCTATCCCTAAAGCACCTCCAGATGCTCCTTCTCCAATTATAATAGTTATAACTGGTACTTTAAGGCGTGTCATTTCTAATATATTTCTTGCTATGGCTTCACCTTGTCCTCGCTCTTCTGCTTCTAAACCAGGGTATGCACCAGGAGTGTCTAAAAGTGTTACAACAGGAATGCCAAATTTCTCAGCAGATTTCATTAAACGTAAGGCTTTTCTATAGCCTTCTGGATTTGCCATTCCGAAGTTTCTGTACTGTCTAGTTTTTGTATTAAACCCTTTTTGTTGGCCAATAAACATAAAACTTTGATCGCCTATTTTACCTAAACCACCAATCATTGCCTTATCATCTTTAAAGCTTCTATCTCCATGTAATTCTAAAAACGAATCACCACAAATGGCTTTAATATGATCTAAAGTATATGGTCTTTCTGGATGGCGCGATAGTTGTACTCGCTGCCATGGTGTTATGTTTTTATATATTTCTTTTTGAGTAGCTGCTAACTTCTTTTCAATCTGCTTGCAGGTTTCAGAAACATCAACTTCACTTTCATCTCCAATAACTTTACACTTTTGTAATTGTTCTTCAAGTTCTTTTATTGGGAGTTCAAATTCTAAATATTCCATAAGAATTTCTGTTTAGGCTATTAAAATTAGTTAGTGTACAAATATAAAAACTTTAATTTTGTTTAGGGCTATCAAGCCTTTCTTTTTAATTTTTTACTGTTTTTTAATAAGGCGTTTAGTAATACTACAGTTATTATTATAAATGCGCCATAATAAAAAGAAGCACTCATTTTTTCTTTTTCTGGAAATAATATTAATGCCATTACAATACCATAAATAGGCTCTAAATTATATGTTAATACAACCGTATATGGGCTAATAGTTTTCATAATATATACTGATGCTATAAATGCATATGCAGTACAAACAGACGCTAGAATAAATAAAAACCAAAAATCTGATAGGCTTAAACTAAAAAAGTCTTTTGAAAAACCGTCGCCAAAACATAAAATATAAATAGTTATAAAAAAAACGCCACTTAAAAATTCATAAAATGAAATGACTGTTGCCGTATGCTTTTTTAAAAAACTTCCATTTAAAACTGCAAATAATGATGAAAAAAAAGCAGAAGAAATACCAAGTAGTATGCCTGTTAAATATTTAATTTCACTTTGAGTTATTATTACAACACCTAGAATTACAATAAGACCAAATAGCATTTCATACCAAATAATTTTACGTTTATATATTATAGGTTCTATTATCGATGCAAAAAATGCACCTGTTGAAAACATGGCTAAGGTTATAGATATATTAGATTCATCTATGGCTCCAAAAAAAGTTATCCAATGTAATGCTATAATAATACCAGCTATAGATAACCTTGTAATTGATTTTAAATTAATATTTAATTTAACCTTAGCTATTTTGATGTAAAGAAACATTAAAACACTAGCAATTACCATTCTATACCAAACAAGAGAAACTGCTTTAATGGTAATAAGCTCTCCTAAAATAGCAGTAAAACCAGCTATAAAAACTAAAAAGTGGAGATGAATAAAATTTTTTACTTTATCGTTTGGCATTGTATAACATGTAGGCGGCTAAAACACCAAAAATGATGTTAGGAAACCATACTGCAATAATGGGATTAAAATCTGACTGTTCTGCCATAACACCAAATATTTTATCGAAAAACACAAATATCATTGCGATACAAATACCTATGGCTAAGTTTACACCCATACCACCGCGACGCTTTTTTGAAGATACTGCTACAGCTATAATGGTTAATATGAATACTGAAACTGGCAAACTCCATTTTCTATAAAGTACCAATTTAAATCTTCCTACATTAGAGGATCCTCTTGCCTCTTCTTTATTTATAAATTCCTTTAACTCACCATACATTTTAGTTTCGGCTGCATAAATTACAGGAATTAAATCATCTACATCAAATGTAAGTAATGTGTCTTTTCTTCTTAAAATCTCTAATTTATCTTCATGCTCTCCAATATCTCTTTTCACATAATTAGTTAATCTGTAAATAGTATCTTTAGGAATATACCTAATATTATCAGCTGTAATTTTATATTTAAGTTTATTGTCTTCAAAATGCTCTAAAGTAAAGTTACGACCAACGTTGTTTGAAAAATTACTTACATAAATAATTTCTTGATCGTTAATTTGCCTAAAAACATTTGTGTTTTCTACAGCACTTCTTCCTTTTTTAAAATATTTATAGCTAAAATCGTTAAAACCTTCACTTGCTTTTGGAGCTAAAAATAAACCTAGAATTATTGCTAATATAGCAACTATAGTAGCACCTATTATATAAGGTCTTAAAAAACGAGTAAATGAAACCCCTGAACTTAAAAAGGCAATAACCTCGGTATTATTGGCTAATTTGGAAGTGAACCAAATTACAGATAAAAATAAAAATAACGGAAATAATAAATGAGCAAAGTAAATTGTGAAATCTAAAAAATAAACCAAGACCTCATTCATAGGCACTTCGTTTTCAAGAATTTTTCCAATTTTTTCAGCTAGGTGTACTGTTATTCCAATAGGAATAAAAAGTAGCAACATCATAAAAAATGTAAACAAATAACGCTTTAATATGTACCAATCTAATATCTTCATTAATATATCTACAAACGGTTATTCATTTGTTTTACCATTTTATCTTTCCAAGTTCTAAAATCTCCTGCTAATATATGTTTTCTAGCTTCGCGAACCAACCATAAATAAAAACCTAAATTATGAATGGTTGCTATTTGTTTACCTAATAACTCATTTACAGTAAATAAATGCCTTAAATATGCTTTCGTATATTCGGTATCTACAAAAGTAATTCCCATTTCATCAATAGGTGAAAAATCATCGGCCCATTTTAAATTTTTAATATTTATACTTCCATAAGCTGTAAAAAGCATACCGTTTCTTGCATTTCGTGTTGGCATCACACAATCAAACATATCTACACCTAACGCAATATTTTCTAAAATATTGATTGGTGTACCTACTCCCATTAAATATCTTGGTTTATCTTCTGGTAAAATTGCACAAACCACATCTGTCATAGCATACATTTCTTCTGCAGGCTCTCCTACAGAAAGTCCACCAATGGCATTACCAACAGCACCTGCATTTGCAATATACTCTGCAGATTGTTTACGTAAATCGGTATAGGTACTACCTTGTACTATTGGAAAAAATGCTTGATTATAATCGTATTTTAACGGCGTTTTTTCTAAATGATTAATACATCTATCCAACCAACGATGCGTCATGTGCATAGAGCGCTTTGCATAATTATAATCACACGGGTATGGTGTACATTCATCAAAAGCCATAATAATATCTGCGCCAATTGTACGCTGAATTTCCATAACATTTTCTGGGGTAAATGTATGGTAGCTTCCATCAATATGCGATTTAAACTTTACACCTTCTTCTTTAATTTTTCTGTTAGCCGATAAAGAATATACTTGATAACCTCCTGAATCGGTTAAAATATTTCTATCCCAATTCATGAATTTATGTAGTCCACCAGCTTTTTCAATAATATTTGTTTGTGGGCGTAAATACAAATGATAGGTGTTTCCTAAAATAATATCTGGATTAATATCATCTTTTAACTCACGCTGATGCACACCTTTTACTGTAGCCACAGTACCAACTGGCATAAAAATAGGTGTCTCAATCACACCATGATCTGTAGTTACTTTTCCTGCTCTTGCTTTACTTTGAGCATCTTTTGCTAATAATTCAAATTTCATCTTTCACCAGTATAAAGTGGCAAAGATAAATAACTGAAAAATGAAAATGATTGTTATGAAAAGAAAATAAATTACTTTTGGCAACGTTTTTGATACTGTTAATGAAATCTAAAAAAACGAACATTATGAGAAAATTATTTTTTATTTTAACGATTGCCATAGCTATTCCATCAGCTACTATGGCGCAAACTTTACAAGGTATTGGCGTAAAAGCAGGTTTAAACTATAATGCCAATGGTGATTATTTTGAATCGATTAATGATAACTATCAAAATCCGGACAGAAATGTTGGTTATCACATTGGTTTATTTGGTAAAATTGGAGACAATATTTATTTTAGACCAGAAGTTGTTTACACAAGCACAAAAAGTGATTACGATGATGATAGCTTTAAAATGCAAAAACTTGATGCACCTCTTTTAGTAGGGTTAAAAGTTTTAGGCCCTATTAGTGTATTTGGTGGCCCATCATTACAATACATTTTAGATTCAGAATTTGATGGCATTGCTATTAATGACGTTGAAAATGATTTTTCGGTAGGTTTAAACTTTGGTATTGGACTTAATTTCAACAAACTTGGTATTGATTTAAGATACGAGCGAGGCTTTAGTGATAATGAAGCTACTTTCTTAGGAAACAATGGTATTAATGTTGATAGACTGGATACAAGACCAGATCAATTAATTTTGAGTTTATCATTATTACTATAATAAATAAACTTTTTTTTAAAATAAAAACCCTCGCCATTGCGAGGGTTTTTATTTTATAAATTATTTGAGCCTTTATCGTCTGTATCTAAATAATTAGGAATTCCATCTCCGTCTGTATCATCATTTGTTGGGTCTCCATCTCCATCTTTATCATTTGTTGGGTCTCCATCTCCATCACTATCAAAAGTCAAATCTGTATCTTCTAAATCTTCATAAATTGTTAAAACACCATCACCATCATCATCAGTATCAATATAATCTGGAGTACCGTCTCCATCTGTATCATCATCAGTTTCATCAGTTAAATCATCAAAATTTACATTAAAGTCTTGATCATTATTTAAATCTTCTAAGTGGGATGGTACACCATCATTGTCATGATCATTTTCAATAGTTTGTAATAAATCAAACTTAAAAATTAAAGGCGAATACCATAAAGAAGAATTACTAGTATTTGTTGAGCTAGGGAAATAAGCCAATCCAGAAGGAATAAACATAACACCTGCTCCATGATTTAAAAAATTAATCGTTCCATCTCCATTTTCAATAAAATCAGCCATTTCTTTAAACTGTGGCATTACTTCAACCCAACCAAAAACAGTTGACGTTAAGTCAATATCCGCTTCAACTCTACTATCAAAAATATCTCCATCTAATGTAGACCCTTCATATTTTACACGAACTGAATCAGAAAAATAAGGACTTTTATCTCCACCACCTTGGTTTAATCTTAATATGTAATAAACATAATCGGTCTCTTGATAAGTAATATCGTGTGTTTCTATGTTATCTTTTAATAAAGTATGACCTTCTGGTACAGCTTCTCCAGCTGCAAGTTCTGTTATTACTAAATCTGTAATTGTTGGGTCGCTATTATCTACAAAAACGCCAGAGTTGTAATAATGTGTTTCTAAATAACCAATTAAAGAATCATTATCAATTACTTGTTGTTCTGCTCTATTACGCAACTCTACAACTATAATATCTGCATCATTATCATCATCTTTCTTACAAGATGAAAAAACCAAAACAAAACTTAATATTAAAAAACCTATTTTTCTTAAACTCATTATTCCGTATTTTTGAGGCTGCAAGATACAATTTTAATGTATTCTTGCGCAACAACATTAACGTAGTTTTACAATAAAAATGTATGCGAGTAGATAAGTATTTATGGTGTATTAGATATTACAAAACAAGAACTCTTGCAACAACAGCTTGTAAAAAAGGGCACATTAAAGTAAATAACGATGTCGTTAAACCTAGTAGAGAGGTTTACCCACTAGATACTATTCAATTAAGAAAAGACCAAATAAACTATACGTTACAGGTTAATGATATTCCTGAAAGTAGAGTTGGTGCAAAATTAGTTGATATTTACAGAACAGATACCACCCCTAAAGAACAGTTTGAAGCGAAAGAACTTTTAAAATACTCTAAAGATTATTATAGAAAAAAAGGTACCGGTAGGCCTACTAAAAAAGATAGACGAGATATTGATGATTATACTGATGAAAATGAGTAATTTTATATTTTAATTTTACAATTATTATTTATGACAGTTAAGACTAATGTAATCCTTAATCATAATGAAATTAACCATAAAATAAGGCGAATAGCTTTTCAAATTTATGAAAGTAATGTTAATGAAAAAGAAGTTGTTTTAGCTGGTATAGATAAGAATGGCTATGTATTTGCTAAGAAATTAAAAACAGTACTTCAAAAAATATCAGATATAAACCCTGTACTTTGCAAGGTTAGTATAGATAAAAAAAATCCTTGGCAAGATGTAAAAACTTCAATACCTGAAGAAGATTACAAAAATAAATCTATTGTACTTGTTGATGATGTTTTAAACTCTGGCACCACACTAATTTATGGTGTTAAACATTTTTTAAACGTCCCTTTAAAACAATTTAAAACAGCAGTATTGGTAAATAGGAATCATAAAAAATATCCTGTTAAAGCAGATTTTAAAGGCATTTCATTATCTACATCGCTACATGAACATATAGATGTGGTTTTAGAAGGTAAAGTATTTAGTGCTGTTTTAGAATAATTCTAAAATTATATCTTCAACTACATCATCTTTTGTTTTATTATCAATAGAGACTTTTATTTCCGCTTGATTATAATAATGAGAACGCTCAAATAAGTGTTTTCCAATAAATTCTGTCATTTCTTCTATGGTTTCAATATGAGAAATTAAAGGTCGTTTTGCTTTTTTTAGTAATAATTTATTTGCCAATGTTGTTAATGTAGCCTTTAAATAGATACATTTAGCATTTTCTGCTTTTAAAATAACATCCATATTACCACTATAACATGGTGTTCCGCCTCCAACTGATAAAATCGTATTATTTTCAGAGTGTAATAAAGCTTTTAAATGAAATGCTTCTTGCTTTCTAAAATAGATTTCACCTTTGGTTTTAAATATCTCACTAACCGACATCTTTTCCTTTTCTTCTATAAAATCATCTAAATCTAGAAAATTATAATTCAATTTTTTCGCTAATTTCTTTCCAATTGACGTCTTTCCAGATGCCATATACCCAATTAAAATAATTATCATTTTCTCGTTATAAATTGATTATTAAAAACATACGTATTACGAGTGCAAAAAAACAAAAATTTATTTAAAAAAACCCTTGTATAATTAAAAATAGGTACTATATTTGCACCCGCTAACAGCAACTATGTTATGTTAGTTTGGAATAATGACCTGGTAGCTCAGTTGGTAGAGCATCTCCCTTTTAAGGAGAGGGTCCTGGGTTCGAGCCCCAGCCCGGTCACAAAAAAAGTTAAGCTTTATTGCTTAACTTTTTTTATTTTTACTCACTTCATTAATGCGCACGTGGCGGAATTGGTAGACGCGCTGGCTTGAGGGGCCAGTATCCGTTTTAGGATGTGGAAGTTCGAATCTTCTCGTGCGCACTTCTTTTTTACAACAATTACATACTGCTTAAGGTAACTGATTATAAAAATTTACATATTGAGAATTGTTTGGATATAATTCAACCAATCTTGATGCAACATTCTTTGCTTTATCTATATGATTGTTTTTTTGATAGATATAAGCCAACACATATAATAAACTATCGTTTTGTGGCGCTATTTTCAAGCCTTTTAATACTGCTTTTTCTGCTTTATCAAAATTATTGAGTTTATCATATAACAAACTTAAATTATAATAAAACCTAACATTATCAGGCATATATTTAATTGCAAGCTCTAATTGGGTTATAGCTTCTTTAGTTCTATTTTGCTCACCCAATAATAATGCATAAGAATAATATGTTTGTGCAAACTCTGGCTCTTGATTTATAATTGTTTTAAACGCATTTTCTGCTTTTTCAAAATCACCGTTATTATAATATAAATTTGCCAGGTTACTTCTAACTATATTATTAATTTGGTCAATTTCCAAAGCACTTTCTAAAGATTTAATAGCATTAATTAAATCTCCCTTTTTTAAATAATAGTTACCTTTTTTTGCTCTTCCTCCAGAAAAATCAGATATAACATTTAAATGAGTCTTATATTCTTCACTTACTTTTTTATAAGCTTCTTTGTAAGCTTCAGGAATTTGAATTTCATCTAAAGAAGCCATAGCATGAAATGCTTTAACTCTCACAGAACGCTTCTTGTCTTTTAATAGAGGTATAAAATATGTTACATAGTCTGTTGTTGATAATTCACCAAGCACATCAACCGTAGCACCTCTAACTAATGGAGAATCGTCTTGTAAAAAGTTTAGCATATTAGATATAGCTTCTTCATTTAAATACATACTCATCCCCCTAACGGCAGATGCTCTTGCAATTTCTGGGTATATTGTATCCTTAGCTAAAGTTAAAAGACTACTATAACCATTATCCATACCTGTTAAACCTGGTGCTAAAAGTTCAGAAAAATGTTTGTAATCTGGCTCTCCGTAATTCTTTTTAAAATGTTCCCATGCCCATTCATTATCTTTATCTGTATGACATCGAATACAAGCATTTGGTGTATTATATTTAATACTTAAATCGGGTCTAGGTATTCTAAAACTATGGTCTCGTCGGTAATCATTTCCCATATAAGTTTTACCATCCATATGGCAATTAATACATTGAGCGCCTTCTGAGTTTTCAGAATGAAAATGGTGTTCTGGAGTATTATAAGTACTAGGTACGTGACATTGAGTACATAAATTATTGCCTTCAAACTTCAATTTTAGCGAATGTGGGTCATGGCAATTAGTACAAGTAACATTATTACTATACATTTTACTTTGTACAAACGAACCGTATACATAATCCTCGTCTAAAATTTGTCCATCTGGGTAATAAGTATTGTTAACTATTAACTGTGGCGAGTAATGATCTAGCATTGTGCCTTCAAAATTAAAATGCCCAGAAATTTGTTCTCTACGCATGTGGCATCTAGCACATTGGTCTACTAACTCTTTTGCTGTTGTATTACTTGTCATCCATAATTCGTTTGACGATTTATAATCTTCACCTAGCTTTTTTGCTTGCTCCACATGATTTTTACCAGCACCATGGCATGCTTCGCAATTCACATTAATTATGGCATATTTAGTATTGTAACTATGTGTTTCTTGATTATAATTTTTTCTAACATTAGTTGAATGGCAGTCCGAACACATGTTATTCCAGTTTAAACCACCTCTAGACCAATGTAACCATTCTGAATGTACCACCTTAAAATCTGGATATAAATCAAACCATGTATTCTTTTCTGTATCCCAAGCAGTCCTAAGACATTGGTAATGACCATCAGGAAATTTAACTATATATTGTTGTAATGGTGTAATTCCAAATGTATACTCTATTTTATAGTCTTCATAAGTTCCGTCTGGACCTTCAGTATTAACAAAAAAAGCATTATCGTTTTTATAAAAGTGAGAAGTAACACCTTGGCTTGTAAATTTTATGTTGTTAAAATCGGCCAAAATTGTTGAATCGTTTGCTATTTGCATGGCTTTATCATGATGCGACCCTTTCCAATTATCAACCTCTTCTTTATGGCACTCTGCACATACTTTATCTCCTAAAAAATGATTGTCGGGTATTAATTTAGAAGATACAAATACACTATCATCATCTAATTTAACATACTTAGTTTTAGTTGTACAGGCTGAAAAACAGACTATTAAAAGAAAATATTTAAAATAACTTAGCTTTAGTTTAAAAATAAAAAAATCATCAACCATAATGGAACTTACAAACTTAATTAATTGTTACAAGACCTATCAAAAGTAGGCTATACTAGTGATTTTACAAAGAATGAAAGTACTTAAATATAAACGTTAAAACAATTGTTTTTTACTCTTAAATTCAAAACAAAATTTATAAATAGATATATTTTTTATGAATTCTAAATTTATATTATTACTTTTGTTTAAGAAAATTTAAATATTAATGAACAATATTAAAGTAAACTTTAGTATCAAAGACTTAGAAAATCTTACAGGTATTAAAGCACATACAATCCGTATTTGGGAAAAACGCTATAATTTACTTAGCCCTGATAGATCTGATACTAATATTAGAAATTATAGTTTAACTAGTTTCCAAAAACTATTAAATATTTCTTACTTAAACAATAATGGACTTAAAATATCCAAAATTGCCGATCTTGATGAAGACCAAATCCCTATTAAGGTAAGAGAGATTGCATCTAGAGCAAAAGTTGAAGACCATGCTATTAATGCTCTTAAAATGGCAATGATAAATTTTGACCAAGTTTTATTTTACAGCACCTACAATAATCTATTAGAGAACAAATCTTTTAGTGAAATATTTTATTCTGTATTCTTACCATTACTTAATGAAATAGGATTGCTTTGGCAAACAAATACCATTACTCCTGCACACGAACATTTTTTGTCTGTGCATATGAAACAAAAAATTCTATTAAATACCGAACGTTTACAACTTTTAGAGCCAAAACCTGTTTCAAAAACATTTGTCCTTTTTCTCCCTGAAAACGAAATACATGATATTGGGCTTCTTTTTATTAATTACCAATTAAGAAGTAAAGGCTATCACACTATATTTTTAGGAGAAAGTGTACCTATGGAAAGCTTAACAGATTTACTTGACTTTTTTGAAGAAATCACTTTTGTATCCTACTTTACTGTTTACCCAGAATCAAAAGACATACCCGAATACATTAATAAATTTGAAGAACTACTTCTTGAAAAAGACAACACTAAACTTTTTCTTTTAGGTAAAAGATTAAGCGATTTTAATCAAGATGGCTTATCTGAAAAAATTTCCATATTTAATTCCATTGAAAATTTAGTTAAAGATTTATAAAAACTACTTTTTTGTTTAATTTTTTGCTAAATTTGTTAAACAATGAAAAAAACAATAGCCATAATTGGATCAGGGTTCTCAGCATTATCAGCAAGTTGTTATTTAAGACAATATGGTTATGATGTAACTATTTACGAAAAAAACAGTACTGTTGGAGGCCGCGCAAGGCAACTAAAAAAAGAAGGTTTCACTTTTGATATTGGTCCGAGTTGGTATTGGATGCCAGATATTTTTCAGAAATTTTTTAATGACTTCAACAAAAAAACATCAGACTACTATAGTTTAGACAAATTAAGCCCAGCCTACAAAATATTCTTCAAAGACGAAGTTATTACTATAGGTGATACACTAGACAAGATATGTTCTGAATTTGAAAGAATAGAGGAAGGAAGTGCTAAACCGCTTCGAAAATTTATAAAAAAAGCTGCAACAAATTATGACATAGCCATAAATAAAGTAGTTTTAAAACCTGGCCTTTCACCATTTGAATTAATAACTCCTGAAACAGCCACGAGAGTAGATCAGTTTTTTAAAACAATTAGCGGAGATGTTAGAAAGATGTTTAATAACCCAAAATTGATATCAACCCTAGAATTTCCTGTACTTTTTCTTGGTGCAAAACCTAGCAAAACACCATCTTTCTATAGTTTTATGAATTATGCAGATTTTGGTTTAGGTACTTGGCACCCTAAAGGTGGTATGTATGAAGTTATAAAAGCCATGAAAAGTCTTGCCGAAAGCCTTGGCGTTAAAATTTATACAAACAGCCCTGTTGAAAAAATTAATGTTAAAAATAAAATTGTAAATTCAATACTAGTTAACGGAAAAGAAAAAGAATTTGATATTGTTTTAAGTGGTGCAGATTATCACCATTCTGAAACATTGTTAAACCAAGAATACCGTCAATACTCAGAATCATATTGGTCCAAAAAAACATTTGCACCTTCTTCTCTCCTATTTTATGTAGGTTTCGATAAGAAATTAAAAAACATTAACCATCATAATTTATTTTTTGATACAAGTTTTGAAACCCATGCTGAAGAGATTTATGATAATCCTAAATGGCCTAAAGACCCTTTATTTTATGCCAATTTCCCTTCGGTAACAGATGCATCAATGGCTCCTAAAGACTCAGAAACTGGTTTCTTTCTAATTCCAATTGCCCCAGGTATAGACGATACTGAAGCTATTAGATCTCAATATTTTGACATTATTATATCTCGTTTTGAAAAATTAACAGACCAAGATGTAAGAAATAATATTATATTTAAAGAATCCTTTTGTGTAAAAGACTTCATAAAAGAATATAATTCTTATAAAGGTAACGCTTATGGTATGGCTAACACGCTATCTCAAACAGCCTTTTTAAGACCAAAATTGAAAAGTAAAAAAGTAAAAAATTTATATTTTACCGGACAATTAACTGTTCCTGGACCAGGTGTACCACCAGCATTAATCTCAGGTAAATTAGTAGCAGAATTAATAACCAAACACCACAGCAATTAGTATGAAATCACTATTTGATAACGTTTCTTACAACAGCAGTAAGCTTGTAACTAAAACATATAGTACATCATTTTCGTTAGCTACTAAAATGCTATATAAATCTATACGTGGTGATATTTACAATATTTACGGATTTGTTAGATTTGCTGATGAAATTGTTGATTCTTTTCACGATTACGATAAAGAATCTTTATTTAATAGGTTTTCAGACGATTTAGAATTAGCATTAGAAAATAAAATTAGTCTTAATCCTATTTTAAATTCGTTTCAACATACATTTCACAAATACAGTATAGACAAATCTTTGGTTGATGCTTTTATGAATAGCATGCGATTAGATTTACACAAAACAAATTATTTAACACAAGATGAATTTAAAGACTACATTTATGGATCTGCAGATGTAGTTGGGTTAATGTGTTTAAAGGTTTTTGTGAATGGTAATGATAAAAAATATGAGGAACTTAAAGAGACAGCTATGTCATTAGGTTCTGCATTTCAGAAAGTAAACTTTTTAAGAGATTTAAAAGCAGATTTTGAAGGTCTTGACAGAACCTATTTTCCAAATACAGATTTAAAAAATCTTAACGAATCATCAAAACAAAATATTATTGATGATATAGAAGCAGATTTTGAGAAAGGACTAAGTGGCATAAAAAAATTACCAATTGAAGCTAAGTTTGGTGTTTTTATGGCCTATAGATATTACAGTCAACTTCTTAAAAAACTTAAGAAAACGCCTGCATTAAAAATAAAAGATTCAAGAATTCGAGTTTCAAATCCTAAAAAAATAGAACTTTTAATGCGTAGTTATGTAAAATATCAATTAAATTTATTGTAAATTTTAGTCATGCAAACATTATACTGGATACTTATATTTTTAGGAACATATTTATTTATGGAATTTATGGCATGGTTTACTCATAAATACATAATGCATGGTATGTTATGGAGTTTACATAAAGACCACCACCACAAAGATCATGACAGTTGGTTTGAGCGTAACGATGCTTTTTTTATATTTTATGCCGTTGTTAGTATTGGTTTCTTTTTACTCTGGAAACACACTACCTTTTGGGCAGGATTACCTATAGGTTTAGGTATTTTTGCATACGGTCTATCTTACTTTATAGTACATGATATATTTATTCACCAGCGTTTTAAACTTTTTAGAAATGCAAATAATTGGTATGCTAAAGGGGTAAGACGAGCACACAAAATTCATCATAAGCACTTAGGAAAAGAAGATGGTGAATGCTTCGGGATGCTATTTGTACCCTTTAAATATTTCAAGAAATAAATTGTATTTCATTTTTCTCAAATGACAAATAATACCCATTTCGATTATATTATTATTGGTAATGGGCTAGCAGGATTACAGCTTGCTGTTAAAATGGCTAACGATACTTTTTTTAATGAAAAGCGAATCGCCCTTATTGATGCTTCTAAAAAAGATACTAATGATAAAACTTGGAGCTTCTGGGAAACAGAACCTTCACAATGGAATAATATTACTTATAAATCATGGAGCAAAGCATCTATAATAACTTCTAAAAAAAGTATAGAACTTAATCTTAATCCATATTCATACAAAACGATTCGATCTATTGATTTTTATAATCTAGCCAAAGAAAGTTTATCAAAAAAAAACAATATTGAGTTTTTTATAGACCATGTAACCATCGTAAATGAAAATGAAAATGTAAACGTAATAACTCATAAAAACAACTATACAGCTATACATGTTTTTGATAGTAGAATTCCTGAATTGTTTTCTATTCATTTAAAAAAGTACATTTCAATCGTTCAACATTTTAAAGGCTGGGTTATTAAAACTGAAAATGACTTTTTTGATAACAATAAACTAACCATGATGGATTATAGGTTAAAAGATGGCCAACAAACTACATTTACCTATGTACTACCTTTTTCTAAAACCGAGGCTTTAGTTGAGTTTACCTATTTTACACCTCAAGTTGTAAACGAAAACACCTATGACGATTTTATAAAAATATATATAAAGGATTATTTAAAAATTGAAAACTATTCGATTATTGAAACTGAAAAAGGTGAAATACCAATGACTAACTTTCCTTTTGCTAAATTCAACACCAATAAAATTACTAAAATTGGTACAGGTGGTGGTTGGGTAAAAGGCTCAACGGGCTATTCTTTTAAACTTACAGAAAATAAAGTTGATAAAATTATTGCTAATATTAAAACAGGAAAAACACCATCGGCAAATTTATTTAAAAGCAGATTTAAATTTTATGATAAAGTGTTTTTAAAGGTTTTAAAAGATGAAAACCATAAAGGCGAATGGATTTTTTATCAGTTTTACAACAAAAATTCCATTCAAACTATGTTTCGCTTTTTAGATGAAGAATCTTCTTTTATTGAAGAATTAAAAATTATGTGGTCGTTATTTTCTTGGAGTTTTATTAAAGCGTTTTTCAAAACTTTGTAGATAATAACTTATCAATTGTAGTTCTAACAGTTTTACTATTCCAATTTGCAGCACCTGTTTTATCAATTACAATATTTCCTGTTTTATCAATTAAGAAAGTTCTAGGTATACTTGAAACATTAAATCCTTCTGGATATTTTGTTATTGGGCTATATACTTTAAAGGTATAATCATTTTCACTTTTAAATTTATCGATTTTTAAATTGTCTTCATTAGAAACAAAAACAAATTCAATTTTACCTTTATAATCGTTGTATAGTGATTGCATACTAGGCATTTCTGCAATACAAGGAGGACACCAAGTTGCCCAAAAATTAACTAATACCACTTTGTCTTTTAGTTGTTCAAAATTAAAAACAGTACCATTTTCGTCTTTCAACCTCCAATTATAATCATCGATTTTAATTTGATTTGAAGCATCATTGATTGAAGGGCTAAAAACAGCCAATGTTTTATGAAGTAATACTTGAATAGGTTGTCGGGTTTTAGGAAATAGTAACACCCCAATCATTATAAAAAATATGATATTCTTTATTTTACTTTTTGATATTTTCATTTTAAATTATTAAGGCACAGTTTCAAAAACAGAAACCATGCCTTAAATCTAACAAAAAAAATTATTTTTATCTTGAAACGGTACCACTTAAACTAGATACTGGCCCTGCTCCCATTGAAATGGCAGTATGATCTGCCGCATTAGCTGGTACCATATGTGCCAATGGCTTTAAAGCGAATGGTGCTGCACTATTATCTGGACTTGGCTCTACAGAAATTACAATAGTTCTTTCTTTTAAATCAGTTGGAAATTGAATTCCGGCAGCAGTTCCCATTACGTAATCTTCACCTGGATATCCTGGTCCATTACCTGCACTTCCTTTAAAAGGTGAAGTTGCAGCATTATCATCTGCCATTGCTGGATCTAAAAATGTACCTGTTGATACTGGAGTACCATCAAAAACCACCCAACCTTCATATTGCCAACCAGCAGAAAGCGTTGGTAAGTTTAATCCTGTAACTGGGCTACCACTTGAATTATCTAAAAACCAAACTCCGCTTGATTCATTAGTCATATCCATATCTGTAGGTGTTGCTAAAATATATTTACCAGACGCAGAAGCAAAATCTGCTACGATACCTTCAGACCCAACATTTGCTGTGTTACCTGAAAAGTTACCAACTAATAGTTTTGTATCTGCTGGTGCAGGATCTGGATCGTTAGCTGGCTCTATTGATAATACAAAAGTTGTTGCTGCATCCAAGGTTTCTTTCATTACTTGAAAACTTGTTTCAGATAAAGTACCTGAATCATCAACAGTAAATACACCTGTTGATACTGGGTTACCATCTACGATAATCCAACCTTCATATACAAAATCGGTTCCTAAATTTTCTAATCCATCTAATGATAAAGTTAATCTTGATGTTGCAACTCCATCGTCATCATTACTACAAGAACTAGCAAAAATACCTATTGCTAATACTGCTAAAAACATTTTTTTAATCATGGTTTATTTTTTTAAAGTTTTTTAATACTTCAAAATTATACCATGTATATATTATAAAATGTTAGCTATCTAACATTACGCACTTTTATGATGAATTCTTATCTCTTTTCTACTAAATTCAATAATGTTTTCTTCTTTTAATTCATTTAAAAGAATATTTAGTGTTGGTCTTGAAGTACCAATTAATGAAGCAATATCTTTTTGAGTGTATGGATGTTGAATAATTTTATCGCCTGTTTTTTCACAATCATATCCGTAATCTGAACATAATTCGTCTAAAAATTCTATTAGTCTTGTTTTGGCATCTTTGAAAAGCAATAACTGTAAGCGCCTTTCAAGTTTTTTTAATCTAAAACCAATAACCTTATATATTTTTAAAGTAAAAGTTTGATTATTCCGCATTAATTCATGCATTGTATTTACACCAACAGGGCAAATACTTGTACTATTATCAATGGATTGGGCAAACTCTTCTCTTTTAGACTCTCCTAAAATAGCGGTTTCACCAAAAATTTCACCACGTGTTAAAATAGCTTTTACAACCTCAGCTCCATCTTCGCTATAATAACCGATTTTTACTTTTCCTTTTTCAATTAGATATACTTTATTAGCAGAGTCTTCTTCAAAATAGATATAATCTTGCTTTTTGTAAGCATCAAAATCATGATCCTTTTTATAGGCCTTGAATTTATGTGGACAAAGCACCTTAAAAAGGTTAACATCGTCAAAAAACCAGAGTGAGTTCATTGTTATTAATAGTTTTGTTAGAAACTAAATAGTCTAAAAACTTAAGTAAAACTTACAAAAAAGACATAAAAAAACCTCCATTTATGGGAGGTTTTAAAAATATATTAAAATTGAATTTTTATTCTTCTTCGTCCGATACTTTTTCATCGGTTAATAAATCTAACATATTATGTTCTTGCAATAGGTTATACCATTGAATAACTTTTTTTATATCGCTTGCATAAACTCTATCTTCATCATAGTCTGGTAAAACATTAAAGAAATATTCTTCTAATTTGTCTTTACTATCTTTTGGTTTAACCGAAGTTTTTTCACCATTTTCTTTTTCTTTAATATTTTGAAATACTTGACGTAAAGGTACCTCTTCAGTTAAAGTATAAATAGCAATTTCACTTAATACGCTTACATTATTTTGTATACTCACAGAAATACGTTTGTTATCAATTAACGATTCTGCTACAAAACCACCACGTGTTTGTGTAATTAACTTGAACAATCCTGGTTTTCCTGAAATTGAAATTACTTTTTCTAAACTCATAAATTATTTTTTGAAAGGCGCAAATATCAAATGTTTATTGTTGTATTGCAAATATTATCTTCTCTTTTTTTGATCTGGGAAACGCATTCTGTAGTCTACATTTATTTTTCCTTTAGAAATATTAGTTAGTCTACCTTTAATTAATCGCTTTTTTAAACTGGATAATTTATCTGTAAATAAAACACCCTCAATATGATCATATTCATGTTGGATAACTCTAGCTATTAAACCGTCAAATGATTCTTTATGTGGTTTAAAATTTTCATCTAGATACTCTATGGTTATTATAGGTTTTCTAAATACATCTTCTCTTACATCTGGAATACTTAAACAACCTTCATTAAAAGCCCACTCATCACCTTCTTCCTTAACAATTTTGGCATTAATAAACACACGCTTAAAGCCATTTAAAGCTTCTTGTTCTTCTTTTGATAAATCTTCATCTTCAGAAAACGGTGTGGTATCAACCAAAAACATACGAATAGGCAATCCTATTTGAGGTGCAGCAAGACCAACGCCATAAGCATTATACATGGTTTCAAACATGTTTTCTAAAAGAGTATCAAAATTCTTATAATCTTTAGTAATATCTTTGGCTTTCTTTTTTAAAACCGGGTCTCCGTAGGCTACTATTGGTAAAATCATTCTGTGCTATTATTAATCTTTGCAAAAATACAATTCTTATACTTTATGCCTTGTATTTAACAAATATTTATTCTTTTTTGAAATTAGCTATTTAGAATATAAATAACTTTGTAATATTAGTGTTGCACTAATTTCGTCTACAAGTGCTTTATTTTTTCTTTGATTCTTTTTTAAGCCACTATCAATCATCGTTTGAAATGCCATTTTTGATGTGAAGCGCTCATCAACTCTTTTAATAGGTATGTTAGGAATAGCTTTTTCTAACTTTGAAATAAACTTAATTATGTGTACTTCACTCTCTGATGCTGAATTATCCATTTGTTTAGGCTCACCTATTAGAAATAATTCAACAGTTTCTTTTTTAATATAATCTTTTAAAAATGAAAGTAATTCTTTTGTATTAACTGTTGTAAGTCCTGATGCTATAATCTGTAACTCATCAGTTACCGCTATACCAGTTCTTTTAGTACCAAAATCAATTGCTAGAATTCTTGCCATACTTCTTTTTTGCAAAAATAACTTAAAAAACAAGAAAGGCTATCCTTTTTGGACAGCCTTTCTTAATTATTAACCTTAATATTAATACTTGAACATTATCGTTTAAGCTCTAATAGCCTTGTTTATTTCTTTAAATAATAAATTGATGTTACTTACTTTTCTTTTACGGTTTAAGTAAATTCTAATATCACTAGAGCTACGTGCAATTGTTTCGTTTACTTGAGAAGCATCAATTAATAATGAATCATTGTCTTTAGTAGTATTAACCTCTATAGATAAAGGAGCTATTTCACTATCGTTAGATACAGAAATAGTTTTATTAGATTCCGTCTCAGCAGTTTCAGTAGCACTTTGTGCATTCCCGAAAGAAACAGTAAGTAATAAAATTAATAGTATGTAAAGATTTTTTTTCATTTAATTATCATTGTTTGATGATTCAAATATATATCGAGAAGCACCTTTAACAACAATAAATTAGATATATGCCACGTTTTTTCGATGATAAGAGAACCGTCTTGTTTTTACCGATAAATAGTTGAAATACATAATTTATCGACAAAAAACACCTTGTTTCGTGTTTCAACCTAAAATAGATTAACTAAAAAGATTAAATGCACATTTTAAACCTTTAAAAACATACTATAAATTGAATATTTCTTATAGATTTCTAGTTATTATTACATCTATTTCAATGCATTTTTAAATGATAGCTATTATATTTACAAAAAATAAATATCAATGACAGAATTACAACAAATCATAGAGAAAGCTTGGGATAATAGAGAACTTTTAAAAGAAGAAACAACCACCACAGCTATAAGAACCGTAGTAGATTTATTAGATAAAGGTGAATTAAGAGTGGCCGAACCTATTACTGGTGGGTGGCAAGTTAACGAATGGGTTAAAAAAGCGGTAGTTTTATATTTCCCTATTCAAAAAATGGAAACTTTAGAGGCAGGTATATTTGAATACCATGATAAAATACCTTTAAAGAAAAACTTTGCCGAACGTGGTATTAGAGTTGTGCCAAATGCTGTTGCAAGACATGGTGCTTATATATCTGCTGGCACTATATTAATGCCAAGTTACGTTAATATTGGAGCTTATGTAGATGAAGGTACTATGGTTGATACTTGGGCTACTGTTGGTAGTTGTGCTCAAATTGGTAAAAATGTGCATTTATCTGGAGGTGTTGGTATTGGCGGTGTTTTAGAACCTTTACAAGCTGCTCCAGTTATTATTGAAGACAATGCCTTTATTGGCAGTCGTTGTATAGTTGTTGAAGGTGTACGTGTTGAAACCGAAGCTGTTTTAGGAGCAGGCGTTGTTTTAACAATGAGTACTAAAATTATTGATGTAACTGGAGATAAACCTGTAGAGTATAAAGGTATAGTACCTGCGCGTTCTGTTGTAATTCCTGGTAGTTATGCTAAAGAATTCCCTTCTGGAAGCTATAATGTACCTTGTGCATTAATTATTGGTAAACGTAAAGAAAGTACAAATAAAAAGACATCGCTTAACGATGCACTTCGTGAGCATAGTGTTGCTGTATAAACAAATAGCTGTAAAACATTAAAAAGGGCTTCTTTAATTAGTTGCCCTTTTTTGTGTTAAATACTTATTAAATTCTATCTTTAAAACAGTCCTATTAGTTTTAATTATATTTGTTGAAATTATAATAAATAATGCTAAAAAACATACGCAGGTTCAGCATACAAATGTTGAGAAAATTAAAATTTTTACCTCCTAAAATATACGCAAACTTTCTTTATGAGCATTACACAGGAAAAAAACTAAACTTAAACAACCCATTAGAATTTAATGAGAAAATACAATGGTATAAAGTTTTTTATCATCCAAATTTATTAACTCAATTGGTAGATAAATATGCGGTAAGAGAATATGTTGAAACAAAAATTGGATCACAATATTTAAATGAAATTTATGGGGTTTATAATAGTCCTGAAGAAATAAACTATGAAGAATTACCAGATAAATTTATAATAAAAGCAACACATGCAAGCAGCTACAATTTAATTATAAGAGATAAGGACAAACTTGACAAGGTCAAAACCACAAAATTGTTTAAAAAATGGTTAAGTAAAAGCCAATACTATAGAACAGGACAAGAATGGGCTTATAAAAATGTACAACCTAGATTAATAGCTGAAAAACTTTTAAAAGATGAGGGAGGTATTTCCCTTATTGACTATAAGTTTTACTGTTTTAATGGTGAAGCAAAATTTTTAGAAGTACATTTAGACAGAGAACAAAATCACAAAAGAGGTTTTTATGATTTAGATTTTAAACCTTTACCTTTTAGATATGTTAAAATTGAAAAGAGTATTACATCTAAAGTAAATAAACCTAGTAATTTGGATGAAATGAAAGCATTATCTGAGGTTTTAGCTGGCAACTTTCCTTTTGTTCGTGTAGATTTTTATTCTATTGAAGGAAAAGCCATTTTTGGAGAAATGACCTTTTATCCATCTGATGGCAGAAAAGATTTTATTCCAGATGAATACAACAAAATTATAGGTGATTATATAGTACTTCCTAAACTTAAAAACGGGCAAAAAGAGATTACTAAGCTTGATTGGCTTTAAAGTTATTTCTAATTTTGATGCAACAAATCATGACAAAAACGAATCAAACACATCATCCTATAGACGCCGTAATTTTATGGGTTGATGGTGATGATGAAAAGCATAAAGAAAAAATGCTTCCTTTTCTAAAAAATAGAGATAGTTTAGGCTCAAAAAAGTTTAGGACTAGATTTGACCAGGTAAATGAAATTCAATATACTATTAATTCCATTTTAAAATATGCCTCATTTATTCAAAATATCTTTATAATAACAGATAATCAAACTCCAAATTTTTTAAAAGAAAACAAAACTAAAATTAAATACAAAAAAGTATCAATTGTAGACCACTCTGCAATATTTAATGGTTACGAGCAATTCTTACCTACTTTTAATTGCAGACCCCTTGAAACTTGTTTGTTTAGAATACCAAATTTAGCAGAACATTTCATTTACTTTAATGATGACTTCTTTTTAATAAATGAAACAAAACCTACTGATTTTTTTAAAGATGGTTTGCCTATTTTAAGAGGCAAATGGCTGAAATTTGATAAAGATATTTTTTATAAGAAATTTAAAAAACCAAAAACAGGTCATAAAAGTATTCAACAGAATGCTGCAAAACTAGTAGGTTTTAATAATTATTACAATTTTAAACATACACCACACCCATTAAGAAAAAGTACTTTCGAAACGTACTTTAAAAACAATGAACAAGTTTTTGTAGATAATATAAAACATAAATTTAGAAATAAAACACAATTTACTCCTCAAGGATTAGCAAATCATATTGAAATAAAAAATAAAACCTGTGTTTTAAAAGAAGATTTACAATTAATGTATTTTAGATCTTACAAGAAACCTTTATTATGGTATAAATTTAAATTGAACGTAAAAAATAAAGGAAAGCTTTTTCTAGGTTTACAAAGTTTAGATCTGGCCCCACCTGGAATTTTAAAATACATTTTAAAATGGTTAGAAAAACGCACAAGTTAAAACAGTAATTTTATTAAATATAATTAGTTAATGCAACTCAAATTTTTAATATATATATCTTATAGTTATGCGTTACCAATAGGTTTACCGCTTGAAACTGAAATTTTAAAAAGAGATTGTACTGTAAAGTGGTTTGCTGATATTGAAGATGGCAAAAAAGCTATTAAATACAAAACAAATACTTTAAAGACTATTCAAGATATAATTAACTATAAACCAGATATTGTTTTAACTGCTACAAATGATGTTCCAGATTTTATTACAGGGTTAAAAGTTCAAATATTTCATGGTTTTCTTACTTATAAAAGACCCGATAAGAAACATATTGATGCACATTTTAGAGTTAGAGGTTTTTTTGACTTATACTGTACTCAAGGGCCAACAACTACCAAAGGTTTTAAGGCACAACAAAAAAAACATCCTTATTTTCAAGTTATAGAAACTGGTTGGTCTAAAGTAGACCCATTGTTTCCAATAGAAAAAAAGAAACACAGCAAAACCATCATGATTGCATCAACTTTTACAGAACGTTTAAGTTTGGCTTATAATAATGATGTTTTTGAAGAAATTAAACAACTTTCTTCAACCAAAACTTTTAATTTTATTATGGTACTACATCCTAAATTACCAAATGAAATAAAAGACAAATGGAAATCTTTAAATAATGACAATTTCAAATTTCATAATACCACAGATTTAATACCATTGTTTAAAGAAGCCGATATTATGTTTGCTGATACTACATCTGCAATTCAAGAATTTTTACTTCAAAAAAAACCCGTTGTAACATTTAACCATACATTTAACCACAACTATTTAATTAATGTTAAAAATCCTGAAGCTATTGAAGATGCTTTCACCAAAGCATTTACTTACCCTGAAAACTTAATTAAAAATATAGATGAATTTATAAATCAGCTACACCCCTATTTTGATGGAAAGTCTAGCGAAAGAATTATTGAATCTTGTATTACGTATCTGTATAAAGACAAAAGTTATTTAAAAAACAAACCTTTAAATTTAATTAGAAAGTATAAAATAAGAAAACGTTTGGGGTATTTTACATTCAAAAGTTATAATAAATCTTTCACAAAAAAATTAATGTAATAAAATTTGAACAATACCCATAAAATATCTGCCTTACTTATAACTTATAATGAAGTTAATCATATAGACCAAGTTATTGCTAATATTGACTTTGCTGATGAAATAATAGTTATTGATGCTTATAGTAATGATGGTACTTTTAAGAAGTTAAAAGCATTAAAAAACGTTAAAACTATTCAGCGTGAATTTAAAAATTTTGCAGATCAAAGAAATTTTGCAATTGAACAAGCTAGTAACGATTGGATTTTATTTATTGACGCTGACGAGCGTATAACAGCTAAGCTTAAAACTGAAATAGCAGAAGAAATTAATACTTCTAAAAACATAAATGGCTTTATGTTTAAACGTCAATTTTTCTTCAAGAAAAAAAGAATTCGCTTTAGCGGTTTTCAAACAGATACTACTTATAGATTATTTAAAAAAGGAAAAGTAAAATATATTGAGGATAAAATTGTTCATGAAATGCCTAAAATTGAGGGCAACAGTAAAGTTCTTAACAACTATATGCTTCATTACTGCTTTGATAGTGCTGCACATTACAAATCTAAAATGGAACACTATGCTACTCTTAAAGCGCTAGAGTTATTTAAAAAAGGTAAAAAGCCAAATCCATATCATTTTTATATCAGACCGCTTTATAAGTTTATAACAAATTACTTTTTTAGGCTTGGATTTTTAGATGGTAAAGAAGGACTTACCATTTGTTACCTTAGTGCTTATGGTGTAAACTTTAGATATAAAAAATTAAAAGAGTTAATAGAAACCAATTAAAATTTTAGTTTCTTTTTTAATTCTTTTTTTCGTGTAAATTTTGCTCGAAAATTTTGTGTTTCTTGCCACATTAAGTTAAATACTTTATTATAATCTTCTCCAATACATTTTGCATATTCATCACTCATAACTTCAACCATTGATTTGTGCTTGCTTAATCTTGCAAAATTTTTAATTCGACTTTCAAAGTCTAAAACTCCAAAATTCATTCTATTTAAATCTACCAAGAAAAAGTTGTAATTATCTCCACTTTTCTTAATCAATGTATTACCTGGAGAATGATCTAGAAACTCAATCCCTTTTTCATGTAAATCAAAAGTAAACCTTGTAAAAGCTCTTAAAATATTATCATAATCTGGATAATTAAAATCGTTTATAAGTTCTCTGTATGTTAAATCACAATTTAACTGCTCACTAACATAAAAGCTTTTTTTAAACAAAAAAGCCGTTCTATATTCAAAATACGCTAACGGTTTTGGCGTACCCACCTGTAAACTAATAAGTTTATTAGCATACTCAAAAGAGCGTTGTGCTTTACTTTTTCTAAAAAACTTATAAGCAATTTGATTTACAATATTTGGAATTTTAAAAGCTTTAATATTTATATTAAAACTATTTAAATCAATAATTTTAATAATATTTCGCTTTCCTTTACCTCCTGTTATATTATCAAAATCATGAATTAATGCAGTTAGTTTTTCTTGAAAACTTATATCTAAATCCTTATTAAATACTTTTACTTCTTTCATTCTAACAAAATAAATGCTGTAATATTACTATCATTTTTCTATTGTAAATTTACAACCGTGCAAATATAAGGTTCAAAACATGAATGAAGAAATAAACAAGGCATTACAAATACTTAAAACTGGAGGCCTTATACTTTACCCAACAGATACAGCTTGGGCAATTGGTTGTGATGCGGCTAACCCCGAAGCAGTAGATAAAATTTATACATTAAAACAAAATAAAGATTGCAATACACTTATTTGTTTAATATCAGATGATAGAATGCTAAAAAAATATATAAAGCAAATACCAAGTACAGCATTAAATATTTTAGAAATAACAGACCAACCAACAACTATAATTTATGATGATGCGCAAAATTTAGCAGCTAACTTAATAGGAAGTGATGGGACAATAGCTATAAGAATTCCTGATAATTATTTTTGCTATTGGCTTACCAGAAAACTAAATGGGGCCATTGTTTCAACATCTGCTAATATTAGCACCCAACATTCACCAAAATCATTCAAAGAAATTGCACCAGCTATTTTAAAAGGTGTAGACTATGTTGTAAATTTGCACCACGAAAAAATCTTTTCAAAACCAGCGTCAATTATCAAATTAAGTAACAATGGTATTGTAAAGATTATACGAGAGTAAAACCTCAAACAACATCAATGAATTACAAAGAAGCTTTAAAAAACCCTGTATTTAAAATCATATCAAAATCGGCACAAGAACTTCAATTAGAGTCTTTTGTAATTGGTGGTTTTGTTCGCGATTTTCTTTTAAAACGCGGTAATGCAAAAGATATTGATGTTGTTGCTATTGGTGATGGTATAAAACTTGCTAAACAAGTAGCTAAAAATTTACCAAACAAACCAAAAGTTCAAGTTTTTAAAACCTATGGTACAGCCATGTTAAGGTTTGATGATATAGAAATTGAATTTGTAGGAGCACGAAAAGAATCTTATACCGAAGATAGTAGAAACCCTTCAGTTGAAAATGGCACTTTAGTTGATGACCAAAACCGTAGAGATTTTACAATTAATGCACTCGCTTTAAACCTAAACGAAAAACATTATGGTGATTTGTTAGATCCTTTTAATGGCGTTGAAGATTTAAAAAACAAGATCATCAAAACACCATTAAATCCAGACATTACATATAGTGATGACCCATTACGTATGTTGCGTGCCATTAGGTTTGCCACACAGCTAGATTTTATGATTGAAGAGAAATCTCTTGAAGCCATATCAAAAAATAGTAATAGGATAAAAATAATTACTAACGAGCGTATTGTCACAGAACTTAATAAGATTCTTGAAAGTAAAAAACCATCAAAAGGGTTTTTATTATTAGAAAAAACAGGGTTATTACAATATATCTTACCAGAAATTACAGCATTAAAAGGTATTGATGAAGTTGAGGGGCAACGCCACAAAGATAATTTTTACCACACACTAGAGGTAGTAGATAATATTGCTTTAAACACTAACAATCTTTGGTTACGTTGGGCAGCACTATTACACGATATAGGAAAAGCACCAACAAAAAAATTTAGCAAAAAAGTAGGCTGGACTTTTCATGGACACGAGTTTGAAGGCTCTAAAATGGTGTACAGACTTTTTAAAAGATTAAAAATGCCATTGAATGACAAGATGAAATACGTTCAAAAAATGGTGTTTATGAGTTCAAGACCAATAGTCTTAGCTGATGATATTGCTACAGATTCTGCAGTTCGCCGTTTAGTTTTTGATGCTGGAGATTTTGTAGAAGATTTAATGACACTTTGTGAAGCAGATATAACAACCAAAAATCCTAAAAAATTCAACAAATACCATAACAATTTTAAAATTGTTCGCGAAAAAATTATTGAAGTTGAAGCACGAGATCATGTTAGAAATTTTCAACCACCTGTTTCTGGTGAAGAAATAATGACTGCTTTTAATTTAAAACCATCTCGTGAAATTGGTATTATAAAAGAAACTATAAAGGAAGCTATTCTTGAAGGCGATATTCCAAATGAATATGAAGCTGCTTTTCAATTAATGCTGAAAAAAGGAAAAGAATTGGGTCTAAAAGTTAACTCTAAAGTATGATTAAACTTATTAGAACAAATTCTGAAAACAAAGATTTTATTAATCTTGTTAAGTCCCTTAATGACTATTTAAAAATTGTTGATGGAGATGAGCATGATTTTTATAACCAGTACAACAATATTGATGTTTTAAAGCATGTGGTAGTGGCTTATAAAAACGATACCCCAATTGGATGTGGTGCATTTAAAGCTTTTGATGAAACATCAACAGAAATTAAGCGCATGTTTACAAAAACAGATTCTAGAGGTATGGGAGTTGCTTCAAATATTTTGATAGAACTTGAAAAATGGTCAAAAGAATTATGTTTTAAAGCATGTATTTTAGAAACTGGTAAAAGGCAAAAAGAAGCTGTTTCATTTTACAAAAAAATGAAATACAATATAATTCCTAATTACGGACAATATAAAAACATAGCTAATAGCTTATGTTTTAAAAAGACACTTATCTAGTATGAAAAAAGATAACAAAAAAGTAATTTACTGGCTTTTAACAGGGTGCATTCTTATTTTTATAATGGTTGTAGTAGGCGGTATAACAAGGCTTACACATTCGGGTTTATCTATATCTAATTATAAGTTAATATCAGGAACCATCCCTCCAATGAACGATATGGAATGGGAAGCAGCTTTCGATTTATACAAGCAATACCCTGAATACCAAAAGTTAAACAATCAATTTACCATTCAAGATTTTAAAGACATTTATTTCTGGGAATGGATTCACCGAGTTATTGGTAGGTTTATAGGTTTAGTATTCTTAATTCCCTTCTTGTACTTTTTAATTACCAAACAACTAACTAAACCAACTATAAAAAAAGCACTATTTTTATTATGTCTTGGTGCTTTTCAAGGTTTTTTAGGCTGGTATATGGTTAAAAGTGGTTTAGTTGATAATCCCGATGTTAGCCATTATAGGTTAGCAGCTCATTTAACAACCGCATTTATAACATTCGCTTTTACCTTTTGGGTGGCTTTAGATTTAATGTTTCCTGTAAAGAAAAAAGAAATTAATATATCGTTTAGAAATCTTATTAGATGGGGACTATTAATTTTAATAATTCAAATAATTTATGGTGCTTTTGTAGCTGGCTTAGACGCTGGTTTTATTCACAACCATTGGCCCATGATGAATGAGGGTAAGTTTATTCATGAAACTGTTTATATAGAACAAAACCCTGTTTATAAAAATTTTATTGAAGGTAAAAGTGGGGTGCAATTTGTTCATAGAATTTTAGCATTTATTGTTGTTGGTTTTATAATTTCAATTTTTATGAAATCTAAAAAAATGACCCCATCTCCTTATCAATTAAAAGGCATAAATGCACTTGTAATTCTTGTTGGAATTCAGTTTTTACTTGGTGTATTAACCATACTGTTACACGTACCAGTTTGGTTGGGTGTGGCGCATCAAATAGGTGCTTTTTTCTTATTAAGCGCCATGACTTTTACACTTCACAGATTTACTAAATAATATAAAAAAAGCTACCTTTGTAGCATAATTTTTCAATAGATGATATACAGATTTAGAGTTATTTTAGATAATGATACGGAAGAAGATATATTTCGCGATTTAGAAATTCGTGAAACTGATACACTTGAAGATTTGCATAATATTATCACTCAATCTTTCGGGTTTGATGGTACCGAAATGGCATCATTCTATTTAAGTAACGATGTTTGGGAACAAGGTGAAGAAATATCATTATTTGATTTAAGTGATGATGGCTCTGCTCGATTAATGAATGAAACATCATTAGATAGTGTTGTACATGAAGCACAAACCAAACTTATATACGTTTACGATTTTATGAGTATGTGGACATTTTATGTGGAATTAGCAGAAATTGTTGAAGAAACAGAAGGAAATGACTACCCTAACCTTATGTTTGTTCAAGGGCAAGTTCCAGAAACGGCTCCAGAAAAACTATTTGAAGCTGATGAAGACGACGACTTTGACGAATTTGAAGACGGTATAGATGTAGATGATTATGAGGATTTAGATTTTAACGAAAACTGGAATTAGCCTCTTAAATTCTCTAAGTTTACATTTTCATAATTACGCGTTAAAAACTCTAATGAGAATTTAAGGATTTCACCCATATTTTTACTCTTTTTAAAATTAACATCGTGTGTGTAATCAAAAATGGTCATTTTTAACAGTTCTACGTGTTCTTTTGGAGCAATCTCATCAGATGCTAAACAATCTAACAACCTCGCTGCTCTAATATGAGAACTTTTAAGTCGTTTAACTAAAATAGAACGCTCTTCTGTTTTATATTGATCAATAGATAATTTTTGAATACTGTTTGATACTAACTGAACCATTTCATAATTCTCTTTAAAGAATTGTGGTCTGTAAATATTAAATTTACCTTCGTAAGATTGTTGATCAAAATCAATGGCTCTTATTTTGTACACAACTTTATCAAAATCATGAGTGGGTACTATTACGTAGTTATACGATCTCATATCACCTAACATACGTATCATACAACGTTCATTAAATTTCACAAATTCTTTAGCAATTTGAGATTTTTCAGATTTACTGCAATTAGGTAACATATTTTTTATAAACTCATCACCAGGAATACCTGCAATATGTTCCTCTATTAATGTATTTTCATAAACTAAAAAATTCAAATTATAAGGCGACAACATATGCTCTAATTCTAAGCCATAAACCCGAGAAGCATCTGCAGTTTTTACATAAAAATACGTTGAGTTATCATTTAAAACATTCCTTATTTTAATTCTAAATGGTTTTGAATTTCCAAACGTGCAAAAATCAATTGCATCAACACTTAAAAAAGGGATAATATTTTCATTACCATCAGAATGAAAAATAGTATAAACTTTTTTTAAAGCAGATTCTATTTCTTCTCTTTCAAATTCGTTATAATAAACACGAATCCATAATGTATCGTTATCATCTTTATCATAAACAACTATAGAGCCTTGAAAACGAAGTAAATCATCATAAAATATAGGGATTTTCACCTTTCTATTATATTTAGAAAGATAATCTTGTAACTTAGTAGTTATAGGAAATGATGGTTTCTTTTTTGATATTTTTAAATCTTGCATAAACTTTTTACTTATTCAAATTTAACGTTTTTATCATTATAGTTGTAACAAAATTTAAACACAATCGTCATACTTTAATAACTAACCCTTGCTAACTTCTTTAGTTAGTATAAAAAACTATATAGCTTGGAATCTATACTAACAATAAACAACCTTACAAAAAAATTTGGGTATTTAACAGCCGTAAAAGATTTATCGTTTACTATAAACAAAGGCAATGTATATGGTATTCTTGGACCAAACGGAAGTGGAAAATCTACTACATTAGGTATTGTGCTTAATGTAGTTAATAAAACAGAGGGAAACTTTCATTGGTTTGATGGTAATATCTCAACGCATGATGCCCTAAAAAGAGTAGGTGCTATTATTGAACGTCCTAATTTTTATCCTTACATGACGGCTACTCAAAATTTAAAGCTAGTATGCAAAATTAAAGGTGTTAGTATTAGTAAAATAGACGAAAAACTAGAATTAGTTGGTCTTCTAGAACGCAAGGATAGTAAGTTTAAAACATATTCTTTGGGCATGAAACAGCGTTTAGCTATAGCTTCTGCCCTTTTAAATGATCCAGAAATTTTAATTCTTGATGAGCCAACAAATGGATTAGACCCACAAGGTATTCATCAAATTAGAGAAATTATAAAGCAAATAGCAGCAAAAGGAACTACTATTTTGTTAGCATCGCATTTATTAGACGAAGTTGAAAAAGTATGCTCTCATGTTGTTGTACTTCGTAAAGGTGTAAAATTATATTCTGGCCGAGTTGATGAGATGATTTCGAGCCATGGTTTTTTTGAGCTTAAGTCTAATAAAGAACATGAGTTGGTTACATTATTAGAAAATCATAAGTCATTTGGGAAAATTAAAATTCAAGACAATTTAGTAACAGCTTTTTTGACTGAGCCTATGAAATCTGAAGATTTTAACAAATATCTTTTTGATCAAGGTATCATCCTAACCCATTTAGTACAACGTAAAGAAAGTTTAGAAGAACAATTTTTACAATTAACTGATAATAACCAAAACTAACCAGAATGATTCGACTTTTAAATTTAGAACTACAAAAGCTATTACTAAATAGAACAAGTAAAATACTCATATTTGTATCGTTTATTTTACCATTCTTTGTTATTTTACTGTCATCTTTAAAAATTAATGTTTTTGGTTTTTTTACTTTAGAACTAGGGGAATTAGGCATTTTTAATTTTCCAATTATTTGGCATTTAACCACGTTTTTTGCATCTCAATTTAAATTCTTTTTTGCCATTGTAGTAGTTAGCATGATTGGAAATGAATATAGCAACAAAACAATTAAACAAAACCTTATTGATGGACTTAGTAAAAAGGAATTTATACTCTCTAAATTTTACACGATTGTATTTTTCTCTTTAGTATCAACTATCCTTATTGCTTTAATTTCATTTTGTATTGGTTTATATTATTCAAGTTACAACGAAGCTTCAATAATTTTTAGTGAAATTGAATTTCTATTTGCTTACTTTTTAAAACTAATTGGCTTTTTTAGTTTGTGCTTGTTTTTGGGAATGTTGGTAAAACGCTCTGCATTTGCACTAGCTTTCCTATTTATTTTATTTATAGCAGAATGGATTGCTTTTGGCTTAATTTCATGGCAATCGGACGTTGCATTGGCCGAAAAAATTCAAAATTTCTTTCCATTAAAATCTATGTATAAATTAATAGACCAACCTTTTCAAAGAATAGCTATGACAAAATTCCCCGATAAAGGCGAATTAGCCTATGATTATGCTGTGCATTGGTACGAATTTGCTATAGTAATTGCTTGGACAGCCCTATTTATCTTTTTATCGTATAGATTATTAAAAAAGCGAGATTTATGATATCTTTGGTAGCTATTGCTACTAAAAAATGAAAAAGTCTGTATTATTCGTAATCATTAGTCTTTTTGGGCTATATACTTACTCCCAAAACGAAGCCTCTACTTGGTATTTTGGTTATAATAGTGGTATAAAATTTGACTTAACTGGGAATACAGTTTCTTCACTAAGCGATGGTCAATTAAATACTTTTGAAGGTTGTGCATCTATATCAGACGATGTTGGTGATTTGTTGTTTTATACTGATGGTATTACCATATGGAATAAAAACCACGATATAATGAGTAATGGATCTAACTTATTTGGAGATCCATCAAGTACACAATCGGCTATCATTGTTCCTAAACCTAATGACGCTAACATATATTACGTATTTACAGTTGATAATCATGGTTTTGGCGAAAGTCATTTTGGTTTAAATTTTTCTGAAGTTGATATAACATTAGATGGTGGTTTAGGGGCTGTTACTAATAAAAACATAAAATTATTACAAGATTGTACTGAAAAAATTACAGCTGTATTAAAAGATTGTGTTACAGAATCCATATGGGTTTTAACACTTGCCTCTGAAGATGGACTTAGTGATGTTTACAATACGTTTCATGCCTTTGAAGTAAGTGATACCGGTGTAAATACAACGTCTGTAACCTCAACATTCCCTATTAACATTGACGAAGTAAGAGGTTATTTAAAGCTATCTCCAGATGGCACTAAAATGGCATGTGCCAATACAAGTCAAGGCTTATATATTTATGATTTTGATGTTGCAACAGGTGTTGTAAGTAACCAAGAAGCTATTTTTATAAGTGGCTCGGCTAATGTACCTTACGGACTAGAGTTCTCTCCAAACAGTAATTTACTTTACGTGAGTGCTTCAAATGATTTTTTCGACTTTAGTAACCCAGCAAACAACGAAATTTATTCTAATCACAACTCAAAATTAATACAATACAACCTGCTAGATATAGATATAGCAGGATCTGCATTTATAGTTGATGAAAGACAATTATACAGAGGCGGCTTACAACTAGGACCAAATGGAAAAATTTACAGAGCTCTTAGTGCAACTTACAGTCAAGGCTTACCATATCTGGGGGCTATTGAAAATCCTAATGTTATTGGAGATGGTTGTAATTACAATCATAATGCAATTAGTTTATCACCTTTTAATTCTTCGCAGGGCCTACCTCCTTTTATATCATCTTTTTTTAATACTGAAATTGATATTATTAAAAACGGATCAAGCTCAGTTAATCTAGATATTTGTGATGGATCATCGTACACTTTAACAGCCGATGACATTTTAGGAGCTACTTACACTTGGACTTTAAATGGCAATTTATTACCAGAAACAAATTTTGAGTTAGAAATATTTGATGCTGGGCATTATGAGTTAATAATTGAACCAAATAATGGCGATTGTATTTTAGAAGGCCAAGCCTTTGTAAATTTCACACCAAATCCAGATGCATTCAATCACACCTTATTACAATGTGATGAAGATGGGACTCCCGATGGTATTACCTTTTTTAATCTTAATGAAGCGAACGATATTTTAACAGGTAACATACCAGATAGATCAACAAAATTTTATCTAGACCCTACTCGTGTCTTTGAGGTTGATGGCGATTTTTTTATTAATTCAACAAACCCGCAAACTGTATATGTTCAAGTAATTAATGATATTTCTGGATGTAGTAGTTTTTCAGAATTAACTTTAGAAGTAAGTGCAACAAATGTTGATAATACAGAGTTAATAAATTGTGATGATGATGGTACAGAAGATGGATTTTATAATTTTAATTTAAATGATGCTGAAAGTATTATTCTTGACGGCTTACCAGAAGGATTAGACATTTCTTATTATGAAACTTATAACGATGCACTTCTAGAAACTAATAGATTGAATAATTTGTATACAAACACTACTCCTTATTCTCAAACCATATATGCGCGTGTTGAAAATGAAAACAATTGTTATGGAATTAGTGACATTCTATTAACTGTTCATGAATTACCTAATATAGAAACTGAAAGCTCTGTGTATTATTGCTTAAATGAGTTCCCTAACACTATAACAATTAATGCCGCATTGGTTAATGATGCACCAAGTAATTACACTTATAATTGGTCTAATGGAGATACCAACTACCAAACAGAAATAAATGAAGTTGGAACTTACAATGTTACTGTAACAAATGCTTTTGGCTGTTCAAAAAATAGAACAATTACAATTCTACCTTCTAATATTGCAACTTTTGAAACACCAGCCTTTAAAGTTGAAGATGTAACTCAAAATAATACAATAACTGTTTATGTTACTGGTGAAGGCACTTATCAATACAGTTTAATTGACAATAACAATAATATTATAAAGGATTATCAAGACAGTAATTATTTTGAAAATGTATACCCAGGCATTTATAATGTTTCAGTTAAAGACATAAAAAACAATTGTGGTATTACAGACATGCAAGTTTCAGTAATCGGGTTTCCAAAATTTTTCACCCCGAATAATGATGGAATTAATGACAGTTGGCAAGTTTTAGGAGTTTCAGAATTATTTCAACCCAATTCAAAAGTTCATATATACGATAGATTTGGTAAACTTTTAAAACAAATACTACCAACTGAAATTGGTTGGGATGGCACTCTAAATGGTAAAAAACTACCAGCAGATGATTATTGGTTTTCTGTAAAATTACAAGATGGCAGAATTTATAAAAATCACTTTACACTTAAATATTAATAAATTGAAAGTCCTTTTAAAGTATATTCCTTTTTTTATAGTTGCATTATATTCAAATTATGCACTATCACAAGAACCTACTGATTGTGTAAATTCAGTAATTGCATGTGGAAATTCAGATATTAGTTTAGATGTTAATGGTTCAGGAATTAGAGAATTCGAAAATTCATGCCAAAGTAATGAAAACAATAGTGTTTGGCTTGAGGTTAAATTGGTTTCTAGCGGTACATTAGGATTTACATTAACCCCAAATAGTACAGATATAAATGAAGATTATGATTTTTTTGTATTTGGCCCAAATGTAGATTGTGGAAATGTTGGCAGCACTATAAGATGCTCTACAACCAACCCTATAGCTTCTGGCTCAAGAAGTAATTTAACTGGAATGAATAGTACCGAAACTGATGTGGCAGAAGGCCCAGGAGCCGATGGCAATAGCTTTGTAAAATGGCTAGATGTTCTTGCTGGCGAAACTTATTTTATTGTTATAGACAGACCAATTGGTAATAGCCCTTTTAGTTTAGAATGGACTGGTACTGCAACATTTTCCGAACCTCCTTCAGACGAATCTGAAACATCTGGCATAGCATTAAATTTAGAGAAATGTGATGATGATGCAACACCTGTTCCAGATGGTTTTGTAGACTTTAATATTGCTGATAATACTTCTACTATTATTGGAAGTCAAACTGGTATATCGGTAACGTATCATGAAACAGCAAGCGATGCTAATATTGGCATTAACCCCTTGCCTAGCCCCTACAGAAATATAAGAAACCCTCAAACTATATATGCAAGAATTACAAACGATACTACAGGTTGTTTTGAATTAACAGAATTTCAATTAAAAGCAAATTTAGGTCCAGATTTTATTGAACCTACAGACTTCATATCATGTGATAATTTAGATGATGGCGATAATAAAAACGGACGTGTTATGTTCGATTTGTTATCTAAAAATGATGAGATATTAGACGGACAAACTCCTGCAGACTTTAACGTTTCATACTTTACATCAAAATCTGATGCTGAGAATAATTCTGGTGCTCTTCCAAATTTATATTATAATTCAATCCCATTTAATCAACAGATTTTTGTAAGAATTGAAGATGCTTTTAACACTAAATGTAGAAGTATAACCACATTAAACTTAGTAATAAATGAAGCACCAGAAAGCTTTGATTATACTTTAATACAATGTGATGAAGATGGTTTGGCTGATGGATTAGCTCAATTTAATTTAAATGAAGCAAATGATTTAATTACCGGAGGTGTTGCAGAAAGATCTACAAAGTTTTTCACAGATTCGGCAAAAACAAATGAAGTTAATGGCGACTCATTTTATAGTACTGAAAACCCTCAAATTATAGTTGTTGAAGTAACTAATACTATTACAGGTTGCACAAATGATTCTGAATTAACTCTGGATGTAACAGCAACAGATTCTAATAACGCATATCTTACATTTTGTGATGATGATGGAATTGAAGATGGTCTTCATGAATTTGATTTAAGTAATGCTAATAGTGATATTTTAAGTGGATTACCAAGCGGACTAACTATTGTTTACTATGCTACTTTTAGTGATTCGGTTTTAGAACAAAACCCTTTAAGTACAACCTTTACAAACACCAATCCTTATTTACAAACCATATATGCTCGTGTTGAAAATGCAAATGACTGCTTCGGAATTAGTCAAGTGTTTCTTAATGTTTTTCCTTTACCAGATATTAAAACAGAAGATATCATTTACTACTGTTTAAATGAATTCCCCAACACTATTACAATTGATGCAGCAGTACTAAATGACAATCCAAATAATTATACTTACAATTGGTCTACTGGTGATAATACCTATGAAACCATGATAAATGCTCCTGGCACATATACCGTTACGGTTACAGACACAAATAATTGCTCTAATTTTAGAACTATTACTGTAAAACCTTCAAATATTGCCAGTTTTAGCGCAACACCATTCAACATAAAAGATGCTTCAGAAAATAATACTATAACTGTTTTCGTTACAGGAGAAGGAACTTATCAATATAGTTTAGTTGATGAAAACAATAATACTATTAAACCATACCAAGAAAGCAATTTATTTGAAAATGTTTTTCCTGGTATATACAACGTATTAGTTAGAGACATAAAAAACGATTGTGGTGTTGTAAATGAAATAGCATCAGTTATTGGATTCCCTAAATTTTTCACACCCAATAACGATGGGGTTAATGATACGTGGCAAGTTTATGGTATTTCTAATAGTATTCAATCTCAAACTAAAATTCAAATATTTAATAGGTTTGGAAAATTAATTAAAGAATTAGACCCTGAAGGTGAAGGCTGGAACGGAAATTTAAATGGTATTAAATTACCTAACGACGATTATTGGTTTACTATCAAATTGCAAGACGGTAGGGTTTATAAAAATCATTTTGCACTAATAAACTAAAATAAAAATGTAGAACATCGAAAAAAATGCATTTTATCCGATTTTTTTTGCGTTTCATCTAAATAATATCTATTTTTCAACCCAAATTAGCCCCAACTGATTGTATTTGAAACTAATAATGAACAAACTAGAAAGCGCCTACAAGTTATGAGATATATATACTTCATATTACTTATACTTTTTTTCAATAGTAATTTTGTGTTTTCACAACAAATTTCTATTGATGATACTGTAGCCTTACAACCATTAATAGAAGACAATTTAGTTAATGGTTGTGTTAATATTACAAATATAAATTCATCGGTTAATGGAGCCACAAGTGGCTTTGCAAGTTATGCCTATTTTGAAAGAGGAAGTTCTAATTTCCCATTTGAAAATGGCATCATGTTATCTACAGGTGGAGCAACATCTGGTGGTAACGCAGAAAGAACACCAACTTTAAGTGAAGGGTCTAACACTTGGGGAACAGATCCAGATTTAGAAACAGCTTTAGGAATTACAAATACTGTTAATGCAACTTCTATTGAATTTGATTTTACTTCAATTTCAAATCAATTTCAATTTAATTATTTATTGGCATCAGAAGAATATTTTGGTATTAACCCTTGTCAATTTTCAGATGGTTTTGTTTTTTTAATAAGAGAAGCAGGAACCACAGACCCTTACCAAAATATAGCTTTAATACCCGGAACCACTACTCCTGTAAATACAAATACAATACATGATGAAATTTTTGGAGTTTGTCCAGCTCAAAACGATCAATATTTTCAAGGTTATAATTTAGGAGACACAAATTACAATGGTAGAACAACAGTATTAACAGCTACGGGCTCTATACAACCTAATGTTACTTACCATATTAAATTAATAATAGCCGACCAAACAGATGGTACTTTTGATTCTGCTGTATTTATTGAAGGAGATAGTTTTAGAGTTTTAGATTTAGGAGAAGACTTAACTACTTGTGCCAGTTTTACAACTTTAGATGCAGATTTAGAAAATCCCCTTGTTTCTTATGCTTGGTATTTAAATGATGTTTTAATTACTGGTGCTGTGGGACCAACTTATACTGCGGTACAAGACGGAACCTATCGTGTTGAAGCTTCAGTTCCCGTAGATGGCACTAATTGTATCGAAGAAGATGAAATAGTGGTTGTTCTTAATACAGAAGAACCTATGGATCCCATAACTGATTATGAATTATGTGATGATTCAAGTGGTGATGAAACAGAAACTTTTGATTTATCGACAAAAGATATTGAAGTTATTGCAAATGTACCTTTTACAAATTATTCCTTTAGCTATCACTATTCAGACAATGAAGCAAGATTAAATTTAAACCCTATAACTACACCAATAACAAACACACTAAACCCGCAACCAATTTTTGTTAGAGTTCAAGATTCAGATAGTGATTGTTTTTCATATACAACTTTTAACTTAATTGTTAATTCATTGCCTAGTATTGTAACTCCAACTCCATTAGAAGTATGTGATGGTGATGATAATGCCGATGGTTTTGCTATTATAGATTTAACCTTAAAAGATGATGAAATAACATCTGGACAAACAAATCTTTTTGTTACTTATCACTACAACCCTATAGATGCAACTACAGGAAACAACCCTATACCAACACCATACATAAACACTAATACACCTAATGAGATAGTATATGTTAGAATTGTTGATACTCTTACAGGTTGTACAACAACTACTCAATTAGATGTTGAAATAACAGTTAGCCCAATTGTTAACAGAGATACTCAATATATTGATGCATGTGATAGAGATTTAGATGGTGAAGCTTCTTTTGATTTAACTGAAGTGATTAGCAATATATTAAATGGATTAACAGGTGTTTCTACAACATTTCATACGACATTTGATGATGCCCAAATGAATACAAACGTCATAGCAGACGAAACAAATTATCAATACGCAAATGCAATAACAGAACCTGGTTCTGCTACCATTTATTTAAGAATTGAAGACGACATAACTGGATGTGCCACTATAGTCCCATTTGAAATTCACACCAATTTACTATTAACAGGAACAGATACTGGAGATTTTGCACTATGTGACACTAATGATGATAGTACAGACACATTAGATTTTGATTTAAATACTATTGAAACTTTTATTGCAAATGATTTACCAGAAGCAATTACAGTTACATTTTATGAAACTGAAGACGATAGAGACAACACTACTAATGAATTAGATAAAACTACGCCTTTTGCTGCAGTAAGCCCACAGGTTTTATATGTAACTATTGAAGGTGGCGGATGCCTTGAAACTACAGAAATCACATTATTAGTAAACCCAATTTTAATCTTTGGTAATGTTACTATCCCTTATTGTGATGACGATGATGATGGTGTTGCAAGTATAGATCTTCATTCCATTGATGATACTATTACAGGAGGAAATACTAATTTTACAGTTACGTATTTTTCAAATAATGCTGATGCACAAAGTAATAATACAGCAAACCAATTACCACCTTTTTACAACAACACAAACTCCATTGAAACCTTATATGCCCGTATTGAAAGTATAGATTCAGGTTGTTCAACTATTAACCCATTTCAAATTGAGGTATTAGTTGCACCAACAAGTACAGAGCCCACAGATGAAATTATTTGTGATAATGACCAAGATGGATTTTATATTATCAATCTTGAAGATAAAATTGATGAAGCTGTTTCTAGCAGATCTGGTTTAAATATTGATGTTTTCACATCATTTGATGATGCAGATAATAATGTTATTGCAAATGCAATTCCAGTTTCAGACCGAAGCGCTTACAATTCAAACACTCAAACAATCTATATTAGAATTGAAGATGCTATTAGTACTACTGGTTGCTACACAATTGTATCATTTGAAGCCATAATAAATACAGAACCAATAATACAAAACGATATTATTTTTCAAGTCTGTGAGGATGATGGTGATAGTTTTGCTGACTTCATTTTATCAGAAACAGATAGTGACATTTTAAACGGACAAACTGGTAAAGAAGTATATTATTTTGAAAATGAGATTGACGCTACAGATGGAAATTTAGCTAATGCTATTGATAAAACTGTTGCATATAACTCAGATTCTAAAACTATATATGTTAGAGTGCAAAATATTACTGATGCTACTTGTTTTAACACAGGTGCAATTGAAATTCAAGTTGCCCCAGACCCTATTTACGACCCTATAATAGATTTTTTAGTTTGTGATGATGCAAGTAATGATGGTATAAACGAATTTGACCTAGCTGAAAAAGCTAACGAAATCCAATCAACATCACCAGATACTCTAAATATAACTTTTCATTTAACACCTCAAAACGCTGAAGATAATGTTAGCCCACTTCCAGCAAATTATACAAATGTTAGTAACCCACAAAGTATTTATGTAAGAATTGAAAGTAGTGCTTCATTTTGTTATGTTGTTGAAGAACTAGGCATTAATATTGTAGCAGCTCCTGATGTGCTTGTTGGTAATCCATCTATAACAGAATGTGCTCCAGCTTCTGATGGTATTGCAACTTTCGATTTAACATTTTATAATATTGATACTCAAACAACAGATTTTGAAGTTTTAGATCGTGTAAAAAGTAATTTAACAATAAATTATTTTGAAAATGAAACCGATATAAATCCAAATGATGGTTTAGACAATTCAAATGAAATTACAAATCCATCAAGTTTCGAATCAACAGCAAAAACTATTTATATAAAAGTAGCTAACAACTTAACCGGATGCTATAATGTAATTCCAGTAGAATTAATAGTAAACTTACCTCCTTCAATAAATACAATTGGTACTATTACCATTTGTGATAATGATACCAATACATATGATTTATTGGAAGTAAATACATTGGTTGTTGATGATACTTCAATAGTTAATATTTCTTATCATGATAACCTAAATGATGCAGAAAATAATACTTCACCTTTGAGTAGCACATTTAATTACTCGGCAAGTAGTCATGAAATTTTCATAAGAGTTTCAGATATTGCAACTAATTGTCCAATAATCACATCTTTCATTTTACAAATAAACGAAAACCCAATAGCTAATACACCTCCAGATTTAGCAAACTGTGATGATGATTATGATGGTATTCAAAATTTTGATTTAACTGCAAATAATAACATCATTCTAGGAGGTCTTAGCCCTTCAAATTATTCTATCACACATTATGACACATTAAATAATGCCGAAAACAAAACGGATGCTTTACCAAACATGTATTCATCTACAAATGGAGAAACCATATATGTTAGACTCGAAAATAATACTACAGGTTGCTATAGTAATACTCAATTTAACTTAAGAGTTAATACACTTCCCATAATTCCTATTAATGAAATTGTACCTTTATGTAATGATGAGCCAGTAATTGTTATTGCAGATACAGGTGTTACGGGTGACACTTACTTATGGTCTACAGGAGAGACAACCTCTCAAATAACTATTAATCCTGCAGATGCTGGAAGTTATTTTGTAACTGTAAATAGACCAAATATAATTGGAAACGACTGTTCTAATACCCACAATTTTAATGTAATACCGTCTGATGAAGCTGAAATAATAATTACCCCTACAGTTGATTTTGCAGACCCAAATAGTATAACAGTAGAAATAAACAATTCTAGAATAGGAGATTATGTTTTTATTTTAGATGGAGGTGAACCACAAACATCAAATATTTTTGATAATGTTTCTTTTGGCGAACATATAGTTACAGTAAGAGATTTAAATGGCTGTATGGATGTCTCTAAAGAAGTTTTTGTTTTTGATATTCCAAAATTTGTAACACCTAACAATGATAATGTTTATGATACTTGGCATATTGTTGGAGCAGATCAATTACCAGGAACCGTAGTTTACATATACAATAGGTATGGTAAATTAATGAAAATGCTTCCTTATAATTCTGCTGGCTGGGATGGTACTTATAATGGTCAAAATATGCCTTCTGATGATTATTGGTTTTCAGCAGATATTATTCAAAATGGAGAGTCTTTTAATATAAGAGGTCACTTTACTTTAAAAAGATAGACTTTTTATAATAATTAGAAAAAGAGTTATTAAAGTGCTTTAAACTTAAAAATTAAACCTTTAGGGATATTACAAGTCTAATAATATTTAAATATTATATTTTAGTATTTCGATATTAATTAGATTTAATCCTTATGTTTAAAATAATACCAAAGATTTTACTTTTAAAACATTGTTTATTTATTCTAATAATATCGTTTGGTTTTAAAGGATATTCTCAATTAAGCAAAAAACATTATATCCCACCATTAACAAGTGCCTCTTTTGGTAATGCAAATCCAGAAGACCAATATTTATATTTATCAACTCCTAGTAATTCTACTATTTCTTATACTGTCATTCCAGTAGGACAACCTATATCAAGCTATATTACAGGTGTCGTATCAAATGCAACACCTCAGCAAATAGCTATTGGTAGCGGTAACGGGCAGTTATTTTTACCATCAGATGAAACAAGTCTGGTTAAAAATGATAAAGGGTATATAATTGAAGCTGATGTACCAATTTATGTTTCTGTTAGAATGAACGCAGGTGGTGGTGCCCAAGCTGGCGCACTTGTTAGCAAAGGACTCTCTGCACTTGGCACTACTTTTAGAGTGGGTAGTTATACCAATGGAAACCCTCAAGATAATTATTTAAATTTTGTATCAGTAATGGCTACTGAAGACAATACACAAATTAACTTTAGCAACCTACCAGCAGGTTTAATAATAAAAAATTTCTCAGGAACAACGCCCATAAACACTACACTAAACGAAGGAGAAAGTTATACTATTGCTACAAATTGTACAGATGCTACAATAAATCAAGATGGCTTAATTGGTTGTTTAGTAGAATCTGATAAACCTATTGTGGTTAATTGTGGCTCAACAAATGGTAGTTTTGGTACTGGTAATGGAAGAGATTATGGTATCGATCAAATTGTTGGTGCATCAAAAATTGGAACAGAATATATATTTGTAAAAGGAGATGGAGATAATGCTTGGGAAAATGTTTTAATTGTTGCTCATACTGATAATACCTCTATTAGCATAAACGGAAACCCTCCAGTTTCAACCATAAATGCTGGTGAATATTATAACATTGAAGGTAACCAATACAATACTAATGGTAATATGTATGTTCAAACCTCTCAACCAGTTTTTGCATACCAAGGTGTTGGCGGACTTGGCAATAGCGGGGCACCTAGTGAAGCAAATCAAGGATTGTTTTTTGTCCCTCCTTTAAGTTGTGAAACACGTGGTAATTTAGATAATATTGCCAATATAAATAATATAGGCAGCACAAATTATTCTGGCGGTATTACTGTTGTAACAAAAGTTGGAGCAACTGTTACTATAAATGGTAACCCAATTGGTGTTACCCCAAATGCTGTTGACGGAAAACCAGATTATATTACTTATAAAGTAAAAGGTCTTAACGGTAATATTTCTGTACAAAGTGATGACGAATTATATTGTGCTTATTTTAATTATAACGGTAGCGCAACATCTGGTAGTTTTTATTCTGGCTTCCCCTCTGCTCCAGAAATAAATTTTGACACACAATTTGTAACCTTAGGAAATTGTATTCCCAATATAACTTTAGAAGCAGCTAATACTGAAAATTTTGATAGTTTTAAATGGCTTTTTGATGATGGCTCAGGTACTGGCTTTATTGATTTAATGATTACTACATCAAAAATTACGCCTACAATACCTGGTAAATACAAATTAATAGGTGTTATAACATGTACAGGGGAAGAATTAGAATCTATTGAAATACCCATAAGTGTTTGCCCAGATGATAGAGATAATGATGGGATTATTGATAATATTGATATAGATAATGATAATGATGGTATTTTAAATTGTACTGAATCAAAAGGAAATGTGATTATGGATTTATCTAACACAAGACCACCAATTTTAAGGTTTGAAGATGGTACAACAAGTACATCCCTAGCTACTAATAATATTATAATTAATAGATCAACTACAGGTACAAGTTCTGTTAGTTTAACAGATACTGGTAACATTATAAGTACTATTCCTGCAACTACTATAGGCGACAACACATATAACTTATCTTTTACAGAATCTGTTAACGTTAAGTTTTCAGAAGATATTACAACAACACATACAAGTATAGATGGTGAGTTTTTCATTGCAAAAATTTTACCAGTTAATAAAAATATTACGCTTGTTAATACCGATAATCGCCTATTAGTAGACTCAAACTTTGATGGTGTTTTTGAATCAGGAATTTCTTTAATTTCTGGATCAGAAATACACTTTAAAATAAACCCTACTCCAACAGGTGTTACACCTTACGAGTTTTTAGCCAATCAAGTAGAAGGTTTTTCATTTATTCATAATTTAGAAAACACAACTTCAACATCAAATTTCACAGGAAACATATCTCTTACTTGTTTTAAAAACGATAATGATTTAGATGGTGTAAAAGACGCATTTGATTTAGATAGTGATAATGATGGAATACCAGATAGTATTGAAAACCAAGGAAGACTGGTTACATTATCATTTACTGATGTTGATTTTAATGGTTTAGATGATGTTTTTAATATTTCTGATACCCCGGTTGACTCTGATAATGATACTATTCTAGATTTTTATGACTTAGATAGCGATAACGATGGTATATATGATTTGATTGAAACAGGTCAATTAGGAATATTATCCGACACCGATTTAAACGGTATAGACGACAGCCCTAGTTTTGGGGTAAATGGATGGACAGACAATGCAGAAACTACTCCAGACAGTAACGAAATTGGTTATACTCTAAATGACTTAGACAATGATACTATCTTTTCGTATTTAGATCCAGATAGTGATGGTGATGGTTGTAGTGATGTTATTGAAGCTGGATTTTCTGATGGTAATAATGATACAATTTTAGGAGATACTATTGCTACTACTAATGCTTCAGGACTGGTTAATAATGCAAGTGATGGGTACACTCTACCAAACGCAGACTATCTTATTTTTGCTCCTTTGGCTATTTCTACACAACCATTAAACACTACTGCATGTGAAGCCGCAAGTACTTCAATTTTTGTAGTTTCAACTGAAGCTGAAAATTATCAATGGGAAGTAAGCACAGATGGCATTTCATGGAACACTATAATGGAGAATGTTAATTATAGTGATTCACAAACAGCAAGTTTAAATATTACAAACACACCATTAAGTTTCAATACTTTAAATTACAGAGTAAAAATTGATAGAAATGGCAATAGCTGTGGTTTATATTCTAATGTCATTGAACTAACAGTAAATCCAATACCTATTATAAATTCACCTGTTATTTTAATTCAATGTGATGATGATGATCTTACAACACTAGGTTTTAGTCCTTTTAATTTAACAGAAGCAAATAACGAGATTTCAACAAACGCAGTTAATGAAAACTTCTCTTATTATGTAACACAAGCTGCTGCTATTTCTGGAGATATAACCAGCCCCGATTATATTAACAACCCTACCAATTTTGAGAATAGAACTATAAGTTCTGATGTGATTTGGGCGCGTGTAGAATCACAATTTGGTTGTGCTTCCATATCGGAAATACAACTTAATGTTTCTACAACTGTAATTCCGCCAACTTTTGTTGTAAACTTTAGCCAATGTGATGATTTTCTAGATATTAATGGTAATAACAATACAAATAATGATGACAGAGATGGCATCTCTAGTTTTGATTTTAGTAGTGTTACATCATCTATTATTAGCTTTATACCTCCAGGACAAACTATTTTACCACCACGATATTATAGAAACGAAGCAGATGCACTAGCCGAAATAAATGAAATCACAGACCCATCAAATTACAGAAATATTGGATACCCTGGTTCTCAATTTATATATGTTAGAATTGATAGTGCCATCTCTAACGACTGCTTAGGCCTAGGTGCTCATGTTCTACTAAATGTAGAAGCTCTACCAGAAGCTAATACAGTAAGTATTGATAGGCAATGTGATGATGATACAGATGGCTTTTACCCTTTTAACACCTTACAAGTTGAGAGTGATGTATTAGGAACTCAAAACCCTGCAGATTTTACAATTTCTTATTTTGATGAAACAGGAACGCCTCTACCAAGTCCGTTACCAAACCCTTTTCTAACAGAAACTCAAAACATAACTATTAGAGTTACTAACAACTTAACGACAGCTCTAGATGGTCCATGCTATGATGAAACTACCTTATCATTTATAGTAGATGAGCAACCATATGCCAATTCAATTCCAGAACAAATTGTATGTGATGGAAGTGCAGGAGATATTGATGATGATGGCTTTTTCCCGTTCGATACTTCTTTAATTACAAGTACTATTTTAGGAACTCAAATTGGTATGGAAATATATTATGATTATACAGATGAAAATGATAATCGTTTAATCAATCAATCTCGTTTACCAAATCCACTTGTATCTCAAAATCAAACAATTTATGTAAAAGTTGTAAATCCAAATAATATAACATGTACTGCTTCTACAAGTATTAATTTTACTGTAAACCAATTACCCGAATTTACAGTAGAAACACCAAGGCTTGTATGTTCTTCAGATCCTACATTTTCTATTGAATTGGAACCATTTGAGGCTAATACCTCTGAAACTTTTGACTATGAATGGCTTTGGACGAGTTTAGATGGAACAATCACAAATCAATTTGTGTCTAACAATAGAATTATATCGGTCTCTACAGCAGGCACATATACTATCACATTAACTAAAACAGATGGCACAAGTTGTACAAGAACAAGAACTGTATTTGTTGATGCCTCAGAACAAGCTACTATTAACCAAGAAGATGTAACCATTATTGATCTTTCTGAAAACAACTCCGTAACAATTGATACCACCAATTTAGGCATGGGAGATTATGAATATGCTTTACAAGAAGAAGGCTCAACATTTATTAACTACCAAATAGAACCTGTTTTTAATTATGTAAAGCCAGGTTTCTACACCATTCATGTAAAAGATGATATTTGCGGTGTTTCAACACTCATTATTTCAGTAATTGGGTATCCCAAATATTTTACACCAAATGGTGACGGTATAAATGATTTATGGAAAATACAAGGTGTAGATGAACGTATACAGCCTAACAGTACTATTTTAATATTTGATCGCTACGGAAAATTAGTAAAACAATTACTGGTAAAAGATGCTGGATGGGATGGTACTTTTAATGGTAATATTTTATCTACTGATGATTATTGGTTTAAAGTTTTTCTTGAAGATGGCAGAAAATTTTCTGGTCATTTCACTTTAAAACGATAGCACATAAATTTTACGTAATTTTGTAAAATGCAGTTTAAAATTGAATCGGAATTTAAACCTACTGGCGATCAGCCAAAGGCTATAAAACAACTTGTTAATGGTATTAATTCAGAAGAAAAATACCAAACGCTTCTTGGTGTAACTGGCTCAGGAAAAACCTTTACTGTTGCAAATGTTATAGAAGAAGTGCAAAGACCAACATTAGTTTTGGCACATAACAAAACTTTAGCTGCTCAGTTATATTCAGAATTTAAACAGTTTTTTCCAAACAATGCTGTTGAGTACTTTGTTTCATACTATGATTATTATCAACCTGAAGCATACATACCTGTTTCTGGTGTTTATATAGAAAAAGATTTATCAATAAATGAGGAAATAGAAAAAATGCGATTAAGTACAACATCTTCCCTTCTTTCTGGAAGAAGAGATGTTTTAGTAGTTGCATCAGTTTCTTGTCTTTACGGTATTGGAAACCCTGTAGAATTTCAAAAAAATGTAATTACTCTCGAAAGAGATCAAATCATTTCTAGAACAAAGTTATTACATCAATTAGTTCAAAGTTTATACTCAAGAACAGAATTAGATTTTAGACATGGTAATTTTAGAATTAAAGGAGATACGGTTGATATTTTTCCGAGCTATGCTGATGATGCTTTTAGAATTCATTTTTTTGGAGATGAGATTGAAGATATAGAATCTTTTAATATTCAAACGAATGAGGTTGTAGAAAAATATGATAGATTAAACATTTACCCTGCGAATATGTTTGTTACTTCGCCAGATGTACTTCAAGGTGCAATAAAGGAGATACAAGACGATTTGGTAAAACAACATGATTATTTTAAAGAAATTGGTAAACATCTAGAAGCAAAAAGACTTAAAGAGAGAACGGAATTTGATTTAGAAATGATTCGTGAATTAGGCTATTGTTCTGGTATTGAAAACTATTCGCGTTACTTAGATGGCAGATTACCAGGAACACGACCTTTCTGTTTGTTAGACTATTTTCCTGAAGATTTTCTAATGGTTGTTGATGAAAGCCATGTTACTGTTTCACAAGTTCATGCCATGTATGGAGGTGATAGAAGCAGAAAAGAAAACTTAGTAGAATATGGGTTTAGGTTACCTGCTGCAATGGATAACAGACCGTTAAAATTCGAAGAATTTGAGGCCCTACAAAATCAAGTTATTTATGTAAGTGCAACACCAGCAGATTACGAGTTACAAAAATCGGATGGTGTTTATGTAGAACAAGTTATTCGTCCTACTGGATTATTAGACCCTATTATAGAAATACGCCCTAGTTTAAATCAGATTGATGATTTAATTGAAGAAATCCAACAACGTGTTGAAAAAGATGAACGTACTTTAGTTACAACATTAACTAAGCGTATGGCAGAAGAGCTAACTAAATATTTAGATAGAATTCAAATACGTTGCCGCTATATACATAGTGATGTTGATACTTTAGAGCGAGTTGAAATTATGCAAGATTTACGTAAGGGCTTATTTGATGTATTGGTTGGGGTAAACTTACTTCGTGAGGGATTAGATTTACCAGAGGTGTCTCTTGTAGCCATTTTAGACGCCGATAAAGAAGGCTTTTTAAGATCTGCACGTTCACTCACACAAACGGTTGGTAGAGCTGCTAGAAACTTAAATGGGAAGGCTATTATGTATGCAGATAAAATTACCAAAAGCATGCAAAAAACTATAGATGAAACTGAGTACAGAAGAGAAAAGCAAATTGCATATAACACAAAACACAATTTAGTACCAAAAGCTTTAAATAAAAGTTTAGATAATGTACTTTCTAAAAATTCTGTAAGTACTTACAGTTATGAATTGGAAGCCTTAAAAGCTGCTGAACCAGAAAGTGAATATTTAAGTAAGCCTGAGCTTGAAAAGAAAATTAGAGAAAGGCGTAAACTTATGGAAGAAGCTGCAAAAGCCTTAGACTTTATTGTAGCTGCTAAATTGCGTGACGAGATTAAAAGCTACCAAAATAAATTAGAAAAGCTAAAAGTTTAAACTTTTAGCTTTTTACTAATTTTCTATTTGTAAATTGTAATGAATACAGATTTTGATTTTTTAAAAAAATCTAAAAATTAATTTAATTATATTGTGTTTTGAAAATATCAATCAAAACATCTGGCGGTACTATTTTATTTGGAAAACTTTCCATTAAATATAATACCTTAGTTATAGACTCGTGACTTAATCCCATTCTCAATCCAAAGTTATAAAGTTTTATAACTCCGGTAGAATTATTATCTTCATTGTTCTCTTGTTCAATATTTAATAGTAAAACTAATCTATGGAATTGAACTATTCTCTCGCTATGAGATTTTAAATGAGTATAAGTTACTGGGTTTTCCAATAAATACTCAAAATCTTCACGAGAAATATCTAATTGCTTAGCTACACCAAGTAAGAAATTATACTCTATTCGCTTAATATCTTTATCATATTTAGCAAAAGCAATCATTTCTGACAAAAGGCTCAATTTTTCTACTCTATTTACCATACTTTAGGGATCAATTAATTACAATATAAAGTTACACAGAAGAGACTTTTAATAATCGTAGATATAATGTAACTTATCGAAAAACAGTACGTATTTAATCGTAATTTTTAGCGATTTCGTCAATAATTTGATTTTATTGAACTAAAATATTTGCACTTTATCAATTTTAATTTTTAAATTAAAACATAAATAAAATACATAAAACACTAACAACCAGTATGTTATATATTTTTTATTCTAACATAAAAATAATACTAAAAACTAACAATTACGGTATCTTTACATAATCTAATTAAACGTTAGTTTTGATAAAGTCAAAAATAAAAATCGATGAAATACATATATTAAATAACATTCTATAAGAACTATGACAAATAATGATATATTAAAAAAATTAAGAGTGGCCCTAAAACTGCGAGATGATGATATTGTAAAAATTCTAGCACTTGTAGATTTTAGAATTTCTAAAAGTGAATTAGGTGCTTTTTTCAGGAGAGAAGATCACCCAAAGTATATGGAGTGTGGAGATCAAATACTTCGTAATTTCTTAAATGGCTTAGTAATTCATCTTAGAGGTCCCATGCCAAAAAAAGGAGAAAAAACGACAGAAAAAAAGAGCAACAAATAATTGTTGCTCTTTTTTTTATCTTAAATAATTAATATGCTAATAAAAATTTAGCATAACATACATTTTTTACGACAATACTTGTTGTACTTTATCTGCAGCTTCTTGAAACTCAGTTGCACTCATTACATCTAATCCAGAGTTATCTATTAACTCTTTTGCAATATCTGCATTTGTTCCTTGAAGACGCACAATAATTGGTACGTTTATAGTTCCCATGTTTTTGTAAGCATCAATTACACCTTGTGCAACACGATCACAACGCACAATACCTCCAAAAATATTTATTAAAATAGCCTTTACAGCAGGATCTTTTAATATAATTTTAAATGCAGCTTCAACACGAGCAGCATCAGCTGTACCTCCAACATCTAAAAAGTTAGCTGGTTCTCCACCTGCTTGTTTTATTAAATCCATTGTTGCCATAGCTAAACCAGCACCGTTAACCATACAACCAACGTTACCATCAAGATCTACATAGTTTAAACCAAGTTCTCCAGCTTCAACCTCAATAGCACTCTCCTCACGTACATCACGTAAATCAACATAATTTTTATGTCTAAATAACGCGTTATCGTCTATTGTTACTTTAGCATCAACAGCCATTATTTTATTATCACTCGTTTTTAAAACCGGGTTGATTTCAAACAAAGAAGAATCTGATTTTACATAAGCAGTATAAAGATTAGTAACAAATTTTGTCATTTCTTTAAAAGCTAATCCAGATAAGCCTAAGTTGAATGCAACACGTCTTGCTTGAAATGGCAATAAACCAACAGCAGGATCAATTTCTTCTGTAAAAATTAAATGTGGTGTTTCTTCAGCTACAGTTTCAATATCCATTCCACCTTCAGTAGAATACATAATCATGTTACGACCTGTACCTCTATTTAATAAAACCGATACGTAAAATTCACTAGTTTCACTTTCACCAGGATAATAAACGTCTTCTGCAACTAATACTTGGTGCACGCGTTTACCTGCGGCAGATGTTTGTGGTGTAACCAAATCCATACCAATTATTTGTCCAGCAATTTCTTCTACTTCTTTTAGGTTTTTAGCAAGTTTAACACCGCCACCTTTACCTCTTCCACCTGCATGTACTTGGGCTTTAATTACGTGCCAACTTGTTCCAGTTTCACTAGTTAATTGCTTAGCAGCTGCTACTGCTTCATGTGCATTTTGTGCCACAATCCCTCTTTGGATGCGTACGCCAAAACTGCTTAATATTTCTTTACCTTGGTATTCGTGTAAATTCATAATATCGCTTCTGTTTTAAGAATCACAAATGTAAATAATAGCGTTTACTTACCCTAATATTTATTTACGAAAACTATGATAAATTATCCATATAACCATATTTGTTATATAATTAACAAAATGTTTAATTTGAATTATTTTTTTATTTTTTATTTTTTTATTGAATCAAAGAAATATCTTTGACAAAAATTTAGAATACTATGTTAGATAATCAGTTGTTAAAAATTGCACAAGATTTTGGAAGTCCAGTTTATGTTTATGATGCTGAAAAAATTGAAAACCAATACAAAAGACTTACTTCTGCTTTTAAAGGTGTAAAGAATTTAAAAATAAATTATGCGGTTAAAGCATTATCTAACATATCTATATTAAAACTTTTAAAATCTTTAGGTTCTGGAATTGATACTGTTTCTATTCAAGAAGTAAAATTAGGCTTAGCAGCTGGTTTTTCTCCAGATCAAATTATATTCACACCAAACGGAGTTTCTCTAGATGAAATTGAGCAAGCAGCCAAATTAGGTGTAAAAATAAATATTGATAACCTATCTATACTAGAGCAATTTGGCACTAAACATCCTAAAGTACCTGTGTGTATTCGTATTAATCCACATGTAATGGCTGGTGGTAATGCCAATATTTCTGTTGGACATATAGATTCTAAATTTGGAATATCCATACATCAAATCCCACATATATTACGTATTGTTGAGAATACTAAAATGACCATTAATGGAATTCATATGCATACTGGTAGTGATATTTTAGATATTGAAGTGTTCTTGTATGCTAGTGAAATATTATTTGATACAGCTAAACAATTCAAAAATTTAGATTTTATAGATTTCGGTTCTGGTTTTAAAGTACCTTATAAGCAAGGTGACATTGAAACAAATATTGAAGAATTAGGAAAAAAACTATCTGCGAGATTTAACGAATTTTGTAAATCTTACGGAAAGGATTTAACCTTAGCTTTTGAACCTGGTAAGTTTTTAGTAAGCGAATCTGGTAGCTTTTTAACTAAAGTAAATGCGGTAAAACAAACAACCTCTACAGTTTTTGCTCAAGTTGACTCTGGTTTTAATCATTTAATTCGTCCTATGCTTTATGGTTCACACCATGATATTATAAATATTTCTAACCCAAAAGGTAGAGAGCGTTTTTATACGGTTGTTGGTTATATATGTGAAACCGATACATTTGGTAACAACAGACGTATAAACGAAATTAATGAGGGTGATATTTTATGTTTTAAAAATGCAGGTGCTTATTGCTTCTCTATGGCAAGTAACTATAACTCAAGATATAGACCAGCAGAAGTTTTATGGTACAATAACAAAGCGCATTTAATTAGAAAAAGAGAAACTTTTGAAGATATATTAAACAACCAAATTGAAGTTGATTTTAATTCTAAAAAAGAAGCCGTATTAGCTAAATAATTATTTTTATAATTTATTAATCCTCTTTAAAGCAAATTGTTTTGAAGAGGATTTTTTTTGAAAAAAATGACATTTACCCAAGGTTAGTGATAAAATCGCTTTATTTTTGAAAAAACAGCAATTTTAATGGATTTTACAAACCCGCTTGTATACGGTGTTCCTTGTTTTCTTGGTTTAATTTTAGTCGAATTATCATATAGCAAACATCATAAAGATGAAAAAAATAAAAAACTTTACGACTGGAAAGATTTAGGCGCTAGTCTTACAATGGGCATAGGTTCTGCTATATTGGCTCCACTTACCAAAACTATTGCGGCTATAGTGCTTTTTAATTATGTGTATGAAATTTTTAATCCACTAGTTGATGGTGTTCGCATGAATATCATGGGTTGGGAATCTTTTGGATATGCTTGGTATATCTGGTTAATTTGTCAGTTATTAGATGATTTTAGTTACTACTGGTTTCATAGACAAAATCATAATGTGCGTTTTTTATGGGCTGCACATATTGTGCATCATTCATCAGACAATTTCAATCTAGGAACAGCCGTGAGAAACGGATGGTTCACAATTTTTTACAAGCCCTTTTTCTATATGTGGATACCTGCAATAGGGTTTCCTCCAGAAATGCTGGTAGTTTGTTTAGGTATAGAAGCACTTTGGCAATTTCAATTACACTCTGTTTATATTCCAAAAATGGGATTCATTGAAAAATTTATGAATACACACACTATGCACCAAGTACACCATGCGCAAAACCTTGAATATATGGACAAAAATCATGGTGGATTTTTAAACATTTTTGATAAAATATTTGGTACATGGAAGGAACTAGACGAATCCATAGAAATTAAATATGGAGTTACACATGCACCAAACTCATACAATCCATTAGTTATATTAACCCATGAATATAAAGATATTTGGAACGATATGAAAAAATCCAAAAACTGGTATCATAAATTCATGTATGCTTTTGCTGCACCAGGTTGGAGCCACGATGGTAGTACACTTACCATTAAACAACAACAGAAACTAATAAAATTAGAAAACAGAAAGCAAAATGCTTAACAAATGTTAAGCATTTATTGCTATTCTACTTATATTCAATAAATTATATTAAAAATATTTGCTAATACTCTATATTTTATCTAATATTAGGTATTCTCTCTAAGTCTTTTTAAATAAAAAAAAGACTTTATGCCAAATTTTAGTTTTATATACTTATCTAATTTTAAAACAGCATCATTTTTATTGTTGCTTTGTTTTAAATTGTGTTATACTCAAAACTCATCTATAGATAGCCTAAACCTTATATTTTCAAAAGAAACAAAAGAGGTTAAAAAATTACAATTACTAGAAGAAATTGTAGCTACAGCATCCAATACAGATTTTAAAAAAGCTTTAGTTTATGCTCGATTAGCAATAAATCTTGCAAATAAAACTCAAAACAAAACTTGGCAACCCATATTCAATGAAATGAAGGGGAGAATTCATGCCAATTTACTAGAATTAGACTCTGCTTCATACCACTTTGATAAAGCATATAATGGATATCTAGAAACTGATAACAAAAAAGGACAAGCTACAACACTATTTAAAATTGGATGGATTTATAAAAAAGGAGGAGCAATTGAGCATGCTTTGCAAAGTGATTTAAAAGCATTAAAACTTATGGAATCCATAAAAAACAAAGCAGGTATTGCTGGAGCAAACACTCGGATTTCTGAAGATTTATGCAGACAAGAAAGATACCAAGAAGCCCTAGATTATGCATTAAAAAACATAGTATTTTGTAAAGAAAACAATTTAACCAATGAATTAATTTACAGTTATACAAATGCAGGAAGTGCTACTATAGCAATGAATAACCCTGAAGATTCTTATATATATTTTGATAAAGCACTTAGTTTAGCAAAGAAGTTAGGCATTAACCCAATGAGTATGTGCGATTTTATGAATAATCGAGGAAATGCCTTAAAAAGATTAGGACGTTACGATGAAGCACTATTAGATTACAAAAAAGTTTTAGAACTCTCTAAACAAACCAATTACAAAAATGCTGCAATTACTGTTACAGCTAATTTAGGAGAAATTAATCTTTTAACAGGAAACTATCAAGAAGCATTAAAATACCAACTACAAACCATAAAACATCAAGAAGAAAATAGTGATTTAGCTAACCTTACAGAAAATTATGGGCATGCAAGTACAATTTATGAGAAATTAGGCAATTATCCTTTAGCATTAAAATATCAAAAAAAAGCTAGAATAATGCGTGATAGTACCGCAAAAATACAAAGCGATAAAACCATGTCTAACTTATTAACTCAATATGAAACCCAAAAAAAAGAAGACACAATAGCATCTCAAAATACGCAACTTGCTCAACAAAGGTTAGTACAATGGCTCAGTTTTGTAGTTGTCACTTTACTATTAGGTTTTTTAATTTTTGGATACAGAAGCTATTTGGCCCGCACAAAAACAAATAAATTATTAGAAGCAAAAAATAAACAGAACGAATTATTACTTAAAGAAATTCATCATCGTGTAAAAAACAATCTTGAACTTGTTAAGAGTTTAATTGCACTACAATCAGCCCAATTAGAAGACTCTAAAACAAAAGATGCAATGATTGCAAGTCAAAATCGAGTTCAATCAATGGGCATTATTCATCAAAAATTATATCAAGGTGAAAACTTAGGATGTGTTGAAATGAAAGATTATTTCTTAAATTTAGGAGAAGGTATTTTAGATACATTTAATGCAGATAGCAAAGTTAAAATTGAATATGCTATGGATAATCTAGAGTTAGATGTTGATACAGCAGTACCAATTGGACTAATTGTTAACGAACTTCTTACAAATGCCTTAAAATATGCATTTCCTAAAAATGAGAAAGGAATTATTTCTATTAGTTTATCAAAACCAAACTCAGAAACATTATCACTTAAAGTAATAGATAATGGTATAGGTAAAACTATTGGTATAAAACCTACAGGTACTGGTTTTGGTTCGCAACTTATTAAATTATTAACCCAACAACTTAATGGTGAAATGAAAGAAGAATCCCTTAATGGCACTTCTGTTCTTTTTAATTTTAAACTTGATAAAGCAGCTTAATATGGAATTAAAAACTAAAATACTAATTGTTGAAGATGAAATGATTATTGCTGCAAATATTTCGCTACAACTTATAACACTAGGTTATGAGGTAACAGGATTAGTAACTAGAGGCGAAGAAGCATTAATTCATATAGAGCAACAACAACCAGATATTTTACTTTTAGATATAAATTTAAAAGGGAATATTGATGGTATTGAAACTGCTCAAATTATGCAGAAAACACATAATATTCCCATTATCTATCTAACTGGAAATGCAGATGAAGCTCACTTTAACAGAGCTAAAACAACAAACCCCTTTGCTTTTATATCAAAACCATTCAAAAAATTAGATTTAGAGCGTGCAATAGAATTAACCGTAAATAGGATAAAATCTAAATCACATATAAATAAACCTTTAACTGAAAAATCAATACCTTTTATTTTAAGCGATAGTATTTTTGTAAGGCATTCAGAAAAAATGGTACGTGTAGATATTAAAGATATATTATATATTGAAGCAGAACGTAATTACTGCCGCATATATTCAAAAATCAAAGAATACTTATTGGTAATGACATTAAAAGATTTAGTCGAAAAATTACCGCAACAACATTTTATAAGAGTACATCGCTCCTTTATTATAAATCTCTCTCAAATTGACGAAGTAGCTACAAGTCATATTGTAATTGCTAAAAAAGCCATACCTGTTAGTAAATCTTTAAAAGAAGAGCTACTAAACAGATTACACACAATATAAGTAACATAGGTATTTAGCTAAACGCTTAGATAAGTAAAAAGTACTTTACGGACAACAAAACAATAGTTTCGTCCTATATCATTTGTATTTATCGATGATACTGAGTTACTTAGATACAAATTCTTCCTAATTTAATTTACTAAGCCTACTAATGGCTTATAAATAAAAAAACTAATAGTACCAGTAATAGCAAGTAACGAATCATAAACCTTATTGTTTTTTAGCAATTAAGAGGTTTAAAGCTAAACAATACAATAAAAAGTAACAAGCAAGATATTGGTAATAGTACACAATTAATATAATTATTTGAAAATAAGTTAGTCACTATAAACTATTACCAAATGCTTGCTTTTTTTAACTAAAACAATCTAATTATGAAAAAAGTAGGCATTATTGGGGGCGCAGGTTTTATAGGAAGTTATATAACTAAACGATTTTTAGAAAAGGGTTTTGAAGTAAAAGTATCTACAACCAACATTTCAATAGAAAACAAATATGAACATTTAATGCGGCTTAATTATACCGATCATTTACATATAAGTGAGCTTAATGTTGAAAACAAAAACCAATTACAAGAATTTGTTAAAGACTGCGATATTATTATTCATGGCGGCACACCTTTTCAATTAGATGTAAAAAATCCTCAAACTGAACTTTTTGATCCCACAATAAAAGGGACAGAAAACTTTTTGGAAGTTATAAATAACACACCTAGTATAGAAAAAGCAGTTTTCATAGCATCGGTGGCAGCATGGAATACAAATTTCCCATTGCCTGCTGATGGTAAAAATAATCATGATACCTATAGTGAAAATGACACACCTTTTATTAGTGAAGAAAGCCATCCATACGCACAAGCTAAATTTATAGCCAACCAAACAGTCAATACATTTATTAAAACTCATCCAAATCTAGAGTTTGAAATTACTAGTGTATCTCCTGTAGCTGTTTTTGGAAAATCCTTATCAAAAAGAGAAGACTCTGTATCAACAGGCTTACAATATTTAATTAAAAATAAATTGGCGCCAAATCCTTTCGTTCAAATGTTATTTGACACTAATGCAGAACTAGCTATTGTTAATGTTAAAGATGTCGCAGAAGGTGTTTACAAAGCGGCAACTATTTCTGGATTACATAATAAAAATTATTTATTAAGTAGCGAAACATATTCAATTTCAGATGTATCATTAATGTTAAACAACCAAAATCCTGAAAATTCAGCAAAAATAATTTACAAAAACAAAATGGCTGAACATGATCTAGGATTACCATTTCAATCGGTTCAAAAAACCTTAAATGAATATTCAAACTAAAACCTTAAAAAAATGAAAACTATAAAAATTCAACTTGCAATACTTTTTTTATTGACTTTCACCCTATCTGGTTTTTGTCAAAAACTAGCATCCAATCAAAAATTTGATTTCAAATCAAAGAACCCAGCAGAATGGACATTGGTTCTTGACGCTGTTGTTGCAGCTCCAAAAAATCATAAAATTTTATTAGAAAATGATATGGTTAGGGTTTTGGAAGTTACACTAGCTCCTGAAGAAATTGAAAACTTACATCACCACAAATGGCCAAGTGTTATTTACTTACAAGAAGCTGGTGAGTATATAGATACCGATATTGATGGCAATATCATTCTAGATAGTCGAGAACTTAAAGAACCCTTAAAATTACCTATGACTATTTGGAAAGACTCTGAAGCACCTCATTCTGTTACAAATTTAAGTAAAACACAAACTATTAGGCTTATTCGAGTAGAAGTAAAACAATAATTAATTAACCATAAAATCCTAAACAATGAAAAATCATGTATTATTATTCGTTATTGCCTTATCAAGTATTCTAACTTTTGGGCAAAAAAAAACAAATGGAACCGTATATATTGACCATCCAGCAATTAAGACTGTTGAAGCTATGACAAAAGCATTTGTAGCTGGCGATTCTACAAAAGTAGCTAGTTATTTGGCAGAAGACTTTAAATCCTATAATGGCGTTAGTACAAATACAAACCAAAAAGGACAAGACAAAGGAGCTTTTGCAGGAAGTGCAAAATTCTGGCACAACAACATCGATTATTTTTCAATAGAGCGCACAAAAGGCGCATACCCAGATGCCATTGAATACAAAAAAGACAATGATAAAGATGAGATTTGGGTGCAAACTTGGGAAGACCTTAAAGGTGTCCATAAAAAAACAGGCGTAAAATTTGATATGCCAACCCATAAGTTATTTGTTGTAAATAAAAACAATAAAATACAAACCATTATTAATTATTCCAACGAAAGTATTTTTGATGAAGTGCGTTCTAGTTTTGTAAACAGAACAAATGGTAAAATTTATAACCATCATGATAATATTAATACGGTTCGGAAACTAAATTATGCTTTTGAAAATGGTGATTTAGAAACAACTATGAGCTATTATAGTGATGATGCTACCTTCTCAAACATAAATATGGAATTTGGCGAATCTCAAACTAAAGCCGAAACAAAAGCTAATTGGAAGAAGTTTTTAGACGATTATGAAATTGTAAGTATCGATATGATTGGCTATCCAGATTATTTAGAATATGAAATGGGTAATGGACGTGAAGTTTTATCTTGGTGGAATTACCATTTAATTCGTAAATCTGATAAAAAGAAAATTACTTTGCCTATGCATTTTAGTAACAGCTTTGATGTAGATGGTAAAATAGTATTTGAAATGGGGTATTATAGTCCAACATTATTAAATGCAAAGTAACCAACCAAAATTAAACCAAAAGGCAGCATAATTGTGTTGGCTGCCTTTGGTTTATAATTATCCTACTTTAAATTACTTATTTAATTGATTAAGGAAAATATTCAAACCATAAACCATTTAGAAATAAAACCATGAAAATTTTTAAAACTACCCAAGTACTTTTAAGTCTCTTAATTTTCATTTCATTCCCATTTCATGTTAAAGCTCAAAATTTAGATGTAGAAAAAATGCATGAATTATATGTAAATACAATTAATACAGGAAACATAAATAATTTAGATGTCCTATATACCAAAAATGCTTCTATAAGAAACACAAATGGAAATTTGGTTTCTGGTCTTGAAGATATTAAAGCACAATATAAAGCTACATTTGCTTCAGGAAAATATAACATTACTTTAAAGACAATAGACAAAACTGAGCTTAATAAAAACTATATGTTTGTAAGTGGGGCTTTTATATTTAACAAAGTGGATGATCCAAAAAGTATTCAAAATGGACAATTTGTAAATACTTTAAAAAAAATAAACGGAGACTGGAAAATCTATAAAAGCTATCGCTACGCTATTGCCTTAAATAATACATCAATCGTTAATGATTTATACAAAGCTTTTTCTGTAGGAGATATTCCTGCTGCACTTGATACAATGGATGCAAATATTATTTGGAATGAAGCAGAAGGAAATGCCTTAGCAGTAGGAAACCCTTATCTTGGACCATACGCTGTACTTCAAGGTGTTTTTGCAAAACTACCTGTCGATTTTGATGGTTTTAATTTATCTCATATTAAACCTCACGAAATGAGTAATAACCAAGTCTTAGCCACCTTGCGATATAATGCCATTTCTAAACATAATGGAAAAACACTTAATGCTCAAGCAGCCCATTTATGGACAGTAAAAGATGGTAAAATAACAGCATTTCAGCAATATATTGACACCAAACAGCTTGATGAGATGTTAAAGAAATAGCATAATAATTAAAACTAAAACACATGAAAAAACTAATTAACAATATCAATAAATTACCACTAATTATAATACTACTAACTTTAACTTTTGTAACACAAAGTTGTGAGCAACAGGTAAAAAAAACTATTGTAGAAAATGACGTTCCAGAATATTTTATGCTACGCCCAGAAGTTGAAAAGGCCTATGGATATTCGCATGCTGTTAAAATTGGTAATTCTATTAAAATTTCTGGAGCGGTAAGTATGGATGATGAAGGCAACCCAACTGCTATAGGCGATTTTGAACAACAAATGAAAAATTGCTATGCCGATTTAAGTAAAATATTATCTCATTTTGGTTGCTCTTTTGATGATGTAGTTGTTGAAAACGTTTTTACTACAGACATGCCCAAATTTTTAGAACATGCTGGCTATAGAACAGAAATTTACAAAAAACAATTTCCAACAGGGTCTTGGTTGGGTGTAAAAGAATTGGCAATACCAGAATTTTTGATAGAAATTGAGTTAGAAGTACATAAAACTAATTAAAAACTAAACCCACTTTTTATCACAATCTATTATTTGCTTCAATTGATTTAGAAATTGAAACAGATTGGAATATATAATAAAATGTATATTTCAAATTAACCATTATTAGCTAAAATTCTTCATATTTTGATATTTTATGATTTACTTTTATTGTTGGTTTACCATTTTCAAATTATTGATTAACAAGGTATTCTCCCATAAAAAAAGTATCTTTCAAAATTCAAACATGACACTTAGGTGTTGTGTGGTTAATTATGCTTTTTTTATTATAGTTGCTCAAGCAAGTGATTAACATTTTGTTTATTTTCAATTTTAACAGCAATAAATTTGTATGGCTATAGTAAAATCAACCCGAATAGAGTCCATAGATATTTTAAGAGGTTTAGTAATGGTAATAATGACTTTAGACCATGTTAGAGATTATTTTCATTATGGTTCTTTTTTTTCAGATCCAACAAACTTAGAAACCACTACACCATTTTTATTTTTCACTCGTTTTATTACGCATTTCTGCGCCCCTGTTTTTATTTTTTTAGCAGGAACCTCAGCTTTTTTATATGGTAGTAAAAAAACAAAATCTGATTTATTTAAATTCCTTTTAACAAGAGGAATATGGCTAGTGCTTCTAGCAATAATAGTTAATAATTTTTTATGGAAATTTGATGTTACCTATAGTTTTATCATTTTTCAAGTTATTTGGGCTATAGGCTTATGCATGGTACTACTATCATTCGCTATTTTCTTACCTGTTAGAGCATTGCTTATTATTGGGTTAATATTAATTACTGGTCATAATTTATTAGATGGTATTATTCTTCAAGGTTCAAGTTTTAAATCCATTGTATGGTATATTCTTCATCAACAGCAATTTATTAATATTGGAGATCGGTTTTTTGCATTTGCCTACCCTATTATTCCTTGGTTTGGATTAATTACTTTGGGTTATTGTTTAGGTACACTTTATAAAAAAGATTATAACCCAAAACTTAGAAAAAAATACTTACTAAGTATTGGTTTTACTTCTATCGCTTTATTTTTTATCATTAGAGGGATTAATATATATGGAAACCTAGAACCATGGACGATTCAAGACACAGCAACTAAAACCATTTTATCATTCTTTAGTGTAACTAAATATCCCCCTTCTTTAATTTATATATTAATTACAATGGGGCCATCTCTACTATTTTTATATGCAGTTGAAAATATTAAAAACAAGGTAACTGACTTTTTACTAGTGTTTGGTCGTGTTCCTCTTTTTTATTATTTCATTCATATTTTACTCATTCATGGCTTAGCTATAATAGGTATGTTAATTTTTGGTGGTAATTGGGAACATATGATTTTAACTAAAGATGTTTTCTCTAATCAAAAACTTATAAATTACGGTTATTCCCTTTTTGTTGTCTATATGGTATGGATTGCTGTTATAGCATTACTCTACTATCCTTCAAAAAAGTATATGATATACAAAGCTAATAATAAAGACAAATGGTGGTTAAGCTACCTTTAATAATTATGATTAAAAAAAATACTGAAGGTTTAAAAAGACGTGTTGGTGTTTTGGGGTTATCCGCAAATATTATTAACATCATTATTGGGTCTGGTATATTCGTATTACCAGCTTTAGTTGCTGGTTACATGGGAGCATCTGGTGTAATAGCCTATATATTATGCGGATTACTCATGGCCATGATTATGCTATGTTTTGCAGAAGCTGGAAGTAAAGTAACCAATACCGGAGGCCCTTATACGTATATTGAAACAGCATTTGGTGACCATGCAGGATTTATTGGTGGTTTTTTTGCTGTAGGAAGTGCTTTATTTGCAGATGCTGCGGTGTCAAATGCATTAATAAATGTTATTGGGTCTGCATATCCATTTTTTGAAGAAGGCTGGCCTCGTTTATTATTTTTATTTATTCTTTTTTATGGCTTGGTTTATATTAATATTATTGGCTTAAAACAAGGTATAGGTTTAGTAAAATTTAATACATTAATTAAGCTTATCCCTCTAATTTTACTCATTATTATTGGTTTTAAGGATGTTTCAATAAGTAACTTATATTTTGAAAACATACCAAGTATTAAAACCCTTGGTGAAACATCACTAATTTTATTTTTTGCTTTCCAAGGCTGTGAAACAGGTATCGTTATAGGGGGCGAGGTTATTAATCCAAAACGTACAATTCCAAGAGCCATTTTAATTAGCATAACTATTGTTGTAATTGTTTACATTTTAATACAAACCGTTTGTCAAGGTGTATTAGGTAATGATTTACCAAATTTCACAGCAGATCCTCTTGCTGAAACTGCCAAGGTAGTTATGGGCTCTTTCGGATATACACTTTTAACTATTGGAGCAGTTATTTCAATATTTGGATATATGAGTGGTGCTATTCTAAATAGTCCAAGAATAGTTTATGCACTTTCAAGGGATCAAGTGATACCAATCAAAGCGCTATCAAAAATTCATAAATCTTTTTCTACACCTTATATAGCCATTATTGTTTATGCAACTATTGGTTTTATTCTTTCTATTTCTGGGAGTTTTGAGCAATTAGCAGTTATAGCAAGTAGCTCAATGCTTTTGCTTTATTTAGGTGTTGCACTATCTGTAATTAAATTACGTACTTTTCAAGAATTAAAGCATGATGGGTTTAAAATCCCTGGTGGCTGGCTAGTTCCTATTTTATCTGTTGCAATAATTTTATATTTTTTATCGAATCTGTCAACAAATGAAATGATTGGAACTGCTATAACTATAGCGGTTTTAAGTTTGATTTTCTTAATTATTAAGTTTTTGAAAAGAAAAAATTAACTTTTCATTAAAATAATTAGTAAAAGAAAACAATATCTTGTCTTTATGAGTGGTTTAGATATTGTCATGGTAATTGCTATTATACTATTTGCACGATTGGGAGTCAGGTTAGTAACTGGTTATATTAAAATGAAGAAAGAAAAGGAAAAATAACATTATTCCTTCAATTTTCCTGCAAAAACACTCACCTTAGAATTAAAAGGATTCCCAGAAGCACGCCTTAACATTACCACTTGTCCACAATGCCATAAGGCATCTGATATTGGGCCATTAATTATATTCCAAAAAGGGATTTCTGTATTTTCTAGATTGAAAGGTGTATCTAAATCTTTGAGGGTATCTGAAACTATTTTAAAATTTTCTAATGTTTGTTTGCGTTTTTCTTGAAAATCTAATTCAGCTTTATTTTCGTCTTTATTAGCCATTAAAATACTATTACGAATAAATTTAGAAAGTCCGTAAATGTGTTCTATAGTTTCAGCAGAAGTTCTTCCAGATTCACTAGCTTTAAAATCCAAATCTTCAATTCTTAACCCTTCTGTAGCCCAGTAATATCGAAACCCTAAACCGTCTATCATTCTTGCTGAAACAGTTCCAGAATTGTATGTTTCAGGATAATCCGGAATTTCATGAAACGGCAATTTATTTTCATTTTGCGCCATAACAAAATTTGCTAAAATTAATGCTGATGTTAAAATGAGTTTCTTCATTTTTACTTAAATAATAGATTCTTAATCTTTTATAGGCGTATTATTAATAATTGGGTTTACACCGTATTTATCAAACAAATAGATTAAAGAAGTCATGGTTGCAGCACCCAGTTCCAGTTCGCGTTTATTTACCGCATCAAAAGTATCATTACTAGCATGATGATGATCAAAATAACGTTGAGAATCTGGGCGTAAACCAGCTAAGACATTGCTCTCTGTTTTTAATGGACCAACGTCGGCTCCACTACCACCCTTTTCAAAATAATGAATTAAATAGGGTTTAAAAAGTGGTTTCCAGCTTAACACTTGATTAAATGCGGCATCTGTACAATCAAAACTAAAACCACGAGGTGTAAAACCACCTGAATCACTTTCTAAAGCAAAAACATGGTTTTCTCCATTTTGTTTTGCTACTTCGGCATATTTTTTTCCACCACGTAAACCATTTTCTTCATTCATAAATAACACAACTCTAATACTTCGTTTTGGTGTAATACCAGATTCTTTTAGTAATCTTAATACATCCATAGATTGTACCACACCTGCCCCATCATCATGAGAACCATCACCTAAATCCCAAGAATCTAAATGTCCACCAACAACCATATATTCATTAGGATATTCGCTTCCAGTAATTTCGCCAATTACATTATAAGATTGTACATCTTTTAATTGTTTACAATTTTGTTTAAAATAAAATTTTATGGATTTATCTAGTTTTAACATCGTACTTAATAACTCTGCATCATTTGTACTAATAGCTGCTGATGGTATGCGTCTATCTACAGGCAAATTATCATAAGTCATGCTACCTGTATGTGGAAAATCGTCCATTCTTAAATTCATAGAACGCACAATAACACCTACAGCACCATATTTTATTGCTTCAACAGCTCCTTTATAACGTTGGTTTACACAACCTCCATAAGCTTCGAATGTGCTAATTAAATCGACTTGCATGGGGCGATTATAAAATACAATTTTACCTTCTATTTTTTTTGCCCCAAGAGCTTCTAACTCTTCAAAGTTTTTAACCTCAACAACTTCGGCTTTTAATCCTAATGCAGGAGTGGCTACAGAACCTCCCAAAGCACATATATTCACATTTGTTGTTTTACCTGGTTGGGTTTCAATAAAAGCAAACTCTTTTGCGCCTCGAACCCATTTAGGTACCATTACTGGTTGCAACCAAACTTTATCTAAACCTAATTTATCTAGTTCTTCTTTAGTATAAGCTACTGCTCTTTCTGCCCCTAACGATCCTGATAAGCGACTACCAATTTGGTTTGATAAATGGTTTAACCAATCGTAACTTTTACCGTTTGTTAAAGTTTGTTTATATATTGTTTTAATGACTTGCTCATCTGTTTGAGATGATAAATTTAAACTTAATAGTATTGAAAATAAAACAGTTGTAAATTTTAAAATTCTCATAAAATTATATTTGTGTTTAAAGATAGTATTCTTAAAATTTACTATAAAAATCTTAAACTTAAATTTGTGTTAATACCATAAAACTAATGCGTTAACGATTGCAGCGGCATCCTTTTTGCGAAGTATTTGTGTTATGAATTTTACTGTAAACTAAAAATATTAATTTAACATAATACTCTAAATTTATTACTGCAACGCAAAAGATTTAGCGGAAAGCGTGTTAAAACGCCCAAAAACTATTCGTTATTTAGTTGTTGTTTATACATTTCGATATTGGCTTTAATAGCATCATCTAATTCTGGCTCTTTGATGTCCTTATATGTACTTAAAGTATCTAGCAGGATTTTTGCAACTAGAAATCTTGCAGATGGTTTATCATCGGCAGGAATAGCATACCAAGGTGCATGTGGCTTGGATGTTCTATTTATGGCATCTTCATAACAGAATTGATATTTATCCCATAATTTGCGCTCTTTTAAATCGCCAGGAGAGAATTTCCAGTTTTTTTCTTGCTTACGTAAACGTCGCAAAAGTCTATTTTTTTGTTCTTCTTTAGAAAGGTTTAAAAAGAATTTAAATATTAAAGTGCCGTTTTCTGCAATGTGTTTTTCAAAATTATTAATCTGCTCAAAACGTTTATCCCAAAATGCATCATTAATATCATCTGTTGAATTAACGTTTGGAATATTTTCGCCCATTATATATCCAGGATGTACTCGGGTTACAAGTACGTTTTCATAATGTGTTCTATTAAAAACACCAAATTTTCCTCGAGCTGGAAGTGCGATATAATGTCTCCATAAATAATCGTGTTTTAACTCGAGCTCTGTTGGAACTTTAAAACTATGAACCACAACGCCTCTTGCATTTATATCTTTAAACACCTCGCGAATTAAACTGTCTTTTCCTGCTGTATCCATACCTTGTAAGCATATTAAAACGGCATATTTCCCGTGAGCGTATAAAGTATCTTGTAGTTTAGCTAATTGCTTTCTAACTTTTTTTAGTTCTTTTTCGGCATTGTCAATAACTACTTTTGTTTCTGAATTTTTTAAAGATATGTTTGAAGTTACTTTATAGTCTTTCATAATCAAATTTTATCTGGTTTAAATATATTAAGATATGGGCTTTTTTCTGCTATTTAGAAGCAAATAATTTAACATCTTCCTCGCTAACTTCCGTTCCACCAAGAATAATTAAACGTTCTATAACGTTACGTAATTCTCTTATATTTCCTGTCCAATCATACTCTTGAAGTAACTTTATAGCTTTATCTGAAAATACTTTTTTGGCTGTACCTTGCTCGCTTGCTATTTTTTCTGAGAAGTGTTTTACTAATAAAGGAATATCATCTCTTCGGTCATTTAATGCTGGTACTTTTATTAATATTACAGCTAATCTATGGTAGAGATCTTCACGGAATCGTCCTTCTTCAATTTCTTTTTTTAAGTTTTTATTTGTGGCTGCAACAACACGAACATCTACTTTAATATCTTTATCGCTACCCACACGCTGTACCCTACTTTCTTGTAAAGCACGTAATACTTTAGCTTGTGCAGAAAGGCTCATATCTCCTATTTCATCAAGAAAAATAGTACCTCCATTAGCTGCTTCAAATTTTCCAGCTCTATCTTTATTTGCACTAGTAAAAGCACCTTTTACATGACCAAACAATTCACTTTCTATAAGTTCACTTGGTATGGCTGCACAGTTAACCTCAATTAAATTACCTTTAGCACGATCGCTTTTTTGATGTATCCAATGTGCTACTAATTCTTTACCAGTTCCATTTGGGCCTGTAATTAAAACACGTGCATCGGTTGGTGCTACTTTATCTATAATATCTTTTATTTGTGAAATAGCGTTGCTATCTCCAATCATTTCGTATTTTTTGCTAACTTTTTTCTTTAAGATTTTATTTTCAACAACTAATTCTTTTCTATCTAAAGCATTTCTTACTGTATTTAACAATCTATTTAAATCTGGTGGTTTTGAAATATAATCAAAAGCTCCAAGACGCATAGTATTTACTGCGGTATCCAAATCACCGTGTCCTGAAATCATAACTATTGGTGTTTCTGGTTTAATTTTTTTTACAGCTTCTAAAACTTCAACACCATCCATTTTTGGCATTTTGATGTCACAAAGTACCAAATCAAAATCTTCATTTTTTATTTTTTCAATACCTACTAATCCATCTTCGGCCTCATCAACTTTATAGGCTTCATTTTCTTCTGAAAGAATTTTTACTAGCACACGTCTTATCGCAGCTTCATCTTCAATTACTAATATTTTTGACATAATTATATTTTAAATTTAAGTCCGGTTCTTAAATAGAATGCATTTAAATCATTTAATTTAAAAACTTCTTCTCTATCTTTATTTCTTAATACGTTATTTAATCTAAATGTATAACCTGTATACATATAAGCTACTAAATGTTTAGTAAAGCAATATTCGTACCCAAGTCCCCCAATGGCAACAGATAATGAAATGTGATCGACATTTTGACCATTTATTATTGTTGATTTTTGTAGGTGTGCTAAATATCCATCTAAACCAACAAATGCCTGCATGTTATTTTTTTCATTAAAGGTATACTTTAAATTTGATTTTGGAACACCCGCATTAAAACTCCAATTTTTATTTAAAGCTCTATAATAACTTATAAATGGTAACGGAAAAGGTAATCCTGTAGTTGCATTATAAGTTAGTCCTAAAATTAAACGATACGGACGTTTTAAACTTACACTATTTGTTTTATCATTCACAAAAAATATACCTCCGTTTAAAAAAAAATCATCTGATGTTAAGGATTCTGTTAGTGTTGATGCAATTCGAGGATTAAATTTCACACCAAAACGCCAATTTTCATTCCATTTAAAAGTATAACCCAGATTTAAATCTATAATATGCAACCTATTTAGTTTGGATGTATCAAAAGGATAACTTTCTTCTAAATTAAGAAAAATACGGTTGTACTCTGCCCCTATAATTAGATAATCATCTTCTTTAAGTTTTATAGGGTAGTTTAAAAGTGCTCTTAGCCTTGTATATTGATCTTCTGAATTACTTTGAGGGATAAACGAATATTCTAATCGAGCTAAATCTGTAAGTTGCGCATTAGAGGTTTGAAAAGCTAAGAACATACACAAAATAACAATCCATTTTAGTTCTTTTTTAATCATTTTATTTCCATTCATATTAGAACCTGAATAACGCAATTTTTATTTATTAAAGTTAATGCTATTACTATTTAAATTAACACAAATAGAAAACTTTACTAATAATTTTTAGCTTTTATAAACATGAACATCTCTTTGAGGGAAAGGAATCGTGATATTATTTTCTCTAAATAATCTATCAATTTCAAAACGAATTTCACTTTTAGGAAATTGTGCCTTAAAACTATCGTTAATGGTAAATACAATTTTAAAATCTAGTGAACTTTCTCCAAAATCTGTAAAAACAACGGTTGGTTCGGGCTCACTTAATACACTAGGGTTTGTACTAGCTGCTTGAATTAAAAGTTTTTTAACCAATTGAATATCGCTTCCATAAGCAACACCAACCATTACAGATTCTCTTGTACTAGAACCATTTTGAGTCCAGTTATATAAGCTATTCTCCAAATATAAATGGTTTGGTATAACTAAAACTTTATTATCAATTGTTACAGCACGTGTTGTTCTTAATTTTATCTCATCTACTCTTCCTACTTTGCCATCAATTTCAATAATATCTCCCACATGAACAGATTGATCAATTAAAATAAATATACCAGAAATAATATCTTGAAAAAGGGTTTGTAATGCTAAACCAACACCTATTAACAATGCTGCTGAAGCTGCAAATATAGCGGTAACATTAACTCCAATAGAATCAAAAACAACTAGTATAACAATTAAATAAATTATCCATCTGGCAAAAGAAAAAACAGTTGTAAATTTTGCTTTATCATCTGCAGGCATATGTTTAGTTACCAAACGCCTAACCCATTTTAAAAGATATGTAGTGGCTATTAAGACAAATGCAACTAATAATAAATACTTTACTTTTAGTACTATATCATGAGCATTATCTCCTGTTCCAGATGTAAAATCAATAATTTTATATTCAAGCAAATCTCCTAACTTTTCCCATAAGGTACTTTCAGTTATTGCATGCTCTACTTTATTAACTTGATCTTCAAGTTGGTCTTTTACATGATCTTGCATATTAATATTTAATCCATTTTATTAGTTCTTTATAACTCGGCTTTTTGCCATACATTAAAATACCAACGCGATATATTTTTGCAGCAAACCAAACTGTAAGCATAAATGTGCCTATTAATATTAGTAATGACAAAATTTGTTGCCAAAGAGGTACACCAAAAGGAATTCGCATAAGCATTACAACAGGCGATGTTAATGGTACAAACGAAAATATTGTTGAAACTGTTCCATGCGGATCCTCAATAACAGTAAAGATACCAATATAAACTGCCAATACAAGTGGTAAAATTATTGGTAACATAAATTGTTGTGTATCTGTTTCATTATCAACAGCTGCTCCTATAGCTGCATAAAATGAACTATATAGTAAATAACCACATATAAAGAATAATATAAAAGCAATAATTAAATTGGCTAAGGGCAAATTAAAAAACGCTGTAAATATGTTTTGAATTTGCATATTTATTTCTGGATTCTCCATAGCTTGTTCTACCAACTGCTGCTGTGGTGTTTGCATTTGTGAAATATCAATACCAAGAATTAATGAGGCTACTGTCATTAAAACACCTCCTAAAATAATCCAAACAACAAATTGTGTGATCCCTGCTAATGAGGTGCCAATAATTTTACCAAGCATTAATTGTACTGGTTTTACAGAAGAGATAATTACTTCTATAATTCTACTCGTTTTTTCTTCAATAACGCTACGCATTATCATGTTTCCATAAATTATAATAAACATAAAAAGTAAATATCCTGCGGCACCACCAAAAATTAGTTTTACAACACTATCAACTTTCGATGTTTTTTCGCCTTCAAAACTTTCTTGATTAATATCAATACTTACTATTGAAGCTTTTAACTTTTCTACATCTATACCTTCTTTTATTCTATTTTGAAGGGTTAATTCTGATTGAATTTCACTTTCTAAAGCTGAAATCAATGTTAACGATGGTGATTCTTCAGAATAAAATGTAATATTTTTTGAATTTAAATGTTCTTCTGACACTTCAGAAATATATAATAACCCATACCCTTCGCTTTCTTGTACTAACATTTTAGCATCGTTAAGCGACATGCCTTCAAGATAATTATAAGACGTGTTTTCAGAATTTTTAAAAACATCTTTAATTAATCCAGATTCGTCTAAAATAGATACCACTCGTGTTTTATCATTATTCATTTGTGCCAAATAAGCCACAATAGCTATAAATGCTATAAATATTATCGGGCTCAAAAAAGTCATTACAATAAACGACTTGTTTTTAACCTTAGTTAAATATTCGCGTTTTATAATAAGTGGTAAATGGTTCATAATCTAGTTACTCTTAACAGCTTGAATAAAAATATCGTTTACACTTGGAATAAGCTCTACAAAATGAGATATTGACCCTTTTGAGGTTAAATAACTTAATAAATCATTAGGATTTTCACCTTCCTGAAGTTTGATATTCAACTTAAGTTCATCCTCTAAAGTTTTAAAATTGGCTTTTGATACTTTAAACTTTTCAGACAATTGTTTTTCCAGTTCAGATTGGTTATTTGCTCTAATTCCTACTTGGTAAGTATTAATTTTGTATTGGCGTTTTACATCGACTAATTTTCCATCTAATATTTTATTTGACTTATGAATTAAAGCTATATCGTCGCACAACTCTTCAACCGATTCCATTCTGTGAGTAGAAAAAATAACTGTTGCTCCGTTTTCTCGTAGTCGTAAAATTTCGTCTTTAATTAAATTGGCATTTATAGGATCGAATCCTGAAAATGGCTCATCAAAAATTAACAATTTAGGTTCATGTAGCACCGTAACTACAAATTGTATTTTTTGGGCCATACCTTTTGATAGTTCCTGAATTTTTTTGTTCCACCAGTCACCTATTTCTAAACGATCAAACCAATATTTTAATCGTTTTTTTGCTTCTGCCTTACTTAATCCTTTTAATTGGGCTAAGTAAATGGCTTGTTCACCAACTTTCATTGATTTATATAAACCTCGCTCTTCTGGCAGATAACCAATATCCATAATATGTTTTTGGCTAAGTGGTTCTCCATCCAAAATAACGGTACCTTGATCTGGCATAGTTATTTGATTAATAACCCGTATAAGTGTTGTTTTTCCTGCCCCATTAGGACCAAGCAAACCAAATATACTTCCTTTAGGAATGGTTATTGACACATCATTTAAAGCTTTAAAAGCTCCGAAATATTTAGAAACATTATTAACTTCAAGCAAGTTATTCATGTAGATTTTTTAATTACTTCTGAATGGTAAATATATTAAATGTTTAGTCTAGAAACTTAATGCTTTAAGTAATAATTATGATTTAAAAATTTATGTTTTTTAATGAATTAATCCTCTAAAAAAACAAAACCCACCCTTAATAAAATTAAGGATGGGAAAAAAATTGCTATGAAAAAGAAAAATTATCACTAAAATAAATTAGTGATATTCAAATATAGTTTTTTTTTCTTTACTAATAGCAAAACTGTTAATTTTCTTGTTTTGGAGCAAAAAAAAATCCGCTTTAAAAGCGGATTTTTTGTAAAACTTATAAAGTTTATTTACGAAAACATATCTTTTACTTTCTCAAAGAATGATTTATCTGAACTTTCTGGTTTTGGTGAAAAATGCTCATCTTCCTGCATTGTTTCAAAAAACTCTTTTTGTTGTTTATTAAGGGTTTTAGGTGTCCAAACATTTACATGCACTAATAAATCACCTTTACCGTAACCATTTATACTTGGTATTCCTTTTCCGCGTAAGCGCAAAATTTTACCAGATTGCACGCCAGCTTCAACCTTTATACGCACTTTACCAGTAACTGTATCTATTTCTTTTGAAGTTCCTAAAACAGCATCAGGAAAACTTACATATAAATCATAGTGTAAATTATCACCCTCACGTTGCAATTTATTGTGTACTTCTTCTTCAATAACAACAATTAAATCTCCCGAAATACCATTTCCTGGTGCTTCGTTACCTTTTCCTGAGACTTTAAGTTGCATACCATCAACAACACCTGCAGGTATTTTTATTGATACGGTTTCTTCAGCAACTTTTAACCCTTGTGCATCTGCATCATTTGGCTTTTTATCAATTGTTTGTCCTGCGCCACCACACACATTACACGGTGCAGACGTTTGCATTCTACCTAAAATAGTATTTGCTATACGTGTTACTTGTCCAGAACCATTACAAGTAGAACAAGTTTTATAGGTAGTACCAGGTGCTTGAACTTTACGTTTTACTTTTACTTTCTTTTCAACGCCAGTAGCTATTTCCTCTAAAGTTAACTTAACACGAATACGCAGGTTACTCCCTTTAACACGACGTTGGCCACCGCCACCTCCAAAACCAGAGAAACCGCCGCCAAAACCGCCACCACCAAATATGTCGCCAAACTGACTGAATATGTCATCCATATTCATGCCACCGCCACCAAAACCGCCACCGCCATTCTCGAAGGCTTGATGACCATATTGATCGTAACGTGCTTTTTTATTGTCGTCACTTAATATTTCGTATGCTTCAGCTGCTTCTTTAAATTTAGCTTCTGCGCTTTTATCATCTGGATTTTTATCAGGATGAAATTCAATAGCTCTTTTTCTGTAAGCTTTTTTAATTTCTGCAGCACTCGCGCCTTTACTTATACCTAATACCTCGTAATAATCTCTTTTAGCCATGTCTTAATTTTATTGCCCTATAACTACTTTTGGAAAACGAATTACTTTTTCTCCTAAAAGATATCCTTTTTCAACGATGTCTATAATTTTACCTTTCATGTCATCGTTAGGAGCTGGAATTTGAGTTATTGCTTCATGATTGTCAGCATTAAAAACATCCCCTTTATTCACTTCCATTGGTTTTAAACCTTTAAGTTCTAATGTTTTTATTAATTTTTGATAAATTAATAACACGCCTTTTCGTAACTCTTCAGCTTCTTTATCGTCTTCAATATGTGTTAATGCACGTTCAAAATCATCTAAAACGGGTAATAATGTTTTCATTACATCTTCACTAGCTGTTGAAAATAATTCAATACGCTCTTTTGCTGTACGTCTTTTATAATTTTCGAACTCTGCAAATAATCTTAAAAACTTATCTTTTTCTTGCTTTACTTCAGCTTCTAGTTTTTCCTCATTGGTTTGTTCTTCAACAACCTGTTCTTCAGCTTCAACCGTTTCGGCTTGATTAGATTCTACTTGTTCGTTCTCTAATTCGTTTTTATCTTTTTTACTCATGGTAAATTCAATTTTTTTCAATCTTAAATTTAAGTTGGCAAAAGTACTGCCAATATTATAAAAATGTCATAATGTCATTAAATAATTTTAATTTTTTTTTCAGTTACTATTGACTAATTTTACAAGATAAACACTAAAATATTTTAAAATGAAAAAGAATTTTGTAACAATTTTATTTATTACAGCTTTAATGATATCTGTAACAGGATGTAAAGACAAAGCAAAAGAAGCTACAACTACTGCTGCTGAAGCCGTTGAAGAAACAGTAAACTCGCAATCATTTGCTGTAAATACTAGTACCTCAACCATAGAATGGAAAGGTTTTAAACCAACAGGATCGCATAACGGAACTATTTCTATTGAGCGTGGCGTTTTAGATGTTGCCAATGGTAATATAGTTGGTGGTTCTTTTATAATTGACATGAATTCTATTACTGTTTTAGATATACCTGCAGATGATAAAGGAAATGCAAAACTTGCGGGTCATTTGAAAGGTGCTGACTTTTTTGATGTTGAAAAATATCCAAGTGCAGGTTTTACAATTACTGGTTTAGAAACGGTTGAAGGTAAAACGATGCTTTCTGGAAACTTAGCGCTTAAAGATGCTAAAAATAATGTCACATTTCCTGTAACTGTAACTAATGAGAATGGAACTATAACTCTTACTAGTGAAACATTTACTATTGATAGAACTAAATGGAATGTACAATATGGTTCTAAATCTATATTTGATAATTTAGGAGATAAATTTATTAATGATGATATGGAATTAAAAGTTGTAGTTAAAGCTGCTGCGCAGTCTTAATTAATAAAAACTAGTTATTTTTGAAAACCATCTTGTGAAAACAAGGTGGTTTTTTTATTTATAAGTACCTGAAAATATTTAGATAAACTTAATTAGCTATATTTAGTAAAAAAAGCCCAATGAGAAAAAATATATTAATACTAATTTTAATAGTTTTATCTATTAGCTGTTCTAATAATGATGACAATAAATCAATAAAAGATAACACAATTATAGGCAGATGGCATGTAGTAGATTTTGAAGATACTGTAATGTACGAGTTTACAAATGATTTGAGATACACTATTTACAGTACAGATGGTAATTTTGATGGTTTAGATTCTGCAATTCCAAACCCTAACACCTGGACTAATGTTGATGATGAACTAGTTATAGATTTAAACTTTGGGAATTTTTTAAGAGCTATTCCTAATTTTAAATGCGATGGAAATGTAGTAGATTTAGTATCTCAAAATGGCACTACTGTTTTATTTAGAGAGAATTATATTTTTAACAACTGTAATGAATAGCGACCTAATAATTAAGTTTTAAGTAAATCCTTTAAAGCGGGTTCTAAATAATTATATGTAAAAGAAAATTTATTCTCTACTATTTTTTTTGAGCATACGCGTTGGCTCTCAAATAATAAAATATGCATCTCTCCTAAAACCAATTTCATAAAAAATTTAGGAATATTAGGCATAAACAGAGGTTTTTTTAAAACGCTAGCAGCTGTTTTTGTTAATTCACTATTAGAAACAGGATTAGGTGCAACGCCATTATAAACGCCAGAAAGTTCATTTTTTAAAACATATAAAAACATATTTGCTAAATCGTGAATATGAATCCATGACTGCCATTGTTTACCACTACCAAATGCGGCTCCTAAACCAAATTTTATAGGTTTTACTATCTCTGTTAAAGCACCTCCTTTATTTGATAAAACTAACCCTATTCTTATTTTTGAAACAGTAATGTTAAGTTTTGAAAACTCATTTACAGCCTCTTCCCAAACGGAAACAACTTGTCCTAAAAAGGATGTACTTATTTCATCATGAAATTGGTCGTAATAATTAGTTAAAGAATCTGGATAAATACCAATAGCACTAGCCGAAACGACTTGTTTTACATTGTGATTTATTTCTTTTAGCGTATTAATTAATAACGCTGTAGTTTCTGTACGGCTAGATAAAATCTCATTTTTATAATTAGTTGTCCAACGTTTAGATACCGTTGCCCCTGCTAAATGTATGATAGCATGAACATTTTTAAAACATTTTGAATCAATTTCTTTTTCTTTTGGATTCCAATAGAAACCTTTATAATTTTCTTCTTGAACGAGTTTAGATTTACTGGTTGTTAAGTAGTTAACTTTTATATCTTTTTCATGACAAAGTTTAACAATCTCACTTCCAATTAGTCCTGTCGCTCCTGTGATTAAAACACGCATTTTCTTTTTTTTATAAAGTTACAAAACGGTTATAGGTCTAGCTATGATTTTATATTAGGTTTAACAGAAAGGTTAAAGATTTTTTATTGAAAAAATGGAATAAACTATTTTATAGCTCTCAACATTTCTCTTTTACCCGGTGGCCCAGGAAGTCGTTCTACCGTAAAGCCAACTGCTTGCATGGCTCTACGTACGCTACCTTTTGCAGAATAGGTTACTAATATTCCTTTTGGCTTTAAAGCTTTATACATAATTTCAAAAATGGTTTCTGTCCATAATTCGGGTTGAACCCTAGCCCCAAAAGCATCAAAATAAATAATATCATAAAATTCAATATCGTTTATTTCTGAGAATAGCTGTTGCTGTTTTAATAAAGTGAAATTGTGTGTTATTATATGTTTTTCTTCCCAACTTGTTTCATGAAGTTTTTGAAACAGGTTTTCACTATTTTCTACTTTTAATGAGTCTGTATAATTCAATGCCTTTATTTCATTTTCTGATACAGGGTAGGCTTCGACTCCACAATAATTTATATTTAGTTCTGCTTTTTGGGCTTCAAGAAGTGTAATAAATGCATTTAACCCTGTGCCAAATCCTATTTCTAAGATTGATGTATTATAAGATTTTAAGTCTTTTTTAGGATTTAATTCTTTATTCCAAAAGTGATGCAAACCATGTTTTACAAATACATGATTAGCTTCTTGGATAGCACCATGTTTTGAATGGTATTGCTCGTTCCACTCTGGAATTTGAATGGTTGTTGAACCATCTGCGGTGATGATGATTTCACGTTTCATGATTTATAATTAGATATTTAAAACTTAGTTCTTTTTTGCGTTAGGGATAGTAATGGAAAGCCCACAGCGAGGCACGAACGAGGACTTGAAATGTATAGCCCGACCCTTGTGGTAACGCCCAACACTTAAAAGTTATAATGATTTTTTTATTGCGCTACTAACACACCATCTGCCTCGAAAGAATATGTTTTTTTAGGTTGGTTTATACTTGCTATTTCTTCGGCAGTTTTACCAGCATCTTCGGCATAATGACGTTGCTCATCAATAGAAACCTCGGTTACATATGCTTTTCCGTTTACAATTACCTGCTTGCCCTTAATATCTTTAGGTACAAAAAAACCGTAGTCTTTAAATTTAACCATTACTTCGTTTTCGTTGTCTAGTTTTAAACGCATCCAACAGCCTTTGGCTTGACAAACATCGTTTACCGTTGCAATAATTTTAGAGTTAATACTATCACCACTTTTCATGGTTTTAAAATGTGCAGCCATAGAGGTTGCCGCAATAGCATCGTTAGGAATTATGGTTTCTCCAAATGATGCATATTCTATCTTTTCTTGTTTTTCGGTATTTTTAACCTTTTCCTTGTTTTTATTATTGCAAGAAATTAACATGAAAACGCACATTATTACTAAAGAAATTGACCTCATAGCACAAATATTTCGATTTTATTGGATTTGTGTAAATATACCGCTTTTTTAAAAACGTTTTTATTTAAATTTGTATTAACAAATAACTTGGTATATGAATTCTATAATCAACGACATTGAGATTATAAAGACGAAAAACTCGAAAATTAACGAGGTAGATTTTGACAACTTAAAGTTTGGAAGTGTTTTTTCTGACCATATGTTAGAATGCAATTTTAAAGACGGAAAATGGCAAGCCCCAAAGGTGATGCCTTACCAACCTATTGTGTTGGATCCATCGGCTAAAATTTTTCATTATGGACAGTCTATTTTTGAAGGCATGAAAGCTTATAAAGATGTAGATGAAAATGTCTGGTTATTTAGACCATTAGAAAATTTTAAGCGATTAAATATTTCGGCTAAGCGTTTAGCAATTCCAGAATTACCTGAAAACTATTTTATGGATGGTTTAAAGGCGCTTTTAGAGGTTGACCAAGAATGGATTCCTAAAAAAGATGGAAGCTCGTTATATATAAGACCATTTGTATTTGCTTCTGGTAATGGTTTTCATGCATCTCCTGCTGATGAATATAAATTTATTATTTGTACTGCACCTTCTGGGGCTTATTTTGCTGGAGAAGTTAGAGTTTTAATTGAAGAGAAATATTCGCGTTCTGCTAATGGTGGTGTTGGTTTTGCTAAGGCTGGTGGTAACTATGCTGGTCAGTTTTACCCAACGCAATTAGCTATTGAGAAAGGTTACCAACAAGTCATTTGGACCGATGACAACACACACGAGTATATTGAAGAGGCTGGGGCAATGAATATATTTATTCGCATTAATGACACTTTAATTACTGGACCTACAAGCGATAGAATTCTTGATGGTATTACTCGTAAAAGTATTATTGAGCTTGCTAAAGCTGAAGGTATTGATGTTGAAGTTAGAAAAATTACGGTTTCTGAAGTTGTTGAAGCTGCAAAAAATGGCTCTTTAAAAGAAATGTTTGGAGCAGGTACAGCAGCAGTAATTTCTCCTATTGCTGGTTTTGGTTATAAAGATGCAGATTATGAATTACCTAAACTTGACGATACTTACGCTAGTTTCTTAAAAAAACGAATTACAGATATACAAACTAATAAAACTGAAGACCCATTTGGTTGGCGTTATGAAGTTAAATAATTGAATAAAAAAAGCAGCCAAATGGCCGCTTTTTTTATGATTAATTTTTTTAGTTTCTATTTTTCTAAAATAGCTTCTATATTTGGTTTAAAATAATTTGGGCCTTTTAGTACTTTGCCATCTTCACGATAAATTGGCTGCCCATTCTCACCTAACTTACTCATATTACTACGTTGTATTTCTTCAAACACTTCTTCAATTTTATGCTGCATACCGTGCTCTATAATGGTACCGCATAAAATATAAAGCATATCACCTAAAGCATCTGCAACCTCAACTAAATCATTATTATTTGCTGCGTCAAGATATTCTTCATTTTCTTCTCGCATTAATTTATAACGCAACATATTTTTAGCTAAACCCAAATCTGCCTTAGGGGTTTCTCTATGTCCGATTTTAAAAGCGGTGTGAAATGCTTTAACAGCTTCAATCTTGTTTTTCATAAATTCTATTTTTTTGTTATTCCTGAGTAGATAGGAATCTCATCATTTTCATTAAATTTGCATAAAAATAATGATATGTTTAGTAAAGGTCAAATCATTTTTGGAATTATATTCTTTATAGTGTTTGCTGTAATTATAGCTTATACGTACCGAAAAGATTTGAATATCCACAAGCGTTTTTATAAAGGTAGTGTGTGGATTTTAATTGCCTTTATTTCTTTTATTTTATTTATTTCTGCTATAAAATTTTTCTTTAAGTAAATTACAGGGTCTATCCTTCTTGTTATATTAACTAACTAATTTAGGCTCCCTAATTTTTTTTTAATTTAACAAAGTTTTACACGCAACCTTTTTACACTTAATACATCTAGTAAATAACTAAACCATACTAAAAATGAATATTATATTAATTATTAGCGCACTAATTATAATTAATTTAATCCTACTAGTATTTAGTGTAAACGAAAAAACAGAACCTTGATTTAAGATTCTGCTTTTTATCTTGTTTTATAAAACACTTAATTTACCTCAGGCAAAAAGCTATAATTTGTACTATAATTTAGCATTTGTCCTGCAAAAGTTTCTGGCTGTGTTACTTTTATAGATGTTATATCACCTTCTTTATTTTTATCTGCTACTAATACAGGGTTTACAAATCCGCTGTAAGGTGCCGATTTAAACTGCTTGTTTCTCTCTAATATTTCTGCATGAATTGCTTGATCGACTTTTACTCCATAGCCTTCTACTAAAGCTTCAACAGCTGCAAAATCACCTTCAGATTTAATACGCTGTGTTTCACGTAATAATTGCCCAAAAAGATTGTGAAGTTTTTCATAATCATTAATATTAAAATATGTTTTACCATCACGTACAACCTTTTCTATAACATTATCCTTTTGTCCTTTTTCAAAAGCCCAAGCAGATATCCATTGTCTATTACGCATGTGCGCCTCTTCAACATCATCCCCTAAATTTAAACGAATTAATTGCATCATTAAACCATTACGTATATACCCATCATAGGTTGCTTTTCCAACTGACTTCCAGTCTTCAACTAAACCTAATTCCTGAAGTTTAGGATTATACAAATAGTATAAAGCAACTAAATCTGCTCGTCCTTCTTCTAATGTAGAAGCATAATTTTTAAGTGTTTCTTTAGTTTCTCCTACACCAGGGTTTAATTGCCCAGATGCATGACCAATAACTTCGTGTAAGGCTGTATGTAACTTGTCTCCTAACTGGCCATATTTTTCTTCTAACTCCAACTCTTCATCATCATGTACAAATTCTTTTAAACGTCCTGAACTTGATGCATTATTATAGGCATTAGTTATGTTTCCTAATGAAACCGATTTACTTCCTACTGCAGCTCGAATCCAATTAGCATTAGGTAAATTAACTCCAATTGGTGTGCTAGGTGAAGCATCTCCAGCTTCTCCAGCTACATTTACTACTTTATATGTTACACCAACAACATTTTTCTTTTTATGAGCATCCATTAAAGTCGAATTGTCTTCAAACCATTGCGCATTATCTGCCACAACCTTCATTTTTTGAGACATATCAAAATCATTAATTTGTACGATTGTTTCGTAAGAACCTCTATACCCTAACGGGTCGTTATATACTTCAATAAAACTATTAATATAATCAATATTACCAGCTGTAGCAGCTGTCCATGCTACATTATAATCGTCCCACGTTTGTAAATCGCCTGTTTTATAATAATCAATTAGTAAACCTAACGCATTTCCTTGAGCTTCGTTTTCGGCAACACCCTTTGCTAATTCTAACCATTTAATTATTTCGTCTATGGCCTCTCCATATAAACCACCAGATTTATAAACACGCTCTTTTAATACTCCTTTTTCTTTTACTAATTGAGAGTTTAAACCATACGATAAAGGTTTTTTAGGATTTGGAGATTTCTTTGCTTTATAAAAACGCTCAACATCCTTATTAGTAACGTTAGGTCCATAAAAATTTATTGCAGAAAGCGCCACGTTATCTACATTTTTAGCTTGATTTACTTTTTTAGCATCTACATCATTAAAAAGTACACTAAAAGCTTCACCTTCTAATACGGTATTAGTTTCTTTCAACAACTCGTTTAAATAATTTGAAGAAAACTCTGGTTTTATTTTATCATTTGAATAATGGTGATGAATACCATTACTAAACCAAACACGTTTTAAATAAGTTTCGAATGCCTTCCAATTATCTGCAGTTTTATCACCGTTGTAATTAGTAAAGATATTCTCTAAAGCTTTTCTTATGGTTAAATTATGCCTGTAATTTTGGTCCCACATAATATCTCTTCCAGATAAACCAGCTTGTACCAGGTAGTAAACTAATTTTTGTTCCTTTAACGACAGTTGCTCCCATCCTGGAATTTGGTACCGCAATACTTTAATATCTGCAAATTGCTCCACATTATGATCAAATGATACAGTTTCTTTTGAAACCACAGTATCTTGATTGTTATTTGATTTATCATTACCACAGGCAAACAGAATAGTGGTAATACATACTAAAGTTAAGATTGATTTTAATTTCATTTGTATATGATTATGTTTTAATAATTAAATAAATAATTGCTCAAAAAAGCCTTAAAATTATTGAATTAATTGATAATACAATTTTTTACTAACGAAAATTTAATTTGAGCTCAACAAATGTAATAATTTATTAATCAAAAAATTAAAAATGTTTATCTTTGATTATTAAAATCTCTCAATTTATTTAAATGAAATCTTTAAAGTACATTTTTTTCTTAATACTAATTGCGATTATAGGACTTGCTATATATATTGCTGTACAGCCAAACGAATTTGAAGTAAGCAGAACAAGAGCTATAAAAGCCCCTGCATCTGTTATTTATAACAATGTTATTGATTTTAAAAACTGGGAAGCTTGGTCGTCTTGGGTAGAGGCTGACCCGGATATGAAAATTACTCTTCCTGAACAAACTTCTGGCATAGGCGGATCCTATACTTGGCAAGATAAAGATGGTGTTGGGACTATGAAAAATATAGAAACTGTTACAAATAAATCTATAACACAACAAATGCAATTTGCTGATTTTCCATCTTCTGATGTTTCATGGGATTTCACACCAAATGAAGATGGTATAACTAATGTTACATGGACTATTTCTGGAAAAGATTTGCCTTTTGGGTTTAAAGCATTTGCTACTTTTATGGGTGGCATGGAAAAACAAATTGCACCTCATTATGAGCGTAGTTTAGAAAAATTAGATAGCATTGTTCAAGAGAGCATGAAAGTTTATACTATTAACATAAATGGTGAAACAGAATATGGAGGCGGATTTTACATGTACAAAACAACCTCTGCTACTAGTGCTAATATTAGCCAAATAATTGGAAAACAATTTGGTGAAATTATGACTTATATGGCTAAAAATAATATTATTTCTAATGGCATGCCTTTTACTATTTATAATGAAATGAATGCTGAGAATGAAAGTGTTATAATGAGTAATGCCATACCTGTAAGAGATAGAATAAATGTTAATAATGCAAGTGAAATTTTATGTGGTTATACTCCAAAAACAAAAGTTATTAAAACAACATTAAAAGGAAATTACACCAATTTAAGTGAAGCTTGGGAAGCTACAATGGATTATCTTACTAAGAATAACCTTGAACAATCCAATTTAAAACCTTTTGAGATTTACACTAACGACCCTGGTAAATTTCCAAATCCAGCAGATTGGATAACAGAAATATATATCCCAATTAAATAACAAATGAAAAATATCTTATTGGTTTTTTTAGGAGGTGGTTTTGGTAGCAGCTTACGTTTTATTATAGGAAAATATTTAAATAATGCAGAGAAAGGTATTCCTTATGGTACGTTTGCAGCTAATATTTTAGGAAGTTTATTAATAGGTATTATTTTAGGACTAGCCGCCAAAAACAACTCACTATCGCAAAGCCATACTTTATTACTAGCCACAGGATTTTGTGGTGGTTTTACAACATTCTCTACCTTTGCTTACGAAAATCATGTGTTTTTAAAATCTGGAGATTTTGCAAGTTTTGCAATTTATACTATTGCTAGTTTTGTTATTGGTTTTTTAGCTGTTTTTACGGGGATGTACTTGGTGAAGTAATCCCTTGACTTTGTGAAAATTTTCAAATAACTTCCTATAACGTTTGGTATAAAACATTAAAACGATTTTTTATTAGTAAAACATTGGACAATTTTATAAAGATCAGCCTATGAAATATAAAGATTATTTAAACTTAATAACCATAATTATAATGTCTTTGAATTTATCAAATTGCGTAAGTGATAACGAAGACAATAGTGAAATTTTAGAAACTCCAAATAAAAATTTTATGTTTGAAGTGAATTTTATTCAACAACAGGCTCTTCATAATAAAAAGGGTAAGATAATTTATATGTTCTCACTTTCTTTTGAAAATCAATCAGATTCTAAACTAATTGCATACAACTATGAGCTAAAAGAAGTAATTAAAACAAAAGAAATAGGTTTATATAATCTAGAAGGTGGTACTAGACACTCAACTGGAGATTTTAATAGTAAAACAGAACTATATCTTCTTTCAGAAAACACAATATATATTTTAAGCGGTGATACTTTAGATGAAATAGCATCTATTAATATACCAGATGCTGATAAAATATATAGCGTAAAATCTAAAAATGGATTATTATTTATAAGTTATAATAATAAGAGTTTTGATAATAAATTAATAGTATACAATCGAAATTCTTTAAAGTTGATAAAAAACGACATAAAAGCCACTTCCCACCAAGGAGTAATTGTTGTTTATAATGATAAAACGAACACTAATCAAATCAAGTGTGTCAGTTTCCCTCAATCTTCTAATGATTGGAAGTCAATTGAACATACTTTTGATTTAAACGGAAATTATATTTCATATGATATTGGATATAATGCAGGTGAAGGTGTGTTATTAGAAACAAATGACAATTCTAATTTTATATTAAAAGGGAGCTTCGGCAGAGTTTATTCAAAAGAAAATCTAATGAATGGTGAAACAATTTTAAATAATAATGGAGGCTTTGTTGATTTTAAGATAAGCATAGACGGAGATTTTATATATTCAATACAAAATGATTCTAACATTAATATTTATAACGCTTCTGACTTTTCGTTTAAAGAATCAATTTCAATAAATCAAAATGCACGTAATATATTCATAGATGGAGATAAGTTACTAATTATTAATTATGAATATTCTAATCCAATAAATGTATATTTATCTAGTTATCTAAACTAAAATCTTCCAAAATTTAAACAAAATCAATACTTATCAAAAGCCTTAACCCCAGCTTCTACTCTAGTTTTTAAATAATTTTTTCTTGGTACTATTGGGCAAGAATATTTATCGTTATAGGCACAATAAGGGTTATAAGCCTTATTAAAATCAATTACCATAGTATCACCTTCTGGAATTCTAGTATCAATGTAACGTCCACCACCATAACTCTCTAGGCCATTAGTTTCATCTAAAAAAGGTAAGAATAAATAATTTTCATAACCATCTTTCTTAATTAAATCTTGGTTTTGGTAAACATTTAATTTAAAATTTTCTCCTTTTAATTTAAATGCTAATTCACCATATTTAACATAAACTGGTCTTCTACTCGTTGTCGTTTTCATTTTAAAAGCTTTTTCGTTTGGAGTTCTAATAAAATCAGCTTTAACAACATAAGTAGAATCAAACTTAAAAAAATCTAAGCCTTCAAAATTTTTTCTATCCTTTTCTTTCAAAGGAGATTTGCTTGCATCTTTATAATCTGCGTTTATTTCTTTCTGAAATTCTGTTTCACCCTTTATGGTTCGCTTTTCTTGCGCACAACTTAGTAACGAAGTTAAAATTAAAGTACAAATTAGTAGATTTTTCATTAATTATTGGGATTAAAGGATGGGTTAAGATTGGTATTGTATGATTGTAACAAATCTGTAGAAAAAGCATTAAAAGTTTCCTCATCAGCAAATGATTTAATTTTATCTGGATCAAAATTACCTTGTAAATAATAAGCAGTAGTTTCGGTTTCTGTACTATTAAAAATAATAGCATCTGTAACTACAGCTCCTAACTCAATTACTGAAATAATACGTGTATTATCTAGTTCATTTTTTCTAAAAACATCAGTAAATCCTCTATTAGTTATAGCACTCATTTCTGTAATGAGGCTTTGACGTTTTAATGCATTTACATTTTCAAACTTAATATATTTAAAATCTGAAATATTACCAATAGCATTTTTTACCTCAGGTGAAATATTACTTAATACAGCTTTCATGAAATTAGGTACTTGAAAAGATGTCGCACCCATATCTGCTTTATGATTATTATAAAAACTTTGAAAGCTACTACCGCATGAAACCAGTAAAAAGCTTATACTTAACACTAAAATTATTTTCTTCATTATAAAAATTTATCATTGTAAAAATACAAGTTAAATTTATTTTAACTAGATTTGAGCATCAAAAAGAAATAAAAATGCGTAATAACGTCTCAATTTATAGAAAGCAATGGACCTCTTGTTTAAAGACAAGTTGTTGGGCTGGTTATATATTGTGGTGATGTTTATATAAAATATTACAATATTAAAAAGTCCGACTTCATAGTCGGACTTTTTATTTTTAGAAAAAACTCAAATTAATTATACATGTAAAAAAACAGAAGAAACAGAACTCATGAAAAATTTATTTAATAATTACTTAAACACTTTTAAAGGTCTTTCTAAAGAAGTATGGTGGCTAGCCTTAATAACTCTAATAAATAGAGCAGGAACTATGGTTATCCCGTTTTTATCTTTGTATTTAACTGAAGATTTAAAATTCACTTTAAGCAATGTAGGTACAATAATGATGTGTTTTGGATTGGGTTCTGTGGCTGGATCTTGGCTTGGTGGCAAATTAACCGATACTATTGGCTATTATAAAGTTATGGTTAGAAGCCTTGTTAGTACAGGGGTACTTTTTATTGCTTTACAATTCTTAAATACATTTTATGCGCTTTGCTTAGGTATATTTTTGGTAATGTTAGTTGCCGATATGTTTCGTCCTGCCATGTTTGTAGCTTTAAGCGCCTATAGTAAACCTGAGAATAAAACACGTAGCGTAACGCTTATTAGATTAGCAATAAATTTAGGGTTTTCTGCTGGGCCTGCTGTAGGCGGTATAATAATAACTACTTTAGGATATAGTGGCTTATTCTGGGTAGATGGTATTACTTGTATTTTAGCTACTATTGTTCTATTTATGGTTTTAAACCCTAAAAAAGTTACTGTTTTAGACGATATTATTGTTACAAATCCTGATTCTGCTTATAAAGACAAGGCCTTCATTATTTTTTTAATAGCTATGTTTTTATTTGGTGTTATATTTTTACAATATTTCTCTTCAATGCCAATATATTATAGAGAAGTACATACTTTAACAGAACTAGATATAGGTTTACTTTTAGGTGCAAACGGTTTTATTATATTTTTATTAGAAATGCCACTAATTAAATGGTTAGAAAATAGTAGGTTTTCTAAAACTGAACTTATGATTGCAGGTGCCATATTAACTGCATCAAGTTTTATTATTTTGAATATTACAACTTGGTCTGGAATATTAATAATTGGTATGTTTTTAATGACTATTGGAGAAATGATAGCTTTCCCTTTTTCAAATGCGTTTGCAATGCAACGAGCAAAAAAAGGAAATCAAGGTGAATACATGGCTTTATACTCAATTGCTTTTTCTATTGCTCATATTTTTGGACACAAAGCTGGTATGCAAATGGTTGATAATTGGGGGTTTGATAATACATGGTACATGGTAACAGTTATTGGTGGATTCTGTGTCATTTTACTATTTATTTTAAAAAATCATTTAAAAATTAAAAAAGAACATTAAACTTCTATGATATAAACTAAAACTGTTTCTTTTTTATTAATTTAGAAAAGGAACAGAATTATTTGAATTATTAAGTTTAAAAAAAACAACTTATTTTACTGGAGTTACCCCTTTCTGTTTTACAACTCTAGATAAAACAATTTGGGTTTTTGATTCTCCATAAGTTATAAGTTGATCAATAAAAGACTCCATATGTTTTTGGTTTTTTAATACGACTTCCATAACTATATTTTCATCGCCAGTTATTCGGTAACAATTAATAACCTCATCATAAGTTTTTACTTTTTCTAAAAACGGTTTTAATTTACCCATAAATGCTCTTAAAGTTATTATCGCTTTAAACTGGTAACCTATTTCATACGGAGATACAATAGTGTTATAGCCTTCTATAATACCTAAATCTTCCATTTTTTTTATGCGTTCTGAAACTGCTGGGGAACTTATACCTACTTGCCTTCCAATTTCTGCATTAGATAGTCTAGCATTTTGTTGTAAACACTTTAAAATCTTACCGTTAATCGAATCTAAAATCATTTAAAAGAAATTGGCTTAAATTAATTAAAATCTAAAGCAAATATACGTTTTTACTTTAAAATCTAAAGTTGAATATCATTTCTTGTGAGTAATTTTGATAAAAATGCTATTAGAATAAGATCATGTTACACAATACCCCACCAAATCTATCGGATTTACCGGTTTATCAAAAAGCATTAGAGATATTTGCTTTATCTCAAAGCATATCTTCCTACCTTATTCACGACTTATCTGATTTAAAATCAGATGGTTCAGAAGATAACGATATTTATTTTTCGGGTGACATTGTACAGCAATCTGTATCGTTAGTTCCTGAAATTATGAATGCAGAATTAGAACGCTACTCAGATAGAAAACACAAACATCTTGATTCTCTTAAGCGTCTTACAAATAAACTTTATAAAAACTCTTATAGATTAGAACGTTCTAACAGTAATGGTAAAGATTTTTTACCAATTCTTCGTAGTGAATTAAAAAAGTTTAAAAAGCTTCAGAGTACTTGGATGCTTACTTTATAATAGTCTTTTAAATTTTCTTGAATTTTTGAGCACACGCTTCAATACATTGATACCAAAGTATTAGGTTTCCACTTACAGGTAAATCAAAATATACTTTAGCTGAACGTGAACTACATTTGTTTGGAATAATTTCACCATCATACTGAGTATCAGAATCGGTGATTAATAAAAAATCTCCTGTTTCTAAATCTCCTACTTCTGATGCCATAAAACATAATTGTCCGTTTATTTCAACAGTACCGTCACTTAAAAATGTAATAACTCTATCACTATCTATGTATTGAAAATCTCCACTTCCATCACCAGGGTCTAAATATTGTTCTGTAAGTTTCCATTTTCCAATGAGTCCCGTATTGTCTTTTGGTTTGTTATCATCAGATGAGCAACTAAGCATTAATAAAACTAGACATATAAGTAAGGAATTTTTCATTTTATGGAAGTTTGTTTCTATTTAAAGATGCTATAATCTAAAAATGGTTGCGTATTAATCTGAGTTTAAAAAAACTAAAAAACATTATTTCCTGCCTACATATTGAGTCTATACTGCCCACATACTTCAAACGATGCTTTTGCAATTTGCCTTAATGAGCAAACTTTACATACATCTATTAATGACTCAAAAATATTTTCGTTATTCTTCCCAGTTTTAAGTATAACTAAACAATAATAATTAGTTCATGTACTGTTATCACAAGCATAATTTTGACAATTTATTTTCTAGCATCCTCTGCAGTTGTAATTACATTCTATATTTTTTATGATATATGATTTTTAAATTCATATAATAGACGCATATTTTTAAAAAAGACGCAAAAATCCAAAAAAAAATCACAATAAAATTTCCTGTCTATTATAAAAAGTATCTTTATATCTTATTTATAAGAAACTTGAAAAACCATTTAAAAAACTTAATACTATTTTTAAAAGGGGCTAATTTTTATAGAGGAATTAGGCTTACTTTCAGTATATTATTACCATTAATTCTACTTTATTTTTTAGGTTATTTTCAATTTGCTCCTGCCATTATTGTTGGTATATTTTTAAATGCTCCTAGTGATATTCCAGGCAGTTTAAAACGAAAAGTTAATGCCATTTTAATTAGCATTGGATTAACTGTACTAATAACAGCCATTATTCTATTTTTAAAACCATTTTTTCCATTTTTATTACTTGCAATTACTATAATTTCTTTTGCAACATCTTTAATTTCTGTATATGGTTTTAGGGCCTCATTAGTATCTTTTTCTGGACTATTAGCCATGGTACTTGCTTTTGCTACAGAAAAAATAACGAACACAGAAATTTTAATGCATTTAGCACTTATTAGTATTGGTGGACTTTGGTATTTATGCATCTCTTATGTTTACCAAATATTAATTCCAAAAAAGGATGAAACACAGCTACTTTCAGACACCCTAAATCTAATTGGAGAATATTTAAATTTAAGAGCTAGGTTACTAACAAAAAAAAACAAAAGAGAAGAACTAACACAAAAAGCATTTTTACTTCAAACTCAAATAAATGAAAAGCACGAAACTTTAAGAGAAGTTTTTTATAGTGAACGAAAAAAATCTGGTAGATCTCACTACGACGAAAAACAATTATTAATCTTTATTTCTTCAATAAATATTTTTGAACTTATTGAAGCAAAACAATTAAATTACAAGGAATTAGATAGACTATTTAGTGATAGAAAACATTACTTAAGACCTTCAAAAAAATTGAATAAAGTATTAGGAAACCACCTTATTCATTTGTCTGAATTGTTAATTCAAAACAAAAAAATCCCTAATAAAAGCCCTTTATTAAAATCTTTAGCTAAGGCAAAAAAAATTATTTCTATTTATGTTGAGGACATCACACTACCTAAAGCACGTGAAGGCGCTCTAGTATTACAAAACCTGTATGATTATCAAGAGCAATTATTACAAGAAATCAGGTCGATTAGACGTATTATGGCAAACGTAAAAGATGCCTCTAGTGTTTCATTTAAACGGCAAGACGCTAGCCAGTTTTTAACATTACAAGAGTATCGACCAAATGTTATTATTGAAAATTTAAGTTTTAAAGCGCCACTTTTTAGACATGCACTTCGAATTACTTTAGCCATTGTATTTGCATTTGTATTAGGCACTATTTTAGATATTAAAAATACATATTGGATTCTCTTAACCATTATTGTAATTATGAGACCCAATTATGGGTTAACAAAAGAGCGCTCTAAAAATCGTATAATTGGAACTTTTATTGGAGCCACAATTGCTATTGGTATTGTGTTAATTACTCAAAATGTATTTGTTTATAGTGTTTTAGCAATTATTTCATTGACCTTGGCCTTTGCATTAATGCAGCAAAATTATAAATCTGCGGCTGCATTAATTACAATAAATGTTATTTTTATTTACTCTTTAATTACTCCAGATGCTTTACAAGTTATTCAATATCGTGTTATAGATACGGTGATTGGAGCTAGTATATCAATCGTTGCCAATTATTTATTATGGCCTAGTTGGGAAGTAAATAATTTAAAACATGTATTATTAGAGGCTTTACAGAAAAATAAATCTTATTTATTGGCAACTAAAGATTTATATTATAATAAAACCGAAAACCAATTGGCTTATAAGATTGCGCGAAAAGAATCTTTTTTAGCAATTAGTAATTTAAATGCTGCATTCCAACGTTTAACTCAAGACCCAAAATCTAAACAAAAAGAGTTTCAGTTAATCTATAATTTAACAACCTTAAACCAAACCATGATTTCGGCTACAGCTTCTATTGGTAGTTTTATACTTAATCATAAAACCACGCCTCCTTCAAAAGAATTTGATGTTGTAATAAATAGAATTGTAAATACACTACAAATGTCTTGTGCTATTTTGCAAGATATTCCGCCAAATAAACTTGAAGATACTATACCTATTGATGATGCTCAAAAAAATCTTCAAAATGCATTTCATCATTTAGGTGTAGAACGAGACAAAAACATAAAAAAGGGTAACATAGAAATAAACACCAAAACCTTACATCAATTACAGGAAGCTTATTTAATTACCAGTCAGTTAAATTGGTTAAAAACGCTTTCAGAAAATCTAAAAAAAGCAACTATTCGATATAATAATATCATAAAAGAAGATAAGGTTTAACTAGCTTTAAGTAAAAACCAAGATTTTTTTGATGTTGCAATTTAGGTTTCTAAGTAATTCATTGATAAGCCATTCAATTACTTTTTATAAAAATAAAAAATGACTTTATACTTACATATTTCTTCTGTACTGACCTCCTACTTCAAATAATGCATTTGTGATTTGTCCTAATGAACAGACTTTACAAACATTCATTAAAGACTCAAAAATATTTTCGTTATTAATAGCATTATGTTGTAATTCTTTCAACATTGCTTCAGTATCATTTGCTTTATGAAGATTTTGTAAAGTTTTAATTTGAAATTCTTTTTCATCTTCAGTAGCTCTAATGACTTCAGCAGGTAAAACCGTTGGTGAACCTTTACTACTTAAAAACGTGTTTACGCCTATAATTGGGAATTTGCCATTATGCTTAAGTGTTTCATAATATAAACTTTCTTCTTGTATTTTACTACGCTGATACATGGTTTCCATAGCGCCTAAAACACCTCCACGTTCTGTAATTCTATCAAATTCTAATAACACAGCTTCTTCAACCAAATCGGTTAATTCTTCAATTATAAACGAGCCTTGTATTGGATTTTCGTTTTTAGCTAAACCTAACTCTTTGTTAATAATGAGTTGTATTGCCATGGCGCGACGAACAGACTCTTCAGTAGGTGTTGTAATAGCTTCATCATAAGCATTAGTGTGTAGTGAGTTACAATTATCATAAATAGCATATAAAGCTTGTAGTGTAGTACGAATATCATTAAAATCAATTTCTTGAGCATGTAAACTTCTACCAGATGTTTGAATATGATATTTAAGCATTTGTGCTCTAGCATTGGCACCATATTTATGCTTCATAGCTTTTGCCCATATTTTACGAGCTACACGTCCTATAACTGCATATTCTGGATCGATACCATTTGAGAAGAAAAATGATAAGTTTGGACCAAATTTATTGATATCCATGCCTCGGCTTAAATAATATTCCACGTAAGTAAAACCATTAGATAATGTTAGGGCTAACTGCGTAATTGGGTTGGCTCCTGCTTCTGCTATATGATACCCAGAAATAGAAACGCTATAAAAATTACGCACATTGTTTTCAATAAAATATTCTTGCACATCACCCATTAAACGCAGTGCAAATTCCGTTGAAAATATACAGGTATTTTGTGCTTGGTCTTCCTTTAAAATATCGGCTTGCACGGTGCCTCTAACTTGAGCAATCGTATTCTTTTTTATATTAGAATATATGTCTTCAGGTAACACCTGGTCTCCGGTAACGCCTAAAAGCATTAATCCTAATCCATTATTTCCTTCTGGTAAATTACCATTATATTTTGGTCGTTCTTTCCCTTTATAGAGCTTTGCTATTTTAGCTTCAACATCTTTTTCTAAACCATTTTCTTTGATATAAATTTCACATTGTTGATCGATTGCTGCATTCATAAAAAACCCAAGCAGCATTGGTGCAGGACCATTAATAGTCATACTTACCGATGTTAAAACATCAGCTAAATTAAAGCCTGAATATAATTTCTTTGCATCATCTAAACAACAAATAGATACACCTGCATTTCCTATTTTACCGTAAATATCTGGGCGGTAATCTGGATCGTTGCCATATAAGGTTACACTATCAAAAGCAGTAGACAAACGCTTTGCAGGCAAACCAGCACTTACATAATGAAATCGTTTGTTTGTACGTTCTGGACCACCTTCGCCAGCAAACATTCTTGCTGGATCTTCGCCGGTTCTTTTAAACGGATACAACCCTGAGGTATATGGAAATTCGCCAGGAACATTTTCTTGTAAACACCATTTTAAAATATCTCCCCAAGCTTGATATTTAGGAAGGGCCACTTTAGGTATTTGTGTATGCGATAAGGATTCGGTATGCGTTTCAATCTTTATTTCTTTATCTCTAACCTTAAAAGAATAAATTGGATTTTTGTACTTATTTACTTTTTCATCCCAACCTGTAATGATTTCCCAGTTATATGGATCCAAATCGAGTTTTACTCTATCAAATTCCGCAACTAAAAGTCTAATAAAGTCTTTGTTTTCTGAAGAAACTATAGATTCAGAATCAATTCCAAACTTATTTAATACAGGTTGTTTTCCAGCAACAGAGTCTAAAGTTTTATAAATTCCGTATAACCTTTGAGCAACTTCAACTTGTTCGTCTCCTTTTTTATCATATGCTCGATTACTCTCTGCTATTTCCGATAAATATCGTGTTCTTGAAGGCGGTATAACAAATACCTTTTCACTCATTTCGTTAGAAATAGTAAAAGTTGATTTTAAATCTGAATTTGTTTTTTCAACCAGTTTATCTATAACTGCCTTGTAAAGCGAATTCATTCCTGGATCATTAAATTGAGAGGCTATTGTTCCAAAAACTGGTAAATTATCTTGATTAACATCCCAGAGGTTATTGTTACGCATATATTGCTTTTTCACATCACGTAATGCATCAAGAGATCCTCTTTTATCAAACTTATTTATGGCAACCAAATCAGCAAAATCTAGCATGTCAATTTTTTCTAATTGAGTAGCTGCACCAAATTCAGGAGTCATTACATATAAGGATACATCAGAATGTTCTATAATTTCGGTATCAGATTGCCCTATCCCCGATGTTTCCAAAATAATCAAATCATATTCCGCTACTTTTAATACTTCTACGGCTTCATTAACGTGTTTTGATAAAGCTAAGTTAGATTGACGTGTTGCCAAACTCCTCATATAAACTCTAGCATTGTTTATTGAATTCATTCTAATTCTATCACCTAATAAAGCACCTCCTGTTTTCCTTTTGGAAGGGTCAACAGAAATGATACCAACAGTTTTCTTAGGAAAATCAATTAAAAATCGTCTTACCAACTCATCTACTAAGCTAGATTTACCAGCCCCACCCGTTCCTGTGATTCCTAAAACTGGGGTTTTGGAATTTTTATTTATTAAATGAATTTCTTCTAAAGTATTTTTTGCTATTTCTGGAAAATTTTCAGCAGATGATATAACTCTGGCAATATCTTTAATATTTCTATTTTTTAAACTTTTAACTTCTACATCTAATGTATCACCAACAGCAAAATCAGATTGCTCAACCAAGTCGTTAATCATGCCTTGCAAACCCATTTCACGTCCATCATCTGGTGAATAAATTCGAGAAACCCCATAATCCATTAAATCTTTTATTTCAGAAGGTAAAATTACTCCTCCGCCACCGCCAAAAATCTTAATATGCTCTGATCCTTTTTCTTTCAATAAATCATACATATATTTAAAATACTCGTTATGCCCCCCTTGATACGATGTTAAGCATATTGCATTTACATCTTCTTGAATTGCGGTATTTACAACTTCTTCTACGCTTCTATCATGACCTAAATGAATAACTTCTACACCTGTAGCCTGAATAATACGACGCATAATATTAATGGAAGCATCGTGCCCATCAAAAAGTGATGCAGCAGTAACTATTCTAACTTTATATTTTGGTTTGTATGGCACAAGTTGATTCATTCGTAAAGATTATTGAATTATAGTATCGCAATTTACGAAATATTCAAAAAAATAAGCTATTTGCATTAGATTATATAAAATTTAAATCTTGATTCTTGCTTGTATCAATTTTAAACTAAATTTAGCGCCGATTAACAAAACATTTATGAATAAGATTACCATATTAATATATTGTAAAGACAGACCAAATATAATTGCATCAGTCACTAACTTTATTGCTAAGGAAGGAGGCAACATTGTATATATCGACCAACATGTTGATAGAGAGCAAGACATCTTTTTTATGCGTCTAGAAAGCGAATTTACATCTGAAACTTTTTATACTAAAAACTTTAAATCTGTCTTTAAAAGTGATTTAGCTGATAAGTTTGAAATGAAATGGAGAATTTATTCATCTGAGAAAAAGCCTAAAATGGCTCTTTTTATTTCTAAATACGATCATTGTTTATATGATTTACTTGGTCGTTATAATTCTGGTGAATTAAATTTAGATATTCCTTTTATAATAAGTAACCATTTAGACTTAAAACCAATTGCTGATAATTTTAAAATTCCGTTTTATCATATACCTGTAACAAAGGACACAAAAAAAGAAGCGGAAGACAAACAATTACAACTTTTACAAGAATATAATATTGATTTTATTGTCTTAGCTAGGTACATGCAAATTGTTTCAGGAAAACTTATTAATAAGTACCCTAATAAGATTATTAATATTCATCATTCATTTTTACCTGCATTTGTTGGAGCAAAACCATATCATTCAGCATATAAACGTGGTGTAAAAATAATAGGAGCTACGAGTCATTATGTAACAGAAGAATTAGATGCTGGCCCAATTATAGAACAAGATGTTACAAGAGTTACACATGCGCATGCTATTTCCGATTTAATTTCTAAAGGTCGAGATTTAGAAAAAATTGTTTTAGCAAACGCTGTTAAGCTACATGCAAACAGAAAAGTATTGGTATTCAACAACAAGACTGTTGTTTTTTCTTAATTATTTGTTAAAGAAAATTCGCATTTTGTGGTTATCCAAAAAATTTATTCACTAATTTTGTGACCTATTAATTTTTTCTGTGTCTTAAAGATGTGGAATAATTAACCCATTAACTAAATTTTAATTTTTATGAAAACAAATTTATTTTTATGCCTAACTTTTTTATTAGGCCTAGGTTTTGCTCAAGCTCAAAACTTACCAACAAGCCCAGAACCTGGGAAATGTTACGTTAAATGTATTACTAAGGACGAATTCAAAGATGTTCAAGAAACAATCGAAGTTTATCCTTCTTATACTACATTAGAAGTTGTACCTGCAACTTACAAAACTGTTGAAGATCGTGTTCTTGTTAAAGAAGCATCTAAGAAATTAGTTTATATCCCTGCAGTATATGAAACGGTTGAAGTTCCTTACATTAAAAAAGAAGGAAGAAGTGATTTAAACATCATTCCTGCAACTTTTGGAACTAACTCAAGAACTTTTGAAACTTATCCTGCAACTTCAGGATGGGAATATAAAGAAACTGCTTGTGATTCTCCAAACAAAGAAGATTGTATGGTAGCTTGTTTTGTTGGTTACCCAGCACAATACAGAGATGTATCTTTTACTACTTTAGCTAAAGATGCTACTGTAAGCAACACTCCAGTTAACGAAGTACCTGGTACTTACACTAAACAAGTTGTTAAGACTCCAGCTCGTATGGATCAAATTGACATTCCTGCTCAATATGCTACAATTAAACGTCAAGTTTTAGCAACTTCTGCTACAACTAGATCTAACACTATTCCTGCTAAATCTCAAACTGTAACAAGAACTGTTTTAGCTAAAAAAGGTGGAATTACTACTTGGGAAGAAGTTGATTGTGGATTATTTGAAGCTAATGCTTTACCAATATTTTACGAAACTGGTAGTGCACGTATAACTGCTGCTTCTAAGAAAATTATTGATGATAACTTATTAGCTTTATTAAACAGCAAGCCAGTAAATGTTGAGATTATGTCTCATACAGATTCTAGAGGTAACGATGATTTCAACATGTCTTTATCACAACAACGTGCTAATTCTGTTGTAAACTACTTAGTATCTAAAGGTATTACAAGAAGTCGTTTAACTGCAAGAGGATTTGGTGAAACTAGATTAGTAAACCGTTGTTCTAATGGCGTTGACTGTTCTGCTGATCAGCACCAAAGAAACAGAAGAACTGAATTTAGAGTTATCAATAACTAATTCAAGTTTATCATAAACAAATATCTTTTTTAGATATTTATTACAAAAAAGCCTGTGAATAAATTCACAGGCTTTTTTTATTTTTTAGATTTATACAATCTATATAAAAGAATACAACTTATTAGACATTTAGTTAAAATCCTTTAAGCTTATAATTTCAGTAAATCAAATACAGCTTGAATATAATAGGATAGTTTACAATATGTATATAATTTTATTAACATATTGATTTTAAGTCTTTACATCTAACTCTTTATGTGTTTATTTTCTAAAAATAAGCTCAGCTTAATACCATTTACTATTAAATAGCAATACAGAATATTTAATTATGTAATTAATTTTACAACACTTTTTCTTTTAAAATTTAACCTAAATGAAAAGATATACCAAACATTCATTATCGTTTGTTAGAACAAAGGAAAAGGCTAGTAGTTAGTGTGTAATAATTACAAATAATATTCATTTAGAATTAAAAAATAAAAAGACAAAAAAACTTAATTTAATTATCATGTCTTTTTTTGGAAATGAAACAACAAAACATAAAGAATAAAGTAGGTCACAAAAAGAAATAATTACATATGACTAAAAGAATCCTCTTTTAGAAATAACATACTTAGGATATTTAATATTTTTCTTTGAGACATTTATACCATAACTATCCCACATTCCAGATGCCATTAAATCAAAATATTTGTAATGAATATCCCAATCGTGAGTTAAGTTTACATCTAAATTTTCATGATATAATACAATAGGTATATCTAGTAAATTTATCAATTTATATTTTACTTCTTCAAGACTAACATCATCTGCTTTTATTTCAGAATCACCAATTAAAAATTTTGGTGTATCTGGCCCCCAATTAATTAGATCTGTCCCCCAAAAACGTGGATCTTTAATATCAAAAACTAAAACTTCCCCTTGCATTTCAGCATCATTCTTTTTTAATCTTAACCGCTTTAAAATAGCTTTCGTTTTTTCAAAATATGCACGAGAGTTTAATTTAAATCTCATTTCATAAGACTTATTCAATTCTTCTGGTATATTAATTTGATTTTTATGACTAAGTAAGGTATAAGCTAATATTGACTGCAGATTACCTTTAAGCTCTAAATAAGATTTATGATTTACAACTCTTAATTCTGAATTATCTTCAACAAAATTTAAATTAATAACCTCAAAATCTTCCTCTTGTTCTACTTCTTCTACTACCTCAACTTTTTCGTAAGTCTTGATATTAAACATTTCAGACACACTAATACCTTGTTTACTTTTATTTAAAAACCCACCAACTTGATAACCTTTTAAATCTGCTGGATGCCCTTTCCAAAGCTCCTCCCCATTTGCATTATATAAAATACCATAAGGTAAACTTCGAACATTATTGTTTTTAAAAGTTTCTCCTTCATAATCAATAGCTATTGCTAATTTTGAAGGGTGTTTTAGCATAAAACGGCTTACAATATCTGGACTTTCTTTAGTTAATGAAAGCACATAAAAATTATTAGGATATTGCTCTTGAAGCGATTCTAAATATTTTGATACATGTATACAAGGCCCACACCAAGTTGCCCAAAAATCAACAAAGTATAGTGTATTACTATCTTGCTTAGCTATAGAAGAAGATTGAATTTGTTCAGATATGTTTATTTGCCCGAAAACAAATGTCGAACTTAAAAAACATAGTAAATAGAGATTAATCTTATTAAATTTCATTTTAGAGGGAACTTAAACTTGATTTTATTATCAATGTTATTAAATACATAACAATTATTGTGCTAAAATAGTATTTTAATAAATATAGTTTAAAGACAATTTGATTTAAGAACTAAGATTTATATTTGCCTAAATATAAAACCCAAAATCATGATACGTAAATTTTTAGCTATTTTTTTTATTTTCAATCTAGTTTCTTGTGCAGAACTGCAACAAGTTGTTAATCAGTTACCGCAAAGTGGAGAACTAGGTAACGCAGAAATAGCCTCGGGTTTAAGGCAAGCTTTAGACTTTGGTATAGACAAACAAGTAACAAAACTTACCCAAACTGATGGCTTTTTTAAAAATGAATTAGTTAAAATATTATTGCCAGAAGAACTAAGTAAAGTTGATAAAGCATTAAGAGATATTGGATTAAGTAATTTAGCTGACGAAGGATTAAAAGTACTTAATAGAGCAGCTGAAGATGCAGTAAAAGAAGCTACTCCAATTTTTATTGATGCTGTAAAAGGTATTACTTTTGATGATGCCAAAAATATTTTATTAGGTAATAATGATGCTGCAACACAATATTTAACGACAAAAACTCAAGATGCGCTTTATGCTAAATTTAATCCTGTTATAAAAAACTCTTTTAGTAAAGTTGGTGCAGATGAAATTTGGAGTAACTTAATAAATAAGTATAATAGTATTCCTTTTACAAATAATGTAAACCCAGATTTAACTGATTATGTTACAGGTGAAGCCTTAAAAGGTGTTTACACAATGATTGCTGTTGAAGAGAAAGATATTAGAACAAAAGCTTCTTCTAGAACAACAGATTTATTAAAGAAAGTCTTTTCATTACAAGATTAAAATCAACAAAATAAATATTTTAAAAAACCGAATAAAAATTATTCGGTTTTTTTGTTTCATCACTTAATGGCTATTTAATAATTCTTTAACGTTTCAATTACATCTAAACGACAGTTATTTACGTAATTTAAATATAAAAAGGAACGTCATGAACACACAATTTTGTAGAGTTGGGAAAATTAAACCCAACCTAAGTAAATCAATTAGTTTAAAAGAATTAGAAATAAGAATATCAAACTTTGTAGATGATATTAGTAAAATTGATTTTCCAGAAGGTTATCAATCAACTTCTATGTAAGTGATAATATATTTTGCATTTCCTGTTGAAGTTCTCTAGCTTTAGATGCTGCCTCATGCGCAAAATTCTCATTTGAAGACGCATAAATAATGCCTCTTGAGGAGTTAATCAATAACCCAATATTATCATTCAATCCGTATTTACAAACGTCCTTCAAATTCCCTCCTTGAGCGCCAACACCTGGCACTAACAGAAAACTATCTGGAATAATATTCCTAATATCTCCCAAATATTCAGCTTTAGTAGCTCCAACAACATACATCAAATTTTCAGAATTTTTCCAAGATTTAGAAGTTTCTAATACATGCTTATAAACCTCTTTTCCTTCTATTTCTTTTGTCTGAAAATCAAAAGCACCTTCATTTGAAGTTAAAGCTAACATAATAGTATGTTTATTTTCAAAAGCTAAAAACGGTTCTATTGAATCTTTACCCATATAAGGAGCAACAGTTACAGAATCGAAGGCTAAATCTTCGAAGAATGCTTTAGCATACATGGTACTTGTATTCCCTATATCTCCTCGTTTAGCATCGGCAATTGTGAAAATTTCTGGATACTTTTCGTTTAAATAATTAATAGTTTTTTCTAAAGCTTGCCAACCTTTTATGCCATAAGCTTCGTAAAATGCTGTGTTAGGCTTGTAAGCTACACATAAATGATGTGTTGCATCAATAATCGCTTTATTGAAAGCAAAAATAGGGTCGTCTTCATTTAAAAGATGTTTAGGGATTTTATTTAAATCGACGTCTAATCCAATACATAGAAAGGATTTCTTTTCTTTTATTTGCTGAACGAGTTGGTTTGTTGTCACGTATCTTGTTTTAAATCACATCATTATTAGCTTTTAACTTTTCAGTATTTTCAGCTAATTGCAACTCATCTATAATTTTTTGAATATCGCCATTTACAATATTAGATAAATCGTAAAGTGTTAACCCTATTCTGTGATCTGTAACACGACCTTGAGGATAATTATATGTTCTAATTTTAGCACTTCTATCTCCACTAGTTACCATAGTACCACGTAAAGCAGCATCTTCTTCCATCTTTTTGGCTAACTCTAAATCGTATAAACGAGAACGTAATACTTTAAATGCTTTCTCCTTATTTTTATGTTGAGACTTTTGGTCTTGACATTGTGCTACTAATCCGGTTGGTATATGCGTTAATCTAACTGCAGAATATGTTGTGTTAACAGATTGACCTCCTGGACCTGATGAACAGAAAAAATCAATCCTAACATCTTTAGGGTTTATTTCAACATCAAACTCTTCAGCTTCAGGAAAAACCATTACAGTTGCTGCACTTGTATGTACTCGCCCTTGAGTTTCTGTTTGAGGTACACGTTGCACACGATGTACACCTGCTTCAAATTTTAAAGTACCATAAACATCTTCTCCAGAAACTTCAAATTGAATTTCTTTAAAGCCACCATTTGTGCCTTCACTAAAATCTACAGTATCAACTTTCCACCCTCTACCTTCACAATATTTAGTATACATTCTAAATAAATCGCCAGCAAAAATACTAGCTTCATCTCCACCTGTTCCAGCACGTAATTCTACTACTGCATTTTTAGAATCTTCAGGATCTTTAGGTATTAAGAGTACTTTTATTTCTTCTTCAAGTAAAGAAATACCTGCTTTAGCTTCATCATACTGCATTTTGGCCATATCAACCATTTCTGCATCACTACCATCAGAAATTATTTCTTCGGCTTCAGTTAAATTATTGGTAAACTCTAAATATTGCTCACGCTTATCCATAAGAATTCGCAAGTCTTTGTATTCTCTATTTAGTGCAACATAACGTTTTTGGTCGGTAATAATATCGGGTTGGATTATTAAATCGCTAACCTCATCAAAACGTTGTTTTACTATTTGTAATTTCTCTAACATCTGCCTTTTATAATTGGAAACCAAAAATACGATAATTTATGAATTTTCAATGGTTGCAATCCTTTCTAATATAGGTTTAATAAAAATATTTTTAAACAATTATCGTTATTCTAGATACTTATGCAACAGTTAATGTCTATATTATTGTTTTATAGGCCATTTATAATCTGGTCTTTAGTTATAAATATGCTTTTCGCTTTTCTAAAATTTGAAGTTGGTATAATTATGGCTTCAAAACTACTTTTAGTTCTTTTACTATGGCATATTTTAAACGAAACACAAGCAAAAAGAAAACTAATATTTTATAGAAAGTTAGGAGTCTCTACAATAAAACTATTTACACTATTATTTATCGTGGATTTAGCTATTAGCATTCCATTTTTAATAATATTAAAAGAGTTTGTATAAAAAAAGGAAACCATTTGGCTTCCTTTTTTTTATAACTAAAACTATTCTTTATCCACATTTAGAAGACCCACAATCTTTACAAGTTAAACAACCTTCTTGGTATATTAAATTTTCAGACTCACAATTAGTACACACTTGTCCTTTAACTTTGGTGCCATCAGCAACATAACGTTTTAAGGCTCTTACCACTCCATTTTTCCATGTGTTAATAGACTCACTATCCAATTGTAAACTATTAATTAAGTCTACAATTTTATCAATTGGCATACCATGTCGAAGTGTACTAGAAATTAGCTTTGCGTAATTCCAAAACTCAGGATTAAACTTATGAGATAATCCTTCTATGGTTGTTTTATATCCTCTTGTGTTTTTGTACTGGAAATCATAACGTGTACTACCGTCTTCATCTCTATTTTTAATAATTAGCCCTTTATTTACCCAACGCGGTAATAAAATACCATCTTCATCATCAGCTAATCCTGTAAACACTTCATAAGGTTTATCATCAATTATACCAATAAAAGCAATCCACTTTTCTTTGCTATTTTGAAAACGAACTACATCTGCCTCTAAAACCTGAGGACGCTTTTTAGGAAAAGCTGTTAGTTTTGCATCATCGGTTTTATCTTCTTTTTTCTCTTCATTAGAAATAAGTACACCAGAACGGGAACCGTCTCTATATACTGTTACCCCTTTACAACCTACTTCCCAAGCTTTTAAATATAAATCGCCAACCAATTCTTCATTAACATCGTTAGGCAAATTAATGGTTACACTTATAGAATGATCTACCCATTTTTGAATTGCACCTTGCATACTTACTTTACTTAACCAATCCACATCGTTTGAAGTAGCTTTATAATAAGGTGACTTTTTTATCAACTTATCAATTTCTGCTTGTGTGAAATTTTTAGAGCTATCGATACCGTTTACTTCCATCCATTGCTTAAAACGATGATGAAAAACCACATATTCCTCCCAAGAGTCTCCAACTTCATCAACAAAATCTACCGTAACATCTTTATCATTTGGGTTTACTTTTCTTCTACGCTTATAAACTGGCATGAAAACAGGCTCTATACCAGAAGTAGTTTGCGTCATTAAACTTGTTGTTCCTGTAGGAGCAATAGTTAATAAGGCTATATTACGCCTACCATACTCAAGCATTTCATAATATAATTGACTATCAGCTTCTTTTAATCTTTGAATAAACGGATTGTTTTTTTCACGATTAGCATCAAAAATTGAAAATGCGCCTCTATCTTTTGCTAAATGTACAGAAGCACGATATGCTTCAATAGCTATTGTTTTATGAACTTCTAAAGAAAACGCATTCCCTTCTTTACTTCCGTATTGAATTCCTAGTGCTGCCAACATATCACCTTCAGCTGTAATACCAACCCCAGTTCTTCTACCCTCTTGAGCTTTTTGTTGAATATTTAACCATAAATTACGTTCGGTAGCTTTAACCTCATCTAACTCTGGATCCTCATCTATTTTCTTTAATATTTTATCTATTTTTTCAAGCTCTAAATCAATAACATCATCCATTATACGTTGTGCTGCCGCTACATGCTTTTTGAATAAATCGAAATTGAATTTTGCTTGAGGAGTAAATGGATTATCTACATACGAAAACAAATTAATAGCTAATAATCTACAAGAATCATAAGGACATAAAGGGATTTCACCACATGGATTTGTTGAAACCGTTTTATACCCTAAATCTGCATAACAATCTGGTACCGATTCGTTAATTATTGTATCCCAAAACAAAATACCTGGCTCTGCAGATTTCCATGCATTATGCACAATTTTTTTCCAAAGCACATTTGCATCTATGGATTTGGATACTTTTGGGTTATCACTAAAAATTGGATATTTTTGAGTGTATTGCGTTCCATTTTTAACGGCCTTCATAAAATCATCATCAATTCTTACTGAAACATTAGCCCCTGTTACTTTACCTTGCTCTAATTTTGCATTTATAAAATCTTCTGAATCTGGGTGGTTTATTGATACAGAAAGCATAAGCGCACCTCGTCTTCCATCTTGTGCAACCTCTCTAGTTGAGTTTGAGTAACGCTCCATAAACGGCACTAGACCTGTAGATGTTAATGCCGAATTTTTTACAGCCGATCCTTTTGGTCTTACATGTGATAAATCATGCCCTACTCCACCACGACGCTTCATAAGCTGCACTTGCTCTTGGTCTATTTTCATAATACCTCCGTAAGAATCTGACTCACCAGAATTACCTATTACAAAGCAATTTGATAAAGACCCTATTTGATACGGATTACCAATACCTGCCATTGGGCTTCCTTGAGGTACAATGTATTTAAAATCTTTAATTAAATTAAATATTTCGTCTTCGGTTAACGGGTTTGCATACTTGGTTTCTATTCTAGCAATTTCCTTAGCTATACGCTTATGCATATCGTTAGGTGTTAACTCGTAGATATTACCTTCAGAATCTTTTAAAGCATATTTATTTAACCATACTCGTGCGGCTAAATCGTCATTTTTAAAATATTTTAAAGAGGCATTAAAGGCTTGTTCAGAGGAATAAGTTTTGGCTGTTTTTTGGGCAAGTCCAGATTTCATTGATGTTTTATGGTTTTTAGTTTAATGGAATAATTTCAAAGTATAAATAAACCATAAATGTACAACTTAAAACATGACAAAAATCATAAAGTTTACCAACAAAACAACCTAAAAAACTGAATATTAGAACTTTAACAATTTATCAACATAAAAAAGTTAACAAATATTTAAAAAACAATAAATAATTTATTTTTAAAAGTCAACAGCAAAACCAACACCTAAAAACTGTTTCCATTGCACTTTTGCACCAGCTTCATCAAACTCACCTTCTACATCTGTAGCTATTTGGGTTTTAACATCGTCATCATATCTTAAATGCGAGCCAAGAGTTGCTCTAACAAAAGAATTTACTTTAAAATCGAAATCAATCCGCCAATCTAAATCTAAATTTCCAAAATTATTTATATAATCTGAATATAAGCTTACTTGATTTTTTACATTAATATTTTCAACCAATTCCATTTCGTAACTATTGGTTACTAACACTCCAAATTCTTTTCTAAATTGCTCGCCAGGAACTATAACATTTCCTTCTTCATCTAAAACCGCCGGTGTAACACCAAAAGACCCTTGGTTTGCTAAATCTTCATCTAAAACAATAGTAGCCTTTAAAGTTATAGGCGAAAAGTAAAAAGACAGTTTATCTATATTTTTACCATACTCCATACCACCACCAAAAAACAAATAACCTGGAGCTAACATCCTAGAAATAGGTTCTTTTTTATTTGGATAGTTATACCCGTTTGCCAATTGCGTCCTAAAATTAAGTCTGGCAGAATAATACCAATTAGATTCCCCGTCTGGATTATAACCCATATTAGAATTAATCTCGAATAAATCGTCTGTTTTTCTAGTTTCTCTAGCTTCTTGTTTATTTAAACCATAACGAATTGATACATTATTTTTCCAATTGAAGAATTTATCGCTATAATTTAAAGACGAAACTAAACCTAATAAAGCAGAAACAGATGTACTACCTCCAGAATTCCAGTTTGTAAAAGACACTTGATTAATATCTACTTTAGCCTTATTTTTTTGCTTCCATTGAGGCCCTGTATATTTTTCTTTTTTTGCTTTTATAAAAAGTGAATCAGGTTGCGCATTAGAAAATTGAAAGCAGAGGGTTACAATAAATAATAGTAAATACTTCATGGCTGTTTTGGTTAAAATTAAAACATAATTATCATCAAAAACTATTCCGTTTTTAACAAAAAAACTTGTAATTAATAAGTAAACTCACCAAACTCAGATTTTATTGTAAGCTTTTTGGTTTTTGAAGCTTCTACTCTACCAATAATTTTAGCATTTACATTATATGATTTTGAGATTTCAATAATACTATTGGCTATTTCTGGAGACACATATATTTCCATTCTATGCCCACAGTTAAATACTTGATACATTTCCTTCCAATCGGTTTTTGATTGTTCTTGAATCAATTTGAATAGCGGCGGAATTGGAAACATATTATCTTTTACAATATGAAACTCATCAACAAAATGAAGAATTTTTGTTTGTGCTCCACCAGAGCAATGTACCATACCGTGTATAGAATCGCTATTATATTTTGTTAGTATTTCTTTTATTATTGGCGCATAGGTTCTTGTAGGAGACAATACTAGTTTACCTGCATCAATTGGTGAATTATCAACTGCATCTGTTAATTTAACACCTCCAGAATACACTAAGTCTTCTGGCACAGAAGCATCAAAACTCTCAGGATATTTTTTAGCTAAATATTTACTAAACACATCGTGGCGTGCAGAAGTTAATCCGTTACTTCCCATACCACCGTTATATGCTTTTTCGTAAGTAGCTTGACCAAAACTCTCTAAACCAACAATAACATCGCCAGCTTTAATGTTTGCATTATCAATAACATCTGTACGTTTCATTCTTGCTGTTACTGTAGAGTCTACAATAATGGTTCTTACCAAATCGCCAACATCGGCAGTTTCGCCACCTGTGGAATGGATAGTAACCCCAAAAGATTTTAAATCCTCAAGCAACTCTTCAGTTCCATTAATAATAGCAGAAAGCACTTCACCAGGAATTAAGTTTTTATTTCTTCCTATAGTTGAAGATAGCATAATGTTATCTGTTGCTCCAACACAAAGTAAATCGTCAATATTCATGATTAAAGCATCTTGCGCTATACCTTTCCAGACTGAAATATCTCCAGTCTCTTTCCAATACATATATGCTAAAGACGATTTTGTTCCTGCACCATCTGCATGCATGATTAAGCAATAATCATCGTCATTGGTTAAATAATCTGGAACTATTTTACAGAATGCTTTAGGAAATAATCCTTTATCAATATTCTTAATAGCATTGTGTACATCTTCTTTTGATGCCGAAACACCACGTTGTGCATAACGTTTTGAAATTTCTTGACTCATAATGTTGTATTGTGATGCAAAAGTAAAGTAATATTTTAAAATTAATAGGTATTAATTAAAATATGAAATACGTTTTATTAACGGGTTTTAAACCATATTTAAAACTGCTTTTTTAAAATTTTATTAAAGAATCAATTACAAGTTCTTTTTACAGACTTTTATAGTAGAACTAGCTAAATTCCTGACACAATCAATTCAAGTTATTTTCACTAAGTTTTTCTTTTAAAGTTTTTAAATTAAACAATATCTTTTTTTTTAAGTTTGAACAAAAAAAACATAAAATGAAAAACCAAAAGGTGGCATATTTTTATGCTGTTAGTGCTGTATTAATTTGGTCTACTGTTGCTTCTGCTTTTAAAATATCTTTACAATACTTAGATTTCTTACAGCTATTATTAATTTCAGCACTTGTTTCAACTTTTGTTCTTACCATTCTATTAATTATTAAGAATAAAATTAAAGAACTAACAAAATATTCGCTTAAAGAATATCTTCGTTCTGCCCTTCTCGGCTTTTTAAATCCTTTTCTTTATTATATATTATTATTTAAGGCTTACTCTATATTACCAGCACAAGAGGCACAACCTTTAAACTATACTTGGCCAATTATGTTGGTATTACTATCCATACCTTTGCTTAATCAAAAAGTTAACTTAAAAAGCATCATTGCTATTATTATTAGTTTTTTTGGAGTTTTAACAATATCAACTCAAGGAGATATATTGGGCTTTGGTTTCACAAATCTATATGGCGCCATATTAGCGCTAAGTACCGCTATAATTTGGGCTTTGTTTTGGATATTTAACAAAAAGGATAAAAGAGATGAAATTCCAAAACTTTTTTTGAGTTTTGCTTTTGGGTTTCTATATATTTTTATTGCAACAATATCGTTTTCTGAAATAAAAATACCTAAAATAAATGGATTGCTTGGAGCTTGCTATGTTGGTTTTTTTGAAATGGGAATTACTTTTGTAATATGGTCTAAAGCACTTGAGTTATCTATAACCACAGCAAAAGTGAGTAATTTAATTTACTTAGTACCTTTTCTTTCTTTAGTTATTATTTTTTTTGTTCTTGGAGAAGACATTTTAATCTCAACAATTATTGGCTTAGTTTTTATTGTTATTGGAATAATATTAGAACAATTAAAACTAACAAAAAAGAATGCTTAATTATATTAATAGCAAAGCCAAAACAAAATATTTTTAAGCTAAAGACATACATTAGCAAACACTCGCGTTAGGGATTGCAGCGGCATCCTTTTTTGCTTTTTCTGCAAAAAAGATATAGCGTAAAGCCCGACCCTTGTGGTAACGCCCAAATAAAAAACTACCTAGTAAATAGCATTTCTCTGTACTTGGTTAGTGGCCAAATTTCATCATCGACCAATAACTCTAATTTATCGCAATGGTAGCGTATATCGTCGAAAATAGGCTTAACTTTATTACAATAAGCGTATGCTTTCTTTTCGACATCTTGAATATCGTTAGCTGTTTTTCGAGCATTAATCATTTTGGTAACATTGGCATTTATACCTTCTATATGGCTTGATATTTCTTCTATTAAATTGATTTGCTCTTTAGCTACGCTATTATATTTTTCTTCAAAAATTTCTTTTAATCCACGAACATTTTCAACTAATATGTTTTGATACTTAACCGCTGTTGGCACAATATTATTTCGGGCAATATCGCCTAACACACGACTTTCTATTTGAATATGCATAACGTAAGCTTCCACCTCGATTTCGTAACGGGCTTCTGTTTCAATTTTACTCATTACATTCATTTCCTCAAACAAAGCAATTGTTTGTTTTGATATTTTTGCTTTTAAGGCATCTGGTGTTGCTTTATTGTTGCTTAATCCGCGTTTTTTGGCTTCTTTTTCCCAAGCTTCACCATATCCATTACCTTCAAACAAAATAGGTCTAGATTCTTTAATATATTCTCTTAGCACATTAAAAACAGCCTCGTCTTTCTTTAAATCTTTTTTATTGATTAACGCATCTACTTCCTTTTTAAAATCTTTAAGTTGCTTTGCAACTATGGTATTTAATACCGTCATTGGGTTTCCGCAATTAGCTAAAGAACCTACGGCTCTAAACTCAAATTTATTTCCGGTAAATGCAAATGGCGATGTCCTATTTCTGTCGGTATTATCTAGTAAAACATCGGGTATTTTTCCAACCACATTAAGTTTTAACTCAGTTTTTTCTTTAGGAGACAACTTGCCTTTTGTTACACCTTCTAGCTCTTCTAAAACTTTGGTTAACTGCTCACCAATAAATACAGAAATAATGGCTGGTGGTGCTTCGTTTGCACCCAACCTATGATCGTTACTTGCAGATGCAATGGCTGCTCTTAAAAGTGCTTCGTGGGTATGCACAGCCTTTATAGTATTTATAAAAAAGGTTAAAAATTGCAGATTACTCATGGGAGTTTTTCCTGGAGATAATAAATTAATACCAGTATCTGTTGAAAGCGACCAATTATTATGCTTACCAGATCCATTTACACCTGCAAATGGCTTTTCATGTAATAATACCTTAAAATTATGACGAGATGCTACACGCCCCATAATATCCATTAAAAGAGCATTATGATCTACAGCTAAATTTGCTTCTTCGTAAATAGGTGCTAATTCAAATTGATTTGGTGCCACCTCGTTATGTCTAGTTTTTACTGGTATACCTAGAAGCATACATTCGGTTTCCAATTCGCGCATAAAATTTAATGCTCTATTTGGTATAGAACCAAAATAATGGTCGTCTAATTGCTGCCCTTTTGCCGAAGAATGCCCTAATAAAGTACGGCCTGTTAAAGCGATATCTGGACGACTTGCTGCCATCATTTTATCTATTAAAAAATACTCTTGTTCCCAGCCTAAAGAAGAGGTGACTTTTTTAACGTTTTTATCAAAATATTTACATATAGATGTAGCAGCAGTATCTACAGCTTGAAGCGCTCTTAAAAGCGGTGTTTTATAATCTAAAGCTTCGCCGGTATAAGCCACAAATATAGTAGGTATACATAGTGTAGTGCCATAAATAAATGCTGGTGATGTGGGATCCCAGGCGGTGTAACCTCTGGCTTCAAATGTGTTTCTTATACCTCCATGAGGAAAACTTGATGCATCTGGCTCTTGCTGTACTAATTGGTTTCCATCAAATTTTTCAATAGCCATACCGCCACCTACGGTTTCAAAAAACGCATCATGTTTTTCAGCTGTCGTACCTGTTAAAGGTTGAAACCAATGCGTGTAATGGGTAACACCCTTTGATAATGCCCAATCTTTCATTGAAGATGCTACTTGATCTGCAATAGATCTATCAATTTTTTTTCCAAATTGAATAGCATTCATAACGCTAATAAAGGCATCTTTAGTTAAGTAATGACGCATGGTGTTTTCATTAAACACATTTTTACCAAATAAATCTGAACGACGCTCCTTTTCTTCAATCAAAACAGGTTTGTATTTAAGCGATTCTTTTATTGCATGAAATCTTAATGTTGACATCCGTATAAATTATTAAACTATTTGATTTTAAATTACTAAGCAAAAATAAACAGGTTTGACTATAAAACCATATAACAAAAAAAAATCTTTTAAGCTTTTTTCAGTTTTTTCATAAATAAATCATCTTTTTTTAAAATAAACCTTAAAAAACTAGGGTATAAATAAAAATAACAACCTGTTTTATTAAAATACCCCCTTAAAACTTAATGTGAAAATATAAAAATATATATTTGTGATATTATTATCAATATTACAACTATAAAATATTCATTATGGCAAAAATTAAATTAGAATACCTTTGGTTAGATGGGTATTACCCAACTCAAAATTTGAGAAGTAAAACCAAGGTAGAAGAGCATGAAAACTTCAAAGGTACGATAGAAGAACTAGGAATGTGGTCTTTTGACGGATCTTCAACTAGACAAGCCGAAGGTGGATCTTCTGATTGTTTATTAAAACCTGTAGCTATTTATCCAGATCCTGATAGAATCAATGGATACTTAGTAATGACTGAAGTTTTAAACGCAGATGGAACGCCACATGTATCTAACGGTAGAGCTACTATTGATGATGATGATAATGATTTCTGGTTCGGTTTCGAGCAAGAATATTTCATTATGGACACTAAAACACAATTACCATTAGGTTTCCCTGTAGGTGGTTACCCTGCTCCACAAGGAATGTACTATTGCTCTGTTGGTGGTAAAAATACACATGGTAGAGATTTAGTAGAAGAGCATGCCGATTTATGTATCGACGCTGGTTTAAACTTCGAAGGAATTAACCAAGAGGTTGCTTCTGGACAATGGGAATTTCAATTGTTTGCAAAAGGCGCTAAAAAAGCTGGTGACGAAATATGGGTAGCTAGATACTTACTAGATCGTTTAACTGAAAAATATGGCTACTACATTGAGTACCACCCAAAACCACTAGGAAAAGACATGGATTGGAATGGTTCTGGTATGCACGCAAACTTCTCTAATACAACATTAAGAACTTGTGGATCAAAAGAAACTTACGAAGCAATTTGTGAAGCTTTCCGTCCGGTTGTAAAAGAACACATCGAAGTATACGGTGAGTTTAACGACCAACGTTTAACAGGAGATCATGAAACAGCTGCTATTACTGATTTCTCTTATGGAGTTTCAGACAGAGGAGCTTCAATTCGTATTCCAATTATTACTGTAGAGAAAGGTTGGAAAGGTTGGTTAGAAGATAGAAGACCAGCATCTAACGGAGATCCTTATAAAATTGCTGGAAGAATTATTAAGACTGTTAAATCTGCTAAAATATAATTATTTTAGTTTCAGTATTGTTCATAAAAAAAAAGCTAACATATTAATGTTAGCTTTTTTTTATTTCTTTTAATTAACTCTTTAAACTTATATTTTACATATTCTCCCTACTCTAGGCAATTTTAAAACTATTTTTTTAGTAATTTAATCAGCATATCTAACAACAGCCAAAGAAGCCGCAAACCACTTAAATTACCTTCTTATTTTTCCAGAAGTATTACCATCCATTAAACTTACCACATCTTCTTCAGATACCATATTAACATCACCAGGGACAGTATGTTTAAGTGCACACGCTGCTGTTGCAAAATTTATAGCTTGTAAATCATCATCATAATGCAACAATCCATAAATAATCCCAGATGCAAAAGCATCTCCTGTACCAACACGATCTATCACATGAGTAATATCTAAAAGATTCGCCTTAAGAAGTGCATTACCATCCCACATTTTCCCTTGTATTTGTTGATGCGATGCACTAAGTGAGTTTCTAGTTTTCCCTACAACTTTTTTTATTCTTGGATACATCTTCATTAATGCTTTGCTCGATAAACTAAACTTCATTTTCTCTTCTCCTCCAATACCAAAAATTTCATTTAGACCGCGAGTACTAGAAATTACAACATCACAATATTGTGTTAATTCAGGAATAACCTCTTGCATGTTTTTTCCATATTTCCACATGTTTTTACGTGAATTTATATCACCAGAAACAGGAATTCCCATTTTGTTGGCCATTTTTACAGCTTGTAAACAACACTTTGCTGCACCTTCTGAAATTGCTGGCGTAATACCCGTCCAATGAAACCAATCTGCATCTTTAAGCACATCTTCCCAATCAATCATTGTTGGTTCAATTAATGAAAACGCAGAACCTACCCTTTCATAAATTACTTCGCTAGACCTATATGACGCACCTTTTTCTAAAAAATACTTACCCAACATATTATCCCCATAAACTACATGCTCGGTACTTAACCAATGTTTACGTAAAAATTGAGTAGCCGCTTTACCTAATGCATTATCTGGAAAACGCGTTACATGAGCAGCTTTCATACCAAGATAAGCACATGAAATGGCAACATTTGCCTCACCGCCCCCATAAACAAGATCAAAAGACGTAGCTTGTGAAAACATAGAATGTCCTGGTGGAGATAAACGCATCATTACTTCTCCAAATGTGATTACTTTTTTAGGCATACTTTAATTTTATTTTTAGAATTGAACGTTATAAATATAAAATCTAAGTTATAGATTTTTTTTTATTGTGATTAAAAATATCAATTTATTAATCAAACGCTTTATAACATTCAATCATTTACAAATAAAAACACAATTTAACTTTTAAATGAAGTTATCTTTTCTACAATAAAAACCAATTATCATTTTATTATAGAAATAAAAAAGCATAACAATAAATTAATTCTTATAGTTTAATAGATTTGTATTTACCTATAAACCAAAACTAATGAGAAAACTATTAACACTAATTCTAGTATTATCTTTTACAACTTTTTACTGTCAAAATGTAACCATAACTAAAAGTGACATTTTTAAGGATAAGAAAAAAAACTCATATTTATCGTTTACCCTTGAAGCAGATAATGGCGGTATAGTTACTATAAGATCTTATCGTGGAGGTATGCAACAAAAACTTAAAGGCTATTACATTCAATATTTTGATAGTAATTTAAAGGAAGTTAAAACTCTTGACTATGAAGTTAAACATAAAACTATAAAAAACGCTTTTTTAAAAAACGACAAAATACACCTTGTAGAAATTGAAGAACTTAAAAAAGAAAAAGCTATTGCAATTAATATATCATCTTCAGACATTAATAGTTTAAGTTTTTCATCTAAGAATTTACTTAAATTTTCAGAAAACAATATCAAAGACTATTTTGGCATATTTGCATTTCCATTCTCTATAAGTAATGGTTTAGAACAGGCAGATAGTGATCATATGGGAGATGTTATCTTCTCTTTAAATAAAAAATTCTTCGCTATAAATTTTGATTTCAAAAATAAGAACAAAGAAACTCATAAAGTATTTGTTTTTAATGACAACTTTGAGCTTGTTTATGATAAACTAATAACAAAGAACATTAAAGATAGGCTATTTGAATATAATAGTTTTGAAGTAGATGATATTGATGGTACTGTATATTTTCTTGGTAAATCTTATGAGAAAAACTCAAAAAGAGCAAAAAAAGACGGTAAAGTAAACTACCATTTTGAATTATATAAAGCTAATGCCACATCTGTTGAAAACACAAGTTTTAAGACTACTGGAAAGCTGATAGAATCATTACAGTTATTAAAAAATGAAGACAGATTGGTATGTACTGGTTTTTTTGGAAATAACAAAGAACATAAAATAAATGGCGTATGTATTTATGATTTAAACCCTAATACTTTAGAAATAAATTATAGCAAATTCAATGATTTTTCAGAAAAATTCTTGAGTGATAAATATGGTGATAAGAGCAGAAAAAAGGAACGTAAAAAAGAAAAAGGCATTAACAATATTGAATTTAAAGGTGTTTACTTAATGGCCAATAACGACCTTGTAATAAATGCTGAAGAGTTTTATGTAACCACACATACTATGATGAGTGCTAATGGTGGTATGAGAACTTATTACATATATCACTTTAATGATATTATGACACTAAGACTAGATGCAGATGGTAACCTAAAATGGGCAAGAAATATTAATAAGTCTCAAACAGGTTTTACAAATAGTTCGTTTACTACACTTCCTATAAATGAGTCTACTTACTTTTTTATAAACTGTTCTGACAAAATAAATAAAATTAGTAAAGACAAAATTAGTTTTAGTCAAACATCATCAAAAAAATCTAATCTTTATATGATCTCACTTGATGAAAATGGAAATTATGATTACAAGAAATTAATTGATGATAAAGAATCGAAAGTTTATTACAAAGTGAACAATGGCATACCTAATTTAGCAAAGAAGACTGTTTTCTTTCTAGGTGAACGAAAAAAAGATGGAAGAATTATTAAATTGAAAGTTAATTAAATTAATTAATAAATCTCCAATTCTTTATTGAACTTGGAGATTTATACTTTTCACAACTTTCCTTGAGTAAATACCAAGAACATAAAAACTCCATAACAAACAACAAGAAAAAAACCTTTTAATCTACTAATTTGTAATTGTTTTGGAAGAAATATAAGTGGTATTAAAACGGCCGAAAAACCAAGCATCCAAAAAATATCGTTAGATAATATTTGTGGTTCTGTTACAGGAATTGGTTTTACCATAGCTGTTAATCCTAAAACCGAAGCAATATTAAATATATTAGACCCAATTAAATTACCTAACGAAATAGCCTTTTCTTGTTTTGCAGCTGCTATTACAGAAGCTGCTAATTCTGGCACACTTGTACCAATGGCTATTAAAGAAACACCAATTACCGCTTCGCTTACTCCAACAGCACGTGCAATCTCTTTAGATCCATCAACAAGCCACTCACTTCCAAAATAAAGTGATGCAGCACCTATTAATAACCATAAACCAATTTTAAAATTTGAAACTGTAGATAGCGTATCATCAACATCTTCTATAACAATATCTTTTTTTGCTTTTCGTATTAATGTAATTAAAAATATAATTAACCCTGTAAATAAAATTCCACCTTCTATTGCTGTTAAAACATTATCATTCTTCAAAAAACAATAAAGTATTATAGAAAACACCATCATTATTGGCCAATTGAGTTTGTAAAACGATTTATCTACAGCTATGGCACCTACCATGGCCGTAATACCTAATACCAAACCAATATTAGCAATGTTAGAACCTACTACATTATTTATAGCAATTGCTGGCGAACCAGAAAGGGCTGCTTGTAAACTAACTAATAATTCTGGTGCTGACGTTGCAAACGACACAACCGTCATACCAATAACCATTTTAGAAATATTAAACTTAAAAGATAATGCTACCGAAGAACGTACTAAAAACTCACCACCAACTACCAATAAAACAAAACCAAGAATAACCCAAAGTATACTCATAAAAAATATTTTTTTGCGAAGATAAATTAAAGTAAAAAGTGAAGTACTAAAAGTGAAAAGTTTTTTTGAAAACTTAAAATATAGTTAAATAACTATTTATTTAGTTGTATAACTACAAATATAGTTATATGTTTGTATTGTAAGTTATTTTGAATAGGCTAATAATTATTAATGGTGCTTAAACAGTAATACATAGATATCATGGAAAAACTAACAAACAAGGAAGAAGAGATAATGCATATTTTATGGAAGCTTGAAAAAGCTTTTGTTAAAGATGTACTTGCAGAAATTAAAGAAGAAAAACCACATTACAACACGCTTTCAACAATTATTAGAAACTTAGAAGATAAAGGTTATGTGGCTTATACTGCCTATGGTAAAACGCATCAATACTACCCTATTGTTAAAAAGGAAGATTACAGAAAACGGTTTATGAATTTAGCAATTGATAATTATTTTAATAACTCATATAAAAACGTTGTATCGTTTTTTGCTAAAGAAGAAAAAATAAGTATTGAAGAGCTAAAAGAGATTATTGAACTCATTGAAAAAAATAAATAGTTATGGAATACATTTTTAAAGTAAACGCTGTTATTGCTATTTATTATTTGTGCTATAAATTGTTTTTGCAATTTGACACCTTTTTTGAATTTAATAGAGTTTTTCTATTATTAGGTGTTATTACTAGCTTTCTAATTCCGTTAGTTATTATTCCCGTATATATTGAATATACACCTTTAGACTTATCTAATTATTCTGTTGAGACGTTTAAACATAATAAAAATAATGATGAGTTTAATTTTCTCAAATTATTGTCTATAGCTTATAAAATAGGTGTTATTGGATTTTCTATTCGTTTTATAACTCAATTAGTATCATTAACACGTATAATATCAAAAAACGAGCATAAAAAGCAAGAGCATTTTACAATTATTAAAACTTCTAAAAGAATTTTACCTTTTTCATTCTTTAAATGGATAGTTTATAATCCTACATTGCTTAACAAAGAAGAATTGATCCAAATTATGTTTCATGAAAAAGTTCATGTAAAACAGTATCATTCTATAGACATTATACTAACACAGCTTACTTGTATTATACTTTGGTTTAATCCTATTATTTGGTTTTATTTTAAAGATTTAAAACAAAATTTAGAATTTATTGCAGACAAAAATGCACAACAAAAAGCAATTAATAAAAAAAACTATCAATACACTTTACTCAAAACAACCTTGTTAACTCATCAATTAGAGATAACAAATAATTTTTATTCATCATTAATCAAAAAACGAATCGTTATGTTACAAAAAACAAAATCAAAAAAAATTAATTTATTTAAGTACACTCTAGTTATACCCATTTTAGTTGTGTTTATACTTAATTTCAATACAAAAGTTTATGCTCAAATTAAAGATAGTACTAAAACCATTAACATTACTGGCAAAAGTGATGCTGGAGTAATACTTAAATTAAAAGAAAGCGATAATCCTCTTATTATAATAGATGGTAAAGAATCTGAAAAAACAAATCTAAATGACTTAAATAACTCTAATATTGAGAGTATCAATATTCTTAAAGGAGATGCAGCAATCAAGGTATATGGTGATAAGGGTGTAAATGGTGTAGTTCAAATAAAATCAAAAACATCAGATCTACAAAAAAGCCCAAGTATTATAACTATTAATGAAAGTTTATACTTTATTGATGGAAAAGAAGTAACAAAAGAAGTATTTGAAAAAATTAATCCTGAAAACATTAAATCTATGAATGTATATAAAAAAGAATCTGCAACTTCAAAATATGGTGAAAAAGGAAAAAATGGCGTTATAGAAATAATCACAAAATAATATCTTAAGCAGATTAACCTTAAAACAAAAAAGACACTCTAAATTAGAGTGTCTTTTTTGTTTTATATAATTTATAAAATGATGAGAATTGCTTAAAAATAGTTTTTAACAACAAAATCTGCCTAGAGTCAAAAAAATGACAATAAAATCACTCTATAAATATTTCATATTTTTACAATTTAATTATTTTTTATTTCAAATAGAAACTATACCAAAGACCGTCACATAAAAATTAAAACCTTTTTAATCTTTTTACTTACAAATATATATTCAAATTCATGGATTTTAGCAAAAGTACTTGGTAAGCATATTGGTAAATATATATCTTCAAAAAACATTGATAAATAAACCTATTTACTAACCTTTCAAAACTAAAAAATATGATAGCACTTGCCAAACTTCTAATAGATATAATACTATTTATTATTTCACTTATTTAATAAAATATAAGTAAAATTTAGTCTAGAATAAGTTTTACTATTTTTGCACTTAAATAGCATTAAAGTGAAAAAACAAGTTTTTATATTTTTAGCAAAGCTTAACAAAATAATACTACCTAGTTATTCAAAAAAACAACTAGATTTAACTAAAGCCACAAAATTACAGTTGATAATTATTGGCTGGAGATGGTTTGTAACTAAAAATGCATTAGGTTAATAGGCTAAAATTAGCATTTTAACTTAATTTTTTTTAATTGAATTTTTCATATATTACATTTACAGCAAAATTTAATAAAAAGGCCCCACAAATCTAAAATACCTATGGTTAAACATATTTATCCATTATTAGTTTTCCTAAGCTTCAGCTTACAGCTATTTTCACAAGACGCTAACATTCCTACTAAATTCTCTCAAGATGGTAATTTGCACCTCTCAGAAACTAAATCATCTGAGACAATTGCAGAATTTAAAGAAAATCAAAAATGTATTGTTACTGCCTTCTTAGGAAATTATACATATAAAGTAAAATATAAAGATTTAGTTGGTTTTGTAAACGATCAATATTTATTTGTAAATGAACAAATGATGGATCTTTATTTTGATCATGAAGAAAAGGAACGAGAAAAAGCGATTAACGCTAGAAAGCAAAGACAACAAAAAGCAGAGGCCATAGCAAGGCAAGCTCAAGAAAAATTAGACTTAATTGAAAAAAAACGTTTAGATTCTATAGCAAAGATTGATGCCGAAACACAAAGAAAGTTATTAGAGATAAGACGAAACGACTCTATTTTAAAAGCAAAAGAAACCCAAAGAATACAACGCATTGAGCAAGAGAAAAAGGACTCTATTGCAAGAGTAATTAAAGAACAGCAAAGATTATTAACTGAAAAGCGCAAAACAGATTCTATTGCTAAAGTTAGAGAGGAAACTAGAAAGCAAATTGAGCTTAAAAAACGTAATGATTCTATTGCTAAAGCAGAAGAGGCTCTTAAAATGCAACGTATTGCTGAAAGAAAAAAAGATTCTCTTGATAGCATTATTAAAGAACAAAATAGAATTTTAGACCAAAAACGCAAAGCTGACTCT
>NZ_CANLZX010000010.1 GCF_947495675.1 uncultured Algibacter sp. | reverse complement strand
AGATAACCAATTCGGGGTGTAGCGTAGCCCGGTTATCGCGCCGCGTTTGGGACGCGGAGGTCGCAGGTTCGAATCCTGCCACCCCGACAAAAAAGCTTTGCAGTCTGCAAAGCTTTTTTTATGCAGTTTATTTAGTTTTATAAAAATGTTTTAGTAAAGAAAGTATTTCTGTATTAATTGAAATAAGATTTTTTATAGCCATCCTTTGTCAAATAATAAATTAAAGTAATCTTACCACTAAAAACAACCTTATAACTTATTAATTTATAAAAATCCTAAAGAATAGATTAAGCTTTTAAGTATCTCTAAGCTTAATATTTGTTGTATAACCTTCTCTTAAAACTTACTAACGTTTTTGTTTTTTTTGTGAATATTTGGACTGTATTTATATCTAGTCTTTAATTAATAAAATTAATTAAAGTGTTTTAAATTATAAAATCATAAATAAATTTAATTATATTTGGTCCACCAATTTGGTGTACCAGATTGGTATTTCAATATTTTGTTATTGAAAATGAACAATAAAAACCAATAAAATGAACTCCAAAAATGTAAAATTATTATTTCAGTCTGTATTGATGTTATGTCTAATATTACTTTTTAATAGTTGTTTAGAAAGAGCTAAAAAATCTAATAATATAGAAACTACAACTGTCTTTTATCCTAGTGATGTTATTCCTTTTATGGATGAATGGAAAATTCTTTGTGGAGATGGTACAAGTAAAAAAAATCTAGTAGGTTTTGAACATAAAGATTTTTTTTATGTTTCTAATGATGGTAAAACAAATTGGGTAGTTTATAAAACACCTAATTCTGGAGTTACATCAAGAACATCGAGTAATACAAGAACAGAACTAGGGCAAATAAAACATTGGATACCTGAAACTGGAGGTAAATTAACAGGTACATTAAAAGTACAGCACGTTTCTACCTCTGGTGATGCAAGAGTTGCTGCTTCACACTCGGTTGTAGTAGGCCAAATTCATAGCGATGAAGGTCACGAAAATGAACCAATAAAAATATTTTACAAGAAATTTCCAGGTCATACAAAAGGTTCTGTATTTTGGAATTATGAAATTAATACAGAAGGTGATAATTCCAAAAGGTGGGATTATTCTACTGCAGTTTGGGGAAATGATATGTCTGTTGTTGGGTCTAGTCCTGCCTCATATCCTGAAGAACCAACTGATGGAATTGAATTGGGTGAAGAATTTAGCTATGAGATAAATGTATATAAAGGTATTATGTATCTAACTTTTAAGAGTGAAGGACATAAAACTGTAAAATTTACTAAAAACTTATTAAAATCAGATTTTACAACATATAATGCTATTCCGAAGCAAATATTAACATTGTATGCCTCAATAGGGCGTGATGGTATAGAGCGTGAAAATGCTTATGCTGGAGAAATACAGTATTTTAAACAAGGCGCATATAACCAAACCAATGGTAAAAATCCTGAAGATAATATAGTTTGGAGTACAGGTTCTGAAACTTATGGTGGCGATATAGCTAAACAATATGCTAATGGTTGTTATGCAGAAGTTTGGTTTAGAGAAGCATCTGTAGGAGCAGGAACTATGCCCAATGAAGAATAGAAAAGCTTATTTAAATATTTTATGATTTTGAATAAAAACTAACATATAAACTTGTATTTAATGTAGTAATTATTTTATCATAACATTTATTTAATCTTTATCTGGTGTACCAGTTTGGTGCGCAAAAATGTTTTTAATTGACATTTCAAATTTAATTTAAAAAAACCTATTGAAATAAAATACCTCTATTCAAATGAACTTAGATGTCCTTTCAAAAAATGAAAATCAAGAAATAACAAACCGAGTTAAAAAGTTAATTTCTGAGATAAGTGAATTAATAAATCAAAAGCATTTGCAACCAGGTGATAAATTACCTGCAGAACGCATTTTAGCAGAAAAGTTTGGAGTTAGTAGAAGAAGTGTTAGGGTAGCTATTCTTAAATTAGAATCCTATGGAATCTTAAAATCAATACCACAAAGTGGAACTTTTATAGCAAATATAGGTGCTGTTGCCATGAACGGAATGATAGAAGATATCTTAAGTCTTGATTTGCCTAATTTTAAATCACTAGTAGAAACCAGAATCTTATTAGAATTAAAAGCTGTGAAATTAGCTTCTTTAAGGCGGACAAAAGAAGATTTAAAAAGAATAAAATCAGCTTTAGATGCTCACAAAAAAAAATTATTATCTGGTGAAGATGCTGTTCAGGAAGATTTGTTATTTCATTTAGCTATTGCCAAAGCTAGTGGTAATGTTACTATTAATCAAATTATGATTGCTATAACACCACAAATAATTGTAGATTTTAAAAAGTATCATACAGATTATGATGATTTGGATGAATTAAGAATTAAAGAACACTCAGAAATTTATGAGGCTATTAAAATACAAGATTCTCAATTAGCTAAAAGTAAAATGAAAAAGCATTTTAAATTGTTATATGAATATTGTGGTGTATTATAAAAAAATAGAAATAATGACGTAAATAATTAAAAAAGAGTGTTTTGTTTTTTTATTATCAAGGACCATTAAAAATGCATTAAAATTAAATAACTGAACTAAATATGAAGAAATGATGATTTTAATAAAGCTCAAAATTATCGACTCAATTAAATATAATTAAAATTAATAATAATAAATTAACTAAAAAAAATGTTTTAATAACTGCTGGTGCACAGGGGATAGGTGAGTCTATTACTAAACATTTTATTGATAGTGGAGCTAATGTTGCAATTCACTATTTTTCAAGTGCAGATACTGCTAACAAATTAGCAGAATATGCTGTTAGCAAAGGACAAAAAGCTATTGCTATAATTGGAGATTTAACAAAAGAAGCTGATGCTAATGCCATGGTCGAAAAAACGGTACAAGCCTTTGGTGGATTAGATATATTAATTAATAATGCAGGTTCACTAGTTGCGCGTAAAATGCTGAGTGATATGGATACAGAGTTTTGGCATAAGGTAATGGATATTAATCTCACTTCTATGATGTTTGTTACTCGAGCAGCATCACCATATTTAGCAAAAAACAGCAATAGTAGTATTGTAAATTTAGCATCACTTGCTGGACGCAAAGGCGGACACCCAGGGTCGCTAGTTTACTCTACCAGTAAAGGAGCTATTTTAACATTTACAAGAGCCCTTTCTACAGAATTAGGAGCTCAAGGTGCTTGAGTTAATGCGGTTGCTCTAGGGCTTATTCTTGGAACCTCTTTTCATAATACTCATATTACAAAAGAATCAGCAGCCGAAACTATTGCTGGTATTCCAATACAGCGAGCTGGTAATGCAGATGATGTAGCAAGAGCGGTATTATATTTGGCTTCAGAATACGATGGCTTTATAACAGGAGCAACACTAGATATTAATGGTGGTGTTTACAATATGTAGTTCACCTATTTTAAAATTATAAGCTAAATTATACTTAATAATTTGGCTTGTAATAGTATATATATATATTCTAACTATAAATTTATGCTAAAAACCAAAATTATACACCCAACTATTATGGAAGCCCTAGGGCGTTCAGGCCATTTTGCACAAGTTGTGATTGCCGACGGTAATTTACCCGTTGGTGCCATGACTGGACCAAATTCAACCACGGTGCATCTTAATTTTCGTCCAGGTTTATTAGATGCTCTTACAGTATTAGAGGGTATATTGGAAGTATGCCCTATACAAGGCGCTATTGTTATGGAAAAGCCCGCAGAAGCAAACGCATTTATACATAATGCATATAAAATATTATTAGGGGATGTAACGTGGGATGAAATTGAACGTTGGGCTTTTTACGATAAAATTAGAGAATCTGCTACAACCTTAATTATTCAAACAGGAGAACAACGTCGATTTGCTAATTTAATACTTACTGTAGGGGTGGTGAAAATGGCAGAAGAAAGTGACTTTTAGCATACTTAAAATTTATGCTCTCAAAAGTGATGGTAAATGTTTTGGCAGATACTACACTATAGAGTACATATAATTATTCAACTATAAAAACCCTCTCTAGCAGCTTTATTCAATCAAATTAATTTGGACTGTAAAGTATTATTTATTCTAATCGAATATAATTTTCTGAATAAATTGGATGCCCTAAGCTGTCAATTTCAGTTTGACTAAATTTGTTTTCTTCAATATCAACATTAAATACAAATTCGGTTTTTTCTTTTATTACCTCGTTCATTGATTTAGATCCATAATCTAGAATTTCAACTAAAATGCCATCTTTAACAGTATAATCTCCATATGCAAACCAATCAATTGTATCAAAAATTCGGGTTCTACTCCACATGACTTTTGTTTTTGAATACATTTTTATTTGTTTATTAGTATTTGAAGATAAAATAGTATCAGCAGTTCCATCTTCTCCATAATTTATATAGCTTACTAATTTCCATGCGCCTTCTAAAGTTTTAGTTTCAATATTAGTTGTAGTTATATTTTTGTCAACTTTTCGATGGTCATTGCAAGAATAAATAATTGCAAAGCAAATAATTAATATAATTTTTTTCATGACATTAAGGTTTAAATAGTTAGGTTACTAAAGTTACGAAAAAAAACACACAATAATACTTTAGATTTATTAAGCTATAAAAACTGTTGATAACTTCTCTGTTAGGTTTTAATCAAAAATTCTACTTTTGTTTAATAAATATTTAATAGCGATTATGTCTGATACAATAGAAAAAGTTAAATGCTTAATTATCGGTTCTGGACCAGCTGGTTATACAGCTGCAATTTATGCTGCTAGGGCTAATATGAAACCCGTTTTATATCAAGGTACACAACCAGGCGGACAATTAACAACAACAAATGAAGTTGAGAATTTTCCAGGTTACCCTGAAGGTGTAACTGGACCTGAAATGATGATGCAGTTACAAGCACAAGCACAGCGTTTTGAGACAGACGTTCGTGATGGATGGGTTACCAAAGTTGATTTTTCTGGTGATGTACATAAAGTCTGGGTAAATGATGTTAAAGAAATTCATGCAGATACCATAATTATATCAACAGGAGCTTCTGCTAAATATTTAGGCTTAGATTCTGAGCAAAAATATTTAAAACTAGGGGGTGGGGTTTCAGCATGTGCTGTATGTGATGGATTCTTTTATAGAAACCAAGAAGTGGTTATTGTAGGTGCAGGAGATTCTGCTTGTGAAGAAGCACATTACTTATCAAAACTTTGTAAAAAAGTAACTATGTTGGTTCGTAGAGATGAGTTTAGAGCTTCAAAAATTATGGCGGCTAGAGTAAAAAATACTGAAAATATTGAAATCTTATTCAATACTGAAACCGATGAGGTTTTAGGAGATGGGCAAGTGGTTACTGGTGTTCGAGTTTTTAATAATAAAACTAATGAAAAACAGGATATTCCAGCTACGGGGTTTTTTGTTGCTATTGGACATAAACCTAATACTGATATCTTTAAAGACTTTTTAGATTTAGATGAAACAGGATATATTATTAATACTCCGGGAACATCTAAAACAAATATAGCAGGTGTTTTTGTATCTGGTGATGCTGCAGATCATGTCTATAGGCAAGCGGTAACCGCTGCCGGAACAGGTTGTATGGCAGCCTTAGATGCAGAACGCTATTTAGCTGCTAAAGACTCCTCTTTCGAAGTCTCTACTTCTACTTACAACTAAAGTAAAACAATCTTTATTTTTTAAAAACCAAAGTTAATTACTTTGGTTTTTTTGTTTTATAGGGTTTTGTAATTCTAGTACTTAAAGTCAAAACATTTAGTAATTTAAATAAATTAAAAAAAAATACAATTTAAGTTTAATATATAATTTTTTTCACTAATTTTAAGTGTAGTTATTTTATTTATAGAAGTATCTCAATCATATTAATTCTTCCAAAAAAACTATTATGTTTTTTCATATTTTACGTTCATAAACAAGGTTATTTGTTTTTTTTAAATTAAAAAATAATAAATATAAAACACTTTTTAAACATTCTATTTGAAATGTTTCATTAAAAAAAACAGGTCATTTTTATCGAAAAATTAAATCTTTACATTATTTATTACCTATTTAACATAAAAATAACATATATTTGGAAAACCAATTTGGAAAACCAATTTGGCGCACCAATTTTATTATTTAAAGATTAAACTTTTTTAAACAAATTTTATAATTATTAACCTTTTAAAAATTCAATTTTTTACATGATTAAAACAAATTAATTACTATGAAAACATCAAAATGAGTAAATCGATTTTAAAGATTATAAAATCTTTAATTATTGAATTATTCAGTTTGACTATTTGTTAAACTAAATTTAAACTAAAATTAAACTAATGAAAAAAACGAAACATTTAAAAAAGACATTCCTAGTATTATTAGGATTTTGTTTTGCGTTTACTTTAAATGCACAACAAAAAACCATAACAGGAACTGTAACAGCAGAGGCAGATGGCATGGCATTGCCTGGTGTTAATGTTATAGTAAAAGGAACAAGTACCGGTGCATCTACTGATTTTGACGGTAACTATTCAATAAATTTAAACTCAGACAATGCAACTTTAGTATTTAGTTATGTTGGATATGCAACCAAAGAAGTTGTAGTAGGTAATTCTAGTACAGTAAATGTAGCTTTATTAGAAGATTTAGCTTCACTTGATGAAGTAGTTGTAGTAGGATATGGTGCTCGTAAGAAGAGTGACGTAACAGGTTCAGTTTCTTCTATAAAAACTGATGAATTAACTGCTTTTCCTGTATTAGACGCTGAGCAAGCGCTTCAAGGTCGTGCTGCTGGTGTAAATGTACAATCTAATAATGGTGGTGAGCCAGGTGCTCCTATTAGTATTTCTATTAGAGGTAATACGTCTATTAATGCAAGTAGCTCACCTCTTATTGTTGTTGATGGTTTTGTAGGTGCTAGTATGCCACAAGCAGGAGATATTTCATCTTTACAAGTTTTAAAAGATGCATCTGCAACTGCTATTTATGGTTCGAGAGGATCAAACGGTGTAATTTTGGTAACTACTAAAAAAGGTAGAAGTGGAAAATTAAATGTTGAATTCAATTCTACTTATGCTGTCCAAAATACTGCAAATAGTTTAGATTTATTGAATGCAAACGATTTTGCAGACTATCAAAACCAAATTAGAGCAAATCAAGGTAACACTACTCCTTTTCCTCAAGGAACAGCAGATACAGATTGGCAAGATGAAATTTACAGATCAGGTAATACTTCAAGTAATCAACTTTCTTTTTCAGGAGGTTCTGAAAAAGTAAATTACTATGCTTCTGGTACGTATTTCCAACAAGATGGTATACTGGTTAATTCTGGTTTTGAAAGAGCAGTATTCTTATCAAATTTAGATGCGCAAGTAACCGATAAATTAAAATTAGGACTTAACTTAACAGGTACCTTAAGTAAGAAAAATGGAGTTGCTACACAATCAACAGGTGCAAACGGTGTTGGTGCTGGTGGTGATGATGTTGTGGCTTTAGCAATGCGTTTTGCTCCAGACCAAGGCATCTATAATGCTGATGGAACCTTTTCAATAAACGATAGAATAGGGGATCAAGTTGATAATCCATGGGCAGTTGCCACTCAAAGAGAGGATGACACAGAAACGGAAAAATTCAGAGCAAATTTTTATGCAAATTATGAAATTATTGAAGGACTTACTTTTAAGACGACATTTGGTTTAAGTACTGATAATGATTTTAGAGGACTTTATTTACCACGTACTTTGCAAGTTACAGCTGGAGGTGTTGGCGGAAGAGCTATTATGACTGAAGATAAAACTAAAAATATCTTGAGTGAAAATTACTTAACTTATAATAAAGAAATAGGTAAAGGAAATTTAACTTTATTGGCTGGTTATTCGTATCAAAAAACAACCAAAAAAGGTTTTTATAGCGAAGGTACTGGAACTATTTCAGATTCGTTTTCTTACTATGGTTTATGGACAGCTACCACTTTAATAAACGGTGGGTCTGGTGATATATATACAAATGATACAGAAATTCAATCTGTATTTGGAAGGGTGAATTATGATTTGAATGACAAATATTTATTTACTGCTACAGTGAGAAGAGATGGAGCTTCTAACTTTGCTGAAAATAAAAAATATGCAACGTTCCCATCGGCAGCTTTTGGTTGGAAAATTTCTAATGAAGATTTTTTAAGTGATAGTGAAACTATTTCTAACTTAAAATTAAGAGCTAGTTATGGTGAAACTGGTAACCCATCTATTGGCGCCTACGAATCTTTAGCAAGTTTAGCAAGTATATATGCGTCTAACAATGGTTTAACTGTAGCTGCTGTTACACCAAACCAACCTGCTAACCCAAATTTAAAATGGGAAACATCATACCAAACAAACTTTGGTGTTGATTTAGGGTTATTAAACAATAAAATTTCTCTTTCGTTAGATTATTATAACATCGACACTAAAGATTTAATAATGGTTGATAGAGGACTGCCTTGGTATTTAGGTTTCTACAATGATGAAATATTAAAGAATGTTGGAGAGGTTAACAATACAGGATTTGAAGTTTCTCTTAACACAAGAAATATTACTAACGACAATTTTAGTTGGACTACGGATTTAGTTTTCTCTAGAAACAAAAATACAGTAACAACTTTAATAAACGGTGATGACTATTTTCAAAATGGAGCACCAAGTTATTTTAGTGTTACTAACAATGCTATCTTAAGAGAAGGTGAAGAAGTAGGTCAATTTTTTGGCTTTGATTATGCAGGTGTATATCAAGGAGGTGCTTTACCAGCAGGTACAGCTACCATTTCTGGTGGTGTAGCTGGTGATCCATTATTTTTAGATTTAGATGATAGTGGTGATATTACAAATGATGATAGAAAAATTATTGGTAACCCTAATCCAGATTTTACTTGGGGTATCACAAATAACTTTAAGTATAAAAACTTTGATGCAAACATCTTTTTCCAAGGTTCTCAAGGAGGAGAAATCTTTAATATGACTGAGGTACAGTTAAACAATGGTGATGCTAATACTACTTATGGTTATTTTAATAATGCTTGGACACCTACAAACACAAACACAAATGAACCACGTGTAGGAAATAATAGTTTTAGAGAAATTTCTTCTCGTTTTGTTGAAGATGGTAGTTACATTAGATTAAAAAATATAGCGGTAGGTTACAATTTTCCTTCTGAGGCTATTGAAAAATTAGGTATAGAAAAACTAAGATTGTCAGTTAGTGCACAAAACTTATTGACTATTACAAACTATTCTGGTTTAGATCCTGAAGTTAATTATTATGGTTCTGCAGGTAATAATAATACAGCGAGTAATACGGTTAGAGGTTTTGATTTTGGTAATTATCCAACGCTTAGGTCTGTAAGTTTCAGTCTAAATGTTAAATTTTAATCGTAACTTTAAGGAAAAAAACATTAATTATTAAAAAAGAAAAAATTATGAATACATATAAAATTTTATTGTTATTGATGGGATTGTCAATAATGGGGTGTTCCGATTTGGAAGAAAATCCTGTTGGATTATTGTCTCCTGAAGGATTCTTCTCAACTCCAGAAGATATACAATTAGCGGTTAATGCCTCTTTAACGCATGCTATAAATGAAGAGGTTTGGGGAAGGAAACTATCTGTAGCGTTAATGTTACGTTCTGATATGGTAAATCTTAATTCTACCCAAACAAGAAGGGTAGAGATGAATATGCATACCATTACTGGAGATAATGAAATGGTATACGATCCTTGGACAAGAATTTATCTAGGAATTGCTGCTGCCAATAACGCTATTGCAGGTGCTGAGGATGTAGCTGCAGATGATGATGTTAAAAACCCAGTAACAGCACAAGCATATTTTGCAAGGGCATTTTATTATTTTCATTTAGTAAGACTATTTGGTGATGTTCCTTATATAGATACTCCTGTTTCTGATATACAGGCAGCTTCTAATTTAAGTAATACTCCTGAAGCTGAAGTTTATGCAAATATTATTTCAGATTTGGAATATGCTGAGCAATGGTTAACGAATACTGTAACTTCAAGAGCAACACCTTCTAAGGCAGCTGCAAAGTCATACTTGGCATTAGTATATTTAACAATGGCAGGTAATACTCCAGGAAGTCCTTATTTCCAAATGGCTTATGATAAAGCTAAAGAAGTAATTACTAATAAAGGAACTTATGGAGTAGATTTAGATCCTGATTTTCAGACTTTATTTAATGCAGATAAAATTGATAATTCTCCAGAACCAATTTTTGTGTTAGATTATAATAATAATGAAGCTCCTGATAATGCTTATGACCAAATAGCTCCTATGACAGGTATTAGAGGTGACAATGATGGCGGAAATGGAGGCTGGTCAGTTTCAACGCCTACTTTAGCTGTATACAACTCTTTTGATCAAGACGACTATAGAACACGTGTTAGTTTTCAAACAGAAGCATTAATTAATGATGTTTATGTAGATTTTACTAATTTTCAAAGTAGTGGACACGAACATGCTCAAAATGCTCCATATATAGCTAAATATTTACGTTTTCCTGGAGATTATGCAAGGGGAAATAAAAGAGCAACAAGCCATAATTATTCTATGATACGCTATGCAGAGGTATTATTAATTGCTGCAGAAGCTGGAGTAGAAGTAGGTGCAGCAGATGCGCTAGATTTGCTTAATGAAGTAAGAGGAAGAGCTAGAAATGGTGGAGAATCAACAAACGGAGGTTATGTACCTGAAACTATTGCACCAAGTGCGGTTCCTGCAGATCTTACATCTATTACTGTTGCAGATGTACTAGAAGAGCGTAGAATAGAGCTAGCTTTTGAGTGTAAAAGATGGTATGATATTAAGAGAAGAGAATTAGGTGATGTTGTATTTAGTGCTTCTGGTTATGAAGGTGCTAAAGCAGATTGGAATGCTTCTGTAGATTATGATACACCAATACCTCAAGATGAGATTGATAGAAACCCTAATCTTAATAACTAACAATTATGAGTGCTAAACACTTAGCGCTTAGATTATTTTTCTTTGAATTTTCATGTTTGTCATTTAAATAGAAGAAAGTAAATAAGTAATATATTAATAGGTTGTCTTAAGTTTTTAAGACAGCCTATTTTTTTACCTCAAATAATTCTCATGTAGCGAAATGTTATTCATAGTCTGTTTTTACTAAAAAGTGACAATTTAAAAAGGATTGTTATTTTTATTCAAGTCTATAATTTAAGATGTTTTTTTATGTAGTAATGAATTAGAAAAATTGGACAATAAACAGACGTAATTTGTGTTTGTAGCGTATCAATATAAAACGAGAAACTAAATTGGATTATGGTAAAACAAGAGCATTAAATCTCACCAACCAGAAATAATAAGAGTCTCTATTTTATGGTTATACTTTATTGTTGTTTTAATCAAAATTAAGTTAGATAAAAACAATATTAATTTACTTAACCTTCTTTTGAAGTTTTGAAGTATCAGAAAGTGTGTTTATTACAATCTTAGGGTTTTGGTATAAATATATAGAACTAGCTCCAGAAGCATCAATTGTAATAGCTTCTATAACCTCAAGGTACGCATCACTACTAATGCTACAAACCACATCGCATATGTTAATTGTAAAGTTTTTTCCATTAAACTCTGTATTATTATCAAGATCTAATTTAGTTGTTTTACTTGAACCTTCTAAATTTGCATCAGCACGTTGGTAAAGTTTAGCATTAAGTTCAGAAGTATTTATTAAAGCTTCAAGTTTGCTGTTACCGCTCATAGTAATAATAGAATTTTCGCTTGTTAAATTCAACTTTACTTTTGATTTGTCATCACTATCAAAATTGAAATTATTGGACTTAATCGTTAATGCTGCTTTTGAAGATCCTCTAGTTTTTAAAGAACCATTTTCTAAATCCATAGTAGAAAGGGAAAGTATTTCTGCATTATCCGTAGTTACAATATGCTTTAAAACATCATCATAAGTAACTTTAATTTTTAGTTTCTTTTTTGAAGTAATTTTAATGCCCTTATTAAAAGTAAGCACACTATCAACTACTTCAAATTCTATATATTCATGTAAATTCTCATCTGTTTCTATTTGCACGTAGGGTTCTTTATCATAAATAACTTCAATTTCAAAATCTTCATCTAAATCTATAGTATGAAAAGATTCAATATTAGTTTGTTGAATAGTCACATTTCTATTGCCTTTTATTTTTTCTGTGCTTTGTGCCTTACAAATTGAAAGCGGAAGTAAACCTAAAAAAAGTACTGCGAGGAATTTATTCATTTTTAAACGGATTAATTGCTGATTGTATTACTAATTAGACACATAGAGGGCTTAATTAGTCACTATCAAATATAAAACAAAAAACCACTTTAAACTTTAATTAAGCTTAAAATGGTTTTAAAAGGGGTTGGTTGTGGTTTTGTATTTATTGTTGTTTTACACTCCCAGAAGAGCTATCACTTTTAACTACAGTTTCTGGGTTGCCATAATATTTAATATCGCCACCACTAGTGGCTCTTGCTGTTAATGCTTTTGATGTGTTTACAGTAATATCAGCACCACTTGTAGCTCTAACTTCACTAGATTCGGCCATTAAATCTGCAGCTTTAATATCACTTCCACTTGTAGCTTCTGCAATTAATTTAATTGTTTTTCCAGAGAGTCTTAAATCACTTCCGCTAGTAGATTTGCAATTTAAAACCGATGTGTTTACAGTAAGTTTCATATCACTACCGCTAGTAGATTTTAAATCTAAACGCTCAACATGAATAGTATTTGTAGAGTAAACATCACTACCACTAGTAGATGTAATACTTGAAATATCCTTAAAACTAACATGCACTTTTTTTGATTTTGCTCTACCAATATTTTCTTTAGTATGAATTCTTAAAACGCCATTTTCAACTTCAGTTATAATAATTTCGTGTAAATTCTCATCAGCTTCAACGCTAATACGTTCGTTATCACTTTGGGTTAGGTATACATCCAAGCCTTCTGTAGCTTTAATAGCAGAGAAGCTTGTGTTAATAGTTCGGTCTTGGGTAATTACGTCTCCATTTCCTTTAACGCCTGTATTTAGGTTCATGTCGAAATTGCAGGAGAAAAGTGTTAAACTTAATACGGTTGCTACAATAAATTTGATTAGTGTGGTCATGATTTTTGTTTTTTGATGATTAAATTATAATTCAAATATCTTTTAAAAAGTTGTTGATTAATAACTTAAATATCTGAATCGTTGTTTTTAGGTGATGAGTTGTTATTCTTCAGATTCTATTTCAACACCTTCAGCATTAATGTTTAGGTTTACTTCATCAGATACTGCTTTTATACCGTTTTCGTCAATTTTAATATGAGTGTCATCAGCATTTATTTCGATACCCTTATCATTAATTTTTAACCTAGGTGTATTCACATTTACTTCAAAATCTTCTTCAGGACAATCTAAACATTCAGCATCTTCATAAAGAATTTTTAGAAAGTGATTAGTATCATCTCTAGAAACTATATTCCCGTCGTATGTTCTGTGGTGTAAAAATTGTTTTGTTGTATTATTAAAATACACAATAGCGTTTTCGGGTAAATAAAGAACAACATCAACTTCTTGATCGCTAAATTTATTATCAGGATGCGTTGTTAAATAAGAATTTAAAAGTAATGTGTTGTTTTTTAATTCGAAATTATAATCTATATTTTTTGCACGCTCAATAGCTTTCTCATAATTTCTTCCATCAGCTCTTTTTCTTATAGCTATCCTAGCAACAGAATCAGTTGTAGATTTAACTAATATATCGATGTCAGATGAATAAAGAACCTTGTCCCCAGAATCATTATAAGCCAACTTGAAATTTTCATGACGGTAATAATCAGCATTAAAGTTGTCACTACTTACCATTTTAATATTTAAGGTGTCATTTGCTTTAATTGGTAATTCAATTTTTTCGGTATAGCTTTCTTCAAAAGCATGTTCGCTAGCTTGTCTTACACCAAAAATAACCAAAGCTATAATAGATATTAACCATAAACCTAATAAAGAGAATTTAGCAATGTTACCAATAGATTTTAAGTTATTAATAAGAATCTTTAATCCTAAATAAAATAAGAAAAAGAACGGAATACCAACTGCGAAAAAAGCAAAAAACGAGACTAACCAAATAGGAGTATCTCCGGCATTAGCCATTTCTACAAAATCTAATCCAGGAATATGTATAACGTCTGCAACACCAACAGAAAACAACCCAATTATTAATGCAATTAAAGCAGCGGCACCAACAATTATAAGTATTACACCTATAAATTTTGCAAATACTTTAAAGAAAAACATGAATATATCGCCAATAGTATCAAAAAAACTTCTTGAAGAGGATTTTATAGAATTACCAGTTTTTTTTACATCTACATTTTTTGCTACGTTAGAAACAGAATCAGAAACATTTTTTGCAACATCACTTACCGTTTCTGTAACCGTATCAAAGCCATCTTTAATTTTTTTTTCAATGTTACTAATGTTAACAGGCTCTCCTGTCATCATTATTTTTTCAGCAGTTGTTTTGGCTTCAGGCACTAAAACCCAAAGTAAAATATAAAGTAAAATGCCAGTACCAGCTCCAAAAATTAGAAGAATCCAAGCTAAGCGAATCCAAATAGCATCAATACCAAAGTAATGAGCCAAACCAGATGATACACCTCCAATATAAGAGTTATCTGTATCCCTAAATAGTTTTCTAGATTTTGTTGCTTTGTTTCTGTAATTTGGTTGTGGTTCATCTTCAAAAATCTCCTCATCTACAAGATAGTCTTCAGGTTGTCCCATTACAGAAATAACTTCATCTACTTCTTTAATTCTAATAACCTGCTTGTCGTGTTTTAAGCGTTCAGTAAAAAGTTCGGCAATACGTGCTTCTATGTCTGCTATAATTTCAGATTGACCTTGAGAGTCTGTAAACGAACGTTTTATAGCCTCCAGATAGCGTTGCAATTTTAAGTATGCATCCTCATCTATATGAAAAAATATACCTGCTAAATTTATGTTGACTGTTTTATTCATTTTTTTGTTGTTTTTTGGCTTGTTACTATAGTTACTGCATTGTGTAATTCACTCCAAGTGGTATCTAATTCTTTTAAAAATAATTTTCCGGTTTCGGTTAAACCGTAATATTTTCTTGGAGGTCCAGAGGTCGATTCTTCCCATCTGTAATTTAAAAGTCCTGCGTTTTTAAGTCGGGTTAGTAAAGGATAAATAGTCCCTTCTACTACCAGCAACTTCGCATCTTTTAAGGTGCCTAGAATTTCTGCTACATAGGCATCTTCGTCTTTTAAGACCGAGAGTATGCAAAATTCTAATACGCCTTTACGCATCTGTGCTTTTGTGTTTTCTATCTTCATGTTCTAAAGCGTTTTAATGTTGTGAAACTGTTCATTTTTTGATTGATTTGATTGATGATTATTTTGATGATCTTTTTGTTGTTAATAATATTTTGGCGTTACCCTCTCGGGTCGGGCTTTACGTTACAAGTCCTCGCTCGTGCCTCGCTGTGGGCTTTTCTCTGCAATCCCTAACGCGGGTTTTTTGCAGGTTTTTGGTTTCATTATAATGGCCTAGTTTATTTTAAAAAATTAATAGTAAAAGGATATTTATAAACCTGTCCGTCTCTAGCTTTTAAACTGGCAACTACTATTAATGCCAATTCAATAATAAACCCAATAACGGCAATAACACCTAGTGCACCACCTATGTATAATAATGGAGAAGGCTTCCCTATGTTTATATGAAAACTTTCAAAACCATTAAAATCAATAAAGTCAATACCATTAAATATTTTAAAAATAAAAAAGGGAATTGTTAATGTTCCTAAAATTATGGCGTACAGAAAAACACTTATTTGAAAATTAATAATTTGTTTCCCGTTACTATCTATAAATTCAGATTTTTCTTTATTGGCTAGCCATAATACAATAGGACCAATAAAGTTTCCAAACGGAATAAAGAATCTACTAAACGTAGATAAATGAATAAATGTAGCGATGTTTTTTTGGTGATTATCTAACATGATTATTTCGATTGATTAAAACATATAATAGTTTCTTATGCAAATATATGTCTAAAAAAAGGTACTTTGTTACGCATAGTACTAAAAATTAACATAAATTTAACATTTATGAATGTGGAATATTTTCATAACTTAGTGAAAAATTAAAAAATATAAAATGACTTTAACGCCAAGAAAACTAAACACTTATACAATGTTTAAGCTACCATCTGCCTATTTTTGTGGTATAAGAACAAAACATATAGATAACGAAAAATGTATTGTAGGTGTAAAATTTAAATGGATTAACCAAAATCCTTTTAAATCTATGTTTTGGGCTGTGCAAGGTATGGCAGCAGAGTTTTCAACAGGGGCATTAATGATAAGTAAGATACAAGAATCTGGTAAGCGCATTTCTATGTTGGTAACTACTAACAATGCCACGTTTACAAAAAAAGCTATTGGAAAAATAAAGTTTACTTGTAATGATGGTAAAGCTGTAGATGAGGTCTTAAAAAAAGCCATAGAAACAGGAGAAGGGCAAACACTTTGGATGCAATCTGTTGGTGTTAATGAAGAAGGGGTGGTAGTTTCTACTTTTAATTTTGAGTGGAGTGTTAAACTAAAAAGTTAATTGTTTTTACTGTAACAAATTCAAATTTTATTCAACTTATAAGAGAATCAACAAAAAACATAAACAATGACAGCACACGAAATTGACTACAGAATCTACGGCGAAGAAATGCAATACGTAGAAATTGAACTTGATCCAGAAGAAGGCGTTGTAGCCGAAGCAGGAAGTTTTATGATGATGGACGACGGTATTAAGATGGAAACCATTTTTGGAGATGGATCACAAAAAGATACAGGATTTATGGGTAAAATATTAGGTGCAGGAAAACGCATCCTAACGGGAGAAAGTTTGTTTATGACAGCTTTTTATAATGATCTTGTTGGAAAACGAAATGTATCTTTCGCATCACCATATCCAGGAAAAATAATCCCAATAGATTTAACACGTTTTGGTGGTAAGTTTATTTGTCAAAAAGATGCATTTCTGTGTGCAGCTAAAGGTGTAAGTGTTGGAATAGAATTCTCTAAAAAATTAGGACGTGGGTTTTTTGGAGGCGAAGGTTTTATTATGCAAAAACTAGAAGGCGATGGTATGGCATTTGTTCATGCAGGTGGTACTATGGCTATGAAAGAATTAAAAGCTGGAGAAACTTTAAGAGTAGATACTGGTTGTATAGTAGGTTTCGACCAATCAGTTGATTACGATATCGAATTTGTAGGAGGCATAAAAAACACGGTATTTGGAGGCGAAGGATTGTTTTTTGCTAAACTTCAAGGCCCAGGTACTGTTTATATTCAATCACTTCCATTTAGTAGATTAGCTGGTCGTGTTTTAGCAAGCGCTCCAAGAGCAGGAGGTAAAGATAAGGGCGAAGGTAGTATATTAGGGGGATTAGGTGATTTATTAGACGGTGATAATCGATTTTAAATGTTAATTAAACTATAAACTTATAGAATTGAATAATTTTTCACTAATTTTAGAGTTAAATAATAAAATAGCCTATAAAACAAATCTACTATTTATTAATAACCTAAACCTTAACAAAAAACAATGGCAAGAGCAATGTTAGAGTACACCAAAACTGTACTAAATAAAGTAAGTTTTGACACCACGTTGTTTTGCAAAGAAGTACAAAAGGCATTACAAAGATTGTTGCCTTACGAGATAGAAGAGCTTAAAATATTTATTCATTCTCTTGTACAGCAAAACCCAGAATTAAATCAATGTTTAATTTATTTAAAAGCATAAAAAAAAAGCGACCAAAAGGTCGCTTTTTTTTAGTTCTTATTTTTTTGGTAACGGACTTATTATTTTTACATTTTGAAAAGCTATGGCACCTCTTATAATTCCAGAGATAACATCTTGCAACGCTTCAATAATTTGCATTTTTAATTCACTTTTATGATAAATGATACTTACTTCTCGTGCAGGTGAAGGTTCGTTAAAATAATGTAAATTGGCTTTTTCTTTATCGTTAATATCTAAGGTGTGTAGATAAGGTAGTAGCGTCATACCTAATCCTTCATTTGAAAGTTTTATTAAAGTTTCAATACTTCCGCTTTCCAATTGAAATTGATCGTCTGCATGGTCTTTAAATATTTTACAAAGATTAATAACGCCGTCTCTAAAACAATGTCCGTCTTCAAGTAAAAGCATGTCATTAACATCTAAATCTGCAATATCTATTTTTTTATTAGTGTGTAAACGATGACCTTTAGGAATATAACTTACAAAAGGTTCAAAAAACAATACACGTTCTTTTATACTTTCATCTTCTAATGGTGTAGCAGCAATAGCAGCATCTAAATGGCCATCTTTAATTCTAGTAATAATTTCATCAGTAGTTAATTCTTCAATTTTAAGTTTAACTTTTGGGTGCTTTTTAATAAAATTCTTTAAAAACATTGGGAGTAAAGTAGGCATAACTGTTGGTATAATACCTAATCTAAATTCGCCACCTATAAACCCCTTTTGTTGGTCTACAATATCTTGTATACGATAAGATTCGTTTACAATATTTCTGGCTTGAGTAACAATTTTTTTTCCTACCTCGGTAAGCTCTATGGGTTTTTTACTTCTATCAAAAATCTGAACGTCTAATTGGTCCTCAAGTTTTTGAATTTGCATACTTAAGGTAGGTTGTGTAACAAAGCATTTTTCGGCTGCTTTTGTGAAATTTTGATTTTCGGCAACGGCCAAAACATAATATAATTGGGTAATAGTCATGTATATCAATTTAGGCTATAAAAATATAAAAACTATCAATAAAACTTATTGAAAAACACGTTTATTATAGATTAAATTTGGGTTATAAAATAAAACGATATGACAGCAATAAATAGTATTGGTTTAGATACCAAAAAGACAAAAGATATAGCAAACGATTTAAATGATTTATTAGCAAATTTTCAAATTTATTATCAGAATTTAAGAGGTATACATTGGAATATTAAAGGAAAGCGTTTTTTTGATTTACATGTTAAATTTGAAGAGCTTTATACCGATGCCAATTTAAAAGTAGATGAAATTGCTGAACGTATATTAACTTTAGGTGAAACACCTTTACATACATTTCAAGATTATGCTGCTAAAGCGCAAGTGCCTGTTGGTAAAAACATCTCTGAAGATGAAAAAGCAGTTGAGTTAATTGTTGATTCACTAACTCAATTATTGAAAATTGAAAGACAAATTTTAGATAAATCTGGTGATGCTAATGATGAAGGTACAAACTCTTTAGTAAGTGATTTTATTACTGAACAAGAAAAAACGGTTTGGATGATGAAGGCATGGTTAAGTTAAACCAAAGTTATTAAATAAAGTTAATTCATTTTACAATTATAAAAAAAGCGACCTAATATTAGGTCGCTTTTTTTTTTATGTTAATACTTTAAAGTGAAATTTTTAAATCTAAATCTTGGTCTGATAATTCAAATTTAGCTGTAGCATATTGTGGAGGTCCATAATTTACTGGATTATTAGACATTCCAAAAGATTCTTTAGGCATTCCATTTTCGTGAAAATCCATTCTTTTATTTTCGTTTTCATCATGTAATGCGATAATAGCATAAGTACCAGCTTCTACATTTTCAAAAGTTACACTAACCTTGCCATCTACAATTTTAGTTTCAGAATTTTTAATCCCTTGTCCTTTCATAAAAGTGTTTTCTGTATGTAGTCCTAAAACAATATTTCCATTATTATTTGATATGTTTTCTATTGTTACAGTAATATTTTTTCCTGTTTTGTTTTCTTGTGCATTACCTAAGTTAATTGATAATACAAATGCGATAATTAAAGTTGTTAATGTTTTCATGATGTATGGTTTATTTGTTTTACACTTCAAATATCTAACACTAACGCGGTTTTTTATAATTTGATTTACCGAACTGTTATTTTTAAATGATGAGTTGTAATTGTTTTTAAACAGATAGCTAATAACAAAGAAACATTAATAGTTAAGAAAAGATTAACCTTAAATTGAAAGCTTTTATATATGCATTAATTGCGTTGTTGGTAAAAAAATGTTTTTAAATATGAGAATAGATTCTGTATTGAAATGGTTGTGTTTTAGTACCTTAATAAGGTAGGTAAGGAAAAAACTATAATTTATTTAGCAGTCTATTTTTTTTATAAAATCATTTTTATAGCTAAACCCAATTGGAATTCGTTTGTCGTCTATAATTATTCTATTGCGTTGTACAGAATGTATTTGATCTACTGATACTATAAATGATTTATGAACCCTAATAAAATTATTTTGACCTAGTTTTTCTTCGAAATTTTTTAAGCTGTTTAATGTTAAAATGGGCTTTTTATTATTTGTGTAAATTTTAATATAATCTTTAAGTCCTTCAATATATTTAATTTCATTAACATTTATTTTTAAATTTTCGTACTCAGATTTTACAAAAATATACTCTGGTCGAGTTGTAGTTCTTTCTATAATTGTAGTAGTTTCTGCTTTTTCACTAATTATATTTAATGCTCTTGTAACTGCTTTTAAAAATCTATGAAATGGTATAGGTTTTACAAGGTAGTCTATGGCGTTAAGGTTAAAACCTTCAACAGCGTAATGTGAATAAGCTGTTGTAAATATAAAATGGGGTTTATATTCTAACGATTTAATGATGTCTATGCCAGAAAAGTTAGGCATTTCAATATCCGTAAATATTAAATCTATTTTGCGTTTATGCAATATGTTTGTAGCTTCAAATCCATTGGAACATGTTTCTACTAATTCTAGAAATGATATTTTAGATATAAAATCTTCCAATAATTCTAAAGCTAAGGGCTCATCATCAATAATAATACATGTTATCATGGTTTTTTTAATTTTAATATTAATGTTGCTTCGTAACTGTTTTTTTTGTTTTTTATTTCGATTGTATGCTCATTTGGGTAAAGTAGTTTTAGCCTATTTTTTATGTTTTCTAAGCCTACACCTGAACTTTTAGTTTTTGATTGTTGGTGAGATACCGAGTTATATACATAAAATTTTAATAGCTCATCTTCTATAATTATTTTTATTATAATATTGGTTTTACCTTTAAAATCTGTTCCATATTTAAAAGCATTTTCTATGAAAGAAATTAGTAGTAAAGGCTCAATACTAAAATTTAAATTGCCGTGAATATTAATTTTTACATTACTAGAGTCTTTTAACCTTAGTAGTTGTAAAGAAATATAATTTTTTATGTAATCTACTTCCTTTTCTAAAGGGACTAACTCTTTATTAGTTTCATAAATCATATATCTCATTAAATCAGATAGGATAACAATGGCATTTGTAGTGTCTTTAGATTGTTTGTGAGCTAAAGAATAAATACTATTTAATGTATTGAATAGAAAATGTGGGTTAAGTTGTGCTTTTAAAAAAGATAATTCGGAATTTACTTTTTGAGATTCTATTAAAACCCTTTGTTTTTCAGATTTAGACCATTCAATACCTAATTTTATGCTGGTACTTAAGGTGAAAATTAAGAGTAATAAACCACCAGAGGGAAAAAAACCTCTAAAATTAAGTAAAAAAGGAGAAGGCTTTTTTGGTGGGTAAAAGTTGTGATTTCCATTAATGTTAAAATCATTTTGGTGGATAAAATTCGGTTTTGGCAATGTTTCTTCCATTATGTACATAAAGAATAACCCAAATGCAATTAATGTTAAAAAGAAAAGTCCTGTTTTTTTATTTAATAATAAGTTGGGTACAAGTAAATTGTAATTTAAATAAAAAGCTATTATTAATATGCTTGATCGAATAATGAAGTCTTGAGGAATAACACCTATTTTTAAGTAGATTTGAGATGCACTTATTACCAAAAAAATTATCCATATTAAAATATGGATAATAATTGATGGTATATTTTTAAATTTGCTCAACACTAAAAGTTTGTTCAAAAATATCATAGTTGGTTCTTAAAAATATGCCAATTAAGTGTTATAATTATTATAAAAAAAGGTTATAAAAGTATGTTTTACATAATTTACAACCTTATTAAACTTTAAAGCAATTCAATTATTTATTAATCATCTTCGTTTTCTAGTTCATCTGGTCTAAACTCCCAAACATCATCAAAATAGTAGTTACTACTTCTTCCCATAAGTACAAAGGCTTTCGTGTTAAAAGAGAAAGAAGATGCGTCTTGTCTTGAAGTACCTTCAAAGTATGGCATTTCTTCCCAAGTGTCTGCATAAGGAGTGTATTCCCAACAGTCATATGTTAAAGAAGGGCTAAGTCCTGTAGCAAAATATCCTTTACCATTTAAAGTAAAGCCAACGCTATTGTAAAATGTAATAGTATCATCAAGGTCGTCATCATCTAAATCTGTAAGTCGCATCCAATCTGTACCATCAAAAGAATAAAAATCATATTGAACAGAACCATTTCGTGTTCCTGTTCCTATGTAAGCAATACCATCAATTATAAAAACTGCAGCATTTTGGCGTTTTTGTCCACCAAAACCAACTACTTGTTCCCAGTTATTATTATCAGGATCAAATTTCCAAAAGTCTTTTTGTTCACTTCCATCATAACCAGTACCAATGTATCCATAACCATTTAATGAAAAACCTATTGCGCCATATCTAGCTGTACCACCAAAATCTGCCTTTTGTGTCCATTGATCTGTATCTGGATTATACTCCCAGAAATCATTTAGCTCATCATTACCATCATAACCAGTACCTATATAACCTTTTCCGTTAATGGCAAATCCAACTGCTCCGCTTCGTGCTGTTCCTGGAAAATCTGCTTTTTTAACCCAATAATCTTCTTCAGAATTATATTCCCAAGTATCATATAAATAATCGTCACCATCATATCCTGTTATTAAATATCCTTTTGTTCCTATAGTGAAACTTACAGCATTACCTCTTGAGTCACCATCAAAAGATGAACTTTCTACCCAGTTTCCATACTCATCAGAATCATCATCAGAATTATTACATCCAACTATTAAAATGGATAGGATTACAAAACATAAAATGTTATTTTTTTTTAGTTTATTCATTATTGTTACTTATTTATATTTTAATAATTTCTACTTTAAATACTTGGCGAATCTAGAAGCTACATTGCTTAAAAACATTATAAAATAGACCAACACTTAGTTTTTGTCTATGTTAAGCTTATTTATGTCTACAAGGTGATTAATTATCTGATAATTAGTTTATTAACATAATTTTTACATTTTCGTCTATAAAATATAGGGGTTAGTCTATTTTGAGATATTAGTTGTTTAAGCTAACTCTAGTTTTGCTTTTTAAAAACAAAGTAGAATGAGATTAATTTTTATTTTTAGTATTTGTGCGCTTTTTATGTTTTCCTGTAGTGACGATATAAAAAACTATCCCGTTGGTAGTGATTTTATTGATAATAATATTAATATAATAATATTAGATACATTTTCGATTAAGGCAGCAACCTTTAAACTTGATTCTTTAGTTACATCGGGTACCAATCGTATTTTATTAGGAAGTTTGAAAGATGAATATTTTGGACATTTAAAAGCACAATCTTATTTTCAAGTACAAAATTCAAACTTTTCAATAAACACTAATACTGTTTTTGATTCTATTGGTTTGGTTTTGAATTATGACACTTATTATTATGGAGACACTACTCAAGTACAAACCTATAAAGTGCATAAATTGCTAGAATATTTTGAGCCTGAAGAAGGAGACGATTTTTATAATTTATCTGAACTTGAGTATGATAATACAATGCTAGGGGAAGTATCATTTACTCCTAGACCAAATAGTACATCTGACTCTATTTATATCCCTTTAAATCATGATTTAGGTGAAGAATTATTTAATAAAATTAAGGATAATGAGATTAATACAACCGATGATTTTCTTCAATATTTTAAAGGTATAACTGTTATTCCAGATACTACAGTTAATAGCCATGTTTTAGGTTTTAATTTCAAATCTTATACAGACTTGGTAGATAATACAAGTATGCGTTTATTTTATACTGAAGATATTGATGATAGTAGTGAAGATAATAATCAGGTGATTGATTTCTACATATCATCAGCATACAAACAATTTAATAGTATAAAAACTAATTTGGATGGTACTTTAATTAACAATTTTACAGATGAGGAAACAACCTTATCTAGTAATCAAACTGATCAATTAGTTTTTGCACAAGCAGGAAGCGGCATATCGGCAAGAATTGAAATGCCTACAGTTAAAGATTTAAATTCATTATCTGATGAAAGTACAAGCTTAAAAGCAGAGTTGTCTTTTAGTCCACTTCAAAATAGTTATGATGACTTAAGACCTTTAAAGGAATCCTTAGCTGTTTATGTAGTTGATAGTAAGAACCGAATTATTAGCCAACTTACCGATTTAGATTCTAACACAGTTTATGCAATTTTAAACGAAAACAATGATGAGTTTAATGAAAGTACCTATTACAGTATAGATATGAGCGGTTTTGTTGAAGCTATTTTAGGTTCTGAATACGATTTAGATTATGCCATAATGATTCAATTTGAAGATTATAATAGTGTTGTTGATGCTCTAATTATTGATAATCTAAATGAAGATAATAACAACATTAAGCTAAGCATAACTTATTTACAGAATTAAATTATTTTTTTAGATGAATAAAATAAAAGCGTTGCTGTTTATTATAGCAATTATCCCATCATGTTTTTCTCAAAATGATACCAGTACACCATATTCTTTGTTTGGATTAGGCGTTGAAAATAAAACTGCTACTGGTGGTTTAACAGGTTTAGGGAATACAGGAATATCACAAAATAATGCAGGAGAAATAAACCTTTTTAATCCTGCTAGTTTAGGAAATATAAAACTCAACACTTTTTTATATGAGTTTGGTGTAAATGGTATGTATTCTACAATACAAACCGACAATGTTAGTGAAAACACAAGTGATTATAATATGTCTCATGTTGTTATGGCCTTTCCCTTAACGAAAAACTTAGGAATGAGTTTTGGGCTTTTACCATATACAAAAGTTGGTTATGATATTGATATAGAAAGCCCTATAGAAGGGTCTACAGAGACTTACATTTCAAGAATAACTGGGTCTGGTGGGTTAAATAAATTTTATGTATCAAGTGGGCTTAGTTTAGGAAATAGGTTATCATTAGGAATAGATTTATCAGTTCTGTTTGGCTCAATAAATCAAGAAACTAATGTGTATTATGAATCTTTGGTTAATATAAAAGATGTTAATTATTATAATGGGGTTAAACTAAAAGCTGGATTGCAGTACCAATTAATTAAAGCCGAAAACAAAGCGGTGACGTTGGGAGCAGTTGTAGAATTGCCGACTAATTTGTCTGGGTCTCAGGAACGAAGCTCTTATAAAACATCTACTAGTGGTTCTAAAGTTACTATTGGTGAGGATACCGAGAATGACTTAGATGATTTTGAATTACCTTTATCTTTAGGTTTTGGAGTCACTACTAAATTAAATAACACAGTAACTACAAGTTTTGATTTTACAAAATTATATTGGGATAATACAAACCAATTACAAAATAACGAACGCTATACGAATCAAGATATTTATGCTTTTGGTGCAGAGTATTTACCTGCTGGGCGTAACAATAAATATTGGAGTTTAGTTAAGTATAGATTTGGTTTAAATTATAACACAGGATTTTTAAACATAAGTAACCAAAAAATAGATAGTTATTTTGCTTCGGTTGGTTTGGGTTTACCTCTGTCTAACAGAGCAAAACTTAATATATCTTATTCTTATGGGAAAGAGGGCACAATAAACAATAGCTTAGTTGAAGAAAACTTTCATAAAATAACTATAAACTTAAATTTTATAGGAAATTGGTTTAATAAAAGGCAGTATGATTAAATATAATTATAGTAAACCGCGTGCCTTAATTTCTAGGTATTTATTTATGGTGTCTATGGTTAAATGCTCTGGAGTTGTAAGTATAGAGTGGATACCATATTTTTTTAGTTCGTTTACTATGAGTCGTTTTTCAAAAGCAAATTTTTCTGCAATTACTTTGTTGTAAACTTGCTCTATAGTTTCTGCTTTATTATTAATTAGGCTATTTAATTCTGTGTTTTTAAAGAAGATAACTACTAACATATGGCTTTTAGAAATGGCTTTTAAATAGGGCAGTTGACGCTCCAATCCATCTAAAGTTTCAAAATTAGTGTACATTAAAATAAGACTCCGTTGCGTAATGTGTCTTTTTATACTGGCATATAACCTACTAAAATCACTTTCAAAAAAATCTGTTTTTACATTATAAAGGGCTTCAAGAATTAGTTGCATTTGCGAGCTTCGTCTTTGTGCAACAACAATATTGTTAATCCGTTTTGAGAATGAAAGCATGCCTGCTTTATCATGTTTTTTTAAAACCACATTACTTATTACAAGTGATGCATTAATAGCATAATCTAAAAGGCTTAAGCCGTTAAATGGCATTTTCATGATGCGACCTTTGTCAATGATGGAATACACAGGTTGCGATTTTTCATCTTGAAATTGATTAACCATTAATTGGTTTTTCTTTGCTGTGGCTTTCCAATTTATGGTTCGTAAATCGTCACCTAAAACATAATCTTTTATTTGCTCAAATTCCATAGAATGCCCAAGACGACGCACTTTTTTAAGTCCGTATTCTAATGAGTTTTTGTTAATGTTTAAAAGCTCAAATTTTTTAAGTTGTTTAAAACTAGGATAGGTTGGTACCATGGCACCATTTTCGAAAGTAAATCGTTTGGCAACAATATTTAAAACCGACGATGCGTAAACATTTAAATTCCCAAAATAATATTCGCCACGTTCAGTTGGTTTTAAATCATATTGAATAGTTTTAGTTTTTCTAGATAAGATAGTTTCCTTTATTTTAAAATCTCGCACCTGAAATTGTTCTGGTATTTCATCAATGATTTCAAGATAAATTGAGTAAGGGTAATTGTTGTTAATTTCTAGATTTATTTGATTTTTATCTCCATTCGAAAATTTATCGGGAAGAATTCTTTTTGCTTCAATTTTGTTTTTTCCAAGGAAAACAATAAGGAAATCTAATATAAAAAGAAGTATTAAAACTAATATAGAAAGCTGTGCAACATTAAATAAAATAGGAATGAAATAACTTAGGGCGAACAAAACCACAATGCCAATGCCTGCATAAAAAAAACGGGGTTGTATGTAGAAGGGTTTAAAGAATTTCAAAAGTTATTAGTTGTTTTTATTCGTATTGATTGAAAAATTAGTTTTATGTTTATTTACCTTGGAATTTCAACTGTTTCAATTATTTGTTTTATAATTTGTTTACTGGAAACACCTTCCATTTCGCGTTCTGGTGTTACAATAACTCGATGGTGTAATACAGGGATTGCAGCACGTTTAATATCTTCTGGTGTTACAAAATCTCTACCACTCATAGCAGCAAAAGCTTTACTCGATTTTAATATGGCTATGGATGCTCTTGGTGATGCTCCTAGATACAAAAACTGGTTACTTCTAGTTGCTACAATAAGTTGTGCGATGTATTTTAGTAAATGTTCTTCAACTAAAACTTGAGCAACTAAATTTTGATACTCAGCAATTTGTTTTGACGTTAAAAAGGATTCAACTTCATCTGTTTTAGCCTTGTCTTTCAGTACGTGTTCTCTCGATAAAATTTCTATTTCTTCTTCTAAATTGGGGTAATCTACATCAATTTTAAACAGAAATCTATCTAATTGTGCTTCGGGTAATCTATATGTTCCTTCTTGCTCTACTGGGTTTTGTGTTGCTAGAACCATAAAAGGAGAATCTAATAAAAATTTATTACCATCAATAGTTATTTGCTGTTCTTCCATAACCTCAAATAATGCAGCTTGGGTTTTGGCTGGTGCTCTGTTAATTTCATCAATAAGAATCATGTTTGAGAAAATAGGACCTTTTTTAAACTCAAATTCAGAATCTTTAAGATTAAAAACTGAAGTCCCTAAAATATCACTAGGCATTAAGTCTGGTGTAAATTGTATTCTACTAAAATCAACACTTAACGACTTTGCTAAAAGTTTTGCAGTAATGGTTTTTGCAACTCCAGGAACACCTTCAATAAGCGAATGCCCTTTAGCTAATAACGATGCAATAAGCATATCTACCATGTCTTTTTGTCCAACAATAACTTTACCAACCTCTTGTTTTATTTTTTGAACACTCTCCTGTAGTTCAGATAAATCTAATCGGTTTTGAAATTTTAAATTATTATTATCGTTTAACGCGCTATCGTCAATTGATGATACGACATCTTCTTGTTTTGGTAAAAAACCTTCTTGCGCTTTTTCTTCCTTATTTTCGTCCATAATTATTTTGAATAAAATGCTTCTATATACTTGTTGAGTTTTATAAGGTTGTCTTCAGTAAACTCATTTTTAGATTTCATTAAGTTAATGTAGTTAACTAGTTTTTTTACATCTTCTTTTTTCTTTCCTGTTTTTGTGGCTAGCTTTTCTACGAATGCTTCATCTAAAATATTAGTGTTTAAATTTAATTCAGTTCGTATTTTTTCTAAAAAATAGGTTATTTTTTTGTCTATAAGGTTTTTATGGTCCTTTGTGTCAAAGTATAAATTAGATACCGTTTTAACAAAAGCCACAGTCGTATTTTGTAATGGTTTTATAATTCTAATAATTCGTTGTCTTCGTTTTGCATTAAAAATCATGAATAGAAAAGCAAATACTAAAGCAGAGTACCAAGCCCATTTAAAAGATAGCTGCTCAAGAAACCAGCTTAAATTAGATTTTTTTTCAACATCGCCATCATAACCTGTTTGGATTTTGGTGTATGAGTCAAAATATATATTGTTATCTGGTAAATAAGATAAAATACCTTCAATATATTTATATCTGTCTTCTTTTAAAAGATGATAATTTGTAAATATTTTAGGTTCTGTATGAAGATAAACATGACCTTTCCCAAACGGTATTTTTAAGAAATTTACATGTTTATAATCAATTTTTGAATAACCTAAAACAGTATGGTTAATAGAATCAAATTCTGAAAAATATTGATCGCTTGCATTTCTGTCAAGCTTAATATCTTTAATTGCCAGATGTTTTAATGAAAGATATGAAATGCTATCTTTTTCATTTTCAATATAATCGACACTCACATCTAAGGTATCGTGTAATTTTTGAGGGAAATAATAATCTGAAAGAAATAAAGTGTTTCCAGCACTAATAAAATTAAGTAATTCGTCAATAGAATCATCTTCTAAATAATCGGAATTGCCAATTATAATATAACTACCTTCTGCAACATGTTCTCCATAACCATCCTCAGAGTTTGCACTTAAATAACTAGATGGTTGATGATAAACAGTTCTAACTTTATAGTCTTCAAAAAGTCTTGGTAGTTCTTTATAAAGTACACTAACACCATATGGTTTGTTGCTTTTTTCATCATAAGATTCTTCCCAATCAACCGTTTTGGTTCGTTTAACACCAATAACCACAGAAGCTGTTACTATCAACATAATAAGAATAATAATTACAGGCAGGGTTTTCTTCATTATTTTACCTGTTTTAAAAAGCTTGAAAAATTACTTTTAGCCTTGTTATACTTTTCTATGTTTAAAGGGAATTCGCCATACCAAATGTAGTTGTAAAGGTATGATGTGTATGCAAAATCTTTACTAAAGGGTTTGTTGCTTACTTCATTTAAATACTCATTATTTGTTTTGTCATCTTCAAATTTTATATGGTTTTTTAAGCTTAATGTTTTTAAAACCAGAAGATAATAATAACGAATGGCAAGTCTATAGTCATTATCATTTTCGGCATTTTTTATTAAGGTATGAATATCTGCGTTTTCAATGTTTTCAGCAGTAATCTCTTCATAATTATGAATGGATTTGTTTCTGTTTGAGGTGAATAAGTTAGTGCCACCTTCATTAAACAATATGTAAACCAAAAAACATACGGCAAGTGCAATAGCGATATAGAATACCCACCTAAATGGACCAAAATTTATACTTATACTGTCTTGGTTGTCTCGCTCTTTTCGTTTTACGTCTTCATTTTTATAATCTTCATATTTGCCAGATCCAGAAGGTGTTTCAGAAATTATTTCTTTGCCTTCATAATTATATTTGTTACTATCATAGCGGTCTTTAAAATTTTTATCAAACGTTCTTATTTTTTCAGGAGTTTGTAAAGAATTTAATCCAAAAGATACCTTAGAGCCCAAAAGCATTAATAAAATAAAAAAGAATATATGTAGGTGTTTAGTTTTCAAATATGCGCCGGACTTAAATTTGGGATTTGAGTAATTTGTTTTTGAATTTTAAAAGGGTAAATTAAATAGTAATAACTAATAATACTAAGTGTAATTAGGATGATAAAAACCGATAGCCAATGCGGCATAATATTAGAATAACGAGTAATAAAACCTTCTAGAAAACCAGCAGCAAAGGTGAAAGGAAATGTACTTATTAAAATTTTAATACCTGTTTTAGCACCTATTTTAAATGATGTGTATCTAGAATGTGTTGCAGGAAATAAAATACTAGCACCTAATATTAAGCCAGCGGCACACTCAATAACTATGGCGAAAATTTCCATGGCACCATGTATCCAAATACCACGAACACTTTCCCAAAACACACCCTTTTCATAAAAGAAATATTGAAATGAGCCTAGCATAATGCAGTTATTAAACATAATATAAAGTGTGCCAATTCCTAAAAACACACCTAATACAAAAGCTATAATACCCACTTTTAAATTATTAATAGTAATCCCAATAAAGCTTCCCCAATTACTACCGCTTTTATAAACAGCTACGGGGTCTCCGGCTTCAATGTTTTCCAACGACATGTTTACATAATCATCTCCTAAAACAGAGCGAACAAATTCACCATCATTAGCTGCTGAAATAGCACCAATAAAAGTAAAAGCCGAAAAAATAATAAAAGCAATGTATATGTATTTTCGGTATTGGTAGCAAATTAAAGGCACCTCGGTTTTCCAAAAAGAAATAATTCTGTTGGTGTCGGTACTTTTAGTTTTGTAAATCTTTTGATAGGCGTTTGCAGATAACTGATTTAAATATGCAATAACCTTACTTTTAGGGTAGTAAGTTTGTGCATATGCCAAATCGTTTATAACATGAATGTATTGTGAGGCTAGTTCGTCAGGATCATTAAAATCATTATTAACGATTGCTTTTTCAAAACTCAACCATTTTTCCTTATTTTGCTTGATAAATGCAACTTCCCTCATATATTAGATAAATTAAAATATAAAATGTCAGAGTTACAAATTAACACGACTCAAAATGTAAAAATAACGTTTAATGCTGCTGGAGCAGGAGAGCGATTATTGGCATTTATTATAGATATGGCCATTAAAATTGGCTATATGTTGGTTTTAAATTGGACTTTCGGTGCGTTTGATAATATGGATCAATGGTCGCAAATAGCAATAAATACGGTGCTTAGTTTCCCCGTTATGTTTTATACCTTGACTTTAGAGTCTATTTTGCAAGGGCAAACCATTGGAAAAAAAGTTTTAAAAATTAGGGTTGTTAAAATTGATGGTTACCAAGCTTCATTTTCAGATTATGTGGTACGATGGTTTTTTAGAATTGTTGATGTTTACATTTTTGGTTTAGGTTTCTTCGTTATGTTATTTAATAAAAAAACCCAACGCTTTGGTGATATGGCTGCAGGAACAGCTGTAATTGGTTTAAAAGATAACATAAATATAAGCCATACTATTCTTGAAAATTTAAGAGAAGACTACAAACCTACCTATCCTAATGTCATTAAGTTATCAGATAATGATGCCAGAATAATAAAAGAAACATTTAGTGTTGCAAGAACAGCAAAAGACTATCAAACATTAATAAAATTACGACTAAAAATTATTGAGGTTGTAGGTATAAAAACGGTAAAACAAAGTAGTGATATGGAGTTTATTGATGTAATTTTAAAAGATTATAATTTTTATACTCAGAATATGTAAGTAGTAAGTGTATTTAGATAATTATTAAATCACTCATCCCAAAATTTATAAAAAAAATGTTTTATACCATAGATATATTAGGAACTATCGCATTTGCTATTTCTGGCGTATTAGTAGCAATAAACAAAAAGATGGATTTGTTTGGTATTCTTATTATAGCTTTTGTAACAGCTGTTGGTGGTGGTACGTTACGAGATTTGCTAATAGGAAATACTCCTGTAAGTTGGATGAAAGATATCACGTATACTTATGTTGTTTTAGGATCTGCAGTATTCGCTATACTGTTTAGAAGTAAAATTAATTACCTAAGAACCTCGTTGTTTTTATTCGATACCATTGGAATTGGTTTGTATACATTAGTTGGTATAGAAAAAGGATTAAATGCAGAATTACATCCTATAATTTGTATAGCATTAGGAACTATGACAGCTAGTTTTGGAGGTGTTATTCGAGATATTTTATGTAATGAAATCCCCGTTATATTTAGAAAAGAAATTTATGCTACAGCCTGTATTTTAGGTGGTGTAACCTATTTTGTTTTACGTGAGTTTCCTATAGTAGATAACTATGTTTTTATAATTGCAGGAATTGTGGTTATCGTTGTTAGGTTAATTGCTGTAAAGTTTAAAATTGCATTACCTACAGTATATTCAGAAACTAAAATGTAGTTTGAGCTTAAATAATATAGCTCTAGCTAATAATCATTAGTAATGTTTTAATCTATAATCTCAACATTTCGTATGTAAATGTTCTTATCTGGCCAGTCGCCATCATCGGTTTCTACAGCAGCTATTTTATCAACAACACTCATGCCTCTTGTTACATGTCCAAAAATTGTGTAATCACCATCTAAAAAGTGAGCGCCACCTTTTTGGCAAACAATAAAAAATTCAAATGGCGAAGCTAGTTTATGCGGATTTCTAATTTCACTACTTGGCATAGAAATAACACCACGATCATGTTTAAAACCACGTTTAGTGTCAGGTGGTAATAGGTATTTGCCAATATAAGAGCGTTTTCTAGCGGTTTTAACATCATCACTATTTCCTGCCTGTATCATAAAATTATCAATAACGCGATAAAATTGTGTATCGTTAAAATAACCTTGTTTTGTTAACCAAATAAAATTAGAACGATGAAACTTAGTTTCGTTATAAAGTAAAATATCAATCTCGCCAAAATCTGTAGTGATACGAACTTTATTTTCTTTATGGTGCTTATCGTATTCTAAGAAAAACTCCATGGCACTTTTCGAATTTAGCTTAGGGAATTCGCGTTCAGGCTCTTGTATGGTATCTTTTTCTAAGTCTTTTTTAATAGGTTTTTCAACTTTAGTTTTAGTTGTGTTTTTAGTTGTAGTTTTTTTATCTTCACAAGATAGAAGTAAAATAAAAAAACAGAAAAACAATACGACGCGCATAGACTATGAAGTTTGAAGAATTTTTAAAATCAATTTCAAAAATAGAAAATATACAGCTACCAGCCGAGACATCTCACTTTAAAATGGTGCCGCCGTATCGTCATGAGTTATTAAAAAAGCAGCAAAAAGCTATAAAAAAAGCAAAACACGCTGGGGTTTTAGCCTTGTTCTATCCGGATAAAAAAGAAGAGACAAAGATTATTTTAATTCTAAGAAACACTTATAAAGGTGTGCATTCGGCTCAAGTAGCTTTTCCAGGAGGTAAATTTGAAGATCAAGATGAAACTTTGCAAGATACCGCATTAAGAGAAACTTTTGAAGAAGTAGGAGTGCCCGTAAATACCATTCAAATCGTTAAGAAAATATCTCAAGTATATATTCCTCCAAGTAATTTCTATGTACAGCCATTTATAGGAGTTACTCAAAATACACCCCAATTTGTTAAGCAGGATGAGGAGGTTGAGGCGCTTATTGAAGTAGATTTAGAACATTTTTTAGATAATCAGTCTTTAATTACTAAAAGTGTAAAAACCTCATATAGTGTTGAGGTAGAAGTACCTGCGTTTAAATTAAATAACTATGTTGTATGGGGAGCAACTGCAATGATGCTTAGTGAAATTAAAGACTTGTTAAAACAACTCTAGTTTTACTACATTTGTAACCTAACCAATATTGACTCGTGATTTATGGGATTATTTAAAAAAAATCCATTTGGCCATATACTTTTTTTAAAAAAATGGCTTATAAGAATCTTTGGAGCCTTAACACATAGGCGATTTAGAGGTTTTAATGAGCTACAAATAGAAGGGTCTGAAATCATTAAAGATTTACCAGATACAAACGTTTTGTTTATATCAAACCATCAAACATATTTTGCAGATGTAGTTGCCATGTTTCATGTTTTTAATGCTAGTTTAAGTGGTCGTACAGATTCAATTAAAAATATAGGTTATATCTGGAATCCGAAATTAAATATTTATTACGTAGCAGCTAAAGAAACCATGAAAGCGGGCTTATTGCCAAAAATTTTAGCTTATATGGGGTCTATTAGTATTGAGCGCACATGGCGATCTCAAGGGCAGGACGTAAACAGGCAGGTTAAAATGAGTGATATATCTAATATAGGTAAAGCCTTAGATGATGGTTGGGTAATTACTTTTCCGCAAGGAACAACTACACCATTTAAACCAATTAGAAAAGGAACAGCACACATAATTAAGCGTTATAAACCTATTGTTGTGCCTATTGTTATTGATGGTTTTCGTCGTTCTTTCGATAAAAAAGGATTACGTATTAAGAAAAAAAATATTCTTCAGTCAATGGAAATTAAAGCACCATTGGATATTGATTATGATAACGAAACTACTGATGATATTGTAAAAAGAATAGAGTTTGCTATCGAGCAACATTCGTCGTTTTTAAAGGTTATCTCTAAAGCCGATTTAAAAGCGCAAGAAGAACTAGATAAGTTACGAAAGTGGAAAATAGATTAGATAAATTAACAACTTATCTAATAAAAAGCTGAACCACATTTACTACCGATCCTGGTCCTGGCATTCCACCACCATAAGGATTAACACTACCAATTGAATACCACCAATTAGTACTGTTTACAGAGCCGTCTAAGTAAGTATTTGTTAACGATAACTCTAAGCCACCCCAAAAATTACTAGTCGAATCAATGTTAATTGCAACATAGCCAGCTACTGGTCTTGTTGCAGAGGCTCCACTTTTAGGGTCAAAAGTTTGGCTCCAATGGTTTGTTACACCTAACGTAGGGTAGTGCAATCTAAATTCATAAGGTGCATTACTTTTTAATTCATCTATTTTGCTTAAAATAGAATACTTATTTGTAGTAATATTAGGTGTTGCAACATTAAATTCGTTTGCTTCTGCATTGTTAGCCCAAAATCCACCAGCTGTATTATGGTTAAATACAAGTGTCCAGCCGCCACCATCATTAGTCATGTCGCAATAACAGTCGTAAGCAGGGTTTGGGCCTGCCCCATCAGGGTCAATGGTATATACACCATCTGTAGTGAATCCAGCATTTAAGTATGCTAAACAATTTGGTAATGTTGTTGTAACAGTTATATCTGTATTACAGGTGTCACTTTTTCCATCAAAAGTAATAGTAAAAGTATCGGTTTGAGCGGCAATTGGTGTGCCAGACCCTGCAAGAGTTATGGTGTTTAACCCAATTGAACTAAATGCTCCAGTACCAGAAAAACTATAGCCATTTACCGTATTTGTACTAATGGTATAAGTTTCTATTACATTAACAAGAACATCTAGAGTTATTGTATTACTGCCGTTTAAAGTGTTGCCAATAGCGTATGTGCCATTTGCTGTTACAGAACTGCAATCTAAAGAATTAGTAGCTATTTCTGCTAAGCAACCAGACCACGAAGTTCCATTATAAAACTTAAAGCAGTTATCATCTAAATTATAAACAAACAAACCTTCAGCCGGACTTGTAATAGCATTAATTTGCGTAGTAGTCAATCTTGGAGGTAAAAAACCTTGGGTGGTGGATTGAACATCTAAAATAGACGATGGGTCTGGGTTTGTTGTACCTATACCAACTTGCGAAAAACTATGTGTAAAGCTAATACATAGCAATACTATAATAAGTAGATTTCTTTTCATATTTAGGGAGGGAGTAAATAAAATAGCAATTAACTGTGTAAATATATTAATTTATAGTGTAATAAAAATGATACAATTAATTATTATTTTGCAGAGTAAGAATATTCCAGTATTAATTTTTGGTTAATAACTCCTAACAATTCTCTTTTAAAATCGGTATCAAAAGTTATATTTTGCATCTCTGTTTTAAGATAGATATATGAAAGTCTGTATAGCCGAAAAACCAAGTGTTGCCCGAGAAATTGCTGCTGTATTAGGAGCAAATACTAAACGTGATGGCTATTTTGAAGGTAATGGTTATGCGGTAACATATACTTTTGGGCATTTGTGTACACTAAAAGAACCTGTAGATTATAAACCCTATTGGAAAAGTTGGGATTTAAATAATTTACCAATGCTTCCAGAAAAATTTGAAGTTAAAGTATCTTCTAATTCTGGTATAAAAAAGCAATTTAATATTGTAAAAAGTTTATTTGATAAAGCCGATCTTGTAATAAACTGTGGGGATGCCGGGCAAGAAGGAGAACTTATTCAGCGATGGGTAATGAATGAGGCTAATTACAAAGGCGAAGTAAAACGATTATGGATTTCATCATTAACCACAGAAGCTATAAAAGAAGGTTTTGAAAACTTAAAACCAGCCAAAGATTACGATAATTTGTATTATGCTGGCTTTTCTAGATCTATTGGCGATTGGTTATTAGGTATAAATGCAACCAGATTATATACAGTAAAACATGGTGGTTACAAACAAGTGTTATCTGTAGGTCGTGTGCAAACACCAACATTAGCCATGGTTGTTAACCGTTTTAAAGACATTGAAAACTTTAAACCACAACCGTATTGGGAATTACAAACGCTTTACAGAGAGACGTTATTTAGCTACGAAGATGGTCGGTTTCTTAAAAAGGAAGATGGCGAAGCACTTGCTAGTAAAGTAAAGGAGAGTGATTTTGAAATACAATCTATTACCAAAAAGAAAGGAAAAGAATATGCGCCAAAACTGTTCGATTTAACAGGTTTGCAGGTATATTGTAATACTAAGTTTGGCTTTTCTGCAGATGAAACCTTAAAAATAGTACAAGCATTATACGAGCGTAAGGTTGTAACTTACCCTAGAGTTGATACTACATTTTTACCAAATGATGTGTATCCAAAAGTATCTGGAATACTCCAGAAGCTAACTAACTATTCAACATTAACACAGCCACTTTTAGGAAAAAAAATAAAGAAGTCTACTAAAGTATTTAATGATAAAAAGGTAACCGATCACCATGCTATAATTCCAACCGGCATGCAAACCAATTTGCAATATAACCAGCAACAAGTTTACGATATTATTGTAAAACGATTTATTGCTGTTTTTTATGATGATTGTACCGTATCAAACACCACCGTTTTAGGGCATGCCGCAAAAGTTGTTTTTAAAACTACTGGTAAAGAAATTTTAGAAAAAGGGTGGCGCGTAGTATTTGAGAATCCAAATGCTAAAGAAAAAGAATCTGGTATTTTACCAACTTTTGAAAAAGGCGAAAAAGGACCACATGAACCTTCTTTTTTAGAAAAAGAGACCAAACCACCAAATCAGTTTACAGAAGCCTCTTTGCTACGTGCTATGGAAACTGCAGGTAAGCAGGTTGATGATGAAGAGTTACGAGATTTAATGAAAGAGAATGGTATAGGAAGACCATCAACCCGGGCCAATATTATAGAAACACTTTTTAGAAGGAAATATATAAAGCGTAACAAGAAACAAGTATTACCAACAGTAACAGGTATTCAATTAATTGATACGATTAAAAATGATTTATTAAAATCGGCAGAATTAACGGGCTCTTGGGAAAAGCAATTAAAAGATATTGAAAGAGGCGAATTTAGTGCAGGTGCCTTTATAAATAACATGAAACGCATGGTTGATGCTTTGGTTTACGAAGTACGAAGTGAAACGAAGCGTGCTAACATATCGTATGCGACAACTGTAAAAAAACGTGCCGCAAAAGTAGATGCTAAAAAGAGTGCAGGCATTACTGCTGAAAGTTGCCCAAAATGTAAACAAGGGCAAATAATTAAAGGAAAATCGGCTTATGGCTGTAGCGCGTATAAATCGGGCTGTAATTTTGTTATGCCATTTAGTTTTAATGGTAAAAAAATATCTGAAAAACAATTTATAAGATTGCTTCAAAAAGGCTCAACAGTTAATTTAAAAGGCTTTAAAACAGGCTCTGGAACCGTAGAAGGTTTACTTCGTTTTGATGAGAATTTCAAGTTAAAATTAGAGCCTAAAAAAACTGCTGTAAAACCAAAGTCAGATGAATTGGTGTGTCCTAAATGTAAAAAAGGAACGGTTATAAAAGGTAAAACGGCTTATGGCTGTAGTGCTTATAAATCGGGTTGTGATTTTAAAGTAACGTTTGATGCTGTTAGAGCTAAAATGAATGGGCAAACACCAACAAAAGAACTCGTGCATCGTATTTTGAATGGAAGTATCTAAAACCAAACATAGGCATTTTTTAATCTTTAAACCTTATGGGTATTTAAGTCAGTTTGCTAGTAACGATTCTAAACAACAATCTAAAAAGTTTTTGGGTAGTTTACATGATTTTCCAGAAGGGATTATGGCTATTGGTAGGTTAGATGAAGCATCCGAGGGTTTACTCTTACTAACTACAAATGGTAAAATGAGTGCCACTATAAACAGCCAAAAAGTTGAAAAAGAGTATTACGCACAAGTTGATGGTGTTGTTACTGCAGATGCTATTAAGCAATTAAAAACGGGAGTTGACATAACTGTTGATGGTGACGTTTACAAAACCAAGCCTTGTAAAGCTTTTAAATTAGAAACGCCCCCTAATTTACCACAACGCGCAAAAAAGATTAGAGACGATAGGCATGGGCCAACAAGTTGGGTGTCTATAACTTTAAAAGAAGGTAAGTTTAGGCAGGTAAGAAAAATGACTGCAGTAGTGGGTTTCCCTACATTACGCTTAGTTAGGGTTAGGGTAGGAGCGATTCATGTAAATACGATGCAGGCTGGTGATGTTGTTGAGGTGGATGCGTTTGAAACTTTTATGGATTGACACCATTTATTGCTTGGCTTTGTCAGAAAAATAAACTAACTTCGTTTAGCGTCTGATATAAGTTTTTAAAACGGGTTTATATCATCGCATTGGCATTAATTAAAAAATAACCAAAATAATAAATGGAATTACCTAAATATCACGAAACTTTTATGCCGATTTTAGAAACGTTAAGCTCGATTGAATCAATAAGCAGTCGAGAATTAGCAATAAGAGTTCGTGACAAGTATTATTCGGACTTACCAAAAGAACTCTTAGATAAGAAAACAAGTACTGGAGCCAATACCTTGATTGACCGAATACTTTGGGGAAAGTCCTATCTGAAAATGGGCAAGTTTGTATTCTATCCGAAAAGAGGAATGGTGCAAATCGGAGAAAAAGGAAAACAAGCTTTGGCAAGTGGAAAATTACTTTTGTCGGACTTACAAAATGACCCTGATTTTATCCAACATCGCTCTTCAGTTAAAAGTAAAAAAGAGGACAAAACCGAATTGGAAACTGTTGATGTTGACAATGCATCACCTCAAGACCTAATCGATACTGGATTTGAAACAATTGAAACAGAAGTTAAAACCGAGCTTCTCGATAAACTTAAAGAACTCGACCCTTACTTCTTTGAAAAAGTAATTTTGATATTACTCAAAAGAATGGGTTATGGAGATTTTATTGAAACTTCAAAAACTGGAGATGGCGGAATTGATGGAATCATAAACGAGGACAAACTCGGGCTTGAAAAGATTTACACTCAAGCAAAAAGGTACAATGAAAATAAAGTACGCGAAAAGGATATAAGGAATTTCATTGGAGCAATGAGTGGAGACACTTCAAAAGGAGTTTTCATTACCACATCAACTTTTGACGATTCTGCAATTAAGAAAGCGAGAGAAGCTCATCATTCAATTATACTGATTGATGGACCTAAACTGGTTGACTTAATGCATCAATACAATGTTGGTGTTCAAGTAAAGACGACTTATGAGGTTAAAGAAATTGATAACGATTTCTTTGAGGGAGAATAATTGACCTATGGCAAATAAATGGGGAATTCCAATCGATGTAGAAATCTTTGTAAAGGAGCGAGATAAGAATTGTGTTTATTGTGGAGTGGAATTTTTTGAGAGTAATGACTCAAGAAAATCAAAACCGTCATGGGAACATATAGTAAATGATATAAGAATAAATGGAAAGGACAATATCGCTCTGTGTTGTATTTCGTGTAATGCGAGTAAAGGAGCGAAACTAATAGAAGATTGGCTACAATCTGAATATTGTAAAAGAAAGAACATTACAATTGACAATATTGCAACTGTAGTTAAAGAAGCTATTGCCAATCCACCGAAAATAAAAAATAACTAAGCCCAACAACCGCTTTAGTTCATTACGGCTGAAATTCCTAATTGGAATTTCGAGCCTTTTTGCTAAATTTATGGTTTCGTTACGGAATGATACTCGCGTACCATTCCGTAACGAAACCATAGTCAAAACCTTTAAACAAACCTCTCCAAAAACCAATACCTAATAATTTAAAAACCCAAGCTAGCAAGCAAGTGCGTTAGGGATTGAACGGCATGTTTGAGCTCGCCGACGCAGGAGGAAGCGAGTAGTAAAAGCCCGACCCTTTTCGGGTAACGCCCAAAAAATTTTAAACTTCTAACTTTTTTAACTCTTTATAATTTCTGTTTAAGCGTTTTAATAGGATGCCGTAAATAAGCCAGTAAAATAGTAATAGTACACCAATGGCTAGGGCAAGTATTAATAAGGTTACCATGATAATTACTGCGTAAAATTTAAATACTTCGCCGTTTGCTGTTGCTAATTCTAAATTGTTTGAGAAATCTGGATTATGATTAAAGGAGTAAAAAGCACCTATACTTGCACCAATTACTAATGTTGCTAAGTTGAATATTACGTAGTATTTTACCGTTTTTCTTGTTTTTATAATACTTTCCATTAAGGCTTTAGAGCTGTCTGTAACAGAAATACTTCTATAATTTTTATAAAACAGGTAAAAGAAATAAATTAAAATACCGTAGCTAATTATAGTTATTGGAATGAGTATATGGTCGATATTAAGCTCTTCCATTTTATCGGAATAGGATGTGCCTTTTAAAATGAATGATAGGCCTATCCAGAATGCAAATTCTAGTAAGCTTATAATAAAAATCCATTTTACTATTGAGGATGATTTTTTTACAATCATCTTATAAATATCGTCGTAGGAAAGCTTAGGATACGCGGTGTCTCCTTTATTCCAGTCTTTTTTTAATAATTCTAATTCATCCATAATGTTACGGATTTAGTATGGTTCTAAGTTTGTTTTTAATTCTATTCATTTTCACTCTGGCATTTACTTCACTTATTCCCAATGTTTCACTAATTTCTCTATAGTCTTTGTCTTCTAAATAAAGAAAAACCAATGCTTTTTCAATATCGTTTAGTTGGTGTACAGCTTTATATAATACTTTTAATTGTTCTTCTTCGGTATCGTCATAATCTTCTGCTTTTATTTTAAACTCTACACCAGCATAATCTTGTGTATTTATGGTACGTTTCGATTTACGGTAGAGTGTTATTGCAGTATTTAGCCCAACACGATACATCCAGGTACTGAATTTAGCATCGCCTCGAAATTTAGGATATGCTTTCCAGAGTTGAATGGTGATTTCTTGGAATAAATCATTATGAGCATCATAATTATTGGTGTACAAACGACAAACTTTGTGCACAATATTTTGATGCTTTTCTAGCAATTCTACAAAACTATGTTCTAGTTCTTTATTCAATGGTGTGGTTTAGTTACTATGTAAGTAGCTTAATGTTTTAAAACGTTACATAGATATGAAAATAAATTTATAAAATACATAATTTCAATTCATCATGTAAATTTTACAGTTCGGTAATTAAGAGTTTTAGTAATGGCTTTTGTGTTGCAAATTTGCTGCGTGCTGAATTTATTTCGGTATGTCATCAAACACAAAACGAACAGTAAAATTAATCAATCATGAAAAAAATTACCATTATAATTGTTGCTTTAATAAGTTTTCAATTGTCGGCTCAATCCATTATTAGCGGTCAAGTTTTTAACACGAAAAATGAACCTATTGAAGGTGCCAATATTTATTTAGAAGGCACTTATGATGGAAGCACTTCTGGAGAACATGGTGAGTTTTTATTTAAAACCACAGAGACTGGTACTCAAACTTTAATTGTTTCTTTTATGTCTTATGAGCCTTTTACTATGGTTGGCGATGTATCTTACATGAAAGATGTTACCATTAAACTTCGCGAAGATGTAAATACTTTAGATGCTGTTGTGCTGTCTGCTGGTACATTTTCTGCAGGCGATAATAGTAAAGTAAATGCATTAAAACCACTAGATGTTGTAACTACTGCAAGTGCTTTAGGCGATTTTGTTGGTGCTTTACAAACCTTGCCAGGAACAACTACGGTTGCAGAAGATGGTAGGTTGTTTGTACGTGGTGGTGATGCCAATGAAACACAAATTTTTATTGATGGTATTCGTGTGTTTACACCGTATTCGCCAACAACCAATAATGCACCAACTAGAGGACGATACTCACCATTTTTATTTGATGGGATTACCTTTTCTACAGGTGGTTATTCGGCAGAATTTGGGCAAGCCTTATCAAGTGTGTTGCTTTTAAATACTATTGATGAGCCAGACCAAGAAAAAACCGATATTGGTATTATGAGTGTTGGTGCCACACTTGGTAACACACAAAAATGGGAAAAAAGTTCTTTAAGTGTAAACGCATCTTACATTAATTTAGCGCCTTATAATGCTATTTTTAAAAATAGAAATGATTGGATAAAACCTTTTGAAACAGCATCTGGTGAAGCCGTTTTTAGAAAGAAAACCAATGCGGGTTTATTTAAATTATATGGTGCTTTTGATGCGACTAGTTTTGAGTTAACGCAAGAAGACATCAATACCCCAGAAGGCGCCTATTTTAAATTAAACAATAATAACTTTTATTTAAATGGCTCTTATCAAGGTGTTTTAAACGATACTTGGACACTTTTTGGAGGTGTTAGCTATACAAGAGCTAAAAACAGCTTAAACATTATTGAAAGTGATATTAATAATACTGAAAACTCCTTGCATACTAAAGTGAAGTTTAAAAATAGAGTTAGCAACCGCTTAAAACTCTATTTTGGGGCAGAATATTTTGCTACCGATTATAATGAAACTTATAATGATGAAACGATTAGTAAAGTTAATTACGGTTATAATAACAATATTGCCGCTGCGTATGCTGAAGCAGATATTTTTATATCGAAAAAATTAGCAATTAAAACAGGTTTGCGTGGTGAGTACAGCGAATTGTTTAAAGACTTTACAATAGCACCAAGAGCATCTTTGGCTTATAAAACTACCGAGAAAAGTCAAGTGTCTTTAGCCTATGGGAATTTTTACCAAAACCCATCTAGTAATATTTTAAAGTTTAATCAAGACCTAAAAGCTGAAAACACCTCGCATTATATATTTAACTATCAGTTTAATGCTGATAGAAAAATATTTAGAGCTGAAGCGTATTATAAAAAATATGATAATTTGGTTAAGTATGATACAGAATTCACAAACTTTGATAGTAACTATAACAGCAATGGTAGTGGTTTTGCAAAAGGGGTAGATTTCTTTTGGAGAGATGGTAAAACCATTAAAAACTTTGATTATTGGTTAAGCTATTCATTTCTGGATACCGAGCGCGATTATCAAAACTACTTAACTAAAGCCCAACCTAACTTTGCAAATACACACAATGTATCTGTAGTAGGGAAGTATTGGATTGATAAATGGAGAAGTCAAGTAGGTATGAGCTATTCGTTTGCCTCAGGAAGAACGTATACGAATCCTAATCAAGCTGGTTTTTTAAACGACAAAACTAAAGCTTTTAATAGCTTGAGTTTAAACTGGGCGTATTTAATTAGCCCGCAAAAAATATTATACGCATCTGTTAATAATGTTTTAGGTTTTAAAAATATAAATGGCTACCAATATGCTAATGCACCCGATGTTAATGGTAATTTTAATAGAAGAGCTTTACAGCCAGCCACCGATCAATTCTTTTTTGTAGGCTTCTTTTGGACCATTAGCGAAGATAAAAAGAGTAACCAGTTGGATAATTTGTAGGGTGTTACCCCAAAAAGGGGTAGGGCTATTTGTTACAAGTACTCGCACTTCCTTCGTCAGGCCTAACGCAAGCATATCTGCTAGCTTAGGTTTTAAACTAAAAAGTGGTTTTTTTGGGAAAGTTTGTTTAATGGTTTTGTGTATGGTTAGTGGCGTGTTTTAGCACTTAACTTTGCAAGTACACAACAAGCTGAAAATCTGCGAGGATTTTCGTAAGTAGGCTAGAACTAGCAATAAATTATATACGGTGTTAGCTTATTTTTTTTTCAGATTACCATTACTAAGTCGTATATTGGATAAACTTAAGAGAAAACTATTCCTAAGAGTATTAATCAGTCTGGTTAAATCCAGTTAATAAAGTTCACATTTTATCATTAACTTTTTTACCATTAAGGAATGGTTCAAATTATCAATTCTTAATAAGTTAGTTTATCTTGAAAATGCCTGAATTTCATCTATCAAACCTAATCGGAAAGCTCGATCTACAATGTTATAATCTAATCTTCTGTTAAAAAATAAGCAACAATAATTCCGTTGAATAGGTGTTCCGTTAAATAAATAATATTCTAAACGTAAAACTCCAATTTCATTTTTCACTAAGCTTAGAGCATAGTCAACATAACGAGTCATAGCTAAACTAGATTTATCAGTTAAATGACCTATTATAAAATCTACATCTTCTGTATTTCCACTTTCTGCTCTTTCAATCAATTCCCCTAATTTTCCGTGAAATTTATTTTCAGTCATTGAATTTTGAGTTTGTTATGTAGTCAATTACAGCTAATGTTTCGCGAATATGAAATCGTTTTAATGTTTTATATCCGACTGTAAACGAAGTTAGCTGAAAATTTTTATAAAGTCAAGATATGGCTACAATATTCCAATAAAAATAGAAACATAATACAGACCAGTTATAATAAAAACTACACCAGCCACTATACGCATTACTTTTTCAATTTTCGTAATTCTATTATAGAACACACCTATTTTTCCTGCTGTAAACGCTAATAAATAGGTGAAAAGAATGACTGGTAATCCGGTTCCGAAGGCAAAAATTATTGGTAAATAAAGTCCGTTTGCCGATGTAATGGTCATGGGGATTAGTATACCAAAAAATAAGGCTCCGCTATAAGGGCAAAATGCTAACGCAAAAACAACACCAATTAAAAAAGAACCAAGCAAGCCTTTATCTTTAAATTTCTCCGATAGTTTTTCTTGAAAACTCGACTTGCCTAAAAAATTGAGTTTGATAAAGTTTAGCATTATTAGCCCGATTATGATTAATAACGGGCCTAAAAATTTTTCACCATTCTGATTAAAAAATCTTGCAATATGAAATTTACTTGCTCCAAAATATAAAATTAAACCAATGGCTGTATAGCTAAAACCTCTTCCTAAAGAGTAAATCAATCCGCTTAAAAACACTTTTTGTTTACTCGAAATGTTTTTAGAAATAAATGCTGTTGCAGTTATATTAGTAGCTAAAGGACATGGGCTAATGGCTGTCATTAATCCAAGAATAAATGCAGATAAAATAGGAATGTTATTATGCTCTAATAAAGATTGTAAAAAATCCATTTAGAGTGTTTTTAATTGCGCCTCTATTTTAGATTTTAATGCTTTTGAAAAGGCTTCTTGATCGTTTCCTTCCATAAAGGCGAATTCGGTTAAATCTATTTTGGTTTCTTTTCCGTTTTTTATCACATTCAATATTAATGCAGTTCCTGAAGCCTCAAATTTTTCAGCGATGTTTTCATTTTCTTTGTCATCTACATTAAGAACCTTAAAAGAGATTTTTTCTTCATTTAATTCATCAGAGAAATAAGTATCTAGCGTGTATTTTGTATTGGCTTCAATGGCATTACAAGTCATGCATCGATGTGTAGAGTGGAAGTCAAAAACCTCAATTTTAGAAATGGTTGTATCTAAAGATTGCGCTTTACTTTTTGTCTGGTCGTTACAGGCCATTAGCAATAAACTGATTGTTAGAATGGCTAAAAATTTGATAGATTTCATTTTTTTTATTGATTTATGTTTATAATAATATATTGAATACATACCCTGATATGATGATGCATAGCGTAACAACGCTAAAAAAGATTGAAATTAGTTTTATAGTCATTACTTTTTTTAAAAGCATGGCTTCTGGTAAAGACAAGCCTACAACGCCCATCATAAAAGCAATTGCAGTACCTAAAGGAATGCCTTTTGCTACTAATACTTGAACTACAGGTAATATTCCTGAAGCGTTCGAGTACATGGGCACAGCCAAAATAGTAGCAATTGGGACAGCAAAAAGATTGTCTTTATCCATATATTTTTCAAAAAAGCCTTCTGGTATATAACCATGCATTAAACCGCCAATAGCAATACCAACCAAAACATAAGGCACAATACCTTTAAGTATTTTTAGAACTTCTTCCCAAATAATAGGCAGTCTTTGTTTTAAGGTTTGTTTTTCTGCTATAAATAAATCTTGATCTTTTTGAGCATTAGCCAGAACTTCTTTTACCCAAGGCGTTAAAAAACGTTCTAGTTTTAATTTTTGAAGTATAACACCCGAAATAGTACCTAGTAAAACACCACTAATCACATAAATAATGGTTGTTTTAATACCAAACAGCCCCACAAAAAGCCCTATGGCAACCTCATTTACCAAAGGTGAGGTAATTAAAAATGCAAAGGTGACTCCTAAAGGAATGCCGCCTCTTACAAAACCTATAAACAAAGGCACAGAAGAGCAGGAGCAAAATGGCGTTACTACGCCAAAAAGACTTGCTGTGAGGTATTCCAGCCCGTATAATTTATTTCTTGATAAATAGTTTTTAACCTTGTCAATAGGAAAGTAACTATTAACTATTCCCATAAAAAAGATGACAACAAAAAGAAGGATTAAAATTTTTGTGGTGTCATAAATAAAGAAGTTTAGCGCTTCTGCTAAATGCGCGTCTTTGTTTAAATTAAAAACATCATAGACCAGCCAATCTGCAATATGTTGTATCCAATTAAACATTTTCTATGATGTTTATTGTTCCAGTTATGGTGCAAGCTAACTTTACTGTATTGTAGATAGTGCCAAATTTTTCAATGTTCTTTTTTAATAAAACAGGGTTAAGCTTTTTGTCGTTACTATAAATTGTTAAATTGTAATTAATGTTATCCATCCTTGGTGGGCTCTCAAGTCGTGTTGCATTAACTTCCACTATGGCCTTTGTATAAGTAAATGCCATCATAGTCGAAAAACGTTCAACATTCTTTAGCATACACGCAGAAAATGAACCTAAGAAAAGTTCTGCAGGATTTGGCAATACCTCTGTAGTTTTAGACGTTGTACCAAAATCTATATTCGATTCTTTTATATGAACTATAGCATCTTTATTCGAAATTGAGGATGCTTTAATATGATAATTCATAACATATAAATTAATTTAAAAGTTTCAACACCTCGTCTTTTGACGGAATTCTACCTTTTATAGTAATAACATCATCTATTACTAAAGCTGGCGTTGTCATAACATTAAATTTCATAATTTCCATAATATCTTCAACCTTCTCAATGGTTGCATCAATATTGTTTTCTGTAACAACATCTTTTACTAAACTTGTCATAGTTTGACATTTAGGGCATCCTGTACCTAAAATTTTAATTGTTTTACTCATAATATTAGTTTTGTTTATCGCCAATAGACGATATGTTTATTAAAAAAATATCAATCAAAAAATTGTTGAAATAAAGATTTTGCAATATTCCAGTTTTCTTGATTAATACAGTATTTTATTTTTGGTGGTTTTAATTCGCCTTGAATTAAACCAGCATTTTTCAATTCTTTAAGGTGCTGCGAAACTGTAGATTGAGCCAAAGGAAAAACATCTACTAAATCGCCAGTAAAACAACATGATTGATTTTCAAGATGTTTTAAAATAGCAATACGTGTTGGATGGCTTAAAGCTTTGGCGAATTTGGCTAAAGCTTCGGTGTCTTCTTTATATTCTATATGTTCTAAACTTCTTTTCAAGTGTTAATGCTATTTTTTTGTGTTGAAACGGATTTGTAAAATAAAATCACTTATTTTTTATCGCAAATATACGATTGGTTTTGGGTTCTAAAGTAACATTTATAATATTTTTTTTCATCAAATAAGCATATTGAATATAACAAATTGAATGTCACTTAAATAAGGTATTAATAGAATAATGGGTTTATTTTGAGATATGATAAATATCATAGTTGTTTTTCTATTAATTTGATAATTTTATTCTATTAGTAATAAGATGATTTTGTCATCAGTTAAAATTAAATGTCATGGAAGCTAAAAAAAATCCAAAACTGGAAATAGGAAGAAATAGCAGCATTTATTTTGCTATTGGACTTAATGTAATGTTGTTTTTATCTTGGCAAGCTTTAGAGTATAAGACTTTTGAGAAAGACAATGTAACTATTGATCTTGTTGAGATGGAAAGTGAATTTGAAGAAGAAATTCCTATTGTTAACGCAAATACGCCACCGCCACCACCACCGCCACCAGCTGCAGTACAAGAATCTATTGAAATTGTAGAGGATACCGAAGAGATTGAAGAAACCGTCATAGAAAGTACAGAAATAGGTCAAGACGATGCTATTGAAGAACGTATTGTTGATGTTGCTGAGGTAGAAGTAGAAGAAATAGATGAAGATGTTCAAGTTGCTTTTGCAGTTATTGAAGATGTACCGGTATTTCCTGGATGCGAAGGCTTATCCAAACAAGCTACAAAAGATTGTTTTCAAAAAAAGGTGCAAGCTCATGTTGCTAGTAACTTTAATTACCCCCAAACAGCTTTAGATCTTGGAATTCAAGGACGTGTGTCTGTAGTTTTTGTAATTGACAAAAACGGGCATATAACAGGAATACGATCTAGAGGACCAGATAGAATTTTACAAAATGAAGCAGAACGTATAATTGGTAAATTACCACAAATGAAACCAGGTAAACAACGTGGTAAGCCAGTAAAAGTAGCTTATGCAGTACCTATTTTCTTTAAATACCAAGATGGTTAATAGGTCGTAATAGGTTTTTTATTTCAATGTGTGGAAAGGCAGTCTGAAAATATTTAGACTGCCTTTTGTATTTAAGGTTTTTAGATTTACTAATAGTTTATAATCCTGATTTTTTTAAGTTTAAAATTAAAATCAACATTTCAGTAACAAAAAATTACAGTTCGGTAAGTTGGTTTTTAAAAAACTTTAATTGTGTTAGATATTTGTTTCATCATTTAAAACAAACGAACATGAAACAATTAATTATTATCGCAACACTATTAATCTCAGGGTTTGTAATTGGCCAAACAAATTACGAAAAAGGCATGCAAAAAGCTTTTGATCTATGGAGTGAGAATCAACCAACAGAAGCATCAAATTTATTTGAGCGTATAGCCAAAGCAGAACCAGATAATTGGTTGCCACCTTACTATGCAGCTCAAGTTAATATTATTTATTGTTTTGGAGAGCAAGATGAAGAGGTGTTATCTGCCAAATTAAAAAAAGCACAAGATTTATTAAATGATGCCACAGCCATTTCAAAAGAAAACCCAGAAATTATGGTTTTGCAAGCTTTATTGCACACAGCGTGGGTGGCCTTTGATGGTGCTACGTATGGCATGACGCTTTCTGGTAAAGTGATAGAGCTTTATACGAAAGCTCATATGATTGCACCAGAAAACCCAAGAGTAGTTTATTGTAAAGCCGAGTGGGGAATAGGAGGCGCTAAATATTTTGGACAAGACACAACACCATTTTGTAAAGAACTTGAACATGCCACAGAACTTTTTGCTAACTTTAAACCTGAAACACCATTTCACCCTAATTGGGGAGCAGATCGAGCAAAAATGTTATTAGAATCTTGCGGAAAGTAAAAAATTAAAAGGATATAAAATCATGACAAAATCGACTAAAAATATCTTCCTTACCTTTATAATAGGCTGTATCATTTTTGTAATTGGCAATCTATTATCTGACGGTTTTGATTTTAAAAATGTTAACGAGTTTTTAGTCGATTTTGGCTTTTATCAATTGTATTCTTTCGTGCTAGGTTATTCCAATATGTATTTTTTCGATTTTATGGAACGCCGAAATTGGAAAAAGAAGGATACCATTAAACGTGTTGTTATTGGAATTATTGGTGCAATTATTATCACTTTAATTGGACTTTTTATCTTAAGATCTATAACCTATATGGTTTTAAGTGATTTAACATTTGCAGAATTTCTTTCAAACGAAAAACTTAGTAACTATCAATTTGGTTTATGGGTTACCTTAACTATTGTGGTCACTTTTCATGTTATCTATTTTTATAATAGATTTCAACAAAATAAAATTAAAGAACAAAAGGTTATTGCAGGTACGGCAAGTGCTAAATTCAATGCTTTAAAAAATCAATTAGATCCGCATTTTTTATTCAATAGTTTAAATGTGTTAACTAGTTTAATAGAGGAGAACCCCGTTAATGCACAAAAGTTTACAACATCATTATCTAAAGTATACCGTTATGTTTTAGAGCAAAAAAGTAAAGAGTTGGTTACTGTTGATGAGGAGTTGAAATTTGCAAAAACGTACATGTCTTTGCTTAAAATGCGATTTGAAGATAGTATTGTTTTTACCATGCCCGAAAAGGCGTCAAATCCAGAAAGTAAGGTGGTGCCACTATCATTGCAATTACTACTTGAAAACGCTGTAAAGCATAATATGGTTACATCAAACAAGCCTTTAAATATCAGGATTTATGAAAGCAACGGCGATTTAGTAGTAGAAAACAATTTGCAACCTAAACAAATTGTAAAAAAAAGTAGCGGTGTTGGTTTAAGCAATATCATGCAACGATATGGGTTGTTAACCAACAAAAAAGTAAATATATATAAAGAAGCAAACCGTTTTGCAGTCGCAATACCTATGCTAACTAAAAAAATATCAGTCATGAGAACAGAACAGTCATCATCAACATCAAAATTAGACGATAGTTACATGCGTGCATTAAACCATGTAGACGAACTAAAAGGCTTTTATTACAGTCTAATGTCTTATTGCCTAGTCATTCCGTTTTTAATTTTCATTAATTACTCAACCTCTTGGGACTTTCAATGGTTTTGGTTCCCTATGTTTGGCTGGGGTATAGGTTTAATCATTCAGGCATTTAGAGTGTTTGTAAACGACGGTGCTTTTGGTAGAAACTGGGAAAAGCGTAAAATGGAAGAGTTTATGAATAATGATGAAAATAACTGGAAATAAAATTTAGAAATTATGGAAAGATTATCAGATTTAAAAACAGACAAAAAATATGCAAGAGCACGCAAACGTGTTCAAAATATAAAAGATTTTTACCAACATTTACTTTCATATTGCTTATTTATCCCGTTTATTATTTTTATTAATTATCGAACGTATTGGGATTATAAATGGTTTTGGTATCCATTAATTGGCTGGGGTATTGGCGTTGCCATTCATGCGTTTTGCATATTTATACACAAAGGCACGTATAGTAGTAATTGGGAAGCTCGCAAAATAGAAGAATTAATGAATAAAGAACAGAACAAGTGGGATTAAAATATTAATATTATGGAAACGAATAAAATAGAACCTTACCAAGATAAAGAACACCAAAAAGAACAAGCGTATTTACGTGCAAAAAAAAGAGTAAAAGAGTTAAAGGGCTTTTATTGGCATGCCTTCTGGTATGTTGCCGTAAATATTTTTATTGTGACTGTCATTGTATCAAATGGTGGTGATTTATTTCATTTTGGCACTTATTCTACCGCACTTTTTTGGGGTATTGGTTTGGGCTTTCACGCTATTGGTGTGTTTGGCAAAAACCTTCTTTTTAATAAAAACTGGGAAGAAAGAAAAATTAAAGAATTCATGGATAGCGATAAAACCAAATGGAATTAAAATAATAAGGGCTTTACGCTGTATCTTTTTTGTATGTTACTTTTAAAAAAGTTTAAAGGTTTAAATTAATCAGAAAAAGGATACTGCTTCAATTTCTATCGCATTTCCAACTATATTTTAGTATAATATTAAACAATCTAACAACCATGAAAGTAATCATCATAGAAGACGAAAAACCATCAGCAAGACGCCTGCAACGTATGTTGCAAAGTTTAGATTTAATGGCAGAAACCATGTTACATTCTGTAGAAGAATCTATTGAATGGTTTCAAAATAACGAGCATCCAGACCTCATATTTTTAGACATACAGTTAAGCGATGGCTTATCATTTGAGATATTTGAGACCATCGATGTCAAGTCGGCCATTATTTTTACAACAGCCTATGACGAATATGCGCTTCAAGCCTTTAAGCTTAATAGTATTGACTATTTACTAAAACCTATTGATGACGACGATTTATGTGTTGCGGTAAAAAAATATCAAGAGCGTGCGCCTCAAAAACAAGCTGTAACATTAGACTTTAATGATATTAAAAAACTATTGGTAAACCCCATAGATCGTGAATATAAAAAACGTTTCTCGGTAAAAGTAGGGCAACACCTAAAACTTATTAATATAGACGAAATAGAGTGTTTTTATAGTGAAAACAAAGGCACATACTTACATACAACCGAGGGTAGAAACTATCTTATAGATAGCTCGCTAGAACATTTAGAAAACGAGCTAGAACCACAAACCTTTTTTCGTATTAACCGAAAATTCTTTGTAAATATTAACGCTATAAAAGATATGGTAAGTTATACCAACTCGCGTTTGCAAATAAAACTAAACTCTTATAACGAGCAAGATGTTATTGTTGCTCGAGAGCGTGTTAAGGATTTTAAAGGCTGGTTGGAGTAGTAGTTTTTTGGTGTGTTTTGTTTAACGTTTGTGTGTAAGGTTTGTTGCGTGTTTTATACACTAAAGTTAGTAAATAAAACACAGATAGAAAGTCCGCGAGGACTTTCGTAAACTAGCCAAAACTAACAATTAATTTTTCACGTTGTTGCATTAGTTTTTTATTCCGTTATAAACATTTGGATTATGCTTTTCCATATAAAATTCAGGTTTAGGTAATTCCGTAAATCCGAATTTTTTATAAAGCCATTCAGCTGTATCAGTCAATAAAATCCAACGCCTCAACCCTTGAAGGTTTGGATGTTCCATTATTTCATTAATCAGCCATTTACTTAATCCATTTCCTCTATATTCTTCTAAGATATATACATCTCCTAAATATGCAATAGTAGAATAGTCAGAAATTACTTTAGCAAACCCAATTTGTTCGTTCTTGTAATAAAGTCCAAAATTCAAAGAGTTTTCAATTGATGTTTTCAAAGTATTAATTGGAATTCCGTTAGCCCAATCAGTTTCATTTGAAAGGAATTTGTGAATGCTGTCAACATTTAATTTCTTCTTGTCTGTTGAAACAGTAAAATCATTTTTATGGGTTTCTCTAATTTCCAATTCAGTTTTTTTAATTAATGCCAACTAAGGCAGATATGAAACGTCATAATGTTTTATATCAGAAGTTTAACGAAGCTATTTAAATTTTTTACAAACTCTCAAGTAGCTAAATATTACTTCTTAGCCAATCGGCGCATCATTACCCATTGTTTAAGCATATCTCTCGAGTCTTGAGCAGGGTATCCTAAAACGGTTGCTCCAGCCTTAACATCTCCAACAACTCCAGATCCCGCTCCAACAGTTGCGCCAGAATGAATGGTTGTGTGGTCTTTTATAGAGGCAGAGCCGCCAATAATTACACCATCGCCTAAAGTTACCGAGCCTGCAAGACCACTATGTCCTGCCATAATGCAAGAGCGACCCATAACACTATTATGGGCAATTTGTACAAGATTATCTATTTTGCAACCATCTCCAATAATGGTACTACTAAATTTTGCTCTATCAACACAAGAGTTGGCGCCAATTTCAACATGATGTCCAATTATTACATTACCAATTTGAGGTATTTTGGTGAGTCCTCTACCATCGTCACTAGGGCGATATCCAAAACCATCGGCACCAATACTAACATTGGTATGAAAAATACAATGGCTACCAATAATACAACGTTCTCTAATTACTGTTCCAGACCATACAATGGTATTATCGCCTATTATGGTTTCATCAAAAACACAAGCATTTGGATAAAGAGTAACGCCGTTGCCTAAAATTACATCTTTTCCAACATAACAATTGGCACCTATTTTACAACCATCACCAATTTTAGCAGTTTCATGTATAACAGCAGTTGGATGGATATTTTTTTCAAACTCTGGTGCAGGCGGATTAAATAATTCTAAAACTTTAGCCATTGCCAAATCAGCATTTTTAACTTTTATAATCGCACGATTATCTCCAGGCTCAAGCGTTAAATTATCATTTACTAATACAGCACAAGCTTTAGAGTCTGCCCAATATTTTAAGTATTTGCTACTTCCTATAAAGGTAATATGGTTTTCTTTAGCGTTTTGTAGTTGTTCTGGGCCTTCTATTTGTTGTGTAGTATTACCAATTAATTCACCTTTAATTAGGTCGTTAATTTGTTGTATAGTATATGATATCATGTAGTTTATTTAGTTTCTGTATTTGTAAAACTACTAGAAAAAAAAAGAAATATATAATTTTTAATCTTCTATTCTATTTTCATCAAAGGCCGATGGTAATAATTTTGGAATAAATTTAACAACTAACGGCAGTAACAAGGCACCACCCGGAAGCAAAAATATAGCTAGACTTGGTATGGATTTAAAAATATCAAGAAGCTGCTCTTGTACTTTTTTTTGTTCGTCTTTATTCAAGTCTCTAATGGTAGATTGAGTAAGTAAAACCATAAGCTCTTTACTGTCTTGTAATTCTTGGTACAACCGTTTACTATTTCTGGTAATCAATTTGTTTACCATTTTACTAGAGTTGTTATAAAAACTTTGTACAATATTTTTAGAGCTTAATAGCGCAATATTATTTTTATTAACTGTGTAAAAATGATTAACAGCTTTTATAGACTGCTGAGTTTTTGATATGCTTAAGTTTAAATCATTACCCAATTTTTCTAGAAAGTGTTGTTCTTCAATATCTATGGTTTGATCACTCCAAGTAGCCATACAAGCTAAATCAAGAATGTAGTACTTCTCTAAATCTGTAGTAATATTTTTTATAGCTTTTTTATACCCTAAATGGGTGTCTTCTTGATATCGCAAAGACGATTCAAACAGCTTTATTAAACTCTCGTCGTACTGATTTATAGTTTCTTTAGCGTTTAAAACATCCAAACAAATAGATGTAATAGATGCTTCAATATTTCTTAAGTAGTCTTTAGAAATGGATTCCTTTTCTAAATACTTCTTATATGCTAAGACATCAACAAATAAAAGGGCGTTGATTATAAAATAATTAAAATTCTTGGTGAGTACATTAGCGTCTATTTGAATACGTTTATAGATTATTTTTTCAAGTTGTTCGTGAGATTTTTTACCACCTAATAAATCTCTAAAAAAAGAGGTTTTAATTTCATCAATATCCGAATAAAAACCAATAACACTTTCAATAAAAGGAGTATTAGACTTTGAGTTTGCGTATGCATAATGTAAACCCAAACATAAATTGATTTTGCAAAGTTCTTCCTCTGTAAAATCTTTTTTGAGAACGACTTGACTAACTACATCTAAGTTACTACCATAAATAAATCCACAAGTTCTTAAAGCATCATAAAACGATTCCTCAGAGTACTCTAAGAAACGATTATTGCTTTCAATCTCCTTAAGTAACTTCTTAATCCAACCTGCAGATGATGGGTTCATAGTTCAATTATCAAATAGATTGTAAAAGTAAACTTTTCGATGAATATCTGTATTATTTTTTCTTTAACATAATTTTAACAAAACCACTCTTTTCTTTTTTGCGTAGGTATGGCAGAGAGTGAAATTAACAATAACAAAAATCTCAAAATTATGAAAAATTTAAAAAGAGTATTAGGACTTGGAGTGGTAGCGATAGCTAGTTACTTCATTGTAGCGGCAGATCATATTGATGCGCCAGAAGTAGCAGGAGGTAATAGTGATATTACTGACTTTTATGCCTTTCAAGGGGAAAACACAGATAATCTAGTTTTTGTAGCAAACCTTCAAGGATTGTTAAGTCCTGCAAATACAGGAGCAGCAACATTTAATGAAAATGTATTAGTAGAATTTAATATTGATACAGATCAAGATAACGTTGAAGACTTAGTAATTCAAGCTATTCCAAGAAATGGTAAAATGTATTTCTTTGGTCCTGTAACGCCATCGCAAACGGGTTTAAATAGTAACATTCAAACTAACGCCACAGCAGGTGGTATTGTAGATATTACTGCTTATGGTGATGCTGCAAACATTTCAACTAATGGAGGAATGAGCTTTTTTGCTGGACCAAGAGACGATCCATTCTTTATGGATTTTGCACAATACTCTGAAATTATAGCTGGAAATGCCACAAGTTTTAATATGCCTGGTGCTGATACTTTTGCAGGAAGTAATGTGATGTCTATTGTTGTAGAAGTACCAAAATCTATGATTGGTGGCTCGGGAAAAATTAATACTTGGGTAGAATCTAAAAGAAAATAATAACAAAACCTCTAAAATTTAATAAGATGAAAAATATAAAAATATTAACCTTAGTGTTAACCGTTTCGTTAATGGTATTCAATTGCTCAAATGACGATGATAATATAAAAACAACCACAATAGATTTTTCTGGAACTTATACTCAAGAAGATCAAATGGGTAGACCAGCTGTAAATACTGTATTTAATGCTAGCGCAGATAAAGATGCTTTTAATGTAACTATACCATCTGCACAAAATGCGGCTTTTCAAAGTAAGTTTGAGACTAATTTATTAGCCTTAAGTCCAGCTTATGCTAACGGTGGAATGAATGCGCTTGGACAAGATGTAGCAGCATTTACAGGACTTTTAGCTACAGATGTTTTAAACGTGTCGCTTGATGGAACAACTACTTTTTTTGATGGTGTTGCGGCAAACACACTTTCTGGTAGAGCATTAGCTGATGATGTTATTACGGTTGAGTTATTATTAATCTTTGGTGGTGAAGATTTTACCGAAAACCCAGGATTATCAAATGATAATGTTGATGCTAATGATAAAGCTTTTTTTACCTCATTTCCTTATTTAGCATCACCTCACTAAATATAAAATCACCTCTGAAGTGATTAATTAATTATCACTTCAGAGTTTTATAACCTAAACGAAAACATAAAAACCCACACGAAAATGAAAACCATTAATCAAATAGTATTTATTTTTTTATTACTACTCATAGTAAGTTGTAATAATGAACCAAAACAAATAACAAACACAGAAGAGTATACTGTTTATTTAGAAACATTAGAGAACGAGATGTTGCAATTAGCAAAAGAGGATTTTAAATTCTGGGAAAAAAAGCTAGAAAAAGAACCAAATCAATTTCCATATTTAGCTAAAGCTGCAGCGTCTCAATCTCAAATTTTTAATAAAACTGGAGATATTGAGGCTTTAATTAAGGCAGAGAAATACTTAATAAAAGCAAATAAAGCTACTAATTATAATAATGCAGGGTATTTAAAAGCTTTAGCAAGAAATTATATTTCTCAACACAGATTTAAGGAAGCTTTAGAATTATTGAAAAAATCTGAAATTAATGGTGAAGGTTTAAAGGGTACAGAAAAAATGCTTTTTGATGTGCATTTAGAACTTGGAAATTTTGAAAAGGCAAAATCATATTTAAAAAAGATTCAAAAAGATTCAGATTTTGATTATTTAATACGATTATCAAAATGGTCTGATCATCGTGGAAATTTAGACGCTGCCATAAAATATATGGAACAAGCAAAAGGGATTGCAGAATCATCAAATGTACCTTCAATAAAACAATGGGTGTATACAAATTTAGCTGATTATTATGGTCATGCAGGAAGAATAAAAGACTCATATGAGCATTATTTAAAAGCTTTGGAATTAGATCCAACTGATGCTTATGCAAAAAAAGGAATTGCTTGGATTGTATATTCCTATGAAAAAAATCCAGACGAAGCACTACGTATTTTAAACGAAATTACTAAAACATTTAATGCACCAGATTACCATTTATTAAAAGCAGAAATTGCAGAATTTAAAGGCGATATTGAGTTAAAAGAAAATCAATTAGCACGCTACGTGGAAGCCGTTAAAAATCCTTCTTATGGAGATATGTATAATACACACAATGCCATTTTACTTGCCGAAAATAAAAAAGAAACCTCTGAAGCATTAAAAATTGCTCATATTGAAATAACGAATAGACCAACACCACAGTCGTATGACTTACTGGCTTGGACACACTATAATCATGGTGATATTAAAGAAGCTTTAAAGGTAGCTGAAGAGCACGTGTTTGGGAAAACCTCTGAGCCTGATGTGTTATTTCACTTAGCTAAAATATACAAAACTAATGGTGAGTTAGAAAAAGCAAAACGCTTAAAAGAAGAATTGCTTGAAAGTACTTTTGAACTTGGTCCGCTTATGGAACATGAAATTAATAATATATAAAAGTTGGTTTGATTAGTTTTTAGAGAAAACCTTATTGACGTGTTGATTTTAAGGTTTTTTTGTTAGGTTGAAAGTGTTTGATTGCAGAAATGTGATTAAGCACTTTCTTTTTTAATCAACAAAAATAGTTTCAAGTGCTTTCCCAAAGGCTTCCATACTAACACCAGATTTATTTGTTAAAACGGAAATTACAATTTCTTCTTTAGGATAAATTAAAAGTATAGTAGAAGCCCCAACACCACCACCTGTATGGTAATATTTATACGTGTTGTTTTTTGTGTGTTCAACGGAGAAACCAATACCATAGCCCGTTATTTTTCCTGACTTTAATTTTTGCGAAGTAACCATATTGGCTAATGCATTTTTTGTAACTGTTTTGGGTGAAATAATTTCTTCTCCAAACTTAATTAAATCTTCAGAGGTTGATAAAAAACCGCCGCCAGCAACTTTATATTCATTGGCTACAGAGGTTGAAAGTATACGTTTTTTTCGATAGAAATTCGTTTTGTTTGGTAAGTTTATTTCAGAATCCTCTAACATGGTGTTGGTCATTCCTAAAGGTTTAAAAATAGATTCTTTAACCAATGTGTTAAAATCTTTTTTAGCAGCTTTTTGCATAATTTCACTAAGTAAAACATAGCCAAAAGTATTATAAGAAAATTGCGATGACGGTTCAAATAAAAGCGTGTCATTTTTAAACAAGCCAATCCCTTCTGTAATAGACATCTTTTTGTTTATTGTAAACTCATTACCCTTATAATGCCTAATGCCAGCAAGGTGCCCGCCTAACTCTTTAACAGTAAAATCAAATTGTTTTTTGGGGTAATCGGGAAGATAGGTATATACACTTTCATCTAAATCAATTAACTTTTTGTCAACCAATTTGGCGAGTGTTAATGCGGTAATGGATTTTGAAATACTAGCAATTCTAAAAAGTGTTTTACTTGGGTCAACTTTTGTTTTAGGTTTTCTTTTAGAATAACCAAAACCTTCAGACCATATTAATTCCCCATTATCAGACACAGAAATAGACATACCCGGAATACCTTGCTGTCGTAAAAATTTTTTAGCTTTTTTTTTTGCTGTTTTAATTCTAGGGTCTTTAAGATGCTCTGTTTTTTGGCAAAAACCAACAGTAGTAAAAAAAAGGATTATAATAGCTAAAATGTTTTTCACGGATATATTAAATATTTTTTTCTAGTTTTTTTAAAATCTTCCAACCCTTTTTTCCAAGTTAATTTAATTGCTTCTTCAGTTAAACCAGCTTCTATTTGCTGCTGTAATTTACTGGTTCCTGCGTGTTTTGTAAAATTATCAGTATTAAAAAATAAGGTTTTATCAGTCGAGTTTTGATAAGCTTCAATTATCCATTTAATGGTCATATTATCATTTAACACTTCATTTGTTAAGTCTTTACCGTAACAAACAACATTTTTGTGCTTTGGGTATTTGGCGCCAAAATTAGCTACAGGTGTATAGTTGAATTTATAAAATTTCTTATCTAAGAACGGAGCGCCATATCTTTGAAATTGAAATTCTGTTCCGCGACCAGCATTTACGTTGGTGCCTTCAAAAAGACCAAGACTTGGGTATAGTTTTATGGATTTATCGTTTGGTAAATTAGGCGAGGGTCTAATAGCTAAGCTATAAGGGGTTTTATGGGTGTAATTTTTTAAAGGAATAATGATAATATTACATGTTACATCATTTTTTAACCATTTTTCGCCATTAATCATTTTAGCATATTCGCCAATGGTCATACCATGTACCAAAGGTATGGGGTGCATACCTAAAAAGCTTTTGTTTTTAATCTCTAAAGTAGGTCCATCAATATAATGTCCGTTAGGGTTAGGTCTGTCTAGTATTAAAACAGGTATGTCTTGTTCTGCACAAGCTTCCATAATATAATGTAATGTAGAAATGTAAGTGTAAAACCTAACGCCAACATCTTGAATATCGAAAATTATAATATCTAAATTATCTAACTGTGTGTTAGATGGTTTTTTACTGCTCCCATGAAGAGAAAATATCGGTAAATTAGTTTTTGTATCAATACCATCTTTAACTAGTTCACCTGCATCAGCTTTACCTCGAAAGCCATGTTCTGGAGAAAAAACTTTTGTAATATTTACTTTTAAAGCAAGTAGCGAATCTATAAGGTGAGTATAACTTTTATCTTTTTTAAAAATAACACTTGTTTGGTTAGCCACTACACCAATACGTTTTCCTTTCAATAAAGGCAAATACATATTAGTTCTATTGGCTCCAATTATAATATTTTTGTCTTCATGAACTTGTGTTGGGGTGGTTTTTAATTCATCTGGTTTTAGTTCCGAGCTTAAAGCTTCAGACTTCGACTTACTTCCGCAAGAAATCATGATTAAAACAAATAATAAAACTGTATTTTTGAAAACATTAAACCGCATAAGTAACATTTGAATTACGAGTTTTTTATAGCAAAACGCATTATTAGTAGTAAAGCGTATAAAAGTAGCATATCGGCACCAATAATAAAAATTGGAATCGCTGCAATTGCTATTGGTATGGTAGTTATGATGGTTACAGTTGCCATAAGTATTGGTTTGCAACAAAAAATTAGAGATAAAGTAGTAGCCTTTAATGGACATGTTACAATTTCAAATTATGATAGTAATAACTCACAAGAGAGTTTAAATCCAATATCGATAAATCAAGATTTTTATCCAGAATTTAAAACCGTTAAAGGTATAAAACATGTGCAAGGTGTAGCTTCTAAATTTGGTGTTATACGTACCGAAACCGATTTTGAAGGCGTTAATTTAAAAGGTGTTGGAGCAGATTATAATTGGGACTATTTTAAACAGTTTCTCGTAGAGGGCAAATTACCAGATTACACCCAAAAACGTAATGAAAACGTGTTAATTTCAAAATACCTTGCCAACCGTTTACATTTTAAAGTGGGCGATAAGTTTCAAATGTTCTTTGCAAAAGACGATCCCGAGAAATTACCCAATATCATTACATATAATATTTCAGGTATATTTAATTCGGGATTTCAAGATTTAGATGCGCAATATCTAATTGGAGATATTCGTCACTTACAGCGTATTAACAGATGGGAAAAAGATCAAATTGGAAATTTTGAAATTTTTATAAACGATTATAATGATTTAGAAGAAAAAGGGGCAGAAATACACAAAAACATATCATCATTACTAGACTCTCAAACCATTACAGATCGTTATTATTCAATATTCGAGTGGATTAAAATTTTTGATAAAAACACCTATGGAATTATTGGTATTATGGTTTTAATTGCTGGTTTTAATATGATAACTGCTTTACTCGTTTTAATTTTAGAACGCACACAAATGATTGGTGTTTTAAAAACTCTAGGCAGTAGTAACTGGAGCATCCGAAAAATATTTCTTTACAATGCCTCATACCTTATTTTATTGGGTTTACTATGGGGAAATATTTTAGGTTTAGGGCTTTTGTTTGCACAAAAATATTTCAAACTATTTCCACTAGACCCAAGCGTGTATTACGTAACAGAAGCACCTGTTTATATCAATTTTGGATACATTCTAGCCCTAAATATTGGTGTATTATTACTTTGTTTACTCATGTTACTTGTACCTTCTTACATTATTACAAAAATATCGCCAGTTAAAGCTATTCGTTTTAATTAAAAAAGGCAATACCACAAGGAGTAGACTTTTATTCACGCTTTTCTATTTTTAAATTTGAATTAATGAACATAAATGTTTCATTACAGGTCCTAGTTTGTGCATCTTTATGGGCTTTTTAATACAATCCTTAACACGCAAAATAACTAACATTTAACATTTATCAATATGCTTTTTAGTACTTTTGAAATAATATATTCATTATGGATTACGCAAAAAATATACTAGAAACAATAGGCAATACACCAATGGTAAAACTTAATGTTTTAACTAAAGACTTGCCGTGTTTAGTATTATCAAAATACGAAACTTTTAATCCAGGAAATTCTACAAAAGATAGGATGGCCGTAAAAATGATAGAAGACGCCGAGGCCAATGGTAGCTTAAAACCAGGAGGGACCATTATTGAAGGAACGTCCGGAAATACAGGTATGGGCTTAGCCCTAGCAGCCATTGTTAAAGGTTATAAAATGATTTGTGTAATAAGTGATAAACAGAGCAAAGAAAAAATGGATATTCTTCGTGCTGTTGGTAGTAAAGTGGTTGTTTGCCCAACAAATGTAGAGCCAGAAGATCCAAAATCCTATTATTCTACATCTAAACGACTTGCAGAAGAAACCCCAAATTCATGGTATGTAAACCAATACGATAATCCTAGTAATAGTTTAGCACATTATGAAAGTACAGGGCCAGAAATTTGGAAACAAACCGATGGTAAAGTAACACATTTTGTTGTAGGTGTAGGTACTGGCGGAACTATTTCGGGAGTAGGTAAATACTTGAAAGAAAAAAATCCAAATGTAAAAATATGGGGCGTTGATACTTATGGGTCTGTATTTAAAAAATATCATGAAACAGGCGTGTTTGATGAAAACGAAATATATCCATATATCACCGAAGGTATTGGTGAAGACATTTTACCAAAAAATGTAGATTTTGGTGTTATTGATGGTTTTACAAAAGTAACCGATAAAGATGCTGCTATTTATACACAAAAATTAGCCAAACAAGAAGGTATGTTTCTTGGTAATTCTGCCGGGGCAGCTATAAAGGGACTGCTTCAGTTAAAAGAACATTTTACAAAAGACGATGTGGTGGTCGTGCTTTTTCACGATCATGGAAGCAGATACGTTGGTAAAATGTTTAATGATGAATGGATGCGAGAGCGTGGTTTTATTGAAGATGAAATAACCTCGGCTGCAGATTTAGTATCAAACCATTCAGAAAAACCATTAGTTACTGTTAAAACAGAAGAATTGGTGTCTCATGCTATAGAACGTATGAAAGCTCATAAAATATCTCAAATTCCAGTTGAAGATTCAACGGGTTTTGTTGGTGCTATTGATGAAGCAAATTTGTTAAGAAAGTACATCGAAAATAAAGACATTTCAAATTTACCTATTAAAGATGTGATGCATAAACCATTCCCAATAGTAGATAAAAATACACCTATTGAGGCTGTCTCCAAATTATTTAATAAAGAAAATAATGCCGTAATGGTTAAGCTGGACGATGGTAATTATCAAATCATTACCAAGTACGATATTATTAGCGCACTTTAGTTATTTTAAAACTATAGAATCAATTTCAAGGCTAAAAGATTCCGCCTTTTTATTACCAATTAAAAAAGCAAGCATCTCCATTTGATTACCTTCGTAATTTGGGATATCTAGTTTTCTACCTCTAAAAGCAGGCGATAAGGTTTCAAAAGAAATTTCGATAATCTCCCAATCGCCAGAAGTATTAAAAGGTGCAACATACGAGTGTCTATCAGAAGTATTGGTTTTTACTCTAAACTGATATGGTTTCCCATCTCCTTTTAATCTTATGTAAACTTTAGAAAAATTAGTAACATTTTTCGTTTCAAAATGGTATTGCACCATCGAAAATCCACCATTGTTTTCCAAAGAAACTTTACCGAAGAATAAACCATTTCCAGCATCATTAATTTTAAAACTTCCGTTAGAGCGTCCGCCCATAACCACATCATCAACTGTACTCCAATTGGAAATATCACTTTTAGAATTAAAATCGAATAGCATCATAGGTATTTGGGTTACTATAAATAAAAGGAATATAATATTGTGTTTTAACATAAAATAAAACTAATCCAGAACTGTTGTTTAACTCACCACACCCAAAGTATACAATTGCTCCATAGTTGGAGATTCACTTCCACCTGCTGGTTCTAGAGTAATACCAAACGCTTCACTCTCATTAGCGTTTTCTATTTCGAAGATTTTATTAGTATCAGTAGTAAAACTATCAATAGTTCCTAAACTGGTTGGAGTAAGCGGACTTAATGTTAAAGACCATACTTGATAAACTTTACCCTCTGGAGGGTCAGGTAATCCTTGTGCATCTAAAAAAATACGATTCGAATTTTTATCCCAATATACTTTAGCATAAGTATCAGCAAAATTTCCTTGACCTGCTAGAGGTATTTTGGTAATGTTATCGTCACGTAAAACACTTATTAAAGTGTTAGCTTCCTCTAAACTATTTTTAGAGTTTTCAATTTGTGTTTCTAATAAAGACTGCTGAGTTTCTGCAACTTGAATATAAGATTGTAATTGTTTGTTTTGATTAACGGTCCATAATAAACCAACACCCAAAAGAATAGAAGCTGCCCAACCTGTATAAGTAATCCAGTTGTATTTAGGTTTAGCTATCGAAATAACTTTAGCATCGTCATCATTAAGCCCTAATGATTGTTTTATGCGTTGTAAAATATGGTTGTTATCTCTTTGAGAAGTTGACGCAGTTAACTTAACAATAGCTGCTTCAATCTCTAAAACTTCTTGTAATATTTCAGGATGTTTTTGCATAAGTGCATACACCTCTTCATTTTCTTTTTCAGAAAGTGTGCCAGCTACGTATAGCTCTAAAATTCCAGATTCTATGTATGCTTTTATATCCATTCGTTAATTCAATACCATATTTCTAAGTTCTTGAATACAATTTCTGTTTCTTGTTTTTATTGTGCCAATTGGCATATCTAGAGCTTCAGATGCTTCACTTTGTGTGTAGCCTTTAAAGTATAGAAGTTCAATAACTTGTTTGCATTTTTCAGCAAGTTTACCAACAAACTTTTTTATACCAATAGCATCCGTTGTATTGTCTAAACGTTCATTGCTTTCAATTATATCTACGAAAAAATCAGAGTTGAGGTTTTGTTTTGAGTTTTTAAACGCTTTAGAGCGCGTTTTATCAATAGCGGCATTTCTAGAAATATTTAAAATCCATGTAAAAAAGCGTCCTTTTTTTGAGGAATAACTATCTGCTTTGTGCCATGCTTTAATAAAAACATCTTGCATAACCTCTTCAGCAATATCATGGTCTCTAACAATATTGTAAATCACACCATGCATGCTATCGCAATACATATTGTATAGTTTTTCAAAAGCCTTTTCGTCTTTCTGCTTAAATTTTTCTACAAGAAGGTCTATATCCATTCAAAGGATTTAAAAAAGATTTTAATTAAATGGATTTTTTATTGAATAATTCCAGCACAACTAACACGAGCACCAGCAGCTCCAGAGGGTTGCGATGTTAAATCATCTTCTCCGGCATGAACAATAATACCTTTTCCAATAATATCTTTAGTTTCATCACCACAACCAATACACCATTCGTTAGTAGTAAAAGAAATAGTTCCATTACCATTCTCATCTGCAGTAAAATTACCAATATCTCCTTTGTGATAACCCGATTCTGCTCCCCATTTACCATGTGGTTGTGCTGTAGGATTCCAATGGCCACCAGCAGATTTTCCATCTGGAGAAGAACAATCAGAAGAGTTATGTATATGAATAGCATGTTGTCCGGGCGTTAATCCGCTAATAATAGCAGTCATGCTAACTTGACCATCTACTTCTTTAAATACAACATTCCCACTAACATCACTTCCACTTTTTGCAGATAGAGCAATTTTTATTTTTTTTGGTGCAACAACTGCAGTTTTTGTTACTTCAGTTTCAACAGTTTTTATTTCTTTTTTTTCTTTTTTACAAGATGCTAAACTTATAATTAGGGCGAATAGTATAACGCTTAGTTTTTTCATTTTTTTTAAATTTTATTTACTCGAAAGTTAAGGGATTAATAACTGATTTGCAAGAGTTGGTATGACATAAATCATATTTTAATCTAATCTATAACTATAATTTTGATGTATATTAGTCAGGTATGTTAGAATCTTTAGTCAGTAAATATAATATTGCTGGTCCTCGTTATACGAGTTATCCAACTGTTCCTTATTGGAATAATGAAACTTTTTCCTTAAAAAACTGGAAGACTTCATTGATTCAATCAGTTAATGAAAGCAATTTAAAAGAAGGTGTTAGTTTATATATCCATTTGCCATTTTGCGAAAGCTTATGTACATTTTGTGGATGTAATAAGAGAATTACTAAACAGCATAGTGTGGAATCACCATACATAAATGCAGTTTTAAAAGAGTGGCAGTTGTATTTAGAACTGTTTGATGAGAAACCAGTTATTAAAGAATTGCATTTAGGTGGCGGTACACCAACATTTTTTAGTCCAGATAATTTAAAACACTTAATACTTAAAATTTTAGAAACTTCAGAATTAGCCATAGGCTATGAGTTTAGTTTTGAAGGACACCCAAATAATACAACTCGAGAGCATTTACAAGCGCTGTTTGATGTTGGTTTTAGACGGGTAAGTTATGGTGTGCAAGATTATAATGAAACGGTTCAAAAAGCCATTCATAGAATTCAACCATTTGAAAATGTTAAAAAAGCAACAGAGCTAGCTAGAGAAATTGGATATACTTCTGTTGGACATGATATTATTTTCGGATTGCCATTTCAAACTTTAAAACATGTTGAAGAAACTATTTTAAAAACAAAGGAGTTGTTGCCTGATAGATTGGCCTTTTATAGTTATGCACATGTGCCATGGATAAAAGGAAACGGACAACGTGGATTTAACGATAGCGATTTGCCATCTGCTAAGTTAAAAAGAAGTCAGTACGAATTAGGTAAAGATTTATTAGCTCAAGTTGGTTATGAGGAAATAGGGATGGATCATTTTGCATTATCAACAGATTCACTTTATAAATCTATGGAGAATGGCGATTTACATAGAAATTTTATGGGCTATACAGCTTCTAAAACACAAGCTATGATTGGTTTAGGAGTTTCTTCTATTAGTGATAGTTGGTATGGTTTTTCTCAAAATGTAAAAGATATTGATAGCTATTATAAACTGCTTAACGATAATGTAATACCTGTTTATAGAGGGCATATTTTAAATGAAGAAGATTTAATTATCCGTAAACATATTTTGAATTTAATGTGTAAATTTGAAACAACTTGGACAAAAGATAGCTTATATTTTAATGAGTTGCCAGAAGCATTGATTCAATTAAAAGAAATGGAAAAAGATGAGTTACTTAAAATTAGCAATAATAAAATTGAGGTAACCTTAAAGGGTCGGCCATTTGTTAGAAATGTATGTATGGCATTTGATGTGTTATTACAAAGAAAACAACCAGATACACAATTGTTTTCTATGACTGTTTAACTAAAAAAAAGAAATCATGAAAAAAATTATTATCCCAATAGATTTTTCTGAACACTCAGAATACGCATTAAGAACAGCTGCAAAACTTGCTAAAAAATATGATGCTGAATTACTTGCACTACATATGCTTGAAATGTCTGATATAGTTTTAACAACTTCAGATGGACTTCAAAATCAAAAAACAGCATTTTTTCTTCAGCTAGCAGAACAAAAGTTTAAAGATTTTTTAGATAAAGACTATTTAAAAGATATTAAATTAACTCCTATTATTAAACATTTTAAAGTGTTTAGTGAGGTTAATGATATTGCTTTAAAACAGGAAGCAGATTTAATTGTAATGGGATCACATGGGGCAAGTGGTCTAAAAGAATATTTTGTTGGTTCTAATACAGAGCGAGTTGTGCGTAATGCAAACATCCCTGTTTTAGTAGTAAAAAACAATGTATCTGATGTGAATTTTGATGTGGTTACTTTTGCATGCGATTTTTCAGAAGAAACAATAAAACCTTATTTAAATGCAACTAAAATGCTTAGTAAAGTAGATACTAAAGTTTATTTAGTTCATGTTAATTTACCTAATGATAGGTTTATGAGTACTTTAGAAATTGAGAAAAAAGTAGTTAATTTCTTTACAAAAGCAGAAGGCAATTTAGATAAAATGAAAGATGTTTTTTATGTGGCTGATTATTCTGTAGAAGAAGGCATTTTGAATTGTGCTAATAAAATAGGAGCAGACCTTATTGTTATGCCAACGCATGGCAGAAAAGGATTAGCGCATTTCTTTGAAGGTAGTATAGGAGAAGATGTTGCAAATCACTCTACATTGCCAGTAATGACCTTTAAAATTTAAATATATTATCATTCCTATAAGTAATAGGAATGATAATTTTTAATTCATTTGTACTTCAGAAAGCGCTAACACATTAAATAAATTAGCTTTAGTTTTAAAGAAGCTGTTTTCAATTTCTATGGCCTTAAGTTTGGCTTCAATTAATTTTGATTCTCTGGAGTTTACCAAAAATAAGGAGCTTTCACCAAGAAAAAATTTGCGTTCTTCTGCTGATAGCATTTTTGAGTAATCATTTACTATAACATCTGTAAAATCGTTTTGTAAAACATAAGAATCTAGTTCTTGATTAATAGCATCAATCTTGTTTTTAAGACTTACTCTTGTATTTTGAATATCAAATTTAGTGTTCTGTAATTTTATTTTTGCTAATTTCAAGTCTCCACGTTCCTTCCTTAAAAATAAAGGAAAACTAATGTTTACGCCACTTTTATAAGCAGATGTGCTAAATGATCTTGCTACTTCTGGGGTTTGAGATAGAAAATTATATTGTAAATCTATTTGAGGTAATAAATTATTCAGCTTTAATCTTTTTTCAATATTTAAACTTCTGTATTTGTAATCTAGTGATTGAAGTTTAGGGTGACTTTCAAAATCAAAACTTTCTATATCTAAACCAGAGGTGTTTAAAGTATTGTCTATAGTATTAAAAGTGTTAATGTCTGGAATAATACCTTCTTTAATTTCTATTGGTGTATTATCATTTAACCATAAGTAATTTGATAATTCTAAAGACGATTTAATAAACTTAATTCTTGATTTTTCTAAATTAAGTTTTCTGTTATTCAATGTTATTCTTGCTTCTAAAGTATCTATAGCTGGTTTTTCTCCAACTTCAAAACTTTTTATAATACCTTTAAAACGCATATCGGCGTTAGTTAAAAAATCTTCGTATACATTTTTTTCATTATAAGTTTTTAGCCAATTAAAATAAGCTACAGTTGCATCATATAAAATGTTGTTAACAAGTAACTGTCTATCTGCTTTAGCTTGTTTTACATAAAGTCTAGACTGCCTTAACATGGCCATTCTGCTATTGCTTAGTAATCCTTTTGCAACAGGAATAGATACGCCTGCGCTATATAAACCATCTTGAGGTACAAAACTTTGCGGGTTTAAAAAATCGCCTGTATTTTCTTCGAAATTCCCTTTAAATTCTACACCAAACCAAGTTGGAATTTTAAAAGAAGCATTTAGTCTATCGTAATATTCGGTGCCTTTAAATTTCTTTCTATCATAATCTACCTCTAACTTAGGGTCAAAAGCACCACGAGCTTTCATAAGTTTAGCTTCACTTTCGTTTATAATCAAATTAGCTTGCTTAACAATAGGGTGGAAGGACTTAACATACCCTAAATATTCAGATAATGTGATTGTTTTTGTACTATCTTGAGCGTTACTAAATACGCTAAAACAAAGAAATAAAGTTAATAAGGTTACTCTCATTTTTTGTCTTTTATTGATGAAGATTTACCATCTTCAGGTTGATAATAATTTGGAGGGAAACTATTTATTTGGCGCCATAATTCAAACCATATTGGAACATCTTCTAATAGGGCTATAGTTTTTGCTCCAGAACCAACTCTAATAGCTTCTGGCCAGGTATGGTCTGAGTCATCAGGCGCTAATAAGACTCTGTATTTGCCATTATCACTTATAAAACGTTCAATAGCTACAACCTTTGCACCATAAGTACCATAAGAAACATTAGGCCATCCACTAAAAACTATAGCTGGCCAACCATCAAACTGTACACGAACTTTTTCGCCAACATGAAGTAAGGGTAAATCTATAGGTCTAACATAGGTTTCAACGGCTAGATCGTATTTTGAAGGCATAATGCCTACCAATTCTGCGCCTTCTTTAAATGTTACACCAATCCCTCCGGTTAATACTTTATTTATAAAACCGTTTTGTGGTGCAGTAACATATAATAAACTATTACGTTTTTTATAATTACTATATGAATTTTCTAGTTTTGTTACTTGTGCTTGCGTGTCGTAACCGCTAGATTGTGCAGTATACATATCGCTTTGCGATTTCGAAATTTTATCAGCAAAAGCCGCAATTGTTCTAGATAATTCTAATTTAGCATTAATTACTTCATTTTTACTGGCTAGATATTTATTTTCTTGAGATATAAGTTTGGCTTGTGTTTCTTGCAGTTTTAAACGTTTTTCTTCTACATCTTTAACGGCTTTTAATCCCTCTTTTTCTAAAGTTTCAATACGATTATATTGAGTTTCTGCGATTTTTAAATTTGTTTTAGCAGCCTCTAAATCAATACTATCACTTTTTACTTTTAATTTAGATTGTAATAATTTGTTTCTAGTTTGCTCCATCTTTAAATTTTGCTCACTTTTTAAAGCAGAAATTTGACGGTTTAAAGCTTCAACCTTATCCTTGTAAGCTATTACTGATGACGACTTTGCTTTAATTTGATCATTAGTTCTTTCAACTAATTTGTCATCGAAATAATCACTTTTAACTTCAGATATTCTTAAAATAGTATCACCTGCTTTTACTTCATCACCTTCTTGTACATACCACTCTTCAATACGGCCTGGAATTTGAGACTGGATATGTTGCGGTCGTTGATTTGGCTTTAAAGTAGTAACAATGCCTTGACCCGTAATATTCTGAGTCCATGGTAAAAACAAAACGATAAAACCTATTATGGCTGCAGTAAGTAAAAATCTATTAAAGTATTTATAATACTTAACATTCATGATTTTTTTTCCAGACTTAAATTCGGCTATGTCTATTTTTTTATTCAATTGGTTGTTTGATATATTGAGCATAACTTAAGAGGTTTTAGATTTGATTCTACCTTTTTCTAAGGTGATAATTTCGTTACATTTATCTGTCCAAACAGTACTAAAGCTAACTACAATAAGTGCCCATGGCCTTTCTGGGTGAGATAAATAATCAACAATAGCTTTAGTTTCAGATCTATTAAATCTATCTAATGCATCTTCAAGAATAAGTACTTTTGGATTTTTTAATATTGCACGAGCTAAAACAATTTTTTTAGACAATGAGTAAGACATTTGCCTACCATCAGGATAAAGAACTGTATTTAAACCTTCAGGCTGTTCTTTGATAAATGATTTAAGTCCAACTATATCAAGTATTTCATATATTTTTTCGTCGGTTATATTAGTGTTAGAAAAGGTTAAATTTTCTCTAATAGAACCTTCAAAAGGATTTTCATCTGATAGTGATAAACCTAATTGCGACCTATAAAAGTTTAAGTGTATGCTGTTAATAGACATATCGTTTACATAAACATGGCCACCAGTAGCTTCAATAACACCAGCAATTAATCTTAATAAAGTAGATTTTCCAGAACCACTTTCTCCTTTAATTAGGATTCTACTTTTAGAGTTTATTTTTAATGATATGTCTTTTAAAATATGCTTATCTCTATTATCAACCTCATAAGCTACATTTTCTAATTCAATTTGAATTCCTTTAGTGAATTGTGGTGTTTCGCCGGATTGACTTTCTAAATCTTTATCAACTATTTGCCCGATTTTTTCTAAAGATGTTAAGGTGTCGTAAAATGATTCTAATCCTAAAATGAGTTTTTCAACTGATGCAATTACTAATAGTATAATAATTTCTGCAGCTACAAACTGACCAATATTCATTTCTTGGTTTAAAACTAATGCACCACCAATTAATAATAAACTTGCAGTTACAATAACTTTAAAACTTATCATTTGAATAAACTGAAGCATTAATATTTTAAAGTGACTTTCTCTAGCTTTTAAATAATCGCTAACCAAATCATCATTTTTATTTATGCCTAAGCTTGTACTTCCTGATAATTTAAAACTTATTACAGACCTTGCAATTTCTTGAATCCAATGTGCTACTTTATACTTGTTTTTAGATTCTTTTAAACTAGTTTCGAGCCCTTTTATGGCTGTAAATTTGAATACAACAAATATTAAAACTAATAGGAGCAATCCAAAAATTATAAAGAATGGATGGTAAAATGATAGTAGAATTAAAGCAAATAAAATTTGTAGTACAGCTGTTGGCACATCAATCAAGATTTTTGATAAACTCTTTTGAATTGTTAATGTGTCAAAAAATCTATTTGCTAGTTCTGGTGGGTAATAATCACGCAATTCAGACATTTTTATTTTAGGAAAACGATAGGCAAACTCAAAAGATGCCCTAGTAAAAATACGTTGTTGAATAGTTTCAATAATTCTTAATTGCATTAATTGTAAAGCACCAGAAAATGCAACTCCAATTGTTACAATAATTACTAAAATTATCCAAGAGGTTGATATTTGAGCACCTTGTATTAAGTTAATAATAGCTTGAATTCCTAATGGTAATGATAAGGCAACTACACCAGCAAAGATGGCATAATAAAAAATTTGTAAAATATCTCTTTTTTCAAGTTGAAGTAAACCTATTAAACGCTGCCAAGGGGTCATTTGTTTGTTTTCCATAGTTAAGATTTCAATGTGTTTAGTACAAGGTTTTTCATAAAATCGGTAGGGGTAAGTCCATTATTGCAATCTGTTATTGAAATAAAATGGTCTTTTAAAAAGTGTTGGTGTAAACTACCTTCTAAAATGGTGCTCGCTAAACTTGAAGGGTATTCATAATTTGGTTTTATTGCAATAATCATATCTCTTAAACGATGAACAATGCGCTTATAAATTATAAAATAGCCATCTTTGTTTTCTTTGTCTACTTCTTTAGTAAGAAATGATTTTGAATTTTCATTAACCATAATTTTGTTTAAAACAACTTCGTTAATGTGTGAGAATTTTGAATCTTCTTTTATGGATCTGGTTACAATTTCAATAGCTTTTTCAATTTTATTACCAGCTTTTAGGCTATGAGTTTCAAACACTAATTGATACTCAATCCATGCCCAATACCACGATGACAAATAAAGTAATAATTTATGCTTACTTTCAAAATAACGATAGATAGAACTTTCGTTTGAACCAATAATGTTACCAAGTTTTTTAAAAGTAAAACTATCAAAACCTATATCATTTATAAGAAGTATGCTGTGTTCTATAATGCGTTTACCTAAATCTGAAGATTCTGGATCTTTTACATAGATTTTTTCAGGTACAGAAATTTTTAAGTTTGAAAGTAATGAATCCATAATTAATTAATTTATTCGCAAATATAATAGTAATACTATTACAATAGAAAATAAAGCTATTGATTTTGCTAATAGTAATCATAATAAAATCTTATGAACAAAATTATTTTTTGTTAATATTCTGTAAAACAATTATTTGTGAATTGTTTGCTTGTTGAAAACCAAAGAAAGTAAACAACTAATATATCTTAATTAGTGGCAGTCTATGCCATTAGTAACTAAATCGTTAATTGGAGTTGGAGAGATGTAAGGGATACCTAGCCCCAACCCTCTTAAAATAAATAACAAGCCAATAATAACGACAAAAACAGGAATAGCTTTTTGAATTTGCTGTTTTATGGTTCCTTTTAAGAAGTGACTTAAATAAATTGCAGTTGTCATTAAAGGTATAGTGCCTAAACCAAAAACAGCCATATATAAACTTCCGCTTGCCGCATTACCACTAGCTAATGCGGCAAATAAAGCCATATATACTAATCCACAAGGAAGGAAACCGTTTAAAAAACCTATGGTTAAAAATGTATCCATGGTTTTTTTCTTTAAAGCAGATCCTAATGACGATTTAACTTTAGAAATAATTTTATATATAGGTTTAGAGAAATTATACTTATTAAATGTTTTTTGAGGAATAACAACTACTAAAATCATTAAAACACCAATAATTATAGATAGTTGTTGCTGGTAGCCAAAGATAAAGAGACTCTTGCCAATAAGTCCAAAAATTAACCCAATTAAACTATAGGCTAAAAGTCTACCTATATGATATATAGTGATTTGTGATATTTTTTTAACCTTATTAGTTCGGTCTACAGGCAACATAAAAGCAATAGGCCCACACATGCCAACACAATGGAAACTTCCTAATAGCCCAAGTATAAATGCCGAAAATAGCATGTTAATAATTTATAGATTCTTTAAATAAATAATTTTTTCCATTATATTGCCAATCTATTTTTATGTTCCAACGACCATCTACCAAACGTTTGTCAGGTATGAGCAAATTAAGATTAGACAATGAAATAGCAGTCTCAAAGTCTAGTTGTTTGTTAGATGGTCTATATAGGAACAATTTTCCTTTAATATTTTTGTAATCTAATCCTTTTGGGAATTTTATTATTAACCCATTAGTTGTTTTTTCGTAACTAATGTTAGTGCTTAAATCTTTAGTATTCTCTAGTTTATTTATATCGTTTTGGTATTGTAACTCGTCTGCATAATAATCATCACTTACTAAATCATGATCATATTTATCATTTACATTCATAGTAATAATAAAGTACATGATAAATGAAATAAACCCTATAAACGCTAATACAATTCCTGTTCCCCAATTAAATTTCATAATTTCTTTTATTTAGCATTACCCTTTTGGGCTGGTCTCTTACTACTTTGTTTGTGAACTTATACGTACTGTTTAAATTCTAATACATTTTTTAATTACCAAAACTGTTTTTTATACTTATATCTTATTTAAAACTTCTAGGTCCTAAAAAATTTGCCGTTGTAGTTTCAATAAGTTTATCACCTTTATAAACACCAATTTTAATTTTATTTCTATCTCCTGTCAATGCAGAATTATTAATCTCGATAAACAAAGTACCTTCAGCAATTCCTTGACTTGGAACAATAAAATCATCACTTGTTGATACCAATTTTAATTCACCTTTATGCGACATTAATTTAAAACTAACATCCTCAATATTTTCAGACGTTTTGTTTACCAACTTATAAGTAAAAACATTACTTATTATATTGTTTTCTTTATGTTCATACAGTTGTCCTGGTAGTCTAAGAACATTTGCTTCAACATCATTTCTTAAAAATAACATACCAATTAACAACCCTGTTAATATGGCTAGTACAGCTATATATCCCTTAATTCTGGGTGTTAATTTAAAAGGCGTATTGTTTTCTATGTTTTCTTCACTAGCATATCTAATTAACCCTTTTGGCAAATTAATACTCTCCATTATATGGTCGCATTCATCAATACAAGCTGTACAGTTAACACATTCTAATTGTGTACCATTCCTAATATCAATTCCTGTTGGGCATACATGAACACATTGTAAACAATCAATACAATCTCCAAAACCTAAAGCTTCGCGATCTTCATTTTTTCTAAACTTTTTTCTACCATTTTCGGCTTCACCACGTTTATAATCATAAGCAACAACTATTGATTTGTTATCTAATAATGCACCTTGAAGTCTACCATAAGGGCAAGCAATAATGCAAACTTGCTCTCTAAACCACGCAAACACAAAATAAAAAACGGCCGTAAAAATTAATAAAGAAATTAATGTACTTATATTTTCTAATGGCCCTTCGGAAATGTGTTCAATAAGTTTGTCGCTACTTATTAAATAAGCTAAAAATACATTTGCAATTATGAATGATATTAAAGCAAATATGATAAATTTAAGTCCTTTTTTTCTAATTTTTTCAGCATCCCATTTTTGTCTAGCTAATTTACGCTGTTTGTTTCTGTCTCCTTCAATCCAGTATTCAATTCTTCTAAAAACCATTTCCATAAAAATGGTTTGTGGACAAATCCAACCACAAAATATCCTACCAAAAGCAACTGTAAATAGTGTGATAAAAACGACACCAATTATCATAGAAATAACAAACAAATGAAAATCTTGTGGCCAAAAAGGAAACCCGAATATGTTAAATCGGCGTTCCAAAACATTGAACATTAAAAACTGATTACCGTTTATTTTTATAAAAGGCGATAAAATTAAAAAGGCTAATAGAAAGTAGCTTACATATTTTCTATATTCATAAAATTTTCCATTAGGTTTTTTGGGAAAAACCCAAGCGCGTTTACCGTCTTCAGTAATCGTACCAATCGAGTCTCTAAATACTTCGTTTTCAGGGGTTTCCACGATTTTTTGTTTTAAAATCCTGCCAGTAACATATATTTAGTTAAAAACTGGCAGGAATGGATAGTTTAGTTATTATTATTTGCTATTAATCAGTCACTACATTATCCGTTGTTTCATTATTCTCTTCTACCCAAATATCACCTTCAGGAGCTTTAGGGTTTGCAGGAGTTGTACCTTGAAAACTTAAAACATAACTAGCTACTTGAGCCATTTCAGATGGTTTTAGTTGCGCTTTCCAAGCAATCATACCTTTACCAGAACGTCCACCTTCAGATACTGTTTTAAATACATTTTTTATACCACCACCTAATATCCAATGCTCGTCTGTTAAGTTTGGTCCAATACCACCACCACCATCTGCCATATGACATGCAACACAGTTGGTTTGAAAAATGGTTTTACCAGCAGTTAAATCTCCAGCATCAGTTAAAAGTGTAACAGTATTAATGTCTACTAAGTCTTTTGCTGTTTTCTTGTATTCTTCTATTGCAATTCTTGCATCTGCTAATTCGGTTTCTAATTCGTCAGCTTGACTATAACCATCAAAAACATGAAATCTTAATAAATAAACAGCTGCAAAAACAATAGAGATGTAGAAAGAATAGACCCACCATGGTGGTAAATTATTGTCTAATTCTTTTATACCATCATAATTATGGTCAAGAATAATTTCACCTTCTTGTTCAATAGGTTTTTGACCTAACAGTTTTTGATATGTATCTTGTAACCAAGTAAGTTTAAATGCATTTTCTTTTTCAGCTAAAAAGCGAGCTTTAGCTTCTTCATCTAATTTATGAAGCATTACATTTTCTAAAGCGCCAACTATAGCTTCAATAGCTATAAGTATTAATAATACTAAAAGAAGAAAAAGTAAAACAGCAGGGTATTCTATAAAAGCTGGTTGTTCACCAGAGTCAATAAAATACTCAACGGCTCCGAAAATTATAAAAAATACTACTGGTACCCGAATCCAGGATGGAAATTTTCTCATGATATATCGTCGTTTTGGTTGTCTAATGGTAAGTTGCTTACAGTATTTATATAGTCTTTTTTAGCAGTAATAACCCACCAAAATAATAGTACAAAAAAAGTAAAGAAGATAATTAGAGAAATTATTGGATAAATTTCAATTCCTGTAATACTCTCCATATGGTTTTTTACAAATTTCAACATGGTTTTAAATATTTTAGTTGGTTAATTTTGAGCTGTTTCTACTTTAATATCAGTTCCTAATCTTTGTAAATAAGCAATAAGTGCAACTATTTCTCTGTTTTTCATTTCTATAAAGTCTTCACCATTATCAGAAGCATATTTTTTATCTGCTTCATAGGTTTTAGTGAAATCAGGATCTGCATGCAGGTTTTGTTCAATTTGAGCACCTTGTTCAAGCATGCTTTGTTGAGCATTTGCAATTTCTTCATCTGTATATGGAACTCCTAATGTTACCATAGCTTCCATTTTTTTCTCTGTCATCGATTTATCTAATTTACTACTACTACCAGTAATTAGCCATGGATAACGAGGCATAATAGAGCCTGATGATGTACTTTGTGGGTCGTACATGTGATTAAAGTGCCAGTTGTCAGAGTATTTACCTCCAATTCTATGTAAATCTGGACCAGTTCGTTTACTACCCCAAAGGAATGGGTGATCGTAAACATATTCACCGGCTTTAGAGTATTCACCATAGCGTTCTACTTCACTTCTAAACGGACGAATCATTTGTGAGTGGCAGCCCACACAACCTTCGCGAATATAAATATCACGTCCTTCTAATTCTAAAGGCGAATATGGTTTAACACTTGCTATGGTTGGTATATTTGATTTTACTACAATAGTTGGTACAATTTGAACAAGACCACCAATTAAAATAGCTATTGTAGCTAAAATAGTAAGTTGTATTGGTCTACGTTCAATCCAAGTATGCCATCCTTCGTTAGCAGTACGTTTTTTAGTTACACGTTCTAAGGCAGGAGCTTCAGCTAATTCATCTTCAACTACACTACCTTTTTTAATGGTTACAATAATATTGTAAACTAAAATTAGCATACCAGTTATATATAAAGTACCACCAATAGCACGCATCCAGTACATTGGGATTATTTCTGTAACAGTTTCTAAAAAGTTACCATATGTTAAAGTTCCATCTGGATTAAATTGTTTCCACATACTTGCTTGAGTAAAACCAGCAACATACATTGGTAAAGCATACATTATGATACCTAAAGTACCTATCCAGAAGTGTAGGTTAGCTAACCCAACAGAGTATAATTTGGTTTTAAATAAACGTGGTACTAAATAATAAATCATACCAAAAGTTAAAAAACCATTCCAAGCTAAAGCGCCTACGTGTACGTGTGCAATAATCCAATCGGTAAAGTGTGCAATAGCATTCACATTTTTAAGCGAAAGCATTGGTCCTTCAAAAGTTGCCATACCATAACCAGTAATGGCTACCACCATAAATTTTAAAACAGGATCTGTACGTACTTTATCCCAAGCACCACGAAGTGTTAATAAGCCGTTTATCATACCTCCCCAAGATGGCATTAATAACATTATAGAAAATGTAACACCTAAGTTTTGCGCCCATTCTGGTAAAGCTGTATATAATAAGTGATGCGGTCCAGCCCAGATATAAATAAAGATTAACGACCAAAAGTGTACAATAGATAATCTATAAGAGTAAACAGGACGATTCGCAGCTTTAGGTACAAAATAGTACATTAATCCTAAAAATGGTGTTGTTAAAAAGAAAGCCACAGCATTATGTCCATACCACCATTGTACTAAGGCATCCTGTACACCGGCATAAACCGAGTAACTTTTAAAAGCACTTACAGGAAGCTCTAAGCTATTAAAAATATGTAGTACTGCAACAGTAACAAACGTAGCGATATAAAACCAAATAGCAACATATAAATGGCGTTGTCTTCTTTTAAGCATGGTTCCTATTAAGTTCCATCCAAAAATGACCCAAATTAGCGCTATGGCAATATCAAACGGCCATTCTAATTCGGCATATTCTTTAGAACTTGTAAAGCCTAGAGGTAAAGTAATTGCGGCACCAACAATAATAAGTTGCCAACCCCAAAAGTTAATTTTACTTAAGGTATCATTAAACATTCTAGCTTTTAATAATCGTTGTGTGGAGTAGTAAACACCAGCAAAAATGGCATTTCCTACAAAGGCAAAAATTACAGCATTGGTATGCAATGGCCTTAGTCTACCAAAGCTTAACCACGAAATACCGTCTGTTAAGTTTGGAAATAAAAACATAAACGCTAGTAATAAGCCTACTAGCATACCCACAACACCCCAAAGCATTGTGGCGTAAATGAAGTTTTTAACTATTTTATTATCGTAATGAAATTGTTGCATTTCCATAGTTTATAAATTATTCTTCTTTGGTTAGTATCGTTTTTTCAGGTTTGTTTTTAATTAACTCATCTTCAAATAACATGCGTACCGATGGTGTATAACTATCGTCATATTGTCCGCTTTTTACAGAGACAATAAAGGCTATAAAAAAACCAATTGCCACTATAATACTTATAGCTAATAAAATATATATAACACTCATACCTACTTGAAGTTATGGTTCAAAAATACTTTTATGCTTATTGTTAAAAGATGACATTTGTCATGTTATTTATTTTTTTGGCGTTTCCACAAGGGTCGGGCTTTTCAATACAAGTCCTCGCTCGTGCCTCGCTGTGGGCTTTTCTTTACAATCCCTAACGCATTTGTCAGCCAAATTTTATCTTTAATATTAATGTAATTTCTTTCCTAAAATGTTTGTGCAAACAGTTGTGAAAATTACAATGCTAATAGAACTTAAAGGCATTAAAATAGCTGCTACAACAGGTGCTAGTTGTCCAGTAACTGCAAAATAAAGCCCAATACTGTTATATATAAATGATAGGAAAAAACTCCATTTTATTATTTTAATTGCCGATTTAGAAGCCTTAATGAAATTATATAATTTATTAAATTTAGTAGCATCTAAAATAGCATCACATGCTGGTGAAAATACATTTACATTTTCTGAAATAACAATTCCAACATTACTTTGTGCTAATGCTCCGGCATCATTCAAACCATCACCAATCATTAATACTTTGGCTCCAGAATTTTGATGATGTTTTATGTATTCCAATTTGTCTTCAGGTTTCTGGTTAAAAAACAGTTTTGTTTTAGCAGGTAGTAATTTAGTTAAATTTTCCTGTTCTCCAGAATTATCGCCAGAAAGAATTACCAAATCATAATCTTTCTTAAGTTTATTAAATAATTTTGAAAGCCCCTTTCTGTATTTATTGTAAAACGTAAATTTTCCTTTGTATAGGTTATTAGTACTTACATGAACAGCTGTGTTTAGTGTGGCTGTTTCAGAAGAGTAACCAACAAAAGGAGCAGAGCCAATTTTTATAGAATCTTTGTTGTGTTTTGCTTCTATACCTTCTCCAATATGCTCTTCATATGCGTCTAAAGTTACAATGTCGTTTTCAGTTAATAGTGCGTATAAAGATCTACTTAAAGGGTGGTTTGAGTTTCTTAAGGTGCTTTTCAATAAAGATTCTTCATTACCCGAAAGTTCAAAACCATCATACTCAATAGAAGTTTCTTTGTTCGCTGTAATGGTTCCTGTTTTATCGAAAATAATAGTATCGATTGCGGCTAATTGTTCAATTACAGAAGCATTTTTAGCATAAAATTTTAGCTTGCCAAAAATGCGCAATAAATTTCCAAATGTAAATGGAGCAGCTAAGGCAATTGCACAAGGGCATGCTATAATTAATACTGCTGTAAATACATTTAATGCTTTTGTAGAATCAATAAATAACCAATAAGCTGTGGCAATAATGGCAATGCTTAAAATGGTAATAGTAAATTTTTTACTAATGGCATTAGTTAGCGTAGTAAAGCTATCTTCTTTATTTTTATTAAAAATATCATTACTCCAAAGTTGAGTTAAATAACTCTGTTCAACAGTTTTTAAAACATCAACTTCAATACTTCCATTAAGCTGTTTTCCGCCTGCAAAAAGTTTATCACCAGATTGTTTAGAAACAGCTTCAGATTCACCAGTAACAAAACTGTAATCAACCCTAGCGCTCCCCTTTATTAAAATACTATCTACAGGAATTAGTTCTTCATTTCTAATTAGTAATCTGTCACCTTTCTCTATGTCATAAACTTGAATAGACTCTTCATGTCCATCTGTATGTATTTTGGTAATTCCAATTGGGAAATAAGATTTATAATCACGTTCAAAAGATAAAAAATTATAGGTTTTTTGCTGAAAAAATTTACCAAGTAATAAAAAGAAAACAAGTCCTGATAGACTGTCGAAAAAACCAGAGCCAGAATCTAAAACAATTTCGGTTGTACTTCTTAAAAAAAGCACCGTTACCCCTAAAGCTATAGGTACATCAATATTTAAAATTTTAGCTTTTAACCCTTTGTAGGCAGATATAAAATAATCTTGCGCACAATAAAATACCACAGGAATTGAAAACACAAACATTAACCACCTAAATAAATGCTTGTATTGTTCTAACCAAAATTCTGTAGATTGGAAATACTCTGGAAACGATAAAAACATAATGTTACCAAAAGCAAAACCAGAAACACCTAGTTTGTATATTAATGATCTATCTACATTTTTTTTTCCAACACTATAATCGTCTAAACTTATAAAAGGTTCGTAACCTATACTACTTAAAAGTTTTACTAAGGCTTTTAAAGAAAAGTTTTCGGTATAATAGTTAATCCTTACAGTTTTCTTTCCAAAGTTTACAATAGAAGAACTGATTGATGGGTGTAATTTGTTTAAATTTTCAAGAATCCAAATACAAGAACTACAGTGAATGTGAGGGATGTATAAAGTTACAATTTGTGTTTTTTCATCATTAAATTCTAATAAACTTTCTACAATTTTAACATTGTCTAAAAAGTTGTATTTACCCTCTATCTCTTTTGGAGTAGCACCTGGAGCGCTTTGTAGATCATAGTAACAGGTTAAATCGTTAGTAGAGAAAATCTCGTACACGGTTTTGCAGCCATTGCAACAAAACGACTTATCATCAAAAGTGATTTCGGAAGATGATGAATCTAACCCACAATGGAAACATGTTTTATGTTCCATAAATATTTGCTCATTTATACCTGTTTGCAAAATTTAAATAACAAATGTATAATAAATATGATATTTGTCATGATTTCGTTATTTTTACAAAACTTTTAAATATAGGTTATGAGTAAGTGCGAACAATGTATTATCAAACAATTTAATTCTTTAAAGTCTTTAACTAAGAATGAACTAGTTCGTATATCTTCTTGTAAAACGTCAAGATTTATTAAAAAAGGCGAAGTAATTTTTGATGAAGGTGAAGCTGTAAATGGCGTATATTGTATTAAAGATGGTATATGTAAGCTCTCTAAATTAAGTGAAAACGGTAAAGACCAAATTGTTAAAATGGTTGTTAAAGGACAATTATTAGGGCAACGTTCTTTAATAAGTGGTGAGAGTTCAAATTTACAAGCAGTAGCACTTAACGATATGGAAGTTTGTTTTATTCCTAAAAGTGAAATTATTGCCGATCTTCAAAAAAACCCAAAATTCTCATTTGATGTGTTACAAGACATGGCTAATGATTTAAAAGAAGCCGATGACATTATAGTAAACATGGCTCAAAAATCTGTTAAACAGCGATTAGCAGAAACTTTAATTTATATATACGAAAGTTTTGGTGTAAATCCAGATGGCACATTAAGTGTGCTGTTGTCTCGAGAAGATTATGCAAATATTGTTGGTACAGCAACAGAATCAGCAATTCGTGTACTTTCTCAATTTAAAAAAGAAGGTTTGATTTCTACAGTTGGAAAATTTATTAAGATTGAAAACATTAATGGATTAAAGCGCGTAGAATAATCTATTTTAATAATTCTTGTTAAAGTAAATATAAATCCAATTATAGGTTTAGAGTTTCTATAAAAATATAGTATTTTTATAGTGCTATGAAAAAAAATAAAACACCCAGAAAAGGTTTTGTATTTAATAATTACAAACCCCCTTTTCAATCTCCTTTTGATAAGTTATTCGATATATTTAAAGAGCTAATTACGCACACATCAGGTGATTTTGATGAAGCGATTGATTGGTTAAGAGAATTGGATAAGGAATACAAACTTACAACTCCAGAATACTCTATTGACGATTTTATTGAAGACTTAAAACAAAAAGGCTATTTGCGTGAAGAAATTGATCCAAATGGTGATGGAACGTTAGCTATTACAGCCAAAACCGAACGTGCTATTAGGCAGCAAGCTTTAGATCATATTTTTGGAAAAATTAAACGCAGCGGACAAGGTAATCATAAAAGTAAAAGCCCTGGAATAGGCGATGAGCATACCGGAGATTTTAGAAACTATCAATTTGGTGATGCTCTAGATAAAGTGTCCATGACCGAAAGTTTAAAAAACGCCCAAATTAATCATGGTATTGGAGATTTTACCCTATCTGAAGACGATTTAGTTGTTGAAGAAACACTTCATAAATCACAAATGAGTACCGTTTTGATGATTGATATTAGCCATAGTATGATTTTATATGGCGAAGATAGAATTACACCAGCAAAACGTGTGGCCATGGCATTAGCAGAATTAATTACCACACGTTACCCAAAAGATACTTTAGATATTTTAGTGTTTGGTAATGATGCATGGCAAATTGAAATCAAGGATTTGCCCTATTTAAAAGTTGGGCCTTATCACACAAATACGGTTGCTGGTTTGCAATTAGCAATGGATTTATTGCGCAGGAAACGAAATACCAATAAACAAATTTTTATGATTACAGATGGGAAACCAAGTTGTTTACGTTTACCAGATGGCCAATATTATAAAAACAGCAATGGTTTAGATTCTCATATTGTAAATAAGTGCTACATGATGGCACAACAAGCCAGAAAATTACATATTCCTATTACAACCTTTATGATAGCTCAAGATAGCTATTTAATGCAATTTGTAAGAGAGTTTACCTATGCCAACCAAGGGAAAGCCTTTTATACAGGACTTAAAGGTTTAGGAGAAATGATTTTTGAAGATTACGAAACAAACAGAAAAAAAAGAATAAAAGGATAATTAATTAGCTGTTAGCTATTGGATATTAGCCTTTAACCTTTTTGCAAGAGGTTTGCTAATAGCTAAAAGCAAATGGCCAAAAGCTATAAAATGAAAATAGAAAATATAACAACACTAGGTAAATTAAAAGCATCAGGATATCAATCAAAATCTATAAAAGATGAATTGAGAGATAATCTAATTAAGAAAATAAAAAATGGAGACACAGCGTTTAAAGGTGTTCATGGTTATGAAAACACAGTAATACCTGAGTTAGAGCGCGCTATTTTGTCTAGGCATAATATTAATTTATTAGGATTGCGTGGGCAAGCTAAAACGCGTTTAGCAAGGTTAATGCTTAATTTATTGGATGAATATATACCGTATGTTGAAGGTTCAGAAATTAACGACGACCCTTTTAAACCTATTTCCCGATTTGCCATAGAACTCATAAACGCAAAAGGCGATAATACTCCAATTTCTTGGCTGCATAGAAATGATCGTTTTGCTGAAAAACTAGCAACACCAGATGTTACTGTAGCAGATATTATTGGCGATGTTGATCCTATAAAAGCAGCCAATTTAAAATTAAGTTATGCTGATGATAGAGTGATACATTACGGAATGATTCCTAGAGCAAATCGATGCATATTTGTAATTAACGAATTACCAGATTTACAAGCAAGAATACAAGTAGCATTATTTAATATACTTCAAGAAGGTGATATTCAAATTAGAGGTTTCAAGTTGAGGTTGCCTTTAGATATACAGTTTTTATTTACCGCAAATCCAGAAGATTACACTAATAGAGGCAGTATTGTTACCCCTTTAAAAGATAGAATTGGCTCTCAAATATTAACACATTATCCAACAGATATTGAAACGGCCAGAAAAATAACAGAGCAAGAAGCAAAATTGGTTGAAGACCAAAATGCCTCAGTAATAGTGCCAGATTTAGCAAGAGATTTGTTAGAACAAATAGTTTTTGAAGCCCGAGAAAGTGATTTTATTGATGCTAAAAGTGGAGTAAGTGCTCGTTTAAGTATTACAGCTCTAGAAAATCTATTAAGTACAGCAGAACGGCGCGCATTAATTAATGGCGATGGGCAAACAACTTTAAGGTTGTCAGATTTTGTTGGAATTATACCAGCAATTACCGGTAAAGTAGAGTTAGTGTATGAAGGCGAACAGGAAGGTGCAGCTGTTGTAGCTTATAATTTAATAGGAGAAGCTGTAAAAACCCTTTTTGTAGAGTTTTTTCCAAAGATTGGGAAGCTCCAAAAGCAAGACGAAGAAAGCCCATATGATGATATAGTATCATGGTTTTTTAACCAAAAAGAGGGTTTTGAATTATTAGATGATTTAAGAGATAAAGAATATAAAAGCTTACTAAATGCTATTACACCTCTTGATGACTTGTTAGCAGAGTATCAGCCTAATTTATTAACTCTAGATAGTTATTTTGTGAAAGAATTTGTGCTTTGGGCTTTAGTAGAATATAAACAATTAAGTAAACATAGGTTTACTGAAGGTATTCAATTTAAAGATCCGTATGGTAGTTTTATAAGTGGTTTGTAGTATATAAAATAAAAAGTAAAATTTTAAAAATCCGTAAGAAAATATATATTTTCTTACGGATTTTTTTGTTTTTAATGATTATCAAATACGCAAAATGCAAAGTGCTATTTTTCAGATTTCTTATTCTTAGGCTTACTAATTATCACAATTAGAATATTTAGTGAAATTAGCTTGTTTTTCTTGTTTTTGACTCAAAAAACTGCTAATTTCTTCCAAAATGGAGTTAAAAACACTAAAAATTAAAAATATTTAGATTTTATATATGGACAAAATTCAAGATCAAAATCAGCCTAAAATAAGCTTTCTTTCATTCGATATTGATAATACATTAATTGACTTTCATACACATAAAAGTAATTTTCGAAAAATTTGGAAAAAATACAAACCAAAAGATGTTTTTCTATCTTATAATACTGGGCGATTAATTGATGATGTTCTTAATTTAATTAATAAAGGTGTTTTGCCTGAGCCAGATTACATTATTTCTGGTGTTGGTACTCATATATATAACTTTAAGGATAAAAGTGTTGTAAAAGAGTTTAATAATATTCTTGACGAAGGTTGGGATTTAAAGGCTGTAGAGGATTTAATTAAAAACATTGATCACCCAATTAGTTATCAGCCTACTAAATTTCAACATGCCTATAAAAGAAGTTATTTTTTTCACAATGCTACTGCAGAACTAATTTCTAGTGTAGAACAAGATTTTGAAAAAGCCAACATGAATATTAATGTAGTGTATTCTGGCGACAAATTTTTAGACATTCTTCCAAAATTTGCTAATAAAGGAAATGCTTTACAATGGTTAACGAAACAACTTAATATTAAAACAGAAGCAGTTTTGGTAGCTGGAGATAGTGGAAACGATTCTGCCATGTTTGATATGCCAAATGTAAAAGGAGTCGTAGTTGCCAATGCACATGATGAATTATATCAATACACAAAACACAGACAGGTTTATCATACCGAAAAAGAAAAAAGTGATGGAATAATAGAAGGATTGGTATACTATGGTATTTTACCAAATGTAGCAATTGATGACACTAATATCGACCATAAAGACGATTTCTTTATAAAACAAGAATCAGAAAGTTTAGCCGCCGAGGATGCCGATGAGAAAGTAGCTTTAATTCGCGAAGGTTATGAAAAAGCTGTTTTAGCCTTAAAAAAGAATATTACACCTTTAGGTTTTTCCGCCTGTTCTATAAAAGATAATGTGGCTCATGGTACAGACGAGAATTATTATAGCGTTTGGGCAAGAGATGGTGCCATAACGGTAATTGGAGCCTTACCTTTAATCCATAAACACGAAGACATTCACAAATGTGCAAGACAAACACTTTTAACTTTGTTTGAGCATATTTCACGTAACGGTCAAATACCTTCAAATGTGCGTATTAAAGATAATATCCCAGATTATTCTGGGGTTGGCGGTATCTGCTCTATTGATAGTGGTATTTGGGTGGTTATTGCTTTTTACGAATATGTAAACGAAACTAAAGATATTGAATTTTTAAGAACACATATATCCGATATAAAGGAAACGATGCGTTGGTTAGGAGCGCACGATAGTAATAATGATGCTTTACTAGAAATTCCTGAAGCAGGCGACTGGACCGATTTATTTGGTAGAAGTTATAATATTCTTTACGATGAAATTTTATGGTACCGTGCTAATGTTTGTTTTGGTCGTATGATGGAAATGTTAGGCGATCATGAAGAAGCAGGTGAGCATATAAGATGGTCGCAGGTTATTAAAAAGGAAATATTACAAAACTTCTGGCCGTCTACAAAGCAACAATTATTTCAATCGGTTTCTTTTGCCGAAAAGCAATTTACATTAGGAGATACCTCATATTTAATCGCGCAAACAACACCTTTCGATTTTAGTTGGCGCTGCGATACTTTAGGAAATATTTTAGCCTTTTTACATGGTACTATCGATGCCGAAAAAGCACATCAAACCTTTAAATTTATGTGGGGTGTTGGGGTTAACGATCCTTTTCCTGTAGCCAATGTATATCCTGTTGTAAGCCCCGGCGATCCCGATTGGAGACCATATTACACCGTTAATTTATTAAACCTACCAAACCATTACCATAATGGTGGTATTTGGCCTTTTGTGGGTGGTTTTTGGGTAAAGTTTGTAAACAAGTTAGGGTTTAGAGATATCGCAATAGCCGAATTACATAAACTCGCTTTAATAAATAAAGAAGGTATAAATGTAGAGTGGGAGTTTACAGAGTGGGCACATGGAACCACCGGGAAACCCATGGGGAAAGCTTACCAAGCGTGGTCTGCAGCGCAATACATTTCTGCTTGTCATGATTTAAAAATAATATAATAATTAATATAACAACTAAAACAAAACACTATGAAATCGATATTGATGATCTCTTTACACGGGTATGTTGGAGCACATGCAGAATTAGGAAAACCAGATACAGGCGGACAAGTAGTATATGTTTTAGAACTTGCTGAGCGTTTTAGTAGACTAGGAAAAAGAGTCGATTTAATGACTCGACAATTTGAAGATCAGCCAGAATACGACCATGTAGACGAAAATTATAGCGTATGGCGAATTCCTTTTGGTGGTAAAAAGTTTATTCGGAAAGAAGATATGCACGACCACCTTAAAAAGTTTGTCACCAATGCCTTAGCAGCCATTAAAAAGGAACGTAAAAAGTACGATGTTGTGTATTCGCATTACTGGGATGCAGGTTGGGCAGGCCAAAAAATAGCCGAAGAGTTGGGTATTTCCCATGTGCATACGCCACACTCATTGGGTTGGTGGAAACAACATAGTATGGGTAGTGATATGGAAGAAAAGGAAATGGAGAAAACGTACCGTTTTAAAGAGCGTATTAGAAAGGAATACTTTGTGTATCAAATGTGTAATTATGTTATTGCTACAACGCTTCCTCAAGTCGATTTATTAACTAAACAATACGATGTTCTGCCAAAAAATTGTGGCATGATTCCTCCTGGAATTGATGAGAATCGCTTTTTTCCAGTACCATCTAAAGAAAACGATAGAATACGAGCCAAGTACGATATTCAACCTACAGATATTTTGGCATTAGGTAGAATGGCACATAATAAAGGTTACGATTTGCTGTTTCATGCACTACCAACGGTGTTCGAGTTGTGTCCCGAGGCGCGTTTAGTAGCAGCTATTGGTGGCGATCAATCCGATCAAGATAATCAAGGTATTGAAAAACTCAAAAAGTTAGCAGAAGAGTTAGGTATTGCCGATAAAATATCATGGAAAAACTACATTGCCGACGAAGATTTAGCAAACGTATATAGATCGGCTAATATTTTTGTTATGCCTTCTAGATACGAGCCTTTTGGAATGGTTGCTATTGAAGCTATGGCCTGTGGAACCCCAAGTATAATAACTGTTCATGGTGGTTTATGCGATTTAATAGATTTTGGAAACCAAGGACTATTTGCAGACCCGCATCGCCCTAAAGAATTTGGTGCAATGATGGCTATGCCGCTTTTATATCCTAAATTAAGAAATGAATTATCGGTTGAAGGTGCTCGTTTTGCACGTCGTAATTTTGGTTGGACTGGTATTGCTAAACGTATGTTGGAGGTATTTAGAAGCTCCATTAATCAGCGAACTATGGAATCTAATATTTATTAACACCACCAACACATGTCTAAAATAGTTTGTTTTGGAGAAATTCTTTGGGATGTATTTCCAACTCACAAGAAAATAGGAGGTGCACCATTAAATGTAGCACTCAGGGCAAAATCATTTAATAATGACGTTACTATGATTAGTGCTATTGGTAATGATAATCTTGGTAAAGCTTTATTAAGCTATTTAAAAGAACATGAAATTAACACAGAATGCATTCAAGTTTTAGAGCAGTATAAAACAGGTGAAGTTAAGGTGTTTTTAGATAAAAAAGGTTCGGCATCTTACACCATTGACTACCCTTGCGCTTGGGATAAAATAGAACTTAATAATGCTTTGGTAGAAACAGTAAAAGCTTCCGATGCTATGGTATTTGGAAGTTTAATAACACGCGATGATACCTCAAAACAGACCTTATTTGAGCTTCTAGAATATGCTAACTATAAAATTTTCGATCTTAATTTAAGACCACCTCACTATACCAAAGAGACTTTGGTTTTTTTAATGGAAAAGGCGAATTTTATTAAGCTTAACGATGATGAGTTATATGAAGTGAGTGCGTTTTTAGGTTCAAAATCTAATTCCTTAGAGCAAAACGTACATTACATTGCAAAAACAACAAATACTAAACGGATTTGTGTTACTAAAGGCGCGCATGGTGCTGTTTTGTTGTATGATGGTTTACTTTATTATAATAGTGGTTATCGCATAAAAGTGGTGGATACCGTAGGAGCTGGAGATTCTTTTTTGGGTACATTAGTTAGCCAATTACTTAATAAAATTAATCCTCAAGAAGCCATAGATTATGCTTGTGCAGTTGGGGCTTTGGTAGCACAGAGTGAAGGGGCTAATCCTAAAATTTCAAAACCTATGATTGATGCATTTTTAAATTTGTAAAATATTATCGTGTATCTCGACTTTTAATATTATTAGCGCATAACTCGATTATTTGAGTGATGCGCTTTTTTTTAGTCTCTTCGCGTTTGGCTTGATTTAACCAATACAAATAACTTTTTCTGTAAGACGGGGCAAAGTTTTTAAAGTTCTTATAAGCACTAGGATTTTCATTAAATGCATCTTTTAAAATCTGCGGAATAATGCCTTTTTCAACAGCATCTAAAGCCGTCCAACTCCCATTTTGCTTTCCAATTTTTATAATTTCACGGCCAGCTTCATGCATTAAACCATGAGCGGTAAGCTCTTTTATGTATGTTTTATTTAATGCGCTCCAAACGCTTTTAGGATTCCGTTTACAAAAGTATTGCCTGCGCTTTCCATTACCCAAACTTTTAACGGTAGAATCTATCCAACCAAAACACAAAGCCACTCTTACGGCTTCTTCCCAGCGCATTGAAGGTTTATTGTTTTCAACTTTATAAAATATGAGGTAAACACCATTGGAGCAATCATGGTTTTTATGAAGCCATGTGCGCCATTCGGTATCAGTTTTAAAATAGAGTTCTGGTGTTTCCAAAAGGATTATATCTTTTTGCTTTCAACATAAAAATCAATATCCACTTCTACATTATCTATTTTAGAATCTAAGGTTAAAGTATTCCATTCAGCTTTAGGCGAAATCCATTGGTCTTCATCATTAATTTTTACTTCAATAGGCATTTCGAAACCTTCAACGCAATTAGTCCATCGGTATTTTAAAACTTTCTTATTTATTGAATATTCTAAAACCGGAATTTTTGTGGTTCTTAAATATTGATTAAAAAAAGCAGATAAATCTATAGTTGTTTCATACGATAAAAAGTTTTCTATCTGTTGTGTTGTTACCGTTTGATGATAAAATTTCACATTCATTTTACGCAAAATTTTTCTCCAAACTTCGTCATCTTTTATAAGTTGTCTTAGCGTATGCAGCATATTTGCTCCTTTGTAATACATGTCGCCAGAGCCTTCATTATTAACATTATACTGCCCAATCAAAGGGCTGTCATTTTGAATATTAGCTCGGGTGCCAATAACATATTCTGCTCCGGCCTCTTTTCCAAAATGATAATCTAAATACAAGCTTTCGGAATATGCGGTAAAGCTTTCATGTATCCACATATCGGCTATGTCTTTATTGGTAATATTATTGGCAAACCACTCGTGCCCGGATTCATGTATAATTATAAAGTCGAACTTTAAACCCCAACCTGTTCTCGACAAATCGTTACCCAAATAGCCGTTTTGGTAGCCATTACCATAGGTTACCGAACTTTGGTGCTCCATGCCTAAATACGGTGCTTCAACAAGCTTAAAACTATCTCTGTAAAATGGGTATTGACCAAACCAATGCTCGAATGCTTTAAGCATCATAGGTACTTGTTTAAATTGTTCTTTGGCTTTTTCTAGGTTGTAGCTAAGCACATAATAATCAAGGTCTAAATTTCCGCCTTGGCCATCATAAACTTCAGAAAAATTAGCGTAATCGCCAATATTAATATTTACGCCGTAGTTATTTATTGGACTTTTTACTTCCCAATGGAATGTTTTAGTGTCGCCAATACGTTCTACAAGTATTAGCCTTCCATTCGATACATTGGTTAAATGGCTAGGTACGTTTACACTTATTTTCATGCCTTCTACTTCATCATACATGTGGTCTTTACAAGGCCACCAAACACTTGCGCCTAGTCCTTGGCATGACGAGGCAATAAAATCCTTACCGTTTTTATCTTTTTTCCAAGAAATCCCGCCGTCCCATGGTGCATTTACAGCTTCCCTTGGATGACCTTCATAATAGACCTCGACCGAGTTAATGTCATTGATGTTTTGATTGTCAACTAATGAAATAAAATGCGCATTACCTTCATGGCGTACTTTTAATTCTTTACCGTTTTGAACCGCTTTTAAAAACTTCATTGGCGATTGCAAATCAATTTGCATTATAGAATCGCTTTTTAAAACTTTATAGGAAATGGTGTTTTTTCCAGAAATGAATTTGTTTTCTGGGTCTACTTTTATGTCTAGATGATAATAGGTTAAATCCCACCATTCGCGCTGCGGAGTAATGGAGCCTCTTAAGCTATCTTGTTTTGTGAAATTTGTGTTTTCTGAAAGTAATCCTTGAGCATTTAAATATAATAAAGGTGAAAGTAAAAAGGCAATTAGTATATAGTAGGTATTTTTCATCAATTTTTAGTTTTTGGCAATTTAAATAAAAAGGTTATTAAGTGTTTGTTAATTTTTCTACTTGGTGTAATTGAATTTTACCGTTTCAATAGATCCATCTTTTTGGTGAATGTCTACATAAACATTCATTTCGTTAGTGTTTACTTTTTCAAAAGTCATGCCATCAAATACAACTTTAGAAGCGGTGATTTTTTGTAATGGAAAATCGATGGTTTCATCTTTAGTTTCCCAACCTTTTAAATCATTATTAAAATGTTTTAGCTGAAGTATTAACGAGTTTTCAATTTCTCTGATTATTTCAATTTCATAGAATGAAACACTACCATCGTTAATTAACTTGAAGGTAGCCATCATAGAACCACCCGATGGTTCGCTCCATATTTCTTCGGTTTTACCGCCAAAAGCTTCGCCTTTCCAATGTCCTGCAATCCACGCAATATTTTCTAGTTTGGGTTCTAGGATTTTATCGCCTTGTGCAAGAATAGTAGAGGAGAAGAAGCATAAACAAACAATAAAAATTGATTTCATTTTTTTTGATTTTCAACTAAATTAATAAAAAAACGCCTCGAAATAAATTTCGAAGCGTTTTTTAAAAATTGAGTTAGTCACTCTATAGTTACTATGGTTAGAAACAGTATTTGTTTTCTGCTTTAACTTTTTCTGCTATCTCGATACGTAAATCTACAATATCTGGGTAGTTTGCGTATTTAGTAAATCGCTTAAGACCCATTAACATCATACGTTGTTCGTCGCCTTCAGCAAAAGAAATAATACTTTCTTTTCCTTTTTCTTCAACGATATCTACGGCATGATATAAATATAGTTTAGCCATCGCGATTTGGGCAGCTTGTTCAGCTTCGCTAGTACGTTTAACGTTTTTCTCTGTTCTTAAAATTGCAGATTCTGCCATGTAGATTTCAATTAAAATATCGGCAGCTGCAATTAATAACTGTTGGTGGTCTTCTAATTTTGGACCAAACTTTTGAACCGCACCACCAGCAACCATTAAGAACGTCTTTTTAAGCTTCTTAATCATTTCTTTTTCTTCAGAAAATAATTCAGAATAATCTGGAGTATCAAAAGATGGTATACCCATTAGTTCTTCTTGAACGGCTTGCGCAGGACCTAATAAATCAACATGTCCTTTCATAGCCTTTTTAACTAACATACCAACGGCTAACATTCTATTAATTTCGTTAGTTCCTTCGTAAATACGAGCAATACGAGCATCTCTCCAAGCAGATTCCATTGGAGTTTCTTCAGAGAATCCCATACCACCAAAAATCTGGATACCTTCATCCGCAGCGTTTTGTACATCTTCAGATACCGCAACTTTTAAAATAGAACACTCAATAGCATATTCCTCTACACCTTTAAGCTCTGCTTCTTGATGCGAGTTTCCAGCAGCTTCGCGAAGAGCAATTCTATCTTCAATGTTTTTAGCAGCTCTATACGTTGCAGATTCACCTGCATAGGCACTAGCAGCCATTTCAGCCAGTTTAGTTTTAATGGCACCAAAATTTGCTATTGGTGTTTTAAATTGTTTGCGCTCATTAGCATAATTTACAGCAGTTGATAAGATGCGTCTTTGCGAATCTAAACAAGCAGCAGCTAATTTAATACGACCCACGTTAAGGGCGTTCATTGCAATTTTAAAACCTTCACCACGACCTGCTAACATATTTTCTGCAGGTACAACTGTATCGTTAAAAAATACTTGACGTGTAGAAGATGCACGAATACCTAATTTATGCTCTTCTTCGCCTAAGACAATGCCATTTGGGTTTGCGCTATCATATTCTACAATAAACCCAGTAATGTTTTTATCGTCTTCAATACGGGCAAAAACAATCATCAAACTACAAAAACCTGCATTTGAGATCCACATTTTTTGACCGTTAATTTTATATGATTTTCCATCTGCAGAAAGTTCGGCAGTTGTTTTACCAGAGTTTGCATCAGATCCAGCTCCAGGCTCTGTTAAACAGTAAGCTCCAAACCACTCGCCAGATGCTAATTTTGGTACATATTTTTGTTTTTGTTCCTCTGTTCCGTATAAGGTAATTGGCATGGTACCAATTCCTGTATGCGCACCAAAAGCAGTACTAAAAGAACCTGTACCAGACGAAATATAATCGCAAGTTAATACGGTAGAAACAAAGCCCATTCCCATACCACCATAAGCTTCAGGAACAGCAACACTTAAAAAGCCCATATCTCCAGCTTTACGCATAACGTCTTCTGTTAATGCATAATCTTTAGCTTCGAAACGTGCTTTGTGAGGAATAATTTCACGATCATTAAATTCCATTACGGATTCCTTCATCATTGTTTGCTCTTCTGAAAAGTCTTCAGGAGTAAACACATCTTCACAATTTGTTTCTTTTACTAAGAATTGACCACCTCTTAAGATGTCTTTTTCATTTGCTTCCATTTTATATTTTTGTATTTAGTTCTTTATTAGTTTAAAAATTCGAATATTCCACAAGCCCCTTGACCTGTTCCTACACACATGGTAACTGCTCCATATTTACCTTTCATGTCTTGCTTACGCATTTCGTCAAAAAGCTGTACTGATAATTTCGCTCCAGTACATCCTAGTGGATGCCCCAACGCAATAGCACCGCCATTTACGTTAATAATATCTGGGTTAAGGTTTAACTCTCTAATTACTGCTAACGATTGAGAAGCAAAGGCTTCATTCAATTCAATAAGAGCTAAATCGTCTTGTTTTAATCCTGCTTGTTTTAATGCTTTAGGAATAGCTTTTACTGGTCCGATACCCATAATACGCGGCTCAACACCTGCAGCAGCATAGTTTACCATTCTTGCAATTGGCTCTAAACCTAGTTCTTTAACCATGTCTTCACTCATAACCATTACAAAAGCAGCGCCATCACTCATTTGCGATGAATTACCAGCTGTAACACTTCCTCCAGCAGCAAATACAGCTCTTAGTTTTGCTAAGGCTTCTTTACTAGTTCCTGCACGAGGTCCTTCATCTTTAGTTACGGTATACGTTTTTGTTGCTTTCTTTCCGTTTGCATCAATGTAAGTTTGCTCTACTTCAATAGGTACTATTTGATCTTGAAAACGATTTTCAGCTTGCGCTCTTAATGCTTTCATGTGCGAATTAAATGCGAACTCATCTTGGTCTTCACGAGATACATTAAACTGTTTTGCAACAGCTTCGGCAGTATTACCCATGCCCCAATAATAATCTTCATGACCTGCTTTTACAATCGCATCATAATTCAGTTCTGGTTTAAAACCTGTCATAGGCACGCTACTCATGCTTTCTGCACCACCGGCTATAATACAATCGGCCATTCCAGCTTGAATTTTTGCTGTAGCCATACCAATAGTTTCAACTCCTGAAGAACAAAAGCGGTTTACGGTGACACCTGGAACATCAATAACTTCTAATCCCATAAGCGAGATTAAACGCGCCATATTTAATCCTTGAGAACCTTCTGGCATAGCGTTACCAACAATAACATCGTCGATACGCTTTGGGTCTAATCCTGGCAATTCTTTCATCATATATTTGATGGTTTCTGCTGCCAATTCATCTGTTCTTTTAAAACGGAACACGCCTTTTGGTGCTTTACCAACTGCTGTTCTATATGCTTTTACTATATATGCTGTTTTCATTTTTTTAGTTTCTTAAAGGTTTACCTTTGGTTAACATATGCTGAATACGTTCTAAAGTTTTACGCTCTGTACATAAACTTAGGAAGGCTTCACGCTCTAAATCCAATAAATATTGCTCGCTAACTAAAGTTGGCTCAGATAAATCTCCACCAGCCATAACGTAGGCTAGTTTATTAGCAATTTTCATGTCGTGTTCAGAAATGTAGTTGGAGTCTTTCATAGAATCTGTTCCTACTAAAAACATACCTAAAGCTTGTTTACCAAGTACTTTTACATCTTTACGTTTTACAGGTTGTGTATAACCAGTATTAGCCATTAACATAGCATGTTGTTTTGCAACTGCAATTTGTCGGTCTTTATTAACAACCACAACATCTTTTCCTTTTTGTAATACGCCCATATCAAAAGCCTCGTAAGCCGAAGTTGATACTTTAGCCATACCAATAGTTAAAAAGTACTCTTGAAGTGTGTTTAATTGCACATCTCCTTTTCTAAATGTATCTGATGCTCTTAAGGCCATTTCTTTAGAACCTCCACCACCAGGGATCACACCAACACCAAACTCTACGAGTCCCATGTAGGTTTCTGCTGCAGCAACTACTTTATCGGCGTGTAATGATAATTCACAACCACCACCTAAAGCCATACCGTGAGGTGCAGAAATAGTTGGGATTGAAGAATAACGCATACGCATCATGGTGTCTTGGAAATATTTAATAGCCATGTTAAGCTCGTCGTACTCTTGCTCTGCAGCCATCATGAAAATCATTCCAATGTTGGCACCAACAGAGAAGTTTGCAGCTTGATTACCAACAACTAAACCAGCAAAATCTTTTTCGGCTAAATCAATAGCCTTATTTAATCCTGCAAGAACATCGCCACCAATAGTATTCATTTTAGATTGGAACTCGCAGTTTAAGATGCCATCTCCTAAATCTTCAATAACAACTCCAGAATTCTTAAATACTTCGTTAGATTTTCTAATGTTATCTAAAATAATGAAACTGTTTTGTCCTGGAATTTTTTCTTGTGATTTCTTAGGAATATCGTAAGCATAACTCGCGCCTTCTTTTACGGTGTAAAAAGAAGAATTTCCAGAAGCTAACATTTCGTTTACCCAAGCAGCAGGCTCTAAACCTTCAGCTTTCATAATTTCAATACCTTTTTCAACGCCTATAGCATCCCAAATTTGGAAAGGACCATGTTCCCATCCAAACCCCGCTTTCATAGCATCATCAATTTTATATAAATCGTCTGTTATTTCAGGAATTCTATTTGAAACATAAGCAAATAAGGCTGCAAAGCTTTTTCTGTAGAATTGACCAGCTTTATCTTTTCCTTTTACTAATACCTTAAATCGGTCAACAACCTTATCAATCGTTTTCGTAAGTTCTAAAGTTGCAAATTTTGCACGTTTAGCAGAACGATATTCTAGTGTGTTTAAGTCAAGTGATAAAATTTCTTTTTTCCCATCTGGAGATACTTGTTTTTTGTAAAAACCTTGACCTGTTTTACTTCCTAACCATTTGTTTTTCATCATTGTTTTGATGAAACCTGGTAGTTTAAACAGCTCTAATCGTTCGTCGTTAGGGCAGTTTTCTGCAATACCATTTGCTACGTGAACCAAAGTATCTAACCCAACAACATCTACAGTACGGAAGGTTGCTGATTTAGGACGACCAATTACTGGTCCAGATAATTTATCGACTTCTTCGATAGTTAAATCTAAATCCTTAACAGCATGGAATAAACTCTGAATGCTGAAAATACCAATTCTGTTACCAATAAATGCAGGAGTGTCTTTAGCTACTACCGATGTTTTTCCAAGAAATTGCTCGCCATAACCATTCAAAAACTCTAATACAGAAGCATCTGTTTTTGGTCCTGGAATAATTTCGAATAATTTTAAGTAACGCGCTGGGTTAAAGAAGTGAGTACCGCAGAAATGTTTCTGGAAGTCTTCACTACGACCTTCGCTCATAAACTTTATAGGAATACCAGAGGTGTTAGACGTAATTAAGGTTCCTGGTTTACGATATTTTTCTAAGTTTTCGAACACCATTTTCTTGATGTCTAGTCTTTCGACTACAACTTCCATAATCCAATCTACATCGCCCACTTTAGCTATGTCGTCTTCTAAATTACCGGTAGTAATTCTACTAGCGAAATCTTGATGATAAATTGGAGATGGTTTAGATTTTAACGATGCAGTAAGCGCATCATTAACCAATCTATTTCTAACTACCTTATCTTCTAAAGTTAAGCCTTTAGCTTTTTCTTTGTCGTTAAGTTCTCTTGGAACTATATCTAATAAAAGGACTTCTACACCAATATTAGCGAAATGACATGCAATGCCACTTCCCATAATTCCAGAGCCAATAATGGCTATTTTTTTAATTCTTCGTTTGCTCATTGTTTTTTTAACTATCAGATTGATTGTATATTTTTTTGTTACAAACCATGTCATTAATAACATCGGCTACTTCAAAGAAATGTATTAGTTTTTCTTCTGAAATATTATTTTTTATAGCTTCGTTAAATAACAATACTTTTTCTTTTGAATATTCTCTTTTTTCAATACCAAAATCGGTTAGATTAATAATAACACCGCGTCCGTCATTAGGGTTTGGTTTTCTTGTTATTAATCCTCTATTTTCCATGGTTTTTAAAATCCTAGATAAACTTGTTGCTTCCATTCCCATTTTAGGGCCTAAGGCTGTTGAAGGAGTTCCTTTCTCAGGATCAATACTTAGCAATGTAAAACCAGTTGCCATTGTGCTTTCAAATTTTGCGGCTTCTTCATTGTACATTTTTTGAACTGTAAGCCATGTTGTTCTTAGTACATAATCAATGGTTTTTTCCTTCATGTTTATTTGTTAATGCGTTCAAATATAAAAAAAAATACTATGCATGCATAGTATTTTTTGTAAAATTATAATTGATTATTAATTATTTAGCTGAAATGGTTTGAGTTATAACGGTTTTTTTCTTTTAATAATAAAATATATTCCTTAATTGAAATAGGATCTTTAATTATTAAGGTCTATAAATTTTTTCAATTAAATTTTTATACATGTTTTTAATAAAATCTCTTTTCATTTTCATGGTTGGTGTAAGATGTCCATCATCAATAGACCAAACATCAGGAGTTAATTCAAAACGTTTAATTTGTTCCCACTTTCCGAATTTTTGATTGCATTTGTCAACCTCCCTTTGAATTCTTTTTTGAATGATTTCAGAATTAGCAATATCTTCAAAGGAATTTCCAACAGGATGATTTTTACGTTCAATCCATTCGTTAATAAACTCGAAATTAGGTTGAATTAAGGCGGCTGGCATTTTTTCCCCCTCGCCAATCACCATTATTTGTTCTATAAAACGAGATTGTTTAAGCTCGTTTTCAAGTAATGTTGGGATAATGTATTTACCTCCAGATGTTTTAAACATTTCTTTTTTACGTCCTGTAATTTTTAAGAATCCATCAGAGTCAATTTCTCCTTTGTCACCTGTATGAAAATAGTCACCAGTCATCACACTAGCTGTTTTTTCTGGGTCTTTATAATACCCCATCATAACGTTAGGGCCTTTAATTAAAATTTCACCATCTTCGGCTATTTTAACTTCAACATTATCTATAGGTATTCCTACACAACCTACTTTAAACATGTTGTTTTTATATTTGCCAACAGATACTACAGGAGAGGTTTCTGTTAACCCATAACCTTCCATTATCTGCATTCCAGCAGCCGAAAATATTCTTGTTAAACGTGGTTGAAGTGCAGCACTACCAGATACCATGGTATGTAATTCACCACCAAGGGCTTCGCGCCACTTACTAAAAATTAGTTTGTTGGCAATACTTAATTTAAATTCGTACCAAGCACCTTTTTTTTTGTATGGTTCCCAAACCTCTGCTAAAGAAACAGCCCAATAAAATAACGTTTTTTTTATTCCAGAAAGCTCTTCTGCTTTTGCCATTATTTTATCATACACTTTTTCAAGAAGCCTAGGTACAACACTCATCATGTTGGGATTAATCTCTTTAGCATTGTCACCTATTTTATCTATTGCCTCAGCAAAATATATAGAGGCACCAGCATGTTGATAAACATAAATAAGTACACGCTCGAAAACATGGCATATAGGTAAAAAACTCAATACTCTATTTGGGCCTTCTTTTAAAGGCACTCTTGGAGCGCTGTCTAAGGTGTTACTAGTAATATTCCAATGAGATAGCATGACTCCTTTTGGCTTACCTGTAGTACCAGATGTATATATTATAGTTGCTAAATCTGAAGGCTTAACATTGTCTTTTCTGGTTTCTACTTCCATTTGGTTTGAAGGGTCTTTACCTAATTCTAATAATTCAGAAAAGTGTTTGCAACCTTCAATATGATCGAAAGAATAAACTTCTTTTAATCCTGTATTTTTTTTAACCTTATTAACTTTTTCAAGAACCTCTTCATCAGATACAAAACAATAAGTTGATTCGCTATGATTTAAAACATATTCATAATCTTCTGCACAAATAGTTGGATATATAGGAATGTTTTGTGCACCAATTTGCAGTATTCCAATATCCATAATATTCCATTCTGTTCTATTTGTTGTAGATATTAGAGCAATTCTATCATCTTTTTTTACACCAAGTTTTAATAAAGCTCTACTAATTGCGTTTGCTTTGTCTATATATTCTTGTGTAGATGTTTTTACCCATTCGCCATTATACTTAGTTACTAAAGCGGCGTCATTAGGTTTATTTTCTAATTGATAATATGGAAAATCAAAAAGTCTTGTAATCTCTTTCATAGGGAATCTTTAAAGTCCAACGATGCAAAGTATGAAAATTTAAAGGATTTTCAAATACAGTTCTGCATGACTATCCATTGAATTTTTGGCATCAAGACCGAAAAACTTGACTATAAGCAATTTAGTATTTGTAAAATTGTATGTTAAAATTAATTAAAAAATGAATAAACCCTTACTAGTTTTATAAAATGCTTAATTTTGTTGTATAAATTTTACGAATTTTTGATTTCATTGTTTTTCAATAGTTTACTGACAATTGTCATCTTTTTATTTTAAGTCAGCATCTATCTTTGGAGTATCAAAATATATATAAATTTTAGAAATATTAAATAAAGATAGAGATGGAAGTAAAACAGTTTAAAAATGGAACCTGGATTGATAAGATTGATGTTAGAGATTTTGTTATCCAAAACATTACACCTTATTATGGAACTCATGAGTTTTTAGTTGGCCCAAGTGCAAAAACTGAAAAATTATGGGAAATCTGTAAGCAAGCGACACAAGAAGAAAGAAAAAATAATGGCGTTCGTTCATTAGATACTGATACTATTTCTACGGTAAGTGCTTTTGAAGCTGGTTATATCGATAAAGAAAATGAAGTAATTGTAGGTTTACAAACAGATGAGTTATTAAAAAGAACTATGAAACCTTTTGGAGGTTTTAAAGTGGTTCAAAAAGCTTTATCTGAGCAAGGCGTAAAACCTAATGATAATTTAACAGAATTATTTTCAAAATATGTAAAGACTCATAATGATGGTGTTTTTTCTGCATATAATGCTGAAATTAAAAAATTCCGTTCATTAGGATTTTTAACAGGATTACCTGATAATTATGCAAGAGGTCGTGTAATTGGAGATTATCGTCGTATTGCATTATATGGTATTGATTATTTAATTCAATGTAAAAAAGAAGACAAAGCTAAAATAGTTGGCCCAATGACAGATGCTGTAATTCGTTTACGCGAAGAAGTATCAGATCAAATTTCTGCATTAAAAGAAATGATAGAGTTAGGAGCTAAATATGGTTTAGATCTTACACGTCCTGCAGAAAATGCAAAAGAAGCTGTACAATGGACTTATATGGCTTATTTAGCAGCTGTAAAAGAGCAAGATGGTGCAGCAATGTCTCTTGGTAATGTGTCTACATTTTTAGATATATTTATTGAAAATGATTTACAAGAAGGATTAATTAATGAGGAAGAAGCTCAAGAATTTATCGATCAATTTGTAATGAAATTAAGAATGGTACGTCATTTAAGAATGAGTGCTTATGATGAAATATTTGCTGGAGATCCAACTTGGGTAACTGAAGCAATTGGAGGTATGTTTGACGATGGAAGAACTAAAGTAACTAAAACGTCTTTCCGTTTCTTAAACACTCTTTACAACTTAGGCCCATCACCAGAGCCAAATATGACAATTCTTTGGTCTGAAAAATTACCACAAAACTTTAAAGATTACTGTGCAAAAGTAGCTATTGATACATCTTCAATTCAGTTTGAAAATGATGAAATGATGAGAACTAATAGAGGTTCTGATGATTATGGTATTGCATGTTGTGTATCTTACCAAGCATTAGGAAAATCTATCCAGTTCTTTGGTGCACGTACAAACCTAGCTAAAACATTATTATTAGCTATTAATGGTGGTAAATGTGAAATTACAGGAACTCAAATGGTTGATGGTATTGAACCATTAGATATGGAGTATTTAGATTTCGATAAAGTAATGAGTAATTTTAAAATTGCCATGAAAGAAGTAGCTAGAGTGTATAACGATTCAATGAATATTATTCACTACATGCACGATAAATACTACTACGAAAAAGCTCAAATGGCTTTAATTGACACAAACCCTAGTATTAATATCGCTTATGGTATTGCAGGTTTATCAATTGTAGCCGATTCATTATCAGCTATTAAATATGCTAAAGTAAAACCAATTAGAAATGAAGAAGGTTTAACAGTAGATTTTAAAATTGAAGGTGAATTCCCTTGCTATGGTAATGATGATGATCGTGTTGATGTACTAGCTGCTAAAGCAGTAGCTGATTTTAATGATGAATTAAAAAAATTAGCAGTTTATAAAAATGCAGAACCAACAATGTCTGTATTAACAATTACATCAAATGTAGTATACGGTAAGAAAACAGGAGCAACTCCAGATGGTAGAGCAAAAGGAGTGCCATTTGCACCAGGAGCTAATCCAATGCATGGTAGAGATTCTCAAGGAGCTATTGCATCATTAAACTCTGTAGCTAAAATTGATTATAAAGATTCTCAAGATGGTATTTCTAATACTTTCTCAATAGTACCTAAATCTTTAGGTTCTAATGAAGAAGAAAGAGTTGAAAATTTAGGAACTATTTTAGATGGTTATTTTTCTAGAAACGCACATCACTTAAATGTAAATGTTTTAGATAAAGACACTTTACTTGATGCGATGGAACACCCAGAAGAATACCCACAATTAACAATTAGAGTTTCAGGTTATGCTGTGAATTTTGTTAGATTAACTAGAGAGCAACAAATGGAAGTTATAACACGCTCTTTCCACGAATCCATCTAAACTTTATTTATATTTATTTTTGAATGCATCTGAAAAATGAAGTGTAAAAAGCTTCTTTTTCAGATGTTAATTTTTAAAACACTAAGTTATCCAATCAAAAGAAAACATATTAAGAGTTCATTCTATTGAATCTTTCGGAACACACGATGGACCAGGAATAAGAATGGTTATTTTTTTGCAAGGCTGTAAATTAAAATGCCTGTATTGCCATAATCCTGATACTATTGATACTCATGGAGGTAAAGAATACCACATTGAAGAGTTAGTACAAATGGCTTTAAAACAAAAGTCATACTTTGGCAAAAGAGGAGGCGTTACTGTTTCAGGAGGTGAACCTTTATTACAATCAAAAGAACTAGTACCTTTTTTTAAAAGATTAAAAGAAGAAGGTATAAACACAAATATTGATACCAATGGGCGTGTACTTAATCATTTTACTAAAACATTATTAGATGATTATGCCGATTTAGTAATGCTTGATATTAAGCACATGACAGAAGAAGGTTATGAGGCATTAACAGGTAAGCGTAATAAAGAAACCACATTTACTTTTGCGAACTATAGAGAAGCCTCAGGAAAAAAAATGTGGCTGCGTTATGTGTTAATTCCTGAAATTACTAGTAAACCAGAATTGCTTCATCAAATGGGCGCGTTTTTTAAGGATTACAAAACTATTGAGAAAATTGAAATTCAACCATATCATAAATTAGGAATTCATAAATGGGAAGCCTTAGGTTGGGAGTATCAATTAAAAGATGCTCGCGAAAACACAAAAGAAGAGTTGGACGAAGCATCTAATATTTTAAGTAAATATTTTAAAGAAGTTAAGATTAATTAATATTACTCTTAACACTTTGAAAGTTCATATTTATATTTTTCAAAACACCTTATTAGTTTTTAATAGGTTATCAATAATTTAAATTATTGTTTTACCTACTTATAACTATGTTTTAATCTTAAGTTTAATTTTAATAAAATTGAATAATAGATTAATTAAAACTTAAGATTAATTAAAAAATTTTAAAAAAATAATTTCAGGCCAGATAAATATTACAGCATGAAAGATACTTATAAAGAACTACATAAACCGGCATCAGAGTTTGCTACTCGTTCCGAATATTTAGATCATGAATTACAAATCATGAAACCTAAAAGGTATAAACTAAACTTGCCAGGTAGGGATTTTAAATTTGAATGGGAAGACTTGGTGCCAGCACTTGCTGGAACACTAGGTATTATTGCCATGTATTCATCAGTAATGATGGCATGGGCAGAAGGATTAACAGAGGCTTGGGATCATATTACACTTGGTAAAGAATTTGCCATAGAAGTGTCTCGAGTTGAAATGTTAATACCGGCATTTTTATTTGTTATTTTAGCTTCTGGATTTTTTAATCCTAGAGCAAATTTAGCTGGAAATCATGGACCAATGATTCCTCTTATTGCTAGTATTGCTTTAGCAGGAGCCCATCCATTAGCTTTAGCTATTTTAATTGGTGTATTTGGGCTTCTTCTTAGTTTTTTTAAAGGAGGGTCTCGATTGGTAAATTTAACCAGTAAAGGTGTTGCTGGAGGGTTATTGATTTTCTTAGGGTTTTCTGGGGCATTGGTTCAAATTAAGACTATTCAGTCATGGAGTATGGGTCTTGAATCAACAGCAGTTGAAGCGGGCTCTATGGGGTATCTTGGGCTAGTTATTTTAGGTGCTACAGTTATTCTATATAGCTATTTGGCTAGAATTGAAAAACGTTGGTTAGCAATTCCTGCCTGTGCCATTACAGCATTAGCAATAGCTTTAATTGGTGGTGCAAGTTTCGATCTTCAGTTTACAACACAAATGGGGTTACCAAATCTTAATCCAGCATATTGGTGGGGAAGTACCGAGGAAGGTTGGATGCTAGGTTTGCCTAATTCACAACATTTTATAGCCTCTTTGCCATTTGCTATTTTGGCAGTTGCCATGTGGTCTCCAGATTTTTTAGGACATCGTATTTTTCAAGAATTAAATTATCCTAAAAAATCAGAAAAAGTATTGATGGATGTTGATGATACAATGACTATGTGTTCAATAAGACAAATGGTTGGTACAGCTGTTGGTGGTGGTAACATTACATCATCTTGGGGTACATATATGATTCCAGCAGCTATTGCAAAAAGACCCATACCAGGTGGTGCTATTCTTTTGGGTATAATGGTTATGGCAGTAGCTATTTTAGGAACTCCTATGGATGTCGCAGTTTGGCCTCCTGTAAGAGCTATTGCTTTATTAGTTGGAGTATTTTTACCTATGATTGAAGCTGGTATACAAATGGTTAAAAAAAGTTCTTGTTCTCAAGCTGCAGGTATCTGTATTTTCACAGCGATGGTTACAAATCCGGTATTAGCTTGGGCTTTAGCAATGTTTTTAGATAATAATGGATTAATAGGAGATAAAGATAGACCTAAAAGTCTCTCGCTTATAGATAGGTGGGTAATTCCTTTAAGTATATTAATTATTTGTATTGTAGCAATGCTAGCTGTAGGAATGCTAGAATCAAGTTATGGAATACTACCTTACTTGTAATTTAAAAATAGTCAAATTTTTTAAGTTTTCATAAACTTTAATTTAGTAGTTAAAACACCTCCAATTTTGGAGGTGTTTTTTTGTTGTAAATATCTCTAAATATGATATTTATCATTATAGTTTTTCTTGTAAATTCTTAATTTAATAGACTTTTATAAAGGAAAATTAAAACACAAATATTATGGAAATACTTGAAAATGTAAAAGCTCGAGTTTTCAGATTTGGAAACAAAACAGCAGATGGCAACAGTAAAATGAAAAACCTTTTAGGAGGTAAAGGAGCAAATTTAGCAGAAATGAGCTCAATAGGAATACCAGTTCCTCCAGGGTTTACAATAACTACTGAGGTTTGTACAGAATACAATCTTTTAGGGAAAGATGCAATAGTAGCAATGATAAAAGAAGAGGTTGAAGCATCAATAGCAAATATTGAGGCTCAAATGGGTACAACTTTTGGCGATAAAGAAAATCCATTGCTAATATCAGTTCGTTCTGGAGCAAGAGTTTCTATGCCAGGTATGATGGATACTGTTCTTAATTTAGGTATGAATGATCATGTGGTAATCGGTTTAGCAAAAAAAACTAATAATGAGATATTCGCGTGGGATTCTTACCGTCGTTTTATCCAAATGTATGGAGGTGTAGTTTTAGGAATGAAACCAGCTTCTAAAGAAGATATTGATCCTTTTGAAGAAATCATGGAGCATCTTAAAGAAAAAAGAGGTATTAAGCTAGATACAGAGTTTACGGTTCAAGATTTAAAAGATTTGGTTTATGATTTTAAAGATGCAGTAAAAAAGAGAACAGGTCATGATTTTCCAACAAACCCTTGGGATCAATTATGGGGTGCTGTAATAGCTGTATTTAATAGTTGGAATGGTGATAGAGCCATTTATTATCGAAACATGCACGGTTATCCTTCAGATTGGGGAACAGCTGTAAACGTACAGGCAATGGTTTATGGTAATATGGGTGAAAATTCTGGAACAGGTGTTTGTTTTACACGAGATGCAGGCACCGGTGAGAATGTTTTTAACGGAGAATATTTAATTAATGCACAAGGTGAAGATGTTGTTGCAGGGGTAAGAACACCTCAGCAAATCACTAAATTAGGTTCTCAACGTTGGGCGGAATTAGCAAAAATTGATGAGCAAGATAGATTAGAAAATTATCCTTCTTTAGAAGAATTAATGCCCACTATTTTTAACGAGCTAAATGATTATCAAGATAAGCTTGAAAAGCATTATCGAGATATGCAGGATATGGAATTTACTATTCAAGATGGGAAATTGTGGATTTTGCAAACCCGAAATGGAAAACGTACAGGTGCTGCCATGGTTAAAATTGCTATGGACTTATTAAAAGAAGGCATGATTAATGAACAAGAGGCTTTGTTGCTTGTAGAGCCTAATAAATTAGATGAGTTATTGCATCCAGTTTTTGATCCCAAAGCTCTAAAAGAAGCTGATGTAATTGCACAAGGATTACCTGCGTCTCCTGGTGCTGCAACAGGTAAGATTGTATTTTTTGCAGATGAAGCTAATAAGTTTAAAAACAGTATTCTTGTTCGTATAGAAACTTCTCCCGAAGATTTGGAAGGGATGAATATTGCTAAAGGTATTTTAACAGCACGAGGAGGTATGACTTCGCATGCGGCTGTTGTAGCTCGTGGTATGGGTAAATGTTGTATTTCTGGTGCTGGTGCATTAAAAATTAATTATAAGAGTAGAACATTAACAGTTGGTGACCATAAATATCATGAAGGTGACTGGATTTCACTAAATGGTTCTACAGGAAATATTATCGAAGGGAAAGTAGCTACTATTGAGCCAGAATTAAGTGGCGAGTTTGCTGAAATTATGAAACTATCTGATAAATATGCACAAATGAAAGTGCGTACTAATGCAGATAGCCCTAAAGATGCTAGAATAGCACGTAGTTTTGGAGCACAAGGTATAGGACTCACACGAACAGAACATATGTTCTTTGAGTTAGATAGAATTAAAGCCATGCGTGAAATGATTCTTGCAGATACTATTAAAGGTAGGAAAGCCGCACTTACAGATTTATTACCAATGCAACGTGCAGATTTTGAAGGCATTTTTGAAGCTATGGAAGGATTAGCTGTTACCATTCGTTTGTTAGATCCACCTTTGCATGAGTTTGTGCCTCATCAATTAGCAACACAAAAAGACCTTGCAGAAGAAATGCATATTTCTTTACAAGCCGTAAAAAATAAAGTAGCCGAACTAGAGGAGTTTAATCCAATGTTAGGCCATAGAGGTTGTAGATTGGGTAACACCTATCCTGAAATTACAGAAATGCAAACACGAGCTATTATTGAGGCTGCTTTAAATTTAAAAGAAAGAGGTATTATTTGTAAACCAGAAATTATGGTGCCATTAATTGGTACAGTAAAAGAGTTTGAAGCTCAGGAAGAAATTATTAGAACTACTGCTAATATCATTTTTAAAGAAAGAAATGATAAAGTTGAATATTTAGTTGGAACTATGATAGAAATTCCTAGAGCAGCTTTAATGGCAGATAAAATTGCCGAAAAAGCAGATTTTTTCTCTTTTGGAACAAACGATTTAACGCAAATGACTTTTGGTTATTCGCGTGATGATGCTGGTAAGTTTTTACCAATTTATATTGAGAAAGGTATTTTAAAAGTGGACCCTTTTGAAGTGTTAGATCAAGAAGGCGTTGGGCAATTAATTAAAATTGGTACGCAACGTGGTAGAAGTACAAAACCTAATTTAAAAGTGGGTATTTGTGGTGAGCATGGAGGTGAACCAAGCTCAGTTGAATTTTGTTACAATGTAGGTATGGATTATGTAAGTTGTTCTCCTTATCGTGTGCCAATTGCAAGATTAGTAACTGCTCAGGCGGCTATAAAAGCAGTTTTATAATTAATTGTAAACTAAAAAAGCCTCGAAACATTTAATGTTTCGAGGCTTTTAATTTATTAATTTGGATTATTAGTTCTTTTCAATCCAAAGTCTAGCATTCACAAAGGCTTCAAGCCAAGGAGAAACCTCGTCTTTACGTCCGTTAGGATAATTTGCCCAATTCCATTGGAATGTTGAGCGTTCAATATGAGGCATTGTTACTAAATGGCGACCCGTTTTATCACTCATCATAGCAGTATTAAAATCTGAGCCATTAGGATTATGCGGATATCCTTCATAACCATATTTTGCTACAATTTGATATTTGTCTTCGGTGTAAGGTAAATTAAATTTTCCCTCACCATGTGAAATCCAAACGCCTAAAGTAGTTCCTGCAAGCGTTGATAGCATTACAGAATTATTCTCTTGTATTTTAACTGAAGTAAAAGAACTTTCATGTTTATGAGAATCGTTATGACCCATTTTACCATGAACTTCATGGTCAGGATTTATTTCTTCTAATTCCATAAATAATTGACACCCATTACAAATCCCAACGGATAGTGTATCTTCTCTGTTAAAGAAATTTTGAATAGCTTTATTTGCTTTTTCATTGTATTTAATGGCGCCAGCCCAACCTTTAGCAGAACCTAAAACATCAGAATTACTAAAACCTCCTACAGCTCCTAAAAACTGAATATCCTCTAGGGTTTCGCGACCAGAAATTAAATCGGTCATGTGTACATCTTTAACATCAAAACCTGCTAAATACATAGCGTTTGCCATTTCACGTTCAGAGTTTGATCCTTTTTCACGTAAAATTGCTGCTTTTGGTCTTGATTTGCCAATTACTGGTAACTTTCCAGTAAAATGTTCTGGGAATGTATATTGTAGCGGTTGTTTTTTATAATTATCATAACGATCCTGAGCTAAACCGTTAGCGGTTTGTTTCTGGTCTAATAAGAAAGACGTTTTGTACCAAACATCTCTGTTATGAGTGATATCGAAACTGAAATTATCGTCGTTATTTTTAATGCTTAACGTACCAGAATTATTTACATGTCCTAGGTTGAAAAACTCAATGTTGTTATCTGTAAGTATACTTTCAACTGAAGCATCAGCTTGTAAAACAAGTCCGGAGTTTTCAGCAAATAATACTTTTATAGAATCTTCTTCATTTAATTTAGTAAGGTCTAAATCTGCTCCTAAATTAACATCTGCAAAACAAAGTTCTAATAACGTTGTAATTAATCCACCAGAAGCAACATCGTGTCCTGCTGCAATTTTATCGCTAACAATTAATGATTGTACTGTGTTAAATACAGTTTTAACATAAGCCGCATCTTTTACATTTGGCGCATCGTTACCAATAGTATTTAGTACTTGGTTAAATGAACTACCACCTAATTTAAAATTATCTTGAGAAATATTAATATAATATACATTTCCGCCGTTTAGTTTAAAAACAGGCTCTACAACTTTGGTAATATCATGACAGTTAGCACCAGCCGAAATAATAACGGTACCTGGAGAAATAACATCGCCATCAGGATATTTTTGCTTCATTGAAAGCGAATCTTTACCTGTTGGAACATTAATTCCTAAATCTATAGAAAACTCTGAAACAGCTTTTACAGCTTCGTATAAACGAGCATCTTCACCTTCGTTTTTACAAGGCCACATCCAGTTTGCAGATAATGAAACCGATTTTAAACCATCTTTTAATGGCGCCCAAACTATGTTTGTTAAAGCTTCGGTTATTGAATTTCTACTTCCTGCAACCGGATTAATTAATCCTGAAATAGGCGAGTGGCCAATAGAGGTTGCAACACCTTCTTTACCTTTAAAATCTAGAGCCATAACCCCTACGTTATTTAAAGGAATTTGTAAAGGACCAACACATTGTTGTTTGGCAACTTTACCACCAACACAACGGTCTACTTTGTTTGTTAACCAATCTTTACAGGCTACAGCTTCGAGCTGTAATACTTGCTCAAGATAGATTTGTAAATTTTTAGTTTTATATCGTGGGTTTTTATAATTTCTAGAAACCGTTTTATCGGTCATAATGGTTTTAGGAGAACTTCCAAACATATCTTCCATAGCTAAATCCATAGGTTTGTTGCCTTTGGTTTTAGATTGAAAGGTAAAACGGTTATCGCCTGTAACATCACCAACGGTATACATTGGCGAACGCTCACGCTCTGCTATTTTGTTTAAAGTTTCTATATGTTTTTCTGAAATCACTAAGCCCATACGCTCTTGAGATTCATTGCCGATAATTTCTTTATCCGATAGGGTAGGGTCGCCAACAGGCAAAGCATCTAAATCTATTTTTCCGCCGGTATCTTCAACTAATTCCGATAGGCAGTTTAAATGTCCACCAGCACCATGATCATGAATAGAAACAATAAAATTTTCATCGCTTTCTACCATACCACGTACTGCATTCGCAGCACGCTTTTGCATTTCTGGATTAGAACGTTGTACCGCATTTAATTCGATACCCGAAGCAAAAGCACCAGTATCTGCTGATGATACCGCAGCACCACCCATTCCAATTCTATAATTTTCGCCACCAAGAATAACGATTTTATCGCCTTCTTTAGGAGTGTCTTTTAAGGCTTGTTCTGCTTTTCCGTATCCAATACCTCCAGCTTGCATAATTACTTTATCGAATCCTAATCGTCTTGCATTAGCATCACTTGAAGAGGCATTTTCATTATGCTCAAAAGTTAAAACAGAACCCACAATTAATGGTTGGCCAAATTTGTTTCCAAAATCTGAAGCACCGTTTGATGCTTTTATTAAAATATCCATTGGTGTTTGGTATAGCCACTTTCTGGCTTCAAACTTTTGTTCCCAAGGTCTGTTTTCCTCTAGTCTAGAATACGAAGTCATATAAACTGCAGTTCCGGCTAATGGTAAAGATCCTTTTCCTCCTGCAAGTCTATCTCTAATTTCACCCCCAGCACCAGTTGCAGCTCCATTAAAGGGCTCAACCGTTGTAGGGAAGTTATGCGTTTCTGCTTTTAGTGAAATTACAGAATCAAAATCTTTAGTAGTATAATAGTCTGGAATATCAGCACGTTCAGGAGCGAATTGTTCCACTTTTGGGCCTTTTATAAAAGCCACATTATCTTTATATGCCGAAACAATATCGTTTGGATGTTGTTTAGATGTTTCTTTAATTAATTTAAAAAGAGAGGTTGGTTTTTCTTCTCCATCTATTACAAATGTGCCATTAAAAATTTTATGTCGACAATGTTCAGAATTTACTTGTGAAAACCCAAATACTTCTGAATCGGTTAAAGGGCGACCAATTTTTTTAGCAACCCCATCTAGATACTTTACTTCTTCATCACTAAGCGATAAACCTTCTTGTTGGTTATAAGCGGCAATATCTTCAATGTTTAGAATAGGTTCTGGCTGAATATCTATAGTAAAAGAGTGTTGATTTAAACTGCTAAATTTTTCAGAAATCATTGGATCAAACTCATTGAAATTTTCTTCAACTGCTTGGAATTCTTCAATTCTAATAATATCAGAAATTCCCATGTTTTGAGTAATCTCAACAGCATTGGTACTCCAAGGTGTAATCATTGCAGCTCGAGGTCCAACAAAAAAAGCATCTAAAGATGCTTGTTCTATTTTAGGTTGGTTGCCAAAAAGCCATGTTAATTTCGAAATAGTTTCAGTCGATAATTCTTTTGTTGTTTGAACAGCAAATACTTTACTGGTTGTGTTTCCAAAGAAATGAATCATTAGGTCTTGATTTGTGTGTGTTTAAAGAAAGTGCAAATTTACTTTTTTTAAGTGTAATTTCATCTAAATTAGGGATTGAAAATTTTGAGTTATACACGAGTTTTAAACATAAAAAAAGCGACCATATATAGTCGCTTTTTAAAAATGAATTCTTTTTTTTTATTTTTTCTTTTCTAATAATGCCATATAAAACCCATCAAAGCCAGAGATATGTGCAAATATTTTTTTGTCTTTTATTAAAGTGAAATCTGCGCCTCCTTCAGACTTTAAAAAGGCTTCTACTTGATTTTGATTTTCTGATGGTAAAACCGAACAAGTGGCATAAACCAATTTGCCACCATCTTTTACCATTTTAGAATATTGTTGTAAAACTTCTTGTTGAGTAACTCTAATTCTATCTAAAAACTCAGGTTCTAGTTTCCATTTAGCATCTGGGTTTCTACGTAAAACACCCAAACCAGAACAAGGCGCATCAATAAGCACACGATCTGCTTTATTATATAATTTTTTAATTGGTTTTGTAGAATCAATAACTTTTAAATCTACATTATGTACACCATTACGTCTAGCTCTTACTTTTAATTTTTTAAGTTTACTTTCATAGATATCCATGGCTACAATTTGTCCTTTGTTTTCCATGAGAGAAGCAATATGCAAAGTTTTTCCGCCAGCTCCAGCGCAAGTATCTACTACTTTCATGCCAGGTGCTACATCTAGAAAATCGGCCACCAATTGTGATGAAGCGTCTTGTACCTCAAAAAAACCATTTTGAAATGCATCTGTAACAAATACATTTGCTCGTTCTGTAAGTTTTAATGCAGAGTCATAACCTTTTATAAATTCTGTTTCTATTCCAGCATCTGCTAAAATATTCTGTAAGTTTTCTTTTGTTGTTTTAAGCGTATTTGTTCTTAAAATAACATCTGCTTGTGCGTTTTGCATTGCTATTTCTTTAGACCAATTGGCTTCACCTAACTCAGCTAAACCAACTTCATCCATCCAGTCAGGAATAGATTCTCTAAGTTTTCTAACTTGAGATAGCTCGTCAAAACGACCTTTAATTCTTCTTATAGGTGTGTTTTCAAAATATTTCCAGTCTGGTAGCTTTATGCCTTTTAAAGTAGCCCAAACAGCGAACATACGCCATAAATTGTCACGGTCAAAAGGTTCTTTAACTTCTGCTATTTCAGCATACAGGCGTTTCCATCTAACTATATCATATGTGGTTTCTGCAACAAAACCACGATCGCGCGAGCCCCAGCGTTTATCGCGTTTTAGTAGTTGTTGTATCACTTTGTCGGCGTACTTACCTTCATTAAAAATTAAGGTTAAGCCATCTATAACTGCAAAGCAGAGGTTTCTGTGTAATCGCATGGTATTTTATTGAGGGTGCAAAGGTACGCTTAAAATGCTAAATTGTTTAATTGATTTTGTTCATTATTTCTATAAATTAATGATATCTAAACTTTTGGAATTAGGGAGATTGATTTTTGATTTTTTCCAATTTAATTTTTTAAATTGCTTATGTGTGTCTAATGGCCATATTGTTTAGGTTTTAATGAACTTATTCTGCAGAATTTTACACAATAGAAATTACTTAGCAAAGGACCTAGTTTTTTTGAAAATAAGTATTTGTGCGCAAGTTTTTAATTTTTTAAGCATCTAAACTTGAATAAGTTTAATTTATTTTTTGACTGAAAACGAATTTATAGAGGGATTAAGAAACCATAATGCGAATGCATATGGAAAGCTGTTGGATGATTTTCAACAAAAAGTGTTTGCTACATGTATTTCGTTTGTGCCCAATAAAGAGGATGCTGAGGATATAGCACAAGAGGTTTTTGTTGAGGTGTTTAATTCTATTGGAAAATTTAAAATGGAATCTAAATTATCGACATGGATTTATAAAATTACTACTAATAAATGTTTACAATTTATTAGGAAACGCAATACAAAAAAACGATTTGCTTTTTTACAAACTATTACAGGAAATGATATCCCATTGGATAAGACGAGTTATTTTACAGAGATGAATCACCCAGGGATTATTCTAGAAAACAAGGAGAAAAGTGAAACTTTGTTTCTTGCTATAAACCAGTTGCCTGAAGCACAAAGGGTTGTGTTTACATTGCATAAAGTAGATGGTAAGAGTTACCAAGAGATTAGTGATATTATTGATAAAAGCTTATCGTCTGTAGAGTCTTTGATGTTTCGAGCAAAGAAGAATTTACAAAATCTTTTAGAAAATTTTTATAAGAATGATTTGTAACGCAAGTTTTTATAAGTTATTGCATCTAAATATTTATAATAGAGTTTAATGGAAACAAATAATAATATACAGCATAAAATTAATAACACTTTTGATGTTATTGACGCTATTGAGCCCGTAAATGTTTCTCCTTTTTTTAAGGAAAAAACAATGAATGCTTTATTTTCAGAAAAAGAAGAAAAGCAATCTTCATGGTTATGGTTTACGCCAAAACTACAATTGGCAACTTTAATTTGTGTGGTAGTTTTAAACGTAATTGCATTTACAAAATTAGTGGATAATTCTTCTTACGATGAAAACATTAGTGAGTTTGCAGAGTCTTATGGTTTATCTACAAATTATGATGATTCATTATTAAATTAATTAACATGAAAAAAAATTTACTTCTATATATATTACTTTTCTTTTTAATAATTGTTAATGCTTTTTTTCTCTTTAATTATTTAGGACAAGGGGGGAATAAAGAACAAAATAGACCAGAAAAAGCTGGTGCTTTTTTGATAGAAGAACTTGGTTTTGATAAGTCTCAGCAAGAGCAGTTTAATAGTTTAGAAAAGAACCATCATCTAAATATGCGTATTATTTCAGAAGATTTAAGAGGTTTAAAAGATGAGTTTTTTAAGAGTTTATCTGATACTTCTTTAAAAGATGTTAATATAGATTCTATTGCATTATTAATAGGAAGAAAGGAAGCTGCCAAAGATTTAGAAGTCTATCATTATTTTAATAATGTACAGGAGTTATGTAATGAAAAGCAAAAAGAAATATTTAGTAAAATAATTGATGACGCACTAAGAGGTGCAAACAGAAATCAAGGGCCTCCGCCTCCAAATGGGAGACAAGAGGGAGATAGACAACTACCTCCTGGAGGTAGAGAGGGTAATAGACCTCCGCCACCAGGAGAAAGAGATGGTAATAGACCTCCTCCAATGAACTAATAATTAAGAAACTTTAAGACCTTCAAAATAATGAAGGTCTTTTTTTTTGTGATTTTTTTAACAATATGAACCACAAGTTTAAAAAAGATAAAGCATCTAAAAAACCATAACACATACAAATAAAAATTATGAAACTTAATACTATAAAAGTTGGCATCTTATCAATAGCAATTGCTAGCTTATTTTCTATTAATGTTAATGCTCAGTCATCTAATAGAAGTCTGAATAGGCAACCACCAACAACTGCGGAATTATTAAATATGATGGATGCTAATGAGGATGGAAAATTATCTAAAAAAGAAGTTAAAGGACCTTTAAAAAACCTTTTTTCAAAAATTGATACAGATGAAGATGGGTTTTTAAACAAGGAAGAGTTGGGTAATGCACCAAAACTTAGTGGAAAACGTAGGCAAAAACAACAGGGAGAAGCTCAAGGAAAGCTAAAAGGAGATTCGCAAAAAGGGCAACCTAATACCGATGAGTTAATTAAGAGGATGGATGAAAATGAGGATGGAAAACTAAGTATGGAAGAAGTAAAAGGACGATTAAAAGAAAATTTTGAAAAGGTAGATACAGACGAAGATGGTTTTATCTCTAAAGAAGAGTTAGAGAAAGCACCAAAACCAAAAAGAAGATAATAAACCAAATAAATAATATTCATTTTAATATGCAATACGATATAAAACATATTATAAGTAAGTTTTCTTCCATCTCATTAGATGAAATGAATAGTGTTGCATTGATGAAGCGTACAGATGTTAAGTTTGTTATTAACACAACACAATTGGTGTCGGTATTAAAGATTTTAGATAATCATTATAAAGTTTTAGAAATAGAGAATGAAAGGGTTATGAGTTATTCTTCACTTTATTTTGACACACCAGATAAAAAATTTTATAATGATCACCATAACGGAAAAAATAATAGAACCAAGGTTAGACAGCGTAAATACATAGAATCTAATCTTTGTTTTCTTGAGGTTAAACAAAAAAACGGTAAAGGAGAAACCAATAAAAAAAGAATTCCTGTTAGTGATTTTGAGTTAAATTTATCCAAAGATTCCAATGCATTTGTTTCACAAACAACCACTAAAAAATACGATTTATCACCTAGTTTATGGAATGCATTTAACCGTGTTACTTTGGTGAACATTAAAAATAAAGAACGGGTTACTATCGATTTAAACCTTACTTATAAAATAAAGGATACACAAAAAAGCTATGACAATTTAGTGGTTATTGAGGTTAAACAAGAACGTTTTAACAGAAGTTCAGAAATTGTTAAAGCCTTAAAATCGTTACAGCAAAATCCGTATAGTATTAGTAAGTATTGTTTAGGAATGATAAGCCTTTATAATGAATTGAAGTATAATGTTTTCAAGAAAAAACTAATTAAAATAAATAAAATAATAGCTTCTTAATTTATGGAATTTTTAGATATCCCACTTTTTGATGACGATTTTTATAAAATGATGTTTCGATTTATAATCAACATTACATTTTTAACAATAATAATTCGTTTTATATACTATCCTTATTCAAAGCGTAAAAACTATGTTTTCACATATTACCTTATAAGCGTAATCGTTTTTTTCTTATGTTTTACTTTAAAAAAGTATGAATTAGATATTGGTATGGCGCTAGGCTTGTTTGCCATATTCGGTATTATTCGTTATCGAACCGATCCTATAGATATCAAGGAAATGACATATTTATTTGTGGTTATTGGAGTATCTGTAATTAACTCCTTGGCAAATAAAAAAATGAGTTATGCAGAGATTTTAGGAGCAAACGCTCTAATAATTCTTGTATTAGTATCTATAGAAAGGCATTGGGCTTTAAAACAAGAAGAATCTAAAGCAATAGTATATGAAAACATAAATAATATTAAACCAGAAAATTACGAAACATTAAAAAGTGATTTAGAAGAAAGAACAGGTTTAAATATTAATAAAGTAACTATAGGTGAAGTTGATTTTTTGAGAGATACAGCCAAAGTGACTATCTTTTACTTCAATTCTTAAACAAATTTTTATGAAATTTAAGATAAACAGATCTTTATACTTATTAGTTGTTTGTGTGTTTTTAGCTAAGGGTACTAATGGTTATTCTCAAACAGAAGATTTAAATGATTTATATAGCTGGAACTCCATTGGTTTAAAATATAAATTGAACAAAAAATGGGCTTTTAGTTTAGAGCAGCATTTGCGTTTAAAAGAAGATATTTCAGAAATTGATGAATATTTTACACAGTTTGAAGCCAAGTATAAAATCTTTAAAAATTTTGCACTTGTTGGTGGATTGCGTTATTTAAGAGAAAATGATAATCAAGGTAATATTCAAGGTTATGAGAATCATTTTCGTTTTCAATTTGATGCTATTTATAAGCATAATATAGATAAATTTTCTTTAGCATACAGATTACGCTATCAAAACAAAAACGAAATAGGAATTTCTCATGATGAAGGCGATTATGCAAATCAAAATATACGTTTAAAAACTTCTTTTAAATATAATTTAAGAGATTGGAAGTTAGACCCAAAGGTTTCAGCAGAAATTTTTAACCGTTTTCAAGAAGATAATGATAATAATGGTTTTAATAAATATCGTTTAACATTTAGTACAGATTATACTATAAAGAATTTTGGGGAAATAGGGCTTTTCTATCATTTTGAAAAACAGTTAAATGTTGACTTGCCTGAAATTAAAAGAATTATAGGTTTAAAATATACTTACACGATTAAATAAATAAAACTGAATAATAATTAAATAAAAATTAAAATGAAGAAATATTCAATAATAACATTCTTTTTATTAGGAATAATGTGCTTAATAGCTTGTAGTAGTAATGATACTTCAGAAAATGAAATTGAGCAAGACGAAGAAGTGATTGAAGTTGTTATAGATGATACAGATTTTGAAGCTGTAGATTGGACAGACGCAACACATAGTAAAAGTGCCGACCCAAATTTTGATGAAGTTTTTCAAGACGATACAGTAAAACGATTAGATATTGTAATTACAGAATCACGTTGGCAGAGTATGTTGGATAATATGACAGAAATCTATGGAACTTTTGGTTCTGGTGGTAGAGGAGGACTCCTAGATTCAGATGAAGATCCAATTTTTGTACCTGCAGAAGTTTTTTATCAAGATAAAGAATGGTATCGTGTAGGAGTTCGTTTTAAAGGTAATTCAAGTTTACAAACTAGCTGGCAAAACGGGATTTTAAAATTATCATTTAAATTAGATTTTGATGAATTTGAAGACGATTATCCGCAAATTGACAACCAACGTTTTTATGGGTTTAAAAAGTTAAGTCTTAAAAACAACTATGATGATCAATCTATGTTGCGTGAAAAAGTAGCAGGAGATGTTTTTAGAAACGCAGGTTTAGTAGGTTCTCATACTGCTTTTTATACTTTATATGTAGATTATGGCGATGGTCCTAAATATTTTGGACTTTACACATTAGTTGAAGAAGTTGATGATACAGTTATTGATGAACAATTCTCTGATGATGATGGGAATTTATACAAACCAGATGGTGATGCAGCAAGTTTTGCAAATGGAACTTTTGATGAAGATGAATATGTAAAGAAAACAAATGAAGATGAAGCTGATTTTAGTGATGTTCAAGGTTTATTATCAGCAATAAATGATGGTACAAGAACTACCGATGCAGCAACTTGGAGAGCAAATCTAGAAACTGTTTTTGATACCGATGTGTTTTTAAAATATTTAGCTGTGAATACAGTTATTCAAAATTGGGATACTTATGGTATTATGACACATAATTATTTCTTATACAATAATCCAGAGACAAGTAAATTAACATGGATTCCTTGGGATAATAATGAAGCATTGCAAAATGGTAAAAGAGGAGGGGCTTTGGCCTTAGATTTTTCAAATTTAAATGCTTCACAATGGCCACTAATAGGTTATATGTATCAAGATGAGGTGTATAAGGCTAAATATGATGCCTATCTCCAAGAAGTAATAGATGGGGCTTTTAATACAAGTACTATGCAGGCTTTATATACTTCTTATTCATCATTAGTAGAACAATATGCTATTTCAGAAGTTTCAGGATATACTTTTTTAAATAGTAGTAGCGATTTTTATTCTGCTATATCAACACTTAACGCACATGTTTCAAGTCGCAACTCTGCGGTAAGCAATTATTTAAACAATTAATATAAAAAATGAGTTTTAGTTAGTTTTATTTTTTAAAAAGCTCCGATAGTGACTTATCAGAGCTTTTTTTTTAAAATAAGTTAAAATTAAAGCTAATCCTTTTTAGTAATTCAGTTTATATTAGAGTTTTTATCTAGTCTTTTTGGGCTAGTTAAATTAGAGAAAAGAGCTATATTTAATAAACAAAAAACTAGAAAAAATATATTATTAAAATTAAACGCAAGTTTTTTTTAGAAAACTCATCTAAAATTTAAACAATAAAAAATAAATAACATGATAAAGGTATTCAAAGTAACATTATTCTCTCTTGTTTTAATTACTGGTTTTATGGCTTGCTCAAGCGATAGTACTGATTCTTCTGATGAGGAAGAAGAAGTCTTGACAGAGTTACATGCAGCATATGCGGCTTTTGATACTGAAGAAACAGATATTTATTTGTCTAATGGAGGGGCAACTGTTACAATTGAAAGTACGGGTTTACCAAATCATGAAACAGTTTATTGGGGAGAAGGAAATTCGTTATATATAGATGAGCCAGGTGTTGCTACCACACCTTCAATTATGTCAAGTAATAACAATCAAGTAACGATTACTGTTGATGCTACACCAGATTTAACGGGAAGTACTGTGCAAACTCAATTAAATACAATTGGAATAGCGGTAAGTGGAGCTTCAATATTCAATGATCAAGAAGGGAATGGCGCTCTAGATCAAGCTGCGGCAAGTCTTGATTGGACAGGTGCTCATATTGGCCCTGGTGTTTACCATTATCATTTAGAGCCAAAAGCATTCACAGATGATGATGATAAATTAGTTGGTGTATTGTTAGATGGAGTATTTCTTTACGGAAGAAAATGTAACGCTATAGGAACGTATCCAACAGATTTAGATACTTCTGGCGGACATACCACAAATACTCAATATACTAATGGTGTAGAAGAATATCATTATCATATTATTAACGAATTATATTCAACAACGGGGTCTTATATTGCTTTTGCTGGGCCATACCAAGGTTATTAAAATGAAAGGTGTAAAATTATTTTTGCTAATTTTTTCTATTGGAATTTTAAGTTGTAAAAATTTGACTAATAAGAATATTGATGCTATTGTAGTTGAATTTACAATTGCTAATAAAGATGTATTAAAAAGCAAATTAAAACTTAATGGTAATGAAGGTAATTGGTATTTAAATGATTCTTTATTTAATGGATATGCAGTAAAATATCATGAAAACGGAACTTTTATGCAAAAGGTTGGGTTTTATAATGGAAAGAAACAAGGTGTAGCAAAAGTTTGGTTTTCAAACGGAGTTCTTAAAATTGAATCGCATTATAATAAAAACAAGTTAGTAGGAAGTTACAAGGCATGGTGGGATAATGGCTCCATAGCATCAAAAGCTACATATGAGGATGGAAAATTGCAAGGTATCGAGAAAAAGTGGTACAAAAGTGGAGAGTTAGCAAAACTAAGAAATTTAGATAACGGTATGGAAAAGGGGTTACAGCAAGCTTGGCTTAAAAACGGTAAAATATACGTAAACTACGAAGCTAAAAATGGGAGAATTTTTGGAATGAGACGTGCTAATTCATGTTATAAATTAGAAGATGAAGTTGTTATTACAAAATAAAATATACAAAAGTAGTTTATTTCTTATATTGTTGACTTTTGTTGGGTGTAAAGATTCAATTAAAAAGGAAAACATTAAAGTTCTTGAAACAAGCCGAGTAGATTATTTGCCATATTATAATGATGACTCTTTTACTCCACATTGGTTAGTGCCGGGAAGTAAAGAAGAAAAAGTGTTTCATAAAATTCCTGATTTTAATTTTTTAAATCAATTAGGAGAGACTATTTCTCAAAACACGTTTGAAAATAAAATATATATCACAGATTTCTTTTTTACTACCTGCCCAGGGATTTGTCCTAAAATGACGGGTAATATGTTAAAAATACAAGAAGAGTTTATTAATGATGACGAGATATTGTTGTTATCTCACTCTGTAATGCCAGCAACAGATTCTGTTTCAGTTTTAAACGCATACGCTAAAAATTATAATGTTATAAATGGTAAATGGCATTTGGTAACTGGAGATAAAAAAGAAATTTATGACCTTGGGCGAGATTATTATTTTGTAGAAAATGATTTAGGAGAAATCAAAAGCATAAACGATTTTTTGCATACCGAAAATTTCTTGCTTATAGATAAGAATAAACACATAAGAGGGATTTATAATGGATTGAATAGAGCATCTATTAATCAATTGATTATTGATGTAAATGCATTGAAAGAAGAGAGTTGACTATTTGATTGATAGTTTTTTGAGGGAAGGCTTCGTGATATATTCGCGAAGCTTTTTTACTTTTATAAAAAATTGAAATTTATGAGGCCATATAATCCAGTATTCTTAATATTAGTTTTTTTAGTTTCCTGCGGAAAACAAAAGGAAACATTAAAATCCAATAATTTTAAAAAATTAGAAGTTATTACGCACGTATTGGACTCAACAATGAGTATTCGAGCTTTAGAAATTGTAAATAACAACAATGTTTTTTTTCTAACATCTAATGGTAATGGAGGTAGCGTTTTTTATAGCGAGTATGATAAAGCAACAAAGGTTTTGTATCCAATTCCAATGGCGCATGATAGTGTAAAAAATAATTTTAGATCTTTTGCTGCAACAAATAAAAATGGATTTGGACTTTCAATTGGTAATCCTGCTAGATTGTATAAAATTAAGAATGATGAAAAAGTAATTGTTTACCAAGAAAACCACCCCAAAGTATTCTATGATTCGATGGAATTTTGGAATGATAGTGAAGGGATTGCTATTGGTGATTCTACAGATGGATGTTTAAGTATAATAATCACCAGAGATGGAGGAAATACTTGGAATAAAATTTCTTGTAACGATTTGCCAAAAGGAACTGAAAATGAAGGTGCTTTTGCAGCTAGTGATACTAATATTGCTATTGTTGGAGATAATACTTGGGTTGCTACAACTTCTGGGCGTATTTATTATTCTTCTAATAAAGGAAATAGCTGGGTAGTGTTTGATACACCTATAATTAAAGATAAAGATACAGAAGGTATATATTCTATCAATTTTTATGATGCCTTAAACGGTTTTGGTATTGGAGGTGATTATACTAATCCAGATAATAATGCATCTAATAAGATACGAACTCAAGATGGAGGTAAAACTTGGCAATTAGTTGCTCAAAACCTAAATCCTGGGTATAGAAGTTGTGTTCAATACATTCCAAATAAAAAAGGAAAAGAACTTGTTGCTGTAGGTTTTAAAGGAATTGATTATAGTAATGATTCTGGTAATACTTGGAGACATTTAAGTGATGAGGGGTTCTATACTATTCGTTTTTTAAATGATTCTGTTGCGTATGCAGCTGGTGCTGGTAGAGTTTCTAAATTAATTTTTAAAGAGTAAATATATATTTTTAAGTATCTAATAATAAACTATTTAAGGTGTTTTGTGATGCGTTTTTCTTATATTTATAATTCAGTTAATCGTTGAATTTAAATTTTACCCTCATGAAAAAAATTACACACTTATCTTTTTTGCTATTTACAATTATTACTTATGGTCAATCACAATTACTATCTGGAATAGTTGAAACTTTTGATGGGACTACTTGGCAAAATAGTCTAGGTTATAATTATGAATACGATAGTAATAATAACTTAAAAACTAAATCGGTTTTATTCTGGAATGGTAGTTCATGGAACGAATCAGAAATGACAATTTATTCTTATAATACTAATAATAAGGTAGAAGAAGAAGTTGAGAAATATTATAGTTATATAACAAATATGTTGGAAAATGATTATAAGAGTATATATACCTATGATTCCAATGGAAATGTTACTAATATTGATGATTTTGAATGGGATTCCACGCAGTGGGTTAATGAGTCTAGATCGACCATTAATTATTCTGGTACAGTTATTACAGGTGGTTTTTCTGAAGAGTATATAGGAACCGAATGGGTAAACTCTTTTAAAACAACTATATCATATAACACAGATGGAACAATTTCTGAAATTATTGATGAAGAGTGGGATACCGATGCAGATCCTGATGTTTGGGTGTTAGATGAAAAAACGGTGTTTACTTATTACAGTAATAAAAAAATAAATACAGCTACTTATTATGATTGGGATGCTACTTCATGGGTTCAAGATAATTTAGTAACCTATACCATTGATGGTAATGGTAACCGAACATCTCAAACAGAAGTTTATACAGGCGGAACAGAAATTATTAATTATAGTTATGACATGACGGCAATGATGAGTAGTTATGCAAACCCCTTTGAAGATTATAATGGATTACAGTATATATATCAAGATAACCCATATGTAAACAAAATAACTTCTTTAAATTCTGCTGATGGTACTTTTAGGTTAACCTACAACTATAATAATAGTATATCACTAAGTGTAGATGATGAGGTTTTAAATAACCAAATTAAACTTAAAATTTACCCTATTCCTTCAAGTGATTTTGTAACAATTGATACTTCTGGTATTATTAAAAATGTAGAAGTGTATAATACCTTAGGGAGTAAAGTTATATCAACAACAAATAAAACATTAAATGTAGCATCTTTATCAAAAGGTATTTATATTGTAAATATTTTACTAGATAATGGTGCATCAATCACCAAAAAAATAATTAAAGAGTAATTATTAAGAATTATTTTGAGTAAAAAGAGAGAGAATTAATTTTTCTCTCTTTTTCTTTTCTTGTATTCCTCAAACATTTTCTTCTTAAAATCATCTTCAGCTATTTTGATAAGTATTATTTTTTTAGGTGGTAAAATACCAGAAAGGTTTTTAATAAAGTCAATTTTAGCTTTGTGCATTTTAACTTCTGCGTTATTTAATCTTTTTAATAGTTCATTAGCTTTTTCATCGGTTAATGAGTCTAAATTATCTTTTATTTCTTTCTTTATGGCTTTAAACTCATTAAATTTAATTTCAGAGGTTTCTTTTTCAAAAGCATTATAAATAGGCCAAAATTTTTGGGCTTCTTTTTCAGATAAATCCAGTTTTTCAGTAATAAAAGATACTTTAAGCGCTTTAAAATGTTCTCTGTTTTTATGTTGAGCTGTTATGTTTAAAGAAAATAACAGTAGGATTATTGGAATTATTTTTTTCATTTTAATTTTTTTTATTCTAACATTAAGTCTTCTAAATCAGCATTATTTAAAAGGTATTCTTCAATGTGTTCATCATTAACAGTATAATCTATTGTTATATTTTCTACAATTTGCTCATTTGTAAATAATGCTGCAATTTCATAAGTGTTTATATCTTCATATTCTATAAAACCTTCAACTATATCAATATCTAAATTATCAAAAGTTGGTTTATTTTCAAAAAGAGAAAGATTGAATAATAAAAGTATTACAGCTGCTATACTAGATATGTAAACTAAATTTCTTTTGTTAAATAGCGGAATTACTTTTGTTTCTTTTGTAGCTATATTATTATTTAGAATTGTATTGTTTAAAGATTCAAAATAATTGTCAGGCACCTTAAATCCAGTTCCTTTAATTGAATCTAATTGACTATTGGTATTTAATTGACTTAAAATTTTTTCATCAAAAGACTCAAAATAATCATTAGGTACTTTAAAACCAGATGAATTAATGTTATGTAATTTTTTATTCTTCATTTTTCTTTTTACTACTTATTTGACTAAAAATAAATGGAAAGGTTTAATTATTAGTTAAATAGGCTTCAATTTTTTTTACTGCAATATGATATGATGCTTTTAATGCGCCTTCACTTGTTTTTAATATTTCAGACATGTCTTTATATTTTAAATCTTCAAAATATTTCATATTAAAAACTAATTGTTGTTTTTCTGGTAGTGTTGCTATAGCTTTTTGTAATTTTAATTGAATAGTATCACCTTCAAAATAAACATCGGATGTTAAATTATTAATTGCAAGTTCTTTTACTTCTTCATTACTTACTTGTAATTGTTTTGCTTTTTTATTAATGAATGTTATTGATTCATTAGTGGCTATTCGGTACATCCAAGAAAATAATTTACTATCTCCTTTAAAGTTATCTATGTTTTTAAAAACCTTTATAAATGTGTTTTGTAATACATCATCTGTATCATCATGAGATTTTACGATATTACGTATGTGCCAATACAAACGTTCCTTATAAAGCTCTAATAGCGCTTTAAAAGCTTGGTTTTTATGGTTTCTAGATTTTAGCTGTTGTAATAGTTGTGTTTCGTCAATCACAAACAATTGTTTACACTTTAGACTAATAAATATAGTAAAAGTTTAAAAGAAATTTTTTTTAAATTACTTAAAAAACTTAGGTGATTGATAATCAGTTACATATAGAAATAAATATCGATAAAGTGTATGTTAACAACGATAAAGTGTATTTTTTCTTGTAGGATAAGGATTTATGTTTTATGTTTGTACCAGAAACCTACTTATGTTGTTAGTCGTCCCCAAGTCTAACAAAAACGAAAAAAGGATAGAAGCCCCCAAATCTCTATCCTTTTTTATATTTATAAACGTTTTTTTGCTTCTTTATTCAAAGCTTTGCATATCTACTAATTTCTTGTAAACACCTTTTTTGGTTATAAGTTCATCATGTTTTCCTTGTTCTACAATTTCTCCTTTATTTAAAACTACAATATTATCTGCATTTTGAATAGTGGAAAGTCTGTGAGCAATAACTATAGATGTTCTGTTTTTCATCATATTCTCTAAAGCAACTTGAACAACGCGTTCACTTTCGGTATCTAGTGCTGAGGTTGCTTCATCTAAGATCATTATTGGAGGGCTTTTAAGAACTGCTCTAGCTATACTTAGTCGTTGTTTTTGTCCACCAGAAAGTTTGCCCCCAGCATCTCCAATGTTAGTATGTATGCCTTCTGGTAAATTCTTTACAAACTCCCAAGCATTGGCAATTTTTAAGGCCTCTATAACATCATTATCTGTAGCGTCTAGTTTGCCTAATTTTAAATTATTAGATATACTATCGTTAAATAAAATAGCGTCTTGAGTTACTATACCTAATTGTTTTCTTAAAGATCTGGTAGTTAAGTCGTTAATATTGAAATTATCAATTAAAATATCACCTTTATTAACATGATAAAATCTTGTTATTAGATTTGCAATTGTTGATTTTCCACTTCCAGACTGCCCAACTAATGCAACTGTTTGTCCTTTAGGAATTTTTAAGGTAAAGTCTTTTAAAACATATTCGTCTTGATATTTAAAAGAAATGTTTTTAAATTCTATTTCGCTATTAAAGCCTTTTAATTCAATAGCATTTGGTTTATCTTTTATAGGGTTTGGCGAGTCTATAATCTCTTGAATACGTTCTGCTGCAGCTCCTCCTTTTTTAATATTGTAAATGCCACGAGTAATTGCTTTTGCTGGTGTTAGTATTTGATAAGAAAGTGTCATGTAAACTAAAAAAGCACTCCCATCTAGAGCGGTACCTGGGTTGCCACTAAGTACTAAGTTACCACCATACCAAAGAATTCCTGAGACCATAATAATACCTAGAATTTCACTAGTAGGTGATGCTAAGTTCTGGCGGTTTAAAAGTTTATTTGAAAAATTATAAAATCTATTAGTCGATTCTTGAAACCTAGAATTAAAAAGACCTTCAGCATTGAAACCTTTTATTATTCGTAAACCTGTTAAAGTTTCTTCTAAAGTTGATAAAAACACACCCTGTTCTTTTTGTACCCGACCTGATTTACGTTTTAAACTTTTTCCAATTCTTGAAATAACAAAACTCATTATTGGTATAAAAATAAAAACAAATAAAGTTAGTTGCGGACTTATTAAAAGCATTGTAGCTAGGGTGAATAATATTGTTAATGGCTCTCTAATAATAAGTTCTAAGACAGGCAGGAAAGAGTATTGTAAATCATTAACATCGCCAGTTACTCTGGCTATAATGTCTCCTTTTTTTTGTTCTGAAAAGAATGAAAGTGGTAACTCAACAGTTTTTTTGTAAACCTTATTTCTTATATCTCTAATAACGCCATTACGTAAGAAGACCATAAAGTAATTTGCTAAATATCCAGCAATGTTTTTAAGTAAAAACATGACAACTATTAAGATAATTACAAAAATGAGAGATTTAGCTTTATCTCCTCCTGTAAATTCATTCATTTTGAAGGATAGAAAGTCTTCTGCAAACCCCTTGATATTATTTAGGCCTGTAAATTCTGGAATAGATTTAGGAGGTTGTTTAGCATTGTCAAATATAACATCGAGCATAGGCATTAATGCTATAAAAGAAAGCGTGCTAAATAAAGCATAAAACACATTTGAAATAATGTGTCCGATAGCATATTTTTTATAAGGTTTAGCATACCTTAATATATTAGTAAAATGACTCATTAAATAAAATAGGTCTGTTTATAAAACATGCTTTTATGTTACCATAAAAGCATGTGAATGTTTTACAAAGATACATGTTCTAAATTAAATTCATGTCTTTTAAAATGGCATCAGCCTTAGCATCAAGCATAGACTCTGTTTCTTTAAAATTACTTACAGAGTTTAGTGGTGCGTTAACACTAACATAAAATTTTATTTTTGGTTCAGTACCACTAGGTCTTAAAGCTACTTGACTTCCATCTTCGGTATAATAAATTATAACATTTGATTTTGGAACATCAATTTTTGTTTCCTCGCTAGTAATCATGTTTTTTGAAATTGATAAATCGTAATCTTCAATTTTTAAAACTTTAGATCCGTTTACGACTTTCAGAGGGTTTTCTCGGGCATCAACCATCATTTGTTTAATTTCTTCAGCACCTTCAATCCCTTTTTTAGTTAATGATACTAATTTTTCTTTATAGAAACCATGTTCAACATATAGTTTTACAAGTTCGTCAAAAAATGAACTGCCGTTTGATTTAGCTATGGCTGCAATTTCACAAGCTAACAGGGTAGAGGTTACCGCATCTTTATCTCTTACAAAATCGCCTACCATAAATCCGAAACTTTCTTCACCACCACCAATAAAATTTAATTCAGGAAAATCTACAATAAGTTTTGCAATCCATTTAAAGCCAGTTAAAACAATTTTATTCTCAACGCTATATGATTTAGCAAGCTCGGTTAGCATTGGAGTAGATACAATTGTTGTTGCAATAAACTCTTTGCCTTTTATCTTTCCTTCGGAATTCCATTTTTTTAATAAGAAATCTACCATCATAACCATGGTTTGGTTACCGTTAAGTAGTTGTAAGTTACCATCAGAATTACGAACTGCAACACCTAATCTATCACAATCAGGGTCTGTACCAATAACAATATCAGCACCTTCTTTTTCTGCAAGTTCTAATGCCATTTTTAAAGCAGCTGGCTCTTCTGGGTTTGGCGATTTAACCGTTGGAAAACCACCATCTGGAACTTCTTGTTCTTTTACAATCGATACGTTTTTGTAACCAGCACGTTTTAATGTTTCAGGTACTGCCGTTATAGATGTTCCGTGAAGCGAAGTAAAAACTATTTTTAAGTTGTCTTTTGCTTGTTGAGTAGCGCCAACACTACCATTTTCTACAGAAGCATTTATAAATACATCATCGACATCTTTTCCAATGTAATGAATTAGATTGTTGTTTGCTTCAAATTTTATTTTTGCGTAATCAATGTTGTTTATTAGGTTAATTACTGCTGCATCATGTGGTGGTACTAATTGTCCACCATCTTTCCAATAGACTTTATAACCATTATATTCTGGTGGATTATGAGATGCTGTTAATACAATACCACAATGACAATTTAAATGTTTTACGGCAAATGATAATTCTGGAGTTGCACGCAAATCTTCAAATAAATACACTTCAATACCGTTTGCAGAAAATACATCTGCAACTACTTTAGCAAGCGATTTACTATTATGTCTACAATCAAAAGCAATTACAGCTTTAGGAGTTTCATTAGGGAATTGTTTATGTAAATAATCACTTAAACCTTGTGTGCTTTTTCCTAATGTATATTTGTTTATACGATTGGTTCCAACGCCCATGATACCTCTCATTCCACCTGTTCCAAATTCTAAGTCTTTATAAAAACTTTCTTGAATATCTTTGGGGTTATTGGCTATACTGTTTTTTATAGTTGTTTGCGTATCTTCATCAAAAGCCGGAGTTAACCATGCATTTATTCTGTCTAAAATTTTTGGTTCTATGTGTATCATATAGTTAGTTTTAAATAAACAAAAATAAGAAATTCATTACTTGTTAAAGATTGTATTTAGGTTATTTTTATGGGTGCGTGTTTCAAATTTAATTCTTCTTTAATAGTATATCTTTTTTTATCTGTTCTATTTCTTGATATAAGTTCTCCTAAAAATCCAGCAACAAAAAATTGTGTTCCTATTATCATTGTTGAAAGTGCAATGTAAAATTGTGGTCTTTGAGTAATGAGTCTGCCAGAAGGGTTTAAAAACAGTTTATCAATACCTAAATATACAGCAAATGCAAATCCAATCGCAAACATAATAAACCCTAAAGCTCCAAATAAGTGCATGGGGCGTTTGCCAAAGTGCGATAAAAACCAAATAGTGATTAAATCTAAAAAACCGTGAATAAACCTATTCATACCAAACTTAGTTTCGCCATATTTTCTAGCTTGGTGTTTTACTATTTTTTCGCCTATTTTAGTAAAGCCAGCATTTTTTGATAAAACAGGTATATATCGGTGCATTTCTCCATTTACATCAATGTTTTTTACCACACTTAATTTATAGGCTTTAAGTCCGCAGTTAAAATCATGAAGTTTAACACCAGAAGTTTTTCTTGCAGCCCAATTAAATAACTTTGAAGGTAGGTTTTTACTAATAACTGAATCGTATCGTTTCTTCTTCCAACCAGATATTAAATCGTAACCATCTTTTATAATCATATTATAAAGTTGAGGGATTTCATCAGGACTATCTTGTAAATCGGCATCCATTGTAATAACTACATCACCTTGGGCTTTTTCAAAACCAGCATGTAAGGCTTGGGATTTGCCAAAATTCCGTAAAAAACGAATGCCTTTTACAAATTCATTATAGTTTGATAGTTTTGATATAATACCCCATGAATTATCTGTACTACCATCATCAATAAAAATGATTTCATAAGAGAAATGATTGGTTTGCATCACTTTTGCAATCCAATCATGTAATTCGGTTAAAGATTCTTCTTCGTTGAGTAGTGGTATAACTACAGATATATGCATTTATAATAATTTCATGATAATATTCAAAAATACTGAAATTATGCTTCTTCTGGGTTATTTTTTTTCATTACTGCAGCTACAATTAACCCAACTACACTAAATCCTATTAATTGAAAAATTAAAGACTGAATTACATTTCCTATGGCAAACATATTTCCTTGAGCTTCCATTTTTTCCATAGTTTCATCAATAACTTCAGATGGCACATTATAAGCTTCTAATCTTTCTATTTGAGAGTTAATTACTTTTTCTTGAAGTTCTGCAGCAGCTTCAGGATCTATAAAATTAAAAATTATAATGCTAATTAAAGTACTAATTACTATGCCAATTAAAACTGTTATAAAATAGGACGTAAATGCGTTTTTAAAACTTAAAAAACCATTATTCGCTTTTTTTGAATTGACAACTGATATAATACCAAAAATGATTATTAGTGCCAATAAGCATAGTCCAAACCATATTTTTGTATATAAATCTAGATTTACAGCATAGGCAAAAACAGTTATTAAAGCTAAAGTAATACCTAAATAAAGGCCATAGTTAGTGGCAATAGATTTTAAAGATTTTTCCATGATATTTTAATTAAGTTGTTAGTTGTCTAGTTAGTATTCAAAGATAACAAAACGTTACATTTGTAGTTAATTAAAAGTTTTTAAATTAAGATTTTACAATAAATAATAAGGTAAGGTTATTGGTTAATTAATTAAAATAGAAGTTTGTAAATAAAAAATTATAAAAAGTATTGTGCATTTATAAAAAATACTTAAATTTGCACTTCCAAAATTGAAAGTAATAAAAAGCATTTAGCGATGAGAAAAGGTATACATCCAGAAAATTATAGAATTGTAGCATTTAAAGATATGTCTAACGACGATGTATTTTTAACTAAGTCTGCAGCAGATACTAACGAAACTCTTGAAGTTGATGGTGTTGAATATCCATTAATAAAAATGGAGATTTCTAGAACATCTCATCCATTTTACACAGGTAAATCTAAATTAGTAGATACTGCCGGACGTATTGACAAGTTCAAAAACAAATACGCTAAATTTAAAAAATAATTTTAGCCAAAATATATTTATAAAAAGCCTTTCTACTATAGAAAGGCTTTTTTATTTTTACAAGAATCAATTTTATTAAATATTGAGTTTCAAGATTAAAGTAATAGTACTTTAAACTTAAAGCTGCTAAATTCAAGCTTTCTTATGAATTACATTCTTTTTGATGGACCTTCTCGTAACAATTTGTTACCCTTTACTTTTACAAGACCAGTTGCCGATATTCGAGTTGGTATATTAACCATAAGAGAAAAGTGGGAAACCTATTTAAAAACCACAACAACTACAGTTACCGAGGATTATTTATCTGATAAATATCCAATGGTGGAAATGGATGAAAACGTCATGATAAACGCATCCTACCTCCCAAATTTAGAGTTGGTTGAAATGATAAGTAATCTAAAAGAAAATCAAGCTATTTTTAAAGGTGATGATGTTATAGCATTCTATACTTTAGAGGCACAAGATGATATTAATTTTGATGATTACGAAGCCATTGAGTTTGCAGATGATATAATAAAAATAGAAAACACTTGGGATATTTTTTCTAAAAACGGAGAAGCGATTCAAGAAGATTTTTTAGTAATAACAAAAGAGAAAGTATCTCAAGCTATTCCAGCAAGTAATAATATAATAGCTCCAGAAAATATTTTTCTTGAAGAAGGAGCTAAATTAGAATTCACGACGCTTAATGCAAGTAGTGGTCCAATTTACATAGGAAAGAATGCCGAAATTATGGAAGGCGCTATTATTCGAGGACCATTAGCGCTTTGTGAAGGTGCTGGTATAAAATTAGGAGCCAAAATCTATGGACCAACAACAGTAGGTCCTCATAGCAAAGTTGGTGGAGAGGTTAATAACTCGGTTATTTTTGGTTATTCTAACAAAGGGCATGATGGCTTTTTAGGTAATTCTGTATTAGGAGAATGGTGTAATTTAGGTGCAGACACTAATAATTCAAATTTAAAAAATAATTATGCAGAAGTACGCTTGTGGGATTATCAAACGGGAGGTTTTGCAAAAACAGGCTTGCAGTTTTGTGGTCTCATGATGGGTGACCATAGTAAATGTGGTATAAATACTATGTTTAATACAGGTACTGTTGTTGGCGTAAGCGCTAACATTTATGGTAGTGGTTTTCCTCGTAATTTTATTCCAAGTTTTAGTTGGGGTGGTAATAGTGGCTTTACTACATATCTTACAAAAAAAGCTTTCGAGGTTGCTAAAGTGGTTATGGCAAGACGTAAAGTCGAGTTTTCAGACCAAGATAAAGCCATTTTAGAGCATGTTTTTGAAGAAACTAAACAATATAGACGAGATTAGTGCTTAGGCATTAAAATATATTGTAGGTGATTTTTTTTAAAAAAAATCTACATGGGTATTTTAAACATTTAACAACAATAATGCGTGCAGATATTTTTAAAAGCAGAGGCGTTTTTTCATTAGTTTTTTTAATAATTCTTGTCATAGACATTATTGTTAAGAATACTTTAGATGTAAGTTTTTATAGGTTTATTTCCAAAATATCCTTACCCGTTTTATTGATTTCATTTTATATTATCAATCAAAAAGAAGCATTTGAAATCAAAAAATATTTTATGATTACTGCTTTGTCTTTTTTTTTAATAGGGGATATTTTCTTTATTCTGTATGAGGTAGAGTTATATTATATTTTGGGAATTATATTTTTTTCTCTAGGAAAAGTATTTTACGTCTTTAAGTTTTCAAATCAAAAAGAATTTAAATTAGGTAAATTATTACCAGTTGTATTTTTTTGCTTTACATTAATGTTCATAATGCTCTACTTAATTAATGATAACTTAAACAATTATTTCTTTCCTACGTTAGTGTATTTATTTACAGTAACCATGTTTGTTATATTTGCCTTTTTAAGAAGAGGCTTAGTAAATAATAGGAGTTTTTACTTGGTTTTAATAGGGGTATTCTTATCTCTTTTTGCTGATAGTATAGCGGCCTTGTCTTCTTTTTATAGTAATGCTGCTATACCTTACCAAGAATCTACTGTTATGTTGTTTTATGGGGTATCGCAACTTTTTATAGTATTAGGGGTTTTAAAAGAAACGGCATGTAACAAACGTAAAAAAGTGATTATTAATTAATTTAAGATATATGTTAGGGATTTTATTAATTTATTTTATTGGAAAACGGTTTTACGATCTCTCTGTAGAATACCAACAAAATAAATGGTTGTATTCTATATTAAGTGTTGTGATATATTACGCTGCTGGATTTGTGTTTGGGATTGTTATAGCTTTACTTGATATTTATATATTCGATTGGGGAATAGATTGGGATAATAATTGGGGCGTTAATTTATTAGGCTTACCAGTTGGTTTACTAATAGTTTGGGGATTTTATATGTTTCTTGAAAGTAAATGGAAAAAATCAATTCTAGTAATAAAAGACGAAATTGAGGATATAGGTAGAAATACAGAAGAGTTTTAATCCTTTCTTACATATCTTAAATCTAATAAATTAATAGGGTTGGTTCCTAAACCTTTTACATTTTTTTGAGTAAATCGAACCACTTCATCGTAGTATAAAGGCACCATAATGGCGTTCTCCATAGCCAAAGAATCTATGGCTTTATAAAGGTGTTTACGTTTTTCAATATCGGTTATAGTAAATGATTTGTTATATAAACTATCAACAGTATTGTTTTTAAAATGAAAATAATTAGAACCATCTGGAGCAAAATTTTTGCTGTAAAAAATAGATAAGTAGTTTTCTGCATCTAAATAGTCAGCTATCCAAGAGCTTCTAAACATATCAACTTTTCCGTTAGATCTTGCAGATCTTAATGTGGCTTCAGGCATAACATCAACATTAATAATTAACCCCGTTTTTTCCAATTCACGTTGTATAAATTCACAAAAACTTAAATAATTACTTGATGTTACTAAAGTGATTTCAGGATTGTTAATACCACTTTCTTTTTTAAATTGTTCAACCAGCTGTTTAGCTTTTTCTGGTTTATAACTAAATCCAATTGATGGATTGTGCCCTGGTAGTCCTTTTGGAATAAAACCGCCGTTAGCAGGGTTGCCAATACCATTTCTTAAATAAATCATCATTTTCTTTCTGTTGAAACCATAATTAATTGCTTTTCTAATTAATGGAGATTGTATTTCTGGTGTTTTAGAATCTAAATAAAAACCTAGATATTCAGAATTTAAATATGGGCCCCTAATCATGTCAACACTATTAGCATACTTAGCTCTTAATTTGCCATCAGCAGTTAATAACTCATCTTTATATGAGGCATCTAAGCTATTTAAAAAATCTATATTTCCTTGGGCAAATTGTAAAAATTCACTTTGTTTATCGGGTAAAAATGTAATAGCTACGGCTTCTAAATAAGGTAGTGATTTTCCAGTTTCATCTTTCTCAAAATATTGGTTGTTTTTTCTAAAAACAAGTTTAATATTTTCTTCCCAGCGTTTAAATTTAAATGGTCCTGTACCAATTGGGTTAGCTCTAAATTCTGTACCATAATGTTCAGTAATTTCTTTAGGAACTACAGAGCAATATTTCATGCTTAATAAGCCTATAAATGCAGGGAATGGCTGTTTTAAAGTAATCTGGAAAATGGTGTCATTAATTGCTTTAAAAGTGTCAACTTTGTTTAAAACCCAACTACCTGGAGCAGCAATCTTTTCATCCTTTAATCGATTTAAACTATAAGTGAAATCATTGGCTACAACTGTTCTAGTAGAGTCTTTACCAAATAATTTATGTTTATGGAAGTAAACATCGTTTCGTAAATTAAAAGTATATTTTATTCCATCTTCAGAAATAGTCCAATTTTTAGCAATAGACGGTAAAATGTTTAAATCGCTATCTAACTGTACTAAGCCATTAAAAAGCTGATTACAAACCCATGTGTCTTGTAAAGTTCTTGAAAAAGCTGGGTCTAAAGTATTTATATTGGCATATTCGTTATAACGAAAAACAAGATGGTCTTTGTTTGTAATTGATTGTTTTTTACAAGAAAAAAACAAAAAAAACATACAACTAATTGACAGGTAGGTGGTTATTTGTCTTAAAATTGGTTTTATCATGTAACTTATTAGTTGTAAATTTGCAATCTTTTAATCAAAGAAGGTAAATATAACGAGATTTCTGTCTTCACGGAAATGAAAATACAATGAATAAAAAAGTCGCATTTTATACTTTAGGTTGTAAACTGAATTTTTCAGAAACATCGACTATAGCCAGAAATTTTAATGATGAAGGTTTTGATAGAGTTGATTTTTCTGAAAAGGCAGATATATACGTAATTAATACCTGCTCGGTTACCGAAAATGCAGATAAGCGTTTTAAAACCATTGTAAAACAAACACAAAAAACAAATCCTGAAGCTTTTGTTGCTGCCGTTGGTTGTTATGCACAATTAAAACCTCAAGAATTAGCAGATGTTAATGGTGTAGATTTAGTCTTAGGAGCAACTGAGAAGTTTAAGATAACAGATTATTTAAATGACCTAACAAAAAATGATTTTGGCGAAGTACATTCATGTGAAATTGAAGATGCCGATTTTTATGTAGGTAGCTATTCCATTGGTGATAGAACCCGTGCTTTTTTAAAAGTTCAAGACGGTTGTGATTATAAATGTACCTATTGCACAATTCCTTTAGCACGAGGTATTTCCAGAAGTGATACCATGGAAAATGTTTTGAAAAATGCTAAAGCTATTTCAGAACAAAATATTAAAGAAATAGTTTTAACTGGCGTTAATATTGGCGACTATGGCAAAGGGGAGTTTGGTAATAAAAAGCATGAACACACGTTTTTAGATTTGGTTTCAGAACTAGATAAGGTTAAAGGTATTGAGCGTTTGCGAATCTCATCAATTGAACCTAATTTGCTTAAAAATGATACAATAGATTTAGTATCTAAATCTAGAGCATTTGTACCACATTTTCATATCCCTTTGCAATCTGGAAGTAACGAGATTCTTAAAAAAATGAAACGTCGTTACATGCGCGAATTGTATGTAGATAGAGTAGCAAAGATAAAAGAAGTAATGCCTCATGCATGTATTGGTGTAGATGTTATTGTAGGTTTTCCTGGAGAAACAGATGATTGTTTTTTAGAAACTTATAACTTTTTAACAGAGTTAGATATTTCGTATTTACATGTATTTACCTACTCTGAGCGTGATAATACAGAAGCTGCCAAAATGGATGGTGTTGTATCAAAAAATGTAAGAAGTAAGCGAAGTAAAATGTTAAGAGGGTTATCTGTAAAAAAGCGTCGTGCATTTTACGAAAGTCAAATTACATCTAAACGTTTCGTACTTTTTGAAAGTGAAAATAAAGAAGGCTACATACATGGTTTTACTGAAAATTATGTAAAAGTAAAAACACCTTGGAATCCAGAATTGGTAAATACCATACATGAAGTGGAATTAACTAAAATTGATGATGATGGCTTAGTAAGAATTGAGTTTTTAAATGTTTTATCAATATAGTTTCTTCTGATATATAGCTAATAAACCATAATTATAGTCATTTAACTTGTTTATTGTGTGTAATAGATTTACATATTTATTTTTACTAGTAATTAATCATGCCCCAATATGAATAAATTACTTTTAAACCTTTGCTTTGCATGCATACTAGTTTTTTTTACTAGTTGCTCTTCTGATGATGCACAAGACAAAAACAGTACCGCGATAATAGGTGTGTGGAAATTAACAGCTTGGAACGTAGATCAAGGATTTGATATTAATAACGATGGAGTAGTTAATACCAATCTTTTAAATGAAATTGATTGCCCTCGAAATGAAACCTTGTTTTTTGATGATAAAGGTATTGTTTCTTTAAATACAACATTCAATCCCGATTTAGATATAACTTTATTAAATGAAGAGGCAAGTGAATACCGTTTTAATGTAGCATGCGATACAGAGGGTATTATAAGTTTGGCAACATCATATACACTAAATGATTCAATTATAATGATTGGAGAAAGTGAGGCCCAGATTAAAAATGGCCAAATAATTTTAATTTTTGAAGATAGAATTAAAATATATAATGAAGATTTAACTCAAATTATCGAAACTAAAGATTTGACTTTAGTTTATGATAAATTGTAATAAAGTAATATTTAAAAATAAAAAAGCCTAAACTATATAGTTTAGGCTTTTTTATTTTAGTTATATAAAAACTAAATTCTTACACCAACTGGAAGCATTCGTTTATACTTTCTATTGCTTCTAACAAATCTTGCTATTTCTGGAGAAGTAGGCATAACACTTAAGTTACGAGAGCCAATTTCTTCAAAAACAAGTGCTAAAAATTCTTTCTTGAAATTTTCATCAGTAACACTTTCTGGAATAATTAGTTTGGTTAAAAAAATCTTTCTTTCTTGTAATGAGTATTCAATAATTGCTAAGTCATTTTCAACCTTAATTTCAAATTGACGTAAAAAATCGTTGTCAATTAATTCTGCAGCTTCAACCATGTTATTTTGTTTTAATTCTAAGGAAATTAAAAATAGTGAGTACTATTTCTCTAACTTTGTGCAAAAATACGAAAAATAATTGTTAGAATAAAGTAAAACTAAGGTTAATGCCTTATGGATCAAGAGATAATACATGTATATTTAATGCCAGGAATGGCTGCGAGTCCTAAAATTTTTGAATATATTAAATTACCAGAAAGTCAATTTAAAATTCATTTATTAGAATGGATTATTCCTTTAAGTAATGAAGGTTTAAGTGATTATGCTTATAGGCTTTCTAATAATATAAAACACAAAGATATTGTATTGTTAGGTGTATCATTTGGTGGAGTGCTAGTACAAGAAATTAGTAAACAAATTAATGTTAGAAAACTCATAATTGTATCTAGTGTGAAATCGATGAATGAATTGCCAAAAAAGATGCTATTGGCTAAAACAACAAAGGCTTACACATTAGTTCCAACCCAGCTAGCAAGTAAAATAGATGTTTTAGAAAAATATGCTTTTGGTGCAACCATTACTAAGCGTTTAGAGCTTTATAAAAAGTATTTGTCGGTTAATGATAGTAAATATTTAAGTTGGGCTATTAAAGAAATGGTTTGTTGGAATCAATTAGATTTCCGTTCAGATATCATTCATATTCATGGTGATAAAGATTCTGTTTTTCCTATTAAAAATATTAAAAAATGCATCGTGATTAAAAATGGCACTCATATTGCTATTATTAATAAATATAAATGGTTTAATGAAAATTTACCTAAACTAATTTTAGGTAGCTAAGCTATTTTTTTTAATTTTATAAAAATTACCTTGCCCCCAACTGGGCAAATCCCGGACCCGTGGCAAACCCTCGGTATGCCGGCTTTTGGGGGGGTGGCGGCCCCCACGTTTTCCAGCGGTGGCCCGCGACCGAGGTTGGTCTGATTGAACGTCCCGAC
>NZ_CANLZX010000009.1 GCF_947495675.1 uncultured Algibacter sp. | reverse complement strand
CCTTACCGTATCAATAACCGTTTCGTTTTTTGACAAAACAATATATTTTGTATTAGGGTTAATAATTTCACCACCAAAATATGCAAAATCAATAGCAGTTTCATCGCTATCTTTTTTACAACTAAATAATGTTAAAAGAATACAAGTAAATGTAATGCATAACTTCATAAATCCCTCCTGAGTCGTTTATAACAACAAAAATATAGCTTGTTATTTTAAAGTCCTGTTAATGCGTTGTTAAATGTTTACTAATCAAATTGGTCTATAAAATACTTAAAATTAGAGGTGTTAAGTTTTCGACTTACCAATGTAATTTTTTACTTTTGCAAAAAATTAAACAAACCTTTATGTTATCAGTATCAAATCTATCTGTTCAGTTCGGGAAACGTGTGCTTTTTGATGAAGTAAATACCACTTTTAATAATGGAAATTGCTATGGAATTATTGGCGCAAATGGCTCTGGGAAATCTACTTTTCTAAAGATTATTTCTGGAAAACAAGAACCAACTTCTGGTCATGTATCATTAGAGTCTGGTAAACGTATGTCTGTTTTAGAGCAGAATCATAATTTATATGATGAACATACTGTATTGGAAACAATATTGATGGGAAACAAACCATTATTTAAAATTAAAACTGAAATTGATGCGCTTTATGCAGATTATTCAGATGAAAATGCTGAAAAAATTGGAGAGCTTCAAGTTAAGTTTGAAGAAATGGATGGATGGAATGCAGATAGTAATGCCGCTTCAATGTTATCTAATTTAGGTATTAAGGAAGAGTTTCATTACACTTTAATGGCAGATTTAGATGGTAAACAAAAAGTACGTGTATTATTAGCTCAAGCTTTATTTGGAAATCCTGATGTCCTTATCATGGATGAGCCTACCAATGATTTAGATTACGAAACCATTTCGTGGCTAGAAAATTTCTTAGCAAATTATGATAACTGTGTGATCGTTGTATCTCACGATAGACACTTTTTAGACGCCGTTTGTACGCATATTTCAGATATAGATTTTGGAAAAATAAACCATTATTCTGGCAACTATACGTTCTGGTATGAGTCTTCACAATTAGCAGCAAGACAGCATGCACAGCAAAACAAAAAAGCTGAAGAAAAGAAAAAGGAATTAGAAGAATTTATACGTCGTTTTTCTGCTAACGTTGCAAAAAGTAAACAAGCAACAAGTAGAAAGAAAATGATTGAAAAACTTAATATTGCAGATATAAGAAGAACCAGTCGTCGTTATCCTGCTATTATTTTTGAACGCGAAAGAGAAGCTGGAGATCAAATTTTAAATATTGAAGGATTAACTGCTTCACTTGAAGGTGAAATTTTATTTAAAGACATTGATTTAAACTTAGCAAAAGGTGATAAAGTTGTTGTTTTTTCTAGAGACTCTAGAGCTACAACTGCATTTTATCAAATACTAAATAATAAAGAAAAAGCTGATTCTGGAAAATTTATGTGGGGTGTTACAACAACACAATCTTATTTACCATTAGATAATAGTGAGTTTTTTAATAATGATTTAACTTTAATTGATTGGTTACGCCAATGGGCAACTACTGAGGAAGAACGCGAAGAAGTTAATATTCGTGGTTTTCTTGGTAAAATGATTTTTAGTGGCGAAGAGGCTTTTAAAAAATCATCCGTTTTATCTGGAGGAGAAAAAGTAAGATGTATGTTATCTAGAATGATGATGATGAGAGCAAATGTTTTACAATTAGACGAGCCAACAAACCATTTAGACTTAGAAAGTATTACAGCATTTAATAATTCCCTTAAAAACTTTAAAGGCACAATTTTGTTTACAACTCACGATCATGAGTTTGCACAAACAGTTGCTAATAGAGTTGTAGAATTAACACCAAATGGTGTAATTGATCGTTACACTACGTTTGATGAATATATGCAAGACAAAAAAATTAAAGAGTTACGTGATAAAATGTATGGAGTAACGGCTTAGTTTAAAAGTAATTAACTTATAATAAAACCCTTAGATGTTATTTCTGAGGGTTTTTTGCATTTCACTAAATTTAAATGAACAACATTTTAAGGTTGGCTAAGGTATAAAGTATTTAAGTTGTGTTATTAACCTATAAAAGATACAGTTAGTCTAAATACTTGTAATAGAGTGTGTAACAGCAATATTTTTATGTTTATATTTAATTGCTATTAACCAATAATAACCCAACCAATGAAAAATTTTGTATCATTATTTTTTTTATTTATCGTTTTATCTTGTAATGATTCAATAGAAAGTTATGATAAAGTACCCGAGCCATCCTCAGAAGGACTTCAAGTTGTTAATGCTAGAATTGTACTTCCTGAGGGAACCCCATATGATGTTGAAGATTTAGAAGTTTCAACTCTAATAACTGATAAGGCTAAAATTTCTGATGATGGCACATATGTTGAAACTTTTGAGGGTTATGGTATGGAGCTTGTTTTAGCAACTAACTCTTCAGATAATATTGTATTGTTAGGGTATATAAATCCTGGTATATCTAATAATATTATTTTAAATGCAGAAACTACAGCAATCGCTTTGGTAATGTTACACCCATGGACAATTGACTTAAGTGTTAGTGATAAGGCTGCGGCAATTACTGATATAAAAAAGTTTCCTGCTTTTGCAACATATTTATCTTCTGTTGAAACAATGATTGCTTCTGGAGATGTAAATCCCTTAGGTTCTGAAATTATTATTTCTGAATTAGTTAAAGTTCATGAAAGTATTAATAGTAAAATATCTCAGATTAAAGATCCGCTATTATTTGATGTTGATGGAAATATTGCTAAAGTTACAAATAAAGAGAGTAGTGCTGTATATGGTGTAGGCTTGTATTCTGCTGGAGATTATTTTGGTGATAAAACGGTAGAAGCTTATAATTCAGATAAAAATACAGTTAGTTTTAATTTACCAAGTGATGGTAAATGGGAGTTAAGAGCCAAAAATGGTTTGGCCTTTGATGGGTCTCAAGAAGATTATATTGGGCGACGTACAAATGGGCATAATTTAGTTTTAGATTTAATAGGAATTATTTCAAGTGGTTATAAAGAGTCTGTAAAAAAACTGAAGTGTATTGGTGCCATTGGAAATTTTTTGTTTGGTGTAGGAGAAAGTTCTGTGGGATTTGTAGCTTTTAAAAAGTTTAAAAAAACAAAAAACCCACTAGATTTATTTAAACCTATTGGTAGTTTTGTTTTTGGTAATATTACTGGATTTAATGAACAAATTGCTGCATGTGCTACTCCAGGAAGTGGTTATAAAAAGTTTGATTTTGGAAGTAAGTTTAGGTTAATATCTAAGATTTTTGAAAAAATAGGGATAATTGAAAATGGTTGGAAAACTAGTAAACAAGTTTATGCATTAGTTAAATATGATAATGAAGTTAATTTTTGTTTCGTTAAAAATAAGGAGGATATTTCATTTTGTAATGGAATGATATTAACAGCTTTAGAAGGAAAATTAAACTTTGGGAAAATATCAACAAAAGCAAATAAAAGTTTAAGGCTTACAATTTCTAATAACATAGAAGACGGTAAAGTTATTGAAATTATTGGGTTTGAATTTCCTGATGATTCGGTTTTCGAAACAAATTGGGGTCCAAGAAATTATATAAACCCAAATGATAACGAAGTTGTAGAAATATTTTTTAAACCAGAGGTTGAAGGTGTTTATTCAGGAAAGTTAATTGTTAAAAATGATGCAGATCAAGAAAATAATGAAATTGAAATAATCGCAGAAGCTGTTGATGCTCTGTATTTAGATGATGCCTTAGATTTTGAAGTTGTAGCATTAAAAAATGAAGTTACACAAATGCTTACTATGCGAAATGATACTGATGAAGATATAGATGTTAGCTTAGAAATACCCAACGGATTTACTGTTAGTTGGAATGATGGAATAATTAAACCTAAAGAAACTATAATTATTGAAGTTACTTTTAAACCAGAAATGGTTCAAAATTATAATTCAGATATTATTGTTAATAGTTCTTTAGAACTTGAAAACAATAAAATTAAACTTTTTGCTTCTGGAATAAAAGGGCTAGAATTTAGTACTAAAAACATAGATTTTGAAGATGTTATTAAAGATGATGTTGTTACTAAAGAAATAACAGTTTATAATCCTTCAGAAGTTTTAATATCTGTTAATTCAATAAATTTACCAAATGGCTATACTATTAGTCCTAATAATTTTGAACTTGACGTAACTAAATTAGAGCAAGTATTAACAATTTCTTTTAAACCAGATGAAACAGGTCCATTTAACGGAGACATTACTTTAAATAATGATTTTGATCAAGTAAATAATAAGGTTAGTGTTAAAGGAAATGGAATTAGTGAAATAAATTCTATTGATGGCATTTGGTATGGTGAAACAAATGTAACAAAGTGCGAACCAGCACGATTTGATACGGTTACACCAAATTGTGAAATGCATAGTGTTTTAAATGAAAGAGATGTTGAATTTATTGGCGATACCACTTTATCATGTAGTACTGGATTTCAATGTGGCTTAGTAATTTTTGGTTTTTATACAGGAACTGAAACTGTTTTAAAGAATAAATTTGAATTTGATGGTACAACATTAATAATAGAAATGATAACTATGAGTTCTGGAAGCTATTTTAGTGGTAGAACTTATAACTATACTGGTGTTATAAATGAAAGTGGCGATAGGATAGAAGGTAATTATACTATGGATATGCCTGGTGGTATTTGGGGAGCTTATACAGAAGGATCTATGACATTTACTAAAAAATAATACAATATTATTTTGTTTTTTAAGCTTTATATAAAAGCTTAAAGCAAATAAAACAAAAATATATAATCAAGAGTTATTATATATAAACTTTAAAATTATTGCTTAATTTATTTCAAAAACAGAATTAGATTAATCTGTAATTTTAAAGTTCATTTTATGCAAAGTCTTAATCAATCTCTAATTCTGAGGTTAAATTTTTAATAATAGGTTTTGCGCTTTCAAGTTCATCTTTATGAACATGAATTTCTTGTAAACCTTGAATAGAAGAACCAAAACCAGCTAATCGTCCAGATTCAGATTCATCTTTAATTATGGCACAAATGTTTAAATTTTGAAGCTCATTAAATATGCGTTGAACTTCAATAAAATTTCCGGAAAATACTTTAATGTAGTTTGACATGACTTATAAAGTTTAGAGTTGTTTACTAAAGATACAAAATTTTTATGCAATTTGAAAAAAGGAATTAACTCATTATTGCTTTAATATTAGTTATTATATCTGTGTTATAAATTTACTCTTGTAATTCTGATCTTAAGTCTTCAACTATTTTTATAGCTTTATCATATTCATCCTTATGAACATAAACTAGTTTTAATATTGAATTGGATGCTCCAAACATAGGGAGTAAACCTGAGTCTGTTTGGTCTCTAAGTACTGGTATAATATCTAACTTTTCTAGTTCAAATGCTATTCGTTGGGCACTAATTGAGTTTCCGGTATAAATTTTAGTATAATTAGAATCTGGCATAACGATATGATTTAAAGATATCATTAATATACGAAATTTCTTTATATAAAAAAAGCCGACTATTAGTCGGCTTTTTATTTTTATGTATATGATAATTATCTCAATTCTGCACCTAGCTGTTTTTCAAAATTGCTTTGAAGTTTATTCATGATTTTATCAATTTGCTTATCGGTAAGCGTTTTGTTTTCATCTTGTAGAGTAAAACTAACCGCATAACTCTTTTTTCCTTTTGGTAAGTTTTTGCCTTGATATACATCAAATAAATTAACAGCTCTTAGCAATTGCTTTTCGGTTTGTTTAGCTATTTTATATATAGATTCAAAAGTAACATTGTCATCTAATAGTAATGCGAAATCACGTCGTACCTCAGGGTATTTTGGAATCGCTTTAAATTTAATTTTATTATGCTTAATTAAATCTAAAATACTATCCCATTTAAAATCGGCATAAATTACTTCTTGGTTTATATCAAAATGTTTTAATATTGGTTTTTTTACAAGACCAAAATCAACTAGCTTGTTTTTGCCAAGACTAAGGCTTAATCCTTCAGAAAATAAATCGCTTTTAATTGGCAATTCATTAAATCTTGAAATTCCTAAACGTTCAAGTAAAGAAATAATTAATCCTTTCATTAAAAAGAAATCACTTTTCTTACTCTTTTCTAGCCAGTTTTCCGAAGTTTGATTACCCGTTATAAAAATAGATAAATGCTTAAATTCTTCACGATTATCATCATAACCATGATATGTTTTACCAAATTCAAATAACTTTAAATCTGCACGTTTTCTGTTTATATTAAAGGATACTGTTTCTAATCCAGAAAACAATAAAGATTGTCTTAAAACCGACAAGTCATTACTTAAAGGATTAAGTATAGTAATATTGTGTTCTTGTTTAAGTTGCTCACTTAATGCAGTATAATTTGGAGTAGTTAACGAGTTTGAAAGGATTTCGAAAAAACCTTGAGACGCTAATTGATTTCCAATAATATTCTGAATTTTGTAATCTTCAAATCGTGTTGTCGTAGAAATTGAAGCATTTAACTTTTCTGTAGTTTTTATATTATTATAACCATAAACTCTCAGGATTTCTTCAATAACATCAGCTTCTCTAATTACATCATTTCTAAAGGCAGGTACTGTTAGACCTAAACCTGTTTCGGTTACATTATTAACTTTTATATCTAAAGAAGTTAAAATACGTTTTATTGTTTCTTTAGGAATTTCTTCACCAATTAACTTTTTAGTATTTTCAAAACTTAGTCGAACTTCAAAATCCTTAATTTTATTTGGATATATATCTGTAATATCACTCGTTATTTCACCACCAGCAAGGTCTTGAATAAGCAAGGCAGCTCGTTTTAATGCATATTCACATATATTTGGGTCTATACCACGTTCAAACCGAAAGGATGCATCTGTATTTAATCCATGACGCTTAGCAGATTTTCTAACACTTACAGGATTAAAATAAGCACTCTCTAAGAAAATACTTGTGGTACTATCTGTAACTCCCGAATCAATACCTCCAAATACACCAGCTATGCACATTGGTTTTTCGGCATCACAAATCATTAAATCATCTTCATGTAATTCGCGCTCTACACCATCTAAAGTGATAAATTTTGTTCCTGTTTCTAAGGTTTTAACTTCAATTTTATTTCCAGTAATTTTTACTGCATCAAAAGCGTGTAATGGTTGCCCCAAATCATGTAAAACATAATTGGTGGCATCTACAATATTGTTAATTGGAGTTAATCCTATAGCTTTTAAACGGTGTTGTAACCAGTTAGGTGATTCTGCAACTTTTAATCCAGAAATAGTAACGCCACAGTAGCGTGGTGCCAAATCTTTGTTGATTACTTCAACATCTACTTTTAGTGTGCGATTCTCAACATTAAAAGAACTTACAGAAGGCGTAATTAATTCTAAATTAATATCTTTTTGTAATAATCCTGCTTTTAAATCCCGTGCTGTACCTAAATGACTCATAGCATCTGCACGGTTTGGTGTTAAACCAATTTCAAATACTTTATCATTTTCAATTTTAAAAATATCAGCAGCAAGTGTTCCAACCTCAATATCATTATCTAAAACTAAAATACCTTCATGAGATTTTCCTAAACCTAATTCATCTTCGGCGCAAATCATTCCATGACTTTCTTCGCCTCTTATCTTGCCTTTTTTTATAGTCCAAGATTCGCCTTCTTCAGTATATAGTGTTGTTCCTATTGTTGCCACAGGTACTTTTTGACCGGCAGCTACATTAGGTGCGCCACATACTATTTGTAATGGTGATTCACCACCAATATTAACAGTTGTCACTTTAAGTTTATCTGCGTTGGGGTGTTTAATACAAGTTAAAACTTCGCCAATTACAACGCCTTCTAATCCTCCTTTAACCGATTGATAAGCTTCTAAACCTTCAACTTCAAGGCCTAAATCTGTAAGTAATTCGCTGGTTTGCTCTGGTGTCCAGTCTGTTTTTAAAAACTGTTTTAACCAATTATATGAAATCTTCATAAATCAATATCCTATTTGAACTTGCAAAGATAAAATATTGCGCTTAGCATTCAAATAAAGCTATTATAAAAACAGCGGTTTTTAATTTATTTGTAATAAATAGTTTAATTATAAATCTTCCAACATCAAATTAAAATCATATTGCAAATCCTCATGTAATTTATCAATCGTTTTTTTTGCTAATAAAATCTGTCTATTATACATGTTTTGAAGTTGTGTACTCCGATTTATACTTGGTTTAAAATCTTTTAATTTCTTACAAAAGTAGAGTAGGAGTTCTACTTCGGTTTCTTTTTTTTGTGAGTAGCGAATAAATTTTTTAACGTTTCGGAGTATTTTTCTAACACTTTTCCTAATATAGAAGTAGCTTTTGGTGTTAATTAATTCAAACTCATCATCCATATAACCTTTTACACTTTCAATATAACCAGCTTCATCATGAGATTCGAATAATAAATAGGTTAATAATTCTTTGTTTTCTTTTTTAAATTTAGACAAGCGAAGGCATAATTCTGCTAATTCGTTAGAAGACAGGTGTTTTAATTCTTTTTTTATAGTTACTACAGAAACAGCTTTCATGACCTTATTTTGATTTATGGTTAAATATAAAAAAACCATCACAAGTGTAATGGTTTTTAATGTGTTTAAAAAACTATTAATGCTTTGTGTTTATCTATTTTATTTTTGTGAATTTATAAGTGTTTCTGGTTAAGCTGTCTCCACTTTTTTTAAAAACTACTTTTTTACTGATGGTGTAATTGTTTTTATTAAACTGATGTGTTATAAACATAGTTGCTTTTTTACCATTATCTTTTCCCTGATACGATGTAATAAGGGTTCTTGTATTGTTGTCTAGGGTATTTGATATTATTGCTTCATTACCATAATAGGTACCATTTTTTTTAATTTTAACAACAGACTTAATGTTTTTATTAGGCTCATATACATATTGCATGTCTGATTTAATGGCATTGCCATCAATAGTTATTTGTAACTTGGTTTCTATAGTTGTTGGTTTTCCTGATTGGTAGTCTTTATAGGTTAATGTGCCTTTCCATTTCGTATTATTCAATAAATTAAAGTCTGACATTGAAACTGAATCTTGTGTGTTACCTATTAAACCGAAAAGCACTATTGTTACTACTAATATTAAATTTTTCATAATTTTTATTTTAAAGTTTTAATAATTAAATAATCTAATCCGAAACGACCTGAGCCAAAATACAGGTTGTACATGGCTACCCAAAGAAATCCCATTGCAGGTAGTATACTCCATATGCCTTGCCCCCATTTTTGCATAAAAATGGCAACCAGCATGGTACATAGTATTAAAAATGATGCGATTCTTGTTTTTAAACCGAAAGCTAGTAGAAGTCCGCCAACGGATTCACTAAAAGCACCCATCCACGCAAAAAAGACAGGTGCCAAAGCAAATATGCCACCAAATGTAGCTACATCTTCTGTAAACCAGGCTGATACTTCAAATAGACTTAAATTTTTGTCCTCTGGTGTCCATGGCATTCCAAATTTTGAAGATCCAAAATCTAATGTTAAAAGCATACCACAAATAAATCTTATGATTGCAAATTGTAAATCTGCAAACCAATGTTTTTGAGTGATTGGTGTGATTAATAGTTTAATGATTTTCATAACATTCCATTTTTGTTTTATGAGACAAATTTGAAACATTATGAGCTGTTCTAAGACTTAAATTATATTAAAAGGTCTTAAATACGATTTGAGACGTCTTAATTTATGGTTGACTTTAAATATTCTGAAGGTGAGTGATTAGTGAGTTTTTTAAACACACGATTAAAAGTCGCTTTACTATTAAAACCACATTCTTGTGCAATACCTAATAACGAGAGTTGTTTGTGTTTATTGGCTTTTAACATGGCTTTAAAAGCGTTAACACGGTACATGTTTACAAAATCATTGAAGTTTTTGCCAAACCCAGAGTTTATAATTTCGGAAAGTTGTGCGCGAGACATGTTTGCTTGTTCTGCCAAATCAGATAAGTTTAGTTCGGGGTTTAGAAATACTTTATCGTGTTCCATTAAGGATTTTACGAGTTTTATATCTTCATTTGAAATAGACTTTCTTTTATTATCTAAATGTTCTGGAATGGCTTCGACATTAGGAGAGAAACTAAAATTTAATTTTTTAAGTTTAGTAGTGTCAGTAAAATAACCCTTTGTTCCTATGTAAAGTGTGATTAACGCTCCAAGCAAATTAAGCCACCAACGTTGTTCGTAATTTAAATCTATTACATAAGTACCCACTATAGTTTGTATTGTATCATACAAAAACAATAAAGTAAATAAAATTAAGAAACTTAAAATCCAATTAAGTTCTAATTTAAAAGTGTTAGAAAAATAGTTTTTTATTTTTTTTCGATAGTTATAAAAAAGCTGGAATGTAAATGCTAAATATAATAACATAAAAGGAAACTCAATAAAGCTAATAATAGGTTGAACAATAGCTTCATCTAAACTAATTTTTAAGATTCCATTCTGTGTTTCGCTAAAACCAGGCTGTAAAGCATCATAAATAAAAATAGACATTCGGTAAAAAACAAACGTTAATGCAAGCCCGAAATGCCACCAGTCTTTTTTTCGAAATTTAAAGTTTGAAGCCGTTACAGATTTTACATATAAATAAATTAATGGCGCTAATACTATACCTATGTTAAATAAGAAATAATTGATTTTTGTAGTTCTAAATACATTATACCAACCCATAAAGCCTATGGTGTAACATGTTTGACTATAGCAGGTTAGCATTAGAATTAAGGCTAGAAATAAATCAGAAATATGACCTTTACGTTTATATTTTACAAGAAGTAAAACAGCAAAAATTAAACCTTGAATAACAAGAATTAAAAGCGGAGTACTTCTTATATTAAAATCTGGAAACAAATAATAATTATTTAGAACTCTAAAATAATATTATTATCTCAGTTTAGGAAAATCATTAGGACTCAATTCGTGCATGACATCGTAAACAGCTTCATAAATATCTTCTGCTGAAGGTTTAGAGAAGTAATCTCCATCATTACCATATGCTGGCCTATGCGATTTTGCAGTTAAGGTTTTTGGAGCACTGTCTAGATATTTAAATCCGTTTTGTTCATTTATTATTTTATCTAAAATATAAGCAGAAGCTCCACCAGGAACATCTTCATCAATAATCATGACTCTATTTGTTTTGGCTATACTTTTAACTATATCATGATTTAAATCAAAAGGCATTAAAGATTGTACATCAATAATTTCTGCATCAATACCAACAGCCAATAAATCTTTTGCTACTTGTTCAACAATACGTAGGGTAGAACCATATGAAACTAATGTAATATCAGAACCTTCTTTAATAGTTTCTACTACACCAATAGGTGTTTTAAGGTTGCCTAAATTGTTTGGCATTTTTTCTTTAAGTCTATAGCCATTTAAGCATTCAATTACTATTGCAGGGTCATCGCCAAGTAATAGTGTATTGTAAAACCCTGCAGCTTTAGTCATATTTCTTGGCACTAATAAATTAACGCCTTTTACTAAATTTAGAATGCCGCCCATTTGAGAGCCCGAATGCCATATTCCCTCTAATCTGTGCCCACGTGTTCTTATAATTAATGGTGCTTTTTGTTTTCCTTTTGTTCTATAGTGTAGTGTAGCTAGATCGTCACTAATTATTTGTAAAGCATATAGAATATAATCTAAATATTGAATTTCTGCAATTGGTCTTAAACCACGAATTGCCATTCCTATACCTTGTCCAATAATGGTTGCTTCTCTAATACCAGTATCTGCAACACGTAATTCACCATGCTTTTCTTGAAGCCCTTCTAACCCTTGATTAACATCGCCAATATTACCGGTGTCTTCTCCAAAAACTAAAGCTTCTGGATAACTACTAAAAATGGTGTCAAAATTATCTCTAAGAATGATTCTGCCATCAACTAGTTTGGCATCATCATTATAAGTTGCTTTAATTTCTTTTATTCTAGTGTTAGAACGTTGTGTTTCAGAATATAAATGCGAACTAAATTTTGGTTGTACTTGTTCGAAAATGGAGTCTATCCATTTGCTCAATATTTTTTTCTCTGGAATAGATTCACCAACAATATATCTTAACGCTTTTCTTGCATGAGATAAAATGTCTTTTCTTGTAGGTTCATTTATATTTACAAGACTATCTTTTAATTTAGCAATAAAAACACCATTAACACTAACAGATTTTACTTGTTTTAATATTGAAATTAAATCTTGTTGTTCACTTTTTATAGGTCTTAAAAAAGTGTTCCAAGCATTCTTTTTAGCTTCTCTAACATCTCTTTTTGCAGCTCTTTCAATTTCTACTAATGCTTCGTTAGTAGCAATTCCACTTTCAAGAATCCATTCACGTAATTTGACATTACAATCGTTTTGGGCTTCCCATTCTAATCGTTCAGCATTTTTGTATCTCTCATGAGATCCAGAAGTAGAATGACCTTGTGGTTGTGTTAATTCTTGTACATGAATTAAAACAGGAACATGTTCTTCTCTAGCAATGGCTGATGCTTCTTGATATGTTTCAATTAAGTTTGCATAATCCCAGCCTTTTACACGTAAAATTTCGTAGCCTTTTGAGTTTTTGTCTCTTTGAAAACCTTTTAATATTTCTGATATGTTTTCTTTAGTGGTTTGATGTTTTGCATGAACTGAAATGCCATATTCATCATCCCAAACACTAATTACCATTGGTACTTGTAAAACACCTGCAGCATTTATGGTTTCAAAAAACAGGCCTTCACTAGTACTTGCATTACCAATTGTGCCCCAGGCTACTTCATTTCCATTATTTGAAAATCCAGTAGTATTTATACCTTTAACTTCTCTAAATATTTTTGATGCCTGAGCTAAACCTAGTAAACGTGGCATTTGTCCTGCAGTTGGAGAAATATCTGCACTAGAATTATATTGGCTAGTTAAGTCTTTCCAGCTACCGTTTTCATTTAAGCTATGTGTAACAAAATGACCACCCATTTGCCTACCAGCAGACATAGGTTCTAGTTCTATATTTGTATTAGCATATAATCCAGCAAAAAATTGCTCTGGTGTGAGCTCACCTATAGCCATCATAAAAGTTTGGTCTCTGTAATATCCAGATCTCCAATCACCTTTTTTAAATGCTTTTGCCATAGCTAACTGAGGAACTTCTTTGCCATCGCCAAAAATTCCAAACTTAGCTTTACCTGTTAAAACCTCTCGTCTTCCAATTAAACTACATTCTCGACTAATCATAGCAGTTTTGTAGTCATTGATGACTTCTGCTTTAAAATCTTCAAAAGATAAATTGTTTTCCAAGTTGGTTATGGGTTGCATAGGTTCATGCTTTAGCTTTTGCAAAAGTAGTTAAAATACAGCTTTTTTGCAATTTATTTTAGCGTTAAAAAGTTATTAAATTCTTAAAATTTAAAGAATAATTAACAAAAAAATAAATAATATGCAATACTAATTGCTTTTTTATGATTATTTTTTAAACAAAAGCTTTTAATACCAACGTCTTCTAAATAGTCCTAAAAGTGCTTGAGGATCTGCAGTAAATTTAAAACGTATTTTTTGGTCGTAGTTAGGCTGACCAATTTCCCAACCTAAATTTGAATAAATAGGAAGATATATTTCAAAATAATCTGTTACTAAATTAATTCGAATACCAGAATCATAAACAAAATTTGGAGCACGAAACTTATTTTTTACTAAACCTATATCGCCATAGGCTAGAATGTATTTCCATAATGTTGTACTAGCATTTAATGTGGTTATCCATTGATTAGCAAACGGTGTTTTTAATTTTGATTTAAATCCGCCTTCTGCTTCAATATATTGTTGACTAAAAATTCCTGAAGCTTCAGAACGCCCTAAGTAATTGTAATCGAATAAATAATCTGTAGGTCTGTCTAAAGCAAAACTAAAAAAATTAGAATCTGGATTTGTTTTATTGCCTAAAAAGGTTCCTGCAAAAGCTCTAATGTTTAATTGTCTATTACTTTCAAATAATCTTCTAAACTCATAATTTAAAGATATTTTACTAAATTTTTCTCCAATTTGAAAATCTGAATACCATTTACTGAATTTAATCAAATTATCATTTGAATTAACATACCGTATATTAAACACACTATAATTTGGTTCGTTAGAAGTTAAAATATTATTCACATCTTTATCTCTATGAATATTTACGTGCCTAATACTTAACCATTGTCTTTTATTTGACCTAAAATCGTCATTTTCTCTAAAAAGCAACTGAATTGAAGGTGTTATTTGTCTCACAAATAAATTTTCTGCAAAAGAGTTATAGCTAGCTGCAATGCCATAATGTATGGTATACAAATTGCTATTTTGTATGTAATGACTTTTAAAAATGGAAGCTGCGCCTGTTATAGATCTTGATTTTAAGGAGTAACGAGGTGCGATTTTGTAATTAAATAATTTTCTTAATACCGTTTTATTATAAACTTTTGCACCTAATGTAATACCATCATAAATATTGTTAAACTCTGCTATGGGCATAAAAAACACTTGGTTATAGTAAGGGTCTTCAACATCTTGAAATACCCTAAATTGTAAGGGTTTGTTGTTGAAAAAGAAACCTTTTAATGATTTCCAGTTATCTCTTAAATTAAATTCTGGAATCGTGTTATTATAGTTTAGTACAAGCTTATTAGCATCTAACCTAGGAATTGTAATTGTTTTGCTTTCATTTATATTTTCAATCCACATTTTTGAAATGATACTATCATTATTGAGAGTATACAAAGAAACAGGCATGTTATTTTTGCTTTTATTCTTTATAGTAAGTGTAATTGAATCTTCGGTTTTATTAACTTTTTTAATTTTAAAGTCTATTTTTTTGCGTGTTTTTAAGTAATCTTCAAAAAACCAATCTATATCCTTATCTGTTTTAGATTTTATAAAGCTTTCAAAATCTTTTGCAGTTGTTTGTTCTAATTTATTAACTTTTAAAAATGATTCTATACTATTCTCTACAATATCTTGATTTACAAAATCATCTAAATATTTTAAACCAACTCCAGCTTTAAATTTATTAGCTATATTTTTATTAAACTTTAATAAAGAATCTTTAGCCATAGTTAATGGTTGGTCCCTATTGGTTCGTGCCATTAACATATATGATAGTACATATTTATCATTAAACTTCATGTCTGCAGCATGAAATGATCTTACGCCCCAAAAATTGGCTATTGTCCCTAAAAATTTCATATTTGGGTAATGCTCATCAACATATTTCATTAAATAATAAATCTGAATACCATCAATTAACCAGTGTTCCTTTCTTGGATTTATTAAAAGCGTGTTTTCTAAATAATTGTGTAAAGCTATTTTTAGAAATTGAAGCTCGTATTGAAAACTTTTTGGGTATGGTTTTATAAAACTTGGTAAAAAATTTAACCCATAAATAGGGTCTTTATCATAATCAATTTGAGTTAAAAGGAGTTTTTTATGAGGATAATTACCAAAATTATTAAAAATAAAATCTTTAACCTTTTCGGTAATTAATACTTTTTCAATGACTTCAAGACCTTGGTCATTTATGTTTGAGATAATTGAAAAATCTTCATCTTGAATCGTTTTAAAATTAGACGCTTTGTTTAAAAATAGTTTATTATTAATTCGATTATTTCCTTTTAGGGTAACTATTTGTTTGTTAGTAAGTTGCTTAGTGTTAATTATATCTAATTCTGAAGTTAATGCATAGCCATTAGGATGCTCAATTTCTAAAGTTATGTTTGATTTAGGTATAAATAAATCATCTAAATTTTTATTGCTATAATAGTGCCATTCTCCATCGTAAATAGCGGGTGTTATATACCAATATCTTAAATTTATTTCACCGTCATCAGTAATTCCATAACTTGTAAATTTAGCATTTGGTATTTTTGCTATATACTCTAAATGTATGGTATATGACTCTTTAGGTTTTAAAGGTTCAAATAAATCGACTTTAAGAATATCAATTTGATCTTTTAATTGCGTAAAAACTAAATCTTTATCATTTTGTTTAATAGAAGTTATTACTGAATAGCCTCTATCTTCATTTTTAGCAAGATGAAAATCGTTGTTATACTCATCAGCAATACGAATAGCTAAAGGTGTTTTTTTTGTTGAATAACTGTTATTCCAATCGTTAAGATAGATAGTCTTTAATTCGTTATTTGTAGTGTTTTGATAATGAATAGTTTGAGATATCTTTATTTGTTTATTTTCAATATCAAAAATAGCCTTAACATCAATTTTGTTTTGACTAAAACTAGTCAAACAAATTAATAGTAAAATAATACAATTAAAATGGTGAAATTTCAATTTTCAATAGCATTAAAGGTTAATATATTCATGTAAGGCGACGCAATATAATAAAATATGATGGCTTATAACTTGACTTAGCGGTTATTATGCTAGCATAATTAATTATATGATAGAATGAAAAAAAAATGTGATTCTTTAAAAATTAGGACTGTAACCAGATTCTTTGTAGAAACTATCAAGAATATGAATAACTTCATCTTCGGTATCTACTAAGTGAATAAGGTCTAAATCTTTTTCACTAATATTTCCAAAGTCATTTAAAAGTGTCTTTTTTACCCAATCCATAATACCTTCCCAGAAATCTGTACCTACAAGTATAATAGGGAATTTACCTATTTTGTTAGTCTGAATAAGCGTAATTGCTTCAAAAAGTTCATCTAAGGTTCCAAAACCACCTGGCATTACTACAAAACCCTGCGAGTATTTAACAAACATAACTTTTCTAACAAAAAAGTAATCAAAATCTAAACTCTTATCATTGTCAATGTATGGATTGTCATGCTGTTCAAATGGTAAATCAATATTTAAACCAACTGAAGTTCCACCTCCTAAATGCGCACCTTTGTTTCCAGCTTCCATTATACCAGGACCACCACCTGTAATAACGCCATAACCAGCTTCTACAATCTTTTTAGCAATACTTTCTGCTAATTTGTAATATTTATGGTCTGGTTTTGTTCTTGCTGAACCAAAAATAGAAACACAAGGTCCTATTTTACTCATTTTTTCAAAACCATTAACAAACTCGCCCATTATTTTAAAAATGGCCCAAGAATCATTAGTTTTAATTTCATTCCAGCCTTTATGGTGTTTTTCTTTTCTCATAATTTATTTTTATATAATATATTTTTTTTAAATGATGCTAACCGGCTAATTTAATTCTTTTTTAAGGAACTTAGCTGTATAACTTTTTTTGTGTTTTATAATGTCTTCTGGGGTTCCTTCAACAATTATTTGACCACCACCTTTTCCGCCTTCGTAGCCAATATCAATAATGTGATCTACTGTTTTTATTACATCAAGATTGTGTTCTATAATAAGTACTGTGTTTCCTTTATCTGCAAGTTTATTAAGTACAATCATTAAAACTCTTATATCTTCAAAATGTAATCCTGTTGTGGGTTCGTCTAATATATAAAATGTGTTACCAGTATCTCTTTTTGAAAGTTCGGTAGCTAATTTTATTCGTTGTGCTTCACCACCAGAAAGGGTTGTGCTTTGTTGTCCAAGTGTTATGTAACCTAATCCAACATCTTTAATGGTTTTTAGTTTTTTATGTATTTTAGGTATATGCTCAAAGAATTCTACAGCTTCATTCATGGTCATGTTTAAAACATCACTAATGTTTTTTCCTTTATAGCGAATTTCTAAAGTTTCACGGTTAAAGCGTTTGCCTTGGCAGGTTTCGCATTCTACATACACATCTGGAAGAAAATTCATTTCAATAACCCGTAAACCACCACCTTGACAGGTTTCGCATCGGCCACCTTTAACATTAAAACTAAATCGACCAGGTTTGTAACCACGAATCATGGCTTCTGGTATTTTTGCAAACAAAGCTCTAATTTCCCCAAATGTACCTGTATAAGTTGCAGGATTACTTCTTGGTGTTCTTCCAATAGGAGATTGGTTAATGTCAATAACTTTATCAATATGTTTTAAGCCCTTAATGCTTTTATATGGCATTGGTTTTTTAACACCGTTAAAATAATATGCATTTAAAATAGGGTAGAGGGTTTCGTTAATTAATGTAGATTTTCCACTACCGGAAACACCAGTAACACCTATCATTTTTGCTAGTGGGAATTTAACCGAAACATTTTTTAAGTTATTCCCTGTACAGCCTTTAAGTTCTAAAAATTTACCGTTTCCTTTTCTACGTTTTTTAGGGACTTCAATTTCTTTTTTACCGTTTAGATAGTCTGCAGTAAGTGTATCATGTGTTTTAAGTTCATCAGGATTGCCAATACTTATAATTTCTCCACCATATTTTCCAGCTTTTGGACCAATATCTATTACATAATCTGCACGCTCAATCATGTCTTTATCATGTTCGACTACGATTACTGAATTACCAATATCGCGAAGTGATATTAAAGAATTTATTAATTTTTCGTTATCGCGCTGGTGTAAACCAATACTTGGTTCGTCAAGAATATAAAGCACTCCAACAAGTTGTGAACCTATTTGTGTTGCTAACCTAATGCGTTGTGCTTCGCCACCAGATAAAGATTTTGAGCTACGGTTTAAGGATAAATAATCTAAGCCAACATCGAGTAAAAACTGAATTCTAGATTTTATTTCTTTAATAACTTCTTCTCCAATTTTTAATTGTTTTTCTGAAAGTGTTTCGTTTAAAGTACTAAACCATTCGGCAAGCTCAACTATATCTGTATTTGCAAGTTCTGCTATGTTTTTGTCGTTTATTTTGAAGTAAAGCGATTCTTTTTTTAAGCGAGAACCATCACATACAGGACATTCAACTTTGTCCATGTACTCTTTAGCCCAACGTTTTAAAGATCTAGATTCGGCCGTTTTATATTGATTTTCTATAAAATTAGCGACCCCTTCAAAATCTATTTTATAATTACGTGTTACGCCTAGAGTTTTACTTTCTACTGAAAATTTATCATTTCCACCATAAAGGATTATTTGTTTAGCTTCTTCAGGTATATCTTTATAAGCATCGGTTAATTTAAAATCGAAACGTTGAGCAATAGTTTCGAGTTGTTTAAAAATCCAACTACTTTTTTGCGGACCATGTGGTGCTAATGCCCCAGCTTTAATAGATAAAGAGTCGTCTGGAATAATTTTAGCCTCGTTAATTTGATAAAGCGAACCAATACCATTACAATTAGAGCATGCGCCTTTAGGCGAATTGAACGAAAAGTTATTTGGTTCTGGGTTTGGGTATGAAATACCGGAAGTAGGGCACATTAAACTTCTACTAAAATAGCGTGTTTCGTTGGTGTCTTGGTCTATAACTAAAAGCACATCTTCACCATGATACATGGCTGTGTTAATGGTTTCGGTAAGGCGTTTGTCATTATCAACTTCATCATTTATAACTAATCTGTCAATAACAATTTCAATATCATGATTCTTGTAGCGGTCTAATTTCATCCCTTTTACAATATCACGAATATCGCCATCGGTTCTTACTTTTACAAAGCCTTGTTTTGCTATTTGTTCGAATAGTTCGCGGTAATGTCCTTTTCTAGAACGTACTACAGGCGATAATATATTAATGCGCTTACCTTTAAAATCTTTTATAATAAGCTCTTTAATTTGCTCGTCGCTATAGCTTACCATTTTTTTGCCCGTGTTATAACTGTACGCATCACTAGCACGTGCAAATAATAGTCTCATAAAATCGTAAATCTCAGTAATAGTACCTACTGTAGAACGTGGCGATTTACTAGTTGTTTTTTGCTCAATAGCAATAACAGGAGAGAGTCCATCAATTTTATCTACATCTGGACGTTCTAATCCTCCTAAAAATTGTCTGGCATAAGCAGAGAATGTTTCAATGTAACGACGTTGTCCTTCGGCATAAATAGTATCAAAAGCCAGAGAAGATTTTCCACTACCAGATAAACCCGTAATAACTACAAGTTTTTCGCGTGGTATGGATACATCAATGTTTTTAAGATTGTGTACGCGTGCTCCTTTAACTTCGATAAAATCTGTGAATTGACTCATAAATTGGCAAAGTTGCGAAGTTACACTTTTTGCGATTAAAAAAGAAGTGGGGTTAAGGTGTAGTTTTGTTAAATTCTATTTAAAATGTATGGGTGTAAAAAAACATGAGTATTATTTGATAGCCATCTTTAAAATCGAAATTTTCAAAAAAAGAGTATTGTTTAAATATTCGATATTTCTATCGAAATTTTAACATCTTCCCATAGTTTATTTTCATGATATTCTCCGCAAATGGTATTAAATACGTTATAAGCGTTTTCCCAATTAAATACATTTAAATCGGGTATTTTCCCATTAAGTATAATTTTATTGGACTCTAGAATAACATCCAATACAACTTGTTGAGAAATACCATTCATGCTAAAAGTTATCCAGGCATTTTCTTCGTTATAGTTATCTACAATACCAGAAATTTGAGAAGTGAAAGCATTGAAAAAACTGGCAACATTTTGAGTGCGTTCAGTTTCATTTCCAACATTAACAGAGCTTGCATCTATAAGCACATTAGCGCCGTTTAATAGGTCTATAAGGTTTACTGCGCTATCATTTAGGTTATAACTTATTACAGAGTCAAAAGTCCCGCTAACACCAGCTCTATTGTCGAAATCTGGATATTTGTAAGCCGTCCAATTCACCTTAATAGGATTGTCATCTTGAGGAGAATCTGATTGTAATATGTTTAAAAACGTTTTAAAACTGTTTTTTTCCTCTGTAGATAGTTGTTCTTGATCTGCTGGAGGCATAACAATATTAGTGGTAGCATTAATGCGCTCTAACATTTGCGAAATATTCGATTTAGTTTTCTCGTAGGAGTCATAGCGATTAGCTCCTTCTGTATGATAAACATGACATGAAATACACTTGGTGTCTATAACAGGTTTTAATGTAGTCTCATAATAAAGCTTTGCCTCAGTATCATTAGTAGGGTATAATTCTTCTGCATGGTTACTGGTACAGGCAGAGAATAAACACAATTGAAATATTAAGATTAAAAAAATTATTCTATTATAACACATTTTACTAAAGCTATTTCGTTAAACATATCATCATAACCACTAAAAATCCCTTTGATTATAATATTCATGCCTTCTGTTAAGTTTTGTTGTGGATCGCTATTATCGATTTCACATTTTATACCATCGTTTAAAATTAAAATTGAGGTATTCGTACCTTTTTCGATAAGACTAATTTTTCCGGAAACTGTAATTATTTTATCAAAAAATACCGTACTTACATTTTCATCTTGATTGAATTTTTCAATTAGTTCAATAGCCGAAAAAGAATAATCGGAGTTAGTTGATAAAACATCTTGCTTTGGTTTGTTGTATTGATATCTAGCATAACAAAGTGTAGCTATTATAACAACACTTAAAGTGATAATGGCGCGTTTCATCTCTTGTTTATTTGTAAGTAGCATCTATAACCACCTCAATTTCTGGGGCAATTTTATCTTTTACTAATGCAGGGACCTCTATATTAAAAGCTTCAAGATTAATAGGGAATTTTGATTTTAAGTTTACCGTTTTGTCTGAATTAACTATAATTTCTGCGATAGTATTTAAAGGTTTTGTAACACCATGGAAAATCATTTGGCCCTTAATTTCAACGTTTTCGTATGTTTTAGCTTCTGTTAAATCAATATCTTCATTAAAAGTACCTTTAAACTTGGCAGCAGGATATTTTTCAGAATGCACATATTTTTCATTAAAATGTTCTTCCATTAATGCTTTTTCGAATTTGAAGGACTTTAAAAGTACATTAAAAGCAACTGTTTTTTTTGGTAATAATAAGATACTCGCTGCTTGATTGTTTTCGGCATAAATATTTTCTACTGGAGTTTCCGAAAAAAAGGAAGCCTTAGCGGTTCTGGTAATAAGTTTGTCTTGAGCGAAAATGATGTTAAAAGTTAGTAATAATACTAATAGGGAAAAATTTTTCATATTTGTTTTATTGTTTGTTTTTTTTTGAGATTGAAAATTCTCGTAGTAGGCTAAATCCAAAATTAATTTCTCGATTAAAGAAATCACCACTTTGGTTAATAGCAAATTTACCTGGATGTAAAGCGAAAGCATTAGTAAAGTATAGTTGAAAAACATGTCCTCCGGTTTCTATATCGAACCCAATGGATAATGTGTTTTTATTTAATTTATAAGAATCAAAAGTGTTTAGAGTGTCAAAATATTCAATATTTATAGATGTAGAACCCGAAATTAAATAGCGCCCACCAATACCTATTGAAATTATAGAGTTAGGATCTTTAACGGTTTCGGTTAAGTTTCTATGTACCCAAGTTGGTGATAATTGTAATGATAATTTTTCTGAAAATTTTCTGCTTATTAAAAGTTGATTTATGTAGTCTAATCTTCCGTTAAAGTTTTGATTGCGCTCTTCAGGAAAATATTTTCTAGATTTAATATCTAAGCCGCCATAATAACTAAGTGAAAACGGAAATGCTTGTTCGCCATACTTTTGTCTTAATAAACTTAACTTTACAGATGAGGAGTAGGTTTTATCAGGTTTATTAGATCTTGCTAAACCTAATTGAATAAAGTCGTTAAGACCGTATTCAAAACTAATATTCATATTGTTTATATTGTCCAATCCAAAAAAATTATCAATGCCCTTTATTTTGCCAAAAACATGAGAAATTCTAAAATGCAACTGGTTTTCTTTTACACGCTCAGTAGATTGTCCTAATATTAATCTTGTAGATTTAAAAGTAGCAATAACTTCTTTGTTTTCTCTTATAGTGATATTATCAAGATCATCAAATAAAGAGTCGTAATTTTCTTCTTGAGGTTTGGTTTGGGATAGTAAATAAAAAGGGACTAAAAATAGTATTAAAATAGGTGCTTTTAATTGCATGCTGGGAAAAAAATTAATCGCAAATATAATAAATGAAACTACATTTCATAGGAGTATATTTATTTATAATTAGAATTTTTGAGTGTTTGTATTTTTAAGGGTAAACTCCAATTTTATAAGTAAATTAATTTGGAGTTTTTACATCATTAATCTCTAAACCTAAAACCAAAAGTTTATGAAATGTAGGTAATTGTGCGCCACTTTCTGTGGTTGTCCAATCGCTCCACGAGGCTTCTAAACCATCAATAGGCAAAATAGAAGTCCACATTTTAAAGGCTGTTGGTTTTCCATTATCGTCGAGTAACCATAAATAGGAGTCACCGGGAGTAGAACCACCTGAGGTATATGTAACTAAAAGTGCCTCTTTATTATCATCTGTTTTAACGAGTCTGCGCTCTACACCAGTATCAAAAACTTTGTAGGGTGCTACTAACCAAAAGGAATCATTATTAAAGTAGGTTATGGCTTTATCGATTAACTCTTGAGCCATGTCACTTTCATTTTTAAAGTTATGTATGTACACTTTACTTTTTGAAGTGTCGTTTAAGTCTAGAACTACTTTGTTTTCTCTCCAATAAACATTGCATGTATTATTAACTTTATCCCACTCGTAATGGTGTCTTTTTTTAAAGGTCCATTCAATATGTTGGGTTGCTTTATAAGCTTCGTAATCTAGAGCATCTAGCATTTTATAAGCTAAAGCATCGGCTTGCTCACTTTGAATACCAGTAGGTAATTCCTCATTGTATTTAAAGTATAAGAATCCAAAAAATAATATACTTGGTAGCGTCAAAAAAATGATGACACCTACTATTATTTTTAATGTTTTTTTAGGTTTAACCGCCATATAACGGGTTTGTATTTAGGGTTTGTAATAGACTAAATTATTAAACAAGAATGGTTTATAAAAAGAAAAAGGCTAAAAACCGATAGCTGTATCATCTCCTCGATAATCGGCACCACCTTCATACGTGTTATCATCTAAAACAAGTATTCCGTCGACTTTGCCAATTACTGGAGAATCTTTTTCGTTAATAGTGTACCCTAATACTTCGAGGTTTTTTATTAAATTTCTATTAAATGAATTAGGTTCCATTCTAATTTCATCTGGTAACCATTGATGATGAAAACGAGGTGCATTTACGGCTTCTTGCATACTCATTTTAAACTCATGAACATTCAAAATAGTTTGTAAAACCGATGTAATTATGGTAGAACCTCCTGGAGTGCCTAGTGTCATATATAGTTTATTGTTTTTTTCAACAATAGTTGGTGTCATAGAACTAAGCATGCGTTTTTCAGGAGCTATTTTATTAGCTTCAGCACCAATAAGTCCAAACATATTTGGAACACCTGGTTTACTACTAAAATCGTCCATTTCATTGTTTAAAAAGAATCCAAGTTCTGAGCAATAAAGTTTTGAACCATAAGCACCATTTAAAGTAGTTGTAACAGCAATGGCATTACCAAATTGGTCTATAATCGAGAAATGTGTAGTTTCGTCGCTTTCAATTATTTGAATATTCCCATGAGACACCTTACTTGATGGTGTCGCTTTTTCGAATGTAAAATCGGACATTCTACCATTTAAATATTCTTTTTTTATTAAAGTTTCTATAGGGATGTTAACAAAATCTGGATCGCCTAAATAAAATGATCTATCGGCATAAGCGCGTCTTTCTGCTTCGGTAATAGTTTGAATAGTTTTTAATGAATTATGCCCATATTTATCTAAATTAAAGGGTTCTAACATTTTCATTATTTGCGCTAAACAAACACCTCCACTTGAAGGTGGTGCCATAGATATAATTTTTAAATCATCATAGGTAAACGTTACAGGTTTTCTCCATTTGGCTTCATATTTAGCTAAATCATCTTCAGTTACAATACCACCATTATCTTGTATGAACTTAACTAGTGTTTTGGCAGTTTCTCCTTTGTAAAATTCATTTCTACCATGTTTTAAAATGCGTTTTAATGTATTGGCTAATACAGAAAATTTAATAATTTCGTTTGCTTTCCATTGTTTGTCAAATATTATTGAGTCTTTATTCACTTTACGAAAAAGTGGTTGATATTTTTTAATTGTTTTTTCTTGTTTTTTGGTTACAACAATACCTTTATTGGCTAATTTTATAACAGGATTTATAATATCTTCTATAGGTAAAGAGCCTAGTTTTTCATGCACTTCAAAAACACCTGCTATAGTTCCAGGAACCCCTACAGCCATAGCTCCTAAGGTGCTTTTGTCTGTAATAACATCACCGTTTTCATCTAAATACATATCTTTAGTTGCAAGCATTGGTGCTTTTTCTCTAAAATCGATAGATCCAATATTACCATCAGCTTTTCTATACACCATAAAGCCACCACCACCAATATTACCTGCAAAAGGGTAGGCAACCGCTAAAGCTAATTGTGTGGCACACATAGCATCAAATGCATTGCCACCTTTTTTTAAAATATCATTTCCAATTATAGAAGCTTCAGCTCGAGCAGAAACCACCATGGCATTTTTTGTAATTAATCCCTTTGTGGTAACTGTGGTCTTATCTGCTTTTTTACATGAAATAAAAAAACATAATAATATGATAATTTTTAATAAGTGTTTAATCATATAATTCTTGTTTTAAGGTTTCTAGCTTTTTCTTTGAAGACATGATAAGTTCATCAAAAAAAGCTGAAAATTCATTTTCAAACTCAGAGTAAAAAGTTTCAAGCTCAACAATGGCTTCATTCATGCTAGAACGGTTTTTTGTACGCCTATTCATTCCATCTAAAACTCTAGAGATACCATCTATGGATGCATAACTTAAAAGCCAATTATCTGTTAGCATATATGGCATCATTTTCTGAATTCTTACTGGTAAAATATCATAATTAGCTTCTAAAGAATCATAAAATTTTTCAATATATTCATTTAAAGGAATGTCGCTATACCTATCCCAGTTTTTAGCTAGAAAGTGATCGTAAAGAATGTCTACAATAACACCCGAATAGTGACCGTATTTTTTATGAAGACGTTTAGTGCTAAGTCTAAATGTTTTGTGAGCATCTGTGTAAGAGTCAATATGCCGGTGCAATAATATTCCTATTTGAATATTAGTAGAATATTTTTTATAACTTTTTCCTTTTATGCCATCAGCAATAAAATTTCCAATAGTTATTAAGTCATTATCTCCAGATAAATAAATGTGTGCTAAATAGTTCATTGCTGAAATTTACGAATTCCGTTTTAAGAAATCCGATTTTGAAATACTATATTTGTTTTTTAATAAAAATAGATATGACACTTATAAAATCAATTTCAGGAATTAGAGGTACTATTGGCGGACAAGTAGGAGAGAACCTAACCCCTATAGATGCTGTAAAATTTGCATCTGCTTATGGCGTTTGGTTAAAGCAACAACGCGAAAAAGAAAACTACAAAGTTGTGGTTGGTAGAGATGCTCGTATTTCTGGAAAAATGATTCAAAATTTAGTAATGAATACCTTAATAGGTTTGGGTATTGATGTGGTAGATGTAGGTTTGTCTACAACACCAACTGTTGAAGTTGCAGTACCTATGGAACATGCCGATGGTGGTATTATTTTAACAGCAAGCCATAACCCAAAACAATGGAATGCCTTAAAGTTATTAAACCAAAAAGGAGAGTTTTTAGATGCTGTTGAAGGTGCAAAAATTCTTGATATTGCTGAAAGTGATAATATGACCTTTGCCGATGTTGATAGCCTTGGGAAAATCACAAAAAATAAAGCCTATATAGATTTACATATAATAGAGGTTCTAGATTTAGATTTGGTAAATGTAAAAGCCATTGAAGAAGCCCGTTTTAAAGTTGTTGTAGATGGTGTGAACTCAACCGGAGGCATTGCTATACCGTTGCTTTTAGAGCGATTAGGAGTCGATGTTATTAAATTGTATTGTGAGCCAAATGGCCATTTTCCACACAACCCAGAGCCATTAAAAGAACATTTAACAGATTTATCTGCCGAGGTTAAAAAACACAATGCCGATTTTGGTATTGTAGTCGATCCAGACGTAGACCGTTTAGCCTTTATGGACGAAAACGGAGACATGTTTGGCGAAGAATATACACTTGTTGCCTGTGCAGATTATGTATTAAGCAGAACCCCAGGAAACACGGTAAGTAATATGAGTTCTACAAGAGCCTTACGCGATGTTACCGAAAAACATGGTGGTACTTACGAGGCTAGTGCAGTTGGCGAGGTAAATGTTGTAAAACTCATGAAAAAGAATAAGGTTGTAATTGGCGGCGAGGGTAACGGCGGTATTATTTACCCAGAAGCACATTACGGGCGCGATGCCTTAGTTGGTGTGGCCTTATTTTTAAGCCTTTTAGCCGATAAAAAAATAAGCGTAAGTGCGCTTAGAAAAACCTATCCAAGTTATTTTATGGGTAAAAATAAAATTCAATTAACACCCGGTTTAGATGTTGATGGTATTTTAAAAACCATGGAAGAGCGTTACCAAAACGAGCAGTTAACTACAATAGATGGTGTAAAAATCGATTTTTCCGAAAGTTGGGTACACCTACGAAAAAGTAATACAGAACCTATTATTAGAATTTACACCGAAGCAAAATCGCAGGAAGAAGCCGATGCATTAGGAGATAAATTTATTGCCGAAATAAGCGAGATTGCTGGAATTTAAGCTTTTTATAAGAAGCTATTTCCCGCTTTCCGTTATATCTTTTTAAAACCACGTTATTACTAAAAAGTAAGTAACGTGGTTTTTTGTTTGTTCAAATAACTAGCAAAATTTCAGTTTTAATAAGGTTTTAAAAAGGATGCCACTTCAATCGGGGCTAAATTATCTGCTATGGTTCCTTATTTATACTAATACATCAATGTCATCAAGAGATGCCATTTTATCTATATAAGTTTAGTTATTCCATATATTTGTTAGAATCATTTAATCTAAAACAAAAGCAATGAGCAAATTACAAGATACCATGTTTCAAGATATTAGAAACAAAAATATTTTTGAACAATCGCAACAATATGCTTTTCAGTATTTAGAAAGTATTTTTGATAGAAATGTATATCCAACCGAAGAAGCCATAAACGATTTATCAAATTTTGATGAAACCTTACCCAAAGAAACATCAAAAGCCGAAAACGTACTAAAACAATTAAATCAATACGGAAGTCCAGCAACTACAGCCACATTAGGAGGTAGGTATTTTGGCTTTGTATGTGGTAGTGTTGTGCCTGTAGGTTTGGCTGCAAAAAGTTTAAGTACATTTTGGGATCAAGCACCTGCTTTAAATGTACTTTCTCCAATAGGTAGTAAATTAGAAGCTGTTGTTGAAAAGTGGTTTATCGATATCTTTAATTTACCTAAAAATACAGCCGCTGGTTTTGTAAGCGGAACCTCAGCCGCCAATTTATGTGGCTTAGCTGCTGCTAGATATAGAATTCTTAAAAAAAATAATTGGAATGTTAATGAAAAAGGACTCAGAAACGCACCTAAAATAAGAGTAGTAACTGGTAAACAAGCGCATTCAACAGTATTAAAAGCGATAGGCATACTTGGCTTGGGAAAAGAAAATATTGAATGGGTAGAAGTAGATAAACAAGGCAGAATAATTACTGAAGCCATACCAGAATTAGATAAAAACACCATTTTAATATTGCAAGCAGGTAATGTAAATAGTGGTGCTTTTGATAATTTTGAAGTCATTTGCGAAAAAGCAAAAAAAGCTGATGCATGGATTCATATTGATGGTGCTTTTGGTTTATGGGCAGCAGCTGTAGCATCATTAAAACATTTAACAAAAGGCATTGAAAAAGCAAATTCTTGGGCTGTTGATGGACATAAAACATTAAATACGCCATATGATAGTGGTATACTTTTATGTGCCGATAAAGAAGCAATACGTTCTGCGCTTCACATGACTGGAAGTTATATTATAGAAAGTGCAGAAAGAGATGGTATGTTTTTTACACCCGAAATGTCTAGAAGAGCCAGAATAATAGAATTGTGGGCTATTATGCGTTACCTTGGGAAAAATGGAATTGACGAAATGATTTTAACCATGCATGAAAGAGCAAAACAATTCGCAACAGAAATTAGCCAAGTGCCAGGATTTTATGTCGAGAATGAAATAGTTTTTAATCAAGTTATTGTTAGGTGTGATTCCGATAGTATAACAGAAAGCGTACTTTCTAACATTCAAGAGCTTAGAGAATGTTGGTTAGGAGGTTCGGTCTGGTTTGGTAAAAAAGTAATGCGCGTAAGTGTCTGTTCTTGGGCTACAACACAAGATGATATTTCTAAATCGGTTAAATCTTTTAAAACAGCGTTGGCATTATAAACAAAGTCAATTTAATAACACTACATAGACAAATCAAAAATACTTATCTTGTTCTCGACTAACGATATTTAATAGCAAATGAAAAAACTAGCATTACATTGGAAGATTATTATAGGCATGGTTCTAGGAATCATTTTTGGTTTTATAATGAATTCTGTTGATGGCGGAAAAGGCTTTGTAGCCGATTGGATAGCGCCCTTTGGCACCATATTTATAAATCTTCTTAAGTTAATTGCTGTGCCTTTAATTCTAGCATCGTTAATAAAAGGTATTTCAGATTTAAAAGATATTTCTAAAATAAAATCTATGGGTTTGCGTACCATAGGTATTTATGTGGCTACAACTTTAGTCGCTATTGTTATTGGTTTAAGTATAGTAAATGTGGTAAAACCAGGAAATGGTATGCCACAAGAAACCATCGAAAAAATTAAGCTTAAATATGAAAATGATGCTGGCGTAACCGATAAGTTAATGAAAGCATCGGCTCAAAAAGAAGCAGGACCATTACAAGCCTTAGTCGATATTTTTCCAAGTAATATTTTTAAATCGTTTGCCGAAGCGTCTATGCTTCAAGTTATATTTTTCGCCATTTTTGTTGGCATATGTTTACTACTTATTGGCGATAAAAAAGCAAAACCATTAATAGATTTTTTCGATTCCTTAAATGAAGTGGTTATGAAAATGGTAGATTTAATAATGCTTTTCGCTCCATACGCGGTATTTGCATTATTGGCTAACGTTATTATTGCTTTTGATGATGTTGAGATTTTAATAAAACTGCTTTATTATGCATTCTGTGTAATTGGCGGACTCATATTAATGATTGGCTTCTACTTAATATTAGTAAGTGTGTACACAAAAAAATCACCTATGTGGTTTTTACAACAAATAAGCCCTGCGCAATTGTTAGCATTCTCAACAAGTAGTAGCGCGGCAACACTTCCGGTAACTATGGAGCGTGTAGAAGAGCATTTGGGAGTCGATAAAGAAGTTGCTGGTTTTGTATTACCTGTTGGTGCAACGGTAAATATGGATGGTACCAGTTTATATCAAGGCATTGCCGCGGTATTTATTATGCAAGTTATTTGGCCAGAAGGTTTAACATTTACCAATCAATTAGTAATTGTGCTTACCGCTTTATTGGCATCTATAGGAAGCGCTGCTGTACCAAGTGCTGGAATGGTTATGCTTGTTATTGTTTTAGAGTCTATTGGTTTTCCGGCAGAATTATTACCTATAGGGCTAGCGCTTATTTTTGCAGTCGATAGACCACTTGATATGTGCAGAACGGTAGTAAACGTAACTGGAGATGCAACGGTCTCTATGATTGTTGCTAAGTCTTTAGATAAATTACACGACCCAAAACCTAAAGAATGGGACGATAATTATGAAGCTGTAAAATAATACCATTTATATTTTTAAAACAATATTCAAATGAATTCTAATATATCTTTAACATCGCCAATTGTTTCAGTTGCATGGCTTCATGAACATATTAATGCTAACAACCTTGTTATTTTAGATGGCACCATAAATAAGGTTTTTGATAATACTACACAACAAATACCTAACGCCAGACTTTTTGAAATTAAAAAGAAGTTTAGCGATCTTAGAAATCCGTTTCCTAGTGCATTTCCTCCAACAGCGCAGTTTCAAAAAGAAGCCAGAGCTTTAGGTATTAATCAAGATAGTGCTATTGTGGTTTATGATGATAAAGGTATTTATTCTAGTGCGCGTGTTTGGTGGTTGTTTAAAGCTTTTGGGTATAATAATGTAGCGGTTTTAAATGGCGGATTTCCAGAATGGCAAAAAGCCAGATACCTTACCGAGTCTATGCATGAATATCAAGGTGAAAGTGGCAATTTTATAGCAAACTTGCAACCAAACTATATGCGATTTTTTAATGATATAGAAAAGGCATCAAAAAACAATACCCACAAAATTATCGATGCGCGTTCTTCAGGTAGGTTTAATTGTATCGAGCCAGAACCCAGAGCAGGTTTGCGTATGGGAACCATACCTAACTCCATAAATTTACCTTTTACAGATTTATTAGATAACGGGGTATTAAAGTCTAAAAAAGACTTAGCAAAGGCCTTTTATATGGTTGCCGAACAGGATGAACCTATTATATTTTCTTGTGGTTCTGGAATTACCGCTTGCGTTTTGGCTTTAGGAGCAGAACTTTCGGGGTATAAAAACATTTCGGTTTACGATGGTTCTTGGACAGAGTATGGCAGTTTAGTTACAAGCGATATGGAAAAGCCAAGTACATGGACAAAAGAGGAATTACTTGCCTATATTTTAATGTACGTGTCTCATGCCGATTTGGGAGAATCTAGAAAAGAAAAAGACTATATTTTAAGTCGGGTTGATAAGGCTATTTATAACCGGGTAAACCAACAATTTGAAAAAGATAACGATTACCAAAGCATACAAAATATTATTGAGGCCGTTAAAAGCCATAATTATTACCGTAATGATTTAGCCGATTTATTTGCCGATATTAAACTCATGGCATTTGTTGATGGCGATTACGACCCAATGGAACAAATGATTTATAGCCATTTAAAAAAGATGCTTAAAGAAAACTAATAAACATGGTAAATAGCATCTTTTGAATCTATTTAAAAAATGACAATTCAAATTTTTTATAGACTTTATATTCTCTAAATGTTTTAATTTTCTTTAGTGAGTTCTGAAAGTACTTTAATAGCGTTCTCGTTATCTGGGTTTAATACTAAAGACTTCTTATAGTTTTTAATTGCACGTTCTTTATCTCCCATAAGTAATAAGCATTCACCATAGCTATCATAAGGATTCCACGACTCTGGGTACAATTCTATATTGAGTTTAAAAATTTTTAAGGCATCTTCTTGCTGCTTTAGTGTATTCAAATAATAATAACCTAAAGAGTTTATATAGCGTTCAGAAATGTTATATTCTGGGTTATCTCTGTCTTGTTCCTTTATTACCGCAATGATTTCATCGGATGTTTTACCTGAGTTTAAAAGTTTATTCAACGTTTTATATTTACTTGTAACCCTTTCAATATCCTTATACGGATTACCTAATTCTTCATTGATTAATAGAAAGAGACTATTTGCATCTTCTTGTATAGATTTTAAATTACTAAAAGTATCCAGTTCTCCTTTGTTTTTTGCAAAATAAGATGACACTATAATCAAAGCAATTTCCGAATAATTATCTTCTATCTTTAAATCTTTATAAAGTTGCTCTGGCACCTTATTTGAACCATTAAGTGGAAAAAGATTTGGATTGTACCCTAAGGCTGTAGCTCTACCTATTTCTTTTAAAAAATAATCATAATTATCATTACTTGCTTTGTAAGACCTGTCTTGGTCATTTTTTAGTTCAATGAGTTTATTCCTTATTACTGTAGGTATCAACTTTATATCACCTGTAGCTTGCAAAGTTTCTATAGTATTGGTGTTAAATTTAGTATAGGCAGTAGTTGTGTAATTAAGTTTTTCAGAGCTTAATATTATTGCTTTAGGACTTTTTTGAGTTGGTAATTTTTTTACAAATTCATTGTATGTTGTTAAGTAATTTCCTTCTATGGCATTTAAATCATAGTGAATTCTATTGTAATCTTTAGCTAATTCCGTTATTATTTGATGGTAATAATTTTCTAAAATATTATCGCTCTTTCGTTTTTCATTCCAATTATTTATTTGAAGCGCAATAACAATACCTATTACCACAAGTACAATTTCACCAATGGCATATTTAAAATATTTTCCTGTTTTTCCTTCTGAGAGTAAATTTCGCCTAATTTTTCTAAAGAATTTTATCATTGTCTATTGGTTAGTGATAATGAAGTATAATTTAGGCGGATATGAGATCGCTTTAATACTGAAACAAGTTCAGCACATGTGTTTTATATCCGACGTTAAACGAATTTAGTTTATATTTCTCACAAAGTCAACTTTCATTTCTTATTTCTATTCTAAAAATTAAAGTCTACAAATTAATATTTCTATACCGTGGGTATTTAAGAGTGTATGAGAACTTATAAGTGTTTGCTTTATTAGGCAATATGTTCGTTTTCCATTTTAAAATGCCTTTTTTAGCATCGTAATCAGATGTTCCTGTTTCAATGGCATCTACCTTAATATCTTTATTTTCGCTTATAGGAATTCTATCTACAATTACTATATCTATGGCAGTTGGTTTGTTGTTTTTTAGTTCAATTTCAAAGCCTTTTTCCAATACTTTATTATTGCCAATAAAGGTGTTTTTCTTAAAGTTGTTAATAGGTTTTCTTTTAATTGCTACATTGGGGTCTACACCTAAGGATACGGTTAAACTATCGGTTATTGCATACGGATTAATAGTTGTAATACCCGAGTAGCTATCTTCAAAGTATATATTTACTTCGCCTGGTAATAAATTATACTGTTGCCAATTGCCAATTTTTGCTGTTAAAAATACGTTTTCGTTAATAACAGGTGCTGCAAAATATGAAAAGCTAGCAGGTACGCTGTATTTATCAATATCTATAACCGTAATATTGCCATCGCTCTCTACGGTAGTAAGTTTTTGTATTTCAAAATTAGTATTGGTAATACCCTCTGTTATAACATCTCCTTTTGATGTAAGACTGCCTTTTTTTGTGGTTATAATAATAACACCATTCGAGGCTCTGCTGCCATAAATGGCTGTAGCCGAGGCATCTTTAAGAACATCTATATTGGCTATTCTATCTTCGTCTAGTTTTTTAAATGCGTTTTCTGTAGAAGTAATTCCATCTATAACATATAGTGGCGTGCCTTTAAATTTAATAGAACCAGCACCTCTTATTTTTATATTTGATGTACTTGAAACAGATGATACACTTCCCGAATAGCTAGAACCATCACTCGTGCCATAACCAATCACAACCACTTCATCTAGTTGCGATACATCTTCTTGTAGGCTAATATTAATAACGCTCGAATGAATTGGGATAATTTCTGAAACATAACCTAAATACGATACTTCAAGTTGTTCGGCACCTTGAGCTTCTATAGAAAAATGCCCATCGAAGTCTGATGAAGTACCTATACTTGTGCCTTTTAAAACAACACTAGCACCAGGCAACGGCAAACCGCTAGCATCTGTTATGATACCGCTTATCTGCTTAACAAATGGGTTGGGTTTATAATCGTAACGTTTGGTGGCATTTTCAGATTTATAATTGCTATGTCTGCTTACAAAATTTAAGTATTTAGGATGCATCTCTGGCTTTAAATTATTGGTATTTGGGTCGTTTGTAGAGAGTGTAAGCTTTACATTATCCCAACGAATACCTGTATTTTGATAAACATGTGCTTTGTAATGCAAATCTAGCGGTTTGTTAATGTCTTTGGCTTTTAAATCGTAAATAGGAAACCAACCTGCGTTGTTTACATTGTATTTAATAACCAAGTTTAGTTGTTTGCTCGAGCTGGAATAGAATTTAGCTTTTATTTCGCCCGATTGAATTTTTTCATCAACGTTTAATTCTTGAAGTTGTTTTTTTATGTCGTTGATTTGTTCGGTATACCCACGTTTGTTTTTTAACGATTTATGAATCAGTTTGTGAATCTCTGTAATGCGGGTTCTGTAATAGGCTGCAAACTGTTTTAATTTATCTAGACTTACTACTTGATTATCATTACCAAGTTTTCTGTTTTCTTTAATGATATTGAGTTCTTCTTCGTAACCAGACATCATATCTTCTTCAATACGAATGGCGTCATTAAGATTTTCAATTTTGTTTTTTAAATTTTCAATGGTTTCAGATTTATCAAGCTTAGAAAGATGATTTATAGCATAATTTATTGATAAAATAGAGGCATCATTTAATCCTGAAATTTGAATGCTATTTTCTTGAATATGTGGTGATAGTTTGGTAAACGAAAACTCGGTAGTTCCTGCTGGTAGTGTAATAGTTGCAGATCGTGTAATTTGTGCACCATCAACAAAAACGGTAACCGCTTTAACTGAAGATTTTGTTGGATTGGTATTGGTTGCATAGGCTATAGAAGCGAAGCATAGAAAAAAAATACAAAGCTGTTTCATGATTAGTTATTTTAAGTTTCGAATAAAACTATAACCAATTCAAGAAAAATAAAACAGACAATGAGCAAGCTTTACCTATTAATGAGTTAACTCGCCATTTGGTTGAGTGCCTTTTTAAAATCTATTTTTAAAATAAAGAAGTAGCCTATAGGTTAGAGATAAATGGTAACTAAATGATTTTCTATTGTATAAGATAATCCATCTATAACTACATTTATAAGGGATCCAAAATCGCAACATTCATCGGGATTTGGTTCTGTGGTATCGTATGAGATGGTGGCAACTATTTCAGAATTTATCTGAATTTCTAAACTATCTAATCTATTTTGTTTTTCAACATAAAGAAAACCATTGGATTCAATAATACTAAATGGCATTTCATTTTTAGATGCGTTTTTAATTACAACCATTTCTTTTGAAATATTATCTTGTAATATGATGTTTAGGTTTGTATCAGTATCAATTAAATTAATGCTAATAGCAGGCTCTGCACATAAAACGGCAGAGCAATCTGGCATACCATCATCTGATTTACATGAAATTATGAAGATGATGCTTATAAAGTAGGCTATTTTTTTTATCATGTTTTATGTTTCTTTTTAGATGAGGTAACTTACTAAAGGTTGCGTTGTTTATATATATAATTTATAAAACAAGAAACAAAACTAATTAATCTAAAAACTTGCTTTTTAACTCTGGCGTAGGAATCATACAGGTTTCTTTTTTGCCATACCATTTATAGCGATTGCTTGCTATAAAATCGTAAACCCAATTGCGAATAAAGCTTGGTACAATTAGGAATATAGCTAATGCTTTTGTTGGAAAAGGTAACTGCGAAGCTATTTTTAAAGCGGCTGTACTTTTGTAATGAATAATTTCTTTTTCTGGATGGTATAATATTATAGAATCTATTTTAGAAGTATTGATTTTAAATTTTTCTATAACGTGTCTACCAACGTCACTTTGTAAAGGTGCAAACATAAATAGCTGCTTCTTATCTCGTTTTATAACATACAATACCGAGCTATTGCAAAGATTGCAAACACCATCAAAAAGAATTATTTGTTTATGTTTTGGTACGCCAACTTTCATAGTGTAAAGATACTACTTTACAAATCACTTAAAAAGGTATTTAAATCGGTTTCCTTATCTAATTTAAGCTTCTTTTTAAGCCTGTATTTCGATTTTAACACGCTATCTGGCAATACGTTAAGCATCGATGCAATTTCTTTAGTTGAAAGGTTCATGCGCAAAAAAGAGGCAAGTCTAATTTCTTTTTCGCTAATATCTTCGGCAATCGATTTTATTTTATTGTCAAAATTGTTATGTACTTCTGAGAAGTAACTTTTAAAGACTTCCCAGTCTTTATCTTCGGCACTTTCTTTTTTAAGGAGCATCACTAAGCGTCTAAATTCTACTTTAAATAATTCTGGAGACTGCTTAATTTTTTCAAGATTTTCTTTTAATTCTTGTATAAACGTGCTTTTTTGAACTAAATGTAGGGTTTGAGAAGCCAGTTCTTTCTTTTTAAACTCAATTTCTTGTTGGTAAATAGCTTCTTGTTTTTCGCGTGCTATTTTGTTTTTCTTGATGCGTTGCTTAAAACCAAAATACAATAAACCAGAAACAGCTAAAAAGGTAAACATCCCACCAGCATAAAGCCCTTTACGTAAATTGCTAATTTCAACTTCTTGATTTAGGGTCTTAATTTGTTGGTCTTGTAAAGTGATTTCAGCTTCTTTTTTTTCTAAGTCAAATATGGCCCGAAGCTCTTCAATAGTATTAACCTTTTCTTTATTTATTATTGAATCAGTTAATGTATTATATTCCTTAAAAATATCGAGTGCTAAACTTGCTTTTCCTTGTTTTTCATATGCTTTGCTTAAGTTTCTAAATACAACACGTTTGATAGAAATATCATTATTTTTTTTAGAGTAATTTAACGCATTATTTGCGTGTTTAATAGCTTTTGAGGGGGCGTTTAATAATAAATAGACTTCTGCTAATTTGTTTTCTGATAAAGCAATCCGTCTTAAATTATTAATAGATTTAGAAATACTTATCGATTTATTTAAGTTTTCCATTGCCAAATCATATTTTTTTAAATTTATATAAGATTCGGCAATATTTGTATAAGAGGCAGCCTTAGTTGAAACAACTTTTGCCAACTCACTTTTTTTTATACTTTTATTTAAATAAACTAAAGCCTTATCCTCAAGATTAAGTAAGTTATGCATAACACCTAAATCATTAAGTATTACTGCTTGATAATATATATCATTATATACTTCGTATATTTTTAATGCTTTTTCATTGTAGTTTATAGCCTTTTCTATATTCCCTAGACTTTTTTCTAAAGTTGCTAAATGATTATAACAATCTGCAATACGAATAGAGTCTTTTAACTTTTCGAAAAGTTTCAAGCTTTTTAAAGTATTCTCTAAAGCTATTGAGTAATAGCCTTTGTTTTGATTGATGGTGCCTTTAAAGTCATATGCTAAAGCTAGCCCTGTAGAGTCATTATATTTTATGGCATTTTGTAAATCCATATTATTAATACTATCCGCTTCGTTTAGTTTTCCTTGCGAGAATTCAAGAATAGCCAAACCTCTATATGCTTTTGATAAATGTATAGGGTCTTCCAACTTCTTTGCTAATTTTAAACTTGAATTATAATAAAATTTTGCAGAATCTAGTTTGTCCAGATTATTGTAAACCACTCCCAATTGATAAAACCCTAAGCTTTTTCCTCTTTCATTATTTATTTTTTTAGAAATATTAAGCAATTCAAAAGCATATTTCTTTGCTTTATCAGACGATCTATACATGTAATAATTAACAATATTATTTACTGTTTTAATTTTTAAGGTATCTAATGATTGTTTTTGGTAAGCACTTAGAAGACTGTCAATCAATTTATTGTTTTGTGTAAAAATTTGATTTGAAAATAAAACGAATATTAAAATGGGAAACAATGTTTTTTTCATGAGATAGGTGGTTTTGCTCTCACTAAGATACTTATTTATTGTTTTTAAAATTAGATGTAGTCTATGAGTGATAATAGTCTTGTCCATACAAAGTCCATGTGTTAAGAGTAAATTGAATTAATTTGTATTACTGTAAGTTATTGGTAATTAGTTGTTTGTAATGAATTTTAAAAAACAGGTATTGGGGTGTGTCTATAGGGTAATAGTTGTATTTTATTAATTCTTGTCCATGCTTTGTCTATGTTATAAATTAGTTTTCAGGAGAATTAGCATCTAGTTTTGAAGTGTTGAATCACTAAAAATTTAGAAATTATGAAAACACAGCTATTAACATTTAAAAGTATTTTTTGCAGTTTATTTTTTGCAGCTATTTTATTGTCCTGCAATTCTTGTAGTAAAGAGAGTGACGATGACACATCTAATAATCAAAACAATGAAGATGTTGAAAGTATTAATGATTATATAACATCCTTAAGTTATAATGCAGACGAATTATTAGGAGTTCAAGATACAGGCGGTGTGCCATCAAAGCATACAGAAGGAACTAGTGAATCTGATGATACTAATATTTATGGAACTAATACAAATACTGTTTGTACAACAACTGATTATAATTTAAAAACAAACTTTGAATCTATAGCCATTTTAAAACCCAATGATGGTATTATTTGGCCTGGAGCTTTGGTAATTGGAGATGAATCAATGAGAGGTGGTGTGCCAAGTCCCTTTACATTAAGTAGGGCCCCAATGACCATAAGAGTAGATCTGCCAGGAATTTCAGATGCAGGAACAGTAGAAATAGAAAACCCCAATTGGAGTAGTGTGGACGCAGGAATTGATAAGGCATTAGAGTGGTGGAATGCAAATGCGTATGAAGAAGGTTATGTAAACCCAGCTAGTCAGTATTCTGAAGCAAAAACTTCGTATAGCTCAATGCAAGCAAGTATAGAGTTAGGTCTTAATGCGTCTTGGTCATCAAATGAAGTGGCTTCGCAATTTAATTATGAGACTACAACTAAAAAAAGAGTGGCCATGATGTCGTTTAAACAGATATTTTATACCGTAACCATGGATTATCCAACAAACCCAGCAGACGTATTTGCAGAATCTGTTACATTATCGCAAGTGGAAAGTGCTTTTAATTCTAGTACACCACCAGCTTATGTACATTCAGTAAGCTATGGTAGAATTATTATGTTTAGAATGGAATCTAATTACGAGATGTCTAAGGCAGATTTTGAAGGGTCTTTTGAATATGCTGCAGGTAGAAAATCTGCATCTGGAGATGTTAAAACAAAATATCAAAATATTTTAGAAAATTCTAATATCACAACCGTAGTAATTGGAGGAAATGCCGAAGTAGGAGCAGAGGCTGTTTCTGCTAAAGACTTTGGAGACCTTGAAGTGATAATAAAAGGAGAAAATGCAGTTTATTCTAGAAATAACCCTGGTGTACCTATTTCGTACTCTATTAGGTTTTTAAAAGACAATACATTAGCAAAATTAGGGTATAGCACAGATTATAAAGTTGTAGAATGTGTTACTACAGGTAAAGTACACAATGAAATTATTTTTAAAAATAGACTTTCTGATAATTTTAGAATAGGTGTTGAGTATAAAACGAATATACCTGGAGAAAACAATGTTACTTATGATGATATTGATTGGAAAAAAAACACTAATGATGGTGCTACAACTTCAATTTATCCACCAAATGGTGCTTATGATATTTACTATCATGTAGAACGTGATAAATTTGGATCTAGTAGTGGATATGAAGCGAAATTAAAAGATAATATTGGGGACCATGTACATGACTATGAGGATTGTTGGGAGTCTTACAGAAAATGGGGATCTGCCGAAGTAAGAGTTTGCGAATAAAAATAGAGTTGGCAATTTAATACAGTCAGCACCTAAAGTTGTGATTCAGCAACTTGGTGTTGGCTGTTATTTATTATTCTAAATGCTCAGTTTTTACTTCGTATAAAGTTACTTGAGCTGTTTTAACATAGTCGTCATGCCAACCATAATAATTACCAGTTTTAAAGTAGTTTTCGTGACCATAGCCATTACCTACGTAATCGTAAATTAAAGTGTAATCTGTATTAATGCCTTTAGCTTCACAAACTAAAGCATAGTAAAATTTACCGTTTTCAATTTTTATTTTAAACGTGAAAATTTCATTATCTACTTTTCCTACATTTATTTTGTCATCAAAAGCGCTTGTCCAAGGTTCGCCAGCATCTGGTTTTGTATAATAATCAACTTGAATTTCTCCGCTATTCCAACGTATTTTTACTGTAGCAGGAGCTCCTTCTAAACCAGTAGTTTCTTTACCGTGTATTTGCGCTACAATTGTTCTACCGTTTCCTTCAACAAAATCAACTTTTAAGGTAGTTTCTAAAATATGTGTACCAGTTTCCATTGGCCAATTATCAGAAGTTGATTGGTTGCCTTTCCAGAATTCTCGTAGTTCGGTTCTACAATATTTATCTCCTAAAGCAGATAATCCAGATGTGGTAAAGCCAGTAAACTTAGTAAACATAGTATAGCTGCCATCTTCATTCTTGTAAAAATATTCAGATTGAGCAGTAGTTAATGTGTTGTTTTCAATGGCTTCATAATAAATTGAAGTTGCTTTACCATCTCCATTGTTAATAGGAACAGATAGGTACCAGTTTTTCCAAACAATTTTTGGAGTTTCAATTATTGGAGTTTCTTCTTCAGTAGGTTCGTCAATAATTTCAATTTCTTCTTCATCTTCTTCTATAGTTTCGATATCCGATTCTTGACTAGAACTACAAGCATAAGTGAACATTACTGAAATTAATACTAAATAGATTAGGTGTTTTTTCATTTTATAGCTTTTTTATTCTAAGATAGACAAATGTGCCTTATTTTTTAGCTTCTACTAATTCTAATAAATCTAATGCGACATTGGTTGTGAAGATACCGTAATTTACAATAGCTTTATTTTTTTCAATGGTATCAATACTTCCAATAGCTCTTCCATCATGCATACGTACGCGATCTCCAACTCTTAAAATCGGTTTAGGTTTTGGTGCTTCAATGGCTTTTTGTTTTGCTATTTTTTTCTTTTTTCTAATTACATTTACTTTCTTTTCAGCTTCTTGCTTTACTTGGTTTTCCTTATGCTTTATAGCTTTTTTTTGTTTAGCTGTAACTTTTTTGCGTTTGGAGTTTTCAATCTGAACTACTTTAAATAGTTCGGACATTAATTCTTTTTTCTGCTTGTTATCAAAGTACTTTTCGGCAATATCATTAACCTTTTGCCCTAAGTATATTAAACGTTGATTGCTATCATATAATTCTTGATAGCTTTCAAGTTTCTTTTGAATTTTGGCATTTATTTCTTCAAGCTTATCGGCTTCTTCAAGTTTTTTCTTTTCGTTTTGTTTTAACGATTGCCCTGTTTTTTCAAGTCTAGAGCGTTCTTTTTGAAGTTTAGCAATGGTAGCATCAAAACGTACTTTACTGCGCTCTATCTTCTTTTTGGCACGGTTTATTAAGCTATAAGGAATACCGTTTTTTTGTGCAACCTCAAACGTAAAGCTACTTCCGGCTTGACCAATAACCAATTTAAAAAGTGGTTCTAAACTACGTTCGTCAAATAGCATGTTTGCATTTAACATATGTGGTAACTCATTAGCTAAAATTTTTAGATTTGAATAATGAGTTGTAATAATTCCGTAAGCTTCACGATGGTAAAACTCTTCAAGAAACGTTTCAGCTAAAGCACCACCAAGTTCAGGATCACTTCCTGTTCCAAATTCATCAATTAAAAAAAGCGTGTTTTTGTTACACTTCTTTAAGAAATAATTCATTTGCTTTAAACGATAGCTATAGGTACTTAAGTGGTTCTCAATAGATTGATTGTCGCCAATATCACTTAAAATCCTATCAAACAAACACACTTTACTCCGTTCGTGTACAGGAATTAACATGCCACTTTGTAGCATAACTTGTAATAATCCTACGGTTTTTAATGTGATACTTTTACCACCAGCATTTGGTCCAGAAATAACTATAATGCGGCTATCTTGTTTTAATTCTATAGTTTGTGGAAATGTTTTTTCTTTTTTTTCTAAATTATTTAAATAGAGTAGTGGGTGGTAAGCATCGCGTAAAAACATGCTTTTATCTTCTGAGAATTCAGGAAGAATACCATTCATTGCTTTTGCATATTTTGCTTTCGCAGAAATAACATCTATATCAATTAATAATTTTTGGTAATCTTTTAATAACGGTAAAAATGGACGCAAAAAATCTGTTACTTCTTTTAAAATTCTTATAACTTCTTCTTGCTCTTCGTATTCTAAATTATTTAGTTCTCTACTATATTGTAAAGTGGTTTCGGGCTCAATATAAACGATACTTCCTGTTTTACTACCGCCCATTATAGAACCTTTAACTTTACGTCTGTACATTGCTTTTACGGCTAGTACACGTTTGTTGTCTACTACAGATTCTCTAATATCATCTAAATACTCTAAGTTATGGTAGGTGTTTAATGCGCTACTAAAACTTGCATTAATCTTGCCTTTAATTTTGTTTATAGATTGGCGTAAATCAAAAAGTAAATTTGAAGCATTATCTTTTATGTCTCCAAATCTATCAACAATACCATCAACCTTTTCAATAAGTATTTTAGTGACTTCTATGTGTGAAGCAAACTGGTTTAAATTTGGGTAATATTCTTCAAATTTCTTTAAAAAAGTAACAATTTCATTTACAGTAATTGACATGGCTACTATTTTTTTTAAGCCATGCACTTCTAAATAGGTGTTTTCAATATTTAAAAGTTGTATTTCTTTGGCAATAGTGTCGAAACCATGATTTGGTATACGATTGTCGTTATAAAATGAAGAAACGTACTCATTGGTTAGGCCAAGTGATGTGTGTAATTCTTCCTTTGTTTTATAAGGTGAAATCTGTAATGCTTTTTCATGCCCAAGTGGTGTAATACAAAGTTCGCTAACTTGTTTTAAAACCGTTTGAAATTCTAAATCTTGTAATGTTTTTTCGTGGATGTGAATCATTCCTTGCTATGCGTTCAAAATAATAAAGCTATGCAAAGTTAAACATTTAAAGGTTGATTTTTACTATTGAGGTAGTAAGTGTTAAATTGTTAATTAACAGTAGTATATGGTTATTTAACAAAACAATAACACATGTGTAAGGCATTTCTATTTAACTTGATGACTCCCTCAACAGGTCATCAATCAAACTATAATCAGTTGTTAAAGGCTCAATCAAAATATTGATTGAGTTTTTACTTTTATTATTCTACTGTAAACCTGTAAATACTATTTTCGTCGGAATTTCTAATTTTAGATGTAATTAGTAACTGGTAATTATCTATGGTATTGCCATAGATTTCAATCTGATTTATATAATCTGTATTTGGTGATGCTAAGTAGTAAGATCCTTTTTCTAGTAGCTTAATCCCAAATTTACTTTTAAAGTCAATATCATTATCATTGTAATTGTTTTTAACTTCAATAAGGGAATCATAAGTATTTTCAACTGAGCCATTAATAACTATTAAGTTGTCGTTTGTTACTGTAATTTTTACAGGTGTACCAAAGTTTGTTTCTTTATAAAGAGTCATATTATAAAATAAAGATGGGGCTTCTTCAGTTATTAGGTAATCGGTTAAGTTTATATCAATGCCATCAATTGTTTTTTGAATATTATTAATTACTGTATTTATGTAAATAGTGTCGTTTAGCTGAAAGGTGTTTTGGTCGTTCTCAATGTTAATTAAATGGTCGTTTTGAATTTGAATGGATTCGTAATTATAATCTTCTTCAGGAGGACAACAAAGTCCAGCACACAACGATACAGTAATTAAAACAAACGTAGATATGATTTTCATAAGTAAACTTTGTTTCTAGATACAATAGTATTTAAATAGTTGCGTCTTAACCATGAATAGTTTCAGATTTTCCGTAATTCTGAATGACTTCAGCTTCAAAATCAATAAGTTCTTGCCAGCGTTTATCTACATCTATGCCTTCGCCATATTGTCTAGCAAACCCAATGAATGTTGTGTAATGCCCAGCTTCACTAATCATTAACTCATGATAGAATTTAGATAGTTCAGGATCTTTTATTTTTTTAGAAAGAAGCTTAAAACGTTCACAGCTTCTGGCTTCAATCATGGCTGAAAATAATAATCTATCTACCATGCTTTGCTGTCTGCTACCGCCTTTGTTCATAAACTTATAGAGTTCGTTAACATAACTGTCTTTACGCTCTCTACCTAGTTTGTAACCACGCTCTTTTATAATATTGTGCACCATTTGAAAGTGTTCTAATTCTTCTTTGGCTAATTCTAGTAAATCTGTAACTAATTTTTCATGCTCAGAATTATGTGTAATTATAGTTATGGCATTGGTGGCAGCTTTTTGCTCGCACCAGGCATGGTCGGTTAGTATTTCTTCTATATTCGATTCTACAATATTTACCCAACGTGGATCTGTTGCTAATTTTAAACCAAGCATATGTTTTGTTTTTTGTAAAAGTAGTTAAATGCTAAACAATCTTGAAAAGATCTTATTAGATTATATAAACTTCTGGACAAGGTTTGATTTAGGCGGGTAAGACGCGTTAGGGATAGGAGTGTATAGCCCACAGCCTGACGAAGGAAGTGCGAGGACTTGGAACGGATAGCCCGACCCCTTATGGGTAACGCCCAAATTATTGAAATGAGTTTAAATAATTATATTATTGTTTTTGTAATAATACCACCCAGCTTGAGTTTGCGGTATTTGGTGCGTTGCCAATAGCAATTTTTTTGCCAGCCGATATTTTTGATATAGAGCCGTTTTGCAATTTACCACCGCTTCTTGGGTTAAACCACTTTATTTGATACGTGCCTGTGCCAGAAACGTCTATGTTTGTTGTACCTCCGTTGGGAAGGAATGCTATGTAATAGTCTTTATTATCGGTTAATAAATAGCCATTGCTTATGTTTGAATCGTTATTGGTTAAATTCCAAAACGGAATATTATTGTTTTCAAAAAAATCTTTAGCGTATTTCATTCTTTGGTAGAAAGCTGTGTGTAGGGTATAGTTGTCTACAGTTATATCTCCATTATGTGAGTAGTAATGAATACCTGCTGCTCCTGCTGTAATACAGGCCCAAAGCGAATTGTTAGTCCATGTTTCGAGGTCTGGTAATTTATTACTGTAAGGCTCAGAATATCGAACTATCCATTCTTTTTTATTGGTTGTTGCTAGGTTTTTTACTGTTTTTATTTCATCATGACCATGAGAAAATGTTTGGTAATTGGCTTGTAAGGAAATTGTTGTTAATGCAGATGTTTCTGGTATAGCAGTTAGAGCGGGGTAAAGGGTGAAATCTTTTGATGGCCCGTTGTGTATGCTTATTAAATCGTTATAAGGACTTAAAATATCAATATATTTTGCTGCTTCTTGAACTTGTGATGCTGTAAATTGATCGCCGCCACTATTCCAGTTTGCTTCTTCGCCAATATTATATATGATATTTAAGTAACCAAATCTAGCTACCATTTCTCTGTAGTATAATTTTCTGCTGTTTGAGAAGCTCGTTCTGGATACTTGTTCCTGATCTTCAAACCAATTGCTATTCTCGGTTTCGCTTAATACCAATTCGGCAACTATGCCTTTTTTGTACATGTGATCAAAAACAATTTGCCATTGGTCTAATTTAGAAACATCATAAGTGGTATAATCGACTTTGTTTGGGAAGGGATATGCATTTTTGCCATCGCCTGTTATATTCATAGTTAAAAAATAATGTACATTCATACCTTGATTTGCAAGGTAATTTACAGCACCGATAATTGCTTTTCCTTTATTATTTTGCCAGCTAGGGTCTCCATTTAGGTAGTTTGCAGCCACTTCTAAATAATCATGACGAGCATTGGTAGCATCAAAATCTTCATATTCTAAAAAAGTTTCAGGACTGTCTGCTCCAACTTCAAAATAATAAGAACCATTATCAAATTGAGCAAAATCTTTATTAGCGTATTGTAATTTTCCTTTTGCTCTAAAATCATTACCTGTTTTATCGGTTTTAGTAATCATAATCGTTCCAGAACTGCCATCTATAGAGGTTGCACGACCTTGATTTGGATTTGTGCTAACCGCTATGTTTTTTCCTTTTCTAAAAGAGACTTTGTAAGTCCATTTTCCAGCTTGATTCGGTGTAAAATGAACACGCCATTTATTACCGTAGGTTGCTGATGTTTCTGCTGCATTACCGTCTGCTGCAAAATATCCGGGTACGATATAATCCTGGTTGTCTGGACTTGTAAAGGTTACATTTAACCTATATTTTAAATAGGTTTTTGGTGCTTCACTTAGTTTTGGACCATTAAAAGTTAAAGTTGTTTTATGATATTGCTTTAATTCACCAGTTACTTTTTGCGAATACATGCTGTAATGCATACATGTTGCCAGTATCCAAAGCAAACTTTTTAAGTATATGATTTTCATTTAATAAATGCCTTTTCTATAGTTATAGAATAACTATTATTTTACAATACTAAAGTAAATAAAAAGAGTTAGTAATTCTAGAATATAAAAATTGAAGTATTTTTTATATTAATTTTGTGTTGCTTTGATATTAAGTATGCCAATGGTTAATAGGTTTAACTTATATAATTCCAAATGTTTTTAAACTTGCTAAGCTGTTTGTACGTTTTTAAAAATACTTGATTTTCTGGAAGCGCAAGTGAAGGATCTATTTTTAAAACAGATTTTGCATGATGTCTAGCTAATTGCAAAATATCGTTATCCTTAATAATATCTGCTATTTTTAAGTTTAAAACACCACTTTGCTGGGTTCCCATAATATCTCCGGGGCCTCGCAATCGCAAATCTACTTCGGCTATTTCAAAACCATCATTGGTTCTTACCATAGTTTCTAAGCGGGTTTTACTATTAGTACTTAATTTATGACTCGTCATTAAAATACAATAACTCTGTTCTGCACCACGGCCAACGCGGCCGCGTAATTGGTGTAATTGCGATAAGCCAAAACGTTCTGCGCTTTCAATAATCATTACAGAAGCATTAGGGACATTTACTCCAACTTCTATAACAGTTGTAGCCACCATAATTTGAGTTTCACCTTTAATAAAGCGTTGCATCTCATAATCTTTGTCTGCGGGTTTCATTTTTCCGTGCACTATAGAGGTTTGATATTTTGGCATCGGAAAATCTCTAGAGATACTTTCATAACCATCCATCAAATCTTTATAATCCATTTTTTCATTTTCTTGAATTAAAGGGTAAACGATATAAATTTGTCGTCCTTTATCAATTTCATCACGAATAAATTTGAAAACATTTAATCGGTTTTTGTCATATCTATGAACCGTTTTTATAGCCTTTCTACCAGGTGGTAATTCATCAATAACAGAGATGTCTAAATCACCATAAACAGACATGGCTAATGTTCTAGGAATTGGTGTTGCAGTCATAACTAAAACATTAGGGGGAAGCGTGTTTTTCTTCCATAATTTAGAACGTTGTTTTACACCAAATCGATGCTGTTCATCTATTATGGCGAGCCCCAAATTTTTGAATTTTACTTTGTCTTCTAGAAGGGCGTGTGTGCCAATTAAGATGTGTAATTCGCCATTTTCTAAAGATTCATGAATTTTTTTTCTTTCTGAAGTTTTAGTTGAACCAGTTAGTAATTTTATATTGATATTCAGTTTATTACACCATTCAAGTAAACCATTATAGTGTTGAACTGACAAAATTTCAGTAGGGGCCATTAAGCAGGCTTGAAAACCATTGTCAAGCGCGATGAGTATTGACATGAACGCTACAATTGTCTTTCCAGAACCAACATCGCCTTGCAAAAGTCTATTCATTTGTGCATTACTACCTAAATCGGCTCTAATTTCTTTTAAAACGCGTTTTTGTGCATTGGTTAATTGGAATGGTAAATGGTCTTTAAAAAAGGTGTTGAAAAATGTGCCAACTTGATCAAAAGGGAAACCTTTAATTTTCGATTTATGAATTAAATTTTTAATGATTAATTGTAGTTGAATATAAAATAGCTCTTCAAATTTTAATCGAAATTGAGCTCTTGAAAGTAGCTCTTGATTCTTGGGAAAATGCACATTAAAAAGTGCCGATTGTTTATTGATTAATTTTAATTCTGAACGTAAATTATCTGATAACGTTTCGTTGAATTTCCCGTTAGTTTCAATAAATAATTGTTGCATGATTTTGTTAATCACACGATTTGTAATGCCCTTATTGTTTAATTTTTCTGTTGAAGGGTAAACAGGTTGCATGGCAGAACGTAAATTTTTATCATGCTCTTCCTGTAATTCCAATTCTGGATGAGCCATATTAAATTTACCACTAAACCAATTTGTTTTCCCAAACGCAACATAGGTTTTATTTAGTTTTAAGCTCTCTTTAATCCATTTTTGACCCCTAAACCAAACTAATTCCATGGTGCCAGTTTCATCTTGAAACGTACCTACTAGCCTTTTTCCACGTTTTTGAGCTACCTCTTTAAACCCAGTTATCTTACCAATAACTTGTACATCGGCGTTGTTACGTTGTAATTGATTTATTTTGTAATACTGTGTTCTGTCAATATATCTGTTTGGAAATAAGTTGATTAAGTCTTGATAGGTGTGTATACCCAACTCCTTACGTAGCAAATCGGCACGATTTGGACCAACGCCTTTTAAATAATCTATTGGAGTTTGTAGGTTTACAGACATAGAAGCGAAATTAAGAATTTCAATTAAAAAAAAGACTTATTAAATTCTTAATATCAAGTTGATTTTAGCAGATTTTTATAGGTATATGAGTTTACTTTTTAAAAATTGTTTAAAAAATTAAAATATAGTCAATAATTATATTTCAATGGTTAAATTTGATATTCTTAAAAGTTAATTAAAGGTATAGGGATTGATGAGAAAACTCAACGAATTTATTTGGGAAACACATGGTATCCATGCAGGAACGGAGCAAGATCATGTTAAACATGGTATTGATAAATTAGAAGATATAGTTGATAAAGCTATAGAGGCAGGCAACCCGAGTATTACATTCATAATTCATTCGCCACGACTCACAAATTTTCGTTATACAGCAGAAAGAGATACAAATGTAAAGTTTATTCGAGGCAATAAATCCTATTTAAATTACCCAAAACGTATTGCAGACCTTCGTGAGAAATATGACGGACAAATAAATATAAAATACGGTGTAGAGTTAGAGTGGATGGGACCAGATATTGGTTTACAATGGAGTAGATCAAAGATTTTTCAAGCAGAAGATGCAGATTATGTAATAGGTTCTGTGCACTTTGCGCCCGAAGGGTTACCCTATGATGGTTCTAAAGAGGAAGCTTTAGAATTGTTAAAGTTAAGAGGGAGTTTAGAGGCTTATTGGGGCGGATATTTTGATGAAATGACTCAAATGATTGAATGTTTTGGTGATATGATTCAAATTATTGGTCATATAGATTTGCCTAAACTCAATATAGAAATGCCTGATGCTTTAGTGAATTTTGAAACTAGTGCACATCCGTTAGCTAATAAATTTAGAACGCTTTTAGAGCTTATTGCCGATAGAAATTTATCTTTAGATGTTAACATGGCTGGTAAGTTTAAGGGTGTTGGTGTATACCCAGTTCAAAGTATATTAAGACGTGCTAACGAGCTTCAAATACCTGTATGTGTGGGTACAGATACTCATCATGTGCGTTATTATGGTTTAAATTATAAAGAAAGTTTAGAGTATATTCAAGAAGCGGGTTACGAAAGTTATGTGAGTTTTTCTAAGTTAATTCCAGAGAATCGTACTATATATGATGACCACGAATTAAAAGTGAAATACACCGTTTTAAATAAAGGTATAGAGTTATTAAACCAACGATTAGATGATAATCAAAGGCGAATTATTCCAGATTTCTCATTTGGTGGTTCTTTTTCTGAATTTGTGGATTTATATAGAAGTGCTACCGGAATGGGTGATTATAACGCTATTAGAATCCGTAAATGGGGTAAATCAATAACGGTTACTAACGAAATTCCTAAAAACACACAAAAAATTGTTAATGGATTATTTTCTAATCACTTAGATAAACCTGGGGTTATTTCTTCGTTATTTAATACGCTAGCTTCAGAAGGAATTAATGTGGAAACTGCACGATTAAAATCTAATAAAGATGGAACTGCTGTAGCTTTCTTATCTATTGATAATAAAAATGGAAAAGTTCAAAGTGCTATAGACTTCACTAAAGGAACTGATACAGGACTTTTTAAAGAGTTAGTGTACCAAGAAAATGCAGCAATGCCAAACTATTATAGTGAAGGTGTGTATTTGCTTGAAATGGATGGTGTAAAATTAAACTTAGCATTAAGCGATAAGGTTATTTTAACAAAACATCATAATGCTCCTGGGGTGTTGTTAATATTATTATCTGCTTTAGCATCAAGAAATATAAATATTAAAGATTTGCGCTTAGGTAAATTGAATGATGTAGGGTATTCGGCACTAGCAATTGATGGTGATAGTAATATAATTAGAAATTTATTATCAAAATTAGGAGATCAGTATTACGAAGCTAATTTAATTGAGTTTCATAGTTTTTAACAAATATTATCTCATTTGGAGTAATCTTTGTTATATTTAAAATCATGAATCGATTCTTTATATTTTTATGTTTTTGTGCAAATCTTCTGTTGGCACAACAAACAGATTATGTTGATTTTAAAGAAGTAAAAAGTGTGTTGTCTTTCAATCAAATGAAAGTAGATAGTACGGTTTTTAATTCATATGAAATTAAATTCAATATTCTTAAAAAAACAGATTCTGTTTATTTGGATGCTGTTAATATGAAGTTTTTAAATGTTGCATTAAATGAAACTTCTGTTGAATATAAAAATGATGGCAAAAAACTAATTATTTATAATAAATTTAAAGCTTTAACATCTTATAAACTTAGTTTTCTCTTTTTTGCTTCACCTAAGCAAGCCATGTATTTTATAGGTTGGGATAATGATTCTCGTAATCAAATTTGGACTCAAGGTCAAGGAAAGTACACAAGCCATTGGTTGCCATCTATTGATGATATGAATGATAAAATTGAGTTTGATATAAGTTGTGTAGCTCCAAAAGGCTATCAAGTTATTTCTAACGGAAAAATGATTTCTAAAAGAGAAACGCCAACTTATAATTTATGGGAATTTGATATGCAAAAACCTATGGCTAGCTATTTGGTAGCTTTGGTTATTGGTAAGTATGATAAAAAGGTAGAATATTCAAAAAGTGGAATTTCTTTAGAAATGTATTATTATCCTGAAGATTCACTAAAAGTTGAACCAACGTATCGTTATTCAAAGCAGATGTTCGATTTTCTTGAAGAAGAAATTGGAGTGTCATATCCTTGGCAAAACTACAAACAAGTACCTGTTAAAGACTTTTTATACGCAGGTATGGAAAATACAAGTACAACTATTTTTGCCGATAGTTTTGTGATAGATTCTGTTGCGTTTGCAGATAAAAACTATGTAAATGTAAATGCACATGAATTAGCACACCAATGGTTTGGTGATTTAGTAACCGAAACTTCGGGGACGCACCATTGGTTGCAAGAAGGTTTTGCAACTTACTATGCGCTTTTAGCCGAACGTGATATATTTGGAGACGATTATTACTATTGGAGATTATATGAATATGCTCAAGAGTTATTAGAACAAGATATGGCTGGCGGAGGTACATCGTTACTAAACCCTAAATCTAGTAGTACAACATTTTATAAAAAAGGTGCATGGGTTTTACATTTACTTCGAGAACTAGTAGGGGATAAGGCTTTTAAAAAGGCAGTAAAATCTTATTTAATAAAGTATGAATTTAAAAATGTTGAAACTCAAAATTTTATTGCTGAAATTGAAAAGGCGAGTGGGTTAGATTTGAGTGAATTTGTAGAATTATGGCTTAATAATAAGGTTTTTAATTATGATGATGCTTTAGTGAGTTTGAAAAAATCAACATTTATTCAAGAGTATTTAATGGTTGATTGCGAAGTTTATACCTCAAAATGTAGTGATTATTTAGGATCGGGAGTATCAGATGAAGCAAAAATTAAAGTGGTTTCTCAAATTCCTAATCATTTAAAAAAGGAAGATTTTAAAAATAGTTTAAAAGTGCGACAAGCTATTGCTAGAAACGTTTCTAAAATCCCGTCAGAATTAAAAACAACATACGAATCGCTTCTTGATGACGCCTCTTATGTGACTATAGAAACAGCTTTATTTAATTTATGGAAAAACTTTCCGCAAGAACGTCATAAATATTTAGATAAAACAAAAGGAATTCAAGGGTTTGGTGATAAAAATGTTAGAATGCTTTGGTTAGCATTAGTGTTAATTACAGATGATTATAACACAGATAATAAAACGCAATATTTTGAAGAGTTAACTAACTATACAAGTCCTAAATTTGGTTTTGAGGCACGTCAAAATGCGTTTCAATACTTAACCTTAATACAAGCTTGTAATGATACTTGTAAAGAGAATTTAAAACAAGCTACGAAGCACCATAACTGGCGATTTAAGAAGTTTGCAAAGTCACTATTAGACTAGACTAAATTGATAATAAGCATAGTTTTGTTAGGATATGATTTAATTATGGAGGTTGTAATAGGTGTATTTAAATTTTTATATTACACGTTATTTAAAATAAGCTAATTAATTATATTTAATGTTTAGATAAATATGATTAGAGGAAGTAATATTTTGAGAAAATTAAAATTTAAAGTGTTTAATTAAAGATAAATTGACAAAACAAAGGCAATACGATTATAATTTTATTAAATTTAAAATCAAGAATTTAGTTAGATAGAAAATTAATTTATGAAAGCATTAGTAATTTCTGGAGGAGGAAGCAAAGGGGCATATGCTGGTGGAGTTGCAGAGTATTTAATAAAGGAAGAAGGTAGGGATTATCATATGTATTTAGGTACGTCTACAGGTAGTTTGTTAATTCCGCATTTAGCTGCTGGTAAGATTGATAAAATACACAAAGTGTTTACTAATGTTAATCAAAACAATATATTTAGTGTGAATCCTTTTGTTGTCCGAAAAAAAGGAGATAGGGAATATGTTACAATAGATTTTTTAAACTCATTATGGCAGTTTATAAAACGGAAGAGAACATTTGGGGAGAGTAAAGCATTACGCCGATACCTAAAAAAGCATTTTACTTACGAAGAGTATTTAGAGGTAAGAGACACGAAAGATGATGTAGTTGTTACGGTTTCTAATTTGTCTAAAAACATTGTTGAATATAAGTCTATAAAGGATTTTAGTTATGATGAATTTTGTGACTGGATATGGGTTTCTTGTAATTATATACCATTTATGTCTTTAGTTAAAAAGGATGGATTTGAATATGCCGATGGTGCTTTTGGCTGTGTTGTACCTATTCGAGAAGCTATTTTGCGTGGTGCAACGGAAATTGACGCCATTATTTTAGAGTCTGAAAGTATGCAATACAATAAAGTGCTTGGTAAAAACCCTTTTTCTTTAATGCTTAATTTGTTTGGGCATCTTTTAGATCAAGTAGAACGAAGCGATATTTTGATTGGGAAGTTAGCTGCAAAAAATAAAGACGTAAAACTAAATTTATATTATACACCGGCAAAACTTACAGAAAACTCTTTGGTGTTTAACAAAAAATTAATGACAGTTTGGTGGCAACAAGGGTATTATTATGCAAAACAAAAGTGCGAGAAAGCACGATCTAACGAGTTGCGTGAAAAAGATTTACCACAGCTCTGATACTTCTTCTTTAATAAAAGAAAGCGCAGCATCACTTGGTGAACGGCGTTCCATCATTTCTGTTAAAACAACTTCTCTTAGCTTATTTGCGGTGTCTGTTTTTTCAAGCATACTTGCTTTTCTTATAAGTTGAATAGTTGCATTTTTAGCTGTAGTAACAATGCTCCAACATTTGTCACTAATGTATATTTGCTGCGATAAATTATGCTCAAATTCCTGTTCAATACTTTGTATAAGTAAAGACTCGTAATCTTCTTTATTTGATGATGTTGGCGACACTCTAATAAGTAGTTTTGATGGTGAAACACGTTCTAAGAAAAGAGCCATGCGCTCATAGGCTTGCAAGCGTAATGGCATAGCATTTACTTGCATGTCTTTTTTTAATAAAAAGCGTCTACGTCCATCTTCGTTTTTGGTGTGTTCTTTAAAAAAGTGATACGCTATTAATCCAACAATAAGAGAAGGTATTGCAAATAAAAAAAGATCTATAATTCGGCTAATTTCCATAAAAAGATAATTTAATTACAAACATAAGTTGTTTGTGTTTATTGTACAAAAATTATTTATTGAGTTAGATTGGCTAATAACATTTACATTGAAAAGCTGCTTGGGCTTAAATAGGTTATTTGAGGGTAGCCTGCACCTTAGTTTGAGGGTAAAAAAAGCTAATTAACTATATTATTTTACTTTGAGCCTCCTAAATGCATACAGTCTTTTAAATGTTGAACGCCTTTAAATGGCACAGTTGTTTTCTCATACATATATGTTCGGTTAAGTTCTTTTGAAAGGTTGTGGTCGTCAACATTTATTTCAATATCACTCATTTTAAATTCGCATGGGTGTTCGTATCCTGCCGCATGTGTAATTTCAATAAGTTCTTTTCTAAATGTTTTAAAATATTGGGCTAAACGTTCAGATTTTAATGGCACATTAATACCATTTTGAGTCCATTTTTTTTGTGTAGCAATTCCAGCAGGACAACGGTTAGTATGACATATTTGAGCTTGTATACAGCCAATACTCATCATAGCTTCTCGGGCAACATTAATGCAATCTGCCCCCATGGCAAAGGCCATAGCTGCTTTCGCAGGAAAGCCAAGTTTGCCACTTCCTATAAATACAATGCGCTCAGATAAATCTTTATCTTTAAATAATTTGTATAAATCACTAAAACCATACACCCAGGGTAATGAAACATGATCTGCAAAACTTGGTGGAGCAGCTCCTGTACCGCCTTCACCGCCATCAACAGTTATAAAATCGGGACCTTTACCTGTTTTTTTCATGATGTTTGCTAACTCTTCCCATTGTTCTAATTTACCAATTGCGGCTTTAATGCCAACTGGTAAACCTGTAGCTTCAGCAATTTTTTCAATAAAATCTACCATTTCGGGTACGTTCGAAAAAGCTTTATGGTTAGGAGGTGAAAGTACATCTTTACCAACTTCAACACCTCTAATGCTGGCTATTTCTTTAGTTATTTTTGCTCCTGGTAATACGCCTCCTTTTCCTGGTTTAGCACCTTGTGATAATTTCACTTCTATAGCGCGTATAAATGGATTTTTGTTTACAAGTTCCACCATTTTTTCCATAGAAAAGCCACCATCTTCTGCACGAACACCAAAATAACCAGTTCCAAAATGAAACACCACATCTCCACCATTGCTGTGATATGGTGATAAACCACCTTCGCCCGTATTATGGTAAGCATCAGCTATTTTTACCCCTTTGTTTAATGATTCTACTGCTTTTGCAGAAAGCGAACCAAAACTCATAGCAGATACATTTATTATAGAAGCTGGACGATACGGCCTTTTTCGTTTATTAAATTCGCCCATAACTTTGGCACATGGCAAAAAAGTTTTATCAATTTTATTAGGATGGTTTTCTGGTAGCTTAAAGGGCATCATAGCATTATTAATAAAAATATGCTGATGCTCATAAATATCTCTATCTGTACCAAAACCTTCGTAATTATTCTCCTTTTTTGCAGATGCATAAATCCACCCACGTTCAATTCTATTAAACGGTAATTCTTCTCTATTGTTTGCTACAAAATATTGGCGCATTTCTGGTCCAATACTTTCAAGCCAATAACGCAAATGTCCTACAATAGGGAAATTATGGCTAATGGTATGAGATTTTTGCACAAAGATATCGCGTATAGCAACAAAAGCTAAAGCAATTAAAATCCATCCCCACCAAGTAATGCTTATTAATATTTCTAATATTGAATTCATATCGTTTTTATAAAGTCTAAATATATTCAAAATTCATGAATGCAGAAATATCTTTTAATTGTTTATAATTATTAATAATTCAGAAGCGAAAAAAGCATAACATTAGTTATTTTCACGTGATAAAATTGATGATGATTTGGAAAAGTATTTAAGCCAGTTAAATGATGCACAATTAGAGCCAACAATTCAAGTTGATGGCCCTATGATAGTTATTGCTGGCGCTGGTTCTGGTAAAACAAGAGTATTAACATATCGTATAGCTTATATGATGAGTAAAGGGATTGATCCTTTTAATATCTTATCGCTAACATTTACAAATAAAGCGGCTCGCGAAATGAAAGAGCGTATTGCAAGTATTGTAGGTGCAAGTGAAGCTAAGAATTTATGGATGGGAACCTTTCACTCTGTATTTGCTAAAATTTTACGTATTGAAGCAGATAGATTAGGGTACCCAAGTAATTTTACTATTTATGATACTCAAGATTCTGATAGATTAATTGCATCTATCATTAAAGAAATGAATCTTGATAAAGATATATATAAGTACAAGCAGGTACGTTCTAGAATTTCTTCGTACAAAAATAGTTTGATTACAGTACGTGCATATTTTCAAAACCCCGAACTTAAAGAAGCCGATGCTATGGCACGTCGACCAAGAATGGGTGAGATTTATAAGGAATATGTAGAGCGTTGTTTTAAAGCTGGCGCTATGGATTTTGATGATTTGTTATTGAAAACCAATGAATTACTTACACGTTTTCCTGAGGTTTTAGCTAAATATCAAAATAGATTTAAATACATTTTAGTAGATGAGTACCAAGATACAAACCACTCGCAATATTTAATAGTTAGGGCCTTGTCTGATAAGTTTCAGAATATTTGTGTGGTTGGCGATGATGCACAGAGTATCTATGCTTTCCGTGGAGCAAATATTAATAATATTCTTAATTTTCAGAAAGATTATGACGATGTAAAAGTTTTTAGATTAGAACAAAATTACCGTTCAACTAAAAACATTGTAAATGCAGCAAATTCAATTATTGATAAAAATCAAACCAAGCTTGATAAAATAGTTTGGACTGCTAATGATGAAGGACCAAAAATAAAAGTAAACCGGTCGTTAACCGATGGTGATGAAGGCCGATATGTAGCAAGTACCATTTGGGAAAACAAAATGCAAGATCAATTAATGAATAGCGATTTTGCAATATTATATAGAACAAATGCTCAGTCACGTTCTATTGAAGATGCGCTTAGAAAACGAGATATACCTTATCGAATTTATGGCGGTTTGTCTTTTTATCAACGAAAGGAGATTAAAGACGTATTGTCTTATTTGCGAATAATTATAAATCCTGCAGACGAGGAAGCTTTAAAACGTGTGATTAATTTCCCACCGCGAGGTATTGGGCAAACCACAGTCGATAAGCTAATAGTCTCAGCAAATGGTTATGGACGAACCATTTTTGAGGTGATGAAAAACATCGATAAAACCGATGTTAAAATAAATTCTGGAACCAAAACGAAACTTCAAAACTTTGTAACATTAATTGAAAGTTTTCAAGTAATGAATCAAACAGCAGATGTTTTTGAATTAGCAGAGCATGTAACAAGAACAACAGGACTTATAAAAGAATTCAATAAAGATGGCACACCAGAAGGTGTTGCTAAAATGGAAAATATTGAAGAGCTTTTAAATGGTATGAAAGATTTTGTTGAGGGGCAAAAAGAAATTGCAGACACCACAGGTAATCTTGCTGAGTTTTTAGAAGATGTTGCTTTGGCAACCGATTTAGACGCCGACAAAGGAGACTCAGATCATGTCGCGTTAATGACTATACATTTAGCTAAAGGACTAGAGTTCCCAACGGTATTTGTAGTTGGACTTGAAGAAGATTTGTTTCCAAGTGCTATGAGTATGAATACACGAAGTGAGTTAGAGGAGGAGCGACGTTTGTTTTATGTAGCTTTAACTCGTGCAGAAAAACAAGCGTATTTAACCTATGCTTTATCTAGATACCGATGGGGAAAATTAGTAGATTCTGAGCCTAGCCGTTTTATAGAAGAAATTGATGAGCAATATTTAGATATTGTAACACCTATTGAAGAACGCAGATTTAACCCCATGTTAGATGCTAATATTTTTGGAGATGTAGAGCCTAATAAAATAAGATATAAGCCTGCAAAAAAGCCGGTATTTAAAAAAGGCAATGTAGCCAAAAAAGAACCAGAAAAGTTTCAAGTAACCACGCCTAAAAATTTAAAGCCAGTTGCAAAAACGAATGGAAACACCAATTTGTTTGACAGTAAATTAGCTGTTGGGAATATTGTAAAACACATACGTTTTGGAACAGGAGAAGTCATGAAAATTGAAGGAGCAGGTGCAGATATAAAAGCCGAAATTAATTTTCAGCATGGAGGTGTTAAAAAGTTATTGCTACGTTTCGCTAAGTTGGAGGTAATAGGGTAGTCTCTATTTTACCATACAAACCGAATTAACATGACCGTTTCCATCGTGCTCTTTTATGGTATTATTGGGGTCTGTTATCCATTCGCCATCAACAATAAATTTATAATGGTGTTTGCCTCCAGATAGCGGGAGTACATATTTCCAACCATAATCCATTTTGCGCATTATAAATTCTTGTTCATTCCAATTGTTAAAGGATCCTGTTAAAATTACTTTTTCAGCATCAGTATAGCCTCTTAATTTAAATGCGGTGTATTCTTTTATATTAATTACGGAATTGAATTCACTAAATTCATTTCTTGTTTTGTTGGGGTTATCTGGGTCTTCCATCCAATTTCCATCAACTATAAAACGGTATTGATAAACATCTGGTTTCATTTGTAATGTTAATTCCCAACCAGTTTCCGTTTTGTTCATTTTAAAAAGATGCTCATCCCATTTATTAAAAGATCCTGCGAGAATCACTTTTTTAGCATCTTTGAAACCTTTTAATTTAAAACTTGCATTTCCAGTATCACTAGGAAATGCGGTAAACATTTTTAAATTATAAATACCTCTAATGCTGCTTCCGTCTTTTGTTGCTTTTGCAGTATTTGGGTCATTTTTTGAAGGTTCAGCCCAAAGTGAATTATTGATAACAAATTTAAATTCCCATGAAAACTCATCAGTAAAATCAGAGATACTTTTTTTAAGTTGATACTTGTATGTATCAACTTGTTTCATTACCCAATGGTCTCTAGACCACATATTAAATTCACCTGCAACCACAACATTTTCAATATCTAAATCTTGAAAATCATGGATTTGACCAGTATATTCCTGAGTAAATTTTTTATAATCTCTAGCATCAAATGAAAACACAACACTATCACCTTCTATTTTATAGCCTTTAAATGCTTCTTTTTGTGAAAAGGCATTAAGACTAACAAATGCAAGAATCAAATATGTAATATGTAACTTTATTCTTTTCATTGATGGTTTAATGGGTAATTTATGAAATATAACTTTTCTTTTTGGTAATTTATAATAGTTCTTTTTTGAGCAAAGAATTCATAACCTAAAACGCCGTCTAAGTTAGTGCCAAAGGCTTCATTCATTTTACTTAAATTAGTTAACACAGTAAACATAGGTCCAAAATAGGTTTTCTCACTTAGTTTAACACGATGCAATTTCCCTGCCAAAACTTCTATTTTTTTATTGCTAATACCTGTTAATTTTAATCGCTTTTTTGGAATAAAATATTTAAGAGCTTTTTTGCTAATACTCTTATTAATTTGATTGAATTCTGCGGCAGTATCAATTCCTAATCTAACTTTTACATTATTAATAGTTCCGTTTACAACAATAGTATGATGTTTTAAATTAAAATTTAAACTATCTACAATTTTTTCCAAATATACATGCTTATCCAATTTGTCACCTAAAGCATTTACTTTAGTTAGTGTAATTTGGTTAAGGTGCATATCAACAAATATTTCATAATCCTTTAAAATGCTATAACCAATAACGCCTAACAGCTTAATTTTTTTGCTTTTTTCAATATGTGATAAATCTATAACATCTGAGTTTTTATTTTCTAATTTAAAATTTTGAAGCTTAAATTCTTTAATATGTTTATTATATGAATTCTCTACCGAATGCATAATTCCCGAAGCTGTTTTGTTATTTTTTTGATAACTATATAAATTGGAAAAATGAACTTTGTTTAAAATTAAAGTTTCAGAGCCAGTATCAATAATAAAATTACCTGTTTCGTTTAGTATTTCGGCTTTTACTACAATTAAATGATCTACTAATTTGAAAGGAATTCTTGTGGTGTATTCATTTAAAACTTCTGCTTGAGTAAAGAGTATAGGGTTTTTTAAATCATATGTTGCATGTGCAAAATTGATATTTATGGTAAGAATTAATATGGCGATTAGTTGTCTTAGCATACTACTATGACTAATTTAAGTATGAATTGTTACAATATTTCTTTTAAAGATGATTATTTATGAAAACTTTAAGTGTTACCCAAGTGTCTAATAATTCTAAACCAATATAAGAATATCTTGTATCTAGATTTGAAGTAAACAGGTTGCCTTATATACTAAGATTAATAAGTTTATAGCGCATAGTAGTGTTAAAAAATTATCACTTCGATTTGCTATGTTGGAGGTAATAGGTTAAATAATTCTTAAATTCAGAAACTCACCGAGAGTTTTTTTTCATTTTAGAATCTAAATATTAATAACATTAAATATTTAGTTAAAAAACAATAAAAATTATGAGAAAAATATTTGCACTAATATTCGTATTAAGTATAAGTTTTACTAACGCTCAACCTGGTGGTGGTATGCAAGGAGGCTCATCACAAGGTGGTATGAGGCAAGGCGGAGGTATGCAAGAACGCCAAGAAAGACCCGAGTTTAATGCGTCTCAAATTGCAGGTATTTTTTCTTATGATGATAATGAAGCTGTAAAAAAAATTAAGATTAAGAGAAAAGAAAAAGAATTAATTCTTAATGTTAAAAAAGCTATTAACAAATACAATAACAATATTCAAGAAATAGCATTATTAAATAAAGATAATTTTGATACGTTAAATGTATTTGTGAATAACATTATGAAATTTGCTATGACAAATAGAGGGCAACAACAATCAAACTCAGGTATGCAAAGAGGCGGCGGCATGCAGGACGATTATGATATGCAAAATAATGACAGTAGGGACGTTATGAGAAATGTTATGCGGCTATCTAAAGAAAAAATTAAACCTGCTAAAATGGCTGTTAATAAAGAAGAAATTAAGCTTAATAAAAAGTTGGAGTCTATTCTTGATGAAAAACAGTATCAAAAGTGGTTAAAATATCAAGAAGACTTTAAAGAAGATATGCAACCAGAAAAACCATCTAATAATCGTCAAAGTCAAAACCAAGGTGGTGGTATGGGTGGCCGTGGCGGAGGTGGTGGTAGAATGCGTTAAATTAAATGCCTTTGGATAAACGTTTTAAGTTTTGTCCAAGTATCTATTAATTCTATGCCAGCCCAACCATGTCCTGCATCTGGGTATAATGTGAATTCATGTGTTACACCCAAACTAGTAAGCTTATCTCGCATGGCAGTACCTTGAGTAGTAGGTATTAAAGGATCTTGCCCGCCATAAAACAATATTGTTGGTGGCGAGGTCGTTTTTGCTTGGTGGTATGGACTAACTTCTTCAAGAAAAGACACTTCCGGGTTTATACCGAATAAATCTATTAAGGGTTTAACTAAAGGGCTTGCGTCTAAATATGCAGGATCTGTAAAATTTGTAGGTCCCACTACGCTGCAAACCATATTAACTTGATTTTCAGTATCAAATGCATAACTCCATAATAACGATAAATGTGCACCGGCACTAACTCCAATAAAACCTAAATTATTAGATATAATATATTTAGATTGATTAGTTTTTAAATGGTTAACAACCTTAGTTATATCATTAATTTGCATAGGGTAAGGCGAAGTATCAGTTCCCGCTAAACGATAATTAATATTAGCGATTGCAGTATTAGGAAAATCTTTTAGTAAAATATCTCTAAAACTATTCATATCGCTTTTATCACCAGAAGACCATCCGCCACCATGCACTAAAATAATGGTTTTGGTATCTGTAGTTCTGTTTGCTGGTAAGTATAAATCAAAAACTTGATTTATATCATCTCCATAACTAATGTTTAAAGACTCGTAATATTCAGAAGGATTTGTTAAGGTTTCGGTTTCTTTAATCGCCTCATTATCATTGGAGCAACTTGTAACAGTTATGAATACTATTAAATTAAATACAACAAACTTTAAAAATTTCATAAATTAGAAATATATTTACTTAGTAACGTGTTGACAATATAATTATTATGGCTGAATTTATAAGAATTTATGAGGAAAATCCTAATCCAAAGGAAATTAATAAAGTTGTAAAGATTTTAAAAAAAGGTGGATTAATTATTTATCCTACAGATACAGTTTATGGTTTAGGTTGCGATATTACAAATATTAAAGCTTTAGAAAAAGTAGCAAGAATAAAAGAAGTAAAGTTGGAAAAGGCTAATTTTTCTTTTATTTGTCACGATTTAAGTAATTTAAGCGATTACGTAAAACAAATAGACACTTCGGTTTTTAAAATATTAAAACGTGCACTTCCTGGACCTTATACATTTATTCTCCCTGGTTCAAAATCGTTACCAAATCCTTTCAAAAAAAAGAAAACAGTTGGTATTCGTGTACCCAAAAATAATATAGCTTTAGAAATTGTAAAACAGTTAGGAAACCCAATTATATCAACCTCTATTCGTGATGAAGATGAAGTTTTAGAATATACAACCGACCCCGAATTAATTTTAGAAAAATGGGATAATTTAGTCGATTTGGTTATTGATGGTGGTTATGGCGATAATGAAGCATCAACTGTTATTGACTTATCTGAAGATGAACCTGTAGTGGTTAGAGAAGGTAAAGGCAGTCTAGAGATTTTTTAATATCACCAATTCTAAATAAGATTTAAGAACAAAATAATATATGAATATATCAGAAATTAATAGTGATATTCCCTTATTTGCAAACGATACAATAATTTTTGGAGTCCTTTGTGTGGTACTAGCCTTAATATTTCATACCTCCAGTTTGCCTAGGTTTTCAAAGTTTTATAAAATTATTCCGGCACTACTATTATGTTATTTTATTCCATCAGTATTAAGTTCGGTAGGTTTAATTGCCGACAAATGGATAGACGTTACAGCAACCATAGCGCATTTACAATCCCTTTATGGCAATCTAGATGGTGTTACCAATTTACATACTCTAAAAACGTATATAGCAACACAAAATATCGATGCCGCTATGTATTCTAAATTTATAGGAGGTAGTAAATTATATTATGTGTCTTCGCGCTTTTTGTTACCAGCATCATTAGTACTTTTAACAATGAGTATCGATTTAAAAGGTGTTTTTAAATTAGGGTCTAAAGCATTAATTATGTTTTTAACAGCTACAATTGGTGTTATGATTGGTGGTCCTTTAGCTATTGTGTTTTTTAATTATGTGGCACCAGATATTTTAATAGAGGTAGAGGGCACAGAGTTATGGAAAGGCTTATCAACTGTAGCAGGAAGTTGGATTGGTGGCGGAGCCAATCAACTCGCCATGAAAGAACAATGGGAAGTAAGCGATAGCCTTTTTAGTATTATGGCGGTTGTAGATGTATTGGTTGCCGAAGTTTGGATGGCATTTTTATTATTAGGAGTTGCAAAATCCGATAAAATAGATAAATACTTCAAGGCAGATAATTCATCTATTACAGAGTTAAAAAACAAAATGGAAAAGTTTAGTTTAGAAACAGCTAGAATTCCTTCTTTTAACGATTTAATAATACTTTTAGGTATTGGTTTTGGGGTGACTTCCATTGGCCATTTAGTAGGCGATAATTTAAGTGTTTGGATAAAAGAAAACGCACCTTTGTTGGTCGATTTCGGACTAGGAAGTTCCTTTTTCTGGTTAATTATAACAGCAACCACCATAGGTATCGTTTTATCGTTTACCAAGCTTAAAAGCTATGAGGGCGCTGGAGCAAGTAAAATAGGTACTGTTTTTATATACATATTAGTAGCCTCTATAGGTATGAAAATGAATTTAAATGCTATAGTAGAAAATATAAGTCTATTCGCTATTGGGTTTGTCTGGATGATTATTCATGTAGGATTGCTATTTACAGTTGCAAAAATTATTAAAGCACCCTATTTCTTTTTGGCAGTAGGCTCTAAAGCTAATATTGGCGGTGCAGCATCTGCACCAGTTGTAGCTGGAGCATTTCACCCATCTTTAGCGCCAGTTGGTGTTTTGCTGGCTGTTTTAGGTTATGCTTTAGGTACATATGGAGCGTTTGCTTGTGCCTTAATGATGAAGTGGGTTAGTTAGTTTTTTTAAAGTTATTTGGGCGTTACCACAAGGGTCGGGCTTTGCGTTACAAGTCCTCGCACCTCCTTTGTCGGGCTGTGGGCTTTCCTCTGCAATCCCTAACGCGGGTGTGTTTGTTAACTTATTTTTTAATTTAAATATGTTTGAGTTTTTGGAGGAGGTTCGTTTAACGGTATTGTATATGAAAAGTGCGTCTTTTCAGAGACGGATTTTTCAGATTTAATTATTGTTTATTAAAAGTGAGTATTTTCATTCTGTTAATCATTTGACGCATTTTTTATATACGTTGTTGTATGCTGGCTTTTAAATTTCATTAATGTATTCGAATAAATTTTTCTGCACAAAATAGTATCCATTAATCCTTCCCGTATCATGAATAAAATCAAAAAAAACATCTTCATCAAACTCACCTATATCTTTGGCACCTAACAATGTATTATAATTAACTTTTAATACTGTTAGGATGCTATTATTTACGCCTTTTTCTGAATATCTTTTTCGAAGCTTCAATAGTTCTATAAAGTTTTCAATTGAATCATTTGAGTTTTTGATAATAGTAATTTCGCCTTTATCAAATTCAAATTTCAAATGATCGCCAATTTGCGTAGTATATTGATTTACTATTGGGTTTTTTATGTCTTCACCTTTACCTGAACCAGACACATTACAAGAAGTACAAGTTGGTATAAGATTTGAATAATTACAAGATAAAAAAGGGAATTTACTCTTTGGTAAAAAATGTTCTATCCAAGCATTTCTTTCATTAGATATAGTATCTGAATCGCAATAAGGGCAAACATAAATTTTATTCTCATCCTTAAAGTTAGTTTTAAACATACCTCTTGTATAAACTTTTCCGACAAGGTCTGTCCATATCCAACTTACTCCGAAAAATTTATCATAAAAATAATCTTTAAATATTTTCACTAAACAATTCGGATGTACTTCGGGTAATATATTGTAGTTGTTTTTAATTACCTCATTATTTTGATTTATATATATATCAAATTGAGCCTCTAAAATATTTGTGTCAAGTTTTATTATATCTTTAATTAGGGGTTTTATTCTATCGCTTCCGCTCTTATTTATATTTAATAGTCGACTATCCAGATTGGCATCTTCGGTGAATTTTGATTCTAAAAAATTCTCAATTTCTAAATCAGCATCTTTTGTTCCGCTTTTTGATAACTCAATAAACAGCATGAACATGCTATTAATTATATCTGCATATCTGCTTAAAATTGGTTTATTTATTTCGTTAGTAACTTTCCACATATTCAACTAACTCTTTTCTCTAATTTTTTTATAAATAAGGTATTTATAAATTGAATTTCCAATTTTCTCATAATCGATTTTCAATTCATCAACACTCTTTTCAGATAAAGTAGATAGAAAGTCTTCTTCAATTTTATTAGACCTAAAATCTTCTCCGTAAAGTATTCTAAAAAGTTCTTCATAAGAAGCTAAAAATGTGTTTTCAGATATCTTATTTTCTGATCCATTATCTAAGTATATAATATTAGATTGTTGGACAGAATTAATTATTGAGTAATTATGAGTTGCAATCAATAAATGTGAATTATAACCAGAAAGAAGAACTTCAAATAATGTTGTTAATTGTCTATTCCAAACTGGATCTAGATGAAGTTCCGGTTCTTCAATAATTATTATAGAATCCTGTTCTACAGCATTTAAAATTGACAATGATCTTAATAGTAACATTTTTTCTCCAGAACTCATATTACCTAAGGATATCAGCCTTCCATTTCTTTCGAATTCAATATCGTTTAAATAATCATACTTTTTTATAAACGAAGATTCTGATAGTCTAAGCCACTTTTTTTTAACGGTTTCCCAATCTGAATCTCTAAATAAAACTCTATTTGTAAACTTAAGATCAAATAAATCTAATAATTCTTTAAGCTCATTGGATTTCTTGAAGTATAGATTTACGAATCGAAAAATTCCAAGAGAAATAGAACCTAAATCATAATGATTATTGCCATAAATATCTGTTATTGACTGTACATCAACTATTTCATCTCCTATGTAGTTAGATGGTCTTGAAATTGGATATTCACCATGAATTGAAAAGGTAGATGTTACAACTTTAAAAGGAAGATATTCACGAATGTTTTCATAAGTGATGTATGGTTTGTCCATGTTGATTAATGAAAAATGCTCTTCGCGAGCATTTTTTTTTGGTAGCAATTGAATTTGGTCATATATGCCTTCTACTGAGAATGTAATTAAGTTGTTAAAATGTTTGATGCATACTTCTACTTCTTTTAATGTCCAATTTGTACTGTATACAATTTCAAAGTCGGCAGGTATTTTAGAACCATACCTTTCTATATTATGAAAGAAAGAAGAGATTAAACTCATTAAAGTAGTTTTGCCACTACCATTTCTACCAACTAAAACGGAAACATATAAGTTCTCAAAGTGAGAGCCAGAATCGACTTTAGATGAAAAAGAAAAACTATCGTCTTTTTTAAATTGCTTATAATCATTAAAAAATGTTAGTTGTTTAATTTTCATATTTTTTTTCAGCTTGCATACAACTTAGGCGGATATGAAAACGTTCACAATGTTTTATATCCGACGTTAAACGAAGTTAGCTAATTTTTCTGACAAAGTCAAGCAATAACATTAAGCGAAACCAAAATTCAAAAAACTATTATAAACAAACGCATTTAATTTATAATTTTCTTTTTGGTTTTTACTTTTTTTAATGAGGAAATTACTTCGTTTTTTTATATTTAGTTTCTCTCTAAGAATTAAAACAAAAAATTTTTGAAAAAAAAGCGATTCGAAAGAACCGCTTTAAATGTTTTCACAACGGTTAACAACAAATGCCTATACAAACGAAACTTGTGAATTTTCACGTAAAAATACAATTTGAAATAAATTCACAACGGCTATACATGTATTAAGTTTGTAATAAAAAGTTATTTTGTCTTTTTACACTCAAATATTCCTGATGGTGTTTTATATTTTAAACTAGAAACCTTATTATTCTCCAATATAAATTCTACTTGAAGATCATCAAATTTCTCTACCTTGAATATATGCTTTTTATAAGGGATTAATATGTCATTGGTGGTACCTAAAGCTGTTAGATTACCGTCTATCAATTTTAATTCAAACTCTGAGCCCGCAAAATCATATTTTCCAACATATTGATTCAACACTTCAGGGCTTGACAAAGACTCATCTGCTTTTTTAAGGAATGAGACTTGACCTTCATCTATGGAAACCACAGCTTCGTTTATTTCACCCTGAGGACTTATACTAAAATTGATGCTCCATTTTCCAAAATCTTCATCATCTGGTGTATCAAATCGATTATAGTGATAATGCGTCAAAGGTAAAATTGTCTTACGGAAATTAAAAAATAAAGAATCATTTTCATGGCTTATAATAAATTCGCCATAGGCTTCATTTATAAAAGATCCAGTATAATCATCGAGTTTATGGGTAGGAGATGTACCTTCTATACGATCAAATCCGTGTTGAGATCTAGCCTCTTGAGTTAATTCTTTACTTTTTAAATGGTCAGCTAATTTCCTTCCATTCCAATCTGTTTGCTCTAAACCCAATAATCTATCAACAAGGTTATAGCCAATAATAGTATTTCCTAAACTGGCTCCTTGATTACCAATGGAAAAAGTAATAATTCCAATATCATCATAAGGTAAAATAATAACTTGTGAGTGAAATCCTGGCATAGCTCCTCCGTGTTTTGTTAAGACATTGCCTTTATAAATCTCAATGTCTCTCGCCATTCCATAAGTTGAATTTAATCGTTCTTTGTAACCTTTATCTTCTAGTTCTGAATTCCTAAAAGCAATGCCTGGCTTCAAGGTTTCCTTTATTATTGAATTTGGTATCACCTCTTTATTTTTATATTTACCTTCATTCATAAGTGCAATAACCCAATGCGAAAGATCTTCTAGATCTGTTATTATAGATCCTGCAGGACCTAAAGCAGCACCATCTTCTTTAAGAGTTATTTTGTATAAAAGCGTTGTGTCTCTTTTCTCATTATAAGGTACTCCATAATCATTTGATTTTTGCATTTCGGCAATTGAAAAAACAGTATTATTCATCTCTAGAGGCGTTAAGATATTTTCTGTTACATATTCTTCCCAAGTTTTGCCTGTTCTAAGTTCCATTGAATATCCTACGGCTGAATACATAAGGTTATTATAAATAAAATCTTGACGTAATGGTATCGACGGCTCAAGGTATTTAATTCGTTCAAAAAGTTCTTTTCGTGAAAAATCAGATTGAAACCAAATCATGTCATGTCTAGAAATCCCGGTCTTATGTCCCAACATATCTCTAAGTGTAACATTAGTGTTCAAGAAATCATTGTAAAATTCTATTTCGGGAACAGACTCTTTAATTGGTTGATCCCATTTAAAAATCCCATCTTCTACCAACATACCGGCAGCAACTGTTGTAAAAAGTTTTGTGTTTGAGGCTATTTGAAATAGGGTATTTTTAGTAACCGGAAGTTTTTTGCCATAATCTCTATATCCAAATCCTTTTACGTATACTAATTCTCCTTTATTAATAATAGCAACTCCTGCTCCTGGCTCATTCCAGTCTGTTAAAACCTTTGACATATAATTATCAAAACCAGAAAGCGAATTTTTAATATTTATTTCCTGTGCAATTACATTTACTGAGAATAGTAATAGAATGTAAATCTTGAAGTTTTTCATAATTTTTTGGTTTAGTGATTTTTAAGAACTAAGGTGGTAATAAAAACGATATCAATGTTTTATATACGACGCTAAACGAAGTTAGCTAATTTTTCTGACATAGTCAAGCAAAAACATTAAGCGAAACCAAAATTCAAAAAACTATTACAACTATAATAACAAACGCATTTAATTTATAATTTTTTTTGGCTGTCTAAGGATGGCCAACAATAGTAGGGATGCTCTGTATGCTGGTTATACATTTTAGCTTTATTTTTTATAAGAAGTACTAAAGCCCGCGTTAAGGATTGAACGGCATGTTTGAGCTCGCCGACGCAGGAGGAAGCGAGTAGTGAAAGCCTGCCCCTTGTGGTAACGCCATAAAAAAAGCCCAACCTTTTGGTTGAGCTTTTAAATTTTATATTGAAAGTAATTAGTTAGTACCTCCAGCTTCTAAATTTTTCATTTCTTTTTCAATCATGTCGTAAAACTGATCGATTTTTGGAAGTATAACCACACGTGTACGTCTGTTTTTAGCTCTGTTTGCAGCAGTATCATTATCTGCTAATGGCACGTAAGAACTACGACCAGCAGCGATTAATTGTCCTGGATTAACATCTAACTCTTGTAATACTCTAATAATAGATGTAGAACGTTTTACACTTAAGTCCCAGTTATCAATTAACACGCCTTTGCTGTAAGATTGGCTGTCTGTGTGACCTTCTATCATAGCTTCGAAATCTGGCTTGCTGTTTATTACTTTAGCTACTTTTGCTAAAACACCTTTTGCTGCCGAAGTTACATTGTAACTTCCTGATTGGAATAATAATTTATCTGCAATAGATATAAATACCACACCTTTTTCAACATTTACTTCAATATCTGGATCATTAATTCCAACTTCACGCTTTAAACTAGTAACTAAAGCTAGAGTAACACTATCTTTTCTAGATATAGCATCTTGTAAACGTGTAATTTTTAAATCTCTTTCTTTTAGAGTTTCTAAAGACTTTTCTAGGTTAGTTGCACCTTTAGATGTAAGTTCTGTTAAGTCTTGAGAACTTTTAATTAAAGCATTGTTATTCTTTTTTAAATCTTCAAGTTGATCTTTCATAGCCTCAACACGAGCAGTAGCAGAAGCTCTGTCTTCTAAACAAGCATTTAATTTTACTGTTGCAGAATTAAGTAAGTCTTGAGTTTCTTTTTGTTTTGCTTCAAGATCTGTGAACAATTTTTTTGACACACAAGAACTTAGTAAAAGCATTGCAGATACACTAAGTAATAAAATTTTCTTCATGATTATTATTAAGGATTAATATTCTATATATACATGTACAAAAATATATAAAAATCGGTCGTTTTTAACATTTTAACAAAACTTTTACTAACGAGTTATAAACTTTTGTATTCAGTTTTTTTATTTACGAAATAATCAAACACAATGGATGTTCTAGAATAGTATTTTATTTTATTTTTTATAAGCTTTCTTTGTGATAAAACCCGCTTTAATTGATAGTAGTAACTAAAATGACCTTTTAGTATGGCAAAAGTGTGTTTGGGTTTTAATTCTATTAAGAATTTAATGGCTGCAACACCATCTAAAATTAAACGAATTAATAGTTTTCCTGGTACAAAACCATTGGCATTTTTAGTTAATGTGATAAGGCTATTTCTAAAATTTAAGTAAGTTTTTTTAGGATTTGTGTTTTTTAGTGTGGCACCTCCAACATGATACACTTTAGATTTGCCAACATATTTAATAGAATACCCTAAGTTTTTTGCTCGCCAGCATAAATCTATTTCTTCCATGTGCGCAAAAAAATGTTCGTCAAAACCATTTAAGGTATTAAATATGTTGCTTTTAATAAATAAACAAGCTCCTGTGGCCCAAAAAATTTCGGTGGTATCATTATATTGCCCTAAATCTTTTTCTAAAGTATCAAAAATTCTTCCTCTGCAATAAGGGTAACCGTATTTATCAATAAACCCGCCTGCAGCGCCTGCATACTCAAAATATTCTTTTTTATTATAATCTAATATCTTGGGTTGAATGATTGCTGTGTTTTTATGTTCTTTAAAAGTTTCTATTACTGGGTTTAGCCAATTTTGTGTCACTTCTACATCACTATTTAATAAACAAAAAATATCGGCATCTACCATTTTTAGGGCATCGTTATAACCTTTAGCATAACCACCATTATTTTTGTTTTGTATGATTTTAATAGTTGGGTAATTGGTTTTTATAAACGTTATTGAATCATCAGTTGATGCGTTATCTGCAATATAAATATCGGCACCTTTTGAGTGTTGAATCACAGATGGCAAAAACTGTTTTAAGAGCTTTTTTCCGTTCCAATTTAATATAACAACTGCTAATTTCATTTATTATAATCGGGTATTTCTTTTAAAAAAATATAGCGTTCTTTATCAAAGTCCATTTGACAATAATAATGATTTAAACCATTGGTTACCATTAAGTAAGTAGCATTTAACTTTAAATTATAACGTGCTATTTGATCAAAACTATGTTGGTCTATTTTTATTTTAGGTGCTTTGCATTCCACAATTAAATAAATACTCCCATCGGTATTATACACCACAATATCGTAGCGTTTTTTTAATGAATTTATAATCAATTCTTTTTCTACATTAATTAAAGATTTAGGATACCCTTTTTCTTGAATAAGAAATTGAATGCAATGTTGGCGTACCCATTCTTCTGGTTGAAGTACGATAAATTTTTTGCGTATAGGATCAAAAATAGAAACTTTATTTTCGCTATTTTTGAATCGGAAGTTATATGTGTGGAAATTCAAATTTTGCACTACGCAAATTTATCATTATAATGTCACTTGAAGTGATTTTTATAGAAATTTTTATTACAATTTGGACGAAGTCAAACAATTAGTTACAGATATTAAAAACAAAAAGCTTAAGCCTATTTATTTTTTAATGGGAGAAGAGGCTTATTATATTGATAAAATTTCTGATTTTATTGAAAAACATGTTTTAGCAGAAGAAGAGCGTGGTTTTAATCAAATGGTTCTGTATGGACGAGATGTTACTATTGATGATATTGTAGGTAATGCAAAGCGTTACCCTATGATGGCCGAATACCAAGTAGTTATAGTTAAGGAAGCTCAAGATTTATCTCGATCTATAGAGAAATTAGCCAAATATGCCGAAAACCCACAACCAACAACGGTTCTTGTAGTTAATTATAAATATAAAAAAATTGATAAACGAAAGGCTTTATATAAAACACTTAAAAAAACAGGTGTGGTTTACGAAAGTAAAAAGCTTTATGAAAACCAAGTAGCCGATTGGATTCGTCGTGTTTTATCTCCCAAAAAATATACTATTTCGCCTAAAGCAGCGCAAATGCTCGTAGAATTTTTAGGAACAGATTTAAGTAAAATTAATAACGAATTAGAGAAGCTTCAAATTATTTTACCTAAGGGTACACAAATTTCTCCAGATCATATTGAAGAAAATATAGGTATTAGTAAAGATTATAATAATTTTGAATTACGTAAGGCTATTGGTGAACGTAATACTATAAAAGCGTACAAAATAGTTAATTATTTTGCTGATAATCCTAAAGACAATCCTATGGTTGTTACGGTGTCTTTATTATTTAGTTTTTTTTCTCAACTACTTCATTTTCATGGCTTAAATGACAAATCTCCTAGAAGTGTTGCTTCGGCATTAAGAGTTAACCCTTATTTTGTAAACGATTATATTACTGCAGCTAGAAATTTCCCGATGCGTAAAGTAAGTGCTGTTGTTTCTACCTTAAGGGAGTTTGATGTTAAAAGTAAAGGTGTTGGCTCTAACGCTGTGCCACAAGGGGATTTATTAAGAGAATTAATGGTTAAAATTTTATCTTAATTTTTATAAATATACAGATATTGTTAATACAGCCATTGTGAATACAAGTAAAATAAAAACTAATGGCATTATAAATTTAAGCCATTTATTATAGCCCACTTTAACAATAGCTAAAGATGCTAAAATTAAACCTGTGGGGTTTATAAATGCAAACAATCCCATTCCATATTGATAAGCGTTTACTATCATTTCTCTTCCAATCCCTACACCATCGGCTAAAGGAGACATTATTGGCATAGTTAAAACAGCCATACCAGAAGATGAAGGAATAAAAAACGATAAACCACCATAAATATATAACATCGCATTAATAAAGACACCTTTATTCATACCGTTGGTAGCATTACTAGCATAATATAAGAGGGTATCACTAATTTGCCCATCATTCATTAATATAGTTACACCTCTAGCTATCCCAATAATTATAGCGACACCTAATAATTCTCCAGCACCTTTAACAAAAACATCTACAAAAGTGTGTTCTTTAATTTTCCCAATAATTCCTATGGCAATGGCTCCTAATAAAAAGACTACGGTCATTTCTAAAAACCACCATTCTAATTGAGAAACGCCATAAATCATTATAATAAAGCATAAAATAAAAATAATAAGTATAAGGCGTAAACGAAAAGTAAGTTTTAAAGAATCATTTGTAGTGCTACCAAAATGTTGTTCTATGGCTTCTTTTTGGTTGTAAATTATTGATTTGGTAGGGTCTTTTTTTACACGCTGTGCATACCTAATTATGTATAAAATACAAATTAATGTTCCTAAACTTAGCATTATAAATCGTCCTGTAATTCCTGAAGTCCAGTTAATGCCAGCAGCATCCGATGCTATAATTGAGCTAAATGGATTGGTTGTAGAGCACATTGTACCAATTGACGAGCCAATATAAATAGATGCTAATGGCACCATGGCATCGTATTTAGCCGCTAAAAATATGGGAATGAGAATAGGGTAGAAGGCAATAGTTTCTTCAGCTAAGCCAAATGTAGTACCGCCTATGGCAACTAAAGTAGTAACAAGTATAATGAGAACATATTCATAACCTTTTAAAGTTTTTGCAAGCCATGAAATACCAGCATCAAAAGCATTGGTGTAATTTATAATGCCAATAAGACCACCAATAATTAATACTAAAAAAATAATATCGGCACCTTCAATAATCCCTTTAATAGGAGATTTAATAAAAGCAATAACGCCTTGCGGTTTAGCTTCTACTTGTTTGTATGTATTAGGAATACTAATAGGTTTCCAGATATCTCCGTTTGTAAATTTTTCTAATGGAATTTTAATTTCTAGTAAATCTAAATTTTCTTGTGTAGCATCAATTTTAGTAGATTCACTTAAACTTGTTTTTGTAAAGGTATTTTCAAGCTTATTGTATGATAAAGAGTCGTATTTTCCTGAAGGAACTATCCACGTTAAAAGAGCTAGTAGACCAGCTATAATAATTAATATAGTTTGAGCGGTTGGGAATTTTATAGTTTTCAATGAAATTTATTTTTATTAAGAATAAAGATAGTGCTATTTTAGTATTAATTTAATTTTTTAATGATAATGAACGTTGATATTCATCTAAGTTGGAAACCTTTTTTAGAAGCAGAATTTAGTAAATCTTATTTTTTGGATTTATTGCGTTTTGTAAAATCCGATTATAAGAAGCATACTTGTTTTCCTCCTGAAAATGAAATTTTTAATGCATTTAACAATTGTCATTTTAAAGATGTAAAAGTTGTTATTATTGGTCAGGACCCATACCATGATTATGGACAAGCTAATGGATTATGTTTTTCTGTAAACGATGGTATAGCACATCCTCCTTCACTAAAAAATATTTTTAAAGAAATTGAATCAAGTTTAGGTGTAAATTATCCAGAAAGCGGAAATTTAAAACGTTGGGCAAATCAAGGGGTCTTGTTATTAAATGCAACATTAACAGTTAGAGCACATAACGCAGGAAGCCATCAAAAAAAAGGTTGGGAAATTTTTACAGATTCTGTAATAAAATCAATTAGTGATAAAAAAGAAAATATTGTGTTTTTACTTTGGGGAGGCTATGCTAAGAAGAAAATAAAATTAATAGATACTAAAAAGCATTATGTTTTATCTTCGGGACATCCATCACCATTAAGTGCCAATAGAGGTTATTGGTTTGGTAATAATCATTTTATTGATACAAATAAATATTTGAAAGAAAATAATTTAAACACCATTAACTGGTAGAAATAATTTTTAATGTTTTTTATTTCTAACTTGAATATGCAATAGCATAAACAAAGCCAAAAATATTGAAGCAAAAAGAAACGCAATATATAGTATGTCTAGCATTAGTAGGTTTTTTAATTTAGACACAAAATGTTTTAAAAGTCACTTTTGTGTTTTTCAAAACAAAAAAAATTAACTTCCTGTTGGAGCTAGAGGTATTTGATTAAGTTCTGTGTTATTAAGTGTTTTTAAGATAATTGGCTTTTTGTTATTCTTATTCGCGTTAGTTGTTTTATTACAGCTAAATTTTAGCAATAATAGATTAACAGCAATAAGAATAAATAGCATTAAAATAATTGTAAGTAACATATATAAAGTGTCAAAAGGTTTATTATTTGACACTTAAATATAAATATAGTCACAAAACTTAAAATTAACTTCCTGTAGGAGCTAACCTCTGTTGTGTAGAAGTAATGTCTATTCTTGTTCTTAAAACAATTGGTTTTTTATCAATTTTATTTGTTTTAACAGTTTTGTTACAACTAAATTTCAAAAGAAATAAATTGATGATTACAAGTCCAAAAAGAGTTAGAGTAATTGTTAATAACATAGGCAACGGGGTTTAAATTTTCGACAAAATACATATTATTTCGACAAAATACAATTTTTTGTAAATAAAATGTTCATATCTAATTAATTAGGTTACAAAATTAATAAATAAAATACTACATGCAATACGTACTTGTACCTAATTTGAATTTTTATTATATGCTCAATTTACTATGTTAAAATTTATCGTCTATATAATTACTAAAGTGTTTTTTTATACAGTATGCAATAACATAACAAAAACACAAAAAATCTCTTATTCACCCATTTTTAATGCACTTTTGAAAAGTTTTTCTAAATGAAATCGTTCATTTTTAATGAAATAAATTTACTTTTGACTAAAATAAGAATAACATGAATCAACCTGAATGGGAAGTTGTTAAAGAATACCAAGATATTACTTATAAGAAATGTAATGGTGTCGCTAGAATAGCTTTTAATAGGCCAAATGTTAGAAATGCATTTCGCCCTAAAACAACTAGCGAGTTATATGATGCTTTTTACGATGCAAACGAAGATGTAAATATTGGTGTAGTTTTATTATCTGCAGAAGGGCCATCAACAAAAGATGGAGTGTATTCGTTTTGTAGTGGAGGCGATCAAAAAGCTAGAGGTCATCAAGGCTATGTAGGTGAAGATGGTTACCATCGTTTAAATATCTTAGAAGTTCAACGTTTAATTCGTTTTATGCCTAAAGCTGTTATTGCTGTTGTTCCTGGTTGGGCTGTAGGAGGTGGTCATAGTTTACATGTTGTTTGCGATTTAACGCTTGCTAGTAAAGAGCATGCTATTTTTAAGCAAACCGATGCAGATGTTACAAGTTTTGATGGCGGGTATGGTTCTGCATATTTGGCAAAAATGGTAGGTCAAAAAAAGGCTAGAGAAATCTTTTTTTTAGGAAGAAATTATTCTGCTCAAGAAGCCTTTGATATGGGAATGGTAAATGCTGTAATACCTCATAATGAGTTAGAAAGTACTGCTTATGATTGGGCTCAAGAAATATTAGCTAAATCACCAACATCCATTAAAATGCTTAAATTTGCTATGAATTTAACTGATGACGGTATGGTTGGTCAACAAGTTTTTGCTGGTGAAGCAACCCGACTAGCATATATGACAGATGAAGCAAAAGAAGGTAGAAATGCTTTTTTAGAAAAGCGTAAGCCTAATTTTGATAAAAAATGGATTCCATAATGACTAATTTTTCTATTTGGATATCTGCAATACGTTTAAGAACATTACCACTATCAATTGCAGGTATTATTTTAGCTGCCTGTTTTGCAACTTATAATGGTTTTTTTGAATGGAGCATTTTTACATTAGCAATACTTACAACGCTTAGTTTTCAAATTCTTTCTAATCTAGCAAATGATTATGGAGATGGCATAAAAGGTACAGACAATAAAGACAGAATTGGTCCAGAACGAGCTATTCAATCTGGAGCTATTTCTCCAGAAGAACTATTTAACGCAATAAAGTTAAATATAGTTATTTCAATTATGCTTGCTTTTGCTCTTATTTTCTTTTCCTTTGGAGCCAAACATTTTTTTTTAACTCTTTTGTTTTTTACTCTAGCAATAGCTTCAATAATTGCTGCTATTCGTTACACAATGGGAGATAATGCTTATGGTTATAAAGGTTTAGGAGATGTTTTTGTTTTTATTTTTTTTGGTTTAACTAGTGTGGTTGGTTGTTATGTTTTATTTGCAAAACAATTAGATCATGTTACATTTTTACCAGCTATTACAATTGGTTTATTGAGTACTGCTGTTTTAAATTTAAATAATATGAGAGACAGGTTAACTGATGAAAAAGCTAATAAAATTACATTGGCAGTTAAATTAGGAGAAAAAAATGTTAAATTATACCATAATACTTTAGTTCTGGGAGCCATTTTATTATCTAGTTTGTTTGGAGTTTTATATTTTAGTTCACCTTATAATCTAATTTTTATGATTACATATGTGCCTTTATTTTTGCATTTAAAAAAAGTAAATAATAATAAAACACCCGAATTATTAGATCCAGAACTAAAAAAATTGGCATTAACAACAGTATTGTTGGCAATATTAATGGGTATTGGATATTTATTACCAATTTAATAATTTTAAATAGTTTAATTTTTAATCTAACTAATATGAAAATCACATTCTACGGTCATGCTAGTCTAGGAATTCAAATAAAAGATATCAATATTCTTGTAGACCCTTTTATTTCTCCAAATGAAAAGGCATCACATATTGATGTCAATTCACTTAAAGCAGATTATATTTTAATAACTCATGCACATCAAGACCATATTGCAGATGTAGAATCTATAGCTAAACGAACAGGTGCTATAGTGATTTCTAATTTCGAGATTGTCAATCATTTTGGTGCTTTAGGTATTGATGGGCACCCAATGAATCATGGCGGAAAATGGGATTTTGAATTTGGTACTATTAAATATGTAAATGCTATTCATACATCTTCATTTCCAGATGGAAGCTATGGCGGACAGCCTGGAGGCTTTGTAATAGAAGGCGAACATAAAAATATATACATAGCAGGCGACACAGCTTTAACTTTCGATATGAAATTAATACCCCTTCAAACTAAGTTAGACATAGCCATTTTGCCAATAGGCGATAACTTTACAATGGGTATTGATGATGCTATTTTAGCTAGTGATTTTATTGAATGTGATAAAGTTTTGGGTTATCATTATGACACATTTGGTTATATTGAAATAGACCATGAAGTAGCAAAACGAAAATTCTTCGAAAAAGATAAAGACTTAATGTTATTATCGATTGGCGATTTTATTGAGTTATAAATGATAAAAGCAACCTACAGTAAGTATATCTTAAACTTTAAACAAGCTAGTGGTACATCTCGTGGTGTTTTAAAAACAAAAGAAACCTGGTTTATACAAATTCAATTAAACAATAAAAAAGGATTTGGGGAATGCGGACTTTTTAGAGGCTTATCTATAGATGATAGGCCAGATTATGAAAACAAACTAAAGTGGGTTTGTGAAAATATTAATCTTGGTTTAAACGTTTTACTTAATGAATTAATAGAATTTCCTAGTATACAATTTGGCTTAGAAACAGCCTTTAAATCATTTGAAAGCGAAGATCCTTTTGAATTGTTTTCTTCAGAATTTACTAAAAATGAAGATTCAATCCCTATCAATGGTTTAATTTGGATGGGAACTGAAGCTTTTATGAAACAACAAATTAGTGATAAAATTAATGCCGGTTTCAATTGTATTAAAATGAAGATTGGGGCTTTAGATTTTCAAACGGAATTAAATCTATTAAAATCAATTAGAAAAGAATTTTCTTCACAAGATATAGAATTAAGAGTTGATGCAAACGGAGCATTTCTTCCTTCTGAAGCTTTAGAAAAATTAAAAAGATTAGCAGATTTAGATTTACATTCTATAGAGCAACCTATAAAACAAGGACAAATAGAAGCTATGGCTTCACTTTGCGAAAACACACCATTACCAATTGCTTTAGATGAAGAATTAATAGGCGTTTTTAATGTAACAAAAAAACGAGAATTACTACAAACTATAAATCCTCAATACATCATTTTAAAACCAAGTTTAGTTGGCGGATTTAAAGGTAGTGATGAGTGGATTAATTTAGCTGAAAACAAAAATATTGGTTGGTGGATAACAAGTGCTTTAGAAAGTAATATTGGTTTAAATGCCATTGCTCAATATACCTATACAAAAAAAAGTAGTTTGCCTCAAGGACTTGGTACAGGAAGTTTATTTTCAAATAATTTTAAGAGCCCTTTACAAGTAAAAAATGGTAAATTGCAATACCTTAAAAACGAAGACTGGAAATTTAACATATCAAAATGAATTATATACAACAAGCTTATAACGGATTACACGATTTATGGAGGTATGTGTTAGGAATTGTAATTATATTTTTTGCATGGCAATTAATAGGTATGGTTCCTTTAGGTGTAATCTTAGCAGCTAAAGTATTAGGAGATCCATCGGTAAGTATGCCAACAGATATTCCTCAAATGAATAGCATTCTTGGAAGTAATTTATTCTTGTTTCTCATGTTGTTGGCTTTTGCTTTTGGTTTGTTAGGAGTTTTTTTAACTTCTAAATTTTTACATAAACAATCCATTACAAGTTTAACCACTACAAGAAAAAAAATTGATTGGAAACGTTTTTGGTTTATTTTTATATTGTGGGGTGTTGTTTCAAGTAGTTTTGTTTTAGTTGATTATTACATGAGTCCTGATGATTATGAGTTTAATTTTAATCTTCAACCTTTTATGATACTTGCAGCCATTGCAATTTTTTTAATTCCATTGCAAACTAGCTTTGAAGAATATTTTTTTAGAGGCTACCTTATGCAGGGTTTTGGTATCCTTTTCAAAAACAAATGGTTACCACTATTAATAACTTCAGCTGCCTTTGGTTTAATGCATATTGCTAATCCAGAAGTAGATAAATTTGGTCCAGTCATTATGGTTTATTATATAGGAACAGGTTTGTTTTTAGGTATAATAACTTTAATGGATGATGGTTTAGAGTTAGCTTTAGGGTTCCATGCCGCAAATAATTTGTTTACAGCATTACTAGTTACAGCAGATTGGACTGCTTTTCAAACACATTCCATATTAAAAGATTTATCAGACCCCTCAGAAATGGCTTTAGCAGAAATTTTTGTTCCCGTTTTTGTTGTTTTTCCTATTATACTTTTTATACTATCTAAAAAGTATAACTGGACCAATTGGAAAGATAAACTCTTTGGAAACGTAATAGAACCACCAAAAGAAGATTATAAAATTTTAGATTAAAGATATGACACCAAATTACAAAAATGTACACTTAAAATTTAAGTTAGATAATTTAAACTACAAGTATGACGACCTTATGGAAGTTGCCTATAGTTATGTTAAGGAAGGGTTACCTTATCAGTACGAACTGGGGAATTTTCTGCTAGATTGGCTAGATGAAAAAGACTATATTATTGTTAAAACATCTGGATCTACAGGAAAACCAAAAAATATTAAAATTAAAAAACAGGCTATGGTAAATTCGGCTATAGCAACTGGCGATTATTTTAAATTAAAACCAGGTGATAAAATTTTAAATTGCTTACCATCAAACTTTATTGCTGGCAAAATGACTATTGTAAGAGCAATTGTATTAGGTTTAGAATTAGATATGGTACAACCTGCTGCTTTACCGTTAATTGATTACGATAAAGATTATACGTTTTGTGCTTTTACACCAATGCAACTTAAAAATTTCGCAAAGTATTTAAAAAACATTAAAACAGTAATAGTTGGCGGTGGTAGAGTTTCACAGGCTATTGTCGATCTTATAAAAGATAAAAAACCTAATGTTTATGAAACTTACGGGATGACTGAAACAGTATCTCATATAGCTGTAAAAAAACTGAATAATTTTACAGGAGCTAAAGAAGAAGAATTTTTTACGACACTTCCTGGAATTAAAGTATCTAAAGACGATAGGGGATGTTTAGTTATTAACGCTCCTAAATTATCAGATGAAGAAATTATCACAAATGATATTGTAGATGTAATTTCAGATTCTAGTTTTGAATGGTTAGGACGTTTTGATAATGTTATAAATTCTGGAGGAATTAAGTTGTATCCAGAACAAATAGAAAGTAAACTACAAGATAAAATACCAGGAGAATTTTTTATTGCTTCAAGAGAAGATGATACATTAGGAGATAAACTTATTTTAGTTGTTGAAGGGGAAAAAAGAACGATTGATAATTCAGTTTTTAGTGAGTTAGATAAATATGAAAAGCCTAAAGAAATTCATTTTGTAACTAATTTTGAAGAAACTAAATCGGGTAAAATTCATAGAAATAAGACTTTAGAGTTAATATAATAAGGCTTGTTTATACTATATTTTAAATTATGAATTTTATTAAACGTGTATTTTCTACTGTTATAGGTATTTTTGTTTTTCTAGCTATATGTTTTATAGGATTGATTCTCTTGGGTGCACTTTTTGGATCAGGTTCTGATGAAGGTGTTAACGTGAAAGCTAATTCTGTTTTAGAATTAACATTAGATTTCCCCATTAAAGACTATGCAGGAAAAACTGAATTTGCAGAGTATCCTTTTTTAAATGAGAACAATAAGAATGGACTTTTTAATATTATTGATGCTATAAAGTATGCTGAGACTGATATTAAAATAAAAGGAATTTCTATAGATAATAATTTTATTAATGCTGGAATCTCTCAAACCAAAGCTTTAAGAGATGCTTTATTAAAGTTTAAAGAATCTGGAAAATTTATTGTAGCCTACGGAGATATTTTTTCTCAAAAGGATTATTATTTAAGTTCTGTTGCCGATACTATTTATTTAAACCCTGTTGGCATGTTAGAATTTAAGGGGTTATTTTCAGAACGCTTGTATTTTAAAGATTTTCAGGAAAAATCTGGATTTAAAATGGAAGTGGTAAGACTGGGCAAGTTTAAGAGTGCAGTAGAACCATTTATCGCTAATAAAATGAGTGATAATAATAGAGAGCAAATTTCTGTGTATCTAAATTCGTTATGGAATGAAATGAAACAAGACATTTCTATAAGTAGAAATATTCCTGTTGAAAGGTTGCATATTATTGCTGATAGTTTGTTAGCTCGAAATCCAAAATTAGCCAAGCTTTCTAATTTAGTTGATAAAGTTGCCTATCATGATGAGTATGTTGATGGTATGAAACATGCTTTAGGAATTAATAGAAAGAAAGATTTAAATATAGTTCCTATTGCTGATTATGCGATACATGCTGATAAAAAAATAAATAATTTTAATAAAAATAGAATCGCGGTTATTTATGCCGAAGGCGATATTATTTATGGTGAAGGTGAATTGGGTAGAGTTGGTCAAGGCACCATAAATGCGTCTTTGCAAAAAGCTAGAAACGATAATAAAATTAAAGCCGTAGTGTTACGTATAAACTCTCCTGGAGGAAGTGCTTTAGCAAGTGAGTTAATATGGCGTGAGATTGAGCTGACTAAAAAAGTAAAGCCCGTAATTGTATCTATGGGTGATATGGCAGCCTCAGGTGGTTATTATATCGCTTCAAATGCCCACAGAATATTTGCAGAACCAACAACTATTACAGGGAGTATTGGTGTATTTGGAATGTTGCCAAATGGAAAAAAACTAGCAGATAACATGGGTATTAATGCAGAGCAAGTTGTTACAAATCAAAATGCTGTAACATATAGTTTTTTTGAACCTTTAAATAATAAACAACGTGAATTTATTAAAGAAGGGATTATAGATATTTATGATTTATTTTCAACTCGTGTTGCTCAAGGTAGAAATTTAACTAGAGAACAAGTTGAAGTAATAGCACAAGGCCGAGTTTGGACCGGAACAGATGCTGTAAATAATGGTATGGTTGATGAGTTGGGTGGACTAGACTTAGCATTGAAACATGCTGCAGAACTTGCAAAAATTGAAGAGTATCAAATAAGAGAATTTCCAATTTTTGAAAAAGATCTAGATAAAATGCTTGAAGATTTTGGTATAGTAAAGTCAAAAGAAACCATTTTAATGGAAGAGCTAGGCGATGAGAATTATAAAATTTTAAAAGAAATTAAAGCTATGTCTAATAAAAAAGGGATTCAATTGTTGTTTCCATTTAGTACAAAAATAAAATAAACTACTTTTTATAAAAACAGTTAATTTATAAATCAAAAAGAGGCTTTCATAAAAGAAGCCTCTTTTTTTATTTGTTTAAATAAACAAATAAATCAACTTAACTATTAGTTTTAGCTATTCGTCTACACTTAATTTTCATTCAACGAAAATCAAATTTCAAGCTTTTTTATTCTTATAATTTTGTCATGTAATTAATCAACATTTTTTTGTGTGTTTTTTATTACATGTGACATTTGCAAAAATTCTGTGTCATAATAACAGAACCTATTATAAAATTTAACAGATTGCGTATAAACAGTAAAATATTTGCCCCAGCTCTATTTTTGTTTGCTTTTCCTTTCTTGATGTTTTCACAAGTTAAAGTAGGAGATAATCCATCTTTAATTGATTCAAATTCCATCTTAGAATTAGAAAGTAATAACAAAGTACTTGTTATTACAAGGTTAAGCGAAACTCAAATGAATGCTTTAAGCCCATTACATGGTGCTTTAGTTTATAATATAGATGCAGAGTGTGTATTTGTTTTTGATGGATTAGCTTGGAAAAATCTTTGCGATGAACCCAATATAAATATATCAGATACCAGCCCAACAAATAATAACATAGGTGATTTTTGGTTTAATAACACTAATAATTTAGTTAGTGTTTGGGATGGCACACAATGGCTTCCTATTAATGTAAATCCTCGCCGAGGTAATGGTCCGCCTAATGCATCAATAATAAATCCTTTAGCAGGCGATATTTATGTAGATCAAAATACAGGAGATGTTTACACTTTTAACGGTACAGATTGGATACCTGTTAATCAGTCACTTAATGCTAATAATGGTGTGTCGGTTGTTAGTAATATAATTCAGCTTGGTGGCTCATTAATTACTCCAACAGTTATTACAACTAATGCTTTAAACACGCTAGCAATTGAAGGTTTACAAGAAACAGTTTTAAATGATTCTTCAAGCAGCATTGTAGTTGTAGATAACACCTCTGGTGTACTTAAAAAAGTATCTGTTTCAAATTTAGTAACCCAAGAACAAGTTATTGTCATAGCTAATAATGGGCAGTCTCAATTCAATACGCCATCACCTTTTACAGACATTGATAAATTAGATGTATATAGAAATGGAGCACGAATAGCATTTACAAGAATAAATGATACCACAATAGAGGTAGAAACAGAAGCCATTTGTTTTGATGGCGATGAAATTAGAATAGTACAATTAAAATAAAACCCCAAATAATAATTAATAATTAAACAAAGTAAAATGAAAAACAAATTTTTAAAATTAGGATTAGCATTAGTAGCTGTATTGACTTTCAGTTTAGGTAATGCACAGCAAATAACAGGTGATGTTGGAGCTGGTGAAAAAGTAGGACAATCTTCTGTTCTTAATGGTACCATTAGAGTAATTGATAACAAGGGTACTAAAAAGTATTTACAAGTAAAAAATGGTTTAACTCTTTTAACTGATGCTACACCAGATGGCGGTATCGTTTCTACATGGCAATTAGGTGGTGCATTAACAGACGACACCTATATTGATGCTTCAGGAGCTGTTTTTGCTTTAGATGGATTAGAATTAGTTGATACTGCAACAGATTTAGCTTCAACAGATGCAACAGATGGATCCTCAGCAGCTACATCAACTGGTACTGGTTGGACAGTTTTAGTAAGAGATGAAGCTACAGGAGAAACAAAAAAGATATTAGCAACAAATTTAGTGGCTGCAGGACAATTAACTGCGACAGCTACAGCCGATGGAACTGCACCAGTTCTAGCAGATGGATCGATACCTGCTGTTTATCAAAAAGTATGGGTTTACAGAAATGGCGCCAAATTATTAGCAAATGTAGATTATACTGTTGCTGCAGGAGCAGTTACTCTTGTACCTGGAGGAGCGGCACCAAACGATTGGGCTATTTATGCTGATGATGTGTTTGAAGTTCAATGGGTTAATTAATATATCTGTTACACACAATACATAAAATGAAAAGTTCCCTAATTAATAAAAATATTATAATTCTAGCTTTGGCGTTGATTGTTTCAATAACAATTAACGCCCAAGAAGTTAGGGTTATTGATAATAAAGGAACGCTTGAAACCATTAGAAATAATCAAGTTACAACAGCTGCAACAGCACCTGTTAATCCACTTGAAGGAGATGTTTGGTTTGATACAAGTGGCACAACAAATGTTACAAAAACATTTGATGGTACAAATTGGGTATCAAATTCAGTAAATGTTTACCATGGCTTTTTTATTGTAACAGGAAGTGGTGTTACTACAGTTTCTGCTATACCTTTTCAACCTAGTCAAGTAAGTTTTGTGGCGCATGCTAATGTTGAGTCTTTAGATATCAATGCAGATAATGGTGTAGGCAATAATGCTAGAGGTATTAGTAACTCTCAAGGTAGTATGAATGGCTTTGCTAGACTTAATAACGATAGCTCCATAACGCAACAAGTTATTTTTAGTGGTACACACGGAAACTCCATTAACGATATATCAAGATTTTCTAGTAGTTCTAATTGTTTAGGATTACGCTATGGCGATCAAAACGGAAGTCTTTTAGGTGTAATTACTGGTGCCTTTACAGGTTTTACAGCAGATGGTTTCACAATTAATGTAACGTATACAAATGGTGTAATTACAGTAAATAGTACAAATCCTGTTGTAAATGTTCAACCAACAGATATTCAAGCCGAAGATGTTGTAGTACTATTTACAGCCTACAAATAAAAATAATGAAGTTTATAATTTATATATGTTTTATGCTTGTTGGGAATTGTTATGCACAAGTAGCATTTCAAAACTTTGGCAATGTCCAAATGCATGAAAATGCAGAAGTTGGATTTCATATAGATCTTGTAAACGATGGTACTTTTAATGAAAACCTTGGAATAGCAGGTTTTTATAGTGAAGATTATTCGCTATCTATATCCGGAACGGAAATTCCTCGTTTTCATGATATGGAAGTAGATGTTGTTAATCATTTGTTTTTAGATATTAACACAGAAATTGTAAATAGCGTAAGTTATATTGTTGGCGATGTTATAACGCCTAGAGATACCCCAAACGTGTCATTAGATTACCTTACAGATTCTTTTTATGTAATGGAAGATGATGAAAGAAATACCGATGGTTATGCATCTTATCAAGGCGATTTAACCTTTAGTTTTCCTATTGGAGATCGCGATAAACTCCGACCATTAATAACTACAAATACAATTCCTAATACTACGGTAAAAGCAGCTTATTTTGATGAGGATCCTAATATGCCTTCTACATTTACAACTAGTTTTAACACAAATAGTTTAGAGTCTATAGTTGGTGTTGTAAGTAATTTAGAGTTTTGGGACTTTAATGGCCCTGACAATTCTGTGGTTACTCTAACCTGGGATTCTGAAAGTGAAATTGATAATCTTGCAGAAGATTTAAGAGCTTTACGAGTAGTAGGTTGGCATATTCAAGATAAAGAGTGGAAAGACTTAGGGAATTCTGGTTTTTCTGGTACAATATCTGAAGGGACTATAAATTCTTTTGTGTTTAATCCTTCTGAATATGAAATACTCACTTTTGGAGCATTAATAACCGAAGATGATATTGATATTGCAAACTTAGTATCTCCAAATGGCGATGGCATAAACGAAGTCTTCTATATTGAAGGTATCGAAGCTTTTGATAATGAGCTAATCATCTTTAATAGATGGGGTTCTGTAGTTTATCAAGTTGATAATTACAAAAATAACTGGAGTGGTCTTGCTAACGTAAATAACGTTATAAAACGCCATAAAAAAGTTCCAACAGGTACTTATTACTATGTACTTAAGCTAAAAGAGTCCAACAAAAGCTCTGCAGGTTGGTTGTATATTACCTACTAATTATACTTGTATTACTCCTAAATTAAAAGGTTTCTCAATAGGAGCGTGGTTTGCAGCTTCAATACCCATACTAATCCATGTTCTTGTATCTAAAGGATCTATAATAGCATCAGTCCAAAGTCTAGCCGCAGCATAATATGGAGACACTTGGTTATCGTAACGCTCTTTTATTTTATTATAAAGCTCGTCTTCCTTTTCTTTAGTAAATTTTTCACCTTGTTTTTCAAGTGATGCCTTTTCAATTTGTAATAATACTTTAGCAGCCGAATTACCACTCATAACTGCAAGTTCTGCACTTGGCCACGCAAAAATTAGCCTAGGGTCATACGCTTTTCCACACATAGCGTAATTACCTGCGCCATAACTATTACCTATAATAACAGTAAATTTAGGAACCACAGAGTTACTAACGGCATTTACCATTTTTGCACCATCTTTTATAATGCCAGAATGCTCACTTTTACTTCCAACCATAAACCCTGTTACATCTTGCAAAAATACTAAGGGTATTTTCTTCTGATTGCAATTGGCAATGAAACGCGTTGCTTTATCGGCAGAATCATTATAAATAACACCACCAAATTGCATTTCTTTAGGTTTCGTTTTAGAGCCTGTAGTTTTTACTAGTTTACGTTGGTTTGCTACAATACCAACAGCCCAGCCATCAATTCTGGCGTAGCAAGTAATTATAGTTTGACCATAACCTGCTTTGTATTCATCATAATCAGAGTTGTCAACCAATCGTTTTATAATTTCATACATATCATATTGATCTGCCCGACTTTTAGGAAGAATTCCATAAATATCTTCTGGATTCTCTTTTGGCTTTTTTGATTCACTTCTATTATATCCAGCTTTGTCATAGTCACCAATTTTATCAATAATATTTTTTATGGTGTTTAAGGCATCTGCATCATCTTTAGCTTTATAATCGGTAACTCCAGAAATTTCACAATGTGTTGTTGCACCACCTAAAGTTTCATTATCTATACTTTCTCCAATAGCAGCTTTTACTAAATAGCTTCCAGCAAGAAAAATACTTCCTGTTTTATCTACAATTAAAGCTTCATCACTCATAATAGGGAGGTAGGCACCACCTGCAACACAACTTCCCATAACCGCTGCAATTTGGGTAATACCCATACTACTCATTATAGCATTGTTTCTAAAAATACGACCAAAATGTTCTTTGTCTGGGAAAATTTCATCTTGCATAGGTAGATATACTCCTGCAGAATCCACTAAATATATAATAGGTAATTTATTTTCTATAGCTAATTCTTGAGCTCGTAAATTCTTTTTCCCAGTAATTGGAAACCAAGCACCAGCCTTAACGGTAGCATCATTGGCAACAACAATACATTGTTTACCTTTTACATAGCCAATTTTAACAATTACACCTCCAGAAGGACATCCACCATGCTCTTTATACATGTCTTCTCCAGCAAAAGCAGCAATCTCTATAGATTTTGCCTTTGCATCCAATAAATAATCAACACGTTCTCTAGCAGTCATTTTACCTTTGCTATGTTGCTTTTCAATACGTGATTTACCACCACCTAAACTCACTTTTACAAGACGTTTCTGTAATTCTGATACTAAGAGTTTGTTATGATCTTCGTTTTTATTGAAGTTGATATCCATAAAATATTTTATTTGTTACGAATTTACAAAACCTAATTTGGTATTTAAAGTGAATATTTTGTTAAATAATATAACATGGAAATATATTCCTTGGAAAATAAATATTTTTGTTGTTAATTTGTGCCATAATATAAATAATAAGAAATGAAACGAGATAAAATAATATATTACATTGCTACTGGTTTACTAACGGTAATTATGCTTTTTTCAGTAAGTATGTATTTCTTTAAACATGAAGCAATTTCACAAGCTTTTATGAGTTTTGGGTATCCAACATACTTAATTTATCCTTACGCTATATTAAAGCTATTAGGTATAGTAGCTATTTGGACTCCTAGTTTTAAAGTTCTTAAAGAATGGGCTTATGCTGGTTTCTTTTATGCTTTTATATTAGCTTTTTTTGCTCATTACATGGTAGGAGATGGGCAACAAGGAACAGCAGTTGTGGCTCTAGTAGCTTTAATTACATCTTATATATTTTATAAGAGAATTAGTAAGTAAATAATTAATTAAAAAAATAACAGATGAAAAATATAATAGCATTTGCAGGTAGTAATAGTAAAACATCAATTAACAAACAGTTGTCAATTTATGCAGCTAGTTTAGTGGAAAATGTTGAAACTACAGTTTTAGATTTAAACGACTTTGATTTACCGCTTTATGGAATAGATTTAGAAAATGAAAAGGGAATTCCAGAAAATGCACATAAGTTTTTAGAAACTATAAAATCATCTGATGGTATTATACTCTCTTTAGCAGAACACAATGGTGCTTATGCGACTGTTTTTAAAAATTTATTTGATTGGATGTCTAGAATAGATGGAAAACTGTGGAGTGAAAAACCAATGCTTTTAATGGCTACATCGCCAGGAGTAAGAGGAGGTGTTACGGTATTAGAAATAGCTAAAGGGCGTTTCTCTTTTATGGGAGGTAATATTATAACAGATTTTAGTTTCCCATCTTTTGGAGATAATTTTAAAGATGGAAAAGTGATTAATGATGATTTGAATAAAGAATTAAAAAGTAAAGTTGAATTATTTAAAAACGCATTATAACTAAAAAAAATGGGCGATTTATCAAAAGATATCAATTCAAAATTTGCTAACAATAAAGTAAAAGCTTTATTGAACATTATTTATACTGCAAATTGGATTTCAAGTCATCAAAACGAGTTTTTTAAATCTTATGGAATTTCACCACAACAATATAATATTCTAAGAATTTTAAAAGGTGCTAATGAGCCGTTAAATGTTCAAACGATTAAAGATAGAATGCTCGAACGCTCACCTAATGCAACACGGTTAATGGATAAGTTATGTGCTAAAAAGTATATAGATAGATGCCCTTCTGAAGAAGATAGACGAGTTGTTAAAATAGCTATTAATAAAGAAGGGTTAGATTTTTTAGAAACAATTCCTATTAATTCTTATAAAGATTTATTAATAAATTTAAGTGAAGAAGAGGCAGAACAATTAAGTAATCTACTTGATAAAATACGTTAGTTTATAAAATAAAATTAAAATGATAATGGTCTAATTTAAATATCAATAATTCAAGCAACACGTTTTTTCAAGATTTAAAATAGATATTAAAATGAAAACAATAATTCATAAAGCAAATGAAAGAGGTTTTGCAAACCATGGTTGGTTACAAGCAAATCACTCCTTTAGTTTTGCAAACTTTTATAATAAAGATAAAATACAATTTGGTGCATTACGAGTACTTAATGATGATATAATAGCGCCTAAAATGGGTTTTGGAACGCACCCGCATGATAATATGGAGATTATTACCATCCCTTTAAAAGGTGTCTTAAAGCATAGGGATAATATGGGTGATGAATGGATACCTGTTGTTCCTGGTGAAGTACAAGTTATGAGTGCTGGTACAGGTGTGCAACATTCTGAAGTCAATGGTTCTAATACAGAGCATTTAAGTTTGTTTCAAATATGGATTATGCCAAACAAACAAAATGTAAAACCACGTTATGACCAAAAAATGTTTGATGCTAATAAAAGAAAAAACATGCTTCAAATCTTGGTAAGTTCTATAGACGAAGGCCATGATAGTAGTTTAAAAATTCATCAAGACGCAATAATTTCTAGAATTGATTTAGAAAAAGGGAAAACCTTTGAGTATCAATTAAAAAGTAAAAGTCATGGTGTTTATGTAATGACTATTTTTGGTAATTATTCTATAAATGAAAACGAATTACAAACTAGGGATGCCGCAGGAGTTTCAGAAACATCTAACTTTAATATTAAAACTAATGAAGACTCTGGGCTTTTATTTATTGAAGTTCCTATAGAATAACTAAAGTTGATTAATAGTGAAAAAGCATCCAAAATGGGTGCTTTTTTTATTTAAAACAACGATATTTGCTTTTAACTAACTAAAAAAAAGAAAAGATTATGGCAATGAATAAAAATACTGTTCTGGCTTGGGCAACAGCTTTAATGATTATTATGGGAATTGTTCTCATATTATTGGGCGCATACAGATATGATGATGTTGCTGGTTGGGGTTTTGCTACAGTAGGAATTGGCTTTTTCGCTATAGCTTGGGTATTTAACGCTTTAAAAGGGCGTGTTTAATAGGTTTAACAACTTAACATTTTACAATTTAAAACAATGAGTGACGATAAAAAAGTGATTTTTTCAATGTCTGGTTTAACCAAGACATTTCAAGGTGCTAACACACCTGTTTTAAAAAATATTTATTTAAGCTTTTTCTATGGAGCAAAAATTGGAATTTTAGGTCTAAATGGCTCTGGTAAATCTACTTTACTTAAAATTATAGCTGGTGTTGATAAGAATTTTCAAGGCGATGTTACTTTTTTGCAAGACTACTCGGTTGGCTATTTAGAACAAGAACCAAAACTTGATGATGAAAAAACAGTTATAGAAGTAGTTAGAGAAGGTGCCGCAGAAACTGTAGCTATTCTTGATGAGTATAATAAAATTAACGACCAATTTGGTTTAGAAGAAGTATACTCTAACCCAGATAAAATGGAGAAGTTAATGGCAAGACAAGCAGAATTGCAGGATCAAATTGATGCAGCTGGAGCTTGGGAGCTAGATACTAAATTAGAAATTGCTATGGATGCTTTAAGAACTCCAGAAGGCGATAAAAAAATTGGTGTATTATCTGGAGGTGAAAAGCGCCGTGTTGCTTTATGTCGATTACTTTTAAAAGAACCAGATGTATTGCTTTTAGATGAGCCTACTAACCATTTAGATGCAGAATCTGTACATTGGTTAGAACATCATTTAGCACAATATAAAGGGACTGTAATTGCAGTTACGCACGATAGATACTTTTTAGATAATGTGGCTGGTTGGATTTTAGAGCTTGATAGAGGAGAAGGTATCCCTTGGAAAGGAAACTACTCGTCTTGGTTAGACCAAAAATCTAAACGTATGGCTCAAGAAGGTAAAGCTGCATCAAAGCGCCAAAAAACATTAGAGCGTGAGTTGGAGTGGGTTAGACAAGGTGCAAAAGGGCGTCAAACCAAACAAAAAGCGCGTTTAAAGAATTATGATAAGTTAATGAGTCAAGACCAAAAACAACTTGATGAAAAACTAGAAATATATATACCAAACGGCCCACGTTTAGGAACCAATGTTATTGAAGCTAAAGGTGTTGCAAAAGCATATGGAGATAAGCTATTATATGACGATTTAAATTTTAATTTACCACAAGCAGGAATTGTTGGTATTATTGGTCCTAATGGTGCTGGTAAAACAACCATTTTTAAAATGATAATGGGCGAAGAAACACCAGATAAAGGTGAGTTTATAGTTGGTGAAACTGCTAAACTTGCTTATGTCGATCAGAAACACTCAAACATAGACCCAGAAAAAACTATTTGGCAAAACTTTAGTGATGAGCAAGAGTTGGTTATGATGGGAGGAAAAGAAGTAAATTCTAGAGCTTATCTTAGTCGATTTAATTTTTCTGGAGGCGAACAAAACAAAAAAGTAAAATTACTTTCTGGTGGCGAACGTAACCGTTTGCATTTAGCCATGACGCTTAAAGAAGAAGGTAATGTATTACTTTTAGATGAGCCTACTAATGATCTTGATGTGAATACATTAAGAGCTTTAGAAGAAGGTTTAGAAAACTTTGCGGGTTGTGCCGTAGTTATATCTCACGACCGTTGGTTTTTAGATAGAATATGTACGCATATATTAGCTTTTGAAGGAAACTCTCAAGTGTATTTCTTTGAAGGTAGTTTCTCTGATTATTAACAAAACAAGAAAAAACGACTTGGTGGAGATTTAATGCCAAAACGTATTAAATACAAGAAGTTAGTAAGATAAATTATTATTAAAAAAGCCTGCAATTGCAGGCTTTTTTATTGCTTAATTATTGAGTTTTTAATTGTTAAATCTTTTTAAAATTATATGGGTGATTAGTTTCCTCCGTACATATGCCCATCAGTAAAATCTTTATATTCTTCATCGTCATTAATAGTAGTGCTCATCTTTTCTAATCGCTCATTTTCCTTTTTTAGTAAATAAGATTTTCTTACCCCTAAAATTAATATAATTCCAAAAAAAACAACAACTATAATAAGAGCAACTACTACTTGTGATTGAGTAATAAAAGGAATCGCCATAAGATTTGAAAGATAATAGTTTGTTACCATAATTAATGCAAAATAAGCAATTTGTCAAAAATAAATACGGTATTTCTATTCAAAGATGTATGTATTTATTAACAAGTGTAACATTTTATTAATTTAATACACTTATTATTTGAGCGATAATAAATAAATATAAAAATTAAAAAGTAAATATTCATTTACGTTTCAAAATTGAGATTTTTTAACGAAATTGCTTGTCCGTAATATTGTTCAACTTAAAACACAAAATATACTATGTCTGATGATTTTGATTTATTAGAGACTAATTCAAATGAAAAAACCGAAAAAGTAGATGTTAATTGGGGAAAAGCCATCGACACTATGAAATCCAAATTATCTCAAGAGGATGATCCAGAATCTCGTCAAAAAATATTGAATGCTACTCTGGATGATGTAGTGCATATGGCCGAGAAAGACAGAACAACACTTTTAGATGCAATTAAAGACTTAACCGACTACCAAGATGAAGTTGGAATTATGTTCGAGAAATTTTCTGCATTAAACCCAACAGAACAGAAAGTTATTGATGATGCTCAAAAAGCTTTAGAACGCGCCAGAATTGAATTAGAAGATGCTAAAAACAAACCAGACACTTGGTGGAATAACCTTTGGGGACGCAAAAGTAAAATTAAAAAAGAAGAAGCAGAGTATGCCATAGCCGAAAAAACTAGAGCAGGAGCCGATAATAAAGCAAAAGCCATGTTTCAAGAGCGTATAGAAAGTGCCGATGTACAAACACTATTAAGTGAATTATCATATAAATCTCAAGCAGCGGTAACACGTTTAAAAAATCGTGAGGTAGAAATTAAAGAGGTAGAAGAAAAACTAAAAGATGCTATTGTTGAAGCTTCAAAAAACCATACAAAAGCCTTAGAGAAAAAGAAAGAAGTAGAAGCTAAGTTAGAAGAAAACTATGCTTTATTAAAGCAAGCACGTCAAGAATTAGAAGATATTGCAGATAAACAATCTACCGAGTATTCTGAAGCTATAGGTAAAATGACAAGTTTAGAGCAAAAAGTAGAAGAACTTGAAGGTCTTAAAAACGCCTATACTACCTTAGCGGCAAGTAAAGATAGCTTTGTGCACAAGCATAATTTAACTATTAAAGTACTAACCTCTTTACGTAGCAATTTACAAACGCACCGTGCTAAGTTAAAATCAGATACAGAAGAGCGTTTAAAATATTACGATGGTTATGTAGTAGCTTTAAAAGCTAGAACAGATCAAGAATTCGCTGCTATTTTAGAGCATTTAGGTGTAAAAACAGACGAGCATATTGGAGAAACTTTAGCATCTATGCATACGGCAAGTGCTAAAGCACGACAAGACATGATGGATAATATTCCGGTACACGAAAAAGTAATGCAAGGCGTTTACAGTAGTTATGCAGAGGCTTTACAAGAAATTCGCGCTAAAGATGGTGAAATTCAAAAGAATTTTGCGGAGCGTTACGGTATCGATATGAAAGAGATTTTTGAGGACTATTATAATGCAGATGCTAATGCACCATCTGGAGATGATGGAGAACCAGCAGGAAAACCAGAACCAAAACCAGAAGCTAACGACGACGATTTGTTGTCTTAAAATAATAAGGGCGTTACCCCGATGAAAAATCGGGGTCAGGCTTTCACTACTCGCTCTCTGCGAGGAGCTCAAACAGACCGATCAATCCTTAACGTAATAGCCAACTAACTTTTAACTTTAATAGTACACTTTTAAAATAAAAAATGTCCATAAATCACATAGTTACACCTTTAGATTCTGCCATACTCGATTCCAAAGAGCATTATGTGTTCTATCATAAAATGGTAGATTTTGCTTTTAAAGAATTGATTGTAGCTGTTCAACAACAAAAAATATGTAATAATATAGAAGTACAATTGTTTAAGCAATATTGTGATATGTTATTGTATTCAATTGAAGCTATGAGGGTTAAATACATGTATGATGATGAGGATAATATGAAGGTGGATTTAACAGATTCTGGCTTTCCAAATTATTTAGAATTCCGATACTTGTTTAATGATTTAGAATTACGAGATGAATATCTTGATAAATTAACACCTATTTCAACACTAAAGACGGAGTTTATAGATACGTTAATGCGAAAAAAAGAGCCTGTTAAAAAAAGTAAATTATTTCAAGCATCTTCTATTGTTTACTATACTTCAGTAAATAAACAATTCATATTTAATCGCTTTGTACAAGGTAAAATAATAAGTGCTCCAGAAAATTTAGGTGCCAATTTATTAGTTAGCTGGAGTTTTTACGATGTATCACATAATAGGCCCTTCATTTGTTATATGTATTTTAATTATGACGGTAATCGGATAAATGATTACAGAAATGAAATTTATGAAGTCTTAAAAACGGTTGCAGACAGAGATATGTCATTAGATGTTATGGCATACACTATAGACAGAAAGTTACCAAAAATATCTCCAAAGCATATAAAACGAATTGATTTAGGTCCATTACATAATGTTTTTGCAAAAGATGAACATAAACTTACCCATACTATTTTAGAGAGTATAAGCAAAAAAGAAATACCACTAGAATCTTATGCGTTTTCTTTAAGAGTAAATGAAGTTATATCAAAAAGTGAATTTAAAGAAGGTGGATTTTTTAGCAAACAAGTACTACAACGCTGGGACGATGTATTTAAACAAAAATACGTTTTAGCTCCACATCGAATTATTCAATTACTCTATAATAAAACTCCAGAACTAATGAATAATTTGGCAAAACCACCAATTGAAATCGCAGATATTAAAATAGATTTAAAATAAATACTATGAAAAAAACATTACTTGTTATTCCATTATTACTATTCACTTTAATATTAACATCTCAAAATGATCCAAAAGATATATCAGAACAATTTTTTAAAGATTTTGAAGAGAAAGGGTCATCAATAGCTCTAGATAACTTGTATAAGCCAAATAAATGGATGAATAGGTCTGGAGATGCCATTATTCAATTAAAAAGTCAAATGGATGGTTTAAATGAAGATTTTGTTGGTAAATATTATGGTAAAGAGTTGTTATTCGAAAAAACGCTAACAGATAGCTATATTTTATTAAGTTACTTAGTCAAGTATGAAAGACAACCAATAAGATTTACATTTCAGTTTTATAAACCTAGTGATAAATGGGTTATATATAGTTTTAAGTATGATGGAGGTATTAGTGAAGAAATTGAAGAAGCTGCCAGATTATATAACTTTAGATTAAACTAAACATTAAACAGTAATATTTTGTTACTTAAAATATGGAACACAACTCAACATTCCCAATAAAAATATCTGAACTAGATATGCTTCGAGACGAAGCTTCCTCATACTTAAAAAGTGTACAATGGGAGCAAGGATCTCGTGCAAAAAACAGAGATAAAGATGCTAAAGACGAGTCTATCTTATTGTATTTATCTAGAGCAAATAATGGTACAAATTCAACTAGTATTACTTCAGTATCAAAAACCATTTTAGCTTTAAAAAAGCGGTTATTGCCAGATTCTGTTGCAATTCCTATTTATTTAAATCAAACGTTATATGCTGTTCAAGAAGGCATTACACTTGGTATTTGGATAAAAGACAGTTATTATGATGCATCAGGTTTATCAAGTTTAAATGAGAATAAATCAGCGCTAGATAACAATGGGAAACGCGAGTTTGAAAGTAAGATGCATACCGCAACAGCATTTATGTTGTTTGCTCAAGCATATAAAATATTACACGATTTAAAACCATTTGCATCAGACGATTTAAGTGTTATGAAACAGAAGTTTGCTGGTATTCCAGAGGTGTCGTTAATGTCGCCACTTAAGGGTGTTTCATGCAGTTTATTTTATTATGATAAGTATTTAGGTCATCCAGAAATCATCAAATCAGATAAGGATGTTATTGATTTTACAGTCGTTTATTATGAAGCTTTAATTGACGAAATTCAGTTAAGAAAAAGTAGTTTAGAATATACCGAAACGATTGAGGATAGAACTTATAAATTAGAAAAATCAGAATTTGCAGTTTCGGGTTGGAATAATGTATTTCAAGGTACGGCAAAAAGCATTGAGTTTAATAAAATTCAGTTTGAACAGATTGTTGGTAATCGAGATGCAAAACATTTTGCACGTCGTTTAACAGAGCGTATGTTGAGTTATGATTTTACTGCAAAGAAAAATCCGTTTCAAGAATTGGGAGGTTTTATGCCAGTATTTATGGGGTATGGAATACCAGGAACAGGTAAAAGTATGTTAATTGCAGCTATTGCAACACGTTTAAAAGAACATTGTGATACTTTGGATATTCCATTTTTATTTCATCCCATGCCAGATACATTGATATCTACATTTCAAGGCGGATCAGCAGAAAAAATGGTAGAATGGATGAAACCCATGCAAGATCCTTCAAAATTAATTTTCGCACCCATTGATGATGCCGAAAATAATTTACAAGAACGTACAGCACAAGGTGTTTCGGCAGGTGTAAAAGAAGTTATAGGTGTGTTTTTAAGATATACAGAAGGCGCTTATGCAGTTAATTATGGGAATAGCTCCATTGGGTTATTTACTAATTTACCAGAAATGCTAGATAAAGCCGTAATCTCTAGAGTACAAGGGCGTTTTAAAATTGATGGAGCTAGAACTGAACATGACTTTTTAGATCAAGATCATATATGGTGGCGAAAATTAGATGATACCATGCCCGATTTTGTAAATATGCAAGGACCAGAAAACTATAGTTATTTACAAGATCAAGGTTTAGCCAAAAACATGGGTGATATATTGAGTAATATCGATAAACCAACAGAACAACGTGTACATGATGTTTATGATAAAGTAGAAAAGCATTTTAAAACCAATCAGCATTTATTTTATGCAAATTTGTATAAAGAAATGCAAGCGGTTTTTCCGTTTTTCTCATCTCGTGATGTTCGTAATATTCAGTCAGCAATCTCATTACGATTAACAGATTTTGATTTGGAAGAAGATTGGTTTGAAAACCCAGAAATTTATTTCAAACAAGATTACGACACAAAGTTTAATATGCTTCAAGAATTGATGCGCGGTAATATGAAAGGTTTAGACTTCTCTGAAATTAGAAGACAGGAAGTAGTACGTTATTTAGATAATGTTGCAACTATCGCAGATACTGATTTTAAACGAAAAGTGGATGCCAGAGTGAATCAATTAAATATTGAGACCGAAGCAAGAAAAACGTTTGATAATGAGCGATAAGCAAATTAAAAATATAAAGAAGACCTTACTTTCAGACAACTATTATATTCTGAATAAAGTCACTTTTGATTATTTAATGGCAAGTGGCGAATGGGTAAACCAAATGCGAGAAGTATATGATAGAGGAGACGGAGCCGGAATACTACTTTATAATAAACAAAAAAAGACAGTCATTTTAACCAAACAATTTAGAATGCCAACCTATTTAAATGATAATATAGATGGTTTTTTAGTTGAAATTGCTGCAGGAATGCTTGATAAAGATAATCCTGAAGCTTGTATTATTAGAGAAACAGAAGAAGAAGTTGGTTATAGATTAAAATCGGTTAAAAAAGTTTATGAAGCGTATTCATCACCTGGAGTTATGACAGAGAAAATGCACTTTTTTATTGGAGAATATACCGATGATATGAAAGTGAACGATGGTGGTGGTTTAGATAGCGAACACGAAGATATTGAAGTATTAGAAATGCCTTTTGAAAACGCAGTTAATATGCTGAATAATGGTGAAATTGCAGATACACGAACTATTGTGTTGTTGCAATATGCCATTATTCATAAGTTATTAGAGTAAAATGGACAAACTAAAACAAGCAAACCTGTACAGAAGTGAACTTATCCCCGTAAGCGGGAAACTTGTTGAGCGTTACAATAAGTGCCTAGTAAAACTTGGTTTTACAGAAACAAAGTTAAAAACATTTCATATAGATGGCATTGGTTGGAGTCCTGAAGTTGCCGAAGAAAAAGAAGATTTACAATATTTAAACAATGGTGAGGCTAACCCTCATGGAATAATAATTTCACCACTACAAAAAGGGAAACCCGTGTATTTACCTTTTCATACGTTTGATAGAGACATGATGAAGTTTGTCTTTAAAATGTATGATGAAAAAATTAAAGATATCACCAGAGATTGTGCCATTTGTTTAGATTTCGACCAAGGTATTGATGCGTTTTATGAGCCTTTAGATGTATTGAAATACAATAATATAACAATCAATTTTCATCTTATTGATAATTTATGGCATATACAAAAGGCGCAGTTAAAACTTGTTGAAACGTTTAATCAAGCTAATAATTTTATTGATGAAAATATACATAAACAATTATTAGAATCTGCTAAAACATATGGTGATTTAAGAACAAGAAATTTAGATTTAAACCAATTAGAATACACTACAGATTCATTTTACACAAGGTCTTTTGGTGGTGTTTATATTTTGCGCGATTTTATAAAGCCTATAGTTGTTTTTGAAGATAGTACTTGGTACAAAGAAGCAATAAAAGACACAAACTATGATGTGTTAATCTATCATATTTCACAACCAGAACTTATGGAAAAACTTCGCGATCATGTTATAATTGAATATGATTTAGAAGAAGTCATTAAAACTAAACGCTATGAGCGTATCAAGAAATTTGAAATGGCACAGCATTTAAAAAAAGTGCAACATCCTATAAAAGATATTTTAATGGATCCCATATTGTTTAAGAGTTACTTAAATAAACTCGATATAAAAGCTAGAAAAAAAGTGATGAGTGTTGAGCGTTATCTAGAAAAACTTGAAACAAGTAATCAATATAAAATTGCAGACATTGTAGATTTAAAACTGTTTGAAGCTTTACATAAACCACATTCATCATTAGATGCTAAACATCAAGATTTAATTTGGAAGTTGTTAGTAAATATATCTGAAAAAGACATTTTATATTGGTATTGGTATGATAAAGAAGCTTTTTATAAAAGCTTTAAAAATTGGGATGATTCGTTTAAGGAATGGGCCATTGAAACTATTAGTAACAATATTTAGAAATTATAGACTAATTTTATAGAGATTAACTTCAAAATAAAAGATTATGACATTAGAACTTATTGTATTTATCGCAGCTATATTATTCGGAATCTTTTTGTATTGGAGAGAATCAAAAGGAAATGGTATTTATCGTTTCTTTAATAAAATTATAAATTCTAAAGAACTGCAAATGAAGCCTAACGACCATACAGGTTTTGTTTATAAACAAACGTTTTTATTGCGTTTAGTATTTGTTGGTTTCTTGTTTTTAATAGGTATTGTTGTAACACGATTTTTAATTCCTATAGATATAGCTACCATTTCAATTTTTGCTTCAATGATAGTGGGTACGTTAGCTGGAACGTATTTGGCAAATTTTATATTCAAATCTACCGAAGTCATTGACGAAAAAAGTGATTCTATTGAAGATTTGGTAAGTGATACTATTGAAAAAGGTAAAGACTTTATTGAAGATTTAAAAACCAAAGATGTAGATGAAGTTATTGAAGCTCCAAAAGAAACACCAAAAGTAGAGGAGAAGAGCGCAAGACAGCGATTAAAGGATAAAGGATTAATGTAATTTGTCTATCTAACTTCATGCGGAATCTAATTAATAAAATCGATTAGCGCTTTAACGTTTAAAATAAAATCACAAATGATTAAAACATATTGGAATAAAGGAAAGAAACAAAAAACAATAATTATTATTACTGTTTTGATTCTGCTTATAGCGTTGTTCGTTTTACGCGATGATTATCAACCTGCATTATTATTCGTTAGAAAATTTATTTTCATCATTTTATTGAGTGGTATTGTTTTGTTTTTAGGTTTAAGAAAATTTAGAAAATCGGCAACCACAGGTGGTAGATTAGGAATGTTAGCTTTATTAGTCATATTCTTCGGGATTTTATACGTTGTAGGATGGCATTTTAAAATGTATGATTACATGAAAACTTATAATGTTTTCAATCATTTAAATAAAGTTGAAATAAATGAATTGCCATTAACACAAAATGAGCGTATACAACCATTGCGTAACGTGTATTCTATGGCTAATGAAAGCGTAGGAGAAACAAAAGATGTTTCACTTCCACACTTAGTTAGAATAGGAGACGAGAACAAATGGACTATGGCCATTCAACCAACAGAAAAATACATGTGGCAAGGTATGACTGATAATACAGAAGAAGTTTTTGCTGTATCAAGTACAACACCATTTCCTAGGTTTTCAAGTGAAAATAGAATCCCTGTAACATTCTCTATAGGTGAATCTTTAAAGTTTAGCAGAAACACTTACAATGCTGTAGTGCAGCGTTTTAATTTCTTCCAATTGTTTACAATGGAACCTAGTGATACCTATTACATGAAAAATGATTCTGGGCAATGGGTTGAAGTGGTAAGTTTAATAAAATGGAAAGGATTTTTATTTCCATACCCAACTTTTGGTGGTGTTATGGTAATTGATAGCGGTGAACACAATTTTAATGATTACATAGAGCGTATTTTAATAGGAAAAGGAAAATATATAAGTCCTGATAACATGAAAAAACATACGTATTTAACTAGACAAAATACTTTAGCAGAAAAAGTATCACGTTTACAAGCTGAGTCTTTAAAGTTTCTAGGTGGTTTTAGCGATCCATTACCATGGAATATGGAAACAGCTGTTAAAATACCCGAAATGCCAAAAGATCAAAATCAGCAACCATATGTAACAGATTTTAATTTCTCTGATACAGATACAGACGCTTATAGTGGTTTATACCATTGGTTTGGATTAGAACCAGTAGGAAATGAACGTACTAGCTTAAGTTATAGCGTATTTGTACCTGCAGACGGAACAGATAAATTGTATTATTATAATCATTCGGCAAAGAAACAAGGTTATGCAGGAGTTTCCGCAATGCCTTTAAAAGTACAAGAATCTCGAAAAGAATATGATTGGACAGCCAATACTCCCGTTGAGTTTAGACCTTATATAAAGGATATAGCAGGGAAAAAACGTATGTTTTTTATGGGAACCGTATCTTCTATTAGTAAAGAGAATAAACAACAATTTGATGGTTCTGCTACACCAGATTTGGTATTGGTAGATAGTGAATATCGTGATGTGGTTTGGATTGATGTTAAACACCCAAGTATATGGGATAAAACAGTTTACGATCAATTAAATGAAGCTTGGCGTGCTAGCGAAAAGATTGGTTATTATTTTGTTGAAGAGACTAAAACTATAGATATGGTTCAGCAAGTTTCAGATTCGATTAAAATGATTCCTCAAGTGGATAAGAAAGCAGAAGAGATTGCGAGATTGCAGAAACAGATTGATTCTTTAAAGGCTGTTGGAAATTAAATTACCAACTCCATTTTAATATCACAACGTTTATAAGGACAATTAGTCTCTACAGGAATTTCAATAAAACCATATTTCCTATAAATATAAATAGCGTTTTCTAATTTTCTGCTTGAATAAATAATGAGTTTTGGTATTTCTTTTTCCTTTGCAAAATTAATACAATATTGCATTAATTTTTGTCCAATCTTATGGCCTCGATTGTCTGGAGATACTGCCATTTTAGTTAATTCGAATTCACCTTGGTTTCCTATAGGCATTAAGGCAACACTTCCAATAACTTTACTATTTAGTTTTGCAAAAAATAAATACCCGCCTTTGTTAATAATATATTTTTCAGGTTTACTTAAAATTTCTTCATCATAAGGTTCTACATAAAAAAATGCGCGTAACCATTCTATATTTAAGTTATAGAAATCTTTAGCAAATTGTTTTTCAAAAGAAATAATATTAACCATTAGTAGCTTTAGTAAAATCTGTAATTAAATAGGTTATAAGTTTCCCAACTTGAGTAGCCGTTTTTTTAGTTGGTGAAGCTTCACAAATATGTAAATAAGTTGCGTGTTTGTGTTTTGCAAAGTAATTAATAAATTGTCTTGTTTTATTAACACTAAAACCACTTGGTGTCATGTTATTACTAGATATGTTTTCAATTGCATTACAATTAATTTCCATTCCAAAGTTGCTTTCAGAAATATGATTTAATGCTCGATCTAGTTCTTTTTTAAACTTTAATTCCTTTCTAATTTCAAGTGCATCAAAGGTGTTGTAGGCTATAGGTTTTAATTTTTCAAATGTAGAAAAAACCTTTTTTGAATTATCGTTTTCATGTAATCCAAAAACAAAGTAATTGCTAATAAATCCTTCTGTGTAAGCATAACTAAAAGCATTTTCATTTTGTCTGCCTTCTTCTTCAAAACCTGAGTGTGAATTAAAGTTAATAACATTAATTGGGTGTCCTAATGCTAACGAAGCTCCTTTTGCATTACCATAAGCATTATTATATCCACCGCCAATTATAATTGGTTTTTTACCAGCCAAAACTATTTGGTGTATTAGATGTGTAACATACTCATCAATTATAGTAACAATTTCTTTGGCTTTTATAAGGTCTTTCTTTTTAGATGTATTTAATTTTGAAATAATTAATTGTTCATCTGAAAAATCTAAATGACCTAATATTAAAATTTTGTTAGCTTTTGTAAATTGATTGTTTTCAATGTTTAACAAAACTTTAAGGGTAGCTTCCCAAGCCTTTATATCACTTGTTTTATTGTTTTTTTTTAAAACACTAATATGTTCAGGAACACCTAAAATAACATGAGTAACATCTAAAGTAATAAGTTGTTCGTATATGTTAGAAATACCGGTTAATATTTGAATGTGTTGACCAAATTTGGATTTACCAGAGCGTTTGTTTAATATTTTATTACGCGTAGAAATGTCAAATAAAACTAGTTTATCCATAAAAATTAAATAAATTGTGAATATTAAAAATACACCATTATTTATTTATAGTTATAAAACAATCAATTAAAATTAAAACAAATTAACCTTAACAAACATTAAAACGAGTAATTATGGAAAACAACAAGAGTAACACAGGGCTTAAAGTAGGATTAGGGATTGCAATAGTTTTATTTTTGGCAACAGGATTTTATACAATGAATTTGTATAATAGCAGTAAAAAAGTTCAAAATGAATTGACTGAAGAGAAGCAGTTAGTTATGAATGATTTAAATGCTATGGCTAAACAATATGATGAAGCTATTGGAGAAAATGAAGTTTCTAATGCTAATTTAATTGAGGCTAGAACAAGAATTCAAGGGTTAATTGATTCTTTAAAAATTTCTGAAACAAATGTAAAAAGTTTATGGAGGTATAAAAGAAAATATGCATCACTTCAAAAAGAAATGGATGTGTTATTAGCTCAAAATGATTCATTAAGAGTAGAAAATTCTTATTTAGCAACATCTTTAGATAGTACTCGTGTTCGTTTAGAAGAACGTACAGTTTTTACAGATTCTTTATTAGTACAAAACAATGCTTTAGCTGAAGTTGTAGAAAATGCTGCAATATTAAATACTGTGGGTTTAAAAGGGTTTGGAGTTATTGAAAGAACATCGGGTAAATTAATACCTACCGAAAGAGCTAGTAGAGCAGATAAAATTAGAGTTTGTTTTACAGTTGCAAAAAATGCATTGGTACAAGCAGGTGATGAAGAATTATATGTTCAAGTTATTGACCCAAAAAATAATACTTTAGGGTTAAATGAACAAGTTACATTTGGTGAAAAAACTTTAAATTACAGTATGATTAGTAAATTTAACTATGAGAATGCTAGTCTTAATATCTGTGAGTTTGTTGCATCAAAGGGTGAAAATAAATTTGAAAAAGGACGTTACGTTGTAAATGTTTTTAACGCAAAAGATTTAGTATCTAGCTCTGAGTTTACATTAAAATAAGTCCATTTTAATTCTTATAATATTAAAAACCTCGAACATAAAGTTCGGGGTTTTTTTATTGAATAGTAGAAACTTTTGTTATTATCATTATCGTTTTTTTGCTTTAAAAACTAGTTCATAGGTAATTCGTATTTGTTTTATATTTTCATATTAAAAAAAAATGGTATATTATAAATGAATATTAAAAAACTAGAATTTTAAATATTCGATGAAGTGCATTGTTGTTTTTAATTGAATAACAAAGCAATTAGATTTTGTAATATGCTGTTATGTAGTAAATTAGTATTTTGTTCTAATTGTTTTTATTGAATATTATTTCTTAAAGAAATTATAATTGTTTAAAAACATAGAATAAAAATTGTTTATTTGTCGATATTGCTAACCCAAACCCTAACAACTAATCAATTAAATGTCTCAGCATTTGAATTGATTTAATTTCTGAATACGTTACCAAATCGTATGCAGTTTTATTAAAACCAATTTTTATGAGCTATAATGAATCTCATTATGATTTCCTGAATTCTTTTAGTAATGTGCCTGTTGAACTTGTTGGTGATCTATTAAGCATTACAGAATTAAAAACAATAGCTGAAGGTACTCATATTGTTAAATTAGGCGAAATACCAACAAAAGTATATTTTTTAGTATCTGGTGTTTTACGTTGTTTTTTAATGACAGAATCAGGAAAAGAATTTAACAAAGGCTTTTACCTTCCATTAAGTTTTGCAGGACCTCTTGCAGCTTTAATTCAAAAGAAACCCTCACTTTTTGCTTTTGAAGCCCTTACTGATATAGAAGTTTATGAAATAGATTACTATAAATTAATGGATTTGTGTGAAAAGCATGAATCAATTAATAAGTTGTATGCTAAAGTTTTAGAAACTGTTTACATGTCTTACGAAAAGCGTTTAGTAGAGTTAATTTCTTTAAATGCTACAGATAGATATTTAGAATTAAAGCAACAATTACCAGATGTTGACGAATTAATACCACAGTATCATATAGCATCGTATTTAGGTATAACTCCAGTACAATTAAGCAGAATTAGAAAAAAACTTGAATGATTTAACATATGTTATTTTAATAAAATTAAGTTAGTTATATATTTACATGATTTCCTTTTAGATTACAATTTACAAAGGTATATATCTAACCAACCAAAAAGACAGGCAATGTTAATTTATTACCTGTCTTTTTATATAACTATTATTCTAAATTTTATTTTAAGCTACCAACCATATCCTCTGGTTTAACCCAAGCATCATAATCTTCAGCAGAAACATATCCTAAATTGATAGCTTCTTCTTTTAAGGTAGTCCCATTTTTGTGCGCTGTGTTTGCAATCTCTGCAGCTTTGTAATAACCTATTTTAGTGTTAAGTGCAGTTACAAGCATTAAAGAATTGTTTAATAGTTTTGTTATAACTTCATGATTAGGTTCAATACCTCTAGCACAATTTTCTTCAAAACTAATACAAGCATCACCAATTAATTGAGCCGAACTTAAAACGTTAGCGGCCATAACAGGTTTAAATACATTTAATTCATAATGCCCTTGTAAACCACCAACAGAAATAGCTACATCATTACCCAATACTTGAGAACAAACCATAGTTAAAGCTTCACATTGAGTAGGATTTACTTTTCCTGGCATAATAGAACTTCCAGGTTCGTTTGCAGGAATAATAATTTCGCCAATTCCAGAACGAGGACCAGAAGCCATCATTCTAATATCATTTGCAATTTTATTTAAGGATACAGCTAATTGTTTTAAAGCACCATGAGATTCAACTAATGCATCATGTGCAGCTAAAGCTTCAAATTTATTTGGTGCAGTTACAAAAGGTAATCCAGTAAATTCTGCAATATATTCGGCTACACGTTTGCTATAACCATTTGGTGTGTTTAGTCCAGTTCCTACTGCTGTTCCACCAAGTGCTAATTCGCTTAAATGAGATAGTGTGTTTTCAAGCGCTTTTAAACCATGATCTAATTGAGCTACATAACCAGATAATTCTTGACCTAAAGTTAGTGGTGTTGCGTCCATTAGGTGTGTTCTACCAATTTTTACAACATTTTTAAAAGCTTTAGATTTATCATTAAGTGTATTTCGTAATTTCTTAACACCCGGAATTGTCGTTTCTACAATCTTTTTGTATGCAGCTATGTGCATACCTGTTGGAAACGTATCGTTAGATGATTGCGATTTATTTACATCATCATTAGGTTGTATAGTTTTTTCACCTTCACCTATAACTTTACCAGCTATTTGGTGAGCTCTATTAGCAACAACCTCATTTACGTTCATGTTACTTTGTGTTCCAGATCCAGTTTGCCATATTACCAACGGAAATTGATCATCGTGCTTGCCTTCTAAAATTTCATTACATACCTGCGCAATTAAATCGCGTTTTTCAGTAGCTAAAACCCCTAATTCACAATTGGTGTAAGCGGCTGCTTTTTTTAAGTAAGCAAACCCATAAATAATTTCAAGTGGCATAGATCCAGAAGGCCCTATTTTAAAGTTGTTTCTAGATCGTTCAGTTTGTGCTCCCCAAAGTTTATCAGCGGGCACTTTTACTTCGCCCATAGTATCTTTTTCTATTCTGTAACTCATTTTAAAAATGCTTTTATTATAAGTTGCTAATATAATTCTTTTAAGATGTTTTTAATTATGATTTTTGTTAGTTTTTAGTACATCTTTTTAACATTAAAATAACGAATATTATTACCTTAAAAAGTTTAAATCTATTAATTTAGTAGGATTAATAATTTAGTTAAAATTTAAATAAAAATATGGCAACAATTAGATTGGGAGATGAAGCTCCAAATTTTACAGCACAAACCTCTGAAGGAGAAATCAATTTTCATGATTGGTTAGGTGATAGTTGGGGGATATTGTTTTCTCATCCAGCAGATTATACACCTGTTTGTACAACAGAATTAGGTACAGTAGCAAAATATACAGACGAATTTAATAAGCGTAATGTAAAAGTAGTGGCGCTAAGCGTTGATGGTTTAGATTCTCATAAGGGATGGATTAAAGATATTAACGAAACACAAAGCACAACTGTTAATTTTCCAATTATAGCAGATGAAGATAGAAAAGTGTCTGAGCTTTATGATATGATTCATCCAAATGCTGATAATAAACTAACAGTACGATCGGTTTTTGTTATTGATAATCATAAAAAAGTAAAACTTATAATAACTTATCCTGCATCAACTGGTAGAAATTTTGATGAATTATTACGTGTTATAGATTCTTTACAATTAACAGCTTATCATAAAGTAGCTACACCTGCAAATTGGAAACATGGTGATGATGTAGTTGTAAGTCCTGCAATTTCAACAGAGGACGCAAAAGGAATATTTACTAAAGGTGTTGATGAGATAAAACCTTACTTAAGGATGACTCCACAACCTAATATTAATTAGTGTAAAACTCTGTTAATAAATTTTATTTTGATATTGTATAAGAATTCACTTTACATTATCTTTGCATAAGATTTTTAAAAAAGATACTTACAATTATGTTTGAATTTGACCAATATTTAGGCTTTTTAGCATTTTTAACCATATTAACATTAGGATTTTGGTTAATGATTTTTTTACTAACTTTTGTTATTCCTTATTGGATAGGAGGTTCTTTAATTGAAAGATTAAAGGAGATTAGAGAAGAAAAGAAAGCAAAACGTCAAGCTTAAAAACATAATTTTTAACATATAAAAAAAGGAAGCTATATTTAGCTTCCTTTTTTTATATAAATATTTTATTACTCTCCAAAATCAAAATCATCATTTCCACCATTAGTGTTACGGTTTTCTCTTTTACGATTATTGTTTTGGTTAAACCTGTGTGTGTAAGATAAGTTAAAACTTCGTTCTCTTCTCTGAAATTCAGCATTACTATTAAAAGAGTCGGTAAACGATTCTATTACTCGTTTTCTGCTATTAAATAAATCGCTAATAGAAAATGCTAAAGCCCCTTTATCATTAAAAAGATCTTTACTAAAAGCCAAGTTTGCAGAAAACATACCTTTACGAATGTTTTGAGCATCTTCACTTGGTCCCATATAAAACAACCGTGTTTGCCAATCAATACCTCCAGGTAGCGTATATTTATTATTTAACCTTGCAAACCAACTTAAATTATTTGCATCGTATTTTACGTCATTATAATCACCTTTAGTTTTAGAATCAAATAGGTTGAAATTTGTATTTAAGCTCCATTTTCTATTTGGTTTATATGTTATAGTAAATTCAAAACCAAATCTATCATTAGTAGCTAAATTTATGGGTGTTCTCCTAATTACAGGGATTTCAGTTCCATTAACAATTGCTATATCTCCAGTATCTTCCGATATAAAAGTGAACACATCTGTAGATTTACTATAATAAATAGACGAGTTAAGTGTAATGTTTTTTAGTTTATTTAAATATCCTAAGTCTATAGTATTTGAATAACTAGGATTTATATCTGGATTTCCCTGAAATAGGTTAGTAGCACTACTTCTAGATGGAAATGGATTTATATATCTTGAACGTGGTCTTCTTATTCTTCTATTGTAGCCTAATGTAAAACTTTTATCTCCACTAATTTCATAAGCTAAATTTACTGTTGGGAAAAATTCAACATAATTTTTACGTTCAAAATCACTACTTGTAATTTGATTAATTGTAATACGAGTAGATTCCATCCTTAAACCTAAAAGAAATGAGAATTTATCTTTTATTTTACTACCAAATTGAGAGTAAATAGCATTTACATATTCTCTATAAATAAGGTTATTACTTGTGTTATTATCTAAAACAAATTCGCCATTTTCATTAAACTTTAGTGTATAATCTGTATTTAATTCAGTAAACTTTCCTCTGTATCCTGCTTCAAATTGAGCTTTTTCTCCTATAGGTTGTATATAATCAGTTTGTAAAAGAATTTCATTCTGTTTTTCAAGAGTTCTAACTTCTTCAGCAGCTTCTCCATCTTGAGTTATTATTGCACTTTCATCTTCTTTACTGTTTTCATATTGAAAATCAAATGTTAGTTTATGTTCACTATTACCATTAAATTGTTTGTCGAAATTTACAGAATATTGAATGGTTTTATCGTCTTCTAATTCTGGTTCTAAACGAATAGATTCACTTAATATATTTCCGTTAGAATCAAGCTCAGTTATAATGTTTTCAGTATCAGAGGTATTGTCACTATCTCTATAAACTATTGATGTTGTTAAAGAAGCTGTATCATTTATATACCATTCTAAACCTAGATTTGTTGAGAATCCTTTTCGTTGTCGATCAAAATCTCGTTTTTCATTTAAAAATGTATCTGGGTCGTTAACGTCCATCATTGAATCTTCATCAAAATAGGTGTTAAAATATTGTGTTTGAGTAAATGCGTTACCTGGTGATTCTCTATATCTATAACCAGTAGTATTGAAAAAATTTAAATTGCCAGTACGGTAATTTATATTTCCAGAAACACCAGCAGCAGTAGGGTGGCTTAAACTAGTAGTTATTGCGCCGTTTAAGCCTTGCAGTTTGCTTCTTCGTAAAATAATATTTAAAATCCCAGCGGTTCCTTCAGCATCATAACGTGCAGATGGAGAGGTGATAATTTCTACTTTTTCTATAGCTTCGGCTGGGAGTTGTCTTAATGCATCTGTAGAGTTTAAGCCAACCAAGCCAGAAGGCTTTCCGTTTATTAAAATACGGACATTGTCATTACCACGTAATGCAACATTACCTTCAACATCAACAGAAACGGAAGGTACATTGTCTAATACATCACTAACAGTACCACCTCTAACTGTAAGATCTTTGCCAACATTATATATTTTTTTGTCAAGTTTAAGCTCTACTGTTGTTCGTTCTGCAATAATTTCAATTTCATCAAGAGATTCTAAATCAATATCCAAATAAAAAACACCTAAATCTTCATTTGATGTAATTTTGCGATTTTTAATTGTTTGCGTTTTGAATGATATAAATTCTATTGAAATATCGTAAATACCGGGAGGGACAGGAATACTGAAAACTCCTTTAATATCTGTTATACCTCCAGTAATGATTTTATTTTCTTTTTTACTAAAAAAGGCAATAGTAGCATATTCTAAAGGGCTTTGAGTCTCTTTATCAATAACTTTTCCTGAAACTATAACATCTTTAGCAAGATTAGTATTTAGATTATTTTCTTTTATGTTTTGAGGTTGAGCAAACAAAAAAGTAGTAGAAATTAAAAAGTTAGCAAAAAGGAGATAAAACAGTCTGTAAGTCATTTTTGTGTGTAGTTGGTCTAAAATATTAGACTAAAACAAAAAGGCATGGTTTAACTCTTTGAAGTTAAAGCTTTGTTAAAAAAATATCAATTTTTTAAGTTTAAATTATTTCTAAAATAAGTTCTGGTGGCCTGCCAATAATAGCTTTATTACCATTAATTACTATGGGACGTTCTATCAATTTTGGGTTTGCAACCATAATTTCAATTAATTCTTTTTCAGATAAAGTTTTGCCTTTAAATTTTTCTTTCCAAATTGATTCGTTTTTTCTAACTAAATCAATTGGTTTTATTTTTAATAAATTGATAATGTCTTTTAATTCTTTTGCAGAAGGTACATCATCAAGGTATTTAATAATTTCAAAATCTTTACCTGATTTTTCTAAAATATCTAATCCGCAACGGGATTTACTACATCGGTTATTGTGGTATATTTTAATCATTATAAATAAATATTAAACGTTTTTAATTGTTGAAGAAGTCTTTCTGGTGACTCGAAGCGAATACCATTTATTCCTAGATTATTTGCAGCTTCAATATTTCTTTGGTTATCATCTATAAAAATTGCATTTTCAGCTTTGATATTGAATCGATTTAATGTAAGGTTGTATATATCATCAAAAGGTTTTCTGGTTTTTTCTTTGCCTGATACTATAATACCTTCAAACCAATTTAAAAAATCAAAGCGTTCTTGTGCAATAGGGAAGGTTTCTGCGCTCCAATTAGTTAGGGCAATAACTTTATAATCTTTTGATTCAATACATTTTTTTAAAATATCTACGGTTCCGGTTATAGGACCTCCCAGCATATCTACCCATCGCCCATAAAATTGACGTATTTCTTTTTCATATTCTGGAAAAAGAACTATTCTATCTTCTGTTGCTTGGGCCATTGGATAGCCAGCATCTTGATTCTCATTCCAATCGCTTGTACAAATAGTATCAAAAAACCATTGCATTTTTTTTCTATCTCCATTAAAAACATCTAAAAAAACATATTCAGGATTCCAATCGATTAAAACACCTCCAAGATCAAATATAATAGTGTCTATTTTATTCATAATTGGTTATTATCTTCTACTTTTTGTCCCATGGTCATTAAATATGATTTTAAAAATTCATCAATATTTCCATCCATAACCGCATCAACATTTCCAGTTTCATGAGCAGTTCTAACATCTTTTACTAATTTATAAGGGTGCATTACATAATTTCTAATCTGGCTTCCCCATTCAATTTTCATTTTACCAGCTTCAATATCTTCACGTTGAGATAATTGTTTTTGAAGTTCAATTTCATATAATTGAGACTTAAGCATTTGCATAGCTCTTGATCTGTTGTCATGCTGCGAACGTGTTTCTGAACACGAAATTTGAATACCTGTAGGTTTATGTGTTAGTTGTACTTTGGTTTCAACTTTATTTACATTTTGTCCACCGGCACCACTAGAACGGGCTGTGGTAATTTCAATATCTGCAGGATTTATTTCAATTTCAATAGTGTCATCAACTAACGGATAAACATAAACAGAAGCAAAACTTGTATGGCGTTTTGCATTACTATCAAAAGGTGAAATACGCACTAATCTGTGAACACCATTTTCTCCTTTTAACCAACCAAAAGCAAAATCGCCTTCTATCTCTAAAGTTACTGTTTTTATGCCTGCAACGTCTCCTTCTTGAAAGTTTAATTCTTTTACTTTAAATCCACTTTTTTCAGCGTACATTAAGTACATGCGCATGAGCATACTGGCCCAGTCACAACTCTCGGTACCACCAGCACCAGCAGTAATTTGTAATACGGCACTTAAGCTATCGCCTTCTTCAGAAAGCATATTTCTAAACTCAATATCTTCTAATAATGTTGCTGCTTTATTATATCTATTTTCGACGTCTTCTAATGTTGCTTCCTCTTCTTTAAAAAATTCATAAATAACTTCAAGATCTTCAATTAGAGTTTTTAAGTCTTTATAATCTTGAACCCATTTTTTCTTAACTCGAAGCGATTTCATTATAGCTTCTGCAGCTTTAGGATTATTCCAAAAATTAGGGTCGAAAGTTTGTTCTTCTTCGTTTTGTATTTCAATTAATTTTGCGTCTATGTCAAAGATAGTGCCTAAGTTTATCGAGGCGGGTGTTTAGATCTTTAATTTGATCTGATGTTATCATAATATATTTATTTTAAACAAAAATAGGATTAAATCATGCAGTTGAAAATATTTCTTAATATAATTTTATAGCTTTACTCTTTAATTATAAAACATGATAATAGATCTTAGAAGTGATACTGTAACAAAACCATCAAAAACTATGTTGGAAGCTATGATGCAAGCCAATGTGGGTGATGATGTTTTTAGAGAAGATGAAACTGTTAATGAACTAGAACGTAAAGTTGCTAATATGTTTGGAAAAGAACAGGCATTGTTTTTTCCTAGCGGAACAATGGCAAATCAAACCGCTTTGAAGTTACACACAAATCCTGGAGATCAGGTAATTTGTGATAAGTATGCACACATTTATAATTATGAATCTGGTGGTGCATCTTTTAATAGTGGAGTTTCTTGTAAATTGATAGACGGTAGTAGAGGTATGTTTGATGCCAAACAAGTTGAAGACGCCATAAATCCCGATGCTTATTATTATAGTAAAACGAGTTTAGTTGAAATTGAAAACACCACAAATAAAGGAGGGGGAGCTTGTTGGAATTTTGATGAATTATTAAAAATCAAGAAAATTTGTGATATTAATAAATTAGGATTTCATTTAGATGGAGCACGCTTATGGAATGCCTTAGTAGTTAAAAATGAAAATACTAAACAATATGGGAAAATATTTGATACAATATCTGTTTGTTTGAGTAAGGGGTTAGGCTGTCCCGTAGGCTCTGTTTTGGTTGGTGATTCTGAGATAATGAGTGAAGCTTTAAGGATTAGAAAGATATTTGGTGGCAATATGCGTCAAGCAGGTTATTTAGCTGCTGCAGGTTTGTATGCCTTAGAGAATAATATAGATAGACTTAACGAGGACCATATAAAAGCTCAAGAAATAGGAGAGGAGTTATCTAATCTTAAGTTTGTTAGAAAAGTAGAGCCAATTGAAACTAATATTGTGATTTTTGAGCTTAATGATGGTGTTGATGAGAATGCATTTGTAAAGCTACTATCGGATAAAAACATTTATATAATTAGTATGGGGAGTCATAAACTTAGAATGGTTACCCATTTAGATTATACAGATGTTATGCATGAAAAATTAATGGACACGATAAAACATTTAAACTTAAAGTCATTTTAATAAATGACACCTATTTTTTAATATAGTTATTAATAACCTTACGTCTTTTTCCAGAGGCTAAAGGCGGTATTTCATTTACATAAGTAATTTTAACATTAGCATCTTGACCAAAGTCTTTTTTTACATCTTCTATTAAATTGTTTTCAAAATCAAATGAGTTACCATGTAAATTTAATTTTATTTCATAATCTTTTTCACCTTGTTGAATAAATTGATATTGCTTTATTAAGTGATAGTATTCTGAAACTTTTGTGTAAAAAATATATGATGATAATAGATTTCCTTTAGTGTCATAAATTAAGTCCATTTTGCGTCCTTCAACTTTTTCAAATTCAAAATTTCCATTATCAAGCATTCTCAATTTTGCTACATCACCTGTGTCATAGCGTATAATAGGCATAGCATAATTAAAAAGGTCTGTAACAATAATTCTTCCTGTTTCTCCATGTTTTACAGGGGTATCATCTTCAAAATTTAGTACTTCAATAAAGTAACTCGCATGGTTTATTGTAAAATTATTTGGTGAATTAATGGTTTGATGGGCTAATATTCCTAATTCATCACTTGAGTATCTAGACAAAACATCAGTTTTAAAGTGTTTTGTTAAAGTTGATTTAGTTTGCGGACTTAAATATTCTGAATTAGGTATAATTGAATTTAATTTTAGATGATCAACTTTAATTTTTTTTCTTTCAATATATCTAACTATTGTCTCTAACCCTGATACATATCCTAATATAGATTTGTTTGGGTTTTTATCATTTGCTATTGTGGTAATTAAATGATCTATGGCTTCATCAGAGAGTTTTGAAATTTCGACTAGCGAAACATTTTTTAACCAAGAGCTAAATGTAGCTTTTTGATTTTTCTTTAATCTAACAGCTAAATTGTAGAGTTTATCACCTACCTCAAAGTTGCATTGTTTTAAGAAGTAAATAACATCTGCTTTATTACGATTTCTTTTGTTATTATCTTGATATAAAGTAAATGGTAAGCCAGTAGAACCACTTGTAGATACTTTGAAGTTCTTCTTGTTTTTAAAAGTTTCAGATTGGAAGTCTTCGAAGTTATTTTGAATTATTGTTTTCTTAATAATTGGAAAATCTGTTATATCATTTTTTCCTTTAAAGGTATTATAGTAATTAGTAGTATTAATAGCATGGTTTAATAAATTACTAAGATTGTTTTTAGTTAAACCTTTGGCTTTTTTAGAATTTGGGTTTTCTAAAATAGTCTTTATTTCATTTAAATGCTTTTTAGTCTTACCACCTTTAATTGTATCATTAATCCAGTATAGAGTCTTTCTGAAGTTAAAACTACCCATAGTTGTTATTTTAAAAATCAAAAATAATTAGTAAAAATAATATTAGAATATTTTATTACATATTTATTTTAATGATAATAGTTTTTGAGATTAAACCAAATAAAAAAAGAGGTGTTTTTATAACACCTCTTTTTAGTATATCTTAAATATTTAAGATTAATGTCCGTATCCGTATCTACAGCTAGAATAGTATTTACAACCCCAGTGTCTGTAACACTTATTGTATTCAGGCTTAACATATTCACAAAGTTCACCTCCGTTACTGCTTTCACCACTAATTACGTTAAATACACCTTTAGTATATCCAGGTCCGATTTTAACATCACAGTTAGTTTTAATTTTTGTGTAATAACAGTTGTTAATGTATATGTAGATATACTTACCAAAAGTTCCATCATGGTTTCCACCAGCAATATTGATTATTTCACCTGGTTTAGCACATCTGTTAGAATATATCCACTTACCGTAACAAGTGTTTTCATTTCTTTGTAAGATATCAATTTTCTTAGCACATCCCCAATCAAATTCTAACTCAAGTTTAGTAACTTTTCCGTCACAATCACTACAAGGTACTACAACTGGTTCAACCTCTTTAGAGATTATTACAGATTGTTTGTTATCATTAGGTACTAAAACGATAGCCATTTGCTCACCACATGAAGGAGTAAATCCTTCTCCGTTAGCAATTGCAGCATCAACAAGTTCTTGCCCTTTAGTAGTACTCCAATCATCTCCTAAAAATGCACAAGATCTACAGTTAGTATCGTCAATTATTTCCCAAATTGCCCATTGTACATCTCCAAAAGTATAAACACCTCCACTTGGACTAGCTTCACCAATGTAAGTTTGGTTTATAAGCCAGTTAACTTTATCAAAGTTTTCAGGGTTATCTACTCTGTTAGTTGGAATGTTGTCTGCATAACTAGAGTAAACATCAAATACTAAGTTAGATTCAACTCCTAAATCACCAGCAATATCAACACACCAAGCTGGTATATCAACACCTGCTAAAACGCTATCTCCTGTTAATGTTAAATCAAAATAAGCACTAGCACCTGGCTTAGCTGTAGTTTCACCTTCAATAGTTGCTGGTAAACTTAATACTAATCCTTCAATATCCGGAGTACAAGAAGGTCCTCCTTCGGCAGTTGAGTTACTTGATAAAGAAAAAGAAAGCTCTTGAGCAGGCATTTCTGATTCTAGGTCATTGTTTAAAACGAATGTTTCGTCTTCTTCACCATCAGAAACAAGAATTTCGTTTTCTAATGCTAATTCTTCTTCAGCTATTGAAGAAGCCCCCTCGGTTAGTGTCTCATTTTGACACGAAGCAAATACAACAAGTATTGCTAATAAAAATAGTTTGGTAATGTGTTTCATAATATAAAATAGTTTTTACAATTTACATTACAAATATATTGGATGGTGTATTTTGTAGCTGTTTTTTTAGACCAAATACCAAACTATTAGTTTTATGAATTTACGATTACATTTTGTCGGTTTTTTTTACTTTTCATAAGTAAAATTTACTTTTAATCGTGAAAAACAAATTTAGATTGTTGTTGAATTTAAAGATTATGGTATATACTTTTGTGTATATGTCATATAAATTAATATTAATTTGATGATTTAATAAAGAGTGCTGTTTATAGATTATTTAAATAAATCCATGCCAGGTATATTTGGCATGCCTTCTTTGGCAACTGCAGCTAATTCTGTTTCGTTTATTTTTGATGCTTTTTCAATTGCTTTGTTTAAAGTTAAAATTAAGTAATCTTCAAGTTGATCTTTGTCTTGTAGTAAATCATTATCAATTTCAATCTGTTTTATTACTCTGTTAGCTGTTAATGTAATTTTGAGTTTATTATCATTACTTGATTCATCAACTAAAACTGTGTCAAGACGTTTTTTTGTCTCTTCAACTTTTTTTTTGGTTTCTTTAAGTTTACCCATCATATTCATCATATCTCCAAACATATTTTTAAATTTAATATTATAATACAAATCTATTTAAATTTTCTATTTTTGATAGCTTAAATTTTTAAGAATAAATACATCTTCATTGAATAAAAAAAATCATTTTCCGATAGCTAAACAAATTAGAGAAGAATTATCAATTCATAATGATATTAGAATTGATAATTATTATTGGCTAAATAATAGAGATAACGAAGAAGTTATTAATTATTTAAAAGCTGAAAACGATTACACTAAGAAGATAATGTCGCATTCAGAAAATTTTCAAAAGGCATTATTTGAAGAAATGAAAGGCAGAATTAAAGAGGATGATGCTTCTGTACCTTATAAATTTAATGGTTATTGGTATTTAACAAAATATGAAGCAGGAAAAGAATATCCTATTTATGTTCGTAAAAAGGAGACCTTAGAGGCAAATGAAGAAATTTTATTTGATTGTAATGAGTTAGCTAAAAATCTATCTTATTTTAATCTAGGAGGCATTTCCATAAGTCCTGATAATACATTAGCTGCTTTTTCAATTGATACCGTAAGTAGGCGTCAATATACTATTCAAATAAAAAATTTAATTACAGGCGAAATTTATTCTGATAAAATTTTAAACACTACAGGTAGTGCTACTTGGGGCAATGATAATAAGACATTGTTTTATTCAATGAAAGATGATGTAACCTTACGTTCACATAAAATTTTTAAGCACAAATTACATTCAGATAGTAGTACTGATACTGAAGTGTATCATGAAGTAGATGAGACGTTTAATACTTTTGTTTATAAAACAAAATCAAAAAAATATATTGTAATAGGTTCTTCTAGTACCATGTCATCTGAATATAGGTTTTTGAATGCAGATACGCCAGATGGAGATTTCAATATTTTTCAAGAACGTACAAAAGATTTAGAATATAACATTGCACATTTTAATGATAGTTTTTATATTATTTCTAACATTGATAAAGCCAAAAATTTCAAGGTATTAAAGGTTAACGAAAATGATACAAATAAAGCTAATTGGGTTGATGTAATTCCACATCGTAAAGCTGTCTTAATTGAGGATATTGAAATTTTCAAGGATTATTTAGTTGTTAATGAACGTGAAAATGGACTAAATAGACTTCGTATTATGAGTTGGAGTGGTAAAGAAGATTATTATTTGCCATTCAACTCTGAAACTTACACAACTTATATTGGTAATAATCCAGATTTTGAAAGTGATTTGCTTCGATATGGCTATAGTTCTTTAAACACACCGGGTTCTGTAATTGATTATAATTTTAAAACTAAACAAAGTGAAATTAAAAAAGAGCAAGAAGTTTTAGGAGGGAAATTTAAAAAAGAAAACTACGAAACTAAACGTATTTGGGCTACCGCTAGAGATGGGGTTAAAGTTCCTATATCTTTAGTTTATAAAAAAGGTATAAAGTTGGATGGAACAAATCCATTACTTCAATATGCTTATGGGTCTTATGGTTCAACAATAGATCCTTCCTTTTCAAGTATTCGCTTAAGTTTAATAGATAGAGGTTTTATTTATGCTATATCACATATTAGGGGTGGGGAGTATTTAGGAAGAGAATGGTATGAAAATGGTAAACTTCTCACTAAAAAAAATACGTTTACAGATTTTATTGATTGTTCTAAATACCTTATTGAACAAAAATACACATCAAGTAAGCAGCTATACGCTTATGGTGGTTCGGCAGGCGGGTTACTTATGGGGGCAATAATAAATATGAATCCAGAACTTTATAACGGAATTTTAGCAGCAGTTCCTTTTGTAGATGTGGTTACAACAATGCTTGACGATACAATACCTTTAACAACAGGAGAATATGATGAATGGGGTAATCCAAACGAGTTAAAGTATTATAATTACATGAAATCGTATTCACCATATGATAATGTAGAAGCTAAAGAATATCCCAATATGCTTGTAACTACAGGTCTACACGATTCACAGGTACAGTATTGGGAACCTGCAAAATGGGTAGCAAAACTCAGAGCATATAAAACAGATACTAACAAATTACTTCTACATACCGATATAGAATCTGGTCATGGAGGTGCTTCTGGTCGATTTGAAAGTTTAAAGGATGTAGCACTAGAATATGCATTTTTACTAGATTTAGAGGGTATTTATGGTTAATAAAAAAAAAAGTTTTATTTTTGTCCGGTTTAAACTGTTTTTGTGTTTTTAATAAACACTCAGTTTATAAATAGCTTATATGAAACACAGAAATCAAGTATTTGATAATGTATTAGATTTAGTAGGCAACACTCCGCTTGTTAAACTTAATAGAATAGCTTCCAAGTTTAAAGGAGACTTTTACGCTAAAGTAGAATCTTTTAATCCAGGACACTCATCTAAAGATAGAATAGCATTATATATTATTGAAGAAGCAGAAAGAAAAGGGATTCTTTCTCCAGGCGATACTATAATTGAAACAACATCTGGTAATACAGGGTTTAGTATAGCTATGGTAAGTATTATTAAGGGGTATGATTGTGTATTAGCAGTAAGTTCTAAGTCATCTCCAGATAAAATAGATATGCTTAAAACAATGGGCGCAAAAGTTTATGTTTGCCCTGCGCATGTTAGTGCAGACGATCCTAGGTCTTATTATGAAGTGGCTAAGCGTTTGCATAGTGAAATTAAAGGGTCGGTTTATATTAACCAATATTTTAATCAATTAAATATTGATGCACATTATAAATCTACAGGACCTGAAATATGGGAGCAAACCGAAGGTAAAATAACGCATCTATTAGCTTGCAGCGGAACAGGAGGAACTATTTCTGGTACGGCTAAGTATTTAAAAGAACAAAATCCTAATATTAAAATTATTGGAGTTGATGCATTTGGTTCTGTCATAAAAAAATATCATGAAACAAGAGAGTTTGATGAAAAAGAAATTTATCCATATAGAATTGAAGGATTAGGCAAAAATTTGATTCCAACAGCTACAGATTTTGACGTTATAGATGAATTTATTAAAGTAACTGATGAAGATAGCGCACATACAGCAAGATTAATTGCTAAAACAGAAGGTTTATTTGTTGGATACACCTCTGGGGCAGTAACTCAAGCATTAATGCAACTAGGAGAAGAAGGTCGTTTTAAGAAAAACGATTATGTTGTTGTTATATATCCAGATCATGGTGCAAGATACATGAGTAAAGTGTATAGTGATAAATGGATGAATGAGCAAGGTTTCTTTGATAGCATAAATGAAGCAGCAGCACAAAACATACAATATATAAAGTAAAAAAATATTAAAACAAAAAGAGATAAACTTTTGCTTATACAGTAAAAGTTTATCTCTTTTTGTTTTTTGTTAATAATTGAGCATCAAAAATTATGTTCAAACCATATAAATATTTAATTTTGCATCAACTAACTAAGAACTAAAGCTTCTTGAATTTTTAAACATCTTTATGTTTATATCTCCATTAAAAAGCAATTATCTAGTTTTAGTTATGTCTTAATTTTAATAGCAATAAGATTTACTAAATGAAAGATTTATTCGAAAAAATTTATAAAGACAAAGGGCCATTAGGAAAATGGGCGTCTCAGGCAGAAGGTTACTTTGTGTTTCCTAAATTAGAAGGAGAAATTTCAAACCGTATGAAATTTCAAGGAAAAGATGTCATTACATGGAGTATTAATGATTATTTAGGTTTGGCCAATCATCCTGAGGTTCGTAAAGTAGATGCAGAAGCAGCTTTACAATATGGGTCAGCTTACCCAATGGGAGCAAGAATGATGTCTGGTCATACCGATTTACATGAAAAATTACAGAATGAGTTAGCATCCTTTGTTAGCAAAGAAGCAGCATATCTTTTAAATTTTGGTTACCAAGGAATGGTATCCACAATTGATGCTTTAGTTTCTAAAGATGATATTATTGTATACGATGTTGATGCTCACGCTTGTATAATTGATGGTGTGCGTTTGCACATGGGAAAACGTTTTACTTATAAGCATAACGATGTTGAAAGTTTAGAAAAAAACTTAGAACGTGCCACAAAAATGGCAGAACAAACAGGTGGAGGGATTTTAGTGATTTCTGAAGGTGTTTTTGGAATGCGAGGTGAACAAGGTCGATTAAAAGAGATAGTTGCCCTTAAGAAGAAATTTAATTTTAGGCTATTTGTTGATGATGCTCATGGTTTCGGAACTTTAGGAGCAACAGGAGCAGGGGCAGGAGAAGAGCAAGGCGTTCAAGACGATATTGATGTATATTTTGCAACATTTGCTAAATCATTAGCTAGTACTGGTGCTTTTATTGCTGGAGATCAAGAAATAATTGACTATTTAAAATATAATTTACGCTCTCAAATGTTTGCAAAATCATTGCAAATGCAATTAGTTGTTGGAGCTCTTAAGCGATTAGAAATGCTTAAGACTATGCCAGAACTAAAAAACAAATTATGGGAGAATGTTAACGCATTACAATCAGGTTTAAAAGCTCGTGGTTTTGATATAGGTACTACTCAAAGTTGTGTTACACCTGTGTATCTAAAAGGTAGTATTCCAGAAGCGATGGCTTTAGTTAGAGACTTACGTGAAAATTATGGAATATTCTGTTCTATAGTGGTTTATCCTGTAATACCTAAAGGATTAATTTTATTAAGATTAATACCAACTGCTACGCATACTCTAGAAGATGTATCAGAAACATTAGATGCTTTTGATGCTATTAGAGATCGTTTAGTAAACGGAACTTATAAACGTTTATCTGCCGCTTTAATAGCTGCTATGGGTGAATAAATATTAAACACATAAATAAAAAAAAATCCGATTCAATTTTGAATCGGATTTTTTTATGCTATATTTTTTCTAAAGGTTTTTCTGCGTTTATAAACCTCAGGAAAAAAGTGCTTCCATATTTTATGTATGGCTTCATTATCTTCTAACTCTGGTGTTCTATAACATGTTTCTATACCTTTTTCTTTAAATGTTTCGTAATATTCGTTGAATATAACAGCGTGTACACCTTTATTTTGGTAATCGGGATGGATGCCAATTAAATAGAAAATAACATCTTTACTGTGTTTCTTAGCATGCATGATATGTCTAAACCCAAACGGAAACAATTTACCGTTCATTTTTTGTAATGCTTTAGCAAAAGCTGGCATTACAATGGCGAAACCTACCATGTTGTCGTCTTTGTCTACTACAAATTTTATGTATTCTGGATTTACAAAACTTATAAATTTTTTCTTGAAATACGCTTTTTGAACATCATTAATAGCCACAAATGAAGATAAAGATGCATAACTTTCATTAAACAAATCAAACATTTTATCTGCATACGGCATAACTTCTTCTGTTTTGGTAAGTTTTAAAGGAGTTAGTTGGTAGCGTCTTTTTATTAATTCTTGTGCTTTTTTGAAAAACTCTGGTTTTACATTTTCAAAAGGAAATCTACTTTCAGAATATGATTTCTCTACTTTGTATCCTGCCGCTTCATAATGTTTAACGTAGTAAGCATGATTGTACCATGTAATCATAGGTGCAATAGACTCAAAACCTTCAGTCATGACACCTACCTTGTCTAGATTTGAAAACCCTACTGGGCCTTCTGTGTATTCAAGATTGTGTTCTTTTCCAATTTTTTCAACTTCATTTAAAAGTGTTTGTGAAACTTCTAAATCATCAATAAAATCAAACCAGCCAAAGCGCATCTTTTTTTGGTTTTGATCTTTTACTTCAAGCCAATTCACGATTGCAGCAATCCTGCCGACAATGTTGCCGTTCTTATATGCTAAAAATAATCTTGCATCGGCATCATTAAATACAGGATTGTCTTTTTTGCTAAAAGTCTTCATTTCTTGACTTATAATGGGTGGTACCCAATATTTGGAATCTTTATAGAGTGTAAACGGAAACTTTACAAAAGCTTTTAAATCTTTTTTGTTTTGAACTTCTTTAAGTCTTATCATAGTTTAACGATGGGGATTGATGATTAGTTATTCATCAAAATCTATATCTTTCTTTTTTTGTTTGTTAACTTTTTCAATAGCGTCTTTGTTGCTTTTCTTTTTGTTTTTTACTTTCCTATTCATTCTTCTTTCACCTTCTGCTTCAGCAGATGTGCCGTTGTCTATTTCTTTATCTTTATGAAAATCTAAACGGTAAGAAGCGCCAAAATTAACGCTAAATACAGAAGGAGTGTCTTTAGTGTTAAAAGTAACTGCCGTATCTAGCTGAAAATTTTTACTCATTAAATAAGCACCTCCAAACCTAAACAAATTATCTGCGTAAAAATCACTTTTAATACCCTGAGTTTCGCCAAAAATAACCCATTTAGGACTGAAAGAATGTGTTAAGGTTAAAATATATTGAAAATCAGATTGATCTGTCCCTATTCTGTCTTTAATTAAATTTATAACAAAAACCCAGCCTCCAGAGAAATTGTTTTGTGTTGCAATCATAACTTTAGGGCTAAAACCTTCAATGCCAGAAAATGTGTAAGGATTTGGTTTAGTGTCATAATTAGCTCCCAAATAGATTGATACAGCGGGAATTAAAGATTTCCACTTAAACTGTCGGTTTGCTTTCCAACTGTAAAGATTAGGCTTGTCTTCTTCAGCATTTTTGTAAGGATCAAACACTAAGTATTTCGCACCAATAGCTAAAAACCTAAAATTAGCTCGATTTTCTTCAGATGATATATTAGAATTATATGTTTTGGTGTCATTTTGGTATGTTCCTTCTATATTTATTTCTAATTCTTCTAACAACAATCCGTAGCGTGCGGCAAAATCAATACCAAATCCAGAAACTTCGTAAGCAGTTGTAGGGGTTCTCTCTTCTTTTAAAATGTATGGGCCAATTTCTAATTGTGCAACATTTGTGCCTACAGAAAATGCACTTCTTGATACACCAGGGCGGTTAGAGTTTATAACATCAGTATATTGGCAAAATGCTTGAGTAGTAGCCAAACTTAGTAGGAAAAACAATGTAGATTTAAATGGGGTCATAATCTTAAATATGTTTATTTCTCTAATAGTATTTATTAAAGACTTTTTTCAAATATAGATATTTTATGCTTTTTTTATCATTCTTGAGCGCTTTTTAAACAGATAGAATTGTATTTTTGTGTTACATTATTATTAAAAGTTTAAAAATGGGTTTATTAAGAACCATACTTATAATTGTCTTAGTTTATTACGGAATTAAAATTCTTTCTAGAATATTTGCGCCTTTTCTGCTCAAATTTGCAGCAAAAAAAGCAGAACAACGCTTTGGAGATCAGTTTGGTCAATTTCAAAAAGGGCAAAAACAAGGGGCTCAAAAAAAGGAAGGCGAAATAACTATTGATAAAATCCCTGAAACAAAAACATCAAATAAAAATGTTGGTGAGTATGTGGATTACGAAGAAATTGAGTAGTAGTAAGTAGTAGTGTTGTTTTGAAATTCTTCAAATGCGGAAGTTTTATCTGTTAAAGTTTAGTAATATCAATATGTTTAGTTCTGAAAATTATAGCTATTTTTCGGAATCATTTTCTTAAAACTATTTCATGCAAATTTCAATTAAAAAATTATTGCCTCATGTATTAATTTTATTAGGTTTTATAATTATTTCATTAGCTTATTTTAATCCTGTTTTAAAAGGAAAAGCGATATATCAAAATGATATTGTGCAGTTTATAGGCATGAGTAAACAGCAAAAAGATTTTAAAGCTGAAACTGGAGAGGAAACATATTGGACTAATAGTGCTTTTGGGGGTATGCCAACCTATCAATTAGGAGCTAGATATCCACATAATTATATTAAAAAACTTGATTTAGCCTTGCGGTTTTTACCAAGACCTGCAGATTACTTATTTCTATATTTATTAAGTTTTTATGTGTTCTTGTTAGTGTTAAAAGTCGATTTTAAATTGGCAGCGTTAGGAGCATTGGCCTTTGGGTTCTCAACCTATTTAATCATAATACTTGGTGTTGGACATAATAGTAAAGCGCATGCAATAGCCTATATGCCATTAGTTTTAAGTGGTATTTTGTTAGTGTTTCAAAAGCGATACATAGTTGGTTTTTTGTTGACAACCATTGCAATGGGGTTAGAGTTGGTAGCAAATCATTTTCAAATGACATACTATCTCATGTTTTTAGTTATTGTTTTAGGTATTGCTTATTTAGTTGATGCGTTTAGAAAAAAAATGCTTCCTCATTATTTTAAATCTATTGGTGTTATGGTTGCGGCTGTAGTATTGTCAATTGCTTTAAACGCAACAAATATTTTAGCAACAAATGAGTATGTAAAAGAAAGTAAAAGAAGTAAAAGTGAGCTTACTATAAATCCAGATGGTTCGCCAAAAGAAGAAACTAATGGCTTAGATAGAGATTATATTACACAGTTTAGTTATGGTATCGTTGAAACCTTTAATTTGTTTATTCCTAGATTTACTGGCGGTGGCAATGCAGAAGATGTTGGTAAGGATTCGGCAACTTATGAAGCTTTTAGAAAGTTAGGAGCAACGACAACACAAGCTGCTCAAGAAGCTAAACGGGCGCCAACATATTGGGGAAACCAGCCTATTGTAGAGGCACCGGCTTATGTTGGAGCTGTAGTGTTGTTTCTGTTTGTTTTCGCATTGTTCTTGATAAAAGGACGTTTGAAGTGGTGGCTTGTTGGAGGAACTGTTTTGTCGCTACTATTATCATACGGAAAGAACTTAGGGTTTCTAACTGACTTTTTTATTGATTATGTGCCGCTTTATAATAAGTTTAGGGCAGTTAGTTCAATTCAAGTAATTTTAGAGTTGTGTATTCCTGCTTTAGCTATTTTTGGTTTAGTAATATTGTTTAACGATTTTGAGAAGAAAGAAGATAAGCTTAAAGCTTTGAAATATTCGGTAATTATTACTGCTGGATTAACATTGGTGTTTATTTTATTTAAATCTTCCTTGGACTTTATAGGAGTTGACTTTGTAGGTGTTAATGACGGTTTTTATCGTCAAAATTATGGTCAAGATTTTGTTGATGCTTTAAAAACAGATAGAAAATCTATTTTCACTCAAGATGCTATTAGAACGCTGGTGTTAGTACTGTTATCTGCGGGTGTTATTTATTTCTTCTTAAAAGAAAAGTTAAAAGAGAAGTACGTTATTGTTGTTTTTGCGGCTTTAATTCTTTTTGATTTGGTGGGGGTAGATAGGCGTTATGTAAATAATGATGATTTTGTTTCTAGTGTTAAAATGAGTAAGCCTTTTCAAGCAACTGAAGTGGATAAATATATTTTAAACGACAAATCTCATTACAAGGTATTTGATTTAGTTTCAGGGCCTTCAAAACCTTCTTATTATCATAATTCTTTAAATGGTTATAATGCAGCTGAATTAAGGCGTTATAGGGAGGTATTTGATTTTTATATCGCACAAAATAATATTAATGTATTGAGTATGCTTAATACAAAATATATAGTCGCGCAAGATGAAAAAGGAGCAGCTTTCCCTTTTAAAAATGAAGATGCTAATGGAAATGCATGGTTTGTAAAATCGTTAATAAAAGTTGATTCTGCTAATACAGAAATTAAATTATTAGACAGCTTAGATAATAAAAATAAAGCTATTTATTCGGTACATGATGCGCTTGATAAAATTCAGAATGTTGATAGTGAATTTGTTGTAGATTCTTTATCAACTATCAGTCTAACAGTATTTAATGCTAATCATTTAAAGTATAAATCTAATAATAAAAACAAAGGATTTGCTGTGTTTTCAGAGATTTATTATCCAAACGGTTGGAAAACATTTATAGATGGGAAAGAAGCAAATCATATTCGGGTAAATTATATTTTGAGAGGTATGGTGATTCCTGAAGGGGAACATGTTATTGAATTTAAGTTTGATCCAGATGTAGTTAAAACTGGAAGTAAAATCACTTTAGCGAGTTCTATTTTACTTGGTTTGTTGTTATTAGGCGGGTTGTTTTATGGGTTCAAAAGGAAAGATGAATAAAAAACGTGTGCTGATTATAGCTTATTATTGGCCACCAGCTGGAGGTCCAGGTGTACAGCGTTGGTTAAAATTTGTAAAATATCTTCCAGAATTTGATATTGAACCACTTGTTTTTGTGCCTGAAAATCCAAATTATCCAATTATTGATGAGAGTTTAGTTTCTGAGATTTCAGAAGGTGTTATAGTAATTAAGCAGCCAATAAAAGAACCTTATAAATGGGCTGGAGTTTTTTCAAAGAAATCATCAAAAACTATTAGTAAAGGTATAATTACTGATAATAAGGAGCAATCTTTCATTGAAAAAGTTATGCTTTTTGTGCGTGGTAATTTTTTTATACCAGATGCTAGAGTAGGTTGGGTAAAGCCGTCTGTGGCTTTTCTTTTGGATTATATTCAAAAAGAAAACATTAAAACCGTTATCACAACCGGGCCACCTCATAGTATGCATCTTATTGGACTTCAGTTAAAACAGAAGCTAGGTGTTAAGTGGCTAGCAGATTTTAGAGACCCATGGACAACTATTGGGTATCATAAACAACTTAAATTAACTTCAGCTTCAAAAACAAAGCATAAATCGTTAGAAAAAAAGGTTTTAAATACTTCAGATCAAATAATAGTAACAAGTTTAACAACTAAAAGGGAGTTTCAGGAAATCACAAATAAACCAATTGAGGTTATAACAAATGGTTATGATGATTTGGAAAGCGTAGATTTTGAAATGGACACTAAATTTACAATGTCGCATATTGGTTCGTTATTGTCAAAACGTAACCCAGAAATTTTATGGCGTGTTTTGAGAGATTTAATAAAATCAAATAATGATTTTTCAAAAGATTTTCAGTTAAATTTTATTGGTTCAGCAAGTGAAAATGTGTTAAAATCCATTCAAAACCATGGTTTAAGTAATTATGTTAGTAATGTGGGTTATGTTTCACATAAAGAAGCTATTGTGTTTCAAAAAAAATCTCAAATATTATTGCTTATTGAAATTAATTCTGAAGACACAAAGTGTATAATACCTGGAAAATTATTTGAATATATGGTTTCAAATAGACCTATAATTTCTATTGGACCAATTAATTCAGATGTTGAAAAAATAATAAAAGAAACTAATACAGGAAACTACTTTAGTTATAACGATTACGAATCATTAAAAAGAATTATATTAGAACATTATAAGGCTTTTCAAAATAACAGATTACAATCGCATCCAATAGGTTTGCAAAAGTTTCATAGAAAGGCACTTACAAAATCTCTAGCTAATTTAATATAATGGGAGTCGTAGTATCACAGTCCTTTAAAAACATTATTTCTACCTATTTAGGGTTTTTTATAGGAGCTATTAATACCCTTTTTCTTTATACCGAATTTCTTAGTGATGATTATTATGGTATGGTAGGGTATATGTTATCCTTAGCTTATGTTGTAATGCCATTAATGGCATTTGGTATGCATAACACTCTAGTGAAATTCTATTCTACTTTTAAATCAAGAATTTCCCTTAATAGTTTTTTAACACTCATGTTGGTTTTGCCGTTTTTAATAATAGTTCCCTTAATGCTAGTTACTTATGTTGGGTACGATACTATTGTTGGCTTTCTTTCAAAGAAAAATGAGATAATTAGAGATTATTTGTGGCATACCTTTATAATAGCTATTGCCTTAGCTTATTTTGAAGTGTTTTTTGCTTGGGCAAAAGTACAAATGCAAACCGTTTTTGGAAATTTTATGAAAGAAGTCTTTCATAGAGTTGGTGCCATGATTTTATTGTTTTTATTACATTTTAAAGTGATAAATGTTGAGCAATTTATGGCAGGTTTGGTTTTGGTTTATGTTTTACGAATGTTAGTCATGAACGTATATGCATTTAATGTAAAGCTACCTGTAATAATGTTTAAGCGAGTACCAAATTTACGTAATATTTTTAAATACTCTTTTTTAATAATTATCGCAGGCTCTATTGCTACAATTCTTTTGGATGTTGATAAAGTTATGCTAGGGTATTACATAGATATTAAAGAGATTGCTTATTATAATGTGGCTATTTTTATAGCTACTGTTATAGCTGTACCTCAACGCGCTATGCATCAAATAATGTTACCGATGTCGGCAAAATATCTAAATGAAAAAGATTACGCTTCGTTAGAGGATTTGTACAAGAAAAGTTCTTTAAATTTATTTATTGTTGGTGGTTTTATTTTTTTACTTATTGTGCTAAATATTAATCAGCTCTATCTTATCATTCCAAAAGAATTTAGTGTTGGATTATTAGTAGTGTTTATGATAAGTTTTACCAAACTGTACGATAACGCTTTAGGTAATAATAATGCTATATTGTTTAATAGTGATTATTATCGTGTTGTATTGGTATTAGGTGTGTTTTTAGTAATTTTAATGATATTGCTAAATATAGTATTTATTCCAATATTAGGTATTAATGGAGCTGGTATAGCCACATTTTTAGCTGTTTTTGTTTATAATTCTATAAAACTATATTTTGTTTATAAGAAGTTTAATATGGTGCCTTTTACAAAAGCTACTTTAAAGATTGCAGTTCTTTTAGTTTTAAGTATTATACTTTTTTATTTCTGGGAATTCTCATTTAACCCAATAATCAATATTGGATTAAAATCGATGTTAGTTACTATGTTTTATGTATTAGTGGTGTATCGATTTAATTTTTCTCAAGATATTTCGCTACTTATTAAAAAGTATTTGAAGTTGAAATAGGGTTAATTTTTATTTTAATAGAATTACTTTAGTACTCTTATTAGTAAAGATTAATAAAAACAGAAAACCCTACGATGTTGCTTTGAGGCGAACTACTCGAAGGGCTTTCTTAACTAACCAACCAAAATTGTTATGATCGTCTTCTTGTTGATGTCGATCTTGTATTTTTGCTAGAACTACTTCTGTTTGTTGTTGCTCTTGGTGTTTTGGTTTGTGTAGACCTTGAAACATTGCGTTGTGTTGTTGTTCTAGGTTTACTAACGTTACGTTGAGCTACTTGTGTATTTCTAGTATTATTGTTTCTATTATATGTACGAGTATTTGTGCTTTTTGGTTTTTGAACCGTTCTAGTATTTTGATGTTTTTTTACTGTATTGGTTCTTGTACTCGTTCTGTTATTGTTTCTATTTATGTTATCAGACGTTCTTCTAGTGTTTTTTATTTGAGTTTTATTACCAGAAGTTGTTCTTCTATTATTTGTACTTCTAGTTGTTTCTTTGTTAGAGTTATTTCTAGTATTATTATTTAAAGAATTGTTATTGCGTCTTGTTGTTGTATTGTTACTAGCAACACTTCTTCTAGAGTTTGCGTTTCTGTTAACTTGTGTAACATTTCTTTTGCTTCTATTTACTGTTGCATAGCTACTGTTTCTTGAAATTTTATTTCCTCTTCTATTAGCGATTGCAGTTCTTTGTCTGTGGTTGTTGTAAAAAGGTCTGTTTCTGTTATAAGTATAACGTACTGGGTTGTAAAATTGTCTGTAAGGTCTGTTGTAAACTACACAATAATCACGAGCAGGAATACTATAGTATCTGTGCCAAGGTCTATAAACATAACCTCTGTTGTATATGTTTATAAATCCAGTATAATGTGAGTAAACATTGTTTCTGTAATAAACATTTAAACCTCCAATACGGTTAATATAGCCAAAGTTATTGTAGTATATATTTACGTTTCCAGCTTGACTAATGCGTCCGTAGTAATCATAATAAATTGGAATATTTTCTATTTGAATAATTGCTCCAAATTCATCATACTGAACATAAGCATTGTAATCGTACCCTGTGTTAAAACTAATATTTACGTTACGTGTGTTTACGTTAACTCCAAAACGTGAATTATTTCTAATAAGGTTGAAATCAAATTGACCATCTCTAAATACTGAGAACTCAACACCATCTACATTAAATATGAAAGAGTTGCTATAGCCTCCATAATAAGTTGCTGCTGTATTTGCATTTGCTTCTATGTTGGTTGTAGTTGCGTTAACAGTAAATCCTGTTAGGACTAAACTTGCTAATAAAAATATAAACTTTTTCATAATTGTGAATTTTATGGGTTACTGTTTTAGTAATTACAAACAGCGTGCCAAAAAAACATAATGGGCTCTAATGCCTTGTGAATACTGATAAATAAGTTTGTTTTTTATTGAAAATAACTTTCTGATGATAGTTTTAATTAAAAAACCTCGAAGTTATTACAACTTCGAGGTTTTTATTTTAACTAACTAATCTCAAAAAATTATCTTTTATTTTTTTTATTCATTTTGCCATTTTGCTTATAATAGTAATCGTTATTATAATTTCTATTATTGTAACGGTTAACGTTACCGCGTGTATAAATAATTTCTCCGCGTTTGTTATATTTTACTCGTAAGCCGCCAACATTGGTTAATTCTGAGTTTCTTCCTCTATTGTATTTTATAAAAATAGAGCCTACACGCGAAAGTCTTCCATATCTATCATAATTTAAATACACATTACCAATACGCCTTACTATGCCATCTCTATCGCGAGAAATTGAAATACCTCTGTTTAGGTAAGGGTTTGAATTGTATTGTATATTCGAATTTGGGCCTCTTTTGTTTGAATTTATATTACGTCGTCTTGTATTATTTCTGTAATAAGAGTCATTATAAAAATCATTATTGGAATGGGTATTAAAATCAAAGCTTCCATCTGGAAAAATTAAAAACTCTACACCGCGTTCCATAAACGTAATTGGTTGTGCATATTTGTAGTTTTTATTCTTTTCAAACTTTGTTTTTGGGTTATTTGTATTTTGCTTTGTTGCTGCTGCAGCTGTTAATCCTATTAACAATCCTGCACATACTAGTAAAATTCTTTTCATAATTATAAGATTTTTGTTGTGCCTACTCTTTAGCTTTTCGGCTTTCGCTGTTGCCTAGTAGTTTTCAATATGCATGCCAAAAAAAGTTGTTTTAACTCGTGTTAACGTAACATTAACTAAAATTAAATATGTAAATAATTGATTTTTAGATACTTGTTTCTTTTGCTTAAAATGGATAATCTTGTAAAAATTATTACTTTTATAGAAACCAATCATGTTGAATGAAAAGCAAAAAAGAAACTTGTAAAAATTGCGAAAAACAATTTAAAGAAGGTTTTAAGTTTTGTCCGCATTGTGGGCAACAAGCTAAAGACGAATTGACTGTTAAGGTTTTGTTTTATAATACCATTAGTAATTATTTTTCTTTTGATGCACGTTTTTTTAAAAGTTTTCTGCCGTTAGTATTTAAGCCAGGTTATTTAGCAAGTCGTTTTATAGAAGGTAAACGATTGTTGTATTTACATCCGGCTCAAATGTATTTGTTTATTGCTGTAGTGTTTTTCTTTTTGTTTTCGTTTATTCAGCGTAACAGTATAAAGGCATTAGATGAGGGTTTAGCTGAAGTTGTAAAAACGGAAGATATATTAAAAGGTATTACAGATCTAGAAGTTAGAGATTCTATTTCTGTTGTTTTATCTGAAAAACAAAGGATTAAAGATTCTGTTGATCGCAAAGAGCTTCGTGAGACTTTAGAGGAAAATAAATATTTTCATGGTTTTTCTGAAAAACAAATAGATTCGTTGGTTAATGCAGATGACTTTAGGAAAAATGGTATGGCTAATTTTAATTTGACATCAAAGTCTATTGATTCTTTAATAACTTTGAAGGCGCCAGACGAAGTTATTTACAAAGAAATGGGCTTGAATGATGATGCGGGTGTATTTAAAAGGCAGCTTTATAAACAAACATTAAAATTGTATAAGTCCAGAAAGGGTGGGAGTATATTACAAATGTTTTATGACACTATACCAATAGCTATGTTTTTCTTATTACCAATTTTTGCTCTATTATTGAAGCTTTTTTACAGAAAACAAGGACTTTATGCGCATCATTTAGTATTTAGTTTTTATTATTTTTCTTTCCTTTTTACTGTTTTTAGTGTCATTATTGGGGTTAATTTTATAGTAGATATTCCTAATTGGATTGATTGGCTAATCGCGTTTTCTACGTTTGTTTATTTGTTTTTAGCTTTAAAACGATTTTATAAACAATCTAAGTTTAAAACCTTTGTTAAGGCTAGTGCTACATCCATTTTGTTTTTACTTTTAGTAGCGCCATTAACAACTTTTATTTTAGGTTTGTTTGCGTTTTTGTTTTATTAAATTGTGATACCTATCTTAATTTTTGTTGTAAGTGTTTGCGTTAGGGATTGAGCAATTGTTGGAGCTCCTCTTTGAGAGCGACTTGTGAAAGCCCGACCTTTAGGTAACGCTCAAATGATTATAGATGGTAGTTTATAATTTTTCTTTTAAATATTTACCAGTTTCCGAGGCTTTTACTTTTACAATATCTTCTGGTGTCCCAAATGCAACTAGATTGCCCCCTTTTTCACCTCCTGTAGGACCAAGATCAATAATATGATCGGCACATTTTATTAAATCGATATTGTGCTCTACTACAATTATTGAATGTCCTTTTGCGATTAAGGCATTAAAGGATTTTAAAAGTTTTTGGATATCATGAAAATGCAAGCCAGTTGTAGGTTCGTCGAAAATAAATAATGCTTTTTCTTTATTGTTTCCTTTACCTAAAAAGGATGCTAGTTTTATACGTTGTGCTTCACCGCCAGAAAGGGTAGACGAGCTTTGCCCTAAAGTAACATATCCTAAGCCAACGTCTTGAAGTGGTTGTAGTTTGTTTTTAATTTTGGTTTGCTCGGTAGCTTCGAAAAACGCAATAGCATCATCAATGGTTGAATTAAGAATGTCGTCAATATTTTTGTCGGCAAATGTCACCTCTAGGACTTCTTTTTTAAAGCGTTTACCTTTACATGTTTCGCATTCTAAATGCACATCGGCCATAAATTGCATCTCAATGGTTACTTGACCTTCGCCTTTGCAAGTCTCACAGCGTCCGCCATCTACGTTAAAAGAAAAGTGTTTTGCTTGATAGTTTCTTATGTGGCTTAATTTTTGTTTTGAGAATAATGCACGAATATCATCATAAGCCTTTATGTAAGTAACAGGGTTAGATCTAGAGGATCTTCCTATAGGGTTTTGATCTACAAACTCGATGTGATTTATGTTGCTAAAATTACCATCTAATGATGTAAATTGTCCTGGTTTGTCACCAAAATCGGTTAGTTTTTTTTGTAAAGCAGGGAAAAGTATTTTTTTAACTAATGTACTTTTTCCGCTACCAGAAACACCTGTAATTACTGTTAGCATACCTAATGGGAAGCTAACATCAATATTTTTTAAGTTGTTTTCTCGAGCTCCAATTATATCAACATGATATTTTGATGTTCTTCTGGTTTTTGGGACTTCAATTTTTAGTTCTTCATTTAAATATTTGGCAGTTAAAGATTCTGAAGCTAAAATATCTGCATAGTTACCTTTTGCGACTACATGTCCGCCAAAGGTACCTGCTTCAGGGCCAATGTCAATGATGTTGTCTGCGGCCTTCATAATGTCTTCATCATGTTCTACTACAATTACTGTGTTCCCAAGATCGCGTAAGGATTTTAAAACTAAAATTAAACGTTCAGTATCTTTTGGGTGTAGACCAATACTAGGTTCGTCTAAAATATACATGGAACCTACTAAGCTACTACCTAATGATGTTGCTAGATTTATTCGTTGGCTTTCTCCGCCAGAAAGTGTGTTTGATTTTCTGTTTAGTGTTAAATAGTCTAAGCCAACATTTGCTAGAAAAGATAGTCTGTTATTTATTTCTTTTAACAACCTGTTTGCTATTTGAGTATCATAGTCATTTAACTCTAATTGTTTGAAGAAAATTGTTAATTTATCTAGAGGCATTTCAACCAAGTCTGTTAGTGTTGCTCCTGCAATTTTCACATAATTTGCTTCAACACGTAATCGTTTACCATTACAGGTTTTGCATTTGGTTTTTCCGCGGTAACGCGATAGCATAACACGGTTTTGAATTTTATAAGCTTTAGATTCTAATTCGGCAAAAAATGAATTTAAGCCTTCAAAATGAGAGTTTCCTGTCCAAACTAATTGTTTTTGAGCGTCTGATAACTCAAAAAAGGGTTTATGAATTGGAAAATCGAATTTATGCGAGTTGTTTACTAATTGGTCTTTGTACCAACTCATACTTTCTCCTCTCCATGGAAAAATAGCATTTTCGTAAACTGAAAGACCTGTGTTTGGTATTACTAATTCTTCATCAATCCCAATAATATCTCCGTAACCTTCACATTTTGGGCAAGCACCATATGGATTGTTAAAACTGAATAAATGTACATTAGGTTCTAAAAAATTTATACCGTCTAATTCAAATTTATTGCTAAAAGTACGTTGTTTACTGTTTTTTAATATTTCGATTATACATTCACCTTTACCTTCAAAAAAGGCAGTTTGTACAGCATCTGCTAAGCGGTTATAAAAATCTTCTTCATTTTTTGTAATAACTCTATCAACAACTAATAAAACGGTATCTTTTTTATTGATTGATTTAGCTTCGTCTATTCTAAAAACAGTATCATTTACTTTAATTCTTGCATAACCTTGTTGCTGTAATGTTTTAAGTTTATTTTCAATAGTGCGTCCTTCTTCTAAATGAATAGGAGCTAGGAGTAAGAGTTTTTCTCCTTCATTAAACGTTTTTAAATAGTTTAAAACATCTGTAACGGTATCTTTTTTAACTTCTAAGCCAGATATTGGTGAGTAGGTTTTTCCAATTCTTGCGAACAATAGTTTTAAGTAGTCATATATTTCTGTAGTTGTACCAACTGTTGAGCGTGGGTTAGTAGAGTTTACTTTTTGTTCTATAGCAATTGCCGGTGCAATACCTTTAATGTAATCTACTTTTGGTTTATTTAGTCTTCCTAAAAACTGGCGTGCATAACTTGATAAGCTTTCTACATAACGTCGTTGTCCTTCTGCATAAAGTGTATCAAAGGCTAAGCTAGATTTACCAGAACCTGATAACCCGGTAATTACAACTAATTTATTTCTAGGAATAACAACATCAATATTTTTAAGGTTATGTAATTTAGCACCTTTTATAATAATGTTTTCCTTTGGATTTACGTCTAATATATTAGTGTTCATAGGTTTTTAAGAGGATAATTTTGCAAAGATACTATAAGTGAACGAGCATAAAAAATTACCTTTTGTCGAATAATTTGTTAAAAAAAGAGATGAATTTTTGTTTTTTAGGAATGATTGTTGTTATATTTGGAACATATAATAACTTCAAACACACATATCTATAGCATAAAATTACTTTTAAACTTAATAACCCCAAGCAGCGAAGACTTTACTTCGTGCATTAAAAGTAAATATTATGCAACAAGAACTTATTACAGATGCTATTCTAGTTAGTAACTATATCAAAGGAGACGAAAGTGCTCTAGAGGTGTTAATTAAAAGGCATAAACAAAGAATTTACAGTTTTATTTATTCAAAAGTCTATGATAGAGATGTTGCTGAAGACATTTTTCAAGACACATTTATAAAAGTAATTCGAACCTTAAAGCGTGGTGCTTATAATGAAGAAGGTAAATTTTTACCATGGGTAATGCGTATTTCGCATAATTTGGTAATTGATTATTTTAGAAAAAACAACCGTATGCCGAAGTTTGATAATACGGGCGAGTTTAGTATTTTTTCTGTTTTAAGCGATACTAGTTTGAATGCTGAAAAAATGATTATTAAGGAGCAAGTTGAAAATGATGTAAGACGATTGGTGGATGAGCTTCCAGAAGACCAAAAAGAAGTGCTTATGATGCGTATTTATAATGATATGAGTTTTAAAGAAATATCAGATAGGACAGGAGTTAGTATAAATACCGCATTAGGAAGAATGCGTTATGCTTTAATTAATTTGCGAAAGATAATTGAGAAACATAATATCGTTTTAACGAATTAATGCAATAAAGTGAATTTTGCTACGTTATTGGAGTAAATAAACCCTTAACTAAATATTATGGCAAAAATTTACTCTGAAAATTCTATTAAAAACATAGAAAATATTGAGCCGCGAGAAGAAACGGTTAATTTTCTTCTAAATTACTCTAAGGCTTTAAGTGTTATAAATTGTAATAAAATGAAGTTTGAAGCGCTTCTTAATTAAGATTTGAAAAGTCCTGGTTTTTTTAAAATCAGGACTTTTTTGATTTATAATATGCATCTAAAACCGTTTGTCTTCCAATAGTTTTAGTAATAATATCTTTTTCTAAATCCCAGCCGCGAGCTGGAGAGTATTCCCGTCCATACCATATAATTTGAAGATGTAAATCATTCCATAATTCTTTAGGAAATAGTCTTTTGGCATCTTTTTCGGTTTGCATTACGTTTTTACCATTTGTTAAATTCCAGCGATACATTAGTCTATGGATGTGAGTATCAACAGGAAAAGCGGGAACCCCAAAAGCTTGAGACATAACTACACTAGCTGTTTTGTGTCCAACTGCTGGTAGTGCTTCTAAAGCTTCAAAATTTTTAGGAACTTCTCCATTATGTTTTTCAATAAGTATTTTAGATAAACCATAAATACCTTTACTTTTCATTGGTGATAAGCCACAAGGTCTTATGATTTCTTTTATTTCTTCAACAGATAATTTAATCATATCAAAAGGATTATCTGCTCTTTCAAATAATAATGGTGTTATTTGGTTTACTCGAACGTCTGTACACTGTGCCGATAATAAAACTGCTATTAAAAGCGTGTAAGGATCTTTATGGTCTAAAGGAATGGGGATTTCTGGGTAGAATTTGTAAAGTGTATTAATAACAAAGTTAACCTTCTCTTTTTTAGTCATAAATTGTATTTTTGTTAAAAATCAAAGTTAAGACTATGGAATGAGCATAACTAATAATTTTTTAATGGCAATTAAATTATTTATTATGCTAATAGTATTTTAATTAAAATAAAAAATATAAAAATGAATACATTAAAGCAAGGAGATGCTGTCCCAGATTTTACAGCAAAAGATGAGCAAGGAAATACTGTATCACTAAGTGATTATAAAGGGAAAAAATTAATTGTATTTTTTTATCCAAAAGCCAGTACTCCTGGATGTACTGTAGAGGCTTGTAATTTAAGAGATAATTATGCAGAGCTTCAATCTCAAGGTTATGAATTATTGGGTGTAAGTGCAGATTCAGTAAAAAGACAATCAAATTTTAAGAATAAATATGAATTTCCATTTCCTCTTTTAGCAGATGAGGATAAAGAAGTAATTAATGCATTTGGTGTTTGGGGGGCAAAAAAGTTTATGGGTAGGGAGTATGATGGTATTCATAGAATGACGTTTTTAATAAATGAAGAAGGGGTTGTTGACCGTGTAATAGAAAAAGTAAAAACTAAAGATCATGCAGCTCAAATATTAGCATAAAAAAAACGGCTATTTTAAAATAGCCGTTTTTTTATAGTTTATTTTTTCTTATTAGGTCTTTTCCTGCTTAGTGTTAAAGGTCTTCTGGTGTAGCCAAATAATCTGTAATCTTTTATTAATTCAGCAGTTCCTTCTGGGATCATATCTTCCCATCCTGTTTCTCCTTCAGAAATCATACGTAAAATATCTCTGGAGAATATATTCATGATACTTTCGTCGTAATCTTCAATATCAATAACTTTACCATTGTATTTAAAGAATTTATATAATTCTTTCATACGAGGGTATACTTTTAAGTTTTCGCTATTAATTAATTCTCCAGTTTTAATATCCTTCATTGGATATAGGTAAACTTTTAAATCTTTGAAGAATAACTTACCAAACGCTTCAAGTATGCCACCGCTCATGTGTCGATAATATTTTTCATCAAAAATATCAACTAAATTACTAACTCCCATGGCTAATCCCATTCTTGCTTTTGTGTAGTTAGAGAAGTATTCTACAACTTTAAAGTATTCTTGGAAGTTTGATATCATTACAGATTGACCTAAAGAGCATAGTAAATCTGCACGGTCTATAAAATCTTGTTCGTCAATTTCGCCTTCAGCTCTCAGGTTAGATAGTGTAATTTCAAAAACAACGACAGTCTTCTTCTCATCAACTTTATTTTCTTTAATAAACATTTCATATGATTTCTCATACATAGCCATGTTTACCTTAGTAACGGGTCTAAAACTTCCACGAAGTGCTAATATATTTTTTTTGTAAAAAATTCTTGCAGGAAGCACGTTTGTTCCATCTGGACCAAACATAACGGCATCGGTCATGCCGTTTTTAACCAATTGCAAGCTCATTAATCGGTTGTCTATGTTTTTAAATACAGGACCTGAAAAATTTATAGTGTCAATTTCTATTTGGTCTTTATCTAAATGATCATATAAGTAACGAAGTAATTTTTTTGGTTCATTGTATTTATAAAATGCACCATAAATTAAATTTGTACCTAAAATACCTAGTGTTTCCTGTTGAAGTCTTGCATCTGTTTCTTTAAAACGAACGTGTAAAATAATTTCGTTGTATTCTGCTCCAGCTTCTACTTGATATTTAATTCCTACCCAGCCATGACCTTTAAATTGCTTAGCAAAATCAATTGTAGCTACAGTATTAGCGTAAGTAAAAAATATTTTATTTGGATTTTTTTCTCGAGTTAACCTGTTTTCCATTAGGTCCATCTCGTGAATTAACATTTTTCTTAATCGAGCTTCGGTAACATAACGCCCGTCGTCTTCGGCACCATATATGGCATCACTAAAATCTTTATCATAGGCAGACATAGCTTTTGCAATAGTTCCAGAAGCCCCACCTGCTCTAAAAAAATGTCGGCAAGTTTCTTGTCCAGCGCCAATTTCAGCAAAGGTTCCGTAAATATTTTCGTTTAAGTTAATGCGAAGTGCTTTTGATTTTAACGATGGGATATCGTCAAACTCTTTGTCTCCTTTAATGGTGATTTCCATATTATATATAGGTTACGTCTTGTGTTTACAAAGGTATTAAATAAGTAGAGCAAACAAAAAAATAAACTTATTTTTGTGTAAAACTTAAAATTTTGAAAATTACATTTCTCGGTACAGGAACTTCTCAAGGGATTCCAATAATAGGAAGTGATCATCCGGTATGCTTAAGTGAGAACTCAAAAGATAAGCGTTTAAGGGTTTCTGTTTTAGTAGAATGGGGTGCGTTTACTTATGTTGTAGACTGTGGTCCAGATTTTCGATTTCAAATGCTAAGAGAGCGGGTTAAGAGAATTGATGGCATTGTTTTTACTCATGAACACTCAGATCATGTTTTGGGTTTAGATGATATTAGGCCATTTTACTTTAGGCAAGGGAATATTTCTATCTATGCTCATAAACGTGTTTTAAAAGAGATTAAAAAACGATTTGATTATATTTTTGAAAAAGAAAATAGATATCCTGGCGCCCCAGAAGTTCTAACAAATAAGGTAAAAAATAAACCATTTAAATTAGGTGATTTAGAGGTTGTTCCGGTAAAAGGGAAGCATCACAAACTGCAAGTTTTTGGTTATAGGTTTAAGGATTTTGCTTATTTAACTGATATGAAAACAGTATCAGATAAAGAAATTGAAAAAATTAAAAATGTGAAAGTTTTAGTGGTTAATGCATTGCGTATTCAGCCACATCAATCGCATTTTAATTTAGAGGAGGCTTTAGGATTTATAATTAAAGTTAACCCTGGTAAAGCTTATTTGACACATATTAGTCATTTATTAGGGTTTCATGATGAAGTTGAGTTGTCATTACCAGAAAATGTTTTTTTGGCCTATGATGGATTAAAAATAACAGTTTAAATTATATTTAGAATGAAGCAAAGAATTTTTATGTATTTATTTGTGTTTACAGCATTATTGGTGTTGTTTCAATATGTTAACTCTAAAAGGATTTTTGAAGACATAGATAAAAAATTAAAAACGAGTGAATCACAATTAAAAAAATATAAAGATTCAGTAGCTGTTTTAAGAAATGATATTTTAGAGGTTTCTCATTTTAATTTAGATAGAAATGAAGATGCAATTAGTTATTTTGAAGATGAAGGCTATAAAATTGACGAATTAATGCCTTTTATAAAAGACGAATTATATAAGTTGAATGAAGTGAAGGGAGAGCATCCATTAGTGCCTTATGCTGCAAGCGAGGGTAGAAAGATGCTAATTAATACGGTTAAAATGCTTAATCATAAATGGATTATTGCAGATTTCTCTGATGGTGAATATTGGGGGGAGATATTTTTAACTTACGAGATTACAGATAAAAAGCAATTAAAGTTTAATTTAGTTGAATACTTTTTATACCCTTTTGATTAAGGTTAGTTAATTTTATAAGCTACACCTTTTTCTTTTCTTTTCTTTTCGCCTTCGTTAAATGAAGCTTTTGAGTACTCAAAAGTGTAAGAACTATCCGTTGTTGTTAGAATTTTCATGTGTATTGGGTCTTTTTCAGACATGGATACTGGGTTTATTTTGTATAAGACAAACTCACAGTCGTTTATCCATTTAACTTCAGAGCTATCTATTTTTTCGTCATAAAAATTTATACTGTAACGATCAGTTCTTTTAAAAACACCACTTTTAGCAATACCATCAACAGTATAATCAAAACGAAAAGAGCCTGTTATGTAATCATGACAATTTCTAGTTGTCTTGTAACAGCTCGTTAGACTTAAAAGTCCTAATAAAAATAAAAATCTCATAGTATTATTATTGAAATGCAAAGCTAATAAACAAAGTAATTATTTGTCGTAATTTTTGAAACTTCCGTCAGAATAAAAAATAACAATACGCTCAATAGTTTTATCTTTCTTTATTTCCGATTTAATATTTTCTTGAATTATTGAAGTAGGTGTAATGTTTTCTTTAACACTTATTGTTTTTTCTTCATTTGGAAATGTTCCTTTACCATTAAAAAGCCAATACAAATCTATCTCAGGGTAGGTAGAAAGGATCTTTAAAATAAAGTCTAAACTAGGCTTATTTCTGCCCGATAAAATATGCGAAATACTAGAGCGTTGCACACCAATTTTTTCAGCAAAAGAGGATGCGGATTCTCCATAGTAATCAATGACTTTTTGGAGTCTTTTTATGAAATCTGCTGTGTTTATCAATGTAAATAGAGGTTTGACAATTTTTAGTGTTACAAATGTAACAATATAACTTTAATTATAGTGTTTTATTGTTTAAAATCATTTATTTATTGTGAATTAAGAATTTAAATTGTATTATGTAATATACTGAAATATAGTATTTTATGTATTATTTATATTATATTTTATTTTTCGTATAAAAAACAGGTGATCTTTATCTTAATTATGTATAACAATGTAAACAAACTAATAAAAAAACCTGTTTACAAATGTAAATTACTAATTGTTTACTTTTGTAACCTAATAAATAACTATGCAATTAGAACTTATAAAAAAACTGTTTGCAAAACATAAAGAACAGTATTTATCTCACCGGTATATTACCAACAAAAATATTGAGCCATTGCTAAAAAAATTAGCAGATATTTTTCATGTTGAAACTATTGGTAAATCGGTTTTAAATAATCCTATTTATGGATTGAAAATTGGGAATGGAAAAAAGAGGGTTTTATTGTGGTCTCAAATGCATGGAAATGAATCAACAACTACTAAAGCATTATTTGATCTTTTTAATACAATTTTAGATAAAGAGTCTAAGCTTGATTATATTTTGGAATCTTGTACTTTATATGTTATTCCAATTTTAAATCCAGATGGTGCATTAGCTTATACAAGAGTAAATGCAAACAAAGTTGATTTGAATAGAGATGCACAGCATTTAACTCAGCCTGAAAGTTTAGTTTTGAGAGAGGTGTTTGAAACCTTTAAGCCTCATTTTTGTTATAATTTACATGGGCAGAGAACTATTTTTAGTGCAGGTAAAACAAATAAGCTGGCTACAGTATCGTTTTTGGCACCTGCTCAAGATGCAGCATGTACTGTAACGCCAAATAGAAGGGTGGCTATGGAGATTATAGCAGAAATGAATTATGTTTTGCAAAAAATTATTCCAAATCAAATAGGTGTTTATGATGATGCTTTTAATTTAAATTGTGTAGGAGATACGTTTCAAAGTGCAAATGTACCAACTATTTTGTTTGAAGCTGGTCATTATGCAGATGATTATGCTAGAGAAAAGACCCGTGAGTTGATTTTTATATCTTATTTGGTGTCTTTGGATTATATTGCAAAAAAGGATGTTACAGGTGCTAATTATGAGGCATATTTTGAAATTCCAGAAAATGATAAATTGTTTTTAGATGTTATTATTAGAAATGCAATAGTAGATAATGAAGTGGTTGATGTTGGGATTCAATTTCAAGAGCGTTTGGTAAATGAAAAAATAGAATTTATTCCTAAAGTTGAAAAAATTGAAAAATTAGATGGCTTTTTTGGCCACAAAGAGATTGATGCTAAGGGGTTTAGGGTTTTAAATGATCAAGGAAAGAAGCTGGAAATAGGTTACGCAAACGTTTTCGTAATATTGAATAATGAGAAAATATTGCTTTTATCGAAATAAAACATATCTTTTTTGCTTTATTTTTAATAAAAATGTATTAATTTTGCCTCATATATAAGAATAGTTAATTATGGGAAAAATTAAATTAGACGAAATTGATCATCAAATTCTTGACATGTTAATTGATAACACAAGAATTCCATTTACTGATATTGCAAAAAAATTACTAATATCTGCAGGTACTGTACATGTACGTGTTAAAAAAATGGAAGAAGCTGGAATTATTAAAGGCTCATCATTGATGTTAGATTATAAAAAATTAGGATATTCTTTTATTGCATACGTTGGTGTTTATTTAAACAATACCTCTCAAACTAAATTTGTTTTAGAACGTATTAATGAGATTCCTTATGTTACTGTAGCTCATATAACAACAGGTAAATTTAATATTTTCTGTAAAATTAGAGCTAGAAGCACAGAGCATGCTAAAGAGGTTATATTTTTATTAGATGATATTGAAGGTGTATATAGAACTGAAACAATGATATCTCTTGAAGAAAGTATTAACGATAAGAAACGATTAATGCATTCTATTTTTAATGATTTGTAAAATCAGAATTATAAAAAAAATTAAAAAGCCCAATTAGTGGGCTTTTTTTGTACAATTATTTTAAATAATTTAGTTTAATAGTCTTATTCTATCTTTAAACCGAATAAAGTAATTTTACATAAATTAGTTATTTATTATATAGTGATAAATTAAATGGATAATTTGGAGTTAATTACTTTAACAAAATCTAGTCTTAAAGACGCCATAACAGAAGATAAGTATTGGAATGGCACTTTTCAACCACCTTTTTCAAAAAACAAGGCGAAATGGATATTGGAAAATGACAGGGCTAGCAATGAGGATGTAATAGCTATACTAGGTTATGAAAATCATAATATTATAGCCTTAGTTTATTTAGTTCCAGATTTAATTAAAAGCGATAACGGAAAATTAAAAAAAATATTTTGGAGTCAAAGATGGTGGGTGTCAGATAAATATAAAGATACGGTGCTTTCAACATATATCAAAAGTGTTTCATTAAATGCATGTAATAATCAAGTTGTTGTTAAGTTTTTGGGAGATGGAACTAAAGCTTATTATGAAAAACAACCTTTTATCAAGTTTGCAAAAAGGAATAGGTATATTTTTGTTTTCAGTATCGATCATGGGCTTTTAATCAATAAAAAAAATAGTTTACAAAAAGTTAAACCTTTATTGAAACTAATTGATGGATTATCTAGAAAAATTATTGCTTCTTTAAATAAGAGTAAAATTAAATCAAAGCATTTTTTAACTAAAAACGTAGAATTTATTGATGATAATATCTGGTTTTTTATAGAAAAACTATGTCTTGAAGATTTGGTTCCTAAAAGCAAAGACTATATAAATTGGCAAATTAGTAATAATCAATACGAAGTAATACAAGATGGTCTTGATAAGGCAGGCTATAAATGTTTGTTGAATAGTATTTCTAATAAGATTTATAACATTAATACTGTCGTTAAATTTGAAAATGAGATTATTGGGTTTATTTCAGCATATGTATCAGGTAATAGGTTTGTAATTAGGTATTTTGTTGCAAATGAACCATATTATAGGGATTGTGTTAATGTTATGATTAAGAACTTTATACAATCCAAATGTACTATTCTTCAAACAGAGGACACTAAGCTAGGAGAATTAATAAATAGTAGTTATTTTAAAGTGTATAGTGATGTAAAAGAATTAGTATCCTTAAAGCATAATGATATTGATATAAATTTAAATAGTAAGGTTGTAAAAGATCAAGATGGTAATATGTTTTAATAACACATGAATTTAATTTATAAGCTACATAATTCTTTTAATTTAAATAGTGAAAGAAATGCTTTTTGCATTAATGATTCTTTTTTCACATATGAGGAATTGTTAGATCTTGTTATTAAAATAAGGCATAATATTTCACAAAATATTGAATCGTCAGAAAAACATATAGGGCTAGTTACAAACAATGATTTAGAAACGTATGCTACTATTTTCGCATTATGGATGGAAGGTAGGTCGTATGTGCCAATTAGCCCAAGCGCACCAATTGATAGAAATGAAGATATATTAAATTTAATTGATGTAAAATATGTTTTTGATACCTCTGTTAAATCTAATTATTCAGCATTTAAAATATTAAATGTATGTTTAATAAAAAATGACAATAATGCTTTATTTGAACCCATAATATATAATGAATCTAATACAGCTTATGTATTGTTTACAAGCGGAAGCACGGGAACACCAAAAGGAATTCCAATTAGTTTTAAAAACTTAAATGCTTTAATTAAAGAGTTGGATTTAGATGAGGAATATAAATTAAACTCCTCTGATAAGTGCTTGCAAATGTACGATTTAACATTCGACGCTTCACTTACTGCTATATTACCTGCATTATTGGCTGGAGCTTGTTTGTATACTGTGTCATCAGATG
>NZ_CANLZX010000008.1 GCF_947495675.1 uncultured Algibacter sp. | reverse complement strand
TTTTAATTGTACTAAAAAAGACATAACAGATTTTAGTATCCCATCTTCAACCAAAAAAATTAGAGTTATTGAGGCTTTAGAAGGGCAGTTGGTTACAAAAGAATTAATTGAAAAAGCTAAAATTAAAAACGGAAATATAGTTTCAAATATTGATAAAGATATTTTAAAAATGACCGTTGTTAATCGTTATGAAAACCAAAAACCTGCTTTGGCATTTATCAAAAATTTCGGGTTAAAAGAAGGAGCCATAGCATCTTCTGTAGGTCATGATTCTCATAATATTATTGCTGTTGGTGTTTCCGATGAGGCTATTTGCAAAGCAGTTAATTTAATTATAAAAAACAAAGGTGGTATTTGTGCTATTTCTAATTCTGAAGAGCACATAGTATCACTACCAGTAGCAGGAATAATGAGCGATAAAGATGGCGCCACTATTGGTAAACAATATGCAGCGCTTGATACTATAGCAAAGCAACTAGGTAGTAAATTACATGCGCCTTATATGACACTATCTTTTATGGCTTTATTAGTTATACCATCACTAAAATTAAGCGATAAAGGTTTGTTTAATGGAACCGATTTTAGTTTCACATCTTTAGAAGTAAAATAGTTTATGCCAATAATAAAATCATCTTATAAGCCTCGTTTTTATTTTAAAAACGGTTTTGTTTCAACAGTATATTCTGGCTTATTAAGGCGTGTTTCTATTAAACAAGAACGGGAACGCATCACTTTAAAAGATGGAGATTTTTTAGATTTAGATTGGAGTTATTCAAATAAAAAAACCAATAAGCTCATTATTTTGCTTCATGGTTTGGAAGGAAACGGACAGCGTCCTTACATGACAGGAACCGCTAAACTATTTAATAAAAATAATTTTGATGCTGTAAGTGTAAATTTTAGAGGTTGTAGTGGTGAAGATAATTTAAAATATTACAGTTACCATTCTGGTGCAACCGCAGATTTAGAAGCTGTAATAGAGCATACTACCACTAATAAAAACTATTCTGAAATATATTTAAAAGGTATTAGCTTAGGCGCAAATATTATACTTAAGTATTTGGGCGAAAGAGCGCTTGTACCAACACAAATAAAATCTGCAATAGCGGTTTCTGTGCCTTGTTATTTAACAGGTTCTGCAAGAGAGTTACACACATTTAAAAATAAGTTATATCACGATAGATTTTTAAAGCATTTAGTAAATAAACTTAAAGCAAAACAAAAACGCTATCCAGAATTATTAACTAAACAAGTACTAGAATCAATTAAAACTCTAACAGATTTTGATAATGTTTATACAGCCAAAGCGCATGGTTTTGAAGATGCTTTAGATTATTATGTGCGATGTAGCAGCCTGCAATTCTTACCTAATATAAAAGTGCCAACATTAATTATAAACGCGTTGAATGATTCTTTTTTATCTCCAGAATGTTATCCCATAAACGAAGCTAAAAACAATTCTAATTTATATTTAGAAATGCCAAATCATGGCGGACACGCTGGTTTTGTTGATAAAAGCAATGTATATTATAACGAAAAACGCGCATTAAGCTTTTGCTTAAAACATAATAAATAACTGAGTTTATAGCAGTTATTGTTTAAGTTTAAAGAGTTTAAAAGATTCGTTTATACTATAATTTTATTTTGTTATTTTAATAGAAAATAAAAACATTTATTAAAATGAGTTTATCGCCAGAAGAAAAGGCCAATACCCCAGAAGAATTTTTAGATTTAAAAATCACCAAACCATCTGAAAATAGTGTGGGGTTTCCAGCAATAAAAAATTCAATAGGGCAAGTATCAAAATACATGAATGCTGCTGATGCTTTTAAGTTAACGCTTAAAATGAATCAAAAAGGCGGTTTTGATTGTCCAGGTTGTGCATGGCCAGATCCAGACGATGAACGATCATCTTTAGGTGAGTTTTGCGAAAATGGTATAAAAGCCATTGCTGAAGAAGCTCAAAATAAAACCATAGGAGCCGAATTTTTTGCTAAACATAGCATTGATGACATGTCTGGTTGGTCTGATTTTCAAATAGGGAAATCTGGTCGATTATCAGAACCTATGTTTTTAAGTGAAGGTGCAACGCATTACCAGCCCATTTCTTGGGAAGCGGCTTTTAAAAAGGTTGGCGAGAAATTGAATAATTTAAACCACCCTGATGAAGCTGTTTTTTATACCTCTGGCAGAACAACAAACGAAGCCGCCTTTTTGTATCAATTATTTGTTAGAGAATATGGCACCTCTAATCTTCCAGATTGTTCAAATATGTGTCATGAAGCAAGCGGAAGTGCTTTGTCTGAAACTTTAGGAATAGGTAAGGGGTCTGTAACTTTAGATGATTTATATAAAGCAGAATTGGTTATGATTGTTGGGCAAAACCCAGGGACAAACCATCCAAGAATGTTAACGGCTTTAGAAAAAACTAAAAAAAATGGTGGTAAAATAATAACTATTAACCCGCTTCCAGAAGCTGGATTAATGAAATTTACTAATCCGCAAAATCCAATAAAAATATTAAAAGGAGGCGTGCAAATAACAGATGTTTTTGTACCTATTACCATCAACGGAGATGTAGCATTTTTTAAAGCAATTCTGTTAAAATTATTGGAAAAAGAAGAAGCTGAAGGCAATGTATTTGATAAATCATTTATTAATGAATACACCTCTGGATATGATGCATTTATTACAGATTTAAAGAAGTATCATTTTGAAACATGTTTAAAAGCCTCAGGAGTATCGTTAGAAATTTTTAATGATGTTCTTGATTTAATTTTAACTAACAATAAAATCATTATTTGTTGGGCTATGGGCTTAACACAACATGAAAATGCCGTTGATAATATTCGCGAAATTGTTAATTTATTATTATTAAAAGGTAGTATAGGAAAAGAAGGCGCAGGTACGTGTCCGGTTCGTGGGCACTCCAATGTGCAAGGCGATAGAACCGTTGGTATCTGGGAATCTGCTCCGCAAGCATTTCTTGATAAAATAGAAAGTAAATACGGCTTTAAACCAACAAATAAGCACGGTTATTCAGTTATTGACTCTATAAAAGCGATGTACGAGAAAAAAGCAAAAGTCTTTTTTGGAATGGGAGGAAATTTTATTTCTGCAGTACCAGATACAGCATATTCAGCACAGGCAATTGCTAATTGTGATTTAACGGTACACGTAAGTACAAAACTTAATCGATCTCATTTAGTAACAGGAAAAGAGGCTTTAATTTTACCTTGTTTAGGGCGAACAGAAAAGGATTATCAAAAAACAGGAGTTCAAATACAAAGTGTAGAAAACTCAATGGGTGTTGTGCATACAACAAAAGGAGTTTTAGAACCTTGCTCCGAAAACTTATTGAGTGAAGTTGCCGTTGTTTGCGGTATAGCACATGCTACTTTAAAAGAAAACACTAAAGTTAATTGGTTACAATACAAAGAAGACTACAGTTTAGTACGTGATGATATTGCCGAGGTTGTAACCGGATTTACAGATTATAATAAAAAATTAAAACAGCCATCTGGGTTTTATTTGCCAAATGGCGCAAGAATAAGAAACTTTAAAACTAAAACAGGAAAAGCAAATTTTTCAATTAATAAACTTCCTGCTTGGGAATTAAAAGAAGGTGAATTAATAATGATGACCATTCGTAGTCATGATCAATTCAACACCACTATTTACGGTTTAGATGACAGGTATAGAGGTGTTTTTAATGAAAGACGAGTCATTTTTATGAATCGTGACGATATGAAAAAGCGCCATCTAAAAGAGAAAGATGTAGTTAATCTAAAATCTGAATATAACGGTACTATTCGCAAAGCTCATAATTTTAAAGTTGTTGGTTATAATATTCCTGTTAATTGTTGTGCAACATATTTTCCTGAAACCAATATACTAGTGCCTTTAGATTCTTATGCACATACAGCTAAAACTCCGGCATCAAAAAGTGTTAAAATCACAATTGAAGAGGCTTAAGTAATAATTAAACGCTCTTATAATTAAAAATTTGTATCTCTATTTATAGAAATAATACAATTTGTTGTTTACACTCTAAAGTACCATTTTATAAGCTACTTAACCAATTTTAAAATTGAATAATTACCATTCGTCTATATAAAATAGTCATCAATCTATAGATTAAAATTGTTATAAAGAATTTATTAATTAAAAACATATTTGTGTTACATCTTTGTACCATAATAAAAAAATTAATTTATTAAATCCTTCAAAAATGAGGCTTAAAATAAAAGTTGGTAGCATGAGTTTAAACCTTTCCATAGGCTTAAAAATCAAAAAAAAAGAAAATTCATTAGAGACTAAAACTAATGAATTTAATAACCTACCAAATAGAGACATAAGTTCGGTATTAAATAAAAATTTATTGCATTTAAATTTTATTGAAAAATTAGAAATGAATTATACTAATGATCAATTAAAATCTTTGCCATACTTGCAAGAGCTTAAAAACATTAAGTTTGAAGCACAAAAAAACACTCTAGAGCTATTTAACAAAGAAGTAGCTTAAAATTTCTCCAAAAACCATTCGTCGACACTTAAGCGTTATTCACCGACACTAAATTTGAGTTAAACGAACTAGAATTTATCTTACAATTTAATACTTTAGTTTTGACAACGAACAATAAACTAAAAGTAAAAAACATGAAAGCTTTAAACATTTTATTAATAGAAGATGATATGATTGAAGTGATGAAATTTAATAGAACTATTTCATCATTAAAATTGAATCATAAAATAACAGAGGCTAATAATGGTGAAGAAGCTTTAAAAATTTTAGAAAAAAAAGACGAATTACCTGACATAATTTTGTTAGATTTGAACATGCCCAAAATTAGTGGTATTGAATTTTTAAGTATTCTAAAAAATGATGACATTTTAAAATATATACCTACCATAATTTTAACTACTTCTAGTAATCAAAAAGATTTATTAGAATGTTATAAAATAGGTATTGCAGGTTATGTTTTAAAACCTTTAAAATATGAGGAGTATACTTCTAAAATTGAAAAATTATTGGCTTATTGGAGTATTAATGAATTAAAACAAATATAATGAAAGGAATAGTTTTTACAGAGTTCTTAGAGTTAGTTGAAGATAAGTTTGGTCTAGAAATGGTAGATAATATTATCTCAAGTTCTACCTTAGAATCAGAAGGTGTTTATACAGCCGTAGGAACTTATAGTTTTTCTGAAATGCTACAATTATTACAGCATTTAAGTGAAAATACAGGAATATCTATTGATAATTTACTTTTAGTTTATGCAGAGCACTTTTTTAGTGTTATAGAAAAAAGTTATCCAGATCTTTTAGCAACCTATAAAGACCCAATTGAAATGATTTCATCTATAGAAAATCATATTCATGTAGAAGTTAGAAAAATATACCCAGATGCAGAATTACCTACTTTTGAAGTTGTAGAAAAAACAGAAGATTCATTAGTAATGATCTACACATCAAGTAGAGCCATGCATCATTTTGGCTTAGGTTTAATGAATAAAACATTTGAACATTTTGATTCGACTGCAAAAATAGATTTAGAAAAAATTAAAGAAGACGGAACAGAAGTTAGATTTGTTATTCATAAAAATTAATGAGTCAAAATCAAGCTGAAATATTAGAACGTGCTTTAAAAAGAGAAAAAGCTGCTAGAAAAGCAGCAGAAAAAATTCTTGAAGAAAAATCAAGAGAATTATATTTTACTTCCCAACGCTTAGAACAACTACTAGACGAGAAATCTTCACAACTTCAAGGTGTATTTGAAAATATTGTAGATGCATACGTTGTAATGGATTTACAAGGTAATATCTTAAAATTTAATGAAGCAGCAACCAAGTTATTTGGTTACGATATTACTAGAGATAAGGTAAACGTTACTAAACTTATTTATAAAGAAGACTACGAATATGCGATGTCTTCTTTTTTAGAATTATCCAACAAAGGCTATTTTAAAGATTATGAGGCAAGAGTGTATACCAAATCAAAAGAGGTGAAATGGGTACACATAAATGCAAGTATTATTTTTGATAAAAATAAAAAACCAGTTGCAGCTCAAGGTATTGTTCGAGATATATCAGACCAAAAAATATCAGAAGAAAAATTAATAGAATCTGAAAACAGACTAGCATCACTAGTTGTAAATTTAGATAGTGGTATTGTATTAGAAGACCAAAACAGAAAAATTGTACTTACAAATAATAAATTCTGTGAGCTTTTTAATATTGATGCAAATCCATCAGATTTAATAGGGATGGATTGTAAAGCTTCATCAGAGCAAAACAAAGTGTTGTTTATAAATCCAGAAGCTTTCTTAGAAAGAATGCGAGCCATACATCAAAATAAAAAAACAGTTTTAGGTGACGAGCTAGAAATGCTAGATGGTAAAATACTTGAGCGCAATTATATACCAATAGTAACAAATGGTTCAACCAAAGGCTATTTATGGACGTTTAAAGATGTAACCCTAAATAGAACTTATAGAAAAAGTATAGAAGCACAAAAACAAAAGTACTACAACATTATTGCTAACATGAATTTAGGTTTAGCAGAAGTTAATATCAACGACGAAATCTTAATGATTAACCAGAGTTTTACAGAAATGTCTGGTTATAGTGAAGAAGAAGTATTAGGGAAAAATGCTGGAGAATTATTTGCTATTGATGGAGGTTCTGAAATTATAAAAGAACAGAATAAAAAACGCCAAAAAGGGGAATCTAATTCTTATGAACTTAAGGCTAAAAATAAAGCAGGAGAAGTTAGGTATTGGTTAATAAGTGGCGCGCCTAATTATAATTTAGAAGGAGAATTAGTTGGTTCTATTGGTATACATTTAGATATTACCGAACTTAAAAATCTAGAACTTCAAAAAGAGAAACTACTTTCTAAACTAGAAAGAAGTAATGATGAATTACAAGAGTATGCACATATAGTATCTCACGATTTAAAATCACCATTAAGAAGTATTAATGCTTTAATAACCTGGATTAAAGAAGATAATGTTGGGAAGTTAGATGATGTAAGTTTACAAAACTTAGCACTTGTTGATACTACTTTAGAAAAAATGGAACAACTTATTACAGATGTTTTAAATTATTCTAGTGTTGGTACAGATGAAAATGAAAAAGTAAATGTTAATCTGGATGAAGTTGTTACAGATTTAATTCAAATAATGTACAAACCAGACCATGTAACTGTCGAGGTATTAAATACACTTCCAACATTAAAAGGTGATAGTACTAAATTACAACAAGTGTTTCAAAACCTTATTAGTAATGCCATTAAATTTATAGATAAAGAACAAGGTTTTGTTAAAGTGGATGTAAAAGATGTTAAAACACATTATCAATTTTCAATTTCTGACAATGGTATGGGAATTGAGAAAAAATTTCACAATAAAATTTTTAAAGTATTTCATGCTTTAAATAAAAGTAAAGATTCTACAGGAATTGGGTTATCCATAGTAAAAAAGATAGTTGATTTACATGAAGGAGACATATGGTTAGAAAGTGAACCAAATATAGGAACAACATTCTTTTTTACACTAAAAAAATAATTTATGAAAACGGTACAATTAGTAAAACATAAAAATAAAGATTGGGAATATGTTAAAGCAAAACAAGAACTAAAAGAACCTTTAGTCTTAGTATTTGGTAATAGATATATGCTAGAAGGTCCTACAGTATATGAGGATATTAAGCAACTTTTTCCTGATGGACATATAGTTTTTGCATCTTCGTGTGCAGAGATTTCGTCAAATACAGTAAATCAAGAAAGTATAACTATCACAGCTATAGAGTTTGAAAAAAGCACTTTTCAAATAAAAACAAGTAACGTTTTAAATGCAGATTTAGATAGTTATAAAACAGGAAACGATTTAATAAATCAACTTCCACAAGAAGATTTAAAATACGTATTAGTAGTTTCAGAAGGTAGTTTTATTAACGGAAGCCAACTTACCAAAGGTATGAGTGCCTCTACAGATGAAAATATATTAATAACTGGTGGGTTATGTGGTGACGATGATCGTTTTGAAAAAACCTTAGCATCATATAATGAAAACCCTAAAGAAGGCGAGTTAGTGGCTATTGGTTTTTATGGAGATTCATTAGAAGTATCATTCTCAATTCATGGCGGATGGACACCTTTTGGACCAGAACGTATAGTAACAAAATCTGAAGGAAATACCTTGTATGAGTTAGATGGTCAACCGGCTTTAGATTTATATAAAAGTTATTTAGGTGATAAAGCTAAAGACTTGCCAGGAGCTGCATTATTGTATCCATTAAATGTGAAATCTACAGACGAAAATCAATCTATTGTAAGGTCTATATTAAATATAAATGAACAAGAAAATGCTGTAATTTTAGCTGGAGATATTAAAGAAAACTCTAAAGTACAGCTCATGATGACTAATGTAGATAATATTGCAAATGCATCAGAACGTGCTGCAACACAAGCCTTAGAATATCGAAAAAATAAGCCAGAATTAGCGTTGTTAGTAAGTTGTATTGGTAGAAAATTAGTTTTAGACCAACGTGTAGAAGAAGAAATAGAAGAAGTTATTGAAGTAATAGGTAATGACGCTGTAATTAGTGGTTTTTATTCCTATGGAGAAATTGCTCCTTTTCATGGCGAAGTATCTTGCCAATTACATAATCAAACCATGACCATAACGCTAATAAGCGAATAATGAATTCACTCTTAAAAAGACAAATACGTAAATATTTAAGTGAAGAATTAAAAAACAATGAAGAATTAACTGAGTTTCTTAATGCTGTAGACTTGTCGTACAATAATTTTGACGAACAGTCTAAAATGATTCAAAGAGCCATGGCTATTAGTTCTGATGAATTATATGCTGCAAACAGAAAATTACAAAAAGAAGCAGACGAGCAAAAAGAAGTAATTGAAAAATTAAAAAGTGTTATCGATACACTAAAATTTTATAATTTAAAAGAAGAAGATAAACAAGAAAATGTTGAGCTAACAGGTTCTAATTTGGTTGATTTTATTGATGATCAAACCAAAGAAATTATAGAAATAAACAAGCAAAAACAATCGCTTTTAAATGAGTTAGCTCACCAAAATCAAGAACTTAGTGATTATGCTCACATGGTATCTCACGATTTAAAATCTCCACTACGTAGCATAGACACTTTAACAGCTTGGTTAAAAGAAGATTATGAAAAATTGTTTGATGATAATGGTAAAAACACATTAAGTTTAATTAGAAATAATGTTGAAAAAATGGATACCTTAATTAATGGTATTTTAGAGTATTCAACCATTGGTAAGGAACAAATTGAAGTTTACGATGTAGATGTAAATAATTTAGTTGACAGTATATTAAACATCATTCAAATTCCAAAACATATCACCATTACAAAAAGCAATTTGCCAACAGTAAAAGGTGATAAATATAGATTGCAACAATTGTTTCAAAACCTAATTGCTAATGCCATAAAATATAACGATAAAGAGCAAGGAACTATAGAAGTTGGTGTTGAAGAAAAAAAGAAACATTGGCAATTTTATATAAAAGATAATGGAAAAGGTATTGAAGAACAATATTTTAAAAAAATATTTAAAACCTTTGAAAAGTTAGAAAACACCCCAGAATCTTCGGGTATAGGTTTGTCTATAGTAAAAAAAATAGTAGAATTATACGGTGGAAAAATTTGGGTTGAATCTAAATTAAATGAAGGTTCGACTTTCTATTTCACAATAAAAAAATAATAATGGAACAACCTAATTTATCATATATAAATCAATTATCTGGCGGTGATAAAGCCTTTGAAGAAAAGCTAATAACTATTATAAAAGATGAGTTCCCAAAGGAAAAAGACATTTACTTTAAAAATATAGAAAATGATAATTTTAAAGAAGCTGCAGAAAATGTCCATAAACTTAAACATAAAATTAGTATTTTAGGCCTTGAAAAAAGTTATGAAGTTGCTGTAAACTTTGAAAATAGTTTATTAGATCAAAGTAAAACAGGTAAAGATGATTTTGATGCTATCATGCAAAACATTACAGACTTCTTAGCGACCTTATAGTGTTACTTTTATGAATTGTATTATTATTGATGATGAGACTACGGCAAGAGCTATTATTGGACAACTTTGCTCTAATATTCCAAAATTAAATCTCATAGATGATTTTCCTAATGCCATGCAAGCCATTAAGTATTTGAATCAAAATGAAGTAGATCTTATTTTTTTAGATATACATATGCCAGATTTTACTGGATTCGATTTTATTGAAACCCTTAAAAATCCACCAAAAATAATCTTAACAACTTCAGATCCTAATTTTGCAATACAAGCTTTTGAGTACGACTGTATTGTAGATTATTTGGTAAAGCCAATTACCCAAGAACGATTTGAAAAAGCGATTAAAAAGGCTGAAGACAAAGTTTCTAAACCTGTTGTAAGTGCATCGTCTTCAACAGAAAAGGTAGAAACAAGTTCTGGTAACGATTTATATGTTAATATAGACAGGCGTCTAATAAAAATAGATATTCCTAGTATATATCTAATTGAAGCAAAAGGCGATTACATTCAAGTAAAAACCGAAGATAAAAATTACACAGTACATTCTACACTTAAAAAAATTGAGGAAAAATTACCAAACGATTTGTTTTTAAAAGTGCATAGATCTTACGTTATCAATATTAAAAAAATTATTGATATTGAAGATAATAGTGTACTTATTAAAAAAGATGTTATTCCTGTAAGTCGTTCAAACAGACCAGAATTAATGAAACGTCTAAACTTATTATAATCAAAAATTTAATAGATTTTATAAAAGGCAAAAGAGCAATCTTTTGCCTTTTTTTTATTTTATATAAACCTCTTTCAAATCAATTATCTTTAAATAATTACCATTCGTCTACATTAAAAAATGCGCTAATCGAAAAATAAAAAATACAGCAAGCTTACAATATAATTTTGTCATGAAATTAATCTATACCTCATGAAAAAATTAACTTTTATATTAGTCGTTTTATTATTAAATATTTTGTTTACATCTTGTTCTGTAAAAGAAGATGTTGAAGTTCCTGAGCAATATAAATCGTCAAGTATTCAAATAGAATACACTCAAATTGATCTTCAAATTATTGAGTTAATTAATACTTATAGAACTTCTAAAAACTTATCGTCGCTTAATATCCTTAATGAAGCTTCAAAGGAAGCTATGTCACATAATCAATATATGGTAGAGCAGGGTAAAGCAAGCCACGATTATTTTTATACCCGATTAGAAAATCTAAAAAAGGAAGTAAACGCTAAAAACGTTTCGGAAAATGTGGGCTATGGTTATACTACTGCAGAAGCCATTATAAGAGCTTGGTTAAAAAGTGAAAGCCATAGAAGGAATATTGAAAACCCTGCTTTTACAGATTTTGGAGTATCAACAACAAAAGATACAAATGGTAGAAATTATTTTACAAACATTTTTGTAAAACGATAATTAGCTTATCTATACAAATCTACCATTCAACTACACTTAATCTTTGCCTAACGATTAATAAAGTTTCAGGACGTCTTTTAAAATATTTTTGTCCTATAAATAAAGCATATCATGAAAAAATTATTACTATTATTATTGTCAACATTCACATTACAAGCTACTGCTCAAATTGGAGCAAGCACAGAAGGTGAGCCATTTAATTGCGATTACAATGCTTACTTATTTCAATACAATGATGTGTATGCTATTGATTTAGCTTCTGGAAACTCATATACAGTAGCAGAAGATGTTACCGAAGGCAATATTAATGCTACAGCCTACAATCCAGCCGATGGTTATATTTGGGGATCATTAAGTACCCCAGCAAAAACAGTTGTTCGTATTGGTAAAAATTTTGAAACTACAACTTTTTATATAGACGAGTTACCAACAAGTGGTCGTTATGTAGGTGATGTAAGCGCAAATGGTATTTATTATTTAAAAGGAGGAGGAACGTCTTATTTTGCTTTAGATGTTAATCCAGATTCTAACAAATATGGTTCTTATATAGAAACTAAAACACTTTCTAAAAGCATAAGTATTCATGATTGGGCTTTTAATGCTGTTGATGGTAAGTTATACTCAGTTGAAAAAAACACTAATATTTTATACCGTATTGATGCTGAAACTGGTACCATGACAAGTTTAGGTGTTGTACCAATATTATCAGGATTAAAATATACATATGGCGCTGTTTATTTTGATGCCTCAGGTCGTTTTTATGTATCGGCTAACCAAACAGGAACTATATACGTTATTCAAAATGTTCAAGACATAATTGAAAATGGTGAAATGGATTCTAATCTATTTGCTTTTGGACCTTCTAGCTCTCAAAACGATGGTGCGCGTTGTCCTACAGCCCCAGTACCACAAGAAATTTGTGATAATGGTATTGATGATGATGGCGATGGGTTAATTGATTGTGAAGATCCTTCATGCTCTGGTTACTCTGGTTGTCCTGTACTAGAATTTACTACAACATCTAGTGCTAATGAAGGTGGTTTAGAAAGTAATAACAGACTATCTCAACAAATTAGCAAACGTAATTTTGGAAGAGCAAAAAGTAGTTATAAATTCGATAAAACAACTGCAAAACGTATTGTAAAATCAACCAAATATGGTAAAGGCAATGCAAGTAAAGGTAGTGGTATTCAATTATCAGATTTTATTCCCTTAGAAGTTATAAATGAAGAGTCTGTAATTGAGTCGTCTCCAAAAGATTTAATTGGTATTACAAATGCTACCGATGTGCATTCTGTAGATTATATGCGAAACAACGAAACGGTAGCGTCTATATTATTACTTAAAACTGATAAAGGCGTTTACGAACACACAAAATACATCTGCGATAGGTTATTAGGTGCACAATTAATATCTGTATCAACCATAGAAATTAAAGAACAACAATTTATAAAATCATTAATTAGAACTATTGATGGTAGCTTAGAGTTTGTTTTAAGTCTTTCAGCAAAATCAATAAATAACGATGCTAATTTCGCGATAGAAAGCCATTGGAATTTAGATAAGTATGAAAGTAATGTTGGGTTTTATAATTTCCAAATCTGGTCTAATTCTTTAGACGATTTAATAAAATTAGGAGAAGAGGTAGTAACATTATTAGATGTACAAAAGCCTGTAACAAGTTATAATAACTCAACACCTCCAACAGTATTTGTAAGAACAGGAACTTACCAAAACGGTAAATTAAATTTAAAAATTGTTAATACAAATAGAAGTGAAGCGGTTGTATTTGATGGCGGATTGCGAGGTACAGAAACTGAAAATGTAGAATACGTATCGACTGTAATAGATTTAGATGGTAATTATATATCGGATATTGAAGTTGATGCAGGAAATCTTTTTGATATAGGATTTAGAATTGGTGATGGTGTTGAAACTCCAGATGATTTATTTATGTCTGATGGGCCTTGGGGATATGATGATGCAGCACCAACAACAACCGTTACAAAATACACTATAGAAACTCATAATACACAATTTGATAGTAATGAGTATGCTATAGAACGTAACATAAGCTTAGAAGCAACCACAAGCGAATATATTGCTGCTTATAGAGCATTAACACCAAAGTTTAACCCAATTAACTTAACAGATTATAATAGCTTTAAATTACAAGCAAAAGGTACAGGAACACTTATTGTTCGATTGGTAAAAGAAAGCATTAGTAATTGGGAAACACAATACAAAACAAGCATTCAATTAACAGATGATTTAACAGCATACAGTTTATTGTTTTCAGATTTTAATTCTATTAACGGTATGCCATTAGAAGTTAACGATGTAACCTCAATAGTATTTACCATGTTAGCCGAAAACGGGCAACAGGTAACTAAAACAATGACTTTAGAGCAATTACGTTTCTCGAAAACAAGCACATTATCTGCTAATAAAAGTGTTGAAACTAACCAGGTTGAAACGGTAGCCATACCAAACCCAATGCATTCGCAAACAACGGTACACTTTACAGCGGAAAATTCAGAAACGGTTACGTTAATGGTTTATAACCAACTAGGACACTTGGTAAAAAATCTTGAAGTTAATGCTATAAAAGGCAATAACGAAGTTACGCTACAACGCGGTAATTTAAGTTCTGGCATTTATTTTATACATATTAAAAGTAACCAAACCAATTATAAAACCACGAAACTACTATTGGATTAATTAATAGCAAATTATTCTATGTAGTAAGGCAAAAGACGAAAGTTTTTTGCCTTTTTTTTGTTTGATTTGTGGTATATTTCCTCTTTGAAAAAGGAAGTTATCAAATTGAGCAAATGACAATAAAAGAATACGTAGAAATAGTTAGCAAAAGACTTCAATCTGGAATATCAAGAGAACATTCGTATAGAGGAGATTTAGAAACATTAATTAGAACCTTAGTAAAAGGAATTGAAATTACAAACGAACCTGCAAATGTTACAGATTGCGGAAACCCTGATTATGTAATCACAAAAGGAAAAATTCCAGTGGGTTACATTGAGGCAAAGGACATAGGAAAAGATCTAAACAGTAAATCGTATAAAGAGCAATTTGGACGCTACAAAAAAGCACTCGATAATTTAATAATTACAGATTATATCTGGTTTCAATTCTTCCAAAATGGTGAGTTAGTTCACGAAATAAAAATTGGCGACATAGAAAATAATACTGTTAAACCAATTCCCGATAATTTTTTAAAGTTCGAAAACTTAATAAAAGACTTTTCTACACACATTGGGCAAACCATTAAATCGTCAAAAAAACTGGCAGAAATGATGGCTGGTAAAGCACGTTTATTACAAGACATTTTAGAACGCGCCATTACATCCGATGAAGAAACACAAGAAAACACGTCTTTAAAAGGCCAATTCGATACGTTTAAGCAAATATTAATTCACGATTTACAACCTAAAGGATTTGCAGATATATATGCTCAAACTCTAGCTTATGGTATGTTTGCTGCCCGTTTGCACGACCCAACTTTAAATGATTTTAGCAGACAAGAAGCCGCAGAACTCATACCAAAATCAAATCCGTTTTTACGAAAACTTTTTGGCTATATCGCAGGTCCAGATATAGACGACCGTATAGTAACAGTTGTAGATAACCTTGCAGAAGTGTTTAGAGCAACAAACGTTGAGCAACTTTTACACAATTTTGGAAAAAGCACACAAACCAACGACCCGATAATTCATTTTTACGAAACATTTTTGGCAGAATACGACCCAAAATTACGTAAGGCAAGAGGTGTTTGGTACACGCCAGAACCCGTTGTAAATTTTATAGTGCGTGCGGTTGACGATATTTTAAAAACCGAGTTCGATTTACCTCAAGGTTTAGCAGATACCAGTAAAACCAAAATAAAGTTAGACACCCAAACACCCGACAAACGCTCTGCAACAGGTTACAAACAAATAGAACGCGAGGTACACAAAGTACAAATACTTGACCCAGCAACAGGAACAGGAACCTTTTTAGCCGAAGTTGTAAAGTTTATTTACAACAAAAACTTTAAAGCCATGAAAGGTGCTTGGAGTGGTTATGTAGAAGAACACTTAATACCCAGGTTAAATGGTTTTGAGTTATTAATGGCTTCTTACGCTATGGCACATCTAAAATTAGACATGTTACTAACCGAAACGGGTTATAAATCAACTAAAAACGAACGTTTAAATATTTACTTAACCAACTCTTTAGAAGCACACCATAAAGACACAGGAACTTTATTTTCTAATTGGTTAAGTAGTGAAGCCAATGAAGCCAACCATATAAAACGTGATACACCTGTAATGTGTGTGATTGGAAATCCACCTTATAGTGGTGAAAGTGCCAATAAAGGAAAGTGGATTATGGATTTAATGCAAGACTATAAAAAAGAACCAGGAGGAAAAGAAAAATTAAAAGAACAAAATTCAAAATTTATTAACGATGACTATGTAAAATTTATACGTTACAGTCAACATTATATTGAAAAAAACGGAAGTGGTGTTTTAGCGTTTATTAATCCTCACGGATTTTTGGACAATCCAACATTTAGAGGTATGCGCTGGAATTTACTTAAAACCTATGATAAAATTTATACTATAGATTTACACGGAAACTCAAAGAAAAAGGAAGTTTGCCCTGATGGCTCACCAGACCAAAACGTATTTGACATTATGCAAGGTGTAGCTATTACTATTTTTGTAAAAACAGGGAAGAAGAAAATTAACCAATTAGGAAAAGTTTTTCACTATGATTTATTTGGTAAACGTGATTTAAAATATCATTTTTTAAATGAAAACAATTTAGAAACAATACCATTTGTTGAATTACCAAATAAAGCACCTAATTATTTTATGGTGCAAAAAGATTTTGATGCAGAAGAATCTTATAATAAAGGATTTGCTTTAAACGAAATTTATCTCATTAACTCTTTAGGTCTATTAACAAAGAAAGATAAATTCATTACATCTTTTGAAAAACAAGTTCTTCTGGATAAACTTATGGATTTTAAAAATTCGAATTTCACAGATGATGAATTAAGTATTAAGTACAACTTAAAGTTAAAAGACAACGACAAATGGAATTTAAATAAAGCTCGATTAAATATTCAAAGTAACGATATCAGAACAGATAAATTAATCAAACAAAATTATAGATGTTTTGATGAACGTTGGATTTATTATGATGGTGACTTTGTAGCAAGGCTAAACACCAAAGTATTAGATAATGTCAATAAACAAAGTTTAGCAATAATTTCGACAAGGCAATTGGCTGGTAATAATTTTCATCATATATTCATTTCAAATAATATATCTGACCAATGTTTTATTTCTAATAAAACCAAAGAAGGTTGTCAAGTTTTTCCACTTTATTTAAATACAAGACAGGAAGGAGATAGTATTTTCGTTGAAGAAAAAAGAACACCAAACTTAAATCAAGAAATCGTAAAAGAAATTGCCGAAAAATTAGGTTTAACTTTTACTCACGAAAAAGAAGATACACAAAAAACCTTTGCACCAATAGACCTTTTAGATTACATCTATGCCGTATTGCACTCGCCAAAGTATAGAGAAAAATACAAGGAGTTTTTAAAAATAGATTTCCCAAGAGTGCCATATCCTAAAAACGAACATATCTTTAGACAATTAACTTATTTGGGTAGTGTTTTACGAAATACACATTTACTAGAACCTATGTACGTAGAAGATGATTTTATAACATACCCAAACCATGGCGATAATATAGTTTCTAAAAAATTTGGTGCAAAAAGTTGGGTAGAAGTTGATGCAAAAAACAAAACTGGAAATGTTTGGATAAACAACGAGCAGTATTTTGATAATATACCGTTAACGGCATGGGAGTTTTATATTGGTGGTTATCAACCAGCACAAAAATGGCTAAAAGACAGAAAGGAACGCCAATTAAAGTTTGAAGATATTTTACATTATAAAAAAATTATAGTTGCTCTTAGAGAAACCGATAGAATCATGAAAGAAATTGATAAAATAGAAATTGAGTAATTACGACTTTCTAAAAATTGGAGCATCAAACAAATACCATTTAAAACGTAGACCAATTTCATTAAAAGTAAAACCAGCAGCTGTAGCAGATGCAATATTACTTCGTGTACCATAAAGGTTAAGTAAGGCACGTTCAGAAAACTTATAACCTAATTTACCTTGTATACGGTAGGTACTTTGGTTACTATCGTCTTCAATATATTGTAAACCTGTGGCGGCCGTTAACTCATAAAACCATTCTTTGGGTTTTGTTATGGCTTCATCTTTAATAATGTTTACAAATACTTCGCCTGCATTAAATTTTTCTGGACTAAAATAAATTGTTGGCACTTGGTTTTTAAAGGTAATATATTGGTAATTTAAACCCGCTTTAAGCGATGGTTTTGGTAAAATATTGTAGTATAAGGAGGTAAACAATAGGTTTCTGGCATTTTCGTCGTTTTGCCAGGTATAAAAATACTGCGTAAACCAACCTAAATTAAAATTGGTACTTAAACTGTAATTGGCATAAATATTATTCATTACAATTTCTCGATCTAATAGTTCGGCATTAAAGCTTTGTATTTCGCTTTTAAAACCAATATCTAATACTTGTAGTTTAATAGGTTTAATATTTAAGCTTAAATCGGTTACAAATTGCGTATAGTCGCTTGTATTGGCTTTTGCAGAAGTAACTCCTGCCAAGCCTTTAAACGTTATGTTAGGTAATAATTGATACGATAACCCTAAAGAAAAATCGTTTGATGTGGCGTCGTTATTGGTTACTTTATTGCTTGTAGTTCTGTAGCCATAGTTAGCCAACCATTTAAACTTTGTTGATATTGGAAATTCTATTTTAGTTTGTATGCCAAAGGCTTTATTATCCCCATTATCAAAAGAGTAGGAGGCTTTAGTTTCCCAAAATGGTGTAAAACTTGTATTTAATGTTTTAATAAAGTTGGTGGCATCTTTTTGCTTGTCGTAAAACGTTAAGGTGTTTTCTGCCGATGTATAGGCATTATCATATTTACCAATAGCTTTTAAGGCATTTGCTTTTCCTAAGTTACCATCAAACGAACTACTGTCGTTTACAAGTATACGGTTGTAATCTGCAACACTCTTTTTAAAATCACTTTTATAAATATTTAGAGTAGCACGTAAGGCTAAAATCCAATTTTGGTTAGGTTGCTCTTCAATAATGGTATCAATTAAATTTTGAGCATCTTTAAATTTTTTATTCCAAATAAGTGCTTGAATATAGCGTTCTTTAGTTTGTTGTATTAAGGTAGTATCGTTTAAATTAGGTATGGTATTGTAAGCTTCAGTACTTATACTTAATGCATTTTTTTCTTTACCTTTTAAATGGTTTACTAATGCTAATCCGTTTAAAGCTAGTGTTTTGTTTTCGGGATTTTTAGCAATGGTTTGGTAAGTCGTTTCGGCCTTATCAAATGTGCCAGCAATTAAATATAAGTTTGCGAGATTTAATAGCGTGTCTTTATCATCATTAAAAAGTTTTAAACTTTCTTTTAAAAGACGTTCGGCCTCTTCATAGTTTTGTGCTTGTTGGTTTTGGTAGGCATAGCCTAAAAACATATATTTTTTTGAGGTTAGTGCATTTGGGTTTCCTGGTAATACTTCAAGAGCTTTATCTACATAAAGTAGTGCTTCTTCATATTCTTTTAAATTTGATAAGGTATTGGCGTAACTTAATAAAGCAGGGAAACTTTTAGGATCTTCGTCAATTAAACCTTTAAAAAATGTTTTTGCTTTTGGAAAATTGCTGGTCCATAATAACGACTCGCCATAATTTAATTTCACTTCAAAATCTGAAGGATAATCGGCTAATAAATCAATAAAAAGTTTATTGGCATCTTCCGGCTTACCATGTAATCCAATAGCTCTTCCATAACATAATCTGGCTGTTTTATTATCTGGATAGTCTTTTAAAACCGTTTTAAAAAAGGTTTCTGCTTTAGCATATTTACCTGTTTCTAAATAGGTAAAGCCTTCTTGCATATCTTGAGCAAAGGTTAAAAAAGATACAAATAAAGCTAGGAATAGTAATGATTTTTTAAGGGGCATAATGTGTTTAATTAATAACATGCGCAAGTTAATCAATAGTATTTAATCATTAATCTGTAGTAAGTGGTAACTTAACTAAACAAATAGCCCATTCGTGATTAAAACAAACTTTTGTCATCTTGATTATTACAATTTTATCTGTAGTGAATGGCTATTTGCCCTAATTGACCAACAATTTTTATAGAGTCTTTCATAGATAATTTAGAACCATCGGCATGAATCCATCTTTTTAATGGTTGTTCACAGATATACGAAATCGCTTTTTTCTTGCCATAATGTTTACGCATTCTAATAAAAATCTCGACATCAAAAATCCATTGTGTAATAAACTTATCTTTAAACACAAGATTAGCAATTTCCTTGTCCATTATTTTGGCGCCACATTGTGTATCATTAAAAGGCATTCCTAAAATGGTACGTATAATTAGATTAATGGTCTTACTAATTATTTTACGAGCAGATTCTTTGGTAATATTAGCACCCATTCTGCTCATCCTAGAACCACTAACAATTTTAAAATTAGATGTTTCAATGGTTTTTACTAAATCGTCAAAATCTCTAAAATCTGTAGATAAATCGGCATCTAAATAGCCTATGTAATCTAATTGAGGGTCTTTAGCTAAATGCAATACACCTTGCCTAACGGCCTCAGCTTTACCACCATTTTGTTCGCAATTGTAAACACTTATGTTGTTTTCTCTTCCTTTACTAAGGTTGTTTAAAACAGCCAATGTATTATCCTTACTACCATCATTAACAAAACATAAATGGTAACCTAAATTACTATCAATAAAATTTAGAAACTCTTTACTAGAAAGTCTTTCTTCTTCATTATAACAAGGAATAACAACACCAACACATCGTTGTTGAAGCATTTGGTCTTTAGTTGTATTGCTTTGTGTTTTATTTGTTTTGATTCCAAAGATTCTAGATATTCTTACGGTTACCTCATTAAGAGATACTGGTTTTTTCATATAATCATCAATACCTAAATCAAATCCATCAATAATGGTGTCTTCATTGGTATTACCAGATAGCACTAATATTTTTGTATCAGATTTTTTTTCAAGTCTAATTGTTTTTACAACCTCTAAACCAGACATTCCGTCCATATTAATATCTACAATAACAATGTCTGGTTTAAAAGAATCAAAAAGTTTTAAACCTTCTTCACCTGAATTTGCACATTTTATATCAAAGCCTAAATCGCCTAAATGTTTTTCTAATGATAGCAATATTAATTGTTGATCATCTATGGCTAGAATCTTAATCATGAGTATTGAATTTGGGGTTGTTTGTATTTAATTCGTGGTAAATATAGTATAATTTTGAAAGAAATATAGCATAAAAATTATTAAATTATCGATAAAATGTTATATTTGTCCGATATTACGCTAATAAATGTAATTTTATACTTGTTTTAAACTTTGTAAAACAGCTATTAATCAAAGAAAAATTTAAGCTTAATGATTTAACATAATAATTGATTCATTCGTCTAAAGCTAATAGCTATTGAACGAAATTTAAACTCCCTCCATTGATTCTTGATTGATATTTGTATCAGAAATCAAAAAAATATTAATTTAAAATATAACATTATGTCACTTAAAATTAAAGAAAGCAACGGCGAGTTTAAATTAGAAGGTGTAATTAATTCTAATACACAAAAACAATTTAAAGATCATTTAGATTTCTTGTTAGCTTACTCTAAATCTGTTACAATTAATATTGACGCTGTTACAGCCATTAATAGAAATGGATTAAAAATTATTGAAGATTTGTTTAAAGAAGCAAAATTAAATAATAAAGCATTTTGTGTTGTAGGTTATGGTTGTAAAGACATTTACCAATCTATCAATCCTTTAACTGCTAAGGCAGCATAATTAGAAAATTAAAATTTATAAATGAAAATCATGCAAATCTTAGCTACTTTAAAAACTAAAAAGATAACACCAGAACAATTATTTATGTTGAGTGTTTTAGCCGTAAATGGTGGAAACTACTTATATAATTTAATTCTTGGACGTGTTTTAGGGCCAGCACAGTTTGCAGATGCTGCTGTATTAATAACTTTTTTATTAGTGTTAAGCTTTGCAGCCATGACATTTCAATTAGTTACTGCTAAATTCTCAGTATTATTTGAAAATGATATTTTTAAAAGTTTCGTTTCAACGATATATAAAAATGCACTTTTAGTTGGTGTTATTATGGGCGTACTCATTGTAGTATTTGCTAGCCAATTGCAAAATATTTTTAATACGTCTTCATCTAATATGTTTGTTGTTTTTGGTTGTGGTGTTCCGCTTTATTTCTTAATGAGTGTAAACCGTGGTGTTTTTCAAGGAAAAAAAGCTTTTAAATCGTTGTCTATTACGTATCAAAGTGAAATGTTAAGTCGTTTAATTATAACATTGGGATTAATATTAATCTTTAATATTCAATCATCAGTTGTTATAGCAGTAGGTATTTTAGCATCATTTGTATTTGGTTTATTGCCATTTAAGTTTCCAAATATTATTTCTAAAAAAGCATTAGTATTAAGCAAAACGCACTCAAAAGAAATAAAAAGTTTCTTTGTTATTACAGCGTTTTATGAGTTAACTCAAATTATAATTAACAATAGTGATATTTTATTGGTAAAGCATTATTTTGAGTCTTACGAGGCTGGTTTATATGCTTCATTAGCTTTAATTGGTAGAATCGTTTACTTTATTGCTTGGATGTTTGTTATGTTGTTATTGCCAACGGTAGTGCAACTTAAAAAAGATGGTAAAGAAACAGCACCAACATTATTTAAATATGTAGGATATATAGCTGCTATATCCATTACTATAATTATAGCCTGTTTAAGTTTTCCTGAAACTATAATTACACTACTTTTTGGTGATAGTTATATTGCCATGGCTCCTTTATTGTGGAAATATGCCATAGCAACATCTATGTTTGCTATTTCTAATATTTTCGCTTACTACTACTTGTCTTTAGATAAATATATTCCTGTTGTAATATCGGGTGTATTTGGAATGCTACAAATGGGATTAGTCATTTTTTACCATGATAGTTTAGAGCAAGTAGTGCACATGCAAATTATAGCCATGCTTTTATTATTGGCAATTCAATTGGCATTCTTTAAATATGATCAAATAAAGTCTAAAAATAACTTAATCTAATGCAAATTACCATTCATCTACAGCAATCGTCGTCCTATCTAAAGACAACCGAATTATAGATGAATATAACGCAAATTTGTACTGTAATTAGTAAATAACACATAAAAAAACATATATCATGAAACTAGCAATTGTAACAGCATATCCGCCAAGTAAAGTCACTTTAAATGAATATGCTTACCATTTAGTTAAGCAGTTTAGACAAAAAGAAGATGTTACAGAACTTATTTTGTTAACTGATAAAACAGAAGGCGCAAAGGATATTGAATTTACTGAAGCTGGTTGTAAGATTACAGTAAAAGAATGTTGGTCTTTTAATAGTTATAAAAACATTTTATCTGTTACAAAGGCAATTAACCAAACCAAACCAGACTCTGTATTATTCAATTTGCAGTTTATGAAATTTGGAGATAAAAAAATTGCTGCTGCTTTAGGTTTAATGCTACCATTAGTATGTAAATTAAAAAAGATTCCTAATATCGTGTTGTTACACAATATTCTTGAAGAAGTAGATTTAGGAAGTGCAGGTTTTACCTCTAATAAATTAATGCAAAAAATTTATGGATTTATTGGAACAACCTTAACCAAATTGATTCTTCAGGCAGATACTGTTGCTGTAACGATGCAGAAATATGTTGATATTTTAGAAGATAAATATGGTGCTAAAAATGTAAAACTTATTCCACATGGCACATTCGAAATTCCAGAAGAACCAGATTATACCTTACCAGAAGGCCCTTTACAGGTTATGACTTTTGGGAAGTTTGGAACCTATAAAAAAGTAGAAGGAATGATTGAAGCTGTTGAGTTAGTAAGAGCATCAACTGGATTAGATTTAGAAGTTGTTATTGCAGGAACAGATAACCCAAATGTACCAGGATATTTAGCTAAAGTTCAAGAAGATTACAAACATGTACCACAAGTAAGATTTACAGGTTATGTTGAAGAGTACGAAGTGCCAACGTTGTTTAATGAAAGTGCTGTAGTAGTATTTCCATACACATCTACAACAGGAAGTTCTGGAGTATTACACCAAGCAGGTAGTTATGGAAAAGCAGTAGTTATGCCAGATTTAGGCGACTTAGCTTTACTAGTACAAGATGAAGGTTACAGAGGTGAGTTTTTTGAACCAACAAGTGTTGAAAGTTTAGCTAAAGCTATTGAAGCCATTGTAACCAATGAAGCACATAGATTAACACTTGCCAAAACAAATTATAAAGCTGCAACAGCACACCCAATGTCTCAAATAGCAGATTTATATTTAGAGAATTTTAATAAAATAATTGAAAAAAAATCTAAACGCATAGTAACTGCTTCAGCATAAACAAATACTAAACAGTAGTTATCTGCCTACTCAGATATACCTACACTACTGTTTAGATATATATTCGAAATCACCTTTTTTGCCCCAAGTTTAAAAGAGTTTCAAGATTTAAAAATGAATATTGAGATACTAATTTTTTGAAATATAGTCAAAGGCGGGTTTAGTCTCTCCATTCTGGTCGATAAAGCCAAAATGCTCTTGAGCCCGTTTTCTCCAAGGAAGTCGTCCAACGACTTCCTTTGGTATGTTAGTAAAGTCATATAGAGTCCAAGACATAAATTGTAAGCCATTAGCAGCAATTTGTTCTTGGATTTTTTTGTGGTAGTTTGCCTGATCCTCATCAGAAGCTCCAAAAGGATTCCATAAACCAGAGTAGGAGGACAATCCAAATTCTTGAAGTACTAATGGTTTACTAGGTATTTCGGTTTTCATAGTTTTAATTGCTTCATCTAATTTATCTAAATCTTCGTAATAATGAAACGAGATAAAATCTACTTTATCTTTTAATATCGAAGCACTTTGTGTATTAGACCAACCAATAGTGACAGGATGTACAGCATCTAAAGACTTTACCAAATCTATCATAGAATCTAACCAAGCAACAACATTCACTTTTCCTCTAGAATCAAAATCTAAATTGGGTTCGTTTTTAATATCCCAAGCTAACAAAGCGTTGTGGTCTTTTACGGCATTAACTATAGTTTCTGCGTGGCGTTGGTTTAGTGTCCAATTCATTACAGCATAATCACCATAAAAATCAAAAAGGGTTAAAACTACTTTTAGATTACTAGCTTCAGCTAGATCTAAAGTCTGTTTAAGTTTTTCAAGTTTTTTATAATCTATAGTGGCTTTTCCAAAATCTTCATATTGCACAAAAAGGCGAACAGAATTTAATCCAGCGTCTTTTATAATTTTAAAATCTTTTGATATGGTGTCTTTAGAAAATGCTTCGCCAAACATATCCCAAGGGTTTGCTTGTGGGTAATAATTAATGCCTTTTATATTTAAACTATTAACCGAAACTGTTTTAGGTGTTTCTTTATATGTTTCTGCAGCTTCTTTAACCATATGTCTTATACGCCAAAAACCATCTTCTAACAAAAACACAATTTTGTAAGAGGATGTTTCTTTAGTTTCTATAACCAAAGTATCTGTTTTAAATACACGTTTATATTCTATAACATTTCGGTCTGTAATAACTGCTAATTGGCCGTCTTCACTAAAAAATTCTAAAGTAGGATTGTGATTTAAAGTAGTCCCTTCAATGCTAATGTTTTCAGCTTTATTTCTTTCAATAAATGCAAATAAATTTTCTCTGGCACTATCTGTATAATAATCTTTAATACCAGCAGTTTTGTTAGTTTTGTAAGCAATTTGCTTAACATACCAAGCATCTAAATAATCGTTTTGCAAGGCGTTTAATGTTTGGTTATCCATGGGCCTACCTTCATTTTGTAAAGGCTGCCAATTAACTTTTGGTAAATATTGATCTACTTTTTTAATTTCGGTATGTAGCATTGTACTGCGATCTGCTCCAGTATTTAGATAACTAAATAATGCGCTAACACCAGATATTATTAAACCTACCAGCAAAATATATGAGAGTATTAATATGCTACGCATGATATTTTTGCTAAGACCTACCATAGTTTTTTTGTTTTAAAATCTTTTGATAGTCCAACAGTTTCAATACTAAAATTATAGATGTCATTTTGATAAATAGCAGGCTTTAAATTAAATGTAACATACCCATTAAATGATGTTTTGGTTAAAGTATTTACTAGCTTATTATCTTTAAAGATATTCAGTTTTACATGTAATCCATCAGGAATCATTTGTTTCATAAAACTTTGTAATGGGCCAACAGTAATTGTTCTGTTTTTTTCTGAAAATATAACTTCAAAATCTTGAATAACTTGTTTATAGCCAAGAGAAATACTATTGCTTTCAGACATACCATCTACATATGCTTTAATACTCCATGTATCTGCATAATCTGGGTGAATCATTTTTGCTGTTGCAATACCATTAATAGTTGTACCTGTAGATTTTAGAATGTTACCATCAGAATTAGTAATAAAAAACGTAACAAACGTACCATCACTAACCAAGTTTTTGTGTTTGTCTTTTATTACAGAAGTAGAGAAAGTTGTAATTTGATTTCCATCTGCATAAACATGAGGTCGTGATGCAGAAATGGTAAAGTCTGTAGGTATTGCGGCAGCAATATTTATAGTAAATTCTTTTGAGTTAACACCTAAACTTTCAGAAGAAACCAACATGCGTCCGCTTTCTTTTTTAGAATAAATATTATTGAAAGCAATTAAATTATTTGTAACAATGTCTTTATTTTCTTCTGAAGCTAAAAACTGAAACTTAGTATTTACCAAAGTATTTGTTGGCACAGGATTGTCTAATGAATCTGTAGGAATCACAACTAACATGGTATAATCATCTCCGCCAGCTTCGATACTTGGTGGACCAATATAAGTTTCCATAGTGGCCACCTCCGCTTTTGGATTGATGATTAACTTACCAGAAAGTGCATTATTTTTGTCTAATAATTTCCAATTTAAGACGCCTATTTTTTTCGTGATATTTTCTGGGATATTATACTCTAGTATTTTATTGTTTAACGTAGCGTTAACTAATGTTGAACCATAACTGTTAGAGCAATAGAGTAGTGGTTTTGTGCTTTTTGAAGTTGAAAATTTTAAAACGACAGTATTCCCAACTTCAAACTTGGTTTGTGTGGTTAATAATGCAATTTTAGATAGCGTTTCATTTTGTTGCACAACAACAAACGATGATAATAAAATCAATCCTAAAAGAAATAAATATGTACGTTTTAACTGCATTAATTAGGGCTTCCTATATAGGTGTTAATTTCTATTTTGATATAACTAAAATCTGGATGCGTAATAGGTTGTAATTGCGCATTGGTATGATTAATAATTCTGTTAGGTACTATTTTATCTGAGATGTCTTCGTTTGGCAAACCGTTTACAAAAATGTTTTTCATGCTTTCATTAATAATATTGACTTTACCATCTTTTAAAATGTAATATTCAAAATGTTGTTTACGTTGTTGCCTTACTCCAGCTTTTACAAATAAATGGTCTACCCAAACCATATTTTTGTTATCATCATAATACGTTATTAAAAGTTGCGGAATGGTTATTTCTTGAATGCCACTATTAAATAAGTTTCCATTTATGGTGTTATCTTTTATGTTAATGGCACTTAATACTACATTTTTGTATAAGTCGGACCCAGCAACATTTCCTGCAACTTGTAAGTTGAATTTAGTTGGTTGTTCCTCAAACTCAACGGGTGTAAATTCGTCTGGATTAAAAGTGTCTGGTATAGAATCTTGTGTTTTTGACCACGCAATACCTTCAAAATTTATACGGAAACTACTAGATTCTTTAGGCATTAATTTATGCTTTACATGGTATTTGGCATTATACGTAGCTAGTTGTTTGTTGTCGTTATTATAAAGTGTACCTTTTAAAATAACATCTGCAGGCACATTATCTATATTTTGCACTTCGCCAATTATGGCATAACTTCCATCATATTGCACCAATTTAGCAGAGACGACTTCTAAAACAGGCTGTTTTAAAATATCTTCGTGATGGGTTTGTTCGGTAGTAATACGTCTACGACCTTGATTATAATATTTGGTTACATTATCAGAATATAATTGATCTGGTGGTAAGTCATTATTTAAATCGTCTGCTTGTAAATACCATTTGCCATTGCGTTTAGATAATGATTTGTAATCAACTTTTTCAATTTTCTCTAAAGGAGTAATCCATTGTGTAGTCACCTTTGCAGAAACTGTACTATCGTTGTGTTTGGTGATCTCAGATTCTATAGCATCCATTTTGGCATAACTACTCAATAAACCATCAGTTACCGAAATTTCTAGCATATATTGGGCAATGGGAATAGTGTTAATAGGATCAATTAAACTATGCGCTTTTTCAAATTCTTTAAAGTCTAAAGCATCATAATACGCAATAATGGCATTTTCAGGACTCCTTTGGGTATCGTTTTTTAAATAAAACAAATAAATACCGTAAAACACAACAACAGCTAAAATAAAAGACCAAACATGTGTAATGCGTAATACATTTCTATTAAATTTCTTATAGGTTACAGGAAATTTTAAAAAGTCTGGTATTGGTTTAATACGGGTTTTTAAAGCAATTACCCAAAGCATTTGTATGTTTAAAATAAATGCAATTAAAACAGTTAAAAAAGGCATAATACCCCAATGTATTTTTAGCCATTTAGCAACATCTTCTTTAGGTAATATGGATGATACTGGCGGAATGTTAAGTCGCTCCCAAACCATAATACCATTTTCTAATTGCCTTAAACGTTGCCAACCACAGAAATAGAGTATGGGGTCGTAAAATTTATCGTTAGAAAATATGTATTTAAGATTATATTTTTCTGGTGTGGTTAAAAATTGTTGTAAAGACCCAATACCAGCAACACCTTTAAATTTTGAGTTTTCTAATCGCTCAATAGGTCTGGTTGTTAGTTCTGGTAAGCGTCTTGCCGAATGGTAATTACCATCCACAGTCATAGCATTGGTTTGTGCACTTAGCCAAGCCATTTGATCGCCAAAACCTAATGTTAAGAATCGCCATTTATCATGATCATCCTGATTTAAGAAATTAACGATAGGCAACATCTTTATTTTTTGTGGTTGCGATGGTCTGAAGTAATTCAAACTCATAGTAAATACCACCATAAATACCGCTAATCCTGCTAAGATGCCACCAATTATTCTATGATAAACGGCCCCAAATTTCTCTTGTATTAGTGTCTTTAAATCGCCTTCAACAAAACGATAAGCAAATTCACCCATTAAAGGAATTGATAAAATTGATGCCCAAAGTGTAAAACGGTCTAAAGTTAATATGTTAAATGCCGTTTCCCCTAACATTTTTAAAGGTACAGGCGTGGTTCCTCCAGTACCTAAAATAGTACATATAGTTACCGATAAACCAAAAAACAAATAGCGTTTACTATAATATCTATAGAATATATAAGGTAAAAGTATGAGTAAAATTCCCCAAGGAATTAAAAAGAATACCAAACCAGAAGAGGTGATTTCTAAAAAATTATCACGCGAACCATGGGGAATAGGAACCTGTGTTATGGGGTTGGCTTTAGAGTTTAACCAATATGGAAAAATACATCCAATAATTAATACTAAGGACAACATTCCGAAACTTACAATACGTTTAAAAAGCTTAAAAAAAGTATTCAAAAATATTTTGAATGTCACTTCTTTCATGGTATTGACTTGCTCTCTAGAAACATCCATTATTACCATACCTATTAAAGGAAATATAAAAAATACCATACCAAAAATAGGGGTCACATGATGTGATGTAACAGTTACAGCAATAAGTGATAAACTAGTTGCTAAGTACCATTTCTTACCAGTCTTTAACCATAAATAGATTTCTGGTAAAGCATGCATTAATACCGAAACACCAACAATACTAGGTAATTGACCAAAAATGTGAAGGGTCTCAACAAACGAAGATGAAAATACAGCTAATACACAAGCATAACCAGCAACGGTTTTGTTGGCTGTCATCATCAAAGAAAATCTATATGTTCCAGTTACAAATAAAACAATGGCAATAAGAGCAACGCTAAACATGCCAAACTTTAAACCACCAATCATAGACAATAGCCCAATAGTTTGATGTACTAAAGGAGGATAACTCTGTACGGTAAAACCTGTATACCATTCATAATTCCAGGGTTCAAACCAACTATTAGCATAGTGATCTGCAAAGAATAAGTGTATTAACGCATCATAAGTAGTTTCCAAAGTAAAAAATATGGAACTACCATGAAATGCTAACCCTAAAAGGATAGCAGCGATTAAGTATTTGTTTGAGGTTTCTTTCATTAATTACTCGAGCTGTAATAGCCACAGGGTAAAGATAAATAATTTAATTTCTACAAATTATTTTATTTATCTACACAAATCTACCATTCATCTACACTTGCATATTACTTAATCTAATTATTAATTTTAATAGCAACATCAAGTGTAAATTTGACCTATAATTAATCAACAAAATCCATTAAAATGAGAGTATTAGCAATAGACGATGAACAATTAGTTCTCTTACCCTTAAAAAAAAGATTAGAAGAATTAGGTTATAAAGTGAGTACAACAACAGATGCCAATGAAGGAATTGGAATCTTTAATAGAATTAAACCAGATTTAGTAATTGTAGATATTAATATGCCAGATGTTTCTGGTATAGAATTTATTAATCACATAAGAATTAATAAAAACTCATCAACACCAATAATCGTCTTATCTGGTAATACCAGTCCTGATGTTATTACCGAAGCCTTCAAATTAGGTATTAATGATTACATAAAAAAACCAACAAGTTTAGATGAAATTTGTGCACGTATTAAACGTTTAAACATTTTTTTCGAAACACATTAATTTAATTTTTAAAAACTATAATCATGAAAATATTAGCCATAGACGATCAACAATTAGTATTACTTCCTTTGCAAAAAAGGTTAAAGGAATTGGGATATGATGTTAAGATTGAAATAGATCCAAATAAAGGTATAGCGCTTTATGATGCATACAATCCAGATTTAGTAATTGTAGATATTAATATGCCTTTCGTTTCTGGTTTAGATATTGTAAAACATGTTAGGAATTCTAAAAACGCTAATACACCAATAATGGTTTTATCTGGAAATACTAAAGATGAAACAATTACTGAAGGTTTTGAATTAGGTATTAATGATTACATGAAAAAACCGTTAAGTCTAAATGAAATTAGTGCACGTGTAAAACGCTTAATTGGTGCTCCAGAAACTGAAAATATTGCTAATAATAGTAATGTTATGATTCAACAACGCTGTGTTGGAGTTGTAATACCTTGTTATAATGAAGAAGAACGTTTGTTAAGTGAAGAGTTTATTAGTTATATCGATAAAAATTCTGGTTACCATTTATGTTTTGTAAATGATGGTAGTAAAGACAAAACTTTGGAAGTTTTAAAAGATTTACAAAAAGGAAGAGAAGATTTTATTACGGTTTATGATTGTGAGAAAAATGGCGGTAAAGCTGAAGCTGTTCGTTTAGGCATGTTGCACATGGCAAAAAAAGAAGATTTAGATTATATAGGTTTTCTTGATGCCGACTTATCCACAGATTTAGCAGATTTTGATGATTTAGTAAAAACTATTGAAACATCGGACTTTAAAATTGTAAGCGGATCAAGAATATCAAGAATGGGTGCAAACATTACAAAAGAGTCTGCTCGTAAAATAATTAGTTTAACAATTAACTTTATTATTAGAAAGATTTTAAAAATGGATTTTAAAGACACACAATGTGGCGCCAAAATTTTTAGTAAAGATGTCATAGACATTGCTTTTGGAAAAAAGTTTGTAACGCAATGGATATTTGATGTTGAAATTTTTAAAAGGATGTCTCAACATTTCGGTTTAAAAAAAGCAAGAGCAATTTTATGTGAGCAACCATTAAAAAGATGGATTCATGCTGATGGTTCAAAGCTTTCAATGAAAGACTCCGTAAAAATTATTGGTCAATTAGCTCAAATAGCATGGGTTTATAGAGGCAAAAAAATAAGCTCTAAACTGTTAAAAGAAAGTTCATTTAAAATAGCTTAACGTTAAAACATACACAAGATGAAACGTATAGGTATTATTATAGTATGTCATAATGATGAAAAAAATATTGATAAGGATAAGTTTATTAAGCATTTAAATAAAACTAAATATTTAGATCTATGTTTTGTAAATAACGCAAGTAGAGATACAACATATCAAGTTTTAAAAGATATAAAAGAAATGAGTAAAACAAATGTTTCAATTGTAGATATCAAAAAATTCAAATCTGATATTTCTGCAGTACGTTCTGGTGCTAGGTTTATGTTTAGCCAGTTCGATTTGAAACATATAGGCTACGTTAGCACTAATTTGTTAAACAATAAAAAGCATAGTATTAGTGGTGTAATAAAACATATAAGAGAAAATCAAGATGTTATTTTAAATTACAATAACAAGCTTAAAGAGAAAAGTAGCATAAAAAAAACATTATTCCAAAGTGTGTTTTCTATAACAGATTATTTAGAAAAAATTAATTAACAAAAAGTAATGAAAGTATATCCTATAAAATTTAATCCCATTTTAAAAGAAAAAATTTGGGGAGGCAATAAACTATTTAGCGTCTTAGGAAAAGGTGAAGATAAAGACAATATTGGTGAAAGCTGGGAAGTTTCAGATGTTAATGGAAATGTATCGGTTGTAAGTAATGGTTTTTATAAAGGCGATAGTCTAAAAAAATTGCTTGAAGCACATAAAGAAGATTTTATAGGAACTAAAAATTTTAACAATTTTGGAACTAATTTCCCTTTACTTATCAAGTTTTTAGATGCTAAAACAGACTTATCTGTTCAAGTACATCCAGACAATAAAATGGCTAAAAAACACCACAACTCCTTTGGTAAAACCGAAATGTGGTATATTATGGATAGCGATGATTGTGCAGATATTGTTTTAGGTTTAAAAGATAAAAATACTAGCCCTAAAATGCTAAATCATATTACATCAAAAAATGTTGATACTATTTTTAATAGAGAACAAGTTAAAAGAGGCGATAGCTTTTTTATTCCAGCTGGAAAAATTCATGCTATTGGTGCAGGTGTGTTAGCAGCTGAAATTCAACAAACTTCAGATATCACATATCGTGTTTACGATTGGGATAGAGTAGATAATAATGGACAAAAACGTGAATTACATACTCAATTAGCAGAACAAGCTACTAAAGAATTTGAAACCGAATCTAAAGCTAATTATTTTTTAAAAGAAAACAGTAGCGCTAGTTTGGTAAGTTGTGAGTATTTTACAACCAACATTTTGGAAGTTAGTGCTTTACAAGAAAAGCAATATGATAACTTAGATTCTTTTGTGATTTTTATGTGTGTTGAAGGGAGTGCTAATATTTCAGTAGATGGATCAACTGAAACAGTAACAACTGGAGAAACCATTTTAATTCCTGCAAAAGCTAAAAAGGTTATTCTTAATTCTAATCAAGCAAAACTATTAGAGGTTTATATTGATAAATAAAATGTTTAACCACCAATAGTAATCATACTTCTATTGTTATTATGTAGTTTAGGTTCTTTTAGTTTTTCCAAAGTGTTCATGCCACCACGAACTTTAAATTTAGCTTGAACAGCTTTTTGAATAATAGCCTCTATGGAATTTCCATTCCTCAACGCAGATAGTAAATCTGATTCTCCAGAAGAAAATAAACAATTTTTTAATTGGCCATTGGCTGTTAATCTTAATCTGTTGCATGAATCGCAAAACGGATTAGTAACAGAACTAATTATTGCAAAACTGCCTTTATAGCCTTTAATTTTGTAGTTTTTTGATGTGTCATTAGGTGCGTCTTGTAACCGTTCAATTTGATTGTCTTTATAAGTTGTATTAACATAAGTCATTACTTCTGCATAAGACACCATTTTACTCATATCCCATTTATTGCCATCAAAAGGCATGAATTCAATGAAGCGAACAGTAATAGGTAAATCTTTTGTAAAATTGATAAAATCTATAATTTCATTATCATTAAAACCCTTCATTAAAACAGCATTTACTTTTACTGTAAAGCCTTCTTCTACAAGTAATAGAATATTATTGTAAACTTTTTTAAATTCATGTCTGCGAGTGATGTGTTTAAATTTAGCTTCGTCTAATGAGTCAAGACTCACATTAATTTTTTTAACCCCATTGGTTTTAAGTATATCTATAAATTTATCAATAATAACAGCGTTTGATGTTATTGAGAGTTCAACTGGTAAGGTTGCTAATTTTTCTAAAATTACAGGGATATCTTTTCTAATTAAGGGTTCACCACCTGTTAGTCTAATTTTAGTTACACCATGGTCTACAAATGTTTTAGCAATGTCATAAATCTCTTCATAAGTCATTAAATCGCTTTTAGGAGATAACTTTACACCTTCTTCGGGCATACAATAAGTACAACGTAAATTACATCTTTCAATTAATGAAATGCGTAAGTAAGCATGGTCTCTACCATGTGTGTCTTGGAGTATGTTTTTATGTTTATCCATTAATCGTGTCTTGCACCTTTTAAAATTCTAAAAATATGTAATACAGATGGGAATATGGCGTCCATAGACTCTTTGGCGCCATTTGTAGAACCAGGTAATGCCAATAGTAATGTATTATTTATTGTACCTGCAACACTTCTAGAAAGCATGGCAAAAGGCATGCGATCTTGTCCATAATTTCTAATAGCTTCTTCAATACCAGGAATGCGTCTATCTAAAATAGGTATTAAGGCTTCTGGTGTTACATCGCGTCCTGAGAGACCAGTACCACCAGTATAAATTATTAAATCGACACCTTGTTTTTCAAAACTTTTAGCTTTTTTTTGAATAATCTCTTTTTCATCTGGAATAATTACATATTCAGATAGTGTAATATCACAAGTTTTTAACTTTGTAATAATAGCTTTTCCGGCCTTATCTTCTTTATGTCCTGCTGAAATAGAATCACTACACACAACAACGGCTGCAGTTAAATCTTTTCTAAATTTATCTCTAAAATCTGATTTTCCACCTTTTTTGGTAAGCAATTTAATAGCATGAATTTCTATGCCTTTATCAATAGGTTTTAACATGTCGTACATATTTAAAGCAACAACACTAGCACCGTGCATAGCTTCAACTTCAACGCCTGTTTTGTAAATGGTTTTTACAGTAAATAAAATTGTTATTTCTAATCCATCTATTTTATATTCTATACCAGTAAACTCAATAGGTAAGGGGTGGCAATCTGGTAAAATATCTGGTGTGCGTTTTACACCCAACAAACCTGCAGCTTTGCTCATAGCAAATACGTTGCCTTTTGGTACAGTATCATTTTCTATTGCAGAAATTGTTTCTGGTTTACTAACTTTTACAACGGCTTGAGCAATTGCGGTTCTTAGTGTGGTACTTTTGTGAGTTATATCTACCATTTTATGTTGATATGTTGAATTTTAGTTATTCTCGACTTAACGATAAATTTCTAAAACAAATTAAACATTTAAGAGTTTACTTTCCATTGATGACTCTCATCTTCAAAAATCTCTTTCCCAAAAACAGGAACATCTGCTTTTATAGCTTCTACTATAAATTCTAGAGCTTCAAAAACCACTTTTCGTCTTGGTGAAGACACAAATACAAATAAGCAAATTTCTCCTGCTTTTACAGTGCCAAGGCTGTGGTAAATATGCATACAAGTTAAATCGAATTTAGCAAAGGCAGATTCTCTAATCTCATGAAATTTCTGATTTGCCATATCCTCATAAGCCGTGTATTCTATAGCTGAAACGGTTTTACCATCTATTTCATCTGCTCTAACTTGACCTAAAAAAATATTATGTGCACCTATACTTGTTTTTGTTTGATGTTTGTAAATAGAATTCCCTATAAAATCTGAGGTTATAGCGCCTTCTTTAAATACGCTTTTTGGTTTTTTATCTTTCATTTGTGAATGTTTTTGTGTAATTATTTAATTCTAATGCGCCTTCTTTTAAACTAAAACAGTTTGTAATATGTGCGTCTTGTAATATTGTAATCGCTCGTTTACTTCTAATTCCTGATTGGCAGAAAAGCACTTTCTTTTTATTTGAATCTATTTTGTTTAAATGGCTTTCTAACTGACTTAATGGAATGGAGGTTACTCTTAAACCTTCAATTTTTGGTAATTCATTTAATTCTCTTACATCAATAAATTGAATGTTTTCTGCTGGTAATAATTCTGTTACTGAAACTATTGGTGTTTCAACTTCACAATTAACTTGACTATTTCTATTTTCAAAATTGTCTTTATCTATTAAAACAGAATGAATCTGAACTTCATTTCTGTTTATTTTTAATGTTAAAGTATGAGATGTTAAAGCATTATAACAAAGTAATTTTCCTGAAAGCACATTTCCAATTGCTAAAACGATTTTTAAAACTTCGTTTGCCAGCATGCTACCGATAATACCCGGTAAAACACCTAAAACTCCAATTTCTGAACAATTTGGTACGGTATCTTTTTTTGGAGGATTAGGAAACAAACATCTATAACTTGGTCCGTTATTATAATTAAAAACAGATACTTGACCTTCGAATTTATAAATGGCTCCAAAAACTAAAGGCTTGTTAGTAATTATGCAAGCATCATTAACCAAATAGCGAGTTTCAAAATTATCTGAACCATCAACAATAATATCGAATTCACTAAATAGAGGAATAGCGTTTTTATGTGTTAATTTTTCTGGGTAAGCAATAATAGAAATTTCATTATTTAAATCATCTAATCGGCTTTTGGCGGCAATTGCTTTATTATGTCCTAAAGAAGAACTACCGTAAAGTACTTGGCGTTGTAAATTTGAAATATTTACTACATCAAAATCGATTATACCAATTGTACCAATACCTGCAGCAGTAAGATATTGTAGAACCGGACAGCCTAAACCGCCAGCTCCAATAACTAAGACTTTAGCGTTTGAAATTTTGTCTTGACCTACTTGACCAATTTCTGATAAAATGATATGTCTGTTGTATCTTCCCATAATAAATTATCCCCCTGCAAAAGGTGGTAATAATGCAATTTCTGCTCCAGTTAATTCGGTTTCAATAGAAACTAGTTCTTGATTTTGTGCTACTTGAAAATCTATACTCTTAAGTTTGTTATATTTTTGATTTAGTATTTCTAATAATTCAGAAACTAGACGTCCATTAAGCTCTAAAGATTCTTCTTCTGTATTTGTTATTTCTGCTATTTGACCAAAATATTTAATGTTTATATGCATCTTCTAGTGCTTTTAATTCGGTTTTAGTGTTAACATTTATTGTGGTAATCGCGTCTTCTTCATCTAACACGATATTCTTTGATTTACAACTGTTAATAGCGAGCCGTAATCGTCTTTCATCATTTTTTAAAAATGTATTAAAAGTACTTGCTACTTCTTTTTTATACAACGCTATTAATGGCATGCTTTTTCCATTGCTTTCAACTTGAATAATTTGCGAGGTATCATCAATATTTTTTATTAATTTCTCAAGTATTTGAGATTTAATCAAAGGGATATCGCAACTTAAAATTAAATTGTAATCTGTTCTAGAGGCTTCTAATCCAGAACAAATTCCAGCAACGGGACCAGCATTCTTAGTAATATCTGCAATACGTTTAAATCCGAAAACATCATAGTCCGAATTATCAGAAACAATAATAATCTCAGAAACTAAAGGGGTTAAAGCATTTATACTATATTTTACAAAAGGTTTATTGTTTAATAATAAAAAACCTTTATCTGTTCCCATTCGAGAACTATTTCCGCCGGCTAAAATAATGCCTGTTATGTCCTTTTTGTCTATCATTTTAAGTAAATATTAATTTGCCACAAGCTATAATTAATACAAAAGCTAAAATATATCGTAAACGCTGGTTGTTAATGATTTTACTTCCATAATAGCCACCTAAAACACCACCCGTAAGAGCAATCGCAACAAGTAAGAAAGATTCTTTTTCTAGGCTAACACCAACGCTAAACTGACCAATTAATGCGGAAGCAGAATTAACCCATATGAATAGAGCAGAAACCGCCGCTGCTTCTTTCATTTTTCCCCAATGTAATAATAGAATTAAGGGGGTTAATATAATTCCGCCACCAATTCCAATAAGTCCAGAGAAAAATCCAATAACAGCCCCTATAATTAACCCTTGCCAACGTTTTACTTGTTTTATGTGTTGGCTTTCTTTTCCAAAAACGTTTAGCATTTTTAGAATAGCAAATACTAATAAAACGGCTAATACTTTTTTATAAACTGAGGCATCAATATCAAATCGTCCTCCTAATAAAGAAAAGGGAATTGATGTTATAGCAAACACTAGAAAAAGCTTTTTATTAAAATGTCCGGCCTTGTAATAGTAGTAAAATGAAATTCCTGCAACAAAAATGTTAAGCAACAGGGCAGTAGGTTTCATACTTTCTGGCGCAAATGAAAACAAAGCCATTAATGCCAAATAACCACTAGCTCCGCCATGACCTACACTAGAGTATAAAAAGGATACTATAGGAAGGATAGCTAGAAAGAGATATATGTTTTCGGTTTTGAGCATATTAATGCCTAAAGTGTCTAAAATTAAAAGTGTCTAAAATCATGTGTTTCCATAAGTGTGTTAAAGTTTATTAGAAATTGAAGTGAAAAGTGCTAAAAGTTCTTTTGCTTCTTTCATTAAAGGGTTAAGTTTTTCGACTTCAATCCAATTTAAATCGTATATTATTTCTAGCCAATATTCGGTTTCACTTGCTTCACTTTCAGATATTTTTATTTTATTTTTAAAATCTCTTTTACTCCTTGATCTATTTGCTTCACGGTAATTAGCACCAATGCTTGTGCCAGATTTTGTAATTTGATTTTTAATAACTTTTGCTTCAATTAAGTTTGGTAATGCACTAGATAATTTGATAATAGATATTCCAAATTGTCTTGTTCTATATTCTAAATTTTTAGCAAATTCTTTATTATCCATGTGTTTTAAACTTTAGGCATTTTAAGTATTTATAACTCAAGACACTTATAATAAATTTATTTTATCAAGTTGTTTATCTAAAAACTCCCAGCAATTTTTATTGATTTCATCGAAAGCCATAACTAAAGACTTTCCATACTCTGTAAGTTCTGCACCGCCGCCACCTTTGCCGCCAATACTATTTATGGTTACTGGTTTTTTAGCTGATTTATTTACTGAGTCCAACATTTGCCAGGCCTTTTTATAGGATATGTTTAAAGTCTTTGCTGCTTTTGATAGCGAGCCAGTTTCTTGAATGGCCTTTAATAAATGTACTCTACCTTCGCCAAGGAGCACATTGTTTTCGGACTCAATCCAGATTCTACTTTTTATTTTGTATCTCATAATACTTTTTTAAACAGGTAATTGAATGACTTCAATAATATCACCCTTGTTTATTTTTGTAACAGTTTCAGGTGCATAGACTAATGCATTTGAAAGTGCAAAAGTTTGTAACATGGATGAGTTTTGTCCTTCTAAAATTTCAACAAATCCATCTTTTAAAATGGCTTTTAAAAATTGAGGTCTATCGCCTTTCTTTTGAAAATTTGATATTGATTTGGCTTGTATTCGTGGTAATTCTAAAATATTTCGATGCATCATTTTTTGCAATGCGATATACACATAAATATAAAAGCAAGATAGCGCCGCAGCAGGATTACCTGGTAAAGCAAAAATTTGAGTATTATCTTTTTTTCCAAAGAATAGTGGTTTTCCAGGTTTTTGTTTCACTTTATAAAAAAGTTCTTCAACTTCCAATTCTTTTAAAGCTTTGCCAACAAAATCATAATCACCTACTGATATGCCACCAGTAATTAAAACTAAATCATTATCATTAATTACTGTATTTAGCAGTTTTAGTGTATTATTATAATCGTCTTCAACTTTATATAGCGTTACATCATAAAATTTTAAACTGTATAGTGTACTCAATAGCATTTTTGAGTTACTTTCATAAATTTTGCCATAAGTTAATTCTTGTCCAGCTTCAATCAATTCACTACCGGTTGTTACAATAGCTATATTTGGCTTTTTATATACAGTAACTTCTGTGATGCCTAAAGAGATTAAATAACCAATTGCTGCAGGCGTTAACTTAGTATCTTTTTTTAGGGCTACATCACCTGTTTTAACTTGTTCTCCTAAAGGGCGAATATTAAGTTCTAATGAAATATTATCTTTTATAGTTATAGTTTTACCATTTGATTCTACTTTTTCCTGCATCATAACTGCATTAGCAGAATTAGGTACAGGGGCACCAGTAAAAATTCTAACAGCATCACCTTTTTTTAAAATAGGTTGATGGTCATCACCAGCTTTTACTTCACCTATTAAGTTGTAATTTACATTGTCATATAGATTTAAAGCATATCCATCCATGGCAGATTGCCTAAAAGGAGGCATGTTAATAGGGGATATGATATCTTCAAATAACAAATATCCACCAGCTTTTTCAACCTTTTTGACTGTCTTTTTTTGTAATGCTTTACTATGTTCTTTAACAATTGAAATAGCATCAGTAATTGAAATCATAATTAAATGCGTTATGTCCTAACAAATATAACGAATATGGTTTAAGTATTAATAATTAGATTTTAAAAAAAATATAAATTATGAATATGAAAAAAAAATACAGTTCACTCAATCAAAACTGCATTACACTAAAACTAGGTTTTTACAATTCCTTAATGTTAATAGTTTAGAGGAAACTAAAAAATAATATCATGAAACAGCAATTAAATCTTACAATTAGCAAACCGTGCTCAGAAAAATTCAATCAGTTTAACAAAACTAAAAATGGAGCGTTCTGTAATTCATGCAATAAAGAAGTTGTAGACTTTAGGAGTATGAGTGATAAACAATTATCTAACTACTTTAAAAGTAAAGCAAGTAATACATGTGGGTATTTTGATACGTCACAATTAAATAGAAACATTACAATTTCAGAATTTAAAAAGCGAACTAGATTTAAATATTTAAGAGTTGCAGCACTAGCTTTTTTGTCTTTAGCATCATTTAATTACATGCAAGCTCAAGTTCAAAAGCCCAAAACAGAAATTATTGAATCTACTAAAATTAATACTAAAATTGGTAAAACTCCCGCACAAGAACAGCGGCTTTCTGGTACTGTTGTTGAAGAATTTGGACCTTTACCAGGAGCCAATATTATATTAAAAGGTACAACAGTTGGTACATCTACTAATTTTGATGGTGCTTTTATATTTCCAAAAGCTTTAAAAGAAGGTGATGTTTTAGTGGTTAGTTATCTAGGTTTTGTAACAAAAGAAATTAAGATAAAAAAAGAGCAAACAAAGATAAATACCATATTAAATATTGAATTACAGCAAGATGTATCTTGTGTTTTAATGGGTGAGGTGGAAGTAAATAATGTCTACCAATCTAAACCTACATTATGGCAAAAAATAAAACGCATTTTTTAAATGAAAAAAATGCTCACCATATTTATTTTGCTTTTAAGTTTTTTTATTGAAGCACAAAAATCGGATTTTAAACACATTAATTTTAATAAAGCAGATAGTATAGCCAATTCATATAAGGGCTCTAGTTTAAAAAACTTGCCAGTTTTGGTCTATAAGCTTACAAATAACTTAGACACCCAAGTAGAAAAATTTAGATCCATTCATACTTGGGTTTGTTCTAATATAACTTCCGATCATAGTTTTGGAGAAACTACTTTAAAAAAGCGTAAAAAGTATAAAAATGACAGTATTTCATTTTCTAAATGGAATAATCAAGTGTTATCAAAAATGTTTCAAAAACTTCTTAAAGAGAAGAAAACTATTTGTTCTGGTTATGCTTATTTAATTAAAGAACTTACAACTTTAGCTAACATAACATGTAAAATTGTTGATGGTTATAGCAGAACTACCTCAAGAAATGTGGGCGAAATAGATTTTCCAAATCATTCATGGAATGCCGTAAAATTAAATGGCAAATGGTATTTAGTAGATGCTACTATGGCAAGTGGATATTTTAATATTAATACATACAAATTTGTTCAAGATTATAATGAAGGCTATTTTTTAGCATCACCTAACTTATTTAACAAAAAAAATTATCCTTTAAATTCTAAATGGCTCTTATCAGAAAACAAACCAACAATTAACCAATTTGTTAAAGCTCCTATTGTTTACGGTAGTGCATTTAAAAATGCAATTATTCCATTAACACCTGAAAAATTAAAGACAAAAATAAGAGTTGATGAAACTATTGTTTTCAAATTTGAAATTTTAGATGAGTCTAAAATAAAAGATATGCGACTTACTATAAGTAGCGGTTTTAGTAGTAAAACGATTCAGGCAAACCTTTTTAATTGCAAAAACAGAATTTTAAAATTAAAGAATCAATTTTCAAAAAAAGGAAATTATATAGTACATTTTATGGTAGATAAAGACATTGTGTTTTCTTATTCTATTAAGGTAGAAAAAAGTAAGTATAAGTCTTTATAATATTTCAATCATTATGTAAGTTTTTTTATATCTTCAACCATTTAAATTCAATTCTATATAAATATGAATTCTTGCTTTCGCAATATATTCCGTGTTATACTATTTTACTTTTTTTTATTTAATTTTTCTTCAGCTATAGCGCAATGTGCAGGTACAGATTCAGAAATAACTATATGTAATAAAGAAGCAGACCCAAGTTTACAAACACTTAATTTATTTGATGTATTAATAGGCGAAACCCCAGGAGGAAACTGGATCGCACTAAGTAATTTTGACTCGGATGCTTTAGAGGAATCTACAGGAATTTTAAATCTATGGGAAATTAATAGGTTTGGTCCTCATGCTTTTACTTACATGAACCCTGCTTGCGATACTAGTACTGCAACAGTCATTATAAACTTAGGAGGTTATCCAGGGGAAAGTAATCAAAACCCTGGAACTAATAATGTCTGCCAAGTTCTAAAGGCAGATGATGATGATTCGGTTAATATTATTGACTTATTCATATTTATTGATACTATTAACGATTCAATAGGGCCAGATGTAGGTGGTACTTGGACAGAAGATGCCAGTAATATGGCAACAGGAGTTTTAACTGACGAATTTTTTAATTTCGGCAATGTTCCAATAGGTACTTATACTTTCACATATACCATACCTCCAGTTAATGGCTGTTCGTCACGTTCTGCTATAATTGATGTTGAAGTTAGAAGATCTCCAAATCCAGGTATTCCTCAAAATTTAAATTTATGTGAAACAGATGATATGTCTGGATTAACAGCTTTAAATCTTTTCTCTAGGTTAGACGATGAAGATACTAATGGTGAATGGACAGATATTAGTGACCCTATAACTGGCGAAATTTCAAGTGGGGTAGATTTTGAAATTAATGTGCAAAATATTTATAATAATTTTGGACCTGGTTCATATAGTTTTGCCTACGAAGTATTACCAGAACACCCAATATGTGAAGAGCAAATTTCAATTTTCACAGTTTGTATAGAAGCACAATTAGTTCTTGAAGCAACATTTGATGTAGCTTGCAACGGATTAGTTACTTTAACATATAACAATACACTTTTAGATAATGGGTTCTATGATTTGTCTTATAATGTTACAGGTAGTGAATTAGGCACACATACAAATACTCAAAATGTTAACTTCCAAAATGGAACTGCTACATTTAATTTATTTCCAGATCTTATATTAACTACTAGTGAAACTTTAACCATAGAAATAACTGATATTTCATCACCGCCGTCTTGTGGCACAGGTATTCCATTATGTACTTCTTCATTAACAGTTCCAACATCAAATGTTGATTTGTTTTTAGAACCTTCAATTTCGGTTTCTTCTACTTCTGGTTGTGAGCTTGATGATATTTTAGTCACTTTTATAGATGTTATTGATGCAACATTTATTCCAATTGATGGATCACTATCAGTATCGTATGCTATAAATAGTATAAATTTTACTGATGAAATTGTTTTTTCAAATGGAAATGCAACTATAACATTACCTTCAAATCGTTTTATACAAGGCACCAATGAATTAATTTTTTATGAGTCAAATACGTTTGTGCATTGCGGAGATATAATCAAAACATCTATTCTTAATTTAATTCCACCACCACCAAATCCAATCTTTAGTATTGTTCCAGATAATAGGTGCGATGCTACTAGTTTGCAGTTTGGTTTTGATAGTCCTTCGGGAGAATTTATTACATATAATCCTGTAACTTTCGATATTTACTTATTGGGGAGTGAACCAAATCAGTTTGAACCTCGAGATGAAAGTGTGTCTTTAACAAATAACACACAAGGCGATGGTATTGATATAAATCTAACAAACAGTAATGATGTTAGTCTACTACCTGATGGTGATTATGTATTTATAATTAGAAGTGTACAAGATGATAATGCAACTTGTAGGGGTCTAAGTCAAATTGAAATTGATAATTATGAAGCACAAGGTATTAATATTGGATTGACTCAAAATGGTACAGAACATATATTTGATGCACGTTTAACCTTTAGAATTGGAGATGAGGAACCAGCAACATTAATTAAAAACACTTTTGAAGTTTGTTTACTTACAGGTCCAGTAACACTAAGCGATTTGTCAATATTTGCTGGCCCTGATGTTGATATAACTGTTACAGATTTAGCAGGAACATCGTTGCCAGATACTTATGAAATTACCGAAGATGAAGTGTTTAATGTTATTTTTAATAGCGCTATTACAGGGTGCGATTTAGGATCAGATCAAATAATGGTTACCATAGTAACTCAAGCTTCCTCACCTGTTTTGAACACTAATACTTTTTGCTCTTTAGTAACAAATACAGTTGGCGATTTAGATGTTTCTGGTCAAGATATCATTTGGTATGACTCAGAAATGGAAGGAACAGCCTATAATTTATCAGATATTATAGTTAGTACTAAAGCATATTGGGCAGAAATTACAATATCAGGAGGATGTACTAGTGCAAATAGAACACAAGCTGAAATAAATTTTGTTGAAAAAGCAAGTACACCTACACCGCTTGTAAACGAATTTTGTTCATCTGCTACACCAACTATAAGCGATTTGTTAGTAGAAACTTCTACTGCTAAAATACAATGGTATACATCTGAAACAGGAGAGGCATATACTAGTACATCTTTACCATTAGATAGTACTAAGGAATATTGGGTTTCTCAAACAGCTATAGAGGGGTGCGAGAGTGATCGTATTCAAGTTACTTATACAGTTACAGATGTAGCTCCAAACCCTGTGCCTTTAAATAATATTTATTGCACAGCCGGAGGAATGGTTTTCACTATAGAAGATTTAGAGTTTACTGATGCTTCTATATCAAGAGAAGGTGAGATTTTTTATTTTTTGGATGCAGCTGGTACAACATCAATACCATTAACAGAATTACTAGAGAATGTCTCAAGTCCAATTTATGCTCAACAAATTATAGCAGGAACCTGTGAAAGTACTATTGTAGAAGTTAATTTTACGCTTTTAGATATTGCATCAAAGCCTACAATATCAACCATAACTATTTGTTTAGATACCAATCCAACAATTCAAGATTTAATAACCCTTATTCAAGCTGAAACTTCTAGCACTATAATACTATATGAGAACGAAACGATAACAACACCTATAGATATTAATTTTGAGCTAACAATGTATTCTGGAGATATTTATGCAGCACAAACCTTTACTGAAGGTTGTGAAAGTGAAGAAAGAACACTTGTTAATGTCACGCTATCAAACCCAAGTATTTCAAATGATGATTTTATAAGTGCACATTGCAGTATAGATATACCAACTTTAGAAAATGTGTATTTAGGAAGTGAAAATGTATTATGGTTTGATGAAAATGATAATCCTTTATTCGAGTCTGAAATATTACAAAATGGCATGTCTTATTTTGCCCAAATAGAAGAGGCCACTTGTAAAAGTGAAACTTTAGAGATTGTTATAACTTTAGTTGATATTATACATCCTTTGCCAAATTCAGTTCAAGCAGATTTTTGTGGAATTGAAGAAAAAATAATTGCAGATTTATTAGAAGATGAAGCTGGAAATACACGATTTGTAATTCCAATAAATCATACTTTAATTTGGTATGATTCAAATGATGTTTCTACAAGGAATTTATTAAATACTGATTCTGTATTAGATAATGGAATCTATTATGCCGTATATGAAGTAAACACGATAATTAATGGAGAAAGTGTTATATGCGAGAGTAATGCAGTAGCAATAACGGTAGACTTAACTGTTTGTTCTACAGAAGAGTTAATAATACCCGATGCTTTTTCGCCTAACGGAGATGCTATTAATGATACTTTCGAATTGAAAAACATAGAATTTGTTTATCCTGATTATGACATAGAAATCTTTAACAGATATGGTCGAGTTGTTTTTAAAGGTAATCTAGAATCTGGCTATTGGGATGGTAAAAGTAACCAATCAGGTTTTTTGAGCAACAATATACTACCTACAGGTGTATATTTTTATGTAATTAATTTTAATCGATTTGATACAAAACCATATCAAGGACAAGTTTATTTAAAACGATAATGACTAGCAATACCAATTCAAAAATGCAAAAATATATATTTACTGTTCTATGTGTTGTATTGTTTTTCAATATGTCAATAGCACAGCAAGACCCACAATTTACGCAGTACACTTATAATATGAGTGTTGTTAATCCTGCTTACTCCACAACCGACTTTGGTGTTATAAATTTTGGTGCTAATTATCGTAAACAATGGACAAATACCATAGGTAGTCCTAGAACCTTATCATTTTTTGCGCATACGCCTTTTAATGATAAGATTGAAATGGGAGTAACATTTACAACCGATCAAATAGGGCAAGATGTTATTGAAATAAATGAAAAAAATATTAATGTAGATTTTGCTTATCTTTTAAATATAAATGAAAATAGTAAGCTATCATTAGGGTTAAAAGCGGGTTTTACTTTATATGATTCTGCTTTTTCAGGGAAACTAATTAATCCTAACGACCCAACCTTTACTAATAATGTTAACCAAGTATATCCGGCAATAGGAGCTGGAGCATATTATTTTACTAATCAATATTATGTTGGTTTTTCTGCTCCTAATTTTTTGCGTACCACACAACTAGATGATGCTGTTGTGGCTACAAAACAAGGTAAAGAGGAGGTGCACTTTTATATGATTGGTGGTTATGTATATCCTGTAAACGAGAATTTAAAATTAAAACCTTCATTTATGGCTAGGGCTGTTAAAGGCGCTCCTATTAATTTAGATGTATCGTTAAATGCTTTAATACACGATCGCTTTGAAGCAGGTCTTTCATATAGGCTAAACGATGCTATTAGTGGTATAGTAGGGTTTAGAGTTACACCATCATTCAAAGTTGCTTACTCGTATGATGCTACTATTTCAGATTTTTCTAATTATAACAACGGATCTCACGAAATTGTGTTATTGTTTGATGTGTCGCTATTCGGTTTAAAAGAAGGATATAAAAAATCGCCAAGATTTTTCTAAAACTATTATTGATGAAAAAATTACTACCAATATTTGCTTTCATATTTATGTTTTCTGGGTTTGCTCAGGAAAAAGAATCTTCGGTAAAAAAGATTTTTAATAATGACTTAAGAAAAGCTAATACCTATTTTGAACGTGCGGACTATGCGAAAGCCATTCCGTTTTACGAAAAAGTAAATACAAAACAGCGTATTACCCAAGTTGTTGAAAATTTAGCTACATGTTATTATAATATTGGCGATCTTAAATCGTCTGCGAGACTATATGGTTATTTGGTTAACAGCAAACGGGGTAATAAAACAGACGAGAATGTATTTAAGTACATTCAAGCACTTAAAGCTTCTGGCAATTATAAAGATGCAAATAGTGTTAGTCGTGAATTTCTTTTAGAAAAAGGAGATGTCGCAGTTATAAAAGCTTTTGATGCTGAGGTTGTAAAGCAAGAAAATATTATAGCAATTGGTAATCGTTATAATCTAGAAAACTTAGCTATTAATACTGAGAATTCTGAATTTGGAATGTTACCTTATCAAGATGATTTAGTGTATGCAGCGTCAAAAAAGGAAGTACATAAAAAGAATATTTTTAGTAGTTACTATGGTTGGAACAATCAGCCATTTCTAGATATATATAAGATTCATAAAGATAGTATTACAAAAGGGAATATAGCTTCAGAGTCTATTTCTAATAAAATAAATACGAAGCTTCATGAAGGTTCTGTGGCTTTTACCAAGGACCTTAAAACCATGTATTTTACACGAAATAATTATACTGAAGGTAAGGAGGTAAAAGATGATAAATCTGTTACCCATTTAAAAATTTATAAAGCAGAATTAATTGAAGACGTTTGGACTAATATTGAAGCGCTTCCATTTAATGGTGATGATTTTTCAGTAGAACATCCGGCATTAAGTCCAGATGGGACACGTTTGTATTTTGCTTCAGATATGCCTGGTACTTTAGGTGAATTCGATTTATTTTATGTAGATGTAAAACCAGATGGTACTTACGGTGCGCCAGTAAATTTGGGTTCTAATATAAATACCGAACACCGCGAGCAATTTCCATTTATTGCAGAAAATGGCGATTTATATTTTTCTTCAAACGGACATTTTGGTCTTGGAGGTTTAGATGTGTTTTGGTCTAAGAAATCTGGAACTAGTTTCCAAAATCCAGATAATTTAGGATTGCCAATTAATTCTGGATATGATGATTTTGCTTTTTATATAGATAATACATTAAAAGCTGGGTATATATCATCAAACAGGTTACAAGGAAAAGGGAGTGATGATATTTATAGTTTTAGAGAAATAAAACCTCTAATAATTGAAGATTGTAAGCAGTATATTACTGGTATAGTTACAGATAAAAATACTAATGAAGCTATTCCAAATTCAAAAGTCACATTTACTCTAGTTTCAGAAAATAATAATGACATAATAGCTACATGTATTACTAAAAACGATGGTGCTTTTAATGATATTATTAATTGTGAAATAACTCTTATAGTTAAAGCAAGTGCCGATGGTTATGAAGCTGCCGAACGCAAAATTATAATTGGGGATGAAAGAAATATAAAAAACGATGCTTCTTTAGCATTAGTATCTTTGGCTTCTATTTATAAAAAAGAACAAGAAGTAAAACAGAAAACATTTGAAAAACAACAAATGCTTGAACTGGAAAAACAACAACAAGAAGCTGATAAGCTTAAAACGGAAACACAAAAGAAAGAAGATCGAATAAATAAAATTATTGCAACTGAACCTAATATTAAGAAAATAAATGATAAGCTTGTTATTACAACAGACGATATAAATTTTGATTACAAACTTTGGTACATACGTAAAGATGTTAAAAAAGTATTACAACCAGTTTTAGATTTAATGGGTAAATATCCAACTATGCAAATTGAAATAGAATCGCATACCGATATTAGAGGGAATAAAGCGTATAATAAAGATTTGTCTCAAAAAAGAGCAACATCAACAAAAGAATATTTAGTTTCAAAAGGTATAGAGTCCTTTCGTATTACCGCTATAGGTTATGGCGAATCTCATCCAATACAACAATGTGAAACCGAAGATTCTTGTAATGAAGAAGAGCATGAAATAAATAGACGCTCAGAATTTGTTATTAAGAAATTATAATACAAGTCTGAAGTTTATTTCAATTTTAAAATACATTTCTTACATTTAAGCAGTAAACAAAATATATGCTTAAAAAAGTTTTTGCAAGCGCCGTGTTCGGTGTAGAAGCTTCAACAATTACAGTTGAGGTGAATGTAGATAAAGGAATAGGTTACCATCTAGTTGGTTTACCCGATAATGCTATTAAAGAAAGTAATTTCAGAATTGCCGCAGCACTTCAAAATAACGGATACAGAATTCCAGGAAAAAAGATTATTATTAACATGTCTCCTGCAGATTTACGAAAGGAGGGAAGTGCATACGATTTAACACTAGCCATTGGGATTCTAGCTTCAACCGACCAAATTAAAGCCGAAGATTTAGATAAATATTTAATCATGGGCGAATTGTCTTTAGATGGTAGTTTACAACCCATAAAAGGCGCCTTACCAATAGCTGTTAAAGCTAGAGAAGAAGGTTTTAAAGGATTTATTCTACCTTCTCAAAATGCTAAAGAAGCAGCTATTGTAGATAATCTCGAGGTTTATGGTGTTGAAAATATTGAGCAAGTCATTAATTATTTTGATAAAGGCGAACCGTTAGAGCAAACCATAATAAATACGAGAGAAGAATTCGAAAAAAACCTAGATTTCCCTGAGTTTGATTTTTCCGATGTTAAAGGACAAGAAGGTATAAAACGTTGTATGGAAATTGCGGCAGCTGGCGGACATAATATAATATTAATTGGCCCTCCTGGTGCAGGAAAAACTATGTTAGCTAAACGTTTGCCGAGTATTTTACCACCTATGACCTTGCATGAAGCTTTAGAGACTACCAAAATTCATTCGGTTGTTGGTAGAGTAAAAGATACTGGTTTGATGGCTCAACGTCCATTTAGAAGTCCTCATCATACTATTAGTAATGTTGCTTTAGTGGGTGGTGGCAGTTATCCGCAACCTAGTGAGATTTCCTTATCCCATAATGGTGTTTTATTTCTAGATGAATTACCAGAATTTAAACGTGAAGTTTTAGAAGTAATGCGCCAACCATTAGAAGACAGAGAAGTAACAATCTCTAGAGCAAAATTTACAGTAACCTATCCATCGTCATTTATGTTGGTGGCGAGTATGAATCCTAGCCCGAGTGGTTATTTTAACGATCCTGATGCTCCTATAACATCTTCGCCTGCAGAAATGCAACGCTATTTAGGAAAAATTTCTGGTCCTTTATTAGACAGAATCGATATTCATATTGAAGTTACACCTGTACCTTTTGATAAGTTAAGTGATGATAGAAAAGGTGAAACATCAGTAGATATTAGAAAACGTGTAACAAAAGCACGAGAAGTGCAAACCAATCGATTTAAAGATTCTGATACTGTACATTATAATGCACAAATGAATACCAAACAAATTCGTAAACATTGTGTATTAGATGAAAGTTCTAAGCAATTATTAAAAACAGCTATGGAACGATTAAATTTATCTGCTCGAGCTTATGATAGAATCCTTAAAGTTTCAAGAACAATTGCTGATTTGGAAGGAGATGAAGTAGTTAACGGTACACATATTAGTGAGGCTATTCAATATCGTAGTTTAGATCGTGATGGGTGGTTAGGGTAATTTATATGTGTTAATTATAAAAACACATATAAATATTTAAATAAATTAAACTGATGATATTAACCAGAAATAATTAACTTAAAATTTCCATACTATAACATAACCAAGTCTTAAACAATTATTAGTATTAGCTAAGTTGTCCTACTTTAAATTCTTTGTAAAATATTAAATCTAATTTTTAACTTTTTTAGATTGCGCATTAGTAGATGAAGGATTCATATTACTAACCGTTTCAATATACTCTTTATAAATTTTGGTATTTATAATTTGCCTATTACTTGTTTTGTTTTTAATAATTTTAGAAGTACCAATTCTATCTGCGCCAGCATCTATATATTTTATTGCAGTATCAAAATCTGCAATACCACCAGATGCTTTAATTTTTGCCTTATTTCTAATTGTTTTTTTAATAATTTTAACAGCAGTTAAAGTGGCACCACTTTTAGAAAACCCCGTTGAGGTTTTAATAAAGTCTGCTTTTGCATCTAAGCAAATTTCACAGGCTTTTATAATTTCATTTTTATTTAATTCTGAAATTTCTAAAATAACTTTTAAAGGTGTTTTACCTATAGCTAATTTAACATCTGTAATATCTTTAAGAACAGATACATGATTTCTACTTTTTAAGTAGCCTAGATTAATAACCATATCAATTTCATCGGCTCCATCTTCAATAGCTTTTTCTGCTTCGTAGACTTTAGCTTCAGTAGACATACTTCCTAAAGGAAACCCAACTACAGTACAAACCTTTACATCCGAATCTGCAAGAAACTGTTTTGCTAAAGAAACGTAACAACTGCTTATACAAACGCTGTAAAAACGATTTTCTATTGCAGTATTACATAATTCAATAATATCACGTTCGGTTGAAGATGGTTTTAATAATGTATAGTCTATGTATTTGGAAATTTCCATGTGTATTGAGTAGGTTTTTTTTTGTTAAAGATTAAATCCTTGAGGAATGGATTAAAATCAAATTGCTATTAATTAAAATTTATATACTTAAATATATCGTCTAGCTAAATTATTAATTTATATCAAATAATCGATAAAAAATCATAATTTTTAGATTAACGGTAACTTATTTTAATTAATAACTAGATATACGACCAAAAAGTATATTCTGGACGGTTTATTTTATATTTAGTTTAAAAGGATTAAAATTTTTTGTTATATCGAATAAAAAAGCAACGCTTATCTTTAAATAAGACTTGCGTTGCTTTCCAACTAACCAACCAAACTAATAGACTATTTAAAAACTAAATAGTTACAAATAGTCTATGAATATTGTTATAACTCTTCAACTACTAAGTCGCCTTGATTTCTAAAAACTAACTTATCATCAAAAGCATCTAATAGAATAATACTATCTGTAGTTACTTTACCTGATAAAATTTCTTTACTCAAAGCATTTAATACTTCTTTTTGTATGACTCTTTTAACAGGTCTTGCGCCATATTCTGGATTATAACCTTTATCTGCTAAATAAGCTACAGCTTCAGGTGTCGCATCAAACGTTATACCTTGTTGTGCAATCATTTTAGTAACACTTTTAAGCTGCAAATCAACAATATCAATAATGTTTTCTTTGCTTAATGGTGTAAACATAACTGTATCGTCTATTCGGTTTAAAAACTCTGGACGAACCGTTTGTTTTAATAATGCTAACACATCAACTTTTGCTGCTTCAATAGCCGAATCGATATCCTTTGTGGCCTCAAAACGGTCTTGAATAATAGTACTTCCCATATTTGATGTCATAATAATGATTGTGTTTTTGAAATCAGCAACACGCCCTTTATTATCTGTTAAATGGCCTTCATCTAATACTTGTAATAAAATATTAAACGTATCTGGGTGAGCCTTTTCAATTTCATCTAAGAGTACAACAGAATACGGCTTACGTCTTACAGCTTCTGTTAACTGTCCGCCTTCATCATACCCAACATACCCTGGAGGCGCTCCAACTAATCTACTTACTGCATGACGTTCTTGATATTCACTCATGTCTATACGAGTCATGGCATTATCATCATCAAATAAGTATTCTGCTAGCGCTTTTGCCAATTCGGTTTTACCAACACCTGTAGTTCCTAAGAATAAAAAGGTTCCTATTGGTTTTTTAGGATTTTGTAAACCTGCTCGACTTCTTCTAACAGCATCACTAACAGCTTCGATTGCTTCATTTTGACCTACAACACGTTTATGTAATTCGTCTTCAAGTTTTAAAAGCTTTTCGCGTTCACTTTGTAGCATTTTTGTAACAGGTATACCTGTCCATTTTGCTACAACTTCTGCAATATCATCATAGGTTACTTCTTCTTTAATTAATGATGTTTCAGAGTGCTCTTGTAATTGTTTTTGATAGATTTCAAGTTGCTCTTGGGCTTCTTTAATTTTACCATAACGTAATTCGGCTACTTTACCATAATCACCTTCACGCTCTGCTTTTTCTGCTTCTATTTTATAGTTTTCAATAGCTTGTTTTGTGTTTTGAATATTGTCTACTACTTCTTTTTCAGATTTCCATTTAGCATTAATCTCGTTACGCTGTTCTTTAATATTTGCTAAATCTGAACGTAAAGATTTTAACTTCGTTTCGTCCTTTTCTCGCTTAATGGCTTCAATTTCAATTTCTAACTGCATGATTTTACGATCCAAAACATCTAATTCTTCGGGTTTTGAATTGATTTCCATTCGTAGTTTAGAAGCTGCTTCATCCATTAAATCGATGGCCTTATCAGGTAAAAAACGATTTGTGATATAACGTTGTGATAATTCTACCGCACCAATAATAGCCTCGTCTTTAATACGCACTTTGTGATGTGTTTCATACTTTTCTTTAATACCACGAAGTATTGAAATAGCACTCTCTGTATCAGGCTCATCAACCATTACCTTTTGGAAACGACGCTCTAATGCCTTGTCTTTTTCGAAGTATTTTTGGTACTCATCTAAAGTGGTTGCACCAATAGCACGAAGTTCGCCACGGGCTAAGGCTGGTTTTAAAATATTAGCTGCATCCATAGCACCTTGACCACCACCAGCACCAACAAGTGTATGTATTTCGTCAATAAATAATACGATATCACCATCGCTTGTTGTTACTTCTTTAATAACAGCTTTTAAGCGTTCTTCAAACTCTCCTTTATATTTCGCACCTGCAATAAGTGCTCCCATATCTAAGGCAAAAATTTGTTTGTCTTTTAAATTTTCTGGAATATCACCATCAATAATTCTATGTGCTAAACCTTCTGCAATGGCAGTTTTACCAGTTCCTGGCTCACCAATAAGTATAGGGTTGTTTTTGGTTCTGCGTGATAGAATTTGAAGAATTCTTCTAATTTCTTCATCACGACCAATAACAGGATCTAGTTTCCCATCTTTTGCTAATTGATTTAAGTTTTTAGCATATTTATTAAGCGAATTATAAGTTTCTTCTTGACTTTGAGAGGTTACATTTTCTCCCTTACGCAATTCGTCTATGGCAGCCTTTAGGCCTTTTTCTGTAACACTTTGATCTTTTAGCATTTGTCCTATTTTGCTTTTGGAATTAAAAACAGCTAGTATTAAATGCTCTATTGATACATAGTCGTCTTTCATTTTTTTAGCAATGATAGATGCCTCGTTAAGTGTTTTTCCTGCTTCTCTTGAAAGCATGAGTTCGCCACCAGATACTTTTGAAAAACTCTCTAATTGTTTATCTAAAGCTTGTTCTAAAATTGATACGTTTACATTCAGTTTTTTTAAAAGGAATGGTAATACGTTTTCATCAACCTCGAAAATCCCTTTGAAAATATGTTCGTTTTCTATTTGTTGATGACCGAAACCTTGTGCAATTTGTTGCGCTTGCTGTATGGCTTCTTGCGATTTAATTGTATAATTGTTTAAGTTCATTTTATTAAGTTTTGTTTATTCCTGTTATGCCAGGATTATCATTTTTCTTTTCTTTTTCTAATTGTAAAACAGAAATCTATTTTATTATTTTAATTTTACATCTTGTATAAGACAATAATCTTACCAAGTCATTTTAAAAGACAAAATGTCGCTTTAAGTCTTGTTATTAGTGACTTTTTGTCGGTTTGTAAGTTTTGTTAATGGTTTCGACTGACTTAAACGAGATTAAAATTTTAATGGTTTGAGTTAGCGCAAAAGCGTTTTGCGTTAGGGATTGCAAAGAAAAGCCCACAGCGACTTTTTTTAAGGGAGCGAGGACTTGTAATGTAAAGCCCGACCCTTGTGGTAACGCCATTATATTAAGTTGATATACCTTATTAAAAATTGAAAAGAAAAAAGTATATGGGAATTATAAATAAATTATTTGGCGGAAATGCTGAACCAAAAGAAGAAAAAGTATTGCCTTGGATTCCTTTAAGTGAATTATCGCAATTAGAGACTATAAATGATAAATCGAGCACTAAAACGCAGGTGATTTTTAAACATTCTACCCGTTGTGGGATAAGTAGAATGGTAATGAATCAATTTGTAGAAGCTTATGGTTTAACTGAAAATGATATAGATTTGCATTATTTGGATTTGCTAAATTACCGTGAGGTTTCCAATGAGGTTGGCTACAAATTTCAAGTCTTGCACGAATCGCCACAAATTTTGGTTATTAAAAACGGGGTAGTGGTTACACATGCTTCTCATGGTGCTATTAATGATGTAGATTTAAACCGTTTTGTTTAAAGAACATTTTAAATAAAAAAACTCCCGACTTAATCGGGAGTTTTTTTTATCTAACAGCATAGGAATTAATTATATCCTTGAGTTGTAATTTTAAATCTTCGCCAGTATCATAAACCATTTGCTCGTTACTAGGAAAGGGTACACGTATGTTATTTATAAGTGTTATATCATTATTGTTTAATGCACGTTTATCGCCTCTATATCTTGCAAAAACAGATTCGAAAACAAACTCACTATCTATAGGGAAACTGTTTAAAGTTTGATTTAATTTTAAATCTTTATAAACAACATTGCCTATAACTTGAGCAGATTTTATTAGGTGAGTTTCCATTACTCTTGCTTTTACTCTAACTATTTTATCTACTTTAATGTATTTACCTAAACTATCTTTTACAGCATTGCCATTGCGGTCTTTTTTATACTCGTAACCATCTATTATATTTCTTTCTCTTATGTATTCTTGCTTATTTACGCGTTCTGGCGATATATTTATGCGCTTTAAATCTAGATTCATAGCATAATCATAATTTAAATTTGTTACAGGATTTGTGTGATATACACTCCAAAACTTATTTAATCCATAGGTGTTAAAGTTTAGTAAATCATTTTCTAAACGATTTGGAATTATTTGTTGTGTTTCGTTATTAATAGATACTATAATGTAATCTGTACCACGTTGGTGAGCTTCTTCTAGGAGTTCGCGTGTGTTTTCGTAATTAGGGTTTATACGCTCTAAATAACTTAAAGTATTGTAAGCATCTCTAATTTTTATTTTGTCTTCAAACTCTAAAAGGCTAAGCCCTTTTTCATACATATAATCAGAAACGTTTGCTTTAGCAATAGCTATATCATTACTATAATTATTAAAATTAAAGTTTATGTTTTTACCTTCTACAGATAAAGGTAAAACAGGTTTTATAGCATTTTGGCGTGCATTTAAATCTAGATACAATTCGTATATAGCTTTGTAAGCCTCTGGGTTATTATCTTTTTTTAAATGTGCTATAGTTGCTAAATCGCGTTCAACAACTTTGTAATAAGCATCTTGTAACATAATTACATAATCGTATTTACGTTTTTTATGTTTATTAGTTTCTAATTTTTTTAAAGCCGTAGATATAGCTTGGTCGTAATTACCAGAATTAACAGCTTTTTCAACTTGTTTTCTTGTATTACATGAAAACATGAATACTGCGAAAATGGATAAAAGTAGTAGTTTCTTCATAATCTTATTATTTGGTTATATATAAATATTTCAATTATGATGCCAAACTAGAAAACGCCCTTAAACATTAGCTTAAGAGCGTTTTTATTATTTTAAAATTTTTAAGATTTACTTCTTGTAAACTGGCAATAATTTAGTTGATACTTCGCCAAAACCTATTCGAGTTCCATCTTTTTCGCAATACCCTCTCATAATAACTGTATCGTTATCATTTATAAATTTACGTTCGGTACCATCTTTAAGTGTAATAGGTTTTTGTCCTTTCCAAGTTAATTCTAACATGGAGCCATAACTATTTTCTGTAGGACCAGAAATTGTTCCGCTTCCCATCATATCACCTGAGTTTACTGGGCAGCCATTAATTGTATGGTGAGCAAGTTGTTGTGACATATTCCAATACATATATTTAAAGTTGGAGTTACTCACTACATTTTCTTTAGATCCTTGTGGTTGTATGGCTACTTCTAAATTAATGTCGTAACTCTTTTTACCTTTAAATTTAAGATAATCAAGCTGTTTTTTTAATGGTTTTGGGCTTTCTACCTTGTACGGCTCTAAGGCATCTAATGTCACTATCCATGGTGAAATAGATGTAGCAAAGTTTTTAGCTAAGAATGGACCTAAAGGCACATATTCCCATTTTTGAATATCGCGGGCGCTCCAATCATTAAGTAAAACCAATCCAAAAATATACTCTTCGGCTTCAGCAATTGGAATAGGCTCACCTAAATCGTTGGCATCTGTGGTAATAAAAGCCATTTCTAATTCAAAATCCACCAATTTACTTGGCCCAAATACCGGCTCTGTTGCTCCGTTTGGTAAGGTTTGTCCTTGTGGTCTGTGTACAGGAATTCCAGAAGGAATAATAGACGAGCTTCTACCATGATACCCAACAGGAATGTGTAACCAGTTTGGCAATAATGCATTATCTGGATCTCTAAACATGGTTCCTACATTGGTGGCATGCTCTATACTTGAATAAAAATCTGTATAATCGCCAATTTGTACAGGAAGTTTCATTTCAATTTCATCTAAACGGAAAAGAATAGTTTCTTTATGTTTGGTATTCTTTTTTAAAGTTTCGTTGTTGGCATCAAAAATTTCGGCAATTCTATTTCTAACAGCACGCCAAGTTTTTCTTCCATCAGCAATAAAATCATTTAGTGTATCTTGTAGAAAAATATCATCGGTAAGCGGAATGCCTTCAAAATAACCTAATTGGTGTAAAGCACCTAAATCTATAGCTGTATCACCAATACGTGTACCTATTGTAATAATATCATCACGTGTTAAGAATACACCAAAAGGAATATTTTGAATGGGGAAATCTGAGTTTTTGTCTACGTGTAACCACGAAGTTCTATCTGGATTGTTAGCGGATAATGGCATAACTTTTTATATTAAAGGGTTATTGAATTCTTATCAAACCTACACATTTTTTTTATTTAATTAGAAAAAATACTCTAAAAAATGCGTTAAATTTAATCGTTAATAAACCGTTGAAAACTTAAAAGTAATTCTACTTTTTTTATTACTAATAACTAATCTATTTCCTATTTTTGCACATTATTTAACTAGAACTCTATTTTATGCAACGCGACGAACAAATTTTTGAACTTATTCAAGCTGAAAAAGAACGCCAATTACATGGTATTGAACTTATTGCATCAGAGAATTTTGTAAGCGACCAAGTTATGGAAGCAGCAGGCTCTGTATTAACAAATAAATATGCAGAAGGCTACCCAGGAAAGCGTTATTATGGCGGTTGCGAAGTAGTTGATGAAGTAGAACAAATAGCTATAGATAGAGCAAAAGCTTTATTTGGAGCAGCTTATGTTAACGTACAACCACATTCTGGTAGTCAAGCTAATACAGCGGTTTATCATGCTTGTTTAAATCCTGGAGATAAAATTTTAGGATTCGATTTGTCTCATGGTGGGCATTTAACACATGGATCGCCAGTAAATTTTTCAGGTAAATTATATAAACCTTCATTTTACGGTGTAGAGCAGGAGACAGGTGTTTTAAATTACGATAAAATTCAAGAAATAGCAACAAAAGAGCAACCAAAGCTAATTATAGCAGGAGCTTCAGCTTATTCTCGTGATATAGATTTTAAGCGTTTTAGAATTATTGCAGATAGCGTTGGTGCTATTTTATTAGCAGATATCTCACATCCAGCTGGTATGATTGCTAAAGGTATTTTAAATGATCCGCTTCCACATTGTCATATTGTAACTACAACAACTCATAAAACACTTCGTGGACCAAGAGGTGGTATGATAATGATGGGTCAAGATTTTGATAACCCATTTGGTATCAAACTTAAAAACGGAAACTTACGTAAAATGTCATCACTTTTAGATTCTGCAGTATTTCCAGGAAACCAAGGAGGACCATTAGAGCATATAATTGCAGCAAAAGCTATAGCTTTTGGAGAAGCATTAACAGACGATTTTTTACATTACCAATTACAAGTAAAAGAAAACGCAGCAGCTATGGCAAACGCTTTAGTTGCTAAAGATTATAATATTATTTCTAACGGTACAGATAACCATTGTATGCTAATTGATTTACGTAATAAAAACGTATCAGGAAAACAAGCAGAACAAGCTTTAGTAAAAGCCGATATTACTGTAAATAAAAATATGGTACCGTTTGATGATAAATCACCATTTGTAACTTCAGGTATTCGTTTAGGTACGGCTGCTATTACTACTCGTGGTTTAAAAGAAACAGATATGGCTGCCATTGTAGATTTAATTGATGAAGTAATTACTAACTTCGAAGATGAGGCTACACTAGAGGCTGTTAAAGTAAAAGTAAATACCATGATGAAGGATAAACCTTTATTTGTATAAAACTAAGTCTTAATTGGCTTGAGTGTTGATTAAAAGAATCCTGCTTTATAGCGGGGTTTTTTGTTTTTGGCGTTACCACAAGGTTTGGGCTTTACGCTACTCAATCTTTTTTGAATAATAAAAAAGGATTTTAAACATACCTCTCAATCCCTAACACGAGTATTTATTTGCTTAAGTTTATAAGCTAAAATATATTTTATAGATTATAAACTTAAGATGCTATAAGCGCTATAAAGCTGTATGTTAGTAAGTTGAAATTTTATTGTATATTAGAGTATGAATTTACCAGATGAATTTTATCAGATAATTATTTTAGTTATTGCTATAAGTGTAGTTTGGACTTTTGTAACTTACTTTACCAAAACCAAGAGTGATAAAAACTTTCGTAGCAGAAGAAATAAAAGAGTAAGAAGACAGTCATAATTAGCAAAACAATTAATTTATATATTCATACCTGGAAATTATTTATAGGTTTACATGGTATATGCCCAGATAAGAGGCCTACTATTCTTATTTTTTTAAAGGATTTTTTTTGTATATAAAAATCGAAAGAAAATCTGCAGAAACTTTTAAGTACATAGAGAAACATCAATAAATATATACGTTATAGTATTAAGTTTATTTTTCTGCTTGTTTTAAAATCCAATCCATAAGTTCATCTTTATTTAATGTATTCCAAGTTGTTTGAGCATTCCTTTTTTGTGATGGATTATCTTCGGATTGTAAAACGATTAATTCTGTGTTTTTATTTCCAGCAAGTTCCAATTCGGATAAAAATCCAACTATATCTGTTGCATTGTTTTCATACAACGTTCTATAATACTTTGTTAACCTGTATTTAATTGCGGGCTCTATGTAGGCTCTTATAGCATAGTTTTTATAAACTTTAATGTTTCTATTCTTGTCATCAAAGTAGCTATATGGTGAGAAATCATGATAACTTTCAGGCGAAGTCTTGGGTGTCCCGTTCAAATTTGTTTCCAACATATAATTAATAAATCTTGGTTCCCAAAGGTTAATTTTATTAATTTTTATGTCTCGTTTATGCTGATACCATTTTCTTGTCCAATCCAAAGTGAAATTACAGATAATAACACCTTTTATTTCAGGTTGAAATATATACTCATCTTCCTTCAAACATTTAATAAATCTCATAGCTCTATGTCCTACCAAACTAGATCCTAAAAAGAAAACATTTTTATTTGGCAAATTATGTTTAGCAAAGGCTTCTTGAATTAGTTTGTGTGTTGAGTGAATAGATGTTTTAGAAAAGTAAAAATCAAAAGGAATTTCAGTTGAAACCGATAGCACCGCAAAACCATTTTTATTAGCTAAATTATACATCTGCTTACCATTCTTATTCTTTTTATCATATCCAGAATCCTCAAGAAAAATGATTACACCTTCAATAACTTTATCTTCTGGAAGCATTAGCATATAACCACTTTGTATATAAGGCAAGAAGTCATTTTCTCCTATTCCAATTTGTAAGCTATCTTTTTTTATGGGTTGATAATGCTCAATTATTTTTTGCGAAAAGGACTTCTTACCGAAAACAATCAATAAGATTAGTAAAAGGAAAAGTTTAAAAGTTGTTTTTTTTATCATTTATTTCAAATACGTACAATGTTTTTTATATAATTATTTATGTGTTTCAGTAACTAATTTAGCAAATAATAGACGAATAGATAATCTGTAAAGGTTTTCATAAGTTTATGATAACTAACCAGTTAAAATTTAATGGTATAAGTTTAGAAACCATTAAATCTTGTTAGATAATTAGAAAAAATTAATTAATCAATAAAATCTTCAGCTTCGTAAGTAGATAAATTTGTTGACTTGTAGAAAGGGCAAAATGCCGTAACACTTGCAAATAAGAACATGATTGAAATGATAATCAATAAAACCCCGAGAACGCCTCTAACTCCTCCAACAAAAAATAAGGTTAAAAGTATTAGAACAACAACAAATCGAATTATTCGATCAAAATTGCTCATGTTTCTTTTTAATTTTGGCATAAGATATTAGGTTTCTTAATTAATTTAGGGCTACTATTTGTTTTTTTAGTAACAAAAATGGTCGACCAATATAGAATATTATTAAAAAACAAAAAAATAAACATTAATAAAAACGTTGAATAACAACCTTTAAGCTTATTCTTATTCAGGAAAGGTAATATGTTGGTATGCACCCAAATCAGTAGATGTAGTTCTGTTTACATTCAATATATCAACAGGAACTTGTAGTGCAAAACTAGCTAAACCCTTGTTTATACAAGCTGAATCATCACCAATTATTAGCATATTGGCATCTGTATCTTTAAAATTTGGATCTTGGTTAAAAATATTGTTTTCATATTTTGTAGTATCATCAAAATTGTAATTAACACCAGTAAAACTATTATTGGTGTCGTTAAAACGTATTAAACAATTAGTAAACTTAAAATTAAATACAACACTTTCGTCTTCAATTTCATCAAGTAAAATTTCAGGATTATCATTTCCGTAAATAATACAGTTATTAAAATTAGCTTCGGTTAAATCTGCAATGGTTGCATTGTTATCTTCATCTAACACAAAATTATTTAAAAGTAGGGCAGGAAATTGCCTAAATCCAGCGTTCCAATAATTGGCTATAGTAGCGTGAGTAAAATTATATTTTCCACCCAAAGTGCCTGCAAACGATGATAAGCCAGAATTATTAATAACGACGTTTTCGCCATTTATAGAGGTATTTCTTCCCAATATACCAAAACTGCTAGAGTTGTAAATTTGAGAGTTGGTTACGGTTAGTTTGTCGTTTGTTTCGTCTGGATTACCATCAGATAAAATACCAATTGTTGAATTTTTAATAGTCGTGTAATTAATGGTATTATTAATACTGCCATCCAACAACCAAATAGTTCCCCATTGCCCTGGTACACCAGAAAAATTAGGTTCTAAACGATCGCCTTCAAAAATAACTTCATTTTCAAGTAATTCTTGGTCGTTACTATAAGCGCCGTTTACATTAATAGTTGCTCCATTTGATACTATAATACCCGAATTGTCATGAAAATGTAAACGTGCACCAGCATTTATGGTTAATGTCTCTCCGTTTGGCACAGTTGCAAAACCATAAATAACATAGGGTTTATCATTGGTAAATGTAAGCTCTGTTGGTAATAATTCCCTGCCTTGTAATTCGGTTTCAACAATCTCGCCACCAATATCTAGTGTTAAGGTTTCAATAACTTTGGTTGTATTATCTCTATCTGGATAAATGAAAATAGCATCTTGTACTAATGTAACTAACTCTACTGTTTGGAGGTTTGATCCTGCATCAAATTGAATTTTATCTGTATATAAATAAGTACCATCTGGATTTGGGAAGTTATTTATATCGATAGTAGATTCAATAAAAACAAACAAACTGTCTTTTGCTAAAATTTCAATATTATTAAAGTTTTTTCCAGCAATGCCATCAACACTTAATCTGTAATTTGAAGTTTCACCCAAAGCTAAACCAATAGATGGTATAGAAATATCATTATCACTTTTATTATATACCTTTAAATTATACGTACTAGAACCAATATTAGTGAAAATGGTATCTAAATAAACAGTATCTCTAGAGAATTCCAAGTTTCCAGTACTAGGAGTGTATTCAAAATCTTTGCGACAAGAACTCCATAGCATTAAAACTCCTAATGTAATTGTAAAGTATAAGTAACGTTTCATTTGAATACAAAAATTTTGATGGCTAAAAATATAACTTTTGAAATTATGATTTAGTATGATACTAATGTTTTAATCAAATAAATCAACAATTTCTTTAGGAATTCTTGTTGGACGCTCTGTTTTAGTATTTACAAAACACCATATTGTTTCTGATTTGGCAAGCAATTTATTGGTACTTGCGTTATACATTTCTACAATACGGGTGTATTTTACACCTTCTGCTTTTGCGACGTAAGTTTTTAAATTAATAATATCATTCAAAAAAGCAGCACTTTTATATTCAATAAAATGTGATAGTAAAAACCAACCATATTGATTTTGTATTTCTGCAGAGGCCTTAGACTGCCAATGTGCTTTGGCTATATCTTGTACCCATTGCACATAATGTACATTGTTTACGTGGTTTAAATCGTCTATATGTTCTTTAGTAACTACTAAAGTTGTTTCGAATGTGTTCATTAAATATAAATAGAATTTTTACAGATTATAATGATTCTTTAATCATTTATTAAACTGTCTTGTATTGTTAAATCCCAAGTAATTTCATAAGACTCATTTGGTTTTAAGGTTTGCAAACCAATTTTGTTATTAAAACTATCTGAAACTCCTGTTGTAGGTTCTATAGCAATATTATTAGCTTTTGGTGGAGTATATAATTGTAAAAAATTATTTTCAGCAGATGAAGTCATTATTAACTCATACTTTGGTGTTTTAAACTTAATTTCATCAGAGTCTAAAACCCAGCAATCATCTAATTTCTGATCTTTTACATAAAAATCTGTAATAGGATCAATATCCTTAAAACCATCTGTTATATTTCGGTTTTCCATCAGAATTTTTTTTGTAGAGTCAAAACATATAACACTATCATATAAATTATCACTTAAAAAATAAGGATGCCAACCAAGTGTAAAAGGAAACGTTTTTTGTGATGTGTTTTTAGCAGTAACAGTTAATGAAACTGTATTTTTAGTAAAAACATATTTTAACTGAATATTATAAGTATATGGAAAACCTATAGAAATACCAGTTTCATTATACTCTAGAACAACAGTTGCAGATGTTTCGCTCGTGCTTTTTTCAATTACTTGAAATGGTTTATTAAAAACTAAACCATGAAGCGCGTTGTTTTCTTCTTTAAGATTTGTTTCAAATTGATGTTTTTCACCTTTATATTTATAAGCACCATCTTTTATTCTATTTGCAAAAGGAAATAATATGGAAGATGCATAAGTTAAATCGTAAGTTAATGGTGCTAAATTTTCTATTATAACATGACCTTTTAAAGATAGTTCTTGTAAAGTGCCACCATAGTTATTAAAAAGTTTGGCATAAAGTTTAGTGTTTGAATGTTCAACTTCTATGATATTATTATCTTGATTATGCTTTATTTTATACACGATATATTAATTTTATTTAATCTAATAAACGCTGTTAATTAGTCTATTAGAATTGTTTATTTAAAGTTGTTATTTTATATAATTTAATTAAAGAATTTTTAACTTAGATAAAAATTTATATTTTATATATAACAGTCTTTATTATATTTTGTAAGTAGTTCTCAATTTCAAAACTAACTTCAAAAGTGTTTATCTACTTAACAAATAAAAATCATTTTTGTTAAATACCAATATTCTCAATTTGCATATAGTTAGAGATTAAAAACCACATAACAAAAATTGCTTTATCTTTTTTTTTATTTATTGTAGGTTTATAATAAAGTGTCTACTGTTGTTTTATTATTACTTATTATGATGTTATAAATAGAACGTATTTTATTTTTTTGTAAAGCCTTAAAAAGTATTAAATATCCAATAAAATAGATGATTTACATACATTAAAAAGTTTCTGTTTTCTTCTTATTTTAATCATAAAACATCAAATATATATATTAATTTTAACAAATTACCTACAAGAGTTTACTAGTTGTATTTTATTTATTAAGAGATAAATTAATGTGAAAAAACAGCAACAAATTACAATAGAATAATTAGATATGTGTGACTCATTAATAAGGGGATTCAATATTAAATTATAATTATTTAATTATATATTTGAAGCTTTACAACTAACTAAACTGATACAATTATTATGACAGCAGGATTCGAAATGTGGGACTATGTAGTCTTTGTTGCTTACGCTATTCTTATTTTGGGAGTAGGGTTATGGGTTTCTCGAGATAAAGAAGGGCACCAGAAAAATGCAGAAGATTATTTCTTGGCAAGTAAATCTTTACCATGGTGGGCTATTGGAACATCGTTAATTGCAGCAAATATTTCGGCAGAACAGTTTATAGGTATGTCTGGCTCTGGATTTGCGTTAGGTATTGCAATTGCTTCTTATGAGTGGATGGCGGCCTTAACTTTAATTATAGTTGGAAAATACTTCTTACCTATATTTATTGAAAAAGGTCTTTATACTATACCAGAATTTGTTGAAAAACGATTTTCAACGAATCTTAAAACAATATTGGCTGTATTTTGGTTGGGTCTTTATGTTTTTGTGAATCTTGCATCTGTTTTATATTTAGGTGGTTTGGCTATTGAAACCATCATGGGCGTAGATATGATTTATGCCATTATAGGTTTGGCTTTATTTGCCGCAGCATATTCATTATACGGTGGTTTATCGGCTGTTGCATGGACAGATGTTATACAGGTTGTGTTTTTAGTACTTGGCGGTTTGGTCACTACTTACTTAGCGTTAAATACGGTTTCTGGAGGTGAAGGTGTACTTGCTGGTTTCTCTAAAGTGTGGGAAGCGGCACCAGAAAAGTTTCATATGATTCTTGAGGAATCGAATGATAATTATGTAAATCTACCTGGTATTTGGGTATTGGTTGGTGGTTTATGGGTGGCTAATTTGTACTATTGGGGATTCAATCAGTATATTATCCAAAGAACTTTGGCAGCCAAATCGTTAAAAGAATCTCAAAAAGGTATTTTGCTTGCTGCATTTTTAAAGCTTATAATTCCTTTAATAGTAGTTATTCCTGGTATTGCAGCCTATGTTATGGTTAACGACCCGGCAATTATGGCTAATTTAGGAGAAGCTGGCATGTTAAATACGCCATCTACAGAACAAGCAGATAAAGCCTACCCTTGGTTATTGCAATTTTTACCAACAGGGCTTAAAGGTGTTGCCTTTGCTGCTCTGGCAGCAGCAGTTGTGTCTTCATTGGCATCTATGCTAAATTCAACATCTACCATTTTTACAATGGACATTTACAAACAGTATATTAATAAAAATGCCAATGACAAAACAACGGTCAATGTTGGTCGTATATCTGCCGCAGTAGCTTTAATTATTGCTGTTATTGTGGCGCCACTTTTAGGTGGTATTGATCAAGCTTTTCAATTTATACAAGAATACACAGGTATTGTAAGCCCTGGGATATTAGCAGTATTTTTATTAGGGCTCTTCTGGAAGAAAACAACAAACAATGCAGCTATATGGGGTGCCGTTTTGTCAATTCCAATTGCATTAGCGCTAAAGTTTATTCCTATTCCTGTTTTTGAACCTTGGATGCACCAAATGGGAATTACAGCTGTTTTAACCATGATAATTATAATGGTATTGAGTAATATACAAAATAAAGGAGCTAATGACACTAAGGGCATAGAGATTACCAAAGACTTATTTAAAACAACACCTTTGTTTAATATTGGGGCTATGGTAATTTGTATTTTACTAGCAGTATTATATGCTTTATTTTGGTAGAAATAAAATTTTTAATTTTATAAAACAGGTGTCATTTAGCAATGTTTAATTTATTTTAAAAATTATAAACATTTCTTTTGTTAGATATGTAGTTAATTTTATATTTGCACTCCGGAAAACAGAAATGTTTTCTCTGAGGGCTCTTAGCTCAGCTGGATAGAGCACCTCCCTTCTAAGGAGGCGGTCGCAGGTTCGAATCCTGCAGGGCTCACAAAAAGCTTCACTTCAAAAGTGGAGCTTTTTTGTTTTATAATTTTTATATTATGAATAATAACTTTACAAATGAATTTTTTGGAATAGGTATTCAAAATGGAAAAACACCTGAAAACCTCGGAGTTTTGTGGCGTTCGGCACAAAATTTAGGTGCTAGCTTCATTTTTACTATTGGAAATCGTTATGCAAAACAGGCTAGCGATACACATGATGCTGTTAAAGCGATGCCTTATTTTCATTATGATACGTTCGATGACTTTTATAATAATCTACCAAAAGGAGCACGATTAGTAGCTGTAGAACTTACCGATACAGCTGAAGACTTAGAAACGTTTAATCACTCTAGACGTTGTGTTTATTTACTTGGCGCAGAAGATCATGGACTATCTAAACAAGCCATTGAAAAAGCACACTTTTTAGTTAAGTTTAAGTCTGAATTAAGTCTGAATGTAGCCGTAGCTGGTAGTATAGTGTTATATGATAGAGGAATAAGTAAGCCTAGATCATAAACCTAGTTTAATTAATGGTTTCTTTTAATTGGTTGTTTCTAAAGCAACGCTCTTCACCAATAAAATTTGGGTCGCCATGCTTTTCAGACCAAAACCCTTCTAAAACATCTTTGGAAATACATTTATAAACGACAACTCCTTTAAAAATAGTGTTTTCACTCTTATAGTTAAAGTTTATAACAAGTATATTATCTTTAAAAAAACCATTTCCAAATTGCTCTTGTGAGTTATTAATTAACCATTTAGCTTTTATTCTTTGGTTTTCATCTAAAGCTAAATTAAGTATGCCTTTATAGCTACTTAATTCAGCATTTTGATTAGTACCAGTTATAGAATATTCACCCACAAGTTCTTCAAGCGTCATAGTTTTAAGTTTTATACTTTACTGGTAATAATGACTATTTTTTGATTATTCATATCTGTGGTAAAAAACAAATATGATAAACCGCCATCATTTATTTTAAACTTCTTCCTTATTTGTTGTACCGTTTCTGGGAAGTTTCTTGTAGTGATATTAGCTTTTTGTATTGCTAAGTTTTTAATAGCTTTTTTGTTATAAGGTATAACTTCATCAATTTTAAAAGTTCTTCCAGGAAAATCAATACGTTCGTTACTCGTGTATAAATGCGAATGTTTATGTAGTTTTAAAACTTTTAATTGTAGCGATACTTGATTAAAAGCACCAGCTTTTAAAATAGCAGCATTAGGCTCGTACAAATAGGTGAGTGGTAAGCTGTATTGAGCTTCAGTAGTTTTTTCTTCGTCTAAATTAAACTTAAAGTGTTTTGTGTTATTCTTTTTAATGTTTACTGTTTCTATAGTAATAGCTTCTTTAAAACCAAGCTTAAGCACCCATAACAATTCCTTTACTTCGTTATTTACTGCTACTATGTGAATCGTTTTTACATGTTTTAACTCTCCAATTCCTATCGATAAATCTAATAGTGGAGATGTTTTTATTAAAATGTTTTTGGAGTGTGTAAAAAGCGTATCCAGATGTTTAGGAACATTAGGTAAACAATCGTTTAAAAAGAATACTTTTCCTTTGCTATCATGCCTTCTAGATGGGTCAATATAAATCCAATCAAATATTTTGTTTGAATTTTTTAAATATACAATACCGTCTGTTTTAATAGTTTCAATATTATTAACCTGTAACTGTTTGTAATTATGGCTAACAATTTCTGATAGGTTATCATTTATTTCGCAATGCGTTACCAATTTAAACTGTTTAGAAAAGTAAAAACAATCAACTCCAAAACCTCCTGTTAAATCAATTATTGAATTACCTTTTAGCAATTCCGATTTGTATTTTGCAGTAGTTTCAGAAGAAGTTTGTTCAATATTTAATTTATTTGGGTAGTAAATATTTGCTGTATCATACCATGTTTTAAGCTTTGTTTTACTTCTATTTCTGGCTTCAATTTGCTCAATAATAGATTTAGTATCAACATCAATAAACGAAGTTCCTTTAAGCAATAAATCGCTAATTACGGAATTCTCATTATTATTTATAAAATATTGTATATCAGTATTTAAAATTGATTTATTCAAAGTGTAACTTAAAGGTTTTGAGTCAATTTTTTTACGATTTTATTTTCAGATAAAAAGGCTTTTAAAATCACTTTTATAGCTGTATAAGCAGGAATAGCAATTATTAAACCAATTACACCAAACAAAATACCTGTAATTAAAATAACCAAGAATATTTCAAGAGGATGCGATTTTACACTTTTTGAAAAAATAACAGGTTGGCTTCCAAAATTATCAACTAATTGCCCAATCATAAAAACAATAAAAACCCAAAAGGTTTTAGGTAATATCACATCGCTGAATGATTGACCAAGATTGCTAGTCATTGTTAAAGTTAACATTAAAAATGCCCCTACTAACGGACCAACATAAGGTATAAGATTTAATAATGCACATAAAAATGCTATAACAACGGCATTTTCAACCCCTATTATAAGTAAACCAATCATGTATATTATAAATAGAATAAGAATCTGAAAAATAAGTCCGACAAAATATCTTGATAGTAAATCTTTAATTTTGGTAGATGATGTTTTCCAACGCGATTCTTTATTATCTGGAATAAACGTTAAAATGCCATTTTCAAATAAACGGCTATCTTTTAAAAAGAAAAAAGATATAAATAATACCGAAAATAGTCCAACACTAAAGCTGCCTAAGCCACTAATTACAGAGTTTAGTAAATCTGGAATTAAAGAGAAATCTATTTTTGAAAGAAGGTTTGACTCTTTTAATGATTCTTCAACATCAATTTGATGCAAATCAAAATAGGTTATAATCTCACTATATAAATTCTCAAGGTTTGTTTGTAGTTCTTCTATATTTAAAAGCGATAGATTCTGGCCTTGTTTTATAATTAATGGTATAAACAACCATACTAAGCCAATAAAAAGGCTTAATAGTAGTAGCATAGTAACAATTACGGCAATAGTATTTTTAAACTTTAATTTTCGTTCTAAAAATAATACGATGGGTCTTCCTATTAAAGAAATTACAGAAGCAATAGCTATATAGCCAATTACAGATTGAATTTGGTATAAGAAGAAAAGCAATATTACAACACCAATAATAATGCCCACAGCTCTTAAAATACCGTTAGAAATTGTGTTTGAATTCATAAAGTAAATATATAAAACTGTTTACAAAAGTTGTTTGGTAATTTCATATAAAGCAATATTGGTTGCTTGTACCACATTCATACTGCTATTTTGACCAAACATATTAATATGAATAATATTATCGGAAGCATTTAGAATTTGTTCTGAAATTCCAAAATTCTCATCACCAATAACCAAAGCAATGGGTTGTTCTTTTAAAAATTGAACTTTATGAATGGGTTTGCTGGATTCTGTAATTTCTAATGAAATGATTTGATAATTATCTAATTTAAACTGTTTAACAACATCTGAAGCAGATTCTAAAATTTCGAAATTAACAACTTTCTCTGTTGCCCTAGAAGTTTTTGCCATTTTACGACCTAGCTGTATATTGTCTCCACAAAGTATTAGTTTTTCAATACCAAAAGCATCAGCTATTCTAAATAAACTACCAATATTTGGTGCATTGGTAACGTTATCGCAAATTAAAGTAATTGGAAACTGTTGTTTTTTAAAGTTGGTGTTGTAGTGAGTTAGTTGCAATTCATTTAGAATTTAGTTTTCAAAAGCATATTTAACAATGTTAGCGCCCATTTTAAGAGCTTTTTCTCTAACATCTGCAGGATCATTATGCACTTCGGTATCTTCCCAACCATCGCCTAAATCACTTTCATAGGTAAATAATAATATTAATCTGTCTTCATTAAACAGTCCAAAAGCTTGTGGGCGTTTACCATCATGCTCATGTATTTTAGGTAAACCATTTGGGAATATGTAAACACTACTAAAAATAGGATGATTTGTTGGTAATTCTACCAAATCTTTATCAGGAAAAACTTTTTTAAGTTCTTTAGTAATGTAAGGTTCCATACCATAATTATCATCAATATGTAAAAACCCGCCAGACATTAAATAATTATATAAGTTTTCGGCATCTGTTTCGCTAAAAAAGACATGACCATGACCTGTCATGTGTAATAATGGGTATTGAAAAATATCTGAACTTCCGGTTTCTACTGTTTGTGGTTTGGGATTTATTTTGGTATTAATATTTTCGTTACAAAATTTAATAAGGTTTGGTAGTGCAGTTGGGTTGCCATACCAATCGCCACCACCTTTGTATTTTAAAATAGCTAGGTCTTGACTGAAACAGAAAACCGAAAAGATGAAAAAGAATAAAGAAAAATATAATTTCATATAAAACTATTCATTTATAAAAGCGACAGAATGACAAGCTACAATAGCCGCTGTTTCTGTACGCAATCTAGTTTCTCCCAAAGTTACAGGAATAAAATTGTTTTCAAGTGCTTTGGTAATTTCTTTAACAGAAAAATCGCCCTCTGGTCCAATTAAAATAGTAATATTGGTATTTGGCTTTAGTTGTTTTTTTAAAGATTTTCTATCGGTTTCTTCACAATGTGCAATAAACAAATCGCTTTCAAAATTTTGATTAATAAAATCTTGAAACGATATAGCATCATTAAGTTTTGGTAAATAACAATTTAATGATTGTTTCATGGCCGATTGCAAAATACGCTCAAAACGTTGTGGTTTAATTACTTTACGTTCGCTATGATCACAAATAATAGGAGTGATGCTATCTATGCCAATTTCTGTTGCTTTTTCTAAAAACCATTCATAACGATCGTTCATTTTTGTTGGTGCAACGGCCAAATGTAAATGATACTTACGTTTTGGTTGCAGCAATTTAGAAACAATGGTAGCAGTACATTTATTAATATTAGGAATTGAAATTTCTGCAGTAAATAGCCAGCCTTTTCCATTTGTAATATGTACTGTGTCGCCAATATTTTTACGTAACACTTTTACAATATGCTTACTTTCTTCTTTTTCAAAAGTAAACTGCAAAGTGTTTTCGTTTATGTCTGGACTATAAAAAAGCTGCATTAGTGTTTTGTTTCAACAATTTTTAAAACTTCAATTTCAGAAATGTCTTTTGGTTCATGAGTTTTTAAAACCACATAATACCAGTTTTCTGATGGAATATCTATTGTAAAAATATCATTTAATTCATGACTATCATTTAAAACTTCATTTTCAAATTCAGAATGCATTTCGCCTTTTACAAACCAGCCTAAGTCACCACCTTTATTAGCATTGGCATCCATAGAATATTGTTTTGCTAAAAAATCAAAAGGAGCACCATTATGGTATTGAGCAATAATTTTTTCTCGCAATGCATTAATATTATTTAAAGTTTGTTTTGAGCCATCAAGATAAATGTATGCTACTCTATGATACGTTTTTTTGCTTTTATTAATTACTTTATAGTATGTTTTTTCAAACTCACGCTCATTAACTTTTGTTCCGCCAACACTAAGTTTAAACAGTTCTTTAGCTAAAATGGTTTTATGCTTTTCTTCATTAAAAGTTATGAGTTTATTTTTTTTTGATTTTTTAGTTTCCAAATATTCCTCAGCTTGCTCAGAGGTTTCAAGAATTTCTATTTCTTTTTCTGTTGAAGTTTGAGCGGTTAAAAAAGTAGATGTACTAACTAATAATAAAATAAGTAGTTTTTTAAACATAAATGTAGGTTTTAAATTCAATTTCAAATTTAAAAGGAATAGTAAGCGATATGATTAAAGCTTAAATAAGTTTTTAAGAAGAGATTGTTTATAACTTTAAATAGTTGTATTTATTTAAATCTTTAAGCGTGCCGAAGCTACAATATCTTGTTCAGCAAAATCACCTTCTAAATATTTTAAATACCCAACAATGGCAATCATAGCAGCATTATCTGTTGTGAATTCAAATTTTGGTATGTAGGTTTTCCATCCAAATTTTTGCTCACCATCCTTTAAAGCTTTTCTTATACCAGAATTTGCCGAAACACCACCGCCAATAGCAATGTGGTTTATACCAGTTTCTTTAGTTGCTAATTTTAATTTATCTATTAAAATACCAATAATAGTGTATTGTATAGATGCACAAATATCATTAAGGTTTTCACTAATAAAATTGGGGTTGGCTTTTACTTCGCGTTGTATAAAATAAAGAACCGCTGTTTTAAAACCAGAAAAACTAAATTTTAAACCATCAACTTTCGGTTTTGTAAATTTAAAAGCTTTAGGGTTTCCTAATGCTGCTCTTCGATCAATCTCTGGTCCTGCAGGATATCCTAAACCTAGTATTTTTCCACTTTTATCAAAAGCTTCACCAACAGCATCATCAATAGTTTCGCCAATAACGGTCATATCAAAATAATTGTCGACTTTAACAATTTGTGTATGTCCTCCAGAAATAGTCATAGCTAAAAAAGGAAATGGTGGTTTTTCAAAACCATCTTCCTCAATAAAATGCGCTAGAATATGTCCTTGCATATGGTTTACATCAATTAATGGAATGTTTAAGCCATAAGCCAAAGATTTTGCAAACGATGTTCCTACCAATAAGCTTCCCATTAAACCTGGGCCTCTGGTAAACGCAATGGCATGTAATTGATTTTTTGTAATACCAGCTTTTTCTATGGCTTGATGTACCACAGGAACGATGTTTTGCTGATGGGCTCTAGAGGCTAATTCTGGAACCACACCACCATATTCTTCATGTATTTTTTGACTCGCAACTACATTGCTTAAAATGCGTCCGTTATGAATTACTGAAGCGGCAGTATCATCGCATGATGATTCAATTCCAAGAATGTAAATATTTTGTGAAGACATTAATATATATTAGGCACAATAATTGTTAATTTTGAAAACGAATAAACATCGCAATCATTACTTTTATTCGTAATTACAAAACTACTCATTTATTTTTCAATTGAGAAGTAAATAGAGTTAGTGAAGTTTAGTAGATATTGATAATTAATTATCTATTCTCTAAGATAAAGTAGTTTATTTTTAATAAAGTTATAACTTTAAGGACATTAAAAAATTTTTAAAAATATCATTAAAAGTAGCAGGAATTATTCTGCTTTGTTTCATCATAACGGTGCTGGTTTTCTCTATTCCTGCAGTACAAACAGTATTGGGTAAATATGCTACTAAACGATTAAATGATGATTTTAAAACCAACATTAATATAGATAAAGTTAGTTTGCAATTTAATGGCGATGTTGAAATTAAAAAAATCTACATTGAAGATTATAAAAAAGATACGCTAATAAGTATAGAAGAATTAAACACATCTATATTAAGTTTTAGAAATTTATATAATGGCAATTTGGTTTTTGGAGATATTGATATTGAAAATCTTTTATTCCATATAAAAACCTATAAAGGCGAAACTCAAACAAATCTTGATGTATTTGTAGATAGATTTGAAGATGATAACCCAAGAACCGGTAAGAGTCATTTTTTATTATCATCAAGCGATGTTTCTATTTATAATAGTGTTTTTATGCTTTCTGATGAAAACAAAGAAACAGCCAAAGTCCTCCATTTTGAAAATTTAAATATTAATGCTACCAATTTTTTAATAAATGGAAGCGATGTAAGCACACGTATAAATACATTATCATTTAAAGACAGTAGAGGCGTTGAAGTAAAAAACTTAATGACAAATTTCGCTTATACTTTAACCGATATGACATTTGCTAATTTGCAAATAAAAACACCTAATTCGGTACTAAAAGGCGATTTAAAGTTCTCTTATATTCGTGAAGACTTGCAGTATTTTGTAGATAAGGTTAATGTAAATGCAAGCTTTAACGATTCTAATGTGCAATTAGATGAGTTAAATACATTTTATAATGAATTTGGCCGAAATCAATCTGCCAAGTTTAGTGTAGATGTATCTGGGACATTAAACAATTTAAAAACGAGTAATTTAAAGTTAAATTCAAATTACAATACTAGAGTTTATGGCGATATAAATTTTAAAAACTTATTTAGTAAAGAGGAAGATGATTTTTATATGAATGGTAATTTTACCAATTTATCATCTACTTATAATGATTTAAAAGGGCTATTACCAAATGTTTTAGGCGAAGCAATTCCTTCGTCTTTTGAGCGCTTAGGCTATTTTACAATTACAGGTAACTCTCAAGTTACTTCTAAAAAAGTATTGGCAGATATAGAAATTAAAACCGAGCTAGGATTTGTTGATTCTAATTTAGAAATCACTAAAATTAATGATATTGATAATGCCGATTATAAAGGACAAATAATATTTGAAGAATTCGATTTTGGTACTTTTTTAAATGACCCAAAAGTGGGCAATGCTTCATTGGATGTAAATGTAAATGGTAAAGGATTTACAACCGAGACTGTAGACACTAAAGTAAAAGGAGAAATTTTCGAATTAATTTATAATGATTATAACTACAATAAAATAAAAGTTGCTGGTAATATTCAGAATAAAATATTTGACGGTAATTTAAATGTTAATGATAAAAATCTACAATTAAATTTCGCTGGTTTAATAGATTTTTCTGAAACAGTAAGAAAGTATGATTTTGAGGCTATTGTAGACTATGCAGATTTAAACAAACTAAACTTTATTAAAAAAGATAGTATTTCTATTTTTAAAAGTAAGGTTAACATGAATATGAATAGTAGTAGTTTTGATGATGCTTTTGGGAAAATTTCTTTTAGCAAAACCATGTATAAAAATGAAAACGACACATATTATTTCGATAAGTTTGATGTGTCTTCAAGGTTTGAAGAAGATATTCGTTTTGTGGAGTTTAATTCGCCAGATATTATTGAGGGCGAATTAAAAGGGCGTTTCTTTCTAAAGGATTTAAAAAAACTATTTGAAAACTCAGTAGGACATATTTATACAAATTATATACCTCATGAAGTAATTGCTAATCAAAGCATCGATTTTAATTTCAAAATATATAATAAAATTGTAGAAGTAATTTACCCAGAGCTAGAACTGGCTAAAAACACATTTATAAGAGGCCGTGTAGAAAGTAAAGAAGAAAAATTTAAACTTACTTTTAAATCGCCCAAAATTAAGTTTTTAGAAAACTTTGCAAATAATATTGAATTGCAGGTTGATAATAGCAACCCGTTATTTAATACCTATGTAGAAATAGACAGTTTAAATACCAAATACTATAACGTATCTAAATTTAATTTAATAAACGTAACGGTTAATGATACGCTATTTATGAGGTCTGAATTCTCTGGTGGTAAGCGAAATAAAGACATCTTTAATTTAAGTTTCTTTCATACCATAAATGCAGAAAATGAATCTGTTGTAGGTTTTAAACAGTCAGATGTAACAATAAAAGACAACAAATGGTTGATTAACGAAAATCAAGATAAATTTCATAAAATATCTTTTGATAAAAAACTTACTAAGTTTGATATCGATAAGTTTAAAATTAACCACAATAACGAAGAAATAAGACTCTCTGGCTTTATTAGAGATTCCACACAAAAAGATATAAAACTTAATTTTACAAACGTAGATTTAGCCAAAATAACACCAGATATAGATAGTTTGTCTTTAGCAGGTAATGTTAATGGTAAATTAGATATTTTACAGAAAAACGGCAGTTATTTACCAAATTCAACAATTGTTATTGACGATTTAAAAGTCAATAATTTCATGTTAGGCTCTTTTAACGCAACCGTAATTGGTAACGAATCTTTAACCAATTACAAAGTAGATGCCACAATTAAAGATGATATAACAAGATCTTTTGGAGCCAAAGGCGATATTTTTGTTTCTGGCGGAAAATCTACTATTGATGTGACCTTAGATTTCAATGCGTTTAATTTATTTCCATTAAACCCTTTACTAGATGGAGTATTATCAAATATTAGGGGCGAGGCAAATGGTGATGTTAAAGTAGTTGGAGACCTAAAAAAACCAGATATAAACGGAGATTTAATAGTAAAAAATGGTGGTCTTGGCATTCCGTATCTTAATGTAGATTACGATTTTAATAGCAATGCGTCTGTGACTTTACAAAACCAAAGTTTTATTTTTAATAGAATTAAATTAATAGATTCAAAATATAAATCTGTTGGGTTTTTAAATGGCACTTTAAGTCATATAAATTTTTCTAACTGGAGCTTAGGTTTAAATATTACAACCCCAAGTTTATTGGTTTTAGATACAGAAGAAACTGAAGAATCTCTGTATTATGGTACAGGATTTATAGGCGGTAGAGCAAGTATTTCTGGTCCTACCGAAGAGCTTGTTATTAGTGTAGTTGGTGAAACTAAACCCGGTACTGTTTTTAAAATTCCGTTAAGCGATTCAGAATCTTTTGGAGATAACTCATACATTCATTTTATAACAAAAGAAGAAAAAGAAGCACGTAAAAAGGGCGAAGAAGTGGCCGTTCAAGAAATAAAAGGATTAGAGCTTGATTTTGAATTAGATGTTACCGAAGATGCAGAGGTAGAGTTAATAATCGATAAAGATACTGGCCATGCATTAAAAGGCCGTGGTGTTGGTGGTTTGCTAGTAGAAATAAATACCAATGGTAAATTTGATATGTGGGGCGATTTCTCGGTTTTCGAAGGGGTTTATAATTTTGCCTACGGTGGGATAATTCAAAAAGAATTTACAGTAAAACCAGGGGGCACCATTGCATGGGAAGGTGAGCCAGCAGCACCAAAAATTGATATGCTTGCCACTTATAAAACGCAAACCAATCCGTCTCCTTTATTAGATAATCCTATAAATAGAAGTATTCCTGTTGAAGTTAATATTAGTTTAAATGGCGATTTAGAGCAACTAGACCCGAGTTTTAGTTTTGAATTTCCTAATGTAAGCTCCATTATTAAGTCAGAGCTTAATTATCGATTAGAGTCTAAAGACGAAAGAGACAGGCAAGCCTTGTTTTTAATAACAACAGGGTCGTTTTCTAGTGGTATAGATGATATTAATGCCTCTGGAACCATCGCTGAACGTCTTAATGGTATTTTAAACAGTATTTTTACTTCTGGTGATAGTAAAGTTAATGTTGGCTTAAATTATGAAGCTGGACAAAACAGAGCCGATTACCAAACCGATGATCGTTTTGGTGTGACACTACAAACACAAATTAGCGACCGTGTGTTAATTAATGGTAAAGTTGGGGTGCCCGTTGGTGGGGCTACCGAAACGGTTGTTGCTGGTAATGTAGAAATAGATTTTTTATTAAATGAAGAGGGCACACTTACAGCTCAAGTTTTTAATAGAGAGAATAGCATACAAAACTTTGGTGAAGATATTGGGTATACCCAAGGCGTTGGTCTTTCTTATAATGTAGATTTTGATACCTTTAAGGAATTGCTTCAAAGACTTTTCAAAAAAGCAAAAGAAAATAATAAAGCAGAAACCGAAGAAATTAAAAAAGAAGAAGAAAGTGCTTTACCAGAATACATTTCAATTAAGCCATCATCCAAAAAATAAAAGCTTTTTACTCTGTTCTTCATTGTATTAGCTATTTTTTTATTAACTAAAACGTTTTAGTTTTATGTACTAAAACGTTATAGTTTTAAATTGACATTAATTAAAAAAAATACTATCGATATGTGCGTTTTGTTTATTAATTTTACCATATTAAATAATAGAAATTAATGTCGAAATCGATAAAAAAAATAGCTGTTTTAACTTCAGGTGGAGATTCTCCAGGAATGAATGCAGCAATACGTGCCGTTGTTAGAACTGCTGCTTATCATGGAGTAGAGTGTGTTGGAGTTTACAGAGGTTACGAAGGTTTAATTGAAGGAGACTTCAAAGAAATGAACGCTAGAAGCGTAAGAGGTATCATTAATAAAGGTGGTACAATACTTAAATCTGCAAGATCAAAAGAGTTTAGAACAGAAGAAGGTAGAAAAAAAGCACACAAACAATTACTTGATAATAATATTGATGGATTAGTTGTTGTAGGTGGAGATGGATCTTTTACAGGAGCTCTTATTTTTAATCAAGAATTTGGTTTCCCAGTAATGGGTATTCCTGGTACTATTGATAATGATATTGTAGGTACATCACACACATTAGGTTTTGATACGGCTTTAAATACCGTTGTAGAAGCTATTGATAAAATTAGAGATACAGCCAGTTCACATAACAGATTATTCTTTATTGAGGTTATGGGGCGCGATGTTGGCCATATAGCTTTAAATGCTGGTATTGCTGGTGGTGCTGAAGAAATTTTAATACCTGAAGAAGATTTAGGATTAGATAGATTAGTTGAATCTCTTAATAAAAGTAGAAAAACAGGAAAATCATCAAGTATCGTTATTGTTGCTGAAGGCGATAAAATTGGAAAAAACATTTTCCAATTAAAAGACTATGTTGATGAAAATATGGAAGGTTATGATGTGCGTGTATCCGTTCTTGGGCACATGCAACGTGGTGGAGCGCCTTCTTGTTTTGATAGAGTTTTAGCAAGTAGAATGGGTGTAAAGGCTGTTGAATCTATGTTAAACGGACAAACCAATTATATGGTAGGTCTGTTAGATGGTAAAATGGAACTTACTCCTTTAGATAATGCCATTAAAGGAAAAACAAAAATAAACTTAGAATTATTGCGTGTCTCAGATATCATGAGCACATAAACATTTATAAACACGATTATGTCAAAATTAAAAATTGGAATTAACGGATTTGGTAGAATAGGTAGAATTGCTTTTAGAGTAGCAGCATCTAGATCAAATGATATTGAAGTAGTAGGGATTAATGATTTATTAGATGTAGATCATTTAGCTTACTTATTAAAGTACGATTCTGTTCACGGACAGTTTGATGGTACTATTTCTACAAAAGATGGAAATCTTGTAGTAAACGGTAACACCATTAGAGTAACTGCAGAACGTAACCCAGAAGATTTAAAATGGGATGCTATTGGAGCAGACGTTGTTTTAGATTGTACTGGTATCTTCACAAACTTAGAAGGTGCAGGTAAACATATTAAAGCTGGAGCTAAAAAGGTTGCTATTTCTGCACCATCTGCTGATGCACCAATGTTTGTTATGGGTGTAAACCACAAGCAAATTACTGCTGCTGATACTATCGTATCTAACGCTTCTTGTACTACTAACTGTTTAGCGCCATTAGCTAAAGTAATTAACGATAAATTCGGAATTGCTGAAGGTTTAATGACTACAGTTCACGCTGCAACTGCAACTCAATCAACTGTTGATGGTGTTTCTAAAAAAGATTACCGTTTAGGTCGTGCTTCTTTAAACAACATTGTACCTGCTTCAACTGGAGCGGCTAAAGCTGTTGGAAAAGTAATTCCTGAATTAAACGGAAAATTAACTGGTATGGCTTTTAGAATCCCTACTGTTGATGTATCTGTTGTAGATTTAACTTGTCGTTTAGAAAAACCAGCTCCATGGGCTGAAATTAAAGCTGCTTTAAAAGAAGCTTCTGAAGGTGAATTAAACGGTGTTTTAGGTTATACTGAAGAAGGTGTTGTGTCTCAAGATTTCGTATCTGAGCCTAAAACAAGTACTTTTGATGCTAACGCAAGTATGGCTTTAAATGATGGTTTTGTAAAATTAGTATCTTGGTATGATAATGAGTTTGGTTACTCAACTAAATTAGTTGATTTAGCTCAACATATCGGTTCTCTATAATACATAATTTATATATGCCACAGCATTATTCCAACGAATAATGCTGTGGCTTTTTTAGTTTAAATCTATTTTTGTTTTCTTTAAATAAACACAAATAGTTACTTAAACACCTCTCGATACATATCGGGATATTATTTTTTAACGTGTCATGGGCAAAATAAAGGCCATGTAACGAAAACAACCTTTTAATTCTAAAACGCATGATTTTAATTGTTGATAGCGGTTCTACAAAATCAGATTGGTTAGCTGTAGATACTAACGGAAATAAATTAATGGACAAAATCCGTACTAAAGGATTAAATCCAGCAATTTTAAGCGAAAAAAAGCTTTATAAAATCATAAAGAAGAGTAAAGAATTAAAAGAAAATGCAGATGCCGTAACGCATGTATTTTTCTATGGTGCTGGTTGTGGTACCGATAATGCAAGAGAATTATTAACATCGGTATTAAAAGATATTTTTTCTAAAGCACATGTTGAAGTTAACGAAGATACTTTAGCTGCTGTTTATGCCACTATTAACCACCCTAAAGAAGCTGCCGTAGTATGTATTATGGGTACAGGTTCTAACTGTAGTTATTACGATGGCGAAAAGTTACACCAACGTGTTATTTCATTGGGTTACACACTCATGGACGATGCTTCTGGTAATTATTACGGCAAACAATTAATTAAAGATTATTATTTTAATCACATGCCAGAAAATGTGAGGATAGCCTTTGGTGCTAAGTATAACATGGATGCCGATTATATTAAATACAACCTATACAAGCAACCAAGTCCTAATGCTTATTTAGCAAACTTTGCAGAGTTTATGTTTTTGCATAAAGATTCAGAATACACTATTAATTTAATTAAAAAGGGTATCAGAGAATTTGCAACAAACATGATTATGCAATATAAAGAAGAGCTTAAAACCGTTCCGGTACATTTTGCAGGCTCTATTGCCTTTTTTGCTCAAAAAGAAATTAAAGAAGTGGCAGCAGAAATGGGCTTTACCGTTGGTAATTTCGAGCGCAGACCTATAGATGGTTTAGTGCCATTCCACACTAAAGATTTATAAAATATGCTTATGCCTAAGCATAAAGCATTTTACATTTCTAATACAGAGAATAAAAAACAACTTCTCAAAAATATTACTTCAGGCAAGTGGTTTCAAGATTTAAACACACGTAAAGGTGCTGTTTTTTCAGATTTCACAGTCAATGCTTTTATAGAAGAAGAAACACGTCATGGGCATTTTGATGTGCAAACAGCCACAAAAAACAGTCTTAAAAACTCCTCTGAAGGCGAACGCAAACGCGCGCTTCTCAATCATATTTTAAAATCTTCACCCGAATATATTGTTTTAGATAATGTTTTTGATTGTTTAGATATCCAAGCTCAAACTAAAATAGAAAACACACTTACTCAATTAAGCCAAAACACTCAAATTATACAAATAGCGACCAGAAAACGCGATATTTTACAGTTTATTAAAACTATTTATGTGTTAAAAGATGGCGAACCTAAATTGTATGAAGCACCACAAGAAACAAAGCCCATACATTTTACACAAGATTTGCCACAACCTTATAAAACAGATAGAGAAATCTTTAACCCCTTAATACAACTCAATAAGGTTTCTGTAAGTTATGGCGAACGCCCTATAATTAATAACATAACTTGGCAAATTAAACCTGGTGAGTTCTGGCAACTTATAGGCCCAAATGGCTCAGGAAAAAGCACCATACTCTCGTTAATTTCTGGCGATAACCCAAAAGGCTATATGGCAGATATGACTTTGTTTGGTATAAAAAAGGGGAGTGGCGAAACCGTTTGGGATATTAAAAAAAACATAGGTTTTTATACCTCCGAGATGCTACGTGGTTTTAAACGCAGAGATACTATAGAAAGTATGATTATTTCTGGCTTTGTAGATTCTGTAGGACTTTATAATTACCCAACCGATAGGCAACTAAGTATTGCCAACCAATGGTTAGCACTTTTAAACATGACGGCTATTAAAGATAAAAGCTTCCAGTTTTTATCTAACGGGCACAAACGCTTGGTACTTATTGCCAGAGCCATGGTAAAACACCCGCCTTTACTTATTTTAGACGAACCTACCAACGGACTAGACGATACCGATGCCCAATTATTCTCAGAATTGGTAAACAAAATAGCCAAAGAAAGCGAAACGGCTATTATTTATGTATCGCACAGAAAAGAAGACTTTATTACCCCCGATTTTATTTTTGAACTCACCCCAAACCCAACCGGCTCTGTAGGTAAAAAAGTAATTTAGCAGTTGTATTTGTATTTAGTCGAATAAGATTTTGATTACAAGTTTGTAATATTTATATTTATTGTACATAACAGTATTTTGTTGCTTAATCCTGAGTTTATTAAGGGGTAATAGTAGTTAAAGTTGTTATATAACTAGTTAGGGTACATTATAAAATATGCTTAGAAAACTAAAAATTGAAAATTATAGATGCTTTGAATCCACAATTGTTGAATTTGGAAATATTTCAATATTAGTTGGCAAAAACAATGCTGGAAAATCAACATTAATAGAAGTGTTAAGAATTGTAGGAATTGTAGCCTCAAGATGTATAAATATTTATTATAAAACTTCACCCATTTGGTTAGATTTAAACCCTAAATTCTTGGGAATTTCTCCTTCTCTATCTCAACTAAATATTTCTACTAAAAATTTGTTTCACATGTATGGTGAATCACCTGCAAAAATTACCGCAAATTTTAGCAACAAAACAAAATTTGAAATTTATATAGGAGAAGAAGCAGATGTATTTGCAATTATTTACGATCAAAAAGGGAATATAATAAGCTCTAAATCCCAGGCAAGAAAAATAAATATACGATCAGTTAATATACTACCTCAAATTTCTCCATTACAAGAATCTGAAACAGTATTAAAATATAAAACTGTACAATCAGGATTAGATTCATACTTAAGTTCAAGACATTTTAGAAATCAAATCAAATATAACTATGAATGCTTCCCGAAGTTTAAAGATTTATCTGAAAAAACATGGAGAGGATTAGGGATTCGAGAGCTTAATGGCAGATCTGCTTTTGAAGGTCGACCATTAGGACTCATAGTTAGTGATAACAATTTCTCTGCCGAGATTGGTTGGATGGGTCATGGTCTCCAAATGTGGTTGCAAACAATGTGGTTTCTTAGTAAAAGTGATGACGACTCAACGGTTATCTTAGATGAGCCTGATGTTTATATGCATGCAGATTTACAAAGAAAACTCATTCGGCTTCTAAAAGGACGTTATAAACAAATTATCATAGCTACTCATTCAGTAGAAATAATGTCGGAAGTTGAACCTGATAATATATTGCCTGTAGATTCTTCAATAAGAAGATTGAATTACGCTAGTAATTCTCCAGTTGTTCAGCAAATAATTGAAAATATTGGTAGCGTCCATAATTTGGAAATTGCTAGAATGTTTTCGCATAAAAAATTCTTAATCGTTGAAGGAAATCATGATGACACAAAAATATTAGGAATATTAAGAGATACTTTATTTGATAATGCTAATGATCCTATAGATACAATTCCAAAAACCTTCGTTGAAGGATGGGGAGGATGGCAACGTGTAATTGGCTCAAATAAAGTTTTTAAAGACAGTAAAATTAGTATTAACACTTACTGTATTTTAGATTCTGATTATCACATTGATGAGGACAAATTAATTAGATATAAAGAAGCTCAAAAGCACTCAATTAATTTGCATATTTGGAAAAAAAAGGAAATTGAAAATTACCTTCTTTTACCATCTGCAATTTTACGAACTATTAAAAACGAAAATAAAGAGGAGTCAATTACTTTGAAGAAAATTGATACTAAATTAAAACGAATTGCAAAAAGCTTTAAAGAAGAAGTCACAGATAATTATGCAACTGAGATTTCTCAAAGAGACAAAAGTCTTTCAGTTAAGTCAGCTAATTCAATTGCCAGAAATATCGTTGACCAAAATTGGGAATCAAACAAACTATCCTTAATACCTGGTAAGAAAGCAATAAAAAAACTAAGCAAATGGTCACAAGAGAGATATGGAGTCTCACTAAATTCATTTAAAATAGCGCGAAATATTGAAAAATCTGAAATAGATAGTGAAGTTATTGAAGTCTTGAATAAAATTGAATTAAATGAAAAGTTTAACGTACCCTAACAACGCGTATAATTCATTGCTAGTACAGGCTTACTTACGAAAATCCTCACGGATTTTCTATTCGGTTTGTATTTGCTAAATTAGTTGCTGAAACGCGCAACGAAATCATACACAAACACGTTGTGCATAATTTGAACGAAACCTTATGAATGGAAAAGAACTACACGTAAACTTACATACATTTTTAAGACATATTGATTCAATAAAAGATACTTTACCAATGACAATGCTTCTGATTGGTCCACATCAAAAAAAAGCCAGTCAAAAGTTCGAGAAATTTATAGAGGAGAATGTTGAAGAAATTGAAGTGGAAAATGGTGAAAAAGCGATAGCTGTAAAATATGAAGAATCAAAGATTTTTGAAACGTTATCAAAAAATTCAGAAATTTCAATTTTAGCATCTAAAATTATCCCCGAAAGTTTATTCGTTTCATTGATATCCCAATTTGATGCTTTTCTCAATAGACTATTTAGAGCATTATTTGACATTCGACCAGAATATCTTAATAATTCAGAAAGAAATTTGAGTTTCTCTCAATTAGTAGAATTCAGTTCAATCGAGAAAGCTCGTGAGTATATAATAGAAAAAGAAATTGAGACAATTCTAAGAAAAAGTCATACAGAACATTTTGAATACTTAGAAAATAAGCTTTCAATGCCTTTGAGGAAAGACCTTCCTATATGGAAAATCTTTATTGAAATAACTGAGAGGCGTAACCTATTTGTTCATTGTGATGGTAAGGTTTCAAGTCAATATATCAAGGTATGTAAAGAAAATCATTGTAAAATTGGAGATACTAAAGTTAACGACAGATTGACTGTTGAACTCGAATATTTCATAGAAACTTATGAATGCTTATATGAGATTGCAACAAAGCTTACTCATACATTATGGAGGAAATTATTAAAGGATGATATTGAAGAAGCTGATAGAAAATTAAATGACACTTGTTTTGATCTTATGAGTTCAAAACAATACAAAATAGCTGACATATTATTAGACTTTGCTTGCTTACAAAAAAAACATCATAATGATGCTTTTAAGAATGTATTTGTTGTTAATAAAGCATTATCACAATATTTGCAAAGCAAAAAGAAAGAAGCTAAAACCATTATAAACTCAAAAGATTGGAGTGCAAGTAGCGATGATTTTAAATTAGCACATTTAGTGCTAAATGAAAAATATGATGAATGCTACGAACTAATGAAGAAAATCGGAAATGATGGAGAAGTTGATAAAGAAAATTATATGACTTGGCCTTTATTCTATTCTCTAAGAAAAAAGGACAAATTCAAAGAAACATATAAAGAAATATTTGATGAAGAATATCATATTTTGGAAATACCCAAAAGACCTTTACAGGAAATAATAGATGAGCAAATCAAAAATAATCCTGATGTAAAAGAAAAAACTGTTAAAAAGGAATTATCCGAAAAACAGAAAAAAGCAAAAAAAGAATAAAAACTATGCACAACAATGGCTATAAGTAATTGCTTGTTCTCGCCTACTTTGAGAATTCCTGCGGAATTTCCAACTTGGTTTGTACTTGCAAAGTTAATCGCTAAACCACGCAACTACTCATAGCCTAGACCGTCGCTGGCATAATTTAGAACTTGGTTATTTAACAAGGAATATTAATTTAAATCAAAAATACAATGGAAGATTTTCAATCTGAATTAAATGAATTTCAATTAAGAAAATGTAGTTTTTTAGCAGTTAAAGGAGGAAAAACTTATCTAATAAGAGGAAGATATTCTTTTGGAAATGGAATTAGCGTTGAAGAAGAAATCCCTGTAGCTCAGGCAAGTAATTGGAGAGGTTGGTGTTGGGACGGAAAAGTTTCAAGTTATTGTGCTATAGAATCTGGGACTACAACTACTTTATTCATTCGAAATTTTGATGGAATTAACTTTAGTGCCTTGACAAGTAGACAGGATGTTGCCAAAGAAAACGACAACTGGAGAGGATGGAATTGGGATGGAAAAAAGGCAAGTTATATTGCTGAAATGAATGGCCCAATTAATCTTTACATAAGAAGTTTTAACGGTTCTACTTTTGGCAACCATAAAACAATTCAATTATCCGATTCTGACAATATTAATGGATGGAGTTGGAATGGAAAAGAAGCATCATATATTAAAAGAACTGGTTCTAAACGTCAGTTATATATCAGGGGATTTGATGGAATTAAGCTTGGTAAAATAAAAGAGATTAAAACACTTAATTATGTAATTACAGGTTGGAATTGGGATTAATCGTTATTAAAATTAAACTATGCCAAACAAATTATAAATATAATTGCGGTTTATTGATAAAACATTGGTAGTTACATATTTGCAACATTAGATTTTCTTCGAAAAATCCTCGCAAATAAACACACAAATTTCGTAGACATTAACATTTTATGTAATGAGAAAATTACTAACGATTAAAATTTAGACAACATAAAACTAAACAAATTTAAATTTGTTTAAGTTTAATTTAAAATTATAAAAAATGGGAAAATCAAGCGGATTAAAAAATGCACCAAGTACAACTGGAAAACCTTCAGGACTAAACAGAGGAAATGCACCAACAAGGCTAGGAAAGACTGTACCTCCAGCCCCTAGAACTAAAAATAACTAAATTAGTAAATGCGCTACTTGAAAAAAGTAGCGCATATTTTTTATGGATGATTTTGATTTTAAAAGAAAAAGATATGTAAATGAAACTCCGGTACTATTTATAATTGTATGCCTATGTAATTATAATTTTAATTCATTTAGAAATTTTTTAATATATATATTCTATTTTTTAGGTTTCCTTGATTTAAGAATTAAAGATTCCAGCCAATATTCTGATGAACAACTTGTTAAATATTTAGAATTAATTTATAAGAAAAAAATCAATAAGAAAGATCTTTATGAATTAACAAAATGTAATAAAAACACATTCAACAAAAGATTCAAAAAATACTTTGAATTAAAAGGATACGTTGGAAAAAGAAAATTTACACTTTTTGAAACATATGGAATTTTAAATGAATGGCAGGGTGATGGAAATTGGGGAATGATGCAAGCGATATCAAAAGAAAGATTAGCTAAAACAATAAATTCTGGGAACTATAAGAATTTAGCAAATGAATTTAGCATGTTAATTGGTGAGGAAAACTATAAAAGTAAAGATAAATTTTCCCCAAAAGAAGTGAAAAAACTTTTAGACCACATTGATTTATCAGAATCTAGAGAGGCACAAAAATTATTGCGTTATGATGAGTTTCAATCAATCTCTTTGTGGGTTTTTGGATTATTCATAGTACAAAATGCTTTGAACAATATGCACAGCATACAACAATGAACAAAATTAAATGCTATATAAAAACCTATTAACAAAATCCTCACGGATTTTCTGTTCAGTTTGTATTTGCTAAATTAGGTGCTTAAAACACGCAACGAAATCATACACAAACACGTTGTTCAGAATTTTGACACGTCCTGAAATAAGTAAAATTGCGAATATTGAATTGACTTGGTCAACATAAATATAGATTTAAAACTCAAGATAATATGCTAACGGACATTAATCCGAAATTACCGATGCGTGACAAAAAAGTGACTCGGGAATTTTACACAAACCAATTAGGTTTTAAGGAATTTGGAAGTACCGATTTTGACGGTTATTTGATAATGGAAAAAGACCAAATCCAAATCCATTTCTTCGAATTTAAAGAAATAGACCCGAAAGAAAATTATGGACAAGTCTATATTCGGACTAACAATATTGAGGAATTTTATAAATTATTATTAAAAAAACAGACTAAAATTCACCCAAATGGAAAATTGGAAATTAAACCTTGGGGACAAAAAGAATTTTCAATTCTTGACCCAGACAGTAATTTATTGACATTTGGACAAAATATTTGAAGTAAAAAATAAAAACGAACCGTCATAAAAGTGTCTTTTTTATTTAAAGAAAACAACAAAGTAGCATTAAAAATGAGATACATATGAAACGAATATCGATTGTTTTTATTTTAATAATTGTAACTGTTTGGTCTTGTAATGATAATAAAAACAAACAGGCAGTTATAGAACCTGGAAATAGTATTGTTGGTAAATGGGTAAGAATTGGGCAAACTGGACCCATTGGCTTTAATTTTAAAGAAAACGGATTGATAGAGGCAGATTTTGGTAACGACCAAATAATAGACGTAGTTACAAAATATGAAGTATCTGGTGATACTATTAAATTTATTGATAAAGATGGAAAAATGTGTCCGAGTAGTGGTCAATATAAAATGTATCAAACGAAATATTATTTGGCATTTGACCTTATTGACGACGATTGTGGCGGACGAATAAAGACAACAATGGGTTTTTGGACCAAACCCAACTTTAAAGATTTAATAAAACAACTTGATGAAGAAATAGTTAAATCTACTAATCCAGAATTGCAACTTAATAGAGCTAGAATGTATATGGCTACTGGTATGATTGATAAAGCCAGAGAAGATTTTAATAGCTATTTAGTATCAGATACATTAAATGCTAGAGTGTATATAAATAGAGCAGGGACCAGGTTTCCAAATGATTTAGTTGGAGTTGTATCTGACTGTAATAAGTCAATATCTATAGACCCAAATAATAAAAACGCCTATTTTCTTCGAGGATTAGCGCGATATGAATTGGGAGACAAAGAAGAAGGTTGTGAAGACTTTAGTAAAGCAATTGCATTAGGTTTTTCTGTTTTGAGAATTGCAGAACAAGAAAAATGTGTTGATTATTGGAATTAAAAAACACCAGACCTTACTCAAACGTATAAAAATAATCGGATTTTAGGAAGTATTCTTCATTCTGTGACTCAAATAAATAACTACCTATTATTTCATGATTTACTAGAAATAATGTCGTTATTCTTTATCCAAAAATTAGTGTTTGTCCTTATAAATTGGTTACAAAAAATAATAAATGATACAAAATCTAACTTTTTTGTTATGAAATGTATTTTCTCAAATCCTTGCATTAAATTTAAATAGTAACTTTGAAAAAATTTTTAATACTCACGAAGTATTAGAATTATAATGCAGTAAAAAAACCAAATCGTTTTAGTTTTATTATCACTAAAAAAGCGATAGTTAACTATTATTTATAAATAAGCCACCTTGAGAGTTGTTTTTTTAATCCTATCATTACTTAATTCTATATACTGCTTTAGCCAATCTAGTAATTATGATGTGTTTTATGATAGAATAGAAAACCTCATTTTTTATCATGAACATGCTAAGGTTCTAGACGAAATAAATTTTGTACTTGCTAACAAACCTAAAAATTATAGTGCAGAACAAATAGATAATTTAAAAGTTTTAAAGGTTCAGGTACTTGTTGATGCCAATTTAATAGATGAGGGACTAGCACTATCCAACGAAATATTATCACTTCACCATTTAACAGACTACCACCTCACCAAATTATTAATAGAACGAGCGCTCATTTTTGAAATTTTGGAAGACTTTCCAAGTTCTTTTCAAAGCCTAACATTGGCAAAAAACAATATTGATAAAAGTGAGAGTATTAAAAAAAAATATTATGCAACATGGCTTATAAGAGTTTCTTCTTGGTATCGTATTCAAAAACAAAGAAATAAATCTTTTCAATTTGCCTTAAAAGCCAAATAATATGCCGAAGAGCAAAACGATACAAGTAAAAGTTCTGAAGCTGGTATACTACTGTCTTTCTATTATGCCTATAAGAAAAACTACAAAAAATCTATACAATTAAATAATAAAGCAATTGCTATTGGTAAAGCACTTAACAACAAAATAAGCGTTGCTTATTTATACTTAAACCTTAGTGAAATTTATGAAGAGCTAGACAATGAAGCACTTGCATATAAATATATTGATTCTGCTTTTTACCATATTAAAAACACCAATTATCTTGAAATTAAATCTGCGAGCTATTTAAAAAAAAGTGAAGCTTTTGAAGCGCAAAATGCATTAGACTCGGCTATATTTTTTTATAAGAGAGCTGTAGAATTTGAAAAAGCGCATAATTTTAATCTGAAAACAATAAAAATAAACGAGCAAAATTTAGATTTTGAACTTAAAAAGGAAAAAATACATAAAGAAGAAATTATTACTGAAAATAAGACTTTACAAAATAACCTTTTATTAATATTTATTATAGCCATTGTACTATTGGCATTTTTAATTCAAGAAAACAGAAGAAAAAAACAAATAGACAAACAAAAATTAATTATTGAAAAAGATGCATTAAAACTTGAAAAAATAGTAAAAGACAAAACATTTTTAATTCATGAAATTAATCATCGCGTAAAAAATAATTTGGCTGTTATTTTAAGTTTAATTGAAATTCAAGGACAAGAAAACAACAAGACCACCGAAGAACTTATTAAGCAACTACATAATCGAGTAAATACAATAGCTATTGGACATCATCTATTTTCTTATGACATGGAAACTACTAAAAAATCTTTTGTCAACGTAGAAGAATACGCCAAAAATATTTTTGAAACGAAGCGTTCTATTACTACTAAAAAATATAATTATAAAATTGAAGCTTCAAACATTGAACTAATAGTAGATATTGCGTTGCCTTTTGGTTTGGTGTTAAACGAGCTTATTACAAATTCTATAAAACACGCTAAGCCCAGTAAAAATAAAGATCTTGAACTCCAATTAAATTTAGTTGCAAAAGACAAGACAATAGAAGTTATTTATAAAGATAACGGTAATTTTTTTCCAGAAAATGACAAACCAGAAGCCATGGGTATTTACATAATAAAAGGCATGCTCAACCAAATTTCAGGAACCTATAACAGAAAACAAAGTACTTTTTTTATTACGATACCTTATGCAAAAACAAGCTAATATCCTTATTGTAGAAGACGAAATGCTTATTGCATATTCCATTCAAAAAATGGTTCAAAAGCATTTTAATGTTTCACAGGTTGTTAAAAATTACGATCAGGCTATACAAGTATTAGAAAATCATGTTATAGACCTAGCTCTTATAGACATTACATTAAACAACAGTAAAAGTGGAATAGACATTGCCCAACAAATCAATAAAAAATATAATATCCCGTTTATTTACTTAACAGCGTCTACAGACGAGGCTACCTTAACAAAGGTTATACAAACTTCACCAACTGCATATATTTCTAAACCAGTACAAGAAACTAATGTTATTACTGCTATAAAATTAGCATTAGTTAATACCACAGTAAATAACATCGTGCTAACTATTGGTAAAAAGGAATATCATATTAATATGGATCAATTTTTATTTGCCGAATCAGAAGGGGTATATATTACAATGCATTTTACCAAATTAAACTCTTTATTATTGAGAACAACTTTTGCAAAATTACAAACACAAGTACCAGAAAGTAATTTTAAGCGCATCAATAAAAGCGAAGCCATTAACCCTAAATATATTACCAAAAGCGATTCAAAAATGGTGTTTTTAGATAAAAAAGGGTTTAAAATTTCTAAAAAGTACTGGTAATTATAAGCCCAGAACGTGTTTCACAACAAAAAAATCCGTTTCCTAACATTTTTTTTTATTACAAAATTTAAGCATCTATTATTGTTTAAAATTAGTAACCCCAAAATTTAGAAACCGTTTAATTTTATGAAACCTACCTGCTATACTAGTATACTTCTTTTCTTAAAATTTCCAATTTTTCTAAATAAAAGTAACACCATAGTAATTATTTACTCTGGTGGCAGCACACTTATATAGAAAACAACCCTAAAAAATCACGAGTAACATTAAAAACACAATTAACAAATACTTACTATCTTATGAAAAAAACTACTTTAAACCTTTTACTGTTATTACTTTTTACAGTAACAACACAAGCACAAACCACATACACCTATTCTTATTCTGAATTTGGAGATTGGACAGAAACTGCCAATTGGTCGCCATCATATCCTGGTACAACCATAAATTCTGGGGACATCGTTAATGTCGATGGCGATGTAGAATTAAATAATTCTGACAACATAATTAATTATGGCACTTTAAATGTGAATGGAATTATATTTGGCTCTGGAACAATTTCAAATTATGATACTTTAAATGTGAATGGCTATTTAAATAGTTCTGGGACAATTTCAAATCATGGCACTTGTAATGTAAATAATGGTGATATTACTGTCCCTTCATTCATAAATTTATCTGTAGGAACCATTTCTGTTACTGGAATTTCCACTTTGCGTTATGGAATTACAAATGATGGAACAATTAATAATTACGGAACAGTTAGTACAGGTGGTTTAACTCTTAATGGCTCTGGAACTTTTACAAATATTGGAGTTATAGAATTAATTAATACTAACATTGATGCTAATCAAACATTTATTAATACATCCTCTGGTACATGTAATACAAGAGGGCTCTCACAAAATTATAGCTATAGTTTTACAAATGATGGAACACTTACTGTTTTAGTTGGTACTTTTGAGAGTGTACATTGTACAAATAATGGAACCATTACAGTCAATAATACCACAACTTATAAAAATACTAGCGAACTTTTTAATACAGGTACCTTTAATAACAATGGTACACTAACAGGTGTTAATACACATCATACAGGTAATTTTAGTAATGCAGGTATTTTAAGTCCAGGAAATTCTCCTACTCCTGGACCTTATGTTTTTATAAATGATTACACGCATGAAAGTTCTGCTACATTAATCACAGAATTAGAAAGTACTTCAAATTACGACACAGTATTTAGTTATGAAGCAATAACTTTAGGTGGCACATTAGATGTTAGCCTTTTAAATGGTTTTACACCTGCTGCAGGCGATAGTTTTACAATTATAACTGCAAGTAGTATTACAGGTACATTTGATACCGCAAATTTACCTTCTGGTTATAACTGGAATATTAATTATACACCTACAAATGTTATACTAGAAATAGTTACAACTTTAAGTAATCCTGATTTTAATCTAGTTAATGTTGCTTTATATCCAAATCCAGCAAAAAACCAATTTACTATTCAATTAAATAATACATCGACATTAGTAAAAGTAAACATATACAATATGTTAGGTCAAGCTGTTTTAACTACTAAAGAAACTAATATTAATACATCAAAATTAACTTCGGGTTCTTATTTTGTTGAAGTTATTACAAGTAAAGGAAAAGTAACTAAAAAACTTATTTTAGAGTAGTCGCTTATAAATACATGGCGTTATTATAAAATATAGCGTTAAATGCAACTCTAAACCGTAAAAATTAAACTCTCACATTTCTGTGGGAGTTTTTTATGTTTAAAATCTTGAAATTTGATTATAATTGTATTATCACTTAAACTTTAGTTCTTTAAATCACTAAATAAACGAATATTAAATATAAAAACTGTAGCCAACATAGTACTATGGTAAAAAAAAAGTAAAAACATTCTAATTTTTAGCTAAAGTACTTTTAGAAGAATCATCATATATTAGTCCTGATTTTGTAATACAAAAGCTTGTTTTAATAGTATATTACATATAGTTATTTAAGCTCTCTTTTGTGCTTTATGTTTCTAATTTAATGAATTACTAACTTAAGCCGTGAATAATTAATTTAAAGTAAACAACAAAGAAGTATTAAAAATGAGGTAAATATGAAAAGAATAACTATTATTTTTATTTTAATGATTGTAACTGTTTCTTCTTGTAATTATAATAAAACAACAACAGATATAACTAAAAAAGTTTCATCTGATTTACTTGTTGACCATTTTAATATTTGGATTAAAAATCCTGAAAAGGCAAAAAAGCGTTTAACCGACATTGGATTTACAGCTGTTCCAGATTCACTTTCCCAAATACACAAAGGACAAGGAACCGCTGGAAGATATTTTCATTTTTTAAATAATTACCTTGAATTGATTTTTGTTTATAACCAAAAGGAATTGGAGGATAATAACAAGATAAATAAAGATTTAGATTTTACTGCGAGAGCAAATTTAGAAAACAATGGCGCTTCTCCTTTTAGCATAGCTCTTAAAGTAAAAGATTATAACGTAGATAAAATTCCATTTGAAAAAATTAAATACCATCAAGATTGGATGCTAAAAAATGCCTCTATCTATTCTGCAAAAAACTCGAAAATACACCTAAAAGAACCGTCAATTTTTGTGGTTTATCCTGAAATTGAATCGGATACATTTGAAACGTTAACCGATTTAAAAAATATACCAGACCAATATGCCTTTGTGAGAGATTTTTACAAACACCCAAATGGAGCAAAAAAAATTACAAACATTATTATTACATCAACCAATTTAAATTTAAAAACAAAAACAATAAAAGCTGCAAACGGTATTAAAAACTTGACTGTTAAAAATGGAACAGAACACTTAATGGAACTTTATTTTGATAATAACATACAAGGAAAATCTTTTGATTTAAGACCAGAATTACCATTAATTATACATTTGTAACAAACATAATTACATGAATAAAACAATATACTTTCTATTCTTTTTAGCTATTACAATTAGCTGTAAAAACAAAGGCATAGTTAATGAAGACCCCATTCCAGAACATGATAGTTTTACTATAAGCTCGAAAATTGTAAACGAAAACCGCGTTATTAATATATGGACACCACCAAATTACAAAGCATCAACAGACCGTTTTAATGTGCTTTATATGCCAGATGGTGGAATTAAAGAAGATTTTCCGCATATAGCCAATACTTTAAATACATTGTTAGCCGATAAAAAAATACCACCATACATTTTAGTTGGAATTGAAAACACAGAAAGGGGTAGAGATTTAACTGGTTTTTCTGAAGTTGAAGATGATAAACAATATTGTCCATTAACAGATGGTGCCAAAAACTTTAGAGCATTTATAGTAGAAGAATTAATACCAGAAATAAACAAGAAGTACAGAACGAAAAACAGAAAAGGAATACTAGGAGAATCTTTAGCAGGACTTTTTGTAATGGAAACGTTTTTAACAAAACCAGAAACTTTTGATTTTTATATAGCCATGGATCCTTCCCTTTGGTGGAACAACAATTATTTAACCCAAAACGCCGATTCGTTATTGTCTAAATTCCCAGACAAAACATTAAAACTTTGGTTTGCAGGCTCTGATACAGAAGATATTTCCAAATTTACTAAAAGCTTGAATGACACATTAAAAAATAATGCACCACAAAAGTTAACTTGGAAATACTCAGACGAGCCAAAAGAAAAACATCATACCATTTTTAGAGCAACCAAAGAAAAAGCTTTTATTTGGTCATTACATGAATAAAAAACTCTGCTAATTTTAGTTTTTTCAATTGGACGTTGTACTTTTGCATACGTTTATTTTCTTACAGAAAATAGACTTATTATAACACTTAACTTTTAGTGAAAAACTTGTTATTTAAAAATATAAAAATGAAAAAAGCCCTAAAAAATAGTCTGCTATTATTGACGTTAATTGTATTAGTTGGATGCGCCTCTAGTGATGATAGCGATTGTATGAAAACCATAACAATACCGCAATACTATTTTGTAAACAATCAATCTTATAGTTATGATATTACGCAAGAAGTACCTTGTGATTTTCCAGAACCTACAGTTGCTGAATTAATTGAGGCACCTACATTAGAGAATTTCTCTTATGAGATTATAAAATTTGAATTTACCCCAGATACGGGTAACAACACAACACGATTAGAATTTGAAATTAAACTTAATAACCCGAATGATTATGCGGTTTCGGGTGTGCCAATACTCACATTAAATACCGATGGTTTGGAAACAACAAGTAGTTTTTCAAATAATGCCTCTGTACCTTGTTTAGAAATTGCGGCAAATTCGCATTGTGTTTTAACTTTTAATCAAGAAAACTCTTTAGATTTAGGTTTAATAGATTCGATAGAATTAGTAAATGTTGGTTATTATTTAATCAATTAGAGTCATTTTAAACGTAAAAAGTACTATTTAAACTGCTGGCCTAATATCAACAGCTACTTTCATTTTATTTTCCCCAGAACTATAAATAACACCTTTTAAAGGTGGCACGTCATAATAATCGCGCCCGTATGCTACGATTATGTGTTGGTCTTTGGGTATTTGGTTGTTTGTAGGATCGAAATCTACCCATCCAAAAGTGGGTATGTAAATGGAAAACCAAGCATGTGAGGCATCGGTACCAACTAATTTTTCTTTTCCTGGAGGTGGTAATGTTTCAATATAACCACTTACATAACGAGCAGGTAACCCAACGGAACGAATGCAAGCAATAGCAATTTGTGCAAAATCTTGACAAACCCCTTTTTTATTAGTTATAACCTCGTGTATGGGTGTAGCAACATTGGTAACGTTTGGATTAAACTCAAAGTCGTTAAAAATACGTTCCATTAACTCGTAGGTGGCCTCAAAAATTGATCGATTAGGTTTAAACGATTCTTCGGCATAGGCTCTAATTTCAGACGAAATATTAGCTATTAAAATAGATTCTAACATAAATTGTCTTACATCTATAATATGTAGCTTTTCAGTTTTTAATACGGCTAACGCATCTATTAAATTAATTTGTTGTCCCATTTCAGATTCATAAATATTGGGAGCCAAGCTACTATCTCTAAGTATTTTACTTAATGCTGTTACTTTTAATGTTTTATGATGCTCTTGTATTGAGAAGCGAGTAACCGTGTTTCCAAAAAAATCTAATTTCTCAGAAAATTCGGTAGGTGTAGGGCTAATTTCTAATTTATAATCTACCACCGTTTGCCCTAACATATTTTTAGGTTTTATAGTGGCTATGTTATGACAAAAGGTAACACCATATTGGTATTTGTAGCTTGTGGTATGTGAAACTTGATATAACATATTACAACGTTGGGAAATTTTGATTCGTCAATTGTTTTTGTGTATAAGAATGGTTGAAATATGTATTAGACACTTCCATAGCCGTTTGATGTAATAAATCACTTATTTCTGCTAAAGCATCATCTAAATTTTGCCTTAATGTTTCATTTTCATTTAAACCACTAAGCGCTTCAACATGCAAACTATTTATCATCTCATAAGCTTTATGAATTTTTTCTTTGCAAGTAGCTACCGTATCTTCTCCAACAGAGTAGGGTAGTCTATTAACATCTTTTTCTATACGCTTAATTTGATAAGTAAGTGATTTGGCATATTCTTTATCTAAAAGTACCAATTTAATAACGTTTTCTACACTTAAATACGAGCGGTAACTGTATCTGTAAATATTAAGACTTTCGCTACTGTTTAAAAACGCTTCTAAGATTTCGTACTGAACTTGTTTCTCATAATTAACTACCAGTAAAGCGCGACATTTCTCAACTTGCATCGTGGCTTGTTCGGTTTGTAAACCAATAAAATATAGTAGCAATCCTTGATTTACTAATATACTTTCTTCAATAAGTGCCATAAAAGCAATAAGTCGCGTAATTATGCGGTCAAGAAACTTTGTAAGTTTAGCAATTGAAAAATCTTCTGCTTTTTTAAAGGTTTTCCATTGTTTTTTAATTCCATCAAAAACGCGCCACATATCTTTAGACCACAAACTTCTAAGCGAATAATAAGAATTATTAAAGCTATTCATGGTTTGAGCAAGACTGCCTACACGGTCTGTATCTAAAATTAATGAGATTATCTCTTGAAGTGGATTTTTAAAGAGCTCTTCTGAACCTTTGCCAATAAAACCAGGGAAAGTAGAGGTTATGTTAGTAATAGATTGATATAATATGTGTAAACTTTCTTTATTGGTTTTGTTTGAATTGAATTGTTCTTGATTCATCCTATTTAGTACCACACGTAAATAACGAGCAGTAACTAACGAACGGCCTAAATAACGCCCAGACCAATACAAGTTTTCTGCGGTATTACTTGATAAATCATTAATATCGGCAACACCATTATTTGTGGAGGCATCCCAAGCATAATTTTGTAAAGGATCTTGTGTTTGTTCTGAAACTACCCAAAAATCTTTACTAATACCACCACGTTGGTTAGAAACAAATAACTTTTCACGATCTGCTGCTACACGAACTAAACCACCAGACATGATACTATAACTATCTTTTTTAGCGATAGCAAACGTTCTGCAAGATACTTTTCTAGGTTCTAAGCTTTCATCAACAAAATTTGGAGCTGTTGAAAAGGATATTTTTTCTTGAGCCACAAACTGGTATGGTGCTAATAAAATTTCGTGTTTCAATTTTTTTAAAGCAGCCTCGTCTAAAAATTCACAGAAAAATATTTTTTCTCTATTAGATCGATCAATGCGTTTTACTACCAAATCTTTTAAATGACTTAATACATAATCGCATTCTTTTTTTTGTCCGCACCACCAAGAGGCTATTTGTGGTAAAATTAAATCTTCTTTGAAATAATATTTACAAATGGCATTCATAAAAGGAACTAAGCCCGAGTTTTCAAGAATACCACTACCAATAGGATTTACAATGGCAACTTGCTGTTCTCTAACAACTTCCAAAAGGCCGGCTACACCTAAATACGAATCTTCTCGTAACTCTAAAGGATCCATAAAAGCATCGTCAACGCGCCTTAAAATAACATCTACTTGCTTTAATTTTTTAAGTGTTTTTAGCCATAGTTTTCCGTTTCTTACAACTAAATCGCTTCCCATTACTAATGGATATCCTAAAAATGATGCTAGATAAGTGTGTTCAAAATAAGTTTCGTTATGCGGACCAGGCGTAAGCACGACAATATTAGGATTGTCTTTATTTTGAGGAGCCGAATCAATGAGCATCTGTTTTAAATCGTTAAAAAAACCTAATGGCTGTTTAACGTTAATGTTTTCGAATATATCTGGAACAACATTATTAAGTGCATATCTATTTTCTAGAGCGTAACCCATACCAGAAGGTGCTTGAGTACGGTCACTAACTACCCACATACGACCATCTGGTCCACGAGCTAAATCGGCTGAATATATTTGTAATGTTTTGGTTGCTTTATATTGAATTTGATCACATTGTCTTAAAAAACCACGATGAGCAAAAACGACTTCTTGAGGTAGAATACCATTTTTTATAAGTTCGCGTTTACCATAAATATCTTTTAAAACTAAGTTTAATAATTCTGCACGCTGAATAAGACCTTTTTCAATGGTAGATTCCCATTCGTTTTCATGAATTAAAAAGGGAACAACATTTAAATTCCATGACCGGTGCATGCCATTAGGGTCGTTGTAAACGTTATAAGTTACACCGTTTTCTTCCATTAACCAATTAACTTCGTTTTGTTTGGCTTGGAGATTACTATATCCAATTTCAGAAAATTTATTTAATAACTTTTTCCAATTAGTATTTATAGACATATCGGTTTTTAAAAACTCGTCGTACGCTTTATAACTGGAAAAGTAATTCTGAAATAATGTATCTTCTTTATTGGGCATTATGTGTTTTTAAAAAATGCAAAATTAATATAAATAATGTTGATATATGTACTAAAGTTAGCTTTAGTAAATGCTTTGTTTATTTATTAAAATTCTACCATTTACATAATTTTTAGTTGCTTTATAGTGTCTAAAGCATCAATAAAACATGCCATTAATTCTTGTTACAAGCTTTTAATAAACTTGAAAAAACATTACAATAGAATTAGTTACCGAGAAAACACTTGGGATTATTTAACCATTAAAGATATGTTTATTTTACTTTTTTCGTAAATCTAAAGTATAAGGAAACTCAAAATTAACCGGTAGTTCTTTATAACTAAACTTTTTAGAGCTGTCTTGTTTTTTAACTTTTCCAGTACTTTCGCCACCTTGCATAATAGCATCAGGCTCAATAATTTCTCCTTGAGTATGGCCAAATTCCCAGAAACGATTAATACGCCTTGATTCTGCTTCGTAACTGTTAACAGGGTAACTATCATATGAACGACCTCCAGGATGCGCTACGTAATACGTGCAACCACCAATGGAACGTTTGTTCCAAGTATCAACAATATCAAAAACCAAAGGTGTATCTACGCCAATAGTTGGGTGTAAAGAGGAGTAAGGATTCCATGCTTTATATCTAACACCCGCTACATATTCGCCTTTTATACCGGTGCTATTTAATTTTACTTTTACACCGTTACAAGTAAGTACAAAACGCTCTTCTATAAAGTGGTTAACTTTAACTTGAATACGTTCTACAGATGAATCTACATATCTAGCGGTACCACCACCAGTCATTTCTTCTCCTAAAACATTCCAAGGTTCTATAGCTGCACGAAGTTCTAAATGCACGTTATTAATTTGTACCATACCGTGTAATGGGAACCTAAATTCGAAGAATGGGTCGAACCAATCTTCTTGGAATTTATATCCAGCTCGGTTAAGTTGTGCGACAATATCTTTTATGTCTTCTCGAACATAATGCTCGATTAAAAATTTATCGTGTAATTCTGTACCCCAACGAACTAAATCGTGTTCGTAAGGCTTATTCCAGAACCATGCAACCAAAGTTCGCACTAACAGGTTTTGCATTAAACTCATTTGTGGGTGAGGAGGCATATCAAACGCACGAAGTTCAAGAATACCTAATCGACCAGAAGAGGAGTCTGGAGAATATAATTTATCGATACAGAATTCTGCACGGTGTGTATTTCCTGTTAAATCGGTTAATAAATGACGAAATAATCTATCTGTTAACCAAAATGGAACATCGCCATTCTTTGGTATTTGACTAAAAGCAATTTCAAGCTCGTATAGGTTTTCCATACGGGCTTCATCAACTCTTGGTGCTTGACTTGTAGAACCAATAAAGGCGCCAGAAAACAAGTATGAAAGCCCAGGGTGATGTTGCCAGAATGTTAGTAAACTTCGTAATAAACTTGGCTTACGTAATAAGGGACTATCGGCAGGTGTTAATCCACCTAATGTAACATGGTTTCCGCCACCTGTTCCGGTATGTTTACCATCTAACATAAATTTTTCAGTCCCTAAACGAGATTGTTTTGCGAGTTCGTAAAGTGTAAGTGTATTATGTGTGAGCTCTTGCCAGTTTTTTGCTGGATGTACATTAACCTCAATAACTCCTGGATCTGGAGTTACTTTCATAGATTCAAACCTGTGGTCTTTTGGTGGGTCGTAGCCCTCTAAAACAACAGGAATATCTAGTTTTTTTGCAGTAGCTTCAATAGAGGCTATTAAATCTAAAAATATTTCGGCAGAATCTAAAGGCGGTAAAAATAAATGTAATTTACCTTCTCTAATTTCAGCACAAATAGCTGTTCTTATAAAATATTTATTTGCATTATCAGCACCATTATTTTCAGTTTGTTCAAAACGTAAAGCAGCGGTTTTTTTAAAGCTAGGTAGCCTACCTTTTATAGAAAAATTATCAGGGTCAAATTTTGGAAATTCACCATGTTCGGGTTTTCTAATTAGAGAATCTAATGGTAATCGTAATCCGATAGGGGAGTTTCCTGGAATTAAAAACAAATGATTTCTTCTAAATGTCCAGTCGCTGGTATACCAGGTGCCCATAGAATTATTTAAAGGCAACACATATCCAACAGCTTTTGATTTACCATCTTTAAGGATTTCTTTTAATTTATTTTTAACAAGTAAGGCACCATCATCTTTTGTCGGGTCTACATCTACCGGTAGTTTTCCTTCTTCCCACATAAAATAAAAGGCATCTTCGTAAGTAGGGATTATGGTTTTATTTGTAACTCCTAAATGTTTAGAAAGCGTTTCTAAAAACAGTATATCGGCACCTTCTTGTACAATGGGATTATCTGAAAATAAAGCTAGTAAATTTTTGTTATGCCATATGTTTCTGCCATCTTTTCTCCAACAAAGTTCAATAGACCAACGTGGTAAAGGCTCACCAGGATACCATTTTCCTTGCGCTTGATGTAAAACACCTCCTTTTGCAAATTCATCATATACACGAGCAGAAAGGTTTTTAGCAAGTTCTCTTTTATGTGGGCCATCGGCATCGGTATTCCACTCAGGAGATTCCATATCGTCAATAGATACAAATGTAGGTTCACCACCCATGGTTAATCTAACATCACCTTTTTCTAATTGTTTTTCTACTTTAAAACCTAATTTATAGATAGCGTTCCATTGTGCTTCAGTATAAGGTTTGGTAACTCTTGGCGATTCAAAAATGCGTTTTACAGAATTTTCAAAAAAGAATTCTGTTTCGCAAACATCAGACATACCAGATACAGGTGCAGCACTTTCAAAAGTTGGAGTACAAGCTAGTGGTATATGACCTTCGCCAGCCAATAATCCTGAAGTAGCATCAAAACCTATCCAACCAGCACCAGGTAAATATACTTCTGCCCAAGCATGCAAATCTGTAAAATCTTCTTCAGGACCAGAAGGCCCGTCTAATGATTTTTCGTCAGATTTTAATTGAACCAAATAACCCGAAACAAAACGTGCTCCAAATCCTAAATGGCGTAAGGTTTGTACAAATAGCCATGCATAATCTCTACATGAACCACTTTTTTTATCAAGTGTTTCTTCACAGGTTTGTACACCTGGATCCATACGGATGTTATAATTTAAATACTCATATATTTTTTGATTAATATGAATTAAAAAATAGATGGTTTTTCTTGGCGTATAATCTAAGGTTTTTAAAAACCCCTCTAACAGTTTACCTTTATCAGTAATTTCTAAATAAGGTAATAACTCTTTTTTGGTTTCTTCTTTATAAACGAAGGGATACTCTTCAGCATACTCTTCGATAAAAAAATCAAATGGATTTATGGTTTTTAAATCAGCAATAATTTCAACATCAATAGTTAGTTCTGTTGTTTTATCAGGAAAAATTAAACGCGCCATATAATTTCCAAATGGATCTTGTTGCCAATTGAAAAATTGATTTTCGGGTGTTATTTTAATAGAATAAGCTTCAATAGGTGTTCTACTATGTGGTGCAGGTCTTAACCTAAAAATATGGGGTGATAATGATACAGGTCTATCATATTTGTATTTTGTTTTGTGTGAAATAACAATTTTTAACGCCATAGTAGTTCTTTAATTATTAGAATATACAATTTAAGAGTTTTATATTGAGAAGTTGTATAAATACTCTCAGAATTAATATATGAAATTTACGATTTTCATATTTTTAACATGATGAAATTGTGAAAACATAAAAACACTAATGATTTCGATAATATTGGATATTTAATTAGATACAAAACAGCAAAATAATGGCTGTTATTAATTAGTGTACACTCGGTTTTCTTGTTCTGCAACTCTTATAAATGTGGTACGTTTAGTTAATTCTTTTAAACGTGCAGCACCAACATAAGTACAAGTACTTCTTATACCTCCTAAAATATCTTGAAGTGTATTATCAACAGGTCCTCGAAACGGCACATCAACTGTTTTGCCTTCACTAGCTCTGTAATCTGCAACACCACCAACATGCTTATCCATAGCTGTTTCAGAACTCATACCATAAAAACGTTTAAAAGACTCACCATTTTTTATAATTATTTCGCCGCCACTTTCATCGTGTCCAGCAAGCATACCACCTAACATAACAAAGTCTGCACCAGCACCAAATGCTTTGGCTATATCACCAGGAGTTGTACAACCACCATCACTAATTATTTGTCCGCCTAAACCATGAGCAGCATCGGCACATTCAATAATTGCAGAAAGTTGCGGGTAACCAACACCTGTTTTAACTCGTGTGGTACATACAGAACCAGGACCAATTCCAACTTTAACAATATCTGCTCCAGAAAGCAGTAACTCTTCAACCATTTCGCCAGTAACCACATTACCAGCTATTATAATTTTATTTGGATACTGTTCTCTAGTTTGTTTTACAAAATCTGCAAAATGCTCAGAATAGCCATTGGCTACATCAATACAAATAAATTTAAGTTCTGGATGATTCGTTAATATCTCTGAAAGTTTTTGGGCATCACTCTCACCAATACCAGTACTTACGGCAATATAGTTTTCAATACCTTTTGGAGCAGTATTAAGAAAATTGCGCCATTCTGTTAATGTATAATGTTTGTGTATTGCTGAAAATAGTTTGTTTTTTGATAAAGCTATAGCCATTTCAAATGTACCAACAGTATCCATATTTGCAGCCATTATAGGAATACCCGACCATGTAATTGAACTGTGTAAAAATTTAATTTCTCTTTCTAAACTTACTTGTTTTCTACTTTTTAAAGTAGATCGCTTAGGGCGAATCATTACATCTTTAAACCCTAATTTAATATCATATTCTATGCGCATTTATAAATTTTATTTTTTTAAAAGTTTTAAGAATTTAAATTTAACCAAATTCATTACAAGATAAAACTTAATATTAAATATAGTTTTGCAAATTCATATAATTATAGATAAGTTTGTTAAAAGCATTATTTAATGAAGATTTTCCCTAAATCTATTAAAAATTTAAAAATGAAAAAGAAATTATCTTTTTTCATTTTTGCATCAATTGCTGCCATTTTAATATTAGGTTATGTTTTTTTAGAAAAAAAAATATATGCTGAAAGTGCTGCCATATTTTTGTTTTTGCTATCTATTATTCAAGTTTTTGCTTTACAATATTTTTTAAAAAATCACCTTAAAAACGATGTTATAAAGTCTAATTTAAAACTAAGGGTTGATGATTTAAAAGAAAAATTAGAAGCTGCTGAAGATTTAGCAAACCACAAATCTATTTATTTAGCGAATATGAGTTATGAAGTTCGCACCCCATTAAACACCGTTTTGGGTATGTTAAATATGCTAAAACAAACAGATTTAGATAGTGACCAAACAGCGCAAGTAGAAATAGCCGAGTATTCTTCAAAACATTTACTGCAATTAGTAAATATGGTAACTGATAATGCTGAAGTTGATGAAGGTCATTTAAATTTAGAATTAAAAACGGTAGATTTAAAAGCTGATTTATCTAAACTATTTAAAGTTTTTGAATATCAATCATGGGAGAAAGGTTTAGAATTTAATTTCAAATTTATATCAGAAGAAAAGGGTAGGTTTCTGGTTTTATGTGATTCTACTAGAATACAACAAGTGCTAATTAATTTAATTAATAATGCCATTAAGTTTACAAATTCTGGCAAAATATCCATAATTGTAGATCAATCAATTGGGATTGATGATGATCAAATTATAACATTTTATATTAAAGATACGGGAATAGGTATGAAGCCTGAAAATGCTAAGCGTATTTTTAAAAACAATGACATTGCCTTTATGAATTCTATTACTAAAGATTATAGAGGGGCAGGTATGGGGCTTTTAATTTCTCATAAACTTGTTGAGATTATGGGCGGTGAATTAAAACTTGAAAGCAAAGAAAACGAAGGTTCTACTTTTTACTTTAGTTTACAATTAAAAAAGACTTTTAATATAAAAGCCGACAAAGACATACAAAAACCTATATTATCTGATAAGTTTAGTGTTTTAGTAGCTGAGGATAATAGGATGAATCAAAAGGTTATTAAATTTCTTTTAGAGCGCCAAGGTGCAGATTGTACATTTGCTAAAAACGGACTTGAAGCTGTTAACCTTTATAAGATTTTAGATTTCGATATGATTTTTATGGATATATACATGCCAGATATGGATGGTTATGAAGCCACAAAATTTATAAAAGAAACAGATAAGTATTTAAAAACTAAAACACCTATAATTGGAGTTTCTGCAAGTGCATTTAATAATGATATTGAAAAAGCAAAATTAGCAGGTATTGATGATTTTTTATCGAAACCAATAGATGTAGAAAAACTAAAAAATTTATTGGTTAAGTTCTCTAAATTAAAAACACCAACTAAGAATTAGTTAAAACTATTTTACAGCAATTAAGCTAATTTCAACATTAACATTTTTAGGTAATCTTGCTACTTGAACGGTTTCTCTTGCCGGTGCGTTATCATCATCAAAAAAACTACCGTATACGTTATTTATTAAAGTAAAGTCATCCATATTACTAATAAAAATAGAAGATTTTATAACGTTTTCAAAAGTCATATTCGCTGCCTCCAAAACTGCCTTTAAATTTTGCATAACTTGATTAGTTTCTTTAGTTATATCATCTAAAACTAATTCATTTGTTTTTGGGTTTATAGCAATTTGACCCGATGTATATAAAGTGTTTCCCGTTAATACTGCTTGGTTATATGGACCAATAGGAGCAGGAGCGTTGTTAGTTGTAATTATAGTTTTCATGAGGTTATAATTGAATATCTGGTTGTCTTCTTTTTTCGTATTTAAGATCGCTTAATATACTTGATTTTATACCAATAAAGAAATTCCATGAACTCCTATTACTAAAAGGCACCCAACTAAAATTCATTCGCCAACTTAATAAATCTCGTTCAAATCGTAATTGCGTATAAGTAAAACCAGCATTTTTCAAGTCGTAACCTGAGGATCCACCAACAGACCATTTTGGAGATAATTCAATATCTCCAGAAAACATTAATGAATGTGACGAAATTTCATTTTGTCGTCTACTATTAGAGTAGTTTACTGCATAAGCGACTCGAAAATTCCAGGGTATTTTATTATTATACAAATCACTAGGTTTTTCCTCTTTTTTATCTTGATCTCCACGAACTTGTTGATTTGCAAAATCTTCAGATACGCCAAACAAATCATCTGCTCGACCACCACTACGTTTATTTTCTTCTATACCAGAATTATTCTTTTTATTTCTTTCACCGTCAGAACTTGAAAATGACCAACTGGCATTCATGTTAGCGCTAGTTAATCTAAAAAGACTTCCACCATTATCAATATTGTAAGTGTCAATTCTTGTGTTGTTATTATCTAAAGCATATGGGTCTAAAGTAGCACCAAAATTAATGCTCATTTTATTTTTAAATAATTGTGTGCCACCACTCATTCTAACAGGACTCCATTTTAAAGAGTCTCCTGCAAAATTATAAGATGTAGAAAAGTTTAAATTATTTAATAAAATGATTTTTTTAGCTTCAGTAGCAGTGCTGTCTCGATCTCTTACTTTCGCTTCAAGATTATTAGAAACTGAAATTCCCATGGAACTTGAAAAATTTTGGTTAGGAGCACCATATAATCCATCTTCAAATCTACTATATTCCACATCGCTGGTAGTTAGCCCATCAGCACTAATAACTTCATAAGTATCGTAATATTTATCAAATGAAGGGTTTATATTATAACTAATAGAGGGTCTTACAACATGCCTAATGGCTTTAATTTTTTTGTCTTGGCCTTCTTTTTCAAAGTTAAACATTCCATAAATAGTAGTACCAATACTCGTGCTAAAGTTATAGGTTCTATATGCGTCAAAGCCATTGACTTCTTCTTCTACAACTTCATCTTCAATTGAGTCGTAAGATTTATTTACAGTTTTAAATGTCCAAATTTCATTAAAATTGGTGCTCGCACTAGCACTAAAATATTTAAACAATTTAAAGTTAGTGGTTAAGGGTATAGTATGCTGGAATCCAACTTTAGCATCATCAAACATTTCTTTTTTGAAGAATAAAGAATCTGTGGTTTGAATTCTGTTTTCTGCACGTAAATTATATTGCAAGTTAATATTTTGAATAATACCTTTTTTAGTACCTGTTTTTGATGCAAAAGGATACATTCTACCTAAACTACCTTGAAATGTAGGTAGTGTCATATTTATACTTTCAGTATTGGTGTTTTGCGAATGCGTAGCTGTAAGACTAATATTTGCTTCAGGAACTGTTTGAAATGATTTTGAATATGAAACAGATGAAGCTAATGTATTGTTTAAGAAAGCACCTGTATTTACTTGATTTATAGATTGTTGATAATAAGTACTACTTCCTAAGTTTACTGAAGCAGAAAAACGAGAGCTAGGATTTGCTTTAGAGTCTTGACTATGAGACCAACGCAAATTATAAATGGTACTTGTAGCATAATCTGAAAAACCACGTTCGCTAGTAATTAGTTTTTCATATCTAAATCCTACGTTACCTCTAAACCTATAGCGTTTTGCATATGTATTTTCTAAACGTATTCCATAACTACCATTTGTATAGTAATCACCTAAAACAGCTAAATCTACATAATCGTTTATAGCAAAGTAATACCCACCGTTTTGTAAAAAATAACCACGACTATTTTGCTCACCAAAAGAAGGTATAATAACTCCAGAAGTTTGTTTTTCACTTTGTGGAAAAAAACCAAAGGGTAACCCTAAAGGGGTAGGGACATCGTAAATAAATAAATTTGCTAAACCCGTAACTATTTTTTTTCCGGGAACAATTTTAGCTTTACGAAGTTTTAAATAATATTCCGGATCCTCAAGATTTTCTGCAGTTGTGTATTTTGCATCTTTAACAAAATAAACAGAATCGTTTTCTTTTTTGGTAGTCTCAGATATAACAGTACCTTCTCCTTGTTCTGTTTTAGAATTATAAATAAGCGCTTTTTGTGTTTCTGTATTAAAAACAATTGAATCTGGTTCAACTACATTACTACCTTGAGTAAATACAGGTTTTTGTGTATAACCATCAATAGAGTCTGTTATACCTTTAGCATAAACAGTATTTTTATTATAATCTATAGTGATGCTTCCAGAAGTTATATTCATGTCGCCATAATCAATTCTGGCTTCGTTATATAAATATAGTTTTTGCTTTTTGTTACTAAATCTAGTGTAGTCTTTAGCATGATATTTTACTATATTTTCTAAGAGATCTTTTTTTTGTTTTATAGAATCCTTTGATATAGTATCTTGAATTTTTTCAGAAGGCTTTAAAACAACAAGGCTATCAATAGGTGTTGCTAAACTATCTTTTATAGTTCGGTTAATAGTCTTACCCTTTTTTGGGATATCTTGAGAAAAGCTTAACGTGTTGATAAACACAGTAAAACTTAATGCAAAAAGTATTTTAAAGTTGTTTGTATGCAACGCTTTTAAATGTATTTTTGTAAAAGTATGGCTCGGTTTTTGAAAAGTCAAAATTACATATATTTTTTTGTGATTGATTTAATAATCAATTAAAAATTTAAAATTAAAATAAACTCCTTTTTTGGGGCGTTAATTTGATATATAGAAAATGATAAAAGTTACATCAAAAATGGTGCCCTGTATGGTATATATTAAGTAACCGATTCAAAAAAAATAGTATTCACCAAATGAAAACGAACAACATATTAATTTTCGTATCTTTTATAATAGTATTAACATTTCCGTTATTTGTTAATGCTCAAAGCACATCTAAAAAGTTTGTTGTGGTTTTAGATGCTGGTCATGGTGGAAAAGATCCTGGTAATTTAGGAAATGGTTATAGAGAAAAAGATATAGCATTAAAAACAGTTTTGGCTGTTGGTAAAGAATTAGAGAAAAATCCAAATATTAAAGTTGTTTACACTCGTAAAACAGATGTTTTTATTGATTTATTTGTTAGAGGAAAAATTGCTAACAAAGAAAAAGCCGACTTATTTGTTTCTATTCATTGTGATTCTCATACTTCGCAAGCTTATGGTGCTGGTACATTTGTATTAGGTACACACAGGAACCAAACCAATTTTGAGGTAGCAAAAAAAGAAAACTCTGTGATTTTTATGGAGGAAGACTATGAAAAAAACTACGCTGGTTTCGATCCTAATTCACCAGAATCTGTAATGAGTATTTTATTAAGTCAAGAAGAATATTTAGACCAAAGTATACAATTAGCAAGTTTAATTCAAAAGCACTTTACTAGTAATTTAAATAGAAAAAACCGAAAGGTTAAACAAGCAGGATTTATCGTATTGCACCAAACAGTTATGCCAAGCGTTTTAGTAGAGTTAGGTTTTTTAACAAATAAAAAAGAGGGTGCCTATTTAAATTCTAAAAAAGGACAACAACAAATGGCTAACGCTATAAAAGATGCTATTTTACAATACAAATCAAGTTTAGATGTTAATGTAAGTGATTATACTGTAATTGAGAGTTCTATTAATAACGAAACTAATTTAGCTAATATTATTTTTAAAGTTCAAATTGCTGCAAGTTCAAAAGCATTAGAAACAAAGCCTTATAACTTTAAAGGATTAAGTAATATTTCCAGAATAAAAGCAGGTAACTTGTATAAATATTTTTACGGAAACACATCTGATTATAACCAAATTAAAGAGTTAAATCAAGAAGCAAAAAGTAAAGGCTATAATTCTAGTTTTGTTGTTGCTTTTAAAGATGGAAAAAAGATAGCACTTGTTGATGCTTTAAAATCAATAACTAATTAGAAGCTTACTTCTTAAATTTATATTAAATTTGTTTTTCTAAAAAGAAATGCATTTTGAAAATATCAAGAGAAGTCAAAACAGGGATACTTGTTCTATTAGGTATCATTTTATTGTATTATGGTTTTAATTACCTTAAAGGTAGAGACCTTTTCAATTCTTCACTTACATTTTATACAGAATATGAAAATGTTGAAGGCTTAGTTCCATCTACACCTGTTACCATTAACGGACTTAATGTTGGTAAAGTTACTAGTATAGATTTTAAAGGCGATGGTTCTGGAAAACTTAAAATTAAACTTTTAGTTGATAGTAAATTTGAGTTTTCAAAAAACAGTAGTGCAGAATTGTACGAAACAGGATTAATAGGAGGTAAAGCTATAGCGATTGTACCTGCTTTTGATGGTGCTGAAAAAGCAAAAAACAACGATGTCCTTAAAGGTTCAATAAAAGCAGGTTTATCAGAACTTGTTAACCAACGTTTAACTCCTTTACAAGAAAAAATTGAAGTTATGATGGTTGGTGCAGATGATTTGCTTGCTAACTTAAATGATGTTTTTGATGATAAAACTAAAGCAAACCTTAGAGCAAGTATAGCAGGTTTAAATGATGTTATGATTAATTTTAAAAACACATCAAACTCTCTTAATACATTATTAGTTAATAATGAAGAGAAGTTAAGTAATACATTATCAAATGTTGATATCATATCATCAAACTTATCAAAAACTTCAGAACAACTTGCAAATTCTAATTTAGATGAGACTATAAAAAGTATTGAAACAACTATTCAAAATTTCAATAGTATTAGTAATAAAATAAAAAACGGAGAAGGATCTATTGGAAAACTTATGGAAGATGATGGTTTGTATAACAACTTAGAAGGTGCTAGTCTCCAACTAGAACAATTGTTAGAAGACATGAAGTTAAATCCTAAGCGTTATGTGCATTTTTCGTTATTCGGAAAAAAACCAAAACAATATGATGCCGAAGGAAATGAAATAAAAAACTAAGACTAAACTAAATTATGGATTACCTACCAAATATACTTTTCGCAATCATACTCTTTTTGGGTATTGGTTATTTTGCAAAAAACGTAAAAAAGCTAATTAGAAACATAAAACTAGGTCAAGACACCAATGTTAGTGACAATAAATCACAACGTTGGAAAAATATGGCTATGATTGCTTTAGGTCAAAGTAAAATGGTACGTCGTCCTATTTCTGGATTCTTGCACGTAGTTGTTTATGTAGGTTTTATTATTATAAATATTGAAGTTCTTGAAATTATAATTGATGGTTTATTTGGTACTCATAGAATTGGCTTAAGTATTCTGCCAGAATCTGTTTATGGTTTTTTAATAGGTACTTTTGAGATTTTGGCTTGTTTAGTATTTGTAGCAGTAATCATATTCTGGGCGCGAAGAAACATTTTAAAAATAGCACGTTTCTGGAAAAGTGAAATGACCAGTTGGCCTAAAAACGATGGTAACTTTATTCTGTATTTCGAAATGGTATTAATGACTTTGTTTTTAGTCATGAATGCTACCGATATACATTTTCAAGCCATGAATTCAGGAAACATAATTAGTCAATATATAGCACCTTGGTTTTCTGGATTATCAGAAAGCACATTGCATATTATAGAACGTGGTGCTTGGTGGGTTCATATTGTAGGGATATTAATTTTCCTTAATTACCTTTATTTTTCTAAGCATTTACACATATTATTAGCGTTCCCAAATACCTATTTTGGTAAATTAAAACCAAAAGGGCAATTAAATAATCTAGAAGCAGTTACCAAAGAGGTAAGAATGATGATGGATCCAAATGCAGACCCATTTGCAGCACCAGCAGAAGGTGCCGAAGATGAAATGCCAGCAAAATTTGGAGCAAGCGATGTTCAAGATTTAAATTGGGTGCAATTATTAAACGCATACACATGTACAGAGTGTGGGCGCTGTACAAGCGAATGTCCTGCTAATCTTACAGGAAAAAAGCTATCGCCAAGAAAAATCATGATGGATACTCGCGACCGTTTAGAGGAAGTTGGTAAAAATATAGATGCAAATAATGGTGAGTTTAAAGACGATGGTAAACAATTATTAGGCGATTACATTACTAACGAAGAGCTTTGGGCATGTACATCTTGTAATGCTTGTGTAGAAGCTTGCCCAGTAAGTATCGACCCACTATCTATCATTATAGAAATGCGTCGTTATTTAGTTATGGAGCAATCTGCAGCACCAGTAGAATTAAACAACATGATGACTAATATTGAAAACAACGGAGCTCCATGGCCATATAATCAGCAAGATAGATTAAACTGGAAAAACGAATAGAATATGAGCTATAATAAAACATTAATTAAAAGTATTTTATTAGTTACCATTTTTATATCGCTATCTTCTTTTGCGCAAAGCAATAGCGATATTTTAAAAGATGTAGACAACATAACTCTAAAAATGTTTAACGACATGAACAATAGAGATTATGATGCTATTTTAGACATGACACACCCAAAAGTATTTGAAATGGCCCCTAAAGAGTCTATTAAAGCTGTGTTTAAAAGCATGTTTGAAGGTAATGAAGAGTTCTCAATAGACATTCCTAAAATCATCCCAAAATATAAATTATCAGACGTTTTTAAAAACGAAAAAGACAGTTTACAGTATGTTTTTGTCTCTTACGATATGAATATGAAAATGACATTTCATAAGCAAGATTTTGATGACGAATCAAAAAAAATGATGAAAACAATGATGGCTGCCAAAGGCATGGAAGTTACATTTATAACCAACAATGCACTCGAAATTTTTATGAATAATAGAATTACTATCATTCTAAAAGATAACACCACAAACAATAAATGGGTTATGGTCAATTACGATCCAGACTCGCCATTATTCTATAACATAGTTCCAACAAGTTTATTAGAAAGTGCAAAAGATTACAATCAGGACCTAATGCTAGAGAGTAAATTAAAGAAAGAACAATAATTAAAAATTAGGGCGTTACCCGAAAAGGGTCGGGCTTTCGGCAGTCGCTTTTTTTTGAGAAAAACAAAAAAGAGCTTCAACAAATGCCTCAATCCTTAACGCAAAACACAACATATAATTATAATTCTGTAAGGTTTTTAGAAATCCTTCAGGTATTAAACCTAAAAATATGAGCGAACAATTAAAAGTACCAACAATGGCAGAGTTAATGGCCGAAGGTAAGAAACCAGATATTTTATTTTGGGTTGGTTCAGCAGGAAGTTACGATGATAGAGCAAAAAAAATCACAAAAGCTTTTGTTAAAATACTTAACAAAGCCAAAGTTAATTTTGCTGTGTTAGGAACCGAAGAAAGTGCCACAGGCGATTTAGCAAAAAGAGCTGGAAACGAATTTCTGTTTCAAATGCAAGCAGTAATGAATATAGAAATACTAAACGCTTATGAAGTAAAACGTATTGTAACCTGTGATCCGCACTCGTTTAATTGTTTAAAAAACGAATATCCAGAATTAGGTGGTAACTATGAGGTAATGCATCATACGCAGTTTATTAAAGAACTTATAAATACCAATAAACTAGATATTAAGGAAAGCGATTATAAAGGCAAACAAATAACCTTTCATGATCCTTGTTATTTAGGTAGAGCAAACTCAGAATACGATGCACCTAGAGACGTGTTAAGCAAGCTAAATGCAAATTTGGTAGAAATGAAACGTAGTAAAGCAACAGCATTATGTTGCGGCGCAGGTGGCGCACAAATGTTTAAAGAACCAGAAAAAGGGGACAAGGATATAAATGAACTCCGAACTGAAGACGCACTAAAAACCAATCCCGACATTATAGCAACCGCTTGTCCTTATTGTATGACAATGATGAGTGATGGTGTAAAAGTAAAAGAAAAAGAAAATGACATTAAAGTTATGGATATAGCAGAGCTAATTGCAAGTTCACAGAAATTATAATCTAACTTAATATCAAAAAAATAATAATTACCGTTCAAAAAAAATATGCTAGTAGATTTTAATACTTTACCAGAAGAATCTCGTGTTTGGATATACCAAGCTAATCGATCATTTTCAGAAAACGAACTCGAAGAGATACAAGCAAAGCTCAATACATTTATAGAAAACTGGGCGGCACATGGTAGCGATCTTCAGGCAGGTTATACCATAAAATACAAACGTTTTATTGTACTGGGCTTAAATCAAGACTTAAATAAAGCAACAGGCTGCTCAATAGACGCTTCAGTCAATTTTATTCAACAATTGGAAAAAGAATATGATGTCGATTTAATGGATAAAATGAATGTATCATACAAGCAAGGTGAATATATTGCTTATAAATCGTTAACAGATTTTAGGAAAATGGCAAAAGACAAAGCCGTTTCAAAAAAAACTATAGTTTTTAATAATTTGGTTAATAATGTAGCTGAGTTTAAAGAAAACTGGGAAGTACCTGCAAGTGAAAGCTGGCATGGGCGCTTTATAAAGTAGTTTTTATTTAAAAATTTCTTTATAAATCTATCTTAAAGTCTTTTCATCTTCTTTTAAAAGTATTAATTTGGCATGATTATTAATGTTTAATAGTATCATTAATAATTCCCCTTAATAATTCCTTTATGCGTCAAATCTTTATTACAGTAGTTACTTTTTTATTAGTATTACAAACAGGAGCACAAACAAACAAAAATCCACTTTTAACTTCAGACACAGAAGCTCAAAAAAAATGGGTTGATAGTTTGTATGCTTCCATGACTTTAGCAGAAAAAGTAGGGCAGTTGTATATGGTACAAGTTATGTCTAATCAAGATCAGGCTACAAAAAACAAGTTAATTAATACCATAAAAAATCATCATATTGGTGGTATTATTTATTCAAATGGAGGACCAAATAGGCAAGCAAGATTAAATAATGAGTTACAATCATTATCTAAAATCCCAATGCTTATTGGTATGGATGCAGAGTGGGGATTAAGCATGCGATTAGATTCTACTTATGCATTTCCTTGGAATATGACTCTTGGAGCTATTAAAGACAATAAACTAGTAGAGAAAACAGGTAAACAAATTGGCGAACATTGTAAACGATTAGGAGTACATTTTAATTTTGCGCCTGTTGTAGATATTAATACAAATCCTAAAAACCCAATTATTGGTAATAGGTCTTTTGGTGAAGATAGAGATAATGTTACTGAAAAAGCTTTAGCATTTATGAAAGGGATGCAAGAGGCAGGTGTATTGGCTAATGCAAAACATTTTCCAGGTCATGGAGATACCGATCAAGATTCCCATCTTACTTTGCCAACTATAAGTTTTAACGAAAAACGTATTGATTCTATTGAACTATATCCTTATAAAAAATTAATTACCGAAGGACTATCTAGCGTCATGGTAGCACATTTAAACGTACCTAGTTTAGAGGCACGAGATGGATACCCTTCATCATTATCAAAACATATAGTAACCGATATTTTAAAAGAGCGATTAGGTTTTAAAGGATTAATTTTTACTGATGCTTTAACCATGAAAGGTGCAGCAGATTTTAGTGAAACTGGTGCAATTGATTTAGCTGCTTTTAAAGCAGGAAACGATGTAATGCTTATGTCTGAAGATGTTGGTGTTGGTGTTTCAAAAATTATTGAAGCTTATAATAACGGCGATATTACTGAAGCACGTTTAGAACATTCGGTTAAAAAAATACTTCAAGCTAAATATAAAGTAGGTCTAAATAATTATGAACCTGTAGGTCTATATAATTTATCAAAAGATTTAAATAGATTAAAGGATGATATTCTATATGAAGAACTGCTTGAAAATGCTATTACAGTAGTAAAAAATGAAAATGATTTATTACCACTTAGAAGATTAGAAACAAAAAGTATTGCTTATGTAAAATTTGGTGATGATTCTGGTTCTGCTTTTCTAGATGAATTAAAAAAGTTTGCAAAAGTACATACAGTAAGCTCAGACAATTTATATTCCCTAATTGGTAATCTTAAACCCTATAATACTGTTATTGTTGGTTTTCATCGTTCTAATGAAAGCCCATGGAAAAGTTATAAATTTAGCAATAAAGAGTTGGTTTGGCTTCATGAAATAGCACAAACACATACGGTTATTTTAGATGCTTTTGTAAAACCTTACGCACTCTCAAAATTAAAAACTTTAGAAAACATTGAAAGTATTGTTGTTAGCTATCAAAATAGTGAAATTGCACAACGAAAATCTGCTCAGCTTATATTTGGTGCTATAGCATCAAAAGGAGTTTTACCTGTCTCTATTGGTAATTATTTTAAACTAGGGGAAGGTATTCAAAATAATGAAATAAAGCGTTTAGGTTATACCATTCCTGAACGCGTAGGAATGAATTCTATAAAATTAAAAAAAATTGATTCCATAGCTCAATATGCTGTTAATGGAAAAATGACACCAGGTATTCAATTGTTAGTAGCTAGAAAAGGTAAAGTTATATATAATAAGAATTTTGGAAAGCATACTTACGACGGAAAAGAAAAAGTAGCTTCAGATGATATTTATGATGTTGCATCACTAACAAAAATACTTTCAACATTACCATTGTTAATGGAACTTGAAGAGCAAGGCATAGTTACTTTAGATACTAAACTTCCAGCTATTTTACCAGAATATAAAAACTCAAATAAAGCACATATAACTTTAAAAAGTATGTTGTCTCATTATGCGCGATTAAGACCATGGGAGCCTTTCTATTATCATACTTTAGATAGTGTTACAAAACGCCCTAGTAAAAAATATTATAGAAAAGTACGTAGTGATAAATTTAATGTTGAAGTTACTAAAAATTTGTTTTTAAGAACTGATTATCAGGATTCTTTACCAGAAATTATTAAAAATTCTGAGTTGTTAGATCGTCAAAGATATCGTTACAGCGATTTTCCATATTATATTTTAAAGAAATTTATTGAACAACATTACGACAGAACATTAGATGAGTTAGCACAATCACATTTTTATGAATCTTTAGGAGCTAATAACACTTTATATAACCCATATTATAAAATTACAAGTAAAAAAATAGTACCTACAGAGATTGATGATTATTACAGATACGGTAAAGTACATGGCTATGTTCATGATATGGGTGCTGCCATGCAAAATGGTGTAGGAGGTCATGCAGGAATATTTAGTAATGCTAACGATGTTGCAAAAATTATGCAAATGTATTTACAAAAAGGGTATTATGGTGGTAAACGTTATTTAAAACCTGAAACTATAGATAAATTTAACACTTGTTATTATTGTGGAGATAATAATAGACGAGGTATAGGTTTTGATAAGCCTCAATTAGGAGAAACAGGCCCTACTTGTGGTTGTATATCAATGACAAGTTTTGGGCATTCTGGTTTTACTGGTACATATGCTTGGGCAGACCCAGAAGAAGAGATTGTTTATGTTTTTCTAGCAAATAGAACCTATCCACATGCTGGTAAAAACTTATTGCTAAGAGAAAATATTAGAACAGAAATACAACGCTTAATTTACGAAGCGATAGAAAATTAAAAGACAAAACATTTAAAGTTGTAACTATTTGTAATTTATTTTAAACAATAATTTAAATAGTTGAAATTTAGAAACATGTAACTTAAATATGAAAATAGGTATAGTTTGTTATCCAACTTTTGGAGGTAGTGGTGTAGTAGCTACAGAATTAGGTTTAGAATTATCAAAACGTGGTCATGAAATACATTTCATTACTTATAATCAACCAGTAAGACTTGAGTTAATAAGTAATAATGTACATTATCATGAAGTTACTGTACCAGAATATCCTTTATTTCATTATCAACCTTACGAGCTAGCATTATCAAGTAAATTAGTTGATATGGTAAAACTACATGGTATTGAAATATTACATGTGCATTACGCTATTCCGCATGCATATGCAGCTTATATGGCTAAAAAAATGTTGCAAGAAGAAAATATATATGTACCTATTGTAACAACTTTGCATGGAACAGATATTACGCTTGTTGGTAGTCATCCTTTTTATAAACCGGCAGTTACATTTAGTATTAATAAATCTGATGCAGTTACTACAGTATCCCAGAGTTTAAAAGACGATACTTTACGTTTATTTGACATTAAAAATGATATAACAGTTGTACCTAACTTTATAGATTTAGAGAAATATAATCATGGATTTACAGATTGCCAACGTGGTATGATGGCTAACGACGATGAAAAAATTATTACTCATATTAGTAATTTACGACCTGTAAAAAGGGTTCAAGATGTTATTAGTGTATTTTATAATATTCAAAAAGAAATACCTTCTAAATTAATGTTTATTGGAGAAGGTCCCGAAAAAGAAAAAGTAGAAATGCGTTGTCAGGAATTAGGTATATTAGATAAGGTTGTTTTCTTTGGTAGAAGTAATGAAATAGATAAAATATTATGTTTTAGTGATTTGTTTTTATTGCCATCTTTAACTGAGAGTTTTGGTTTAGCAGCTCTAGAAGCTATGGCATCAGGAGTCCCTGTTATATCTACCAATACAGGCGGGTTACCTGAAGTTAATATTCATGGTGTTTCTGGTTTTTTAAGTAATGTTGGTGATATTGATGATATGACTAAAAACGCTTTATTTATTTTAAAGGATGATGCAAACCTAAAAACCTTTAAAGACAATGCACGTAAAGAAGCTCTAAAATTCGATTTACATGCTATTGTACCACAATATGAAGCTATTTATGAAGATACTTTGGCTAAGTGTTTAGTACTATAATTTTTTTTGAGTTACTATTTATATGGATTGCACTAAGTGTTATTCTTCTTTTTTTTCAACTTTGATAAAAACAGAATATCATGGCAATACTAGGAAATATTATTAAAGGAGTTATTGATTTAAAAGAGACACTATCTTCAGAGATAAATCATATTGAGGCTCAAAAAGCGGTATTAAAAAATTTATTAGAAAAAGCAAAAGACACCCAATTTGGTATATATCACCATTTTTCAGACATATTAAATTCTGATAATCTAAGAACTACTTTTGCCAATACAGTTCCTTATTTCAACTATAATAAAATTAATAACTCTTGGTGGAGTAAATTACATGAAGGTGAAACCGATGTTACTTGGCCTGGAGCTCCGTCTTATTTTGCATTAAGTTCTGGTACAACCGGTAAAACAAGTAAGCGTATTCCGGTAACGGACGATATGATTTCTGCCATAAGAGAATCGGGAATAAAGCAAGTATTCGCTCTTCATAATTTTGATTTACCAGCTGAATTTTTCGAAAAAGAAATCATGATGCTAGGAAGCTCAACAGATTTAGAAGAAAACAATGATCACCTTGAAGGCGAAATTAGTGGAATAAGTGCTAGTAATATCCCGTTTTGGTTCAGAAGTTATTATAAACCAGGTGAAGAAATAGCTCAAATTGACGATTGGGATGCTCGTGTGCAACGTATTGCAGAACGTGCTCAAGATTGGGATATAGGAGCTTTAAGTGGTATTCCATCATGGATTGAATTAATGCTTCAAAAAGTTATAGATCACCATAATTTAGAGAACATACACGACATTTGGCCAAACTTACAAGTTTACACTTCAGGTGGTGTAGCATTTAGCCCGTATGAAAAAAGTTTTAATGCTTTAATGGGCAAACCCGTTACGGTTATAGACACATATTTAGCTTCCGAGGGTTATGTGGCCACACAAGTACGCCCCGAAACAGATGCTATGCAATTAAATACCGATAGTGGTATTTATTTTGAGTTTGTGCCGTTTAAACCAGAATATATAAATAAAGATGGGTCGCTATCTCAAGATGCTCCTGCCTTAACTTTGGAGCAAGTAGAACGCGATCAAGATTATGTGTTAATCATGAGCACCGTTAGTGGCGCTTGGCGTTATTTAATTGGCGATACTATTGAGTTTACTGATATTGAGCGCGCCGAAATTAAAATTACAGGACGTACCAAATTCTTTTTAAACACCGTAGGCTCTCAGCTTTCTGTTAATAAAATGGATGATGCTATGCAAAAATTAGAAGAAAAATTCTCTACTAAAATTCCAGAATATACTATTTGTGCAAAACGAGGTGAAGACGATGAGTTTTATCATTTTTGGTATATAGGTAGTGAAGCCAAAAACCTTGATGATTCTGAGGTTGCCGAAGCTTTAGATGGGTTTTTAAAAGCAGCTAATAAAAATTATAAAGTAGCTAGAAGTAAAGCTTTAAAAGGTGTTAAAGTAAAGCTGATAAACCCATCAGTTTTTCATGAGTGGAGTGGTGCCAACAAGAAAAAAGGTGGGCAAGTAAAAATGGAACGTGTTATGGGAGAAGATAAATTTAAGGAATGGCAGACTTTTGTTAAGCAAAATTAATTTGTTTGTAGTTTTTCATTTCTGGTATTAACCAATTCCATAATTTCTTCGGGCGACAGGTAAAAGCGCTTTATTCTGTTTTTATAATTTTCATTAATATCGGCATGGTTTAAAATGAAGTTTTTTGTTTTTAAAATATAGCTTTCCATACCATGGTTTACAGCAAAAGTATCTGCCGCACGCTCTGCTTCTACAATATGATTTTCAGAAAACAAATATCTAATACCAAAGTTTATTAAGTTTAATTTGCTTCGGTTTTGATAATCCATAATATGCCCCAATTCATGTCCTATCCAACCAATTAATATATCAGAAGGAATGTGTTTGGTTAGAAATCTTTTATCAGAAATTTTAAAGGTTTCGCTAATTAAAATCAAATAGCTTCTGTTTTTTTTACTTTTAAAAAAGCTACCAAAGCTAGGTCTAGCTTGCATGGTAGATTTTTTTATGTTTTTTTTAAACTTAAAACTAATTTTGGTATTTACTAATTCAGGGTAATAGGATAGCGACTTTTTAATTTCAGCATTAATAATATTTGGTATGTCGTGTTGTGCGCTCATAAATTGTGAAAAAAGTATTAATGTAATGATTGTTTTAAACATTTTTATATCGTGATTTAAGTAAAATAGCTAATTATTCTGGTTTATTAAACAAGATTAATTGATTGCGTTAATTATTGATTTAAATGCGTTATAATTAATTCCAAAGAGACCGTTTTTGATCTTTAAATTTAATTTATTATCGTATCTTTATTAACAATCCTAAATCTACTTTTACCCTCAATATTTATCTATTTATGTCCTTTGAACGTACCCAAGAAAAACTTAAAATATTAGCAGACGCCGCCAAATATGATGTGTCGTGTTCGTCTAGCGGAAGTAACAGAAAGAACACCAATAAAGGTTTGGGCGATGCAACAGGAATGGGTATTTGTCACTCTTATACCGAGGATGGGCGTTGTGTATCATTATTAAAAATCCTGCTTACGAATCATTGTATTTTCGATTGCGCATACTGTGTTACACGAAAAAGTAACGATATAAAACGAGCTGCTTTTAAAGTTCAAGAAGTTGTAGACTTAACCATGAATTTTTACCGTAGAAACTACATTGAAGGTTTGTTTTTAAGTTCAGGTATTTTTAAAAGCGCCGATTACACTATGGAGCGTTTAGTAGGTGTTGCCAAAAAACTTAGACTAGAAGAAAATTTTAATGGTTACATTCATTTAAAATCTATTCCCGGAGCTTCAGATGAGTTAATGAGAGAAGCTGGTTTATATGCAGATCGATTAAGTGTAAATATTGAAATCCCAACCAAATCGGGATTAAAACTTTTAGCACCCGATAAAAATCACGACGATTTTATTAAACCTATGGTAAAGGTTAAAAATGAAATTATACAGTATAAGGCCGAAAAGAAAATTATTAGAAGCACCCCAAAATACGCTCCAGCAGGACAAAGCACACAAATGATAATTGGTGCTAGTGGCGAGAATGATTTTCAAATTATGCAAACTTCAAATCATTTTTATAAAAACTATAATTTAAAACGTGTCTATTACTCAGGTTATGTTCCTATTAGTTACGATAGCCGATTACCACAAATAGGAACCGAAGTGCCTATGCTTCGAGAAAATAGACTATATCAAACAGATTGGTTAATGCGATTTTATGGTTTTGATGTTAATGAGATATTAAATGCAAACCATCAACATTTAGATTTAGATATAGACCCAAAGTTAAGTTGGGCCTTAAGAAATTTACATTGTTTTCCGGTAGATGTGAATAAAGCTGATAAACGTATGCTTGCTAGAATTCCTGGTTTAGGAATGAAATCGGTTTCTAAAATTATTTATGCAAGACGTTATAGAAAGCTTAATTGGGAACATCTCAAGAAGATAGGAGTGGCTTTAAACAGAGCTAGATATTTTATGATTTGCGATTCAAACGATTTTGAAAGAAGAGATTTAACAGCGTCGCAAATTAAGAACTTTATTTTACAAAATTCTACAAGTAAATACACCAAAACATTGAGTAACCAACTAAATTTATTTGGTTAACATGAGGGCTTCTAATTTAATTTACGATGGTACTTTCGACGGGTTTTTAACCTGCGTATTTAACGTTTATGAATATAAATTAGAGGATGTTGCTATTCAAAAAGAAACGGCGGTACAAAATCTACTTTTTTCAGATTCTGAAACAATTATTACCGATACTAATAAAGCCGATAGGGTTTGGATAGGCCTAAAGACTAAACTATCCAAAGCTTCTAGTTTTAAAGTGTACTACGCGTTTTTAAGTGAAAAAGAAGATATTGAAGTATTATTACTCGATTTTATAAAGTATGCTTTTAAAAGCGCTGTGCCTATAGACAAAGATTATGCGAATCCTACGGTGTTAAAAGTATCTCAAATATCAAAAATGGTAGGAAGAGAAAAACACAGAATGGAAGCATTTGTAAGGTTTAAATTGACAAAAGATCAAATTTATTTTGCAAATATAGAACCTGATTTTAACGTGTTACCACTAATTTCTAAACATTTTAAAAGTAGATATGCCGATCAAAAATGGATTATTTACGATTTAAAAAGGCACTATGGCTTGTATTATGATTTGCAAAAAGTTGAAATTATTAATTTAAATTTTTCAGATGATTTCGATCCAACGAAAACTTCTGCAGAATATTTTTCGGATGAAGAATTTGAGTTTCAAAAGCTATGGCAGCATTATTTCAAAAGTACAAATATAGAATCTAGAAAAAACATGAATCTTCATATTAGACATGTTCCCAAACGCTATTGGAAATATTTAAGCGAAAAGCAGCCTAATTAAAATTAAATCTGTTTTGTAAAGGCATCTGCCCAATCCTCAATACGTTTACCAAAACATTCTAATATGGCATCTACACCAATAACGCTGCCTTTACATAAGCGTCCTAAAATAAAAATGGGCAAATTTTGGTCTTTAATCGTGCTAATTACTTGGCCGTTTTCTAAGGTGTCTATACCCAATTTCGTGTGTATAGGTTGTATTAAATCATTCTTAAGTAAACTAGTCACTAATGGTGCATTTACTTTTAATAGCTGAGGCGCATCTAAAACACTATTAATCATAATATTGGTTGATACGGTGTCACCCTCTTTATTTGTTAATTTCCATCCCTTGTTAGTCGTTTCAATGTCAGGGTTGTCTACAAAATCAAATACTAAAATGTTAGCATCGGCTAAGGCAAGCATTTGCTGCATACTTTCAATTGGAGGTCCGTAGGAGTAACGCTTACTGCGGTCATCGAGTTTTATAATATCTTCAATAACCTCATTATCTAACCGGGAATGTGAAAGTGAGGCATATAAAGTAGGTTGGCAATGGCGCCAAACTTGACCCACACAATAATCTAAACTCACGGGGATTTTTCCTAAACCCATTTGTATATAGCGCTCTATAAGTTTGTAAGTAGACATATTTGTCTTTTGGATAAGCTTGTGCTTATAATTGTTATCCTGTAACCAATTTGAAATTATAAGTTTAAGCGCTTTATCATTTAAATTATGTGGTAGCGCTCTATTTTGTAGAGATAAGTAGATGTGCGAAGCTATTTTGGATATAGCATCTATTAGAAATTGAGTATCATTAGTAATTTCCTTTTTCGAGGCTAATTCAATTTCGTTTTTAAAAGCGCTTAGTGCTTCGTTATTTGGTTTATACCAATCGTCAATAGCTTGGTTTAATGGTTTTGGAGCCATTGGTTTTCCATCCAAAGAGAAAGGAACAAGGTTTAAGTTTTGTGGTTTTAGCTGAACGTATTCGGTTTTTAAAGTATGCGTATCAATTACCTTAAAATATCCAAATTCATTAATTGTTAAAGCGCGCATAACATCAATCATCGCCAATCCAAAACCTCTTATGTTTATGGTGTTTGTTTTCTGATTTTTTAGGTCTTCAAATTTGCAAACGGAATACGGATTTTCATAAAACTGAATGTTGTCTTTTTCAGTTTCAGCAAAGTGTTTCCATTGTTTCATCTCATCAGAAAGCTCGGTGGGTTGATGGCCTATAGTAATTAAAATGGCATCAAAAACGTAGGTTTGGTTTTCGTTGACGGATAGCTTTATTAAATTGTCCTGATAATCTAGAGCAGTAACTTCTTTATTTACTTTTTTGAAAAACTTCGATGTTTTTAAAACGGTTTCCAAAGCAAGGTAGCGCTCATGCAAATACTGTCCTATTTTTTTTCTAGACGGAAAAGTATCGGGATCTTTTTGGGTTTGATTAAACTCTGACCAGTCATGATAAGCGGGGAAACTGCTAATTTGTTTTGAATCGAAAATTAAGGAAGGTCTTGCTTTTAAACCATCTAAAGCGCGTTCATGAATGTTTACCCAATTACTTTCAGCTTGATTTATATCCCAAACAGGGCCAGCACCTTCGTGCTCCGTAGGTTCAAAAATCGTGATGTTTAGTTTTTTGTTTGCCTTATTTAAATTAATTAAGAGCATTTCTAAAGCATATAATCCTCTAGGACCAATTCCAATAATAGCAAAGTTTTTCATTCCTTTTTTTTAGTTAAGATAAATAAAAAGTGGCATTTATGATGTTATTTATTAATGTTAAATTTCTGCAGCTAATACAAGTTAATACAAACCCTTAAAGATTTAAAAGTATTGTAATACTGCTGCCAGTTAGAAAAGCCATCATACAGGAATAGAATTTTTTAAAAACGATAAGTAGATAAACAAAAAAAGCACCCAAAGATGGATGCTTTTTTCATATAAGATTAAATTAAATTAAAATTGATAACGAATACTAAGTGCGATATCAAAATCTAAATCATTATTATTATAAAGGTCATCACCAAAACCAATTTCTGGTCTAAAATCTAAAGATAATAATAAAGGTATATCAAAATTATATTCAATACCAATATCTCCAGCAGCAAAAATAAACGTATCGGTAATGTCTTTTCCTCCTGGATTGTCAAAACCAAAAGATCCAACACCACCACCAACACCGGCGTACCAGTTAAAATCACCTTCTAAACTCCAAACCCATTGATATAAACCTGCCAGCTTAAATCCATTGTAGTTTTTACCATCTCTCCAACCTAAGTCAATTTCTAAACGGTTATTGTCTCCTAAAGCACGTTGATAAGTTACTTCTGCTCCTAAGCCATCACTATCTCCTAATCGAAGACCAATAGCATTTTCTGAAATGTCTTGTGCATTAGATGAAAATGCAAAACCAATTACTGTAACTAATAATAAAAATAATTTTTTCATAAATTAAAGTTTTAAGATTGATATTATTTTTATGGTCTAGCTTATTATAAGACCATATTTAAAAATTTATTACATAACAAAAATAACGCCATTTTTGTGTTTATATTTACGCATATCATATATTTTTTAGCTCAATGCATTTAAATACCCTAAAATCAGTACTAAGTGGAGAACTTTACCATGATAATTTAATAAAATCCATATATGCTACTGATGCTTCAGTTTATAGAAAACTGCCATTAGCCGTAGCTTACCCTAAAAATGAAGACGATTTAAAGACCTTAATAAAATTTGCCAAGGCTAACAAAACATCATTAATTCCTAGAACTGCGGGAACATCGTTAGCAGGACAATGCGTAGGAGATGGCATTGTGGTCGATGTCTCAAAATACTTCACAAAAATTATTAAGCTTAATGAAGAAGCGCAAACGGTAACCGTGCAACCAGGCGTGGTTAGAGATGCTTTAAACAATTACTTAAAACCTTATGGTTTGTTTTTTGGTCCTAATACATCAACCTCTAATAGATGTATGATAGGAGGTATGGTTGGTAATAACTCCTCTGGCACAACCTCTATACAATATGGCGTTACACGAGATAAGGTTATAGAAATGCATACCATTTTAAGCGATGGTAGCGAAGTTGTTTTTAATGAATTATCTCAAGAAGCGTTTCATGATAAAACTAAGTTAGAAACCTTAGAAGGCGAAATTTATAAAACAATTTATAACGAATTAAAATCGGAAGAGGTTAGAGCTGGTATTTATAAACATTTTCCAAAACCAGAAATACACCGAAGAAATACCGGTTATGCCATTGATGAACTAATAAAATCTGCAGTGTTTACGGACGCTCCACAAAATTTTAATATGTGTAAACTGCTTTCTGGAAGTGAAGGCACATTGGCATTTACCACACAAATAACCTTAAAACTAGATAAATTACCACCAACTGAGGCTATTATTGTGGCGGCACACTTTGATAGCATTGAGAGTTGTTTGGATGCTGTACAACCTGTTATGCAACATGATTTGTACACCTGCGAAATGATGGATAAAACCATTTTAGATTGCACAAAACACAATAAAACACAGCAAGAAAACAGACAGTTTATAGTAGGAGATCCTAAAGCTATTTTAATGTGCGAGGTTCGTGCGGAAACTCCAGAAGCCGTTAAGCTATTAGCTAATAAGCTTGAAAAAACAATTATCGATACGGGTTTAAGTTATGCTAATCCAAAACTTATTGGGCAGGACATTAGTAAAGCAAATAATTTACGTAGTGCAGGTTTAGGTTTATTGGGTAATATTATTGGCGATAAAAAATCGGCGGCATGTATTGAAGATACTGCCGTAGCTTTACCAGATTTATCGAAATATATTGCGGAGTTTTCAAAGCTCATGAAAGGCTATAAGCAAGATGCTATTTATTATGCGCATGCAGGAGCTGGCGAGTTACATTTGCGTCCTATTTTAAATTTAAAGAAGGCTGACGATGTTGATTTGTTTAGAAAAATAACCACCGACGTCGCCTATTTAGTAAAATCGTTTAACGGTTCTATGAGTGGCGAGCATGGTGACGGTATTGTGCGTTCGGAGTTTATTCCATTAATGATAGGTGAAGCAAATTATAACATTTTAAAACGCGTAAAAACGGCTTTCGATGCCTATAATATATTTAATCCTGGTAAAATTATTGATGCTTTACCAATGGATGAATCTTTAAGATATAAACCAAATAGGGAAGAACCCGGATTAGATACCTTTCTAGATTTTTCTAGTTCTTTAGGTATTTTAAGGGAGGCAGAAAAATGTAATGGTTCTGGCGATTGCAGAAAATTACCAGAGTTTGGCGGTACCATGTGCCCAAGTTACAGAGCCACTAGAAACGAAAAAGATACTACCCGAGCAAGAGCCAATGCGTTACGCGAGTTTTTAACCAACTCGGAGAAATCTAATAAGTTTAATCATGAGGAATTAAAGGAGGTTTTCGATTTATGCCTTAGCTGTAAAGCCTGTTCTAGCGAATGCCCAAGTAGTGTTAATGTAGCAGCTTTAAAAGCGGAATTTCAATACCAATACCAAAAAGAAAATGGCGTGTCTTTGCGCACTAAATTGTTTGCTTTTAATAATAGACTAAACCAATTAGGAAGTAAAACTACGGGGCTTTCAAATTTTATGTTTTCTAATAATTTCACCTCGTTATTATTAAAGAGTGCTTTTGGCATTGCTAAAGAAAGAAGTTTGCCTTTACTATCAAAACCTAATTTAAGTACTTACTACGATAGCTTCAAAAAAACAAGTGAACCTAATAGTTATATAAAAACGGTGTATTTGTTTAATGATGAGTTTACTAATAGGCTTGACGCTACCATTGGACAGGATGCATTAGAGCTTTTAAAGGCCTTAAATTATAATGTTGAAATTATTGATAATGCCGAATCTGGTCGTTCCTTTTTATCAAAAGGCTTGCTAGAAGAAGCTAAAGAACATGCTAATAAAAACGTTGCTCTTTTTAAAGATAAAGTTTCAGAAGAAACGCCACTTATAGGTATTGAACCTTCAGCAATATACACCTTTAAAGACGAGTATTTAAAATTAGCAGACGATACTACTTCCGCGAAAGCGCTATCGCAATACACATTTTTAATAGAAGAATTTATTCAAAAAGAAATCGAATTAGGCAACATAAGGCCAGAGCAATTTACCTTAGCGGCTAAAACCATTAAGTTCCACGGGCATTGTCACCAAAAGGCTATGAGTAACCAGTTATCGAGTTTTGCGGTATTAAATTTACCAACAAATTATAAAGTGACCATTATACCAAGTGGCTGTTGTGGTATGGCAGGCAGTTTTGGTTACGAAAAAGAACATTATGAGGTAAGTATGCAAGTAGGTGAGCAAACCTTGTTTCCGGCAGTTAGAAAGGCTGAAGATTCTGTTTTAATTTCGGCAAACGGAACCAGTTGTAGGCATCAAATTAAGGATGGAACCAATCGTGAGGCTAAGCATCCAATAACGATTTTAAGAGAAGCGCTTGTTTAGTTGCAGTAATCAGTCTCAGTTGCAGTATTCAGTTTAACTCAAATTTTTTATTGCTTTTTAACTTTTTTCTTTTTTTCGGCCTGATCTACAATGGTTATGGCAGCAATTAAGTCTTTCATTTGCAAGTCATCATCTTCATCTAAAACAACAAAAGGTGCTAGTTTATCTTTATTAAAATTATAGATTTTCCAACGTTTAAATTGGTATTCTAGAGCTGTAAAATTTTCTACCCAATCGCCAGAGTTTAAATACATGGTTTTACCATGTTTATTCTCAAAATATTGCATTTTTGGTTGGTGTATATGCCCGCAAATAACATAATCGTATTCGTTTTCAATGGCCAGTTCAGAAATGACTTTTTCGTAATCATTTATATATTTTACCGCGCCTTTAACACCATTTTTAACCCGTTTAGATAGCGAATAACGTTCTTTACCGCGTTTGTCTAAATACCAATTTACACCTCGGTTTAAAAGCGTAAGCAAATCATAACCATAACCACCTAGTTTAGCCAACCATTTGGCATTTTGCACAGAAATATCGAACACATCGCCATGAAAAAACCAAGCTTTTTGTCCATCGAGTTCTAAAACCACCTTATCTACAATAGAGATGTTTCCAATAGTGGTGCCGCTAAATTTTCTTAGCATTTCGTCGTGGTTTCCAGTTATGTAAATAACCTCTACGCCATTGGAAGCCATAGTCATTAGTTTCTTAATAACTTTCATGTGCGATTTAGGAAAATAACGCTTACTAAATTGCCAAATGTCTATAATATCGCCATTAAGCACCAGTTTTTTAGGCTCAATACTGTTTAAATAGGTTAATAAATGCTTGGCATGACAGCCGTAGGTGCCTAAATGCACATCGGATATTACGGCAATTTCTACTTTTCTTTTAATTTTCAAGTCGGGTGTTTTTGGTACAATACAAATAACAACTTTTTGTATTATGTAATCATTACGCTATAATTAATTATATGTCAGTTGATTGTTAATTAATTGTTACGCATTTGCCTACAAAAAATGGTGAAGCTAAATACGATTTCATTTTCGTATTTATAAGAATAGATTTAACTTAGCCAAAAATTGAAATTATGGCTGGTAATTCCTTCGGAAAACTATTTAATTTAACAACTTATGGAGAATCTCACGGACCTGCTTTAGGTGGTGTTATTGATGGATGTCCATCCGGAATTGAGTTAGATTTAGATGAAATTCAAAACGAATTAAATCGAAGAAAACCAGGGCAATCTGCTATCGTTACGCAACGTAAAGAACCAGATACTGTAAAATTTCATTCGGGGATTTTTGAGGGCGTAACCACAGGAACTTCTATTGGTTTTGTTATAGAAAACACCAATCAAAAATCTCACGATTACTCGCATATTAAGGATAGTTACAGACCAAGTCATGCCGATTATACTTACGATAAAAAGTACGGCGTACGCGACTATCGTGGTGGCGGACGTAGTTCTGCGCGCGAAACTGCATGTCGTGTTGTAGCCGGAGCCATTGCAAAGCAAATGCTAAAAGGTATCGAAATTAAAGCTTACGTTTCTGGCGTTGGTACCATGAAATTAGATACACCATATAACGACATAGATCTTACACAAATAGAATCTAATATTGTACGTTGCCCAGACCAAGATATGGCGGCAAAAATGGAAACCTATATTAAAGAAGTTCGAGCCAAAGGCGATACCGTTGGTGGTATTGTAAGCTGTATAATTAAAAATGTACCAGTAGGATTAGGCGAACCAGTGTTCGATAAATTACACGCCCAATTAGGTAAAGCCATGTTGTCTATAAACGCCGTAAAAGGTTTTGAGTATGGTAGTGGTTTTCATGGCAGCACCATGTATGGTAGCGACCATAACGATGCTTTCAATAACGATGGCTCAACAAAAACCAACTATTCAGGAGGTGTTCAAGGCGGTATAAGCAACGGCATGGATATCTATTTTAATGTCGCTTTTAAACCTGTTGCAACGCTAATTCAGAAGTACGAAACCATCGATAAAGCTGGTAACACTGTCGAGATGCAAGGTAAAGGGCGTCACGATCCTTGTGTAGTGCCAAGAGCGGTGCCTATTGTAGAAGCTATGGCAGCACTAGTTTTAGCCGATTTCCATTTAATAAACAAACTGTATAGTTAATTGTTTTAGAAGCTATTTCCCGCTTTACACTATATCTTTATTGTGCTTAACTAGATTCAGTATCTCATCAAGTATAGTGTGAAAATCTAATTTTTAAGTTAATTTCAGATTTATTTTAAAGCACAAAAAAGGATGCCGTTTCAATCGGGGCTAAACCTTCTGTTAGAGTAGGTGCTTAACTCGGTCTTTAAATGTGTTTTTGGAATTTATTCTTTGGGTTTCTTATCCATATGTTTCCAACGTTTATGTGTCCAGAAATAATACTCAGGTGCATTATAAATTTGTTTTTCAACCTCGCGCAAAAACATATCTGTTAATTCATAATCTTTGTGTAACGAGGCATCTTCGGCTAAGGTTATAAATTCGGCTTCATAAAACCCACGCTTAACTTTAGTAACTTTTAAATATGCAGTAGTTAAATCTAATCTTTTTGCTAATCTTTCGGCACCCGTAAAACAAGGTACTTCTTTACCCATAAAATGCCCCCAATACACATCTTTAGTTTTTCTAGGAGACTGGTCGCTTAAAAAAGCAATAATACTCTTTACACCGTTGGCTTCGTTTTGGTTTATAATACTAATAGTTTCTTTTGTACTAATTAAAGTTGTTTTAAATTTAGAACGTATATCTCTTACTAATTTATCAAAATATTTATTTGCTAATTTTTTATAAACACCAAACCCTTTAAAATTAACATGGTTTTGAATTTCTAAAGACCATTCCCAGCTAGCATAGTGCCCATACATTAATAAAACACTTTTGTTTAAAGACTCTAAACGTAATATTTCTTCAGGGTTTGTAAGTTTAAATCTTTTTCCTAGTGATTCCTTAGAAATAGACATTGTTTTAATCATCTCTAAAAACATATCACATAAATGCTTATAGAATTTTTTTCTAATTTGGTTAATTTCATTATTGGTTTTTTCTGGAAAAACAAGTTTTAAATTAGCAGTAACTACTTTTTTTCTGTAGCCAATAATATGAAATAGCAAAAGGTATAAACCATCAGAAAAAAGATAAAGCAATTTAAAGGGTAACATGGAAATTATCCATAAAAGAGGATAAACCAGAATATATATTAGAAATTGCATGAATTAGTTTTAGATTTGTAACGGCAAAAGTACATGATTTTTTTAATCAAAATTTAGCTTTAATAGAAGAAATACATATTAATTAGATTATAAATGTTTATATCATATGGGTAAATTAGATCTTGTAACAATTATCATTATAGCAGCAAATGTCATCATTTCATATAAAGGGTTTAGTGATTATAGTTTTTTTGAAAAATATAAGTTTCAAGTAGGTGGAGTTCAACGTGGTGAAAAAATACGAATGTTTAGCTGTGGTTTTTTGCATGCAGATACTCAACATTTATTATTTAATATGTTATCCCTATACTTTTTTGCAGATGTTGTAATTACATTATTAAGTCCATTACAATTTTTACTAGTGTATTTTGGAAGCCTTTTAGTTGGTAGTTTATTATCTCTCTATTTTCATAAAACAGAATATCATTATAGTGCAGTAGGAGCAAGCGGTGCTGTTAGTGGTATAATTTATTCGGCCATACTTTTACAACCTGGCATGAATTTGTATTTGTTTTTTATACCTATCCCAATTCCAGCTTATATTTTTGGTATTGGTTATTTGTTATATTCAATTTATGGAATGAAAAATAGAGTGGGAAACATTGGGCACGATGCACACTTTGGTGGGGCAGTAGGAGGTTATTTAATTACTTTAATTTTATCTCCTTGGTTGTTTGAAACTAATGTATTAATGATTGTTTTATTAGCTATACCTATCATTCTTTTATTTGCTTTAAAGAAACTCGGTAAGATTTAAACTTTAAATTTAATAAATGGCATAGCTATTGAATTTATAACCATGTTGTATGTAATGAATTTTAATTAAGTATCTTATATACAGCATTTTATAGTTTACAATATAAAACATTAAAAAGATTCAATTTTGTTTTAATGACAGATTGACTTAAAAATATATATGAAAAAATCTAAATTTACAACCCTAGACAGTTTGTCATTACAGGAATTTGATGAAAATTCAGAGTTAATTCCATTAATGACACCAGAGGACGAAGAAGCTATAAATAACGAAGAATTACCAGAAACACTACCAATTTTATCATTAAGAAATACGGTATTGTTTCCAGGTGTTGTTATACCAATAACAGCTGGACGAGATGCATCAATTAAGTTAATAAATGATGCTAATAAAGGCGGTAAAGTAATTGGTGTTGTTGCTCAAAAAGACGAATCTGTTGAAAAACCAGGTGCAAAAGATATTCATGAAACAGGTACTGTAGCTAGAATTTTACGTGTTTTAAAAATGCCAGATGGAAACGTAACAGTTATTATTCAAGGTAAAAAACGTTTTAAAGTTGCAGAGGTACTTACTGAAGAACCTTACATGAATGCTACAATAAGAGACATCCCAGAAGCTAAACCTGCTCAAAAAAATAAAGAGTTTACAGCAATTATAGATTCTATAAAAGATTTAGCTTTAGAAATTATAAAGGAAAGTCCAAATATTCCGAGTGAAGCTTCTTTTGCTATAAAAAATATTGAAAGTAATTCATTTTTAGTAAATTTTGTGTCTTCTAACATGAATCTTACTGTAGATGAAAAACAACAATTATTAGAAATTGATGATCTTAAAAAGCGTGCTTTAGCAACCCTAAAGTATATGAATGTTGAGTTTCAAAAATTAGAACTTAAGAATGATATCCAATCTAAAGTTCAAATGGATATGAGCCAGCAGCAACGTGAGTATTTCTTGCATCAACAAATGAAAACTATTCAAGAAGAATTGGGTGGTGTGAATCATGATCAAGAAATTGATGAAATGAAAGCTAAAGCTAGTGAAAAGCTTTGGGATGAAAAAGTAGCCAAACACTTTGAGAAAGAAATTGCTAAAATGCAACGAATGAATCCTCAAGTTGCGGAGTATTCTATACAAAGAAATTATTTAGAGCTGTTTTTAGATTTACCATGGAATGAATTTAGCGAAGATAAATTCGATCTTAAACGTGCTATGAAAATTTTAGATCGAGATCATTTTGGTTTAGAAGATGTAAAACGAAGAATTATAGAATATTTAGCAGTTTTAAAACTCCGTAATGATATGAAATCTCCAATTTTATGTCTTTATGGCCCTCCAGGTGTTGGTAAAACATCTTTGGGTAAATCGATTGCTGAAGCTTTAGGAAGAGAATATGTGAGAATTTCTCTTGGCGGATTAAGAGATGAAGCTGAAATACGTGGACATAGAAAAACCTATATAGGTGCTATGCCAGGACGTATTATACAAAGTTTAAAAAAAGCAGGAACTTCTAACCCTGTTTTTGTTTTAGATGAAATAGATAAGCTTTCAAATTCACATCAAGGTGATCCATCATCAGCCATGTTAGAAGTTTTAGATCCAGAACAAAATAGTGAGTTTTATGATAACTTTTTAGAAATGGGTTACGACCTTTCAAAGGTTATGTTCATTGCAACTTCAAATAGCTTATCAACAATTCAACCAGCGCTACTTGATAGAATGGAAATTATTAATGTTACGGGGTATACTATTGAAGAGAAGGTTGAAATAGCAAAGCGTCATTTATTACCAAAACAATTAAAAGAACACGGTTTAACAGATAAACATTTAAAAATAGGTAAACCCCAATTAGAAAAAATAGTTGAAGGTTATACACGTGAATCTGGTGTTCGTGGTTTAGAAAAACAGGTAGCAAAAATGGTGCGATATGCAGCAAAGAATATTGCTATGGAGGAAGATTACAATATAAAAGTATCAAACGAAGATATTATTGAAGTGTTGGGCGGTCCAAAATTAGAACGTGATAAATACGAGAATAATAATGTTGCTGGAGTAGTTACTGGTTTAGCTTGGACACGTGTTGGTGGTGATATTTTGTTTATAGAATCCATATTATCTAAAGGAAAAGGTACTATGACTATTACCGGAAACTTAGGTAAAGTAATGAAAGAATCTGCCACTATAGCTATGGAGTTTATTAAATCAAACGCTGATAGTTTTGGTATTGATACTAGTATTTTCGATAAATACAATGTGCATATTCACGTACCAGAAGGTGCAACACCAAAAGATGGCCCAAGTGCAGGTGTTACCATGTTAACTTCTTTAGTATCTTTGTTTACTCAAAGAAAAGTTAAAAAAAGTTTAGCTATGACAGGTGAAATCACTCTTCGTGGTAAAGTTTTACCTGTAGGTGGCATTAAAGAAAAAATATTAGCAGCAAAACGTGCTCGTATCAAAGAAATATTATTGTGTGAGGATAATAGACGAGATATTGAAGAAATTAAACCTGAGTATTTAAAAGGTTTAACCTTTCATTACGTAACAGATATGAGCGATGTTATTGATATAGCAATCACGAAACAAAAAGTACAAAATGCGAAAAAATTATAAAAATTTATTTTTTTTAGTAGTTCTAGCTTGTGTTTTTAATTTGGAAGCACAATCTAGAACTATTTATAAGGATGTTCTTTTAAATGGAAAACAAGCAAGACTTAATGTTGCAACAGGTGAGTTTATTTTTAAAGGATCTGATGGTAAAGACTCTATTGTAAATGCAAGAAGAACAAACGAAGATTTTTCTTTAGAGCGATTAAATTATCATACTGTGCAATCAGGTGAGAACTTATTAAACATAGCTGAACAATATGGCCTTACTTTAAAAAAAATCAAAGACGCTAATAATTTAAAAACAACATTAGTAAGTGTAGGGCAGAAGCTTCGAGTTAGAAACTTTGAAGATGAAAAAATAAACAAATCAGAAGACATTTGGGTAGTAGCTAAAGGCCATACACTTTATTACATCTCTAAAAAAACAGGTGTAAATGTTACGGATATAAAGCGACTAAATGGATTAAAGTCTAATAACTTATCAATTGGGCAAAAACTATATCTTAAATAGAATTAATTATTTCAAAAAAATAAAAGATGCATACTACCGTTTTAGTATAGATTCATTTACTTTGTAACGTAAATATGCTAAGAAAAATTATTACATTTTTTTGTTTCTCAATAACATCTCTCTCAATAGCTCAAGTTGGTGGGGAAACTACATATCAATTTCTTAATTTAGTATCATCACCTCGTCAGGCAGCTTTAGGAGGTAAAGTTTTAACCAATGTAGATTACGATGTTACACAAGCAATTTTCAACCCGGCTACAATAAATGTAGAAATGGATAATCAATTAGCGGTAAATTATACAAGTTATTTAGGAGGTATTGGCTATGGAACAGCCTCATATGCATACACCGTTGATAGGCGAACACAAACATTTCATACAGGCATTACGTATATTAATTATGGTTCTTTTGATGGTTATGATGAAGCAGGTAACTCAACAGGAACTTTTACAGGTAATGAAGCTGCATTGTCTTTTGGGTATGCCACCCAAATAGGATATTCAGATTTTTATTTTGGTGCTAATGCTAAATTAATTACGTCAAAACTAGAGCAATATAATTCTGTTGGTGCTGCTATAGATTTAGGCTTTGTTTATATAAATGATTATTTAAATTTTAATGCTGCATTAGTAGTTAGGAATTTAGGTACTCAAATTACAACCTATGCCGATTTAAAAGAACGTTTACCTTTTGAAGTAGCATTTGGTATGTCTCAACGTCTAGAAAATGTACCAATTCGCTGGCATATTACTTTAGAGAATCTTCAAGAATGGCCCATTTCAAGACCAAATCCTGCAAGATCAATTAGTGATTTATCAGGAAATCAGTCTTCAGAAAAAATTGGATTTATAGGTCAAGTGATTAGACATACTATTGTTGGTGCAGAAATTTTTCCAGAAGGCGGCTTCAATATTCGTTTGGGTTATAATTTTAGAAGAGGAGAAGAATTAAGAATTATTGACCAACGAAATTTCTCAGGATTGTCTGCTGGTATATCTGTAAAAATGAATAAAATGCGATTTAGTTATACGCATGCAAAATATACTAGTGCAGCAAATTCTAACTTTTTTGGGCTACAAATTGATTTGCAATAAATCAATTAATTAACTTCAAAGAAACATTTTAATTTTATATTAAACAGATTAGTTTTCCACTTTAGCACACTTTAAGTATTTTCGTAACTTCAAATTAAAATATGAATAAAATTACCATAGCTATAGATGGGTTTTCATCAACAGGAAAAAGTACTGTTGCTAAACAACTAGCAAAAGCATTAGGCTATGTTTATGTTGATACTGGTGCCATGTACAGAGCCGTTACATATTACACCATGCAAAACGGATTAATTAGTAAAAAAGATTTTAATTCTGAAGCATTAATTTACCAGTTACCAAATATAAACATCAGTTTTAAGTTTAACGAAGTTTTGGGCTTTGCAGAGGTTTATTTAAATGACATTAATATTGAAAAAAAAATAAGAACTTTAGAAGTTTCTAGTTTTGTAAGTAAGGTGGCAGAAATATCAGAAGTTCGCCAAAAATTAGTTGAACAACAACAAAAAATGGGACAGGATAAAGGGGTTGTTATGGATGGAAGAGATATTGGTACTGTTGTTTTTCCAGATGCTGAACTTAAATTATTCATGACAGCATCAGCTGAAACTAGAGCCGAACGTCGCTATCAGGAATTAATTGAACGAGGTGATAAAGTAGCGTATGAAGATGTGTTAAAGAATGTTCAAGAGCGTGATTATATAGACACAAATCGAGAAGATTCTCCATTATTAAAGGCTAAAGATGCTATTGAAATAGATAATTCTAATATGACATTAGATGAGCAATTCAATAAAATATTTCAATTAGCTAAAATGACAATAGAAGATTTAGAATAACTTCATCTTATAAAACTTAAATGTTATAATAAAAAAAACGAACCTTTAATTTTTAAAGGTTCGTTTTTTAATTAAATAATTGTGAGTTCTTATAAATTAGGAATAATCAATTCTTGATCTGGATGAATTACATCAGGATTCTTTAAAATATCAGAATTAGCCTTAAAAATAGCCTGATATTTAGAAGCGTTACCATAATATTGCTTAGCAATTTTACCTAAAGTTTCACCACTTTTTACAGTATGTCTAGCAAAAACGCTTTCATCAGCAACAGTTATGTTTGCCATAATATCAGATGGATTATCTCCACCTATTTCTTTAATTTTATCCCAAAGTAAGTTCTTTTCATATTGCGTATTAGCAGTTCCTTTAACCTTTAGAACGCCATTTTCTTCTGTTACATTTCCATCTTTAATGTTCAATGTTTCTCCTAAATTTAATACTTCTTGATACTTTGCTTTAACCATGATTTTTATGTTTTATAGTAATTAGTTGTTGATAACAATATACTAAATTAATCTAATTTTTTTATTAAATATTAATTAAGATATCGTTCTTAAATATAAGACACAATCCCATACAAAAGTCACAATCATTTTATTTTCTCATTTCTAGGTATTTATGTCAATATTATGTATTTTTGCACTCCTTTTAGCGAAACAATGGGAAAATAAAAGGATAAAAACTAAAATTAAAATAACACTTCTGCGTGTTAATCGCTTAAATTCCCTGAAGCATAGCAGAATACAAATCGTAATGTCAACACTAAATAGTCAAGACATTACATAATTATCTTAAATGGCTGAAAAAGCAAAACAAGCTGAAGTTGAAGCAACAGATGCTCCAGCAGTAGAAGCTCCAGTAGTATCTGAAGCAAAAGCAAACCCTGAAAAATTCTTAAAAGAATTCAACTGGCACAATTACCAAGAAGGTATTGATGAAGTTGATGATTTACAATTAAAGGAATTTGAAAAATTAGTAGCTGAAAATTTCGTTGACACATTAGATGATGAAGTTGTTGAAGGTACCGTAGTACACATTTCTGATAGAGATGCTATTATTGATATCAATGCAAAATCTGAAGGTGTAATTTCTTTAAACGAATTTCGTTACAACCCAGATTTAAAAGTAGGAGACAAAGTAGAAGTATTAATTGATGTGCGTGAAGATGCAACAGGACAATTAGTATTATCTCACAGAAAAGCTCGTGTAATTAAAGCATGGGATCGTGTAAATAAAGCACACGAAACTGGTGAAATCGTTAATGGTTTTGTTAAATGCAGAACTAAAGGTGGTATGATTGTAGATGTTTTTGGAATAGAAGCATTCTTACCAGGTTCTCAAATTGATGTTAAACCAATTAGAGATTACGACCAGTACGTAAATAAAACTATGGAATTTAAAGTTGTGAAAATCAACCACGAATTCAAAAACGTAGTAGTTTCTCACAAAGCACTTATTGAGGCTGATATTGAAGAACAAAAGAAAGAAATTATTGGTCAATTAGAAAAAGGTCAAGTATTAGAAGGTATTGTTAAGAATATTACTTCTTACGGTGTATTTATTGATCTTGGTGGTGTTGACGGATTAGTTCACATTACAGATTTATCTTGGTCTAGAATTAACCATCCAAATGAGATTGTTGAGTTAGATCAAAAATTAAATGTTGTAATTCTTGATTTTGACGAAAACAAATCTAGAATCCAATTAGGTCTTAAACAATTATCTAAACACCCATGGGAAGCTCTTGCAGAAGAGGTGAAAGTTGGTGATAAAGTAAAAGGTAAAGTTGTTGTAATCGCAGATTACGGTGCATTTATTGAAGTTGCTGATGGTGTTGAAGGATTAATTCACGTTTCTGAAATGTCTTGGTCTACACATTTACGTTCTGCTCAAGATTTCGTTACTGTTGGTGATGAAGTTGATGCAGTAATCTTAACTTTAGATAGAGAAGATCGTAAAATGTCTCTTGGTATTAAGCAATTAACTCCAGATCCATGGACTGATATTACTACTAAATACCCATTAGGTTCTAAGCACACAGGTATAGTACGTAACTTTACAAACTTTGGTGTTTTTGTTGAATTAGAAGAAGGAATTGACGGATTAATTTATATCTCTGATTTATCTTGGACTAAGAAAATTAAGCATCCATCTGAGTTCTGTGCTGTAGGTGATAAGTTAGATGTTGTTGTACTTGAATTAGACGTTGAAGGACGTAAATTAAGTTTAGGTCATAAACAAACAACTGATAACCCTTGGGATAAATATGAAACTGAATTCGCTTTAGGTACAGTTCATAAAGCTGCTATCTCTGAAATAGTTGATAAAGGTGCTACAATAGAGTTTAACGAAGATATCGTTGCTTTTGTACCGTCTCGTCATCTTGAAAAAGAAGATGGTTCTAAACTTAAGAAAGGTGAAGAAACAGAATTCAAAATTATTGAATTTAACAAAGAGTTTAAAAGAGTAGTAGCTTCGCATACTGCAATTTTTAAAGCTGAAGAAATGGCTAACGTAAAAGCTGCTGTTAAAAAGCAAGCTTCTCAAGCTGCCGAAGCAAAACCAACTTTAGGTGATGCTAATGATGCTTTACAAGCTCTTAAAGATAAAATGGACGGAAAAAAATAATTTTTTCTTTTCTAAATAAAATAAGCCTCCAATATATTGGGGGCTTTTTTTATATTAAGATATTTAATTTAAAAATTATTTCATCATGGACTTATTTTAATTCTTTTACTTCTAAAATTTTCCATTACCTTTGTTCTCCAAATACGTTTGGATAGTATATGAGTCAAAAAGTTTTACTTAACGAAAAAGAGGTAAACATCATTCTTCACCGATTGGCTTGTCAACTTATTGAAAAACATAACGATTTCTCAAATACAGTTCTTATTGGTTTGCAACCACGCGGTGTGTTTCTAGCAGATAGATTAGCAAAAATATTAACTGATGACTATAAGGTTAAAGACATTAAAGTTGGCCATTTAGATATTACATTCTTTAGAGATGATTTTCGTAGAAGTGACAAACCTTTAGAAGCTAACAAAACTAAGATCAATTTTTTAGTTGAAGATAAAGACATTGTTTTTATTGATGATGTTTTATATACAGGTCGTAGTATTAGAGCTGCTTTAACAGCTATACAATCTTTTGGAAGACCTAATGAAATAGAGCTTTTAACTTTAATTGACAGACGTTTTAGCAGACATTTACCAATTCAACCTAATTATAGAGGCAGACAAGTAGATGTTATAAATAATGAAAAAGTAAAAGTAAACTGGAAAGAGCGCGATAATGAAGATTCGGTTTATTTAATAGAAAAATAAATAAAGCAATGAGCGAATTAAGTGTAAATCACTTATTAGGAATTAAATATCTTCAAGAAAAAGATATACAACTTATTTTTGAAACTGCCGATCATTTTAAAGAAGTGATTAATAGACCTATTAAAAAGGTACCATCGCTTAGAGATATTACTATTGCCAATTTATTTTTTGAAAATTCTACCAGAACAAAACTATCTTTTGAGCTTGCAGAAAAACGTTTATCTGCCGATGTTATAAATTTTTCATCTGCGCAATCTTCTGTAAAAAAAGGAGAAACATTAATAGATACAGTAAATAACATTTTATCTATGAAAGTAGATATGGTTGTAATGCGTCACCCTAACCCAGGAGCAGGTGTGTTTTTATCTAAACATGTTAACGCAAGTATTATTAATGCTGGCGATGGCGCGCATGAGCATCCTACACAAGCACTATTAGATTCATATTCTATTAGAGAAAAGTTAGGAGATGTAAAAGGAAAAAAAGTGGTAATTGTTGGCGATATTTTACACAGTAGAGTAGCCTTATCCAATATATTCGCTTTGCAATTACAAGGCGCAGAAGTTATGGTTTGTGGGCCAAAAACATTAATTCCAAAATACATTAATGAACTTGGAGTAAAAGTTGAAACAAATTTACGCAAAGCATTGAATTGGTGTGATGTAGCAAACATGCTTCGTGTGCAAAACGAACGTATGGATATTAGTTATTTCCCATCAACAAGAGAATACACACAACAGTTTGGAGTTAACAAAAATTTACTAGATTCTTTAGATAAAGAAATTACTATTATGCATCCCGGACCAATAAATAGAGGTGTAGAAATTACTAGTGATGTTGCAGATTCAAAACAATCTATTATATTAGACCAAGTACAAAATGGAGTTGCAGTAAGAATGGCAGTTATATATTTACTAGCATCAAAAATAAAGCAATAGATTATGATTATTGATCAAAACGAAAATACAACTATAATTACTCAAGAAAAGGTATCTGTTATAGAACTTGTAAAAAAATTACAGGCTTTATACCCAAAATATAAAAACAATAATATAATAGTAGCTTTAACTGGCTTAAGTGCTATAACACAAACTGAAATTGTAGAGTTTTTACAAATTTCAAATACACATAAAGCATCAAAACATTCTTTTGTTATAGTTTCAAGTAAAATTGATTTAGATATTGTTCCAGACCAACTTGTTGTAGTTCCATCAATTCAAGAGGCCCACGATATTATTGAAATGGAAGTAATGGAACGTGATTTAGGGCTTTAAAATGACAAATTATCATCTTGCACAAGTAAATATTGCTAAAAGATTGGCGCCAATGGACGATCCAATTATGAAAGATTTTATTGATAATCTTGATAAAATTAACGCTATTGCAGATAAAGCTGAAGGTTTTATTTGGCGATTAAAAGATGAGGATAAAGATGAAGCTGCAATTGTATTTCAAGATGATACTTTTATAATTAATATGTCTGTTTGGGAAACTTTAGAAACCCTTTTTAATTACACTTATAAATCTGGACATATAGACGTTTTTAAACGAAAAAAAGAATGGTTTAGTAAAATGAAAATGATTCACATGGCTTTTTGGTATGTACCAGTAGGCTATGAACCAACATTTCAAGATGCTAAAGATCGTTTAGATTATTTAAATAAACATGGTGATACACCATATGCATTTTCATTTAAAAGTAAATTTACATTTAAAGATGCTTTAAATTACAAACAGCTTTAATAATATGAAACTTTCTATTTTAGGCTGTTATAGTGCAACACCAAGAACTTTAAACAATACCACATCTCAGGTATTAGAAATAAACAATCATATGTTTTTAATTGATTGTGGAGAGGGAACACAAGTACAATTACGTAAACATAAAATTAAGTTTAATCGTATTAAACACATTTTTATTTCACATTTACATGGCGATCATTTTTTTGGTTTAGTGGGTTTAATATCTACATTTAGATTGCTAACAAGAGAAACAGATTTACATATTTATGGGCCAAAAGGAATTAAAGAAATTGTTATACTCCAAATGAAGTTAGCAGACTCTTGGACTAATTACAATTTATATTTTCATGAATTAACTTCAAAAAAATCAGAATTAATTTATGAAGACGAAAAAGTTGAAGTACATACTATCCCTTTAAATCATAGAATATATACTAACGGTTATTTATTTAAAGAAAAAGAAGGTCTACGAAAATTAAAAATACATGCTGTTGAGGATGCCCATATTAATGTTGCTTATTACAGAAAACTGGCACAGGGTTTTGATGTTGAAAATGAAGATGGTATTATAATTAAAAATGAAAGTGTCACTAAACCTGGAGCCAAACCAAAAAGTTATGCTTTTTGTAGTGATACCATGTACAAAGAAGACATTGTTCCATTAATTAAAAATACAGATGTTTTATACCACGAATCAACCTTTTTAGAACAACATGCACATTTAGCCGTAAAAACCAAACATTCTACTGCACAAGAGGCTGCAAGCATAGCAAAACAAGCAAATGTAAACACCTTGATACTTGGTCATTACTCTACACGATATGGCAGCTTAGATGGCTTTAAAACCGAAGCTAAAGAAATCTTTAAAAATGTTGAATTAGCTGAAGATGGTAAAACTTTTGAATTTTAATTTAATTCTTTTAAATTCAAAATCCAATTTATAGCTTCATTTAAAGTAGTACATCTTTTTATACTTTTCTTATAGAAGCGTTTTTCTAGTGTTGCATTCATATAAGTCATTTTGTTATAAGTTACAACTGCACCAGCTACAATAACACCATAAGTTTCATCAACTTTATTCCAACTTTCAGGATTCATTGAATACGAATTAATTCTGTTAGAAATGTAACCCAGCTTCACATCTTTTTCATAATAAGAAACAATTTCATCCATAGTCTCTTTTATCATTTGCCAGCTAAAATGAACACCTTCATGTATTTCAGAAATAAAAAATGAGTCTAACAAATAAAAATTACCATATGGCTTTTCTATTTTAGTGCTATGTGTTTTAAAATAAGTAGTATTTTCAAATTTCATATTAGTTTTTTAGGGGATGCGAATTTAAGAAGTATATATCGATCTAAGAAAAATAATTTTTGTTATTTTGTTGTAATGGAAAAGGATTTAAGCAACTATAGAAAGTCTTATGAGAAAGGGGAGTTACTTTTAGAAAAAGTACCCGAAAACCCTCTTGAATTATTTCAAAAATGGTTTTATGAGGTTGATAATCATTTTGTGGAAGATGAAACTAATGCTATGACAATTTCTACAATAGGATTAGATGGTTACCCAAAAAATAGGGTAGTACTGCTAAAAAAATATACTTACGAGGGTTTTATTTTTTATACTAATTATAATAGTGAAAAAGGTAAAGCTATTGAAGCAAATCCAAATGTGTGTTTATCTTTTTTTTGGCATGGTGCAGAAAGGCAAATTATAATTAAAGGTAAAGCTGAAAAAATAGCAGAGAATTTAAGCGATGGTTATTTTGAATCTAGACCACGTGGTAGCCAATTAGGCGCTATAGCTTCTAACCAAAGTGATATTGTTGAAAACAGAGAATTCTTAGAAACTAAACTTTTTAATTTAGAACAAGAATATCAAGGTAAAGAAATTCCAAGGCCTTTGTATTGGGGTGGCTATATAGTAAAACCTGTAGAAATGGAATTTTGGCAAGGACGCCCAAATAGATTACATGATCGTATTCGTTATAAACTTCAAGAAGATTACAACTGGCAGATAAATCGATTATCTCCCTAAAAAACCGTTGAAAAACACTATTTAAAATAAAATTATTGCATTTCACCGATTAAAAACATATAAAATCGATGAAATACATGTTCTTTAACGATTTTAACAATTCATTAACAAATACTTTAAGGTTACCGGTTAAATTTACACTTCCAAATCTAAATTAACTTAACCTATGAAGTTATTAACCAAACTGCCTTTAATGGCATTGTTTGTTATTTGTACGTTATCTTCCTGTACTACAGATAACATAGATGACAAAGCAGAATCTATAGAATTAAGTCTTACTACTCCAGAAGCAAAAACCATTGAAGTAGAAATTCTAGAGCTAATAAATAATCATAGACTATCATTAGGCTTAAACCCTTTAGCAGAAATGCCAATAGTAAAATCTGTTGCGCACAGTCACACAGATTATATGGTTGATAACGATGAAGTTTCACATCATAACTTTTTTACACGAAGTGAGTATTTAAAATCTAAAGCAGGCGCTAAAAAAGTTACCGAAAATGTAGCTTATGGTTACAGCTCGGCAAGTGCAGTTGTAAAGGCTTGGATTAGAAGTGAAGCGCATAAAGAAAATTTAGAAGGTGATTATTCAAACTTCGATATATCTGCAGAAAAAAATACAGAAGGTAGATGGTATTATACCAATATCTTTATTAAAAAATAATAGCAATTACAGTTTTATTACAAACTTGTTGCTATAATACCATTTCTATATAAATTTAAAGCTGTATTTAATAACGATTGTAAAATACTTATTTGTATATTTTGGTTAGGAAAAATACCCAGAAACTTTTTTATGCGTTTACGTGTACCTATTTCTAATTCTGAATGCTTTTAAATGTTCACCCTTCAACAAAAAATAAATAAGGTTCGTTAATCTTCTTATCTGCTCTTCAATAACAAAACAATTTATTTTGTATCATAAGCTTTTCTAAGATTCAATTTTATTTCCAGCCGAAAATAAACCTGAGTTATCTACAACTATAAAGAAAATCCATGAGGATTTTTGTTAGTAGGTGAGAACAAGCAATTAATTTTATACGGTGTTGTACAAAGTACTTACTTTTCAGTATCCATTAACCAAGGGTAAGTAAATTCTGTTGATTTAGTTAATTCCTTTATTAATTTTTCTCGGTCTAATTCCAAGTATTATTAAGATTACAATCAGGGCAATAAAAAAGATACTGGTAGAAGTACTTTTTATAACCGAGAAAGTATTGGTTACAATAACTATAGTCTCTGTTAAGTCTGGATAACTATTCAACATGGCAATAATCCCAATATTTTCTAGATAATCCGCTATTCCAGCAATTAGTGGTAAAAGGCATAGATAGATAAAAGGGGATTTAAGTTTTTTTAATTTTTTGAGAAAAAACGCTAATAACAATGAATAGGTAAGCCCAAAAAGTAGTGGGTAGATCATATCTACGGGAATTTGATTAGTTAAATAAATTTTACGACCATTCTCTCCAAGAGCCCTAAATAATTTATTTACATACTCTTGATTATATCCGGTAGGCAACATATCCAACAATTTCATTCCGTTTGAGAATCCCATTGTTTTCGGAATAGTAACAAATAACATAAATAGGTAAACAACATTTGTAAGTATAAAAAGGCTCAATACTTTTTTCCCTGAAATGTTTTCCTCTAGAATTTTTATAAATCGATTCATTTTTTTTTATTCAGTTATATTTTTCCTTTCGCTGAAAATACTTTTTGTTGTTCAGAGCCTTTTGGCCAATTTCCATTGCAAGCCTCTTCCAGAGTGTAAATCGATTCCCATTTGTAACCAGTTCGGTTGTCAATGGATTCGAGTAAATACATTTCAACTGTTTTTTGTTGGTCAGTTTTTAAAAATTTAGCAACCACAATATCTCCGACTTTGAAAGGACTATAGGCTTCTCCAATCAGAGAAACGTCAATTACTAATTCCGATTCAAATTCCAAGTTCTCAAATTTCACTTTGCATTTAACTGTAAGATCTTTTCCACCACCAAAATATTCATTGTTTCCAATAATTTTTGTTATTTCAGCTTTTCCGCAATTCAGGTCAGTTTCAGCCCATTTATTGGTTTCCAACTTTTTCTTTCCGCATGAGAAAGTCAAAATCAGAGCCAAAATTAAAATGCTAAATATTTTTACTTTCAAATTCGTATTTCGCTTTTTGTCAAATGTTTGCCAACGTGTTTGTATAATAAGATTAGTTGTGTGTTTTAAGCACTAAAGTTAGCAAATAAATCACAGATAGAAAGTCCGAGAGGACTTTCGTAAATTGGCTAAAACCAGCAATTAATATTATACTGTGTTGGCAACTGTTTTTGTTTTTTTATTCATTTTTCTCATCCAATATGTTATTATAAATCCTCCAACAATTCCAGGAATAAACCAACCATAAAAGCTTGGAAAAAAATCATTCACTACTACAAATGCAGTTGTTGCTGAAATGTAACCTCCTATCATTTTTCCTAAATGTAATTTTAACCAACCTTTTCTCAATCGTTCAGGATTTTTAAATAATATTAAATCTCTTACAGAAAATATTATTCCAACTATAGCAAAAACAACAAGAATTATATTTATACTTTTTGTTAGTATTATTGGCAATGAAATCATTAAAATTCCGGTTATAATCATAATAATAGATATTAATTTGTCAATTTTTAAATCAGGATTTTTTCTTTTAAAATTCAAAGCTCTATTTCCTGTTAAAACAAAATATAGACTAAAAATTCCGACTGCGAATAAAAATGGACTTTCGTGATTCGGCAAAACTGCAACTATCATAGCTATTATTCCAGATAATATCATAGAGTAGAAAAAAATCAGTCCAGATTTTCTGTGAATATTTTTTCCTTTTTTGGCAATTATTGAAACCAAACCTGCAAGCAAAGCAAAACCGCCAAATGCTGCGTGAATATATATTAATATTTGTATCGTTTTTTCCATTTTCAGTTGTATTTAACGACTCAAAATTCAGACAATAAATTCATTCAGTTTATTTTTATTTACTGAATTGTTGTTTTTCAGCGATGAGTTGCAAATGTCTAGTCCTGAAATATGGCTACGGGTTAATAATTGATTTATGCTGTTTTTAAATATACCATATTCGGTGT
>NZ_CANLZX010000007.1 GCF_947495675.1 uncultured Algibacter sp. | reverse complement strand
AGTTATTTTTATTAAAACGACCAGGGGCAGAAAATAGTTATAGTGATACCCAAAAAGCAGCAGCGAAAGTATATTTTGAAAAGCTAAATGATTCACAAAAAAAACAACTTGTAAATAATATTATAGCAGGTTTACCTGGAGCTGAAGAGGGATATACTTTAGAACAATTTCAAACAATATTAGATACTTATGCATCTATTGATGCGCAATCTTTAAGAGAAAACTTAGTACTGTTTTTAAAAGAAATTATACCTGTAGCTTCTCAAAACGAGGTGTTAATGTGTATTCATCCAGACGATCCTCCTTATCCAATATTAGGATTGCCAAGAGTGGTTAGCACCGAGGAAGATTATGCGTATTTATTCGATAATGTTCCTGATAGAGCAAATGGCATTACATTCTGTACAGGGTCATTAGGTGTAAGAGCTGATAATAATTTGGTTCAAATATTTAAACGTTTTGCAGATCGTGCTCATTTCCTGCATTTAAGAAGTACAAAACGTGATGAGCAAGGAAATTTTTACGAAGCAAACCATCTTGATGGCGATGTAGATATGTACAGTATCGTAAAAGAAATTCTTGTTGAAGAAAAAAGAAGAAAAGCAGAAGGAAGAGCCGATTATGCCATTCCAGTTAGACCAGATCATGGGCATCAAATGCTTGATGATTTGCATAAAAAAACCAATCCTGGTTATTCAGGAATTGGACGATTACGTGGCCTAGCAGAATTAAGAGGTTTAGAATACGGTTTAAAACAAAACATATAAATAACAAAAGCATTATTTAATCATGAAAACAACTTATGAAACGCGTTACGCATCAAGTCCGCAGGGTGTAAAACAATATGATACAAATCAATTAAGAGAAGAGTTTTTAATTGAAAATTTATTTGAAGACAATAAAATCAATTTGGTTTATTCGCATTATGATAGATTTATTACAGGTGGAGTTATGCCGCTTTCCGAATCTATAGAATTAGACACTATAGACCCTTTAAAAGCGCCGTATTTTTTAGAAAGAAGAGAACTTGGTATTATAAATATTGGTGAATCAGGTACTGTATCGGTTGATGGTACTGAATATGTTTTAAACCATAGAGAGGCATTATATGTAGGACAAGGAAATAAAAAAGTAGTTTTTTCAAGTAAATCTGAAAAAAATCCAGCAAAATTTTATTTAAATTCCACTCCAGCACACAAGGCGTATCCTACTAAAAAAATAGGAACAAACGATGTTGAAGTTATTGAGTTAGGAGCTCCAGAAACAGCAAATGCCAGAACATTAAGAAAGTATATTGTTAATAGTGTTGTAGATGTTTGTCAATTACAAATGGGTATGACAACTTTAAAACCTGGTAGTAGTTGGAACACTATGCCAGCTCATGTTCACGATCGTAGGATGGAAGTCTATTTCTATTTTGAAGTTCCAGAAGATCAAGCAGTATGTCATTTTATGGGGCAACCTCAAGAAACACGACATATTTGGATGCAAAATAATCAAGCTGTAATATCTCCACCATGGTCTATTCATTCAGGTTCAGGAACTGCAAGTTATTCTTTTATATGGGGTATGGCAGGCGAGAATTTAGATTATGGAGATATGGATGTTGCTAAAATAAACGAATTAAGATAAGTTATGAGTGTTTCATTATTTGATGTAAAAGGAAAAAATGCCTTAGTTACAGGTAGTACTCATGGTTTGGGTAAGGCAATGGCTAGAGGTTTAGGTTTAGCAGGAGCTACCATTATTGTAAATGGTAACTCATCGCAAGAAAAAATTGACCAAGCAGTTTTAGAATATAAAAGTGAAGGCATAAATGCCGTAGGTTTTAAATTTAATGTAACAAACGAAGCAGAAGTTATTGCTGCTGTTGCAAAAATAGAAGCTGAAGTAGGACAGATTGATATTTTAATCAATAATGCAGGAATCATTAAGCGTACACCGCTTATTGAAATGGAGGTTGAAGATTTTAAACAAGTTATTGATGTGGATTTAGTAAGTCCATTTATAGTGTCTAAACATGTTGTACCAGGAATGATTGCTCGTAAAGCTGGTAAAGTAATTAATATTTGTTCTATGATGAGCGAGTTGGGGCGTAATAGTGTTGGTGCTTACGCAGCAGCAAAAGGTGGATTAAAAATGTTAACTCAAAACATGGCGACTGAGTGGGCAAAACATAATATTCAAGTAAATGGTATTGGGCCTGGCTATTTTGCAACATCGCAAACTGCTCCAATTAGAGTAGATGGGCATCCATTTAATGATTTTATAGTAAATAGAACTCCAGCGGCTAAATGGGGAGACCCTAACGATCTAGCCGGTGCAGCTATATTCTTATCATCAAAAGCTAGTGATTTTGTAAATGGTCATGTAGTATATGTTGATGGCGGTATTTTAGCTACTATTGGTAAGCCTTCAAACGAAGATTAATTATGAAAAAAGTAACTTTATTTTCAGCGTTTTTAGCCTTTTTTTGTCTTTTAGGATGTAAGAAAGAAAATGCTCATATTATTACAGTTAAAAATGCTCTAGATGTAGACCGTTCATTTGAAACAGTTGAAATACATAAATCAGACTTAAAACTTAGCCACGATGAACACTTTGATAGTTTTTCAGTTAAAGATTTAAAAACTGATAAAATCTTAATATCTCAATTTGTAGATAATAACCAAGATGGAGAAGCAGATGCATTATTATTTCAGCCAGTTATAGAGGCTAATTCAATAAATCAATATGAATTAGTTACCATTGAAGATTCTAAAAAACCTGAAGCCTTAGAGTATTGTTATTCAAGATTTGTTCCTGAAAGAACAGATGATTACGCATGGGAAAATAACAAAGTTGGTTTTAGAACTTTTGGTCCAACGGCTCAAAAAATGATTGAAGATAAAGTGAAGGGAGGTACACTCTCTAGTGGTATCGATGCGTGGTTAAAACGCGTTGAATATCCAATTATTAATAAATGGTACAAAAAAGCCGAAACCGAAAAAGGGGCATACCACAAAGACTCAGGTGAAGGCCTTGATAATTTTCATGTAGGTGTTTCTCGTGGTGTTGGTGGTATTGCAGTTAAAGTAGATACTACATACTATATATCTAGAAATTTCACCAATTGGAAAACGATTACTACAGGACCAATAAGAACAAGTTTTGTTTTAGAATATGCAGATTGGGATGCTAATGGAAAAACTATTTCAGAAACCAAGCATATATCTTTAGATTATGGTAATAACCTATCAAGATTTGAAATAAAACTAACAGGTACAAACGCTATTTATGCAGGTTTAACATTACATGAAAAAGATGGCGAATCAACACATAATAAGGAGTCAGGGTGGATATCGTATTGGGAACCGCATGATGATTCTGAACTAGGAACAGCTATTGTTGTTCCTAACCAAAATATGATTTCTAGCGAATTATTTGATACTCCTTTAAAAGACTGGAGTAATTTGTACGCTCAGATTAAAGTAAATAATAATAAAGCAATTTATTATGCTGGTTTTGGTTGGAAAAAAGCAGGAGAGTTTACTTCTAAAAAAGTATGGAATTCTTATTTAGAAAGTTTTTCTAAAAAGATAAACAACCCACTAATAGTTACATTCAATTAATTATGAATACCTCTAATTTTATTTCAGATAATTTTGTACTACAATCTGAAGTTGCTGAAAAATTATATCACAACTATGCTAAAGATTTACCAATTATCGATTATCATAATCATTTATCACCTCAATTAATTGCAGAAAATCAACCTATTAAAAATATTACCGAAGCATGGCTTAAAGGCGACCATTACAAATGGCGAGCTATGAGAGCTAATGGTATTGATGAAATTTTTATAACAGCTTCTGCTACATCTCATAAAGAGAAGTTTTTAAAATGGGCAGAAACAGTACCTTATACATTAAGAAACCCATTATTTCATTGGACACATTTAGAGTTAAAACGCTATTTTGATATTGATGAATTGTTACAACCAAATACAGCTGAGGCAATTTATGAAAAAGCTAATGCTATTTTAGAAAACAAAACACCTGCACAGCTTCTAGAAGATTTAAAAGTTGAGGTAATCTGTACTACAGACGATCCTATTGATGATTTAAAATACCATCAAGAAATTGCAGAAAAAGGATTTTATACAAAGGTTTTTCCAACATTTAGACCAGATGTTTTGTTAATGGTAGAAAAGTCTACTTTTCCAGCCTATATACTAAAACTAGCTGCTTCTGTTAATTTTTCAATTAATAATTTAGATGACTTGTTGAAAGCTATCCAAAAGCGAATTGATTTTTTTGATAGTCTAGGATGCCGCCTTTCTGATTATGGTCTTGAAGAAATTTTTGCATTTGATTTTACAGAAGACGAAGCAAATGTAATTCTTAAAAAGCGTATTTCTGGAAATGAAATTTCTAGAGATGAAGCCAACTTATTTGCATCTTGTATACTCGTAAAATTATGCGAAATGTATCATGCTAAAGGGTGGATACAACAAATGCATGTTGGGGCCATTCGTAATAATAATAGTAGGTTGTTAGAACAAGTTGGTTTAGATGCTGGTGTAGATTCTATTGGAGAATTCCCAGTAGCAAAATCAATGTCTAAATTATTTAATACACTTAATTTAAACAATAAATTAGCCAAAACAATTACATATAATCTTAACCCATCGCAAAATGAAGTTTTTGCCACAATGATGGGTAATTTTCAAAATTCAGATTATCCAGGTAAAATGCAATGGGGTTCTGGTTGGTGGTTTTTAGACCAAAAAGATGGTATGGAAAAGCAAATTAATTGCTTGTCTAATATGGGTCTATTAAGCAAATTTGTTGGTATGCTAACAGATAGTCGTAGCTTTTTATCTTTTCCAAGACACGAATATTTCAGACGTATTTTATGTAACATTTTAGGAGAGGATGTAAAGCAAGGTCTTATTCCAAACGATATTGAATTTTTAGGTAAAATGGTTCAAGACATTTGTTACTATAATGCCAAAAACTATTTTGGTTTTAAAACACAATAATTATGAAACAATTTATTTTAGTATGTATTTTGGCTTTAGCATTTACTTCTTGTAAAAAAGAAAGTGATATAAAAACCTTATACTTGGCCCATACGTTACCTCAAGGACACCCTGTTCACAAAGGTATTTTAGAGTTTAAGAAAGCACTAAACGAAAAGTCTGGTGGGAAAATGAAAGTCAAGATATTTCCTGATGGACAATTAGGCTCTGAACGTGAAGTTCTTGAACTTTTACAAATAGGAAGTGTTGCTATTACCAAAGTAAGTGCAGCTACATTGTCTAATTTCGTGCCAGAATATCATGTATTAGGAATACCTTATTTATTTAGAGATAAACAACACCAATTTGATGTTTTAGAAGGAGAAGTTGGTAAATCTATTTTAGAAAAAGGAAGTAAATTTTGGTTACGAGGACTAGGATATTATGATGCTGGGAGTCGTAGTTTTTATACATCTAATAAAGCTATTAGAACACCAGAAGACTTAAAAGGTTTAAAAATCCGGGTCATGAATAACCAAATGGCTATTAATATGGTAAATTCTTTAGGAGGTTCGGCAACACCAATGGCCTATGGAGAATTATATACAGCTATACAACAAGGTGTTGTTGATGGAGCTGAAAACAACCCGCCTTCATTCGTATCATCAAATCATTTTGAAGTTAGTAAATATTATACTTTAGATCAACACTCCTCAGTACCCGACGTTTTATTAATAGGAACTAAATATTGGAATAAGTTAACAGACGATGAGAAAAAATGGGTTCAAGAATCCATGGATGAGTCTGTACAAGCCCAAAAAAGATTCTGGAATGAATCTGTAGAAGAATCTATGGCTATCGCAAAAAAAGCAGGTGTAGAAATTATTATTCCAGATAAATCATTATTTCAAGAGCAGTCAAAATCTGTTTTAGAAGCTTTCAAGGAAGAACATCCTGAAATGAACGATTTAATTAATAAAATTAAAAACCAATAACTATGAAAACAGCAGATGTTATTTTTGATAAGGCTTGTAAAGTCATGGAAATTATCCTTGTAATTATTTTTGGATTATTAGTTATTGATGTATTAGGACAAGTGTTTTCAAGATATATTTTAAATACCTCTTTTGCATTTACAGAAGAGTTAGCACGTTTTTCGTTAATATGGATGTCTATCCTAGGAGCGGCTTATTTAAACGCTAAACGCTTGCATTTATCAATGGATTTTTTGTACCAAAAGTTTTCTCCCAAAACCAGAAAAAAAGCTTTAATTTTTATTGAAATATGCGTTTTTGCATTTGCACTAATTGTTATGGTTATTGGAGGATTTAACCTTGTTTATACCACCTTGCATTTAGGTCAATTATCAGGAACTCTTAGAATACCATTAGGTTATATTTATGCTATTTTACCTGTAAGTGGATTATTGATAATGTGGTTTTCAGTCTATCATATGTTTAAAATTAATGCTAACGAAATAACAGAATAATTATGAGTATTGAAGTAATAAGTATTATCGTATTATTTGCCAGTTTTTTCACTTTATTAATGATTAAAGTACCAGTAGCATATAGTATTGGTATTTCTACAACAATAAGTTTATTGTTGAATATTGATAAGTTGCCAGGTTTAACTACAATAGCTCAGAGAATGACTACAGGTATTGATAGTTTTGCATTGTTGGCAATACCATTTTTTGTCTTGGCAGGAGAAATTATGAAACGTGGAGGTATAGCTAATAGATTAATCAATTTTGCAAAATCATTAGTAGCTAGTTTGCCAGGAGGTTTAGCATATGTAAATGTATTGGCATCTATGTTATTCGGTGCTATTTCAGGATCTGCAATTGCAGCAACTTCTGCAATTGGTAGTATCATGACAGATAGAATGGAAGAAGAAGGATATCCCAGAGAATTTAGTGCCTCTGTAAATATTACATCATCTACAACCGGGTTATTAATACCACCAAGTAATATTTTAATAGTTTATGCTTTAGCAAGTGGCGGAACAGCATCTGTAGCGGCTCTATTTATAGCAGGTTATTTACCAGGTATTTTGCTTGGAGTTGCTATTATGAGTTATATAGCATTTGTAGCTATTACACGAAATTTCTCTAAAGGAAGTCGAGTGCCATTATCGTTAATTTGGAAATATTTCAGAAAAGCATTTTTTAGCTTATTACTTTTAGTTATAGTTGTAGGGGGTATTGTTGCAGGTATATTTACAGCAACCGAAGCCTCTGCTATAGCGGTTCTTTATGCTGCTGTTTTAGCTTTAATTTATGGTGATATTAGTACCAAAGATTTTCCTAATATCTTATTAACTAGTGCTAAAACTACAGCTGTTGTAATGTTTTTAATTTGTACATCAATGGCTATGTCATGGTTATTTTCTTTTGAGGGTATTCCAGAACTTATTAGTAACTTTTTATTAGAGCAATTCAGTAATAAAATTGTGATTTTCCTAGTTATTAATTTAGTACTATTAATTATAGGTACGTTTATGGATATGACTCCTGCAGTATTGATATTTACACCTATTTTTCTGCCAGTAGTTGTTGCTTTAGGTATGCATCCTGTTCATTTTGGAATTGTATTAGTGCTTAATTTATGTATTGGATTATGTACTCCGCCTGTTGGTACCATACTTTTTGTTGGTAGCGGAATAGCAAATGTATCGGTATCTCAAGTTGTCAAGCCTTTATTACCATTTTTACTCATCATGGTAATTGTATTGCTTTTAATTACTTATATACCAGAGATTTCTATGTATTTGCCTAGATTATTTGATTTATAGAATATGCTTTAAATATTTTGATTGTATTTATAATGCTTTGATTGTATGTAGCAAAGAAAAATATTTAATTGGTTTACCTAAAGATGTTCCTTCAATATTGAAGTTATTATTAAAAAACATTTAAGGAAAGTATGACTTGTTTATATACATATTTATTGAACGGTTAAAAATTTATACTTTTAATATATGCAATAATGCATTTGAAATAATTTAGAAAATACTAATGTTTAAGTGTAAAGTTTTATTGTTACTTTTTTGCTGCAGTTTAAGTAGTTTTTCGCAAACAAAAAAATTTCAATTTTCGCACTTATCTACACTGCATTTAATGAGTTTCTATTTTATACTTCTATTTTTATGTTTAATATACATTTAACAATGAAATATATTACTTTAATTTTTATGATAAAAAAGCATCATTTTAAGTTGTTCTTTATAGTTATAAGTTTTCTTATTGCTTGTAAATCCGAAAAAAAAGAACATCATAATTTTCAAAAGAAGTTAGAAAACAGGTATAATAAACTTTTAGAATACAAACTAGATTCTACAGCATTTCCTAGAAGTTATTCTCATGAAAAACAACAAATAAAAAAAGTGCCTTCCAAAGATTGGACAAGTGGTTTTTTTGCAGGAAACCTATGGCAAATTTATAAGTTAACAGGTAATGAAGATTTTAAAAAGAAAGCTAAAGAATGGACTGCTTTTATAGAAAAAGAAAAGTTTAATAATAGAACTCATGATATGGGTTTTAAAGTTTTTTGCAGTTTCGGAAATGCTTTAAAACAAGAAGATAATAAAGCTTATAAAGATATAATTGTTAAAAGTGCACAGACTTTAAGTACACGTTTTAATGAAACTATTGGAAGTATTCGTTCCTGGGATTTTAATAAAGATAAATGGCAATTTCCAGTTATTATAGATAATATGATGAATTTAGAGCTACTATTTGAAGCTACTAAAATTTCAGGCGATAGTACTTTTCATAAAATAGCAATAAAACATGCTAATACCACATTAAAAAATCATTTTAGGTTAGATCATAGTACATGGCATGTTCTTGATTATGATACCATTACGCACCTGCCAAGGCTTAAGATAACACATCAAGGAATTAGTGATAATTCTGCTTGGGCACGTGGCCAAGGTTGGGCTATTAATGGTTTTACAATGATGTATAGGTACACAAAAGATTTAAAATATCTAAATCAAGCAGAGGCTACAGCAAACTTCTTTTTAAATCATAAAAATTTACCTGAAGATGGTATACCATACTGGGATTTTGATGACCCTAGCATACCAAATGTATCTCGAGATGTTTCGGCAGCTGCAGTAGTTGCTTCTGCATTAGTTGAACTTTATGGTTACACTAAAAATCAAGATTATTTAGATTACAGTAAAAAAGTAATTAATACCTTAGAAACAACAAATTATATTTTGCCAAAAGATTTTGAAGCTCCTTTTATTCTTGATCATAGTTTTGGAGATTGGTCTAAAAGATCAGAAATGAATGAGCCAATCGTTTATGGTGATTATTATTACCTGCAAACATTAATTAGATTAAAAGATTTAAACTAAATGATATTAAAATCTACACTTTCAAAATTAACGATTGTTTTATTTTGTGTTTTTACATTTTCATGCGGAAACAATACCCAGCAAAATAACCAAAATCGAAGTAAATTAAATATTAATAATAATTGGTTATATCTTGAAAATAATACTTCAAATATTAATGATGCTTTAAAAAAAGATAATTGGCAAAATATTAATTTACCTCACACTTGGAATGCCCTTGATGTTACCGATGTAAACCCAGGTTACAGACGTACAGGAAGTTGGTATAAGAAAGAATTAGAGATTTCTTCAGTTTCTAATAATATTTATAAACTCTATTTTGAAGGTGTTAATATAACTAGTGAAATTTATGTAAACGGAAAAAAAGTAGGTGGTCATATTGGTGGTTATATTGGTTTTAGTGTAAATATAACCGATGTAATTTCAAAGGGAACTAATACCATACTAGTTAGAGTTGATAATAGTTACAACCCCGAAATTATTCCTTCACAAAAAAGTGATTTCTTCATATTTGGTGGAATTACTAGAGATGTTTGGTTAGAAACAATACCAGAACAGCATCTGGCTAATTTAAAGATAACAACACCTAACGTATCAAACTTAAGTGCCGATTTAAATGCAAAAATTTCAGTAGTAAATGCTAGCAATAATTCAAAAGTTAAAGCTTCTTTAATGGATGTTAATGGAAAAGAGATAATATCTTCAGATTTTAAAATTGTCAATAATGAAGCTGAAATCAATTTTAAAGAAATTAAAAACGTAAAGTTATGGGATACTGATAATCCGAATCTTTATACTTTAAAAATTCAATTATTAAATAATAATGAAATATCTGATGAACTTACAGATAATGTTGGTTTTAGATGGTTTGAATTTAAAGATCATGGTGCTTTTTATCTAAATGGAAAACGTTTACTGCTAAGAGGAACACATAGGCATGAAGAACATGCGGGTGTTGGAGCAGCAATGAGTAATGAGCAACACAGAGCAGATATGGAACTTATAAAAGACATGGGAGCCAATTTTGTACGTTTAGCTCATTACCCTCAAGACCCTGAGGTTTATAAAGCTTGCGATGAACTTGGTTTATTAGTTTGGGACGAGTTACCATGGTGCCGTGGTGGTTTAGGAAATGATGCCTGGAAGAAAAATACTAAAGGCATGCTTAAAGAAATTATAGAGCAAAATCATAATCATCCAAGTATTATCCTTTGGTCTTTAGGTAATGAAATTTACTGGTTACCAGACTTTGAAGATGGTGATAACAGAGAAAATATAAATAATTATTTAAAAGAATTACATGATTATGCGCATAAGTTAGACCCTACAAGAAAAACAGCTATTAGAAAATATTATGAAGGGGCAGATATTGTGGATGTCTTTTCTCCATCAATATGGTCTGGTTGGTATTCAGGAAGCTATAAAAGTTATCAAAAAGCAATAGACCAATATAAGGCAGAATATCCTCATTTTTTACATGCTGAATATGGTGGGTCTAGTCATGTAGGTCGACATACCGAAAATCCAATAACAGGAGAAGGTAAAATTAATTCTGATGGTTGGGAAGAAGCAATTGTGCAAACCGATGTTGCAAATATTGCTCAAATAGGAGATTGGAGTGAGAATTATATAGTCGATTTATTTGATTGGCATTTAAGAATTTCTGAAAACGATTCTACTTTTGTTGGAAACGTTCAATGGGCATTTAAAGATTTTGGTACACCATTACGACCAGAAAACGCTATACCATATATGAACCAAAAAGGACTGGTAGATAGAACAGGTAAACCTAAAGATGCATTTTACGTTTTTAAAAGTTATTGGAGTAATAAACCGTTTACTTATATCGAGTCGCATACTTGGACCGAAAGACAAGGACCAAAAGGTAAATCAAGAAATATAAGTGTTTACAGTAATTGTCCAAAAGTAGAATTGTTTTTAAATGGAAAAAGCTTAGGTGTAAAATCGCGTAATACCCTAGAATTTCCTGCTTCTGGTTTAAATTGGAGTGTGAATTTTAAAAATGGCGAAAATATATTAAAAGCGGTAGGTAAAACTAAAAGTGGAGATCAATTTGTTGACGATTTAAAATTAAATTACAGATACATAAAAAACACAAAAGCAATCGCATTACAATTAGAACATAAAAAACTGTCTAATGGTAATTATTTAGTTACAGCAACTGCAGTAGATAAAAAAGGCTTAAGGTGTTTAGATTATGAAAAGCGTGTTTATTTTCAATGTTTAAGTGGGGGCGAAGCAATAGTTAGCCAAGGTACCCCAACTGGTAGCGAAATTATTGAAATGGCCAACGGGCAAGCTTCTATAGAAGTAAAACGATTTTCAAAAGATGAAATGCTTCAAGTTACAGTACTCAACCAAAGTTTTAAAGGCACATATTTAAATATAAATTAGTTTATGCAAATAAAGTATTCATATTATTTATGTTTAATATTATGTTTCTCATGCTCTAGGCAATCATCAAATTTTGATTTTGTTAAAAATCAAGTAGAAGTTAAAGTTTTAAAAGATGCCAATAACTATTTAAATTTAAAACCAATAACTGTTACAGCACATGTTTCATCAAGAAGTGCTGGAACAAAACATGATTTTTATTCAGAAGGTGATTACTGGTGGCCTAATCCAAAATATCCAGATAGTGCTTACATTAGAAAAGACGGCTTATCAAATCCAGATAATTTTGTGGCCCATAGAAATTCTATGATAAGGTTCAGTCAAATTTCTGGTGCATTAGCTTCAGCATATCTTATAAATAAAGATAGTAAGTATCTAAAATCACTTATCAAGCATCTAAATGCATGGTTTGTAGATAAGGATACTAAAATGAATTCAAATCTTTTGTATGCCCAAGCCATAAAAGGACGCGTAACAGGCAGAGGTATCGGAATTATAGATACCATACATTTAATAGAAGTTGCATTGGCGGTTCAAGTTTTAGAAGATTCTAAGTTATATACCATTAAAGAAGTAAATCCAATAAAAGTTTGGTTTTCTAATTATTTAAAATGGTTAACAACACATGAATACGGTATTAAAGAGCGCGATAATGGTAATAATCATAGTACTTGTTGGGCAATGCAAGTGTCTGCTTTTGCTCATTTAGTTAATAACCAAAAACAAATAGAATTTTGTAAAATTTTATTTAAACAAAAACTATTACCAGAGCAAATGGCACAAAACGGAAGTTTTCCAAAAGAGTTGGCAAGAACCAAGCCCTACGGATATTCTATTTTTAACTTGGATGCCATGTGTAGTTTAGCACAAATTTTATCTACAAATAATGATAATTTAATGTCTTATACAACCCCCGATGGTAAAAGTTTAAAACTTGGTTTAGAGTTCTTATACCCCTTTATTAAAAATAAAAGTAGTTGGCCATTTAAAAAAGATGTGATGTATTGGGAAGATTGGCCAACAAAACAACCTTCTTTTCTTTTTGGAGGCTTAGGATTAAATAATAAAGAATATTTGAATGTTTGGGCAAAATTACCAGAAATCCCAAATAAAGCCGAAATATTACGTAATATGCCAGTAAGATACCCACTTTTGTGGATCGATAATTAGTTTTATTTCTAAAAATATTTCTAATAAATTTAAAATAAATATTTAGTAATAGTTTTGAATAAATAAAAAAAAATTAAAATACTGGTATTCAGTAATTAAGTAAACTCAAGGCTGCTTGGTTAACTAGTTATATTAAATTAATTAAGAATTCTTTAACATCAGCAGTATAGTACAGGATACATTAATAAGTACTTATTTGTAAAATTGTTACCAAATTGTAATGGCTGTTTTTTTAGAGTCTATACTCACAATAGTCATCATAGTAAATATAACTAAACTATAATATGTTAAAACTAAAACTCAAAATGAAACAAAAAATTAAAAGACAATTTCCTGTTTCTGCGTTCATGTTGATGCTTGTGCTGGTTTTTTCCAGTTTTACAGGTTTTAATTTAGAGGCTCAAAATAGGATTTCTGGAGTTGTGAAAGATGTAGGTGGTATACCTATACCTGGGGTAAGTGTTCTTCAAAAAGGAACTAATCGAGGTGCCGTTACCGATTTTGATGGAGAGTATACTCTTGAATTAACTACAGGTAGTCAAACTCTACAGTTTTCTTACATCGGTTACAAAACTGTCAGCATTCAAGTTCTTAACAAGACCACAATTAATGTGACTTTAGAGGAGGATATAGCGAGTTTAGATGAAGTAGTTATTGTAGGTTATGGTACCCAGAAAAAAGAAAGTGTAGTGGGAGCCATTACTCAAGTAAAAGGAGCAGATTTAATGGAGAGAGCAGCTGGTATAACTAATGTTGAAGAGGCATTACAAGGTAATTTACCAGGTGTTACTGCAATAGAAGGTAGCGGAGTTCCAGGAGAGGATAATATTAGAATATTTATTCGTGGACTAAGTTCATGGAACGGAGATGGAAGTCCTCTTGTTCTGGTGGATGGTGTAGAGAGGTCCATGACTGATATTGATATGAACGATATTGAAAACCTGTCTGTGCTTAAAGATGCTTCTGCTACAGCTGTATTTGGTGTAGAAGGCGCAAATGGTGTAATATTAATTACTACTAAGAGAGGTAAACCAGGAAAAGCAGAATTGTCTTTAAATGTGAATACAACTATTAAAATGGTGTCGCAGTTACCAGAAAAATTAGATTCTTATGATGCAATATCACAAGCAAATAGCTCTATTCTTAGAGAACTAGCAGTTGCGCCAAACTCATGGGGTGATTTTACGCCGTTGTCTATTTTAGATAAATACCGTAACCCGGCATCTTTGGAAGAAAGTTATATTTATCCTAACATTAACTGGGAAGATGAATTGTTGAAAGATTTTGCGCAAGATTATCGAGTTAATTTGTCTGTGCGTGGCGGTAATAAAACGGCTAAATATTTTGGTAGTTTAGCATATCAAACGGTTAGTGATATTTTTGATGGTGCAAAGTACGATAATGGACGAGGAAATTTAGGCGAGTTTAAATACGATAGATTTAACTTTAGAAGTAATATTGATTTTAATATTACAAGTACAACAGAGTTGTCTGTTAATCTTTCAGGGTTTTTAGGGGTTCAAGAAAAACCTTCTAGTGTGAGTAATGTAACAAATGGAATTTACCAGATAGCTCCAAACCTATATACCCCTGTATATCCAGATGGGTTTTATGGGCAATCAATAAATTCAGCTTTTATTTTCAATAATCCTATTGTAAGTTTATCAGCTAATGGGTATGATACGTTTAGGAACTTCCAAGTGAATACAGATTTTATTTTAAAGCAAAAATTAGACTTTATTACGGATGGTCTGTCTTTTCAAGGACGATTTTCGCTAGATAATAATATGAGAAGTAAGCAATCTTTAAATGATGGGGGTGTACAATATAGATTTTACGATGGTGCTAGTGAGCAGTTTAATATTCCAGATGTTGATGGTAGTCGATTTGATTATGTTCAAGGACCTTGGACTTTAGGTACTTCACAGGTTGAGAATAGTCAGAGATCAAGAAATTTAACCTATGATTTTTCTTTCAATTATGATAAGGCTTTTGGTGAGAAGCATAATTTTACTGCGTTGTTTTTAATGAGAAGAAAAGAAACTGCTAAAGGTAGCGTTTTTCCAAGGTATCTCGAAAGTTGGGTTGGAAGGTTAACTTATAATTACGATTCAAGATATTTTATAGATGTAAACGGCGCTTACAATGGGTCTGAAAAATTTGGTCCAGAATATCGTTTTGATCTCTTTCCTTCTATAGCTTTAGGTTGGACACCTTCAAACGAAGCGTTTTTAGAGAATGCTGATTGGTTAAATAAACTTAAAATTAGAGGGTCTTATGGGCTTGTTGGTGATGATAATTCTTCGAATAGGTTTGGATATATTACCCAATGGGCAAATGGAGGTCCTGTATATGGTTCTGCATTTTTAGTACCTAGTACATATCAAGGTAATGCTGGAAGATCGCCTTATACATTTTATAGAGAAGATATAGTTGGAAATCCAAACCTTCAATGGGAAACATCTATTAAGTATAACATAGGGGCCGAGTTCTCTATATTTGATGGTTTGTTAACTGGTGAATTTGATTATTTTGCAGAAGATCGCGATAATATTGTAGTTGTAGGTAGTGATCTTAGTGTACCAGATTTCTTTGGAGCAACGCCTCCAGATCTTAATACTGGTGAAGTTGAGGTAAGAGGTTTTGAGCTTGTTCTAGGTGCTAATCATACCTTTGAGAGCGGGTTAAATCTATTTGGTAATTTCAACTATACCCAAGCAATAGATAAAGTAATATCAAGAGACGACCCATTATTTAGACCTGATTATCAAAGGTTTGCAGGTTACCCTATTGGGCAATCAAGAACAGCCATTCCTGCAGGGATATTAACAAATTGGGACGATGTTTACATGTCAACACCAACAAATACAAATCAAACTTTTACCCGTGTAGGTTATTATGACGTCGTTGATTTTGATGGAGATGGTATTTACAATTCTAATTTTGATAATGCACCTTTTGGTTATCCATCACAACCTCAAAGAAACTGGAGTGCTACTCTGGGGGCACGCTACAAGGGTTTTAGTGTTTCAGCACAGTTTTATGGCACTCAAAATACTTCAAGACGATTTAGTAACAATACCTTTACGCAACAAACACCATTGATTTATACGCACGATTTAGATTATTGGACCGTAGATACGCCTAACAATACAGATACACAACCTGCATGGCAAGCAAATGGAGCTACCAATCCTAGAGATACTTGGTTGGATGGATCGTTAACAAGGCTTAAAGCAGTTTCTATAAGTTATGATGTACCTAGTAAGTTTTGTAAAAAAATTGGGCTGAAGAAACTTCAAGTTTTTGCAAACGGTAATGACCTGTACTTATGGTCTAATATGCCTGATGATAGAGAGTTTAATACGTCATCAGATGCACAAGCTAGAGGAGATTATCCTACATTAAAGAGATTTAACTTTGGTTTTAATATGAATTTTTAAAAAGAAGATATTATGAAAAACTATAAAATAAAATTATTAATAATCCTTGGACTCGTATTGTCGTATTCATGTGAGGATTATTTAGATCAGGCACCAGAGTCAGTCATAGATGAAGAAGAGGTTTTTTCAACCTTTAAAAATGCTCAAGGTTTCGTTGAAGAAATGTATGCCTCAGTCGTAGCCTATGAAGTGCAAACGCATACCTTTCAAGATTTTCTTTTGGGTGATGACGGGCATGTTAATAGAGAAGTAAAAATAAGTGGTGATATTGATGCAGGTAACTTCAATGCTGTGATATCAGATAATTTCGCATACTTTAATAATCATCAAAATTCCGAATATGGTTCAACAGGAACCAATTCAGCCAATGTTGATAATATCAATAATTTTAACAGACAAAGACCTGGGTTATGGGATGGCAGCTTACGTGGTATTCGTAAAGCTAATATTGTAATAGCGAATATTGATTTAATGGTAAATGCAAGTCAAGAGGAAAAAGATGTTATTTTAGGACAAGCTTATTTTTTTAGAGCATTTTTCCATAATGAGATTATGAAATTTTGGGGGCGTTTTCCATACATTGATAGAGTCTTAATAGACGATTTTGAAATACCACGTCCAGAGACCTATAAAGAAGTAGCTTTACTTGCTAATGAAGATTATAAAAGAGCTATTGAGTTATTACCTGTAGATTGGGATAACGAGGTATACGGCCAATTAACATTTGGAGAAAATAAGGGTAGGCTTACCAAAGGAACGGCATATGCTTTTCAAGGTAAAAACTTACTTTTAGCAGCAAGTCCTTTAATGTTTGGAAATAATGGTAGTGTTAATACGTATCAATATGATACAGAGTTATGTGATATGGCTGTTGATGCTTTTTCAGGGATTCTTAAATTAGCAGACCAAGGACGTTATGGATTAGCTTCTTGGGAAAATTATGATGAGGTGTTTTGGAAAACAGCAACACCTAATGCTTGGCCAGGAGGTACAGAATATGTGTTTTCTGCAGGAGGAGGTAATCAAAGTCAAGCCGAAAGATTTATGACATCTGGAGTAAATAGAGATATACATGGTAGTGTTTCAGAAAATATTTCGCCTACTCATAATTATATTCATAACAATTTTGGAATGTCTAATGGACTTTCTATAGAAGATGATCTTAGTGGTGCATACGGAACACCATTGTATAACCCTACTAAGCCTTTTGAAAATCGCGATCCACGTTTTTATAGATGGCATATTATTGATGGAGAGGAGGTAGCTCCAAAAGCAACTGGAGCAGACGCACAGCACAGATTTGCCCAACTTTGGTATGAAAATACAGGTACTGCGGGTATACACCGTAGAACAATATTTGATAATAAAAAATCTACAACAGGCTATATGTGGACAAAATTTTATCCTAAAGTAGATGGCGAGTATCATAGTAAATGGAATAATATTATAGGTCAATATTCTGGTATGCGTTTGCATATGCGACTTACAGATGTTTATTTAATGTATGCAGAAGCATTACACGCATCTAAGGGAGCAACTACAGCACCAGCGTCTTACAACTTAACTGCCGAGGCAGCTATAAATTTATTTCGTAATCGCGCCGGTATTCCTAATGTACATCCTAGTATAGTGGGAGATAACAACAAGTTTATGGATGAACTTAGAAGAGAAAGAGCTGTCGAGTTAAGTTATGAAGCACATAGATGGGTAGATATTCGCCGATGGGGAGTAGCACATTTAGATAAATACAAAAGAAAATTAGCTTTAGATTTTCCAGAAGACAGAACTAGTTTTACAGAAAGACTTATTGTCGAGAGAATTTGTGAGTTCCCACAGCATTATTGGTTGCCGTTTGAAGCTAAACAGACTCAAATTTACGAGGGCTTCCCTCAAAACCCAGGTTGGTAGTCATGTACAAATTCGTTTTAATTAATATAAAGAAAAAAATGAAGATAAATAAATTATATAGGTTGTTTACTCTAGCTTGCTTAATGTTATTAGGTTTAAGTAATGTAACAATGGCTCAAACAAAGGGTGTAAATGTAAAGGCAACTGTAGTTGATGAACAAGGTAACCCCTTAAGCGGAGTTGCTGTTTTTAGCCCAAATGGAGATAAAGCAACTTCGGATGCTAAAGGACAGTTTAAAATTCCATTACTTAGTGACGAATCTGTTGTAATTGAAAAAAAAGGGTATGAATCAGAACTTATTGATATGTCTGATTTAACAGGTAATATTACCTTGGTAAAATCTCCTTTTCTCGCTTCCGAAGATGACGAAATTGAAATGGGAGTTGCCACTAAAGTTCGTCGTGATATTGTAGGAGCTGTATCATCAATAAACACAAGAGACCGTTTAACCTATGACAATACGCAATGGGTAAGAGATTACATTAACGGCTTAACACCAGGAGTTAGAGGTTCTGATAATATTAGAGGTATAGGTAGTGCCATTTTTGTTATTGATGGTGTTATTGGTCGTGACCCTAATATTTTAAATATGGAAGAGGTCGAGCAGATAACGGTTCTTAAAGACGCTAATTCTGTGGCTTTATATGGAAGTCAAGGAAGAAACGGAGTTATTGTTATAAACACCAAACGTGGTCAAATTAATAAAAAAGAAGTTAATGTGAATATACGTACTGGAATAAAAGCACCAAGGGCATTGCCAAATTATTTAAGTTCTGCTGCATATATGACACTTTTTAATGAAGCTAGAAATAATGATGGGTTAGATGATTTTTTTGCGCCATCACTTATTCAAGAATTTAGAACAAGTACTAATAGTTTCAAGTATCCAGATGTAGACCTTTATTCTAATGAATTTGTGCAACCCTTTGTAAATTCTACAAGCGTTATTTCTGAGTTTTCTGGTGGAAATGAAAAAAATCAGTATTATGTTAATGTAGGCTGGACTAGTGAAGATGCTTGGGTTGATATAAATGACGATATCAATGCTGGGGTTAATCGTTTTAATGTAAGAGGAAATATTGATTTTAAAATAAATGATTGGATTACGAGTAGCCTTGATGGAATTGCAGTTATTAGCACAAGTAAGTCGTCAAGAGCTAATTTATTAAGTGAGGGTACTACTTTTAAGCCAAATACCTATTCGCCATTTATACCGGTAGATTTAGTAGATACTAGTGACCCAACGGTTGCTGGTCAATTACAAGCAGCTCGTAAGTTTAATGGGTTTCTTTTAGGATCAACGCAACAGTTCGGTACAGATGCACCCATAGCTCTAGCTATTGCCGGTGGTTATGAAAATACGGTGTTTCGTTCTACACAGTTTAACAACACAATTAATTTTGACTTAGACAGGATAACGAAAGGCTTATCGGCTAAAACCTATATAAGTTTTGATTTTTATGATTCTTATAATTTATCAATAAGAAATCAATTTAAAACATATGCACCTGGTTGGGAAGGCGATAGAATAACAAATTTTGGTATCAATAATGATGATCCTCTTAACCCTATCGCAGATGATTCTGGTATTTTTGGTGAAGACCTAAAAGATCAAACTGAAAATGTTAGTACTAATGGTTTTGTGTCTCGATTTGGTATATATGGACTGGTTAATTATGAAACCAATTTTGCTAAAGATCATTCTTTAAGTACTACTTTATTAGGATATTATAATTCACAAAAAAGAAATAATGTAATTCAAACAGATGTTGATGCTCATTTAGGTTTTCAAGTGGCTTATGACTTTAAAAAGAAACTATTTTTCGATTTTAGTGGAACCTACGTTAATTCGATAAAACTTGCAGAAGGTAACAGAGGTGCTTTATCACCAACTTCTGGTATCGCTTACATTTTAAGTGAAGAACCATTTTTAAAGGATAGTAAATTTTTTAACTACCTTAAGTTAAAAGCTTCGGGGGGTATTATAAAGTCTGATCAAGGTATTGACGGTTATTACTTATATGATTCAAACTATTCTACGGGTAACAATTTTACTTGGGCTGATATAAATTCTAACCGCAGACAAAATATTTCACAAGGCCAAAATCTTAACTTAGGTTTTGAAGAGCGTATAGATTTAAATATTGGTTTTGAAAGTTATTTAATGAATTCACTTTGGTTAGAATTTAATTATTTTAAAACAGAACTAGATAAGCAAGTAGATTTTTTAGATGCCCAATACCCATCTTATTTTAATACATTTAGACCATATGATAATTTTAATAAGAATGAATATACAGGCTTTGAATTAGGAATGAATTATAATAAAACCTTTAATGATTTTTCAGTAGGTATTGGTGCCAACGTTTTATACAGTCAAACCAAAGCCCTAAAACGTTCTGAATTAAATGAGTTTGATTACCAAAATAGAGTTGGTAGAGAACTATCTTCAATTTTTGGATTAGTAGATCAAGGTTTTTATGCTGAATCTGATTTTGATACTGATGGTAACTTAAACGCTGGTCAACCTGTTCCAAATTTCGGAAATGTACAACCAGGAGATATAAAATATCAGGATCAAAACGGAGACAATATTATTGATAATAATGATAGAATTGAAATCGGTCAGTCTAGTAGCCCTTGGAGCTATGGTGTAAACTTAAACTTAAAGTATAAAGCATTTAATCTATTTATACTTGGTACAGGGCAAACAGGGGCTGATGGTAATAAGTTAAATAGTAGTTATAATAACTATTATAGTGTTAATGGTGATGTTAAATACTCTGAAGTTGTTTTAGGACGTTGGACACCAGAAACGGCAGATACTGCAACGTTTCCAAGATTGTCATCACAAAACAATTCAAATAACTTTCAAACATCTTCTTTTTGGTTGTTCGACACAAGTTATTTTACAATAAGCCGTGCACAATTAACATACGAATTCAATGATAATTTAATTGACAAACTTGGTATAGAAGATTTAAGTTTAAATTTGCAAGGAACTAACCTATTGGAAGTAGCAAAAAACAAAGATATTCGCCAATTAAGAATTGGTTTTACACCACTAACTAGATCATTTACTCTAGGTGTGAGAGCGTCATTTTAATATAATTAGAAAATTAAGATAAATAAAATGAAAAATTTAATAAAATATATATTAATTGTGCTGGTATTTACTGGCATGATTGCCTGCGATACTCTGGAACCTATTGATGAAAACAGGTTAGATTTTGATTTTGTTAGCACGAATCCAGAAGCAGCAGAAGGAATATTGTTAAATGGATATGCTAACTTAGTTAATCAATATTCATTTTCTGAAGCGGCTACAGATGATGCTGTTAACAATATTTTGGATAATAACTATAAGCGAATGGCTCTTGGTGAGTTAAACGCCCAATTTAATCCTGCATCCCGTTGGAATAATTTTGAGCGCGTATTCTGGGTAAACAGATTCCTAGAAATTATTGACGCTGGAGAAATGCAATGGAGTAGAGATACATTAACTAATCAAATGTTTAACCTTCGTTTGAAAGGAGAAGCACTTGCACTTAGGGCATTACACCATTTTTATGTGCTACAGGCGCATGCTGGAGTTGGCGAATCTGGTGAGTTACTAGGTATTCCATACTTTACTGAATTTATTGAGTCTGATGGAGATTTTAATACGCCTCGTTTATCATTTGAAGCTTCTGTTCAGGCGATTACAAAAGATTTTGATGAAGCTTTAGGTTTATTACCAACAGATTATGGTTTAAGTGAGGGAAATGTGGACCCATGGTACTCAAGTTTAGAAAATTTTGATTATAATAAATACCAAGTAGTAAATGATAACTTTTTTGATTTACGAATTTCTGGAAGAATTGTAAAAGCTTTAAAAGCACGTTTGGCACTTTTTGCAGCAAGTCCATCATTTTTAAATGATCAAAGCTATTATAATATAGCAGCAAATAATGCATCAGAAATTTTAAACACTATTGGTGGTGTTGCTGGTTTAGATCCAATTGGTAACGAGTTTTATGCATCGGATGATAATATAGTAAGTAGTGAAATGTTATGGCGTGGTTCTATAGGAAATATTAGTTCTACTTATGAGGAAAGAATGTTTCCACCTTCAGTTAATGGAAGGGGAGAGATTAACCCAACTCATAACTTTGTAATGGCATTCCCAATGCAAGACGGATACCCTGCAACTGAGGCTAATGGTTTCGATCCGCAAAACCCTTATGCTAATAGAGACCCTAGACTAGAAAAGTATGTTGTTCTTAATGGTTCATCTTTTGGTGGTGGATTAATTAATACCGGTGTTGGTGGTGGAAATGATAGATTAGATTCTATTCCTCAACAATCAACAACTACTGGGTACTACCTTAAAAAATTATTACATCCAGACGTTAGAATTAATAACGATGGAACAAAATCAGGGAAACGACATGCTGACGTATATTTCAGATATACTGAATTGTTTTTAATATTAGCAGAGTCAGCTAATGAAATTGGTGGTCCAGATCATCAAGTTAATGGAATTACCCCTCGAGATGTGATTGCAGCAATACGTAATAGAGCCGGAATTGCATCACCAGATAATTACTTGGCATCTATTACTACTAAAGAGGATATGCGAGAACTTATAAGAAATGAGCGCCGTATAGAACTTAGTTTTGAAGGCCATAGATTTTGGGATCTTAGAAGATGGGGACTACCTCTAAATGAAGCGGCCAAGGGGTACTTTTTTGATGGAAATAATTATGTTGAGTTACCGTCTGTTGAAATTAGAAATTATCAACCTTTTGCTACTTATATGCCAATTCCAAATGCTGAAACGATAAAATTTTCTGAATTGGAGCAAAATAATGGATGGTAAAGTAATTTTGTAATTTAGAAGAATAAAAAAATATTAGACATGAAAATAAAATATTTAATAATATGTGCAATTGCCTTTAGTTTTATGGCTTGCGAAAATCAGGAAAATGAATTTGACGACTTTGGCTCAACTTCAGTATATTTTCCATTTCAAACCCCTATAAGAACATTAATTCAAGGGAAGTATGATTTGGGATTTAATGAAAACGATAATAATGGTCGGTTTGAAATCGGTGTTATTATGTCGGGAGTTTATGATAATAACAAAAATAGAAGAGTTCATTTTGAATTAGCTCCTGAATTAATAGATGCTACTGTGTTAGGCGTAGATACTGTAAATGTTAAGGTCTTACCAGCTTCTTATTACACATTAGAACAGGAAAGCCCAGTAACAATTCCTTCAGGCTCTACAAAGGGACGTATCCCAGTACAGCTTTCAGATGCATTTTTTGATGACCCACAATCATTTGCAGATTTTGGTGAAGTGCATTATGTACTTCCATTAAGAATTACAGATTATGAAGAATTGGATTCACTTCTAGTAGGTGTACCGGCTGATGGTGTTACAAATCCTATTAAGATTAAAACCGACGATTGGGAAACTCAACCTAAAGACTATACACTTTTTGGTATTAAGTATATGAATAAATATCAAGGTATCTATTTAAGACGCGGTGAGGATGCAGCTACAGGAGCTAACGAATTGGTTACGGTTTTTGAAAGTGGTGATCCCACAATAACAGTTTCAGAGAACATTGAAGGCTCTACAGTTTATAGATCTGAGAATGTTGTAAATGATGAATTAATTCCAGTATCAACTGCAGGAAGAAACAGCGCAATTATAACTATTGATGTAAGAAGACCAGGTATTGCTACTAATAGTAAGTTGTCTTTACTATTGACATTTAACGATAATGGAGATGTTACTGTTACTAATGCTGATCCAACTAGTGGTGTTGCTGTAGCGGGTTCAGGTAAATTTGTAGAAGATGGCGATGAATGGGGAGGAAAAAGTCAAGACGTAATTTACTTAGATTATGAATACCGAGAAACAGAAGTTGAAGTTACAGAGAACCGCTTTTTTGGTAGATTAATTTCAACAGAAACAGCAACATTTGATTTATTACATACAGTTAAAGATACTTTAGTAATAAGAGACCGAGATGTTAAGTTCGAAGAATTCACAATACAATTAACCAAGTAGTAATTTTTATAAGTTTATTTAATAATGGTTTTATGCCTTATCTATAATAATTCATTAGAGAATTAACATGATTAAAATAAATAATTATGAAACTTTTTATTAAGTAATTAGTAATTTGAGTTAGTTTAAACCCTCCATTATATAATAAATTATGATGGAGGGTTTTTTTTTACAAAAAGATAATTTTAAGTAACTTCACTTTTAATAATTTAATTAGAAACCCATGAAACGATTTAAACTTATTAAGCAATTTTTTATTTCAATAATAGTAACAGGATGTTTGCTTTCTTGTAATGATGGTAAAGACGAAACGCCTTGGTTAAATCTTATAAATAATAATACACTTGATGGTTGGAATATTAAAGGGGGAGACGCTAGTTATAAAGTAGAGAATGGAGTAGTTATTGGAACAACTGCGGCAAATACCCCAAACACATTTTTAACTACTAATAAAATGTATGGTGACTTTATTTTTGAAATTGATTTTAAAGTAGATTCTACAATGAATTCTGGGATTCAGATACGCAGTAATAGTTTACCATATTACCAAAATGGACGAGTACATGGTTATCAAGTGGAAATAGATCCTTCTAAGCGTGCTTGGAGTGGTGGTATTTATGATGAAGGTAGACGTAAATGGTTAAATACTTTAGAGAATAATATTAAAGCTCAAAAAGCATTTAAACAGAATGAATGGAATCATTATCGTGTTGAAGCCATTGCAGATACTATAAAAACATGGGTAAACGGTGTTCCTGCATCTTATTTAATTGACGATAAAACTGCTTGCGGTTTTATAGGTTTACAAGTACATTCTATAGGTAACAAAAAAGAAAAATTAGGTAAACAGGTTATGTGGAAGAATGCTAAAATATTAACAGACAATCTTTCAAAATACTCAAAAAAATCGCCCTTAACACCTGTAGTTACAAAAAATAACCTAACAGTAAACGAAAAAAAATCTGGATGGAAAATGCTATGGGATGGTAAAACCACCAATGGCTGGCGAGGTGCAAAACTAGATAAATTCCCTTCAAAAGGATGGTCTATAGAAAACGGAGAATTAATTGTAGCAGATACAGGTGGTGCTGAATCTGAAGCTGGTGGCGATATCGTGACTACAGATGTTTATAGTAATTTTGAGTTACAAGTAGATTTTAAGTTAACCCCAGGAGCTAATAGTGGTATTAAATATTATGTTGATACTGAAATTAATAAAGGTCCAGGGTCATCAATTGGTTTAGAATATCAAATTCTTGATGATAAGCTACATGCAGATGCAAAATTAGGTTCTCATGAAGGTAGTAGAACGGTATGTTCGTTGTACGATTTAATTCAAGCAGATCCTAATAAACCTATAAATGTAATAGGAGCATGGAATACGGCATACATTAAGTCTATTAATAATCATGTTGAACATTGGTTAAATGGTGTTAAAGTACTTGAGTATGAACGTGGAAATAAAGATTTTTTAAAATTAGTTTCAGAAAGTAAATATGCTAAATGGCCTAATTTTGGAGTGCTCGAAAAAGGTCAAATCTTATTACAAGACCATGGTGATAAAGTGTCATTTAGAAACATCAAAATCAAAATTCCAACAGAAAATAAAAAGTAAGATGGACAATAAAAGAAGAGATTTTTTAAAAAAAACAACAGTAGCTGCAATAGGAGTAAGTTTAACTGGAGGAGTTAATGCTATGTCTGCTAAAAGTTATAATAATATCATTGGAGCAAACGAACGCTTAAATGTTGCAATTGCTGGTTTAGGTAGAAGATTAAATGCTTTTAAATCACCAATAGCTTCAAAAGCTAGTAACGTAAAATTACTTTACTTGTGTGATGTTATGGAAAGTCAGCGTTTAAAAGGATTAAAGGCTTTTAGAGAACATATTGATTATAATCCTGCCTTAGAAAATGATATTAGAAACGTATTAGAAGATAAAAATGTAGATGTATTGATTAATGCTACACCAGACCATTGGCATACACCAGGTTCAATAATGGCAATGAAAGCAGGTAAACATGTGTATGTAGAAAAACCTTGTAGCCACAATATGTATGAAAATGAACAATTGGTTAAAGCATCAAAACATTTTAATAAAGTGGTACAAATGGGTAATCAGCAACGTTCATCTGGTCATACCATTGAAATAATAAATGAAATTCATAATGGCATCATTGGAAAACCATATAAGGCAGTCGCTTTTTATAATAATGGAAGAGGTGAATCGCCAATACAAAAAAGTGCTCCAATTCCTGATGGATTAGATTGGGATTTATGGCAAGGGCCAGCCCCAAGACGTAGTTATACATCTGAAACATGGAATTATAATTGGCATTGGTATGGTTGGGAATATGGTACAGCCGAAGCAGGTAATAATGGAACACACGAATTAGATGTGGCGCGTTGGGCTTTACAAGTAGATTTTCCTCAGCATGTTTATGTGGAAGCAGAAAAACGTCACTTTTTAAATGATGGTTGGGAAATGTATGATGATATGGAAGCTACATTTAAATTTGTAGACAATAAAGTCATTAAATGGGATGGTAAATCTAGAAATAGTTACAGTACATATGGTGGTGGAAGAGGTACTATTATTTATGGTACAGAAGGAACCGTATTTGTAGATAGAGGTAAATATATATTATATAACCGTAAAGGGAAAATAGTTAAAGAATATAATTCGGCATCAAAAGAAGCGGGAACTGCTTTAGGTGGCGGCGGAGATACATCAACTAAACATGTTCAAAATCTTTTTGATACCATTAGAGGAAAAACTAAATTAACAGCACCTATTGATGATGCTAGTAAAAGTATGGCTATGGTCCATTATGCAAATATAGCTTACAGAATTAATAGTGGTTTTGATATTGATGATAAAACGGGTACTATGTTTAATAGAGATGCCATGAAACTTTGGTCTAGAACTTATGAACCAGGTTGGGAACCTAAAATATAAAATGTGAAAAGACGCTCATTTATAAAAAAAACAGCTGCAGTTACTGCAGGTATAGCTAGTTCATCATATTTATATGGCAATGTCTTGTCTAGTGTAAATACTAATGATACAATTAATATTGGTGTTATTGGTACAGGAGATCGAGGTGGCGGATTAATGTCTATTATCAATTCTATAGATAATGTAAATGTTATAGCTGCTTGTGATGTACTGCCATTTAGATTAAAAAAAGGTTTAGCAAAGTCTCATACAAAACCTATAGGTTATTCAGATTATCAACAACTTTTGGATAATAAGAATGTTGATGCTGTTATTGTAGCAACACCTTTTAATATGCATTCAAAAATTGCTATTGATGCGCTAGATGCTAATAAGCATGTATATTGTGAAAAAACATTAGCTAAGGGTTATCAAGGAATTAATGAGTTAGTAAATAAAGCAAATCATTCCAAAAACATATTTCAAACAGGTCATCAATACCATAGCTCAAGGTTATATACCCATGTAGTAGATTTAATTCAACAAGGAAAAGTTGGTAATATTACAGCATTTGAGTGCCAATGGAATAGACATGGAAATTGGCGAAGACCAGTACCTGATCCTAAGTTTGAAAGAGCCATAAATTGGAGAATGTATCGAGATTATTCTGGAGGACTTACTGCAGAACTGTGCTCTCACCAAATTGATTTTGTTAATTGGGTGCTCAAAGAAACCCCAAATCAAGTAATGGGTGTTGGAGGTGTAGATTATTGGAAAGATGGTAGAGAAACCTATGATAATGTCCATTTAATATATAGTTATCCTAATGGAGTTAAAGCAAAGTTTACTTGTTTAACTAGTAATGCTAAAGATGGTTATCAAATAAAGGTTATTGGGGATAAAGGAACCATAATTATTGATACTAAAAATGCATGGTTTTATCCAGAAGGTAAAAAGAAAAATAAAGTTATAAGAGATGTAGATGGTGTAAGTGGAGCGACTGCCCAATGGGATAAAGAGAAAGGTTCTAGAATAAATCTAGAGCATTTAGACCCAAGTAAGCAAGCTTTACTTGATTTTAAGTATTCAATAATAAATAATAAAACTCCAGAATCAAATGTTATTACAGGTGCAAATGCTGCAATAAGTGTACAAATGGGACTCGATGCTATGTATAACAACGAAATTGTAAAATGGAAAACTAAATAAATTATTAAAAAAAGATGGTACATTCTAAACTTATTTTCTTTGTTATGTGTCTTTTTAGTGTAACACTAAATAGTCAAATAGAACTGCCAGCTTTTTTTGGAAATAATATGGTTTTGCAACAAAACGAAAACGTTTCGATTTGGGGTAAAGATATTCCTAGAACTTTAATTAAAATTTCTTCAAGTTGGGGAAGTAAAACTTCAGTAGTTTCAGATTCAAAAGGATTTTGGTTTTCAACAATTCAAACAAGTCAAGGTTCTTTCGAAAAACATACATTACGTATTGAAGGTAGCAATACAGTAGTTTTAACTAATGTTTTAATTGGTGAAGTATGGCTTTGTTCTGGTCAATCAAACATGGAAATGCCATTAAAAGGCTTTCATAAATCTAAGGTTTTAAATGCCAATAAATATCTTGAAATCTCAAATAACAAAAATATTCGATTATTCAATAATCCAAGAACAGCAAGTGTTTCTCCTAATTTTAGCGTAAAAGGAAATTGGGAAGAGTCAAATTTAGAGTCAGCAAAATCATTTAGTGCTATTGGGTATATTTTTGGTACAAAACTTTTTGAAAACTTATGTGTTCCAATTGGTATTATTGAATCTTCGTGGGGAGGTACTAAAATTGAATCTTGGATGCCAAAAGAAAGTCTATTAAAATATAAATATATTAAAATACCTAGTAGTTTATCGAAAGAACAAAACAAGCAAAAACAACCAACTTTTTTATATAATGCAATGATTCATCCTTTTCAAGATTTTAAAATAAAAGGAATACTATGGTATCAGGGAGAGTCAAATAGGCTGCAACCAAGCACATATAAAAATTACATGAAAGATTTAATTGCTTCATGGCGAAAGCAATGGAAAGATGAAAACCTCCCTTTTTACTTTGTACAGATTGCACCTTTTAATTATGTTAAAAATAAAAACGCATCTTTATTAGGGGCAGACTTAATTAGAGAGGCTCAATTAAAAGTTTTTCAAGAAACTAATAATACGGCCTTAGTCGTAACAACAGATGCTGGCGATTGTAATGATATACACCCACCAAAAAAAGAGATTATTGCCAAAAGATTAGCTAATTGGGCTTTAACAAAACAATATAATTTCAAGAATTTAAATTATAGAAGTGCGGAATTTAAATCGATGTCTGTTAAAAATAGTCAAATACATTTAATTTTTAATTTTTACAATAAAGATTTTTTTAAAGAAAGTAATGATGTAAAAGGTTTCTCTATTGCAGGCACAAATAAAATATTTTATCCAGCACAGTTAAAATTTAATAAGGATAAAAAAAGCATCATTTTATATAGTGAAAAAGTAAATGAACCAGTTAGCGTACGATATGGTTTTGAAGAATGTTTTGAAAGTAATTTAAAAACAAAATCAGGATTGCCAATTTCTGTGTTTAGAACGGATAATTGGAAATAAGTAAAAACAATCAAATATTTTTAAAAATTAGTATTATCTCAGGACACGACAGGATAGGTTTAAATGGTTAAAGTTTTAATTTTAGCGTCAGTCTATATTTTAGATGTTATTTAGGTGAAATTATTAAATTTTAAGAAACCCATTTATGCGTAAAAACAGTTTATTATTAGTTCTATTAAGTGCTTTAAGTAGTCTTAATTTTTTAAGTGCTCAACAAATAAACAATAGCGAAAAACCAAATATTATTTTCATTCTTACCGATGACCAGCGTTTTGATGCTATTGGTTATGCAGGAAATGAATTTGTAGAAACTCCAGAAATGGATAATTTGGCTAAGTCTGGTACTTATTTTAATACAGCAATTGTTACTACCCCAATTTGTGCGGCAAGTAGAGCCAGTATTTTAACTGGTTTGCATGAACGTGCACATAATTTTAATTTTCAAACAGGAAATATAAGAAGTGAGTATATGGAGAATTCTTATCCAACGCTTCTTAGAAATAACGGGTATTATACTGGTTTTTATGGCAAATATGGAGTTAGATATAACGATTTGGATAAACAGTTTGATGAATATGAGTCTTACGACAGAAATAACAGGTATAAAGACAGAAGAGGATATTATTATAAAACAATAGATAATGATACGGTACACTTAACGAGATATACTGGGCACCAAGCTTTAAATTTTATAGAAAAAAATGCGGAAAACAATAAGCCTTTTTGCTTATCATTAAGCTTTAGTGCACCTCATGCTCACGATGCAGCACCAGAACAATATTTCTGGCAAAATACAACAGATAATTTACTTACAGACACAACTATTCCTGGTCCAGAACTTGGTGATGATAAATATTTTGATGCACAACCAAAAATTGTTAGAGACGGATTTAATAGATTACGTTGGACGTGGCGTTATGATACTCCTGAAAAATACCAACATAGCTTAAAAGGCTATTATAGAATGATTTCTGGTGTTGATTTAGAAATCAAAAAAATACGTAATAAACTTAAAGAAAAGGGACTTGACAAAAACACCGTAATTATTGTAATGGGTGATAATGGTTATTTTTTAGGTGAACGACAAATGGCAGGTAAATGGTTAATGTATGATAACTCAATTAGAGTACCCTTAATTGTTTTCGATCCAAGATTAGAGCAGCATCAAGACATTGATGATATGGTGTTAAATATAGATGTACCTCAAACAATTGCAGATATAGCAGGTGTTAAAGCTCCAGAGACATGGCAAGGTAAAAGTTTAATGCCTATTGTAAAAAAAGAATCAAATACTATAGGTAGAGATGCTATTTTAATTGAGCACATTTGGGATTTTAGCGAAATTCCACCAAGTGAAGGTGTACGAACTGAAGAATGGAAATACTTTAGATATGTAAATGATAAAAGTATTGAAGAATTATACAATTTAAAGAAAGATCCAAAAGAAGTTAAAAATTTAATTGGAAAGAAAAAATATAATGAAATAGCCAATAAACTTCGCGCTAAACTTGATGAATTAATTAAAAAGAATAGTAATGAATATAGAGCAGCTCCAACAGATTTAACGGTAGATTTAATTAGAGAGCCTGCTACCAATGTTAAAATATTCGATTTAAAACCAGAGTTTGGTTGGACGGTTCCGTTAGGTTCAAAATTTCAAGGAGCGTATCAAATATTAGTTGCTTCTAATAAAAAGGACATTGATAATAATAATGGCAATGTTTGGGATAGTGGTCAAGTACGTTCTTTACAATCAACAAATGTTGAATATCAGGGGAACCCACTTGCAATAGGACAAACCTATTATTGGAAAGTGAGAATATGGGATGAGCAAAATAGATTGGTTGATTATTCCGAAGCTCAAAAATTCACAACAGGTAAAAGTGATAGCTATATAATATCAACTGAAAACAAATTTGAAATAGATAGAATAAAGCCGGTTAAGTTTGAAAAGCGAGGTGATTTTTATTTCATGGATTTTGGTAAAGCAGGATTTGCCACCATGGACTTTACATACCAAGCAAAAACACCACATACCTTAACCGTTAGAGTTGGTGAAATGATTGACGACAATGGAAATGTTAATAGAACACCGCCAAAGAAAAGTAATATTCGTTATCAAGAGATTAAAGTTGATGTAAAGCCGGGACAGACAAAATATCAAATAAAAGTACAGGAAAATGAGAGAAATACCAGAGCTAATAAAGCCATTCCGTTACCAAACGGATTTCCTCCACTTGTGCCATTTAGATATGCTGAAGTTGAAGGTGCGCAAAACGCAATATCTGGCGATAATTTTGAACAATTAGTATATCGTACCTATTGGGATGATGAGGCTAGCAGTTTTACAAGTAACAACGACATTTTAAATCAAGTATGGGATTTATGTAAGTATTCAATTAAAGCGACAACCTTTAATGGTTTATATGTCGATGGAGATAGAGAGCGCATTCCTTACGAAGCTGATGCGTACTTAAACCAGTTAAGTCATTATACCACAGATAGGGAATTTGCTATGGCAAGACGAACTATCGAGTATTTTATGAAAAACCCAACATGGCCTACAGAGTGGCAACAACATGTAGCATTATTAATTTATGCAGACTATATGTACACGGGAAATACAGAGCTTATAGAGCGTTATTATGAGCCTTTAAAACACAAAACATTATTCGAACTTTCTAATGAAGATGGCTTAATCACGTCTACAAAAGTAGATGCCGACTTTATGAAAAAATTAGGTTTTCAAGAAGGCTATAAAAAACCATTAACAGATATTGTTGATTGGCCATCTGCAAACTTTAACGGTAGTAAAACTAAAGGAGAGCGCGACGGGTTTGTATTTAAACCATACAGTACTGTAATTAATGCGTTTTTCTATGAGAATATGAAAATCATGGCAGAATTTGCTCAGATTTTAGGAAAAACCCAGGAAGTTTTAGATTTTGAATTAAGAGCAGCCAAAGTTAAAAAAGCAGTTAATGAACAAATGTTTGATTCTTCACGAGGCATTTATGTGGATGGAATAGGTACAGATCATGCATCGTTGCATGCTAATATGATGCCTTTAGCATTTGGATTGGTACCTGAGGAGCATTACCAAACTGTAGTAGACTATGTGAAATCTAGAGGTATGGCTTGTAGTGTTTATGGTGCACAATTTTTAATGGATGGATTGTATAACGCAGGCGAAGCAGATTATGCTTTAGAATTAATGGCAAGTAAAGCAGAAAGAAGCTGGTATAATATGATTAGAAGCGGCTCTACAATTACATTAGAAGCTTGGGATTTAAAATATAAAAACAATTTAGACTGGAATCATGCTTGGGGTGCAGTACCTGCAAATGTAATTCCAAGAGGATTGTGGGGTATTAAACCTAAAACAGCAGGATTTGGGGTGGCAACAATTAAGCCACAGATGAGTAAGTTAAAGTCTAGTGAAATTGAAGTACCAACTGTAAGAGGTGCTATTAAAGGAAAATACACGTATAACGGTGCAAGACTTCAAACCTATGAAATAGAAATACCGGGTAATATGGTAGCAGAGTTTTCTTTAAATGGATTAGATGGAAAGGATTTAATACATAATGGAGATAAGGTGCCATCGGCTTTCGAGTCTATTAGATTATCACCAGGAAAGCATACTATTCAACTTAAAATTAATTCTTTTTAAGAAAAATGGTAAGGATATAAAAAGCCAGTAAAACACTAATTTTACTGGCTTTTTTGTAAGCTTAGCTAAGATTTTAAGGCATAAAATAAAAAACAATGATGAAAAAGTATTACTTAACAATATGTCTATTATTAGCTGTGTTTTCCGCATTAGCACAAAAAGAATTAGAAGTAACTCTTGATAGTTCCACCAAAGTAACTCCAGATGGTGTAGGTGGTTTATATTTTGCAGGAACAAAAGATGTAAATTATAGGTTTTCCCAAAGAATATCTCCTCATGGTGATTGTATTGATGTTGTTAATGGTTATGCCTTTATAACATGGTATAAAGGCGGCATGGATAAACGCAATTTAATGTTATCTAGAAAAAATTTGAATGTCCCTAATTCGCCTTGGATTTCTATAGAGTTTCCACACAAACATGTAGGGCAATCTGGCGAACTGTTAAATGGTACAGGTATTCGAGGCGATTCTCATAACACCGCCGCTATAGGCATCAGTACTATAGATGACACAATACATATCATTTATGATATGCATGCTTACAGAGCTTCTTCTTTACCTAATGATTTTTTTAATTATTCAGTATCGCTTAAAAATAAAGCTTTCGTACCAGATAATGAATTCACATTGGCTATTTTTAATCCAAAGCAAAACTATTTAAAATCTGGAGGCGATTACGAACGTATGACCTATCCCATGATACACAGAGCTGACGATGGAAGTTTGATTGCTAGATATAGACAAGGCGGCTCTGGTAATGGTGATATACTTTTAGCACATTATGATGGTAATGTATGGAGCAATAATTGGTTATTTCATGAAGGAACTTTGGCATTACCTAACAGAAACAATATGTATGGAGGTGAACGTTTTTTAAACGGTAAATTTTATTCAGGTTTTTCAATAAGATACTCTACTAATAATGATACAAATACCAGTAACGGTTATATGTTAAATAGTGGACTTTATTATGCTTATACCAACGGAATTCCTAAAAATGCATCAATAGCATGGTTTGATGTTAATGATACTTCTATTACTTTGCCAATTCAAAATAATATTAACCCAAACTTAGATCCAGTACAGATTGCACAACCTGGAGATGATTATGGGACAGCCACATTTCCTAAATCGTCTTCTGATCCAGCATGGACAGTTACTGAAAATGGTGCGATTCATTTTGTACAACGTGTTGATAATAGAAATGTACATTATTATAAGTTGGCTACAGATGCAAATTTTTCTAGTGATGTAGGTGGTGTTATACCCAATCCTCAAACTCGTGGTGAACTTTACAGTTATAAAAACCATGTCTTTATGGTGGAAATTATAGGAGGGAAAATAATTGTTAAAACCACTTTAGAAGGTCAGAATAATTGGAAAATAGCACATGTAGGTACAGAATCTATAAATTTTGATCACTTTGATGCTTTTGTTACAGGTAATAAATTATATGTTTATTTAATGCAAGACACAGGAAATAACACACCAGGTGTTGGTGATAAGCGCCCCTTATACTTTCAAGAATTTACATTGTCTGAGGTTGATGCTCCAGTAGAAGTTGATAATTTATTATTAGAAGCTGAAGACTACACAACCGCATCAAGTACTATTATAGTTGGGACTAATTCTGTTGCATCTGGAGGTGAATATATAGATGCGTTTGCAGCAAGTCAGTTTATCGAACATAAATTTCAAGTAGCAACAGCTGGTACTTACGATTTTATTCTTTTTGCAGCGAATAGAAATAGAGACGATTCCATAATGGATATTGAAATTAATGGCACGTTGTATGACGATGTTCTAATAACAAGAACCTTTGATTGGAATGTGTATTTAGAAACAATAATTCCTGATGTTACACTAATTCAAGGTGAAAACACAGTAAGACTAACACAACGAAGATCATTATCAAGCGAACCAGATAAAATTGAATTTGAGTTGAAGTCAGCTTTAAGTACTAATAACTTTAATATTCAAAAAGTAACGGTTTACCCTAACCCAAGTATCGGCATTTTTAATATAAATAGTCCAATAAAAAACTTAAATTATAAACTAATTTCTACACAAGGAAAAGTGCTAAAAAAAGGAGTTTTGGTTAATAACAGTTTGGACTTAATGAAATATCCAATTGGGATTTATTTTCTTCAATTAAATTCTAACCATAGTGCTACAGTAAAAAAAATAGTGATAAAATAGCTTTTTAAACATCTGGCCTAATTAATGAGAAAAAATACAATGTATTTAATAATATTTTAATTTTTTATTGAACTTAGTCTAGTACAAAAATGATGAACATATTGAATTTATAATCGAATCGATCTTAAATAAATTATACAAAAATGAATAAATTAATAACTTTATTTTTAGCACTAATTCTTGGACTTAATGGCTTCAGTCAAAGTACGTTTGTTAAGGGATATTTCATTAACAACTCTGATGAAAAAATAAACTGTTTTATAAAAAATAATGATTGGTTGAATAATCCAACTGAATTTGAATATAAAATTACGGAAAGTGCAGAACAGAAAACCCTAACTATTAGTTCGGTTAAAGAGTTTGGGTTTTTTAATATATCAAAGTATGTTAGGCATAATGTTGATATTGATAGAACTAGCAAAATAGTTAATGAGTTAGATTATAATAAAAATCCAGTTTTCAATAAGGAAGAGCTGTTTTTGAAAGTATTAATTGCAGGAAAAGCTAATTTATTTCTATATGAAGACAAAGGTTTAACTAGATATTTTTACAATAAAGATGACTCTGAGGTTGCGCAATTAATTTATAAAAATTATTTAACTTCTGAAGGACAAGTAGCTAAAAACAATGAGTTTAGGAGACAATTATGGAATACTTTAAAGTGTGAAAGTATTTCAATGAATAACCTTTCAAAACTAGATTATAAACAATCTACATTAATTAAGTTTTTTATAAAATACAATGAATGTACTAATTCAGAATTTATTAATTATATAAAAAAGAAAGAGAAAAAAGATTTGTTTAATTTAACGCTGCGCCCTGGTATAAGAAGTTCATCTCTTGTTTTGAAAAACGGAGAATATAATTGGAAGGAAATTGACTTTGGTAAAGGATTAACTTCTTTTAGATTCGGAGTAGAGGCTGAATTTGTTTTAGGATTTAACAATAATAAATGGGCGATTCTTTTGGAGCCTACCTATCAACAATTTGAGTCTGAAGAAACGTTTGTTACAAATAGAACTACTGGAGAGGAGTATGTTGCTAATGTAAATCATAAATCCATACAAATAAATCTTGGTTTAAGACATTATTTGTTTCTGAACAAAAACTTAAAACTATTTGTCAATGCTTTGGGAGTTATAGATAATAATGTGAATTCCATAGTTGAAGTAAATAGAGTTGATGGTGCAAAATTGTTCTCAGCAAAACTTGTTACAGGAATTAGTACAGCTCTTGGGATTGGGTGTAAATATAACGATAGATATAACCTAGAATTAAGATATTTACCAAATAGAAATATTTTAAATAGCCAAGGTTCTTGGGGTACAGAATTCAAATCAGTATCTATCATTTTGGGATATTCTATCTTTTAAAATCAATTATCAGAAAATATAAAACTTAAAGAAAAAAATATATAAAATAGTCCTCTTCACATTTTTATCCAACTTATAAGGGAGCATACTAAAAAAAGGTTTTAATAGATGTCGAGTTATAAAAAGGCATAGAATTTCCGGTAAAAGCTATGTAGTAAAATGGTTTGACCCAAGAGAGGGAGGCGAATTTCAAAATATATCAATTACTTCTGTAAAAGGAAACGGATATGTTAGTTTAGGAGTTTCTCCTTCAGAAATAGATAAAGATTGGGTAATATGTATCCAAGCTCATAAATAGTTTAAAATTATTTCAAACTTTATTTATATTTATTTTCTTTTAATTACAGATACTTCAATTTAAGAGAGATATGTTCTAAAATCATGAAAATGAGAGTGAAAAACAGGATAGGACAGGACGCAATTCAAAAGCCATAATTATATATTTATTCACTAATATATTCAGTTAAAATCCAGCAAAAAAACAAATAGGTTTATGAATTTTAAATACGCATATACTGTTTTTTTATTCGTGTTTACTAGTTACTTCTATGCCCAAAACCCAATAGTCTCAAATCAAGGTTTAAACGACCCGCATATTCATATTTTTAATGATACAGCTTATGTTTATGCATCTCACGATAAATCCATTGATAATAAAAAATTTATTATGGAAGATTGGTGGGTGTGGTCGTCTCCAGATTTAGTGAATTGGACAAAGCGAAGCGTTTTAAATCCTAAAGACACCTATATAGGAAAAGACTTTTCAAGATGTTGGGCAACGGATGCAGCATATAAAAACGGAAAATATTACTGGTATTTTTCAGAAGGAAATGAACAAACAGGGGTTGTTGTAGGAGATACACCAACAGGACCTTGGAAAGATGATTTAGGAAAACCTCTTTTAAATTCAGACTTAACGCCAACACATGAATACGATATGGCTATTTTTGAAGAAAATGGAGCGCATTATATCATTTTTGGTGTTTGGGATTATTATATAGCAAAGCTGAATGATGATATGATAAGTTTAGCAGAAACACCTAAAAAAATAGAGATTTCAAATGTTAGAGGCCCATACAATACAGATGGAAAAAACAAAAAAATGCCAACTGACGATAAACCGTTTCTTCACAAATACAATGGTAAATATTATTTATCTTGGGGTTGCTTTTATGCCATGTCTGATAACTTATATGGCCCTTATGAATATAAAGATTCTGTTATAAAAGAGGAAAGTTTTGCAGAAGGGTATAACGCTCCTACTTGGCCAAATGGTTTTTTGCAAGGGCGTCATGGTAGTTTTTTTGAGTGGCATAATCAATGGTACTATGTATATTGTGATATCAGTCAAACAGGAAATCGCTATTTTAGAGATAGCTTTATAAGTTACGTGCATTTTAAAGACAACGGAGAAATGGCAACCATACGAGTAGATGGTGTTGGTGTTGGTAATTATAAAGCAAATGCTAGTATTGAAGCAGAAGATTATTTTAAATCCGAAGGTGTTAATAAAATTGAAAATACCATTGGAGGTTTTTCAATACAGCCTCAACATGATAATAGTTATACCATATATCCAAATGTAAAAGGGTTGAATGATAAAAATACTATAGAGCTACAGGTGATAGCTCGTGAAGCTGCTCAAATAGAAGTTAGAGCTAACCATTCTAATGGTGAATTACTATTTACTTGTAATGTGCCTAAAAATGATATTTATACGCTTCAAAATAGACAGTTTGATATTGAAAACATTAAAAACATACAATCTATTTGTTTTGTGTACAAAGGAATAAAAGATAAATCGTTTACACTAAATAGATTTCAATTTAAAAATTAAACAACTACTAAAAACTCTAAAATGAAGAAATTATTTTCGTTATGCTTAATAATCAGTATTGCTGTTACGTCTTGTGGGGAGACTGTTTCAAAAGATTATAAAGACGCCTCATTATCCATTGATGAGCGCGTAGAAGCTTTATTACCAAAGTTGTCACTTGAAGAGAAAGTGGCACAAATGCGAATTTTTCATGCAAATATAGGTACTAAACCTGATGAAAACGGCAACTTAAAGCTTTCTGATAAAGTTAAAGAAAAACTTAAAATTGGTATTGCAGGTATAAAAAATCCTGGAGAGCATATTGATGCTGTAGCTGCTGCTAAGTTGAATAATGAACTTCAAAAATATATTATAGAAAATAATCGCTGGGGAATCCCTGCATTGTTTGTTACAGAATCTTATAACGGCGTAGATGCAGAGGGCTGTACTAAGTTTGGTCGCCCAATGACATCGGCAGCATCATTCAATCCAGATTTGGTAAGACGTCAATGGGATGTAGTAGGTAGAGAAGCACGATTAAGAGGGATGCACATGTGCCACTCACCAGAAGCAGATATTGTACGCGATCCACGTTTTGGACGAATGAGTGAAGCATTTGGAGAAGATACCTATTTAACAACGCAAATGGTTAAAAATGCTATAATTGGTGTACAAGGTAATTATGAAGGTTTAGGAAACGGAACACATATTGGTGCCGTAGCTAAACACTTTGCAGGATACGGGCAAGTATTAGGAGGCTCAAACTTTGCAGCAATCGAAATTTCAGAAAGAACCTTAATTGATGAAATTTATCCGCCATTTGAAGCAGCAGTAAAAGAAGCAAAAACATTAGGGATTATGGCATCACATGGCGATTTAAACGGTGTAGCTAGTCATGGTAATCCAGAATTGTTAACTGGTGTATTGCGCGATCAATGGGGATTTGAAGGTTATGTAGTTTCAGATTCAAATGATATAGCACGTTTGTATTATTTTATGGGTGTTGCAGAATCTCCAGAAGCCGCAGCACAAATGGGCTTAGAAGCAGGAATCGATATCGATTTATATGCTGAAGATTCTTATGCATACTTACCTGAAATGGTAAAGAAAAACCCAGAACTTGAAAAACTAATTGATAGATCTGTAAGACGTGTGTTAAGAACAAAATTCATTTTAGGATTATTTGATAATCCGTATATCGATATTGAAGCTGTTAAAAAAGGCGTAAGAGCAGCATCATCTTTAGAATTAGCTAAAGAATCAGATTTAGAGTCTGTAATCTTATTAAAGAACGAAAATAAAGCCTTACCGCTATCAAAAAACAAGTCTTTAAAAGTGGCACTATTAGGTCCATTATTAAATGAAGATACAAAAGCAATGTTTGAATCTGCTGCAGGTTCAAATGTGAAGTTTATAGCAGAAAAAGGCTTTCAATTAACCAATCAAAAAGGTGGGGCACCAGAACTTTTAGAAAGAGATCCTAAAGCTATTGCGAGTTTAGTAAATAAAGCAAGATCTGCAGATGTAAATATCTTATTTTTAGGAGGCGATAAGTATACCGCTAAAGAAGCTTATTTTAGTAATAGTACACTAGGCGATAGAGCAACTATTGATCCTGTTGGCCCTCAAGACGAGCTCGTTGAAAAAATTAAAGCGTTAGGAAAACCAGTTATTGTAGTGTTAAAACACAGAAGAACATTATCTATAAATGCTATTTCAGAGCATGCAGATGCTATTTTAGACACTTGGGATTTAAGTGAATTTGGAGACGAATCTACAGCAAGAATTATCTTTGGAGAGGTATCGCCATCAGGAAGATCACCAGTTACAATTCCACGATCTATTGGTCAATTGCCATACCATTATAGCATGAAAGAAATCAACTATAAAAAAGAATATTTATTCTTGGGTAAAGGGCCGTTATATCCTTTTGGTCATGGGTTAAGTTATGGCGATTTCAAATATTCAGATATTGCAATTTCAAATACTGAAATAACACCAAATACAGAGTTAGAGGTAAGTGTAAAAGTCACTAACAATGGTAGTGTTAAGGCTAAAGAAGTGGTGCAAATGTATATTAAAGATGAAATAGGTTCAGTAACACGACCAGATAAAGAATTAAAAGCCTTTGAAAAAATAGAATTAGATGCTGGAGAAAGCAAAACCGTTTCATTTAAAATAACACCAAAAATGTTAGAGTTTACAGGTATTTCAATGGAAAAAGTTTTAGAAGCTGGAGACTATACCGTAAAGATAGGAACCTCTTCGCAAGAGTATTTAGAAACAACATTCAAACTAAAAAAGTAAGATATAATGAATAAAACAATTTTAACACTTGTAGCAGTTGTATTATTATTCAATTGTTCAACAGCTCAAAAAGTAACTGCAACTCAAACTATAGATAAAGCTAAGGTGAAATCCTCTATGATTAAAGCTTTAGAATGGCAAGAAGCGCACCCTATTTTTGCTATTGCACCTACAGATTGGACAGCAGGGGCTTATTACGTAGGGGTTGCTAGAGCGCACAAAGCAACCAAAAATATGATGTACATGGCTGCTCTTAAGAACCAAGCTTATTGGAATAATTGGCAAACTTATAAACGTTTACATCACGCTGATGATGTTGCCATCTCATATAGTTATATATATATTGATAGGAATGAGAAAAGAAGAAATTTTGTAGACTTAGAGCCTACAAAAAAATTCTTGGATGTACATTTATATGAAGATGACAACTGGAAATCGGGTAAAAATCCGGGTAAAGAAGGAAAAGATATTTTATGGTGGTGGTGTGATGCTTTATTTATGGCGCCGCCAGTATTAAATTTGTATGCAAAACACACAGCGCAACCAAAGTATTTAGAAGAGATGCATAAATTTTATATGCAAACTTATAATAAATTATATGATGAGGAAGAGCAGTTGTTTGCAAGAGATATGCGTTTTGTATGGCAAGGTAACGATAAAGATAGTAAAGAACCAAATGGTAAAAAAGTATTTTGGTCTAGAGGAAATGGTTGGGTTATAGCTGGTTTAGCTTTAATTTTAGATGATATGCCACAAGATTATCAGCACCGTCCGTTTTATGAAAAACTTTATAAAGAAATGGCTGCTAAAATGTTAGCCATTCAACCAGAAGATGGTTTATGGAGAACAAGTTTACTAAGCCCAGAATCTTACAATCATGGCGAAGTTAGCGGTAGTGGATTCCATACGTTTGCTTTAGCTTGGGGTATAAACAACGGTTTGCTAGATAAAAAACATAAACCAGCAGTTATTAAAGCTTGGAATGCAATAGCAAATTGCCAGCACAACGATGGTCGCGTAGGTTGGGTACAAAATATTGGCGCATTTCCTGAGCCAGCATCGGCTGATTCTTGGCAAAATTTTGGTACTGGCGCTTTTTTAATGGCAGGTAGTGAAGTTTTAAAATTTAATTAGAATAGCATTATTTAACTAATTTTTATTTTTTAATTTAGTTTTAAAGCCTTGAATTATTGGTTTTTAAACACTTTTAACACTTTTTTCTGTGTTAATAAAACTAAGAACAGGATAGTACAGGATAATATGATTAATAAGTGTTTATATATTGTACTAATATTAATTAAAACTAAAACTAAAATTATGAAAAAAATTACTTTAAAAATTAGTGCTTTTTTATTGTTAACTATGTTTGCGCTTCAATTACAGGGGCAAGCATTGTATACTGTGGAAGGTACTTATAAAATTTCAACATCAGGTTTAACTCCGAATCTTTACGTTACAGTTAACACTTCTTTAGGTACTATAGAATGGGCCGAAGAATTACCAGGTGATGATGAAACACAACTTTGGACTATAAAAGGTCATAGAACTCCTGCTACTGCTGGATTGATGGAAATTACGGGAAACATTACTGGTTTAGGACCCGTTACCTTGTGTACAGCCGACGACTCAGCACATCCTAGTCTAACCCTTGCCGTTAGACCTGGTGATCCGATAAGTGTAGCATACGATGATACAACAGATCCGATTACCTATTCTGCAGATCATTCTGGTCTAGATCAGTTTCAAAGAAGAAAAACTAAAGTTAATGCAGAGGGACTTGCAGATGCTACTGGATCTAACCCAGCAGATGGAAACAATGCATTATTTCTAAAAAATACAATTGGTACTAATTCAAGATATGGGGTAGTTCCATCTGCAGCAGGTGACCCTGTTCAATTTGATGGTGCAGGAATTGATGTGATACAATTTCATCTTGTTGCTGCGTTAAGTACTATAGATTTTGATGCAAGCTCAATATTTGTTTCAAATCCTGTAAATAATGAATTATCAATTAAAGGCTTATCTCCAAATATTAAAGAGGTTAGTGTTTATAGTTTATTAGGAAAAAGAGTTTTATCTCGTAACCTAAACCAAGAGACTTCTTTATCTATAGATACTAGTGCTTTATCTACTGGTATTTATATTGTTAAAATTGCAAGCGATAAAGGTAGCATAAGCAAAAAGATTGTGAAAAAATAAATATTTACAACTTTTTAAAGAAAGGCCATTTAATTTTTTAAATGGCCTTTTTTTTGTTTGTTAGAAATTAAGTTTGTCCTTGGGTTTTATATGATTTTAAACAAGCTTAAACAAATTATAGTTTATGGTACTAAAATACTTATGCTAATGCCTTTTTTTTAGAGTTCTAAGTTTTATACTATTAATACATTAACACAGAATATGCTAAACAATACTCAAATGCAAAAAAAACTGCATGTAAACTATTTTTAAAACCTGTCAAATGTATAACATACGACAGGTTTTTTTATTAAGTTTTACATAACAGAGCAGGATTGTTTAAAAGGTATATTTCTTTAATATTGATATGATTAGAAGACTTAAAATAAATACCAAATTATAAATAATAATGAAAAAAACTTTCTCCCTTATTTTATTAAGTTTTGTTTTAATAAGCAAGGCTCAAAGCGTACGGCATATAGAAACTGTAAATGATTTATGGCACTTTCATAAAGGAAGTATCGATAAGCCTTTTTCAAATGATGATTCAGTATCCTGGGAAAAAGTAACCATTCCACATTCATGGAATACCAAAGATATTTTAGACGATCAAGATGGTTATTATCGTGGAGTAGCTTGGTATAAAAAAACCTTAGAAATTCCGCAAGTTTACGAAAATCAGCAAGTTTTTTTATTGTTTGAAGCTGCTAATCAGGTAGCATCGTTATTTGTAAATGGTAAAGCAGTTGGCAAAGATCATATTGGCGGGTATACATCATTTAGTAGAGATATTACATCAGCTTTAAAACCTGGTAAGAATCAAATTTGGGTTAAAGTAAACAATGCTCATAATGATGAAATTGTGCCACAAGCTGCAGATTTTTCATTTTACGGAGGTATTTATCGTGACATTCAATTAATCATTACAAAACCAATTCATTTTGAAGTTGCCAATGTAGGTGCTAATGCCATATTTATCAGAACACCAGAAGTGTCTGAAGCTTCTGCAAAAGTTTCTGTTCAATCAAAATTAGTAAGACCAAAAAAAGGCACCTATTATGTAAGGCAATCTTTGTTTGATGCCGAAAATAATCCTGTTAAACAAGTAAAAACTAAAACAGCATTCGGGAAAGATGTTATAAGTGAATTTACAATTTCTAAACCAAATTTATGGTCTCCAGATAATCCGTACTTATATAAATTAGTTTCAGAAGTAGTAGATAAAAAAGATAATGTATTAGACCGTATTGAGAATGTTGTTGGTTTTAGATGGTTTAGTTTCGATGCTAAAAAAGGCTTCTTTATCAACGGAAAACAAACCAAACTTATTGGCACATGTAGACATCAAGATTTTTATGGAAAAGCAAATGCAGTAAGTGATGAAATTCACCGTAATGATATGAAGTTGCTCAAAGAAATGGGATCTAATTTCTTACGCATTGCTCATTATCCACAAGATCCGGCTATTTTAGAAATGTGTAATAAATTAGGCTTTATTGCAACCCTAGAAATACCATTTGTAGACAAAGCAGCGGCAAACGAAGCTGGTAAACAAAATAGTATTAATATGCTAAAAGAGGCTATTCGTTTTAATTATAATAATCCAGCTATTGTAGCATGGAATTTAGGAAACGAAACTACTATGAAAGCGCCTGATAAACTTGGTGAAGACTACATTAAGCATTTTATAAGTACACATAAAGCATTAGCAAAAACTATTAAAGAAGAAGATACAACACGTAGTTCTTACTCTGTGTTTTTTAGAGAACCAGCTTACCAAGATAATTTAGGAATTAGAGTAACGGATATTGTAGGGTATAATAAATATTATGGTTGGTATATTGAAGAATTAGAAGACATTGATAAGAATTTAAGAAGTTTAGTTAAGCGATCATTAGAGTTAGACCCAGATAAACCTTTTATTTTAAGTGAATATGGAGGAGGAGCAGACCCCAGAATAAGGTCTTATAACCCAACCCGATTTGATTTTAGTGTAGATTATCAGTTTCTTCTACACAAGGCATACATGAAAGCTATTTTAGATATTCCTGAAATTGTTGGAGCAAACGTTTGGAATTATGCAGATTTTCAAGTGGAACATAGAAAAGATGCGGTGCCGCATATTAACAACAAAGGTTTAGTGTCAGCTTCACGAGAAAAGAAAGATGCGTATTATTTGTATCAAGCCTTATTAAAAGAAACTCCATTTTTAGCCATAGCTTCAAAATCTTGGAATAAAAGATCTGGTATTGAAGATAATGAAGGGGCAAATGTAGCTACACAGCCTATAACTGTAGTAGGAAATAGTGATGAAGTAGAATTAATTTTAAACGGTAAGTCTCTAGGAAAACAATATTTTGATTTTTCAACGGCAATATTCAATGTGCCGTTTCAACAAGGACAAAACTTGATTGAAGTAATCTCGGAAAAGGGCGGGGAAACTTTAAAAGACTTCGCCTTAATAGAATTTACACTACAGCCTAAAAACTTAAATAGTAAAACCAATCCTTTTAAAGAGGTTGCAATTAATGTTGGCTCTTATTGTTTTTTTATTGAAAGCCATAATGTAGATTATTTATGGATGCCGGATAAAGCATATGAAAAAGGTGGCTATGGCTATGTAGGTGGCGATTTTTTAAGATTTAAAAGTAAACGAAGAAATAATATAGGTGTTGATGTGAGTATTAAAGGAACGGAAAACGATCCAATTTATCAAACCCAACGTTTAGGTATTGACGCCTATAAATTTGATGCCCCTAATGGTACTTATGAATTGTCATTACTCTTAGCAGAGTTAAATACCAAAGATGATAACGTTATGGATATTATTGTTAATGGTAAAACGCTTTGGAGTAACATAAATCTAAAAAAGGAGTACGGAAATGACCGAGGTGTTTCCAAACGTTTTTTAATAACAATTGAAGATGATAAAGGTGTTACCGTAGAATTTAAGGCTAGAAAAGGGAAAACCAGACTTAGTGGTATAAAGCTAAGAAGAGTTAATTAATCTTTTCTTCTTGTTATAACTCAATATTTTAATACAGAATAAAGTATCTAACAAGAGATTTTAAGATAAAATAATTATAAAAAAAGCCAGAAAATATATTTTCTGGCTTTTTTTAATTATAATATTTATAGAATATTAAGTACACTTTCGCATAAGCTTATATTTAAACTCTTTCATGCGTCGTGTTTGCCCACCTAATTTGTGCTCTTCCACCTTTAACGCGGTATGCGCCATATCTAATTTTCGATTGTGTTCCTCTTTCAGGATCAGGAATATTCCAGTTAAATGATTCACCACCAATTATGGCATTACAATAATGTATTTTTTTAGTAGCATCGGTTGGGTCTACTTTAAAACCTACTTCTAAATCAAAAGAGGTTATTTCATTTTTAGTAACTCTTTTTAGTAGAACTACTTCTCTGCCACTACCTGAGCCACCACGTTCTAAGATACGCTCTGCATAAATATCGAAAGCCACTTGCTTGTCTGCATTGATACCTGTACCATAAACTGGCTTTGCTAGATATAAACAAATAGCAGGATCCGGAGAACCACCACCACCAGTATGTTGACCTTTGGCCTGTGCTATGTAAGTGCCATCTTGATCAAAAGATCCCGCATCACCTACTTCTAGAATTCTAAAGTCTCCTTTAAATTTAACAAAAGATCCTACGTTAGCGTTTGCTATAGGTAATGAGCGTTCTATTCGAGGTTGTAAGGTGCCTGCTGCGTCTTGATTATTAGAATCAGCAGTTATATTATATATTCCCCAGGTAACACCGTCAATAATACTTTCTTTGTAATTTGCATAACAACTACGGTCGTCAATAGTTCCTACATTAACAGGGTTTGGTAAATCGTTTGATGTTCTAGTAACATTTTCTCCATCTGGATTACATGTTGTATAAGATCCTGTGTCCTCATCAATAGCTACAGGAATAGGGTTTGGATCTGGATCAGGGTCTGAAACAGGTACGTTTTCATAAACTATGATGTCTTCAGATAGCCCAAGCCCATCTTTTGTACATGAAAAGAATGCTGTAAATACAAATAACGCAGTAATTGATAAGATTTTATAAATGAATCTTGATTTTTTCATAATATTTCACAAATTTATTCAAAGATAAGACTATAGTAGAATCTAGTTATCCTGTGGTGTCCTGATTGAAAATAGCTTTTATCTATAATGTGTTTTATTTTTTAGTTTTCACAAACTAATTTAAATCTTGCAGAATTTATGTTAAGATTGCTTTATCTATTTCTTTTACATGATACAACAGGATACTCTTAAACTTATAAAATGCTTATTTTATTGTTTGTAAATCTATTAAATTATGCACAAATTTTTATACTTTTTTATAATAGCCTCAATTTTAAGTTGCCATCCAAAAGATAAAGTAAATAAAGGTGTTACTCCAAAAATAGGTTTCAAAGAATTATCACAAAATTTTAAATCACCTTCAAAGCAATACCATCCAGAAACCTGGTTTCACATTAACGGGAATAATATTAGTAAAGAAGGCTTGACTCAAGATTTGGAAGCTATTAAAGCAGCAGGATTACAAGGTATTCACTTATTTAATAAAGCAGGACGCTTATATCCAGATGTAAAACCCATTAAAATTTTATCTCCACAATGGGAAGATATGATTCGTCATGCTGCAGATGAAAGTAAGCGGTTAGGGTTAAAATTTACGATGCAAAACTGCCCAGGTTGGTCTATGACTGGAGGTCCATGGGTTCCAGCAGAAGAGGCACAACGTGAGGTTGTTGAAACGGTTTACAGAGTTAAAGGAGGTAAAGTATTTGAAGAAACTCTTCAGTTAGATTCATTATACCATACACCAGATTATAACTATAAAGATATTCAACTATTAGCATTCCCAACACCAGAAGGGGACGATTTAGAACCCTTCAACCCTTTAAAAATTGAAACAAATAATAGTTTGGTGCCTTGGAAGGATATCTTTAATCCCAATTCAAAAATTATTGTAAATCGAAAAACTACTCAACTTGATAAACCTTTAAAAGCATACAGAAGTCAAGGTATTTCAAAAGTAAAAAATCAAAATACTTGGGTTAAAACAAAGTTTAATGCTCCCATAACATTGCGAACAATTACTTTTCCGCAATCACGACACATGATTTTGGATACACAATACCCTAAAGTAGACGTTAATATCAAAGTTGAAGCACTTCAAAACAATAAATTAGTTGAAGTGACAACTGTAAACTTACCTGATGCGAATTGGAATGATAGGAGAAAACATCTTACGTTGGCTATTCCTGAAACTACTTCAAATGAATTTGTATTTACATTTATGGGCAAACATAATATTGCTCCAGAATTTATCCGATTAAGTTCAAAACCAAAACTTCATAATCATGAAGCTAAAGCAGCAAAAGTATTAAGACGTCTAGAAAAAAAGGTATCACATAATTATGCTAAAAATACCATCATAAAATCAAGTAGCATTATAAATCTTACCGATAAATTGACTTTTGATGGAAAACTAACTTGGGAAGTTCCAGAAGGCAATTGGACTGTCGTTCGTTTTGGACATATTAATATGCGATTAACTAATAAGCCGGCAGTACCAGAAGCCACAGGTTGGGAATCAAGTAAACTAGATAAAGTTGCCATAGAAAATCATTTACGAAATGGTATGATTGGTAATTTAATTAAAGATGGTGGCCCAATTGGTGATGGAAAATTACATGGTTTATTGATTGATAGTTGGGAAAGTCATGTGCCAACGTGGACCATGAATTCTGAAGATATGTTTGCTGAATTTGAAACGCGAAGAGGTTATAGTATGAAAACATATTTGCCTGCAACAATGGGTTATATCGTAGATACTCCAGAAGTAACAACTAAATTTTTAAGAGACCTCCGCCAAACTATGGATGATGTGTTTATTGAAAACTTCTTCAAGCATTTTGCTACTGTTGCAAACGATATGGGAGCTGATGTTTATACTGAAGGAGCAGGAGGCGAAGTATTGCCAATAGACCCTATGCGCTATTATGGTGTTAGCGATATACCAATGACCGAGTTTTGGTACCCTAAAGCACCATCCAGTCAAAATGAATATGCAAAGCCTATTTATAATGCTGCTTCTGCGGTACATTTGTATAACAAACCCAAATTAGCAGCTGAAGCTTGTACACAAGTGGGTGTAAAGTGGAATGAACATCCTTTTTCTGTAAAGTATTTAATTGATTATAATTTTACCAAAGGTGTAAATCATTTAGTGTTTCACACTTTTTCACATACACCTCAAACAGATGTGTATCCAGGTTCTAGTTTTGGAGGGAATATAGGTTTTCCTTTGGTTCGTCAACAAACTTGGTGGAAATATATGCCACAATGGATTGAGTATTTGTCTAGAAATCAATATGTTTTGCAACAAGGGGAATATGTAGCAGATGTGTTACGGTATTATGGAGACGATTTTGATAGACCACCTTTTGATCTAGATGAGTTTTCAGATGGCTATCGTTTTGATTATTTAAATGCTGAAATTTTAAATGATAAATTGAGTGTAAAAAACGGTAAAATTCATATTGAAAATGCAGGCGATTATCGTGTTATTACTCTAAGAGATTCAAAAAACATGTTGTTATCTACAGCTAAAAAAATAAAAGAGTTAGTATTAGCTGGAGCAGTAATTTTAGGTGATAAACCAGAAGACTCTCCAAGTTTAATGGATGATGAAAATGATTTAAAAGAACTAAATAAAATTGCGAATGAATTATGGGGAAATACAAAAAGTGGTTCTAAACAAGTTGGAAAAGGAAAAGTATATTGGGGAATATCACTTGATGATGTTTTAAAAGCAGAGCGCATTGCACAAGATGTTATAGTACCAGATGATTTAAACATAAAATGGATTCATCGTGAAACCACAGATGCACATATTTATTTTGTCGCATCAAACAACGATAAACCAGTTGATGCTGCATTAAGTTTTAGAGTTAGTAGTGTTTCACCACAAATTTGGGACGCATTATCTGGAGAACAACAAGATGCAAAAGTTTGGAGTAAATCAAATGAAAGAACGAATGTTGCTTTATCTTTTCCTCCAAACGGTAGTACTATTGTTGTGTTTTTAAAGACTGATAAAAAACCTTTTGCTTCAAAAGTAACTTATAATGATACCATTATTTTAAATGCAGAAACGGGATGGTTTAAAATTCATGATACCGCAGATTTTCCTAAAATTAGCTGGAAAGAGGATGAAATTTCGGCTTCAACATCAGGAATATATAGTTTTATTCAAAATGAAGATATAGTAACTAAAAATATTAGAGTCGATGAGGCTTTACTTCAAACAGATTGGAAATTAAATTTTGAAAAAGGTTGGGATACACCAAAGTCTATTAAAGTTTCAGAATTAAAATCTCTAACCGAACTTGAAAATGATGCCGTTAAGCACTATTCTGGGACAACCACATATTCAAAAACTTTTAATCTTGAACAAAAATCAAAAAGTATAATAATTGATTTAGGCGATGTTGCAAACATTGCTGAACTATCGTGTAATGGTAAAAAAATTGGTGTAAAATGGGCGCCACCTTTTGAGTTTGATATTACCAAGTATGCTCTAAAAGGAGAAAACACCCTTGAGGTTAAAGTTACTAATACGTGGCGTAATCAATTAATTTTTGATAATAGTCGCCCTAAAAACCAAAAGAAAACGTGGACTACGAATCCGCCTAAAAAAAATGAAACGGAATTAGAGGTTTCTGGGCTTATTGGGCCAGTTCTTTTAAAAATAACCAATTAACTAATTCATTTTTAGTTAAATATATATGTTTTTAATCTAAAGAAATAGGTTTTTAACGAAAAGAAAGTGGAGTTACATCTTAATCAGGATAGTTCAGGATAGTAATTTCATAGGTTTAATTGAACTTTACAAAGTTGGTGATATACCAAATAAACTATAATTTAAGACAACTATGAAAAACAGTAATTTAAAATCTATTTTATTTTTCTTTTTTATCTTATGTTCATTAGGCATAACAGCGCAAGATGCGCCACCTTCTGATGATATTTACAGATTGAAAAATGTTGAAACAGGTAAATTCTTAACAGATACAGGTGTAAGTGCTACAGCCGTAACTATGACAGATTTAGGTGCAGAAGATCAAAGTACCCATTTTAAGTTTGTGCAAAGCGGTACATTTTATAATATAGATAGCGAAATTTTAGGAATATTACGTGCGCCAGGAGCAGGTGGTCCAGGAGGTGCTTTTGTGGTTGTTAGTACAACTAAAGCTTCACCAGCTGCAGATGCCGATAAAGTGTGGACCATACAACATAACCAAACGGATGACACCTATAGATTTCAATCTGGAAATAGCGGTAGATTTATGTATCATGACGCAAATGGAACCGTAACACATGTTGCAGTTTCAGCAACGGATGATAGAAGTAATTGGGAACTTGTTCCATTTGTAGAAATACCTGTAGAGATAGCTCCAGATGAAGACACTAATACAGACTTAAATTGTCCAGCTTCAGGTGAATTCGAAAACAACAGTACCAGAAATGTAGATTTACCAAACCCTGTTAATGTAGGTACTGCTGATGATAGAAGTTGCTATTCCGATTATTCAGAAAGTAATGTTTATGGAAAAAATTGGGGCGTTTATAATATTACAGATGGGTCTAACCATTGGGATGCTCCAAACACCTTACAGCCTAGAATAGAGCGTTCTTTACCTAGATCTGGGGAAACAGGAGTTGGTAGTTATGCAAGATTTACGGGAGTATTTAGGATTTTAGAGGTAGGAGATGCTGGTAGTTTTAGTCAAAATGGAACTTATATAGCTCAAGCCAAAGGAAAGCACACAGGCGGTGGAGGATCTAATGATCCAGCTATTTGTTTATATCTAGCAAAACCTGTTTATGGTACAGGTATCAATGCAGACAAACAAGTGGCGTTTGATATATATGCCGAACGTATCTTAGAACGTGGTGGAGAAGGTAGCGGTAGAGAAGTCGTGTTATTAAAGCGAGTAAATAAAAATGAAGAAATTGACTTTGAGTTAGAGGTAGGTTTTAGAGAAGACCCTAACGATGCCACAAAAAAGATTCATTATTGTGATGCTGTAATTGGAGGTGATGCTTTTAATTATAACATTCCTGAGCCAGACAGAGGTTTAGAATCTGGTATTAGATATGGTGTATACCGCGTTAGAGGTGGAAGAGCTCAAATTAGATGGGCAAATACCACATACCAAAGGGAAGAAGTTATAGATAATGGCAATTCAGGTCCATCTGATGACATTTACAGATTGAGAAATGTAGAAACAGGGAAATTCTTAACAGATTCTGGAGTTAGTGCTTCACCAGTTACAATGTCAGATTCGGGCGAAGCGCAAAACACACATTGGACTTTTGTTGAAAGTGGCGCGTTTTTTAATATCGATAGTGAAACGTTTGGAATACTACGTGCACCAGGTGCTGGTGGCCCAGGAGGTGCCTATGTAGTTGTAAGTACTTCAAAAGCATCACCAGCAAGTGATGGTGATAAGGTTTGGACTATACAATATAACGCAACTAATGAAACTTATAGATTTCAATCTGGAACTAGTGGCAGATATTTGTACCATGAAGCAAATGGAACAGTAACACATATTCAAGCTAATGAAACTGATAATAGAAGTGTATGGCAGGCTATTCCAACAAGTGTGACTCTTAGTTTAGATAAAAATAAACTAGTTTCTTCACAGGTTCGAGTTTTTCCTAACCCAGCAAATGATAGCTTTACTATGGCCTTTAAAAATCTAAATCAAGTAAAAGTTGAAATTTTCGATATGTTAGGTAAAACTGTTTTTAAAAGTGAGTCTCTAGGTGAAAATCTAAAGGTAAATAATAATGGACAATTTAAGTCTGGTGTTTATCTTATTAGGGTTGTTGATGGTGCAAATAAAGTCTACAATACCAAGCTTGTAATAAAATAAAAAAAGTTTAATATAATATCAATTGTTAAAAAAGCCAGAAAATTATGTTCTGGCTTTTTTAATTTAGTAATACAGGATGAAACAGGATAGATTAAAATTTAATTTTAAATACTTTTCAATCTGAAAAACTATTGTGGTTAATTATGGAAAGACGCAACTTTATACAACTATCAGCCCTTGCAGGAATCGGACTATCACTTCCTATGGCAGGAATATTAAACGCTTGTTCAAATCATCCTGAGCATTCTTTAGAATTTAAAAATTTAATTTCAGATTTGTTGAAAGACTGGTGCGATGGTATGATAAAAGTCCAAATTAATAACCCAGAAAATTTAGAAGAACATGGCGCTTTAGGTTGTCCATCTTGTTCGCATATTCATGGGCGATGCATGGACGCTGTGTATCCATTTTTATATATGGCCGACATTTCGGGTGATAAAAAATATATTGAAGCTGCCGAGTTAGTTATGACATGGGCAGAAAATAATGTGTCTCAAGAAAATGGTGCATGGACAGTAATTAGAAATCCTAAATCATGGAAAGGTATTACTGTTTTTGGAGCTATTGCGTTAGCAGAAGCCTTACATTATCATGGTCATGTTTTAAATGAAACAACCCGCAATGCTTGGACAAAACGTCTGGAAAGAGCGGGGCAGTTTATTTATAAAGAGTTTACCATATCTTTTACAAATATTAATTATGGTGGCACAGCCATTTATGGTTTAGACTTAATTGGTGATGTTGTAGGTAATGATGATTTTAAAGCAAAAAGCAAAAAGCTATCGGTAGAAATTAAGGACTATTTTACAGCTAATGAAACACTATTATTTGGTGAGTGTAAACCAGATTCTAAAAAGTTAAGTGCTAAAGGTTTACAAGGTGTAGATTTAGGTTATAATGTAGAGGAAACATTAAATAGTATTGTCATGTATGCCTTAAAGCATAAAGACGAATCGTTATTACAAATAGTAACTAAATCTCTAAACAGTCATTTAGAATTTATGTTGCCAGATGGTGCTTGGGATAATAGTTGGGGTAACCGTATGTACAAATGGAGTTATTGGGGAAGTAGAACCTGTGATGGTAGCCAACCAGCATTTGGTATGATGGCACATATTAATCCAGCCTTTGGAACCGCAGCAGTAAAAAATACCGAGTTATTAAAACGTTGTACCGCAGATGGTTTAATTCATGGAGGCCCACATTTTGTCTCTGCCGGAATTCCACCTTGTGTGCATCATACATTTGCCCATGCTAAACCATTAGCTGCTATGCTAGATCATTGGCAGCATCTACCAGAAATAAATAAAAACACAGCGTTACCTAGAACCGCAGCAGATGGTGTAAAACATTTTAAAGATTTAGATGTATATCTTTTTGCAAGAGGTGATTGGAGAGGAACTGTTAGTGCGTATGATGCCGAATACCATTATAAATACGATTTTCGTCAAGCTTCAGGAGGTGCTTTAGGTGTTTTATATCATAATACAGTAGGGTTGATATGTGCAGCAAGTATGGCAGAATATCACATGGTTGAAAAAAATAATCAGCAGGAACAACCAGGTAAAGATATTGCTTTAACACCACGAATTGAAGCATTTGTAAACGATACATGGTACACCAATTTGTATGATTTGCCAGCTACCGTTTCTAGTAAAGATGAAAATGCTACCATTAAATTGTTAGCAAATGTTAAACTGAAAGATGTAGATAGAAACGTCATCGAAAAAACAGCTTCAGATTTCAATATTGCTTATTCATGTAAGGAAGATGATATAAAAATAACGGTAAATACTAAGCAAGATATTTTGGAGCCAACGGCATTTGTTTTGCCAATAATCTCACCTAATAATGAAGCAGTTTCTAAAGTAAGTGAAACAGAGTTTACTATACAAAAGCCAGAAGGTTTGGTTACAGTTAAATCGAATGCCCCAATAAAAATAAAAGATATAGAGGGTGAAAGAACGTTTAATATGGTTCCGGGTACAGAGGCTTTACCATTAGAAGTTTTTTTTACAAAAAATATAAAAGAATTGCATATTTCAATAACAGTAAGCTAAAACTAGAATTTTAAGTATGTATTTTGCTTAAGTTTCTAAATTTACCAGGTGATAATCCAGTTTTACTTTTAAACAATCTGTTAAAATAATAATCAGATTCAAAACCTAGCTCATAGGCTATTTCCTTTTGGTTTTTTTCAGAACTTAACAATAGCTCTTTAGATTTTTCAATTTTTAACAATAAATAGTATTGTAGCGGGGAAACACCTGTTTGCTTTTTAAAGTCTAATCTAAATTTAGAATAGCTAACACCTAATTCGGCTGCAATTTTTTTTAAGTCAATGGTTTTATTAATGTTCTCATACATTAAACCTTTTGCCTTAGAAACCATAGAGTTGAGATGGTCTACGTTATTTCCTCCATATTTTATATTATGGAGTTCTGCCATAAGTTGAATGCATACGCCAGAAGCTAATTTTTGGAATCCAAAAGGTTCTTCATCAAATAAATTAAAAAGGGTATTAAAATAATTTAAAACTTGAGGTTTATTGCATTTAGAAATTATAGGTTCATTAGGCGTAAAAAATCCATTTGATAATAACTGATTGGCTATTACACCAGAGAATCCAACCCAACGTTCTGTCCATCCTGTTTTTTTTAACGGTTTGTATTTATGCCAAACTCCAGGAAATAATAAAAAAAGGTCACCATCAGATACTTTTAAAGGTCCACTTTCTTTACTTTCAAAAAAACCTTCGCCTTTAGTTATAAGTACAACATGAAATTCATTTAAAACACGACCTCTCTCCCAAGTGAAAAAATAATTATCTGGATGATCTTTTAGAGGATAAACACTATTTTTTTCGATAACAGATCGTCCTAAGTTATTTATGTAAAAACCCCATTTTTTATCATTTTCTAGAGTTATAAGATATTTTCGGTATGTATTTTTCATGTCATTTTGTGCAACTAATATATCAAATTGTTAATTGATAAATAGTGTTTAATTGTAGAAATTTATAAAAAAAAGAAAGTCCTACTTCAATTTAAAATAAAGCATGTTTCCAATTAGTGTTTTATCATAATAAACGGGTTACATGTGTTATAAGATTTTTAAATTATTAAAAATGAAAAATAAATTTTGGTGTCGTTCTAAATCAGCTTATAAAGTTGTTATTGTTATCGTTTTTATGCTGGCAATAATCAGTTGTAGTTCAAAAACTCAAAGCGAAGTTACACCAATAGATCTTAAATGTGAATATCGTACAGATCCTTTAGGAATAGATAATGTACAACCAAGATTAAGTTGGAAAATTATAGACAAAAATAAAACTCGTGGTCAAAAGCAAACAGGGTTTCAAATAATAGTAGCCAATAGTCTAGAAAATCTAAACACAAATATAGGTGATGTATGGGATTCTGGTAAGATTTCAGATGCGCAATCTGTTAATAATATATACCAAGGTAAAGCATTAACTTCTGGTCAAATTTGTTATTGGAAGGTTCGGGTTTGGGATACATCTGGTAGTGCTTCAAATTGGAGTGAGCCAGCCAAATTTGCAATGGGTTTGTTAAATGAAAAAGACTGGACAGGCGATTGGATTTACAAAAACGACCAAACAAAAAAAGATCATAACTGGTACAGAAAAAACGTAACGCTTACAGATGCTCCCGAATCAGGACTTATACACGTAGCTTCATTTGGATACCATGAAGTTTACGTTAATGGCGAAAAAGTAAGTAATGCTGTTATGAATCCGGTGTATTCGGCCATGAAAAAACGTTTGCCGTATTTAACTTACGACATAAAAAAGCAACTTAAAAAAGGAAATAACGTTATTGGTATTTGGCACGCTGCAGGGTGGGCTAGATGGGGAAGAATGGTTGAGTATCACGATGCACCGTTTGTATTTAAAGCCCAAGCTAATATTTCTGTTGGAGGTAATAATATGGTTTTAGCAACAGATACAACTTGGAAATGTAAAAAAAGTTACAGCGCGTATTACGGGCCTTGGGATATTTTAAATTTTGGTGGTGAAGTCATTGATGAGCGTTTACGTGAAGATGATTGGAACAAAGCAGATTACGACGATAGCAATTGGGAAAATGCCGTAGTTTTCAATCAGTCTGATGCAAAAGAAATTGGTAAAGCCGATATTTATTTGGGTTTAAAAGGAGCCAAAGTTGTAGAAAGCACCGATAATAATCCGCCAACAAGTAAAATAACCGCGACTCTAAGTGCGCAAATGGTAGAACCTCAAGTTAAGTTTAAAGAGGTAAAACCTATTGGTGTTCAAAAAAATAACGATGGTACTTACGTGGTAGATATGGGAGAAAATTACACAGGTTTCTTCGAGATGAATTTATTTAACGGTTCAGAAGGCGATACGGTAACCTTCGAAATTAGCGACCAGTTAGGGCAAACATCTTCTTGGCAACAACGAAGTATGTATATTTTTGATAAATCGGGTAAAGGTCATTTTACCAACCGTTTTAATTTAGCAGGTGGTCGTTGGGTTACTATTCAGGGGATAAATTACAAGCCAGAACTAAAAGATATTAAGGGGTACGTAATTACAAATAATCGTAAACAGATTAGCAAATTTGAAAGTTCTAGCGAACTTTTAAATAAAATTTATAAAATTAATTTAGACACTTATATAGCAAATACTATTGATGGTATTTTGGTAGATTGTCCACACCGTGAAAGACGTGGTTGGGGAGAAGTTACCGTAGCAGCTATGTATGGCGATGCTTTACCTAATTTTGAAAGTGGTGCTTATATGGAGCAATACGCACAGTTTATGCAAGATGCCCAAGCAGATAATGGTAAAATGAGAGCCGTAATTAATGGCGACGATTTTAACTTTTTAATGTGGATGGCAAATAGCCCAATTACTATTTGGGAAACATACAGAATGTTGGGCGATAAGAAGCTACTTAAAAAACATTATCCAGCATTAAAAAAATGGATGAATTGGCTATACGAGCATTCTAATTACGAAACAGGCGGTGCGTTAAAAGTGGGGGAGCAAGGTTCTATGGCTTTTCCGGGTTTAGGAGATTGGTGTACGCCAAGAGGTAATTTCTGGACGTCTAGTAACTCCCCAGAGTCTGCGCATTTTAACAATTGTGTGTATGCTTTTATGTTAGAATCAGCAAAGAATATAGCCGAAGCATTAGATAAAGATGAAGATGTAAAAGTTTTTGCAAGCCGTTTAGAGGTGCAACGTAAGGCTACACATAAAGAACTTTACAATCCTAAAACAGGAAAATATGGCGAAGGACATCAAGTAAATCAGGCTTTTGCATTAATTGCTGGTGTAACTCCAGAATCAGAAAAACAAAAAGTATATGATAATTTGGTAGATCAAGTATTGTATAAATTTCCATATTATGATACAGGTAGTTCTGGTCAAGCACTTTATGCGCGTTATTTTACCGAGTACGGCGAGCGTATGGATTTAATTTACGAACTACTTCAAGATAAACGCCACCCAAGTTATGGGTATTTTATTGAGCAAGGTAAAACGGTATGGCCAGAGCGATGGTCTGCTGTAGGTGGCAGTCAAATACATACGTGTTATACAGGTATTGGTGGTTATTTTATAAAAGGTTTTGGAGGTATTAGACCCGATTCTGAAACATTTGGAATGAAACGTTTTATAGTAAAACCTGCTCCTGTAGGAGACTTAACATTCGCTAATACAGCTTATAAATCAATGTATGGAGATATTGCTGTAAATTGGAAGAAAACGGACAATTCAGCAGTTTTTCAAATTGAAGTTCCTGTAAATACATCAGCTAAAATTTATATTCCAGCTAGCTCAAGTCAAGATGTTTTAGAAGGTAATGTTATTGCAGAAGATGTTGAAGGAATTAATTACATAGGCACAGAAAAAAGTGATGCAGTTGGAAATTATGTTATTTATGAAATTAGTTCTGGTGTTTACAATTTTAACGTGACACAACTTCCAAAAACAATCTATCCAGAGCCGTTAAATCAGCAAGAAAATTTAGCATTAATAGGAAGAATGAATGCATCTTCAATGACTATTAAATCTGAAAAATTACCAGTTTTTGAAGCTTTTAGAGCTAATGATGAAAACCATGAAACCCATTGGAAAGCAAGTGGTTCGGTTAATGAATGGTTAGAGATAGAATGGGTGAAACCTATAACATTCAATACTATTGTACTTAGAGAAATAGACAGGCATATCACCAATTATAAAATTCAATTTTTAAAAGAAAATCAATGGGTAGATCTTAAAAAGGGAACGACTATTGGAGATATTAAAACCTTTAATTTTGAAACGGTTACATCTAAAAAATGTAGATTATTAATAACTAGCGCTACAGATAAACCTAGTGTTTCAGAGTTTGAAGTGTATAAAAAATAACAGGAATTTGTTAATCAGATTACTTTTTTGTGATAAATGATAAAACACAATAAATTAAGAAATATGAAAACACAATTAAAAAGATACAATATCCTTACTCTAGGGTTTTTATTATTTTTTAGTTCTTTAGCTTTTGCGATAGATGTAAAAGAATTAAAGTGCAATTCTAAAATAAATCCAACAGGTATTGTTAATGCCATACCTGAATTTAGTTGGACCTTTATTGGAGATGAAAAAAGCTCAAAACAAGGTGGTTATCGTATTTGTATGGCAACTTCTATAGAAAAACTTAAATACCCAGATGTTTGGGATACTGGACCAACAAGCACATCAGAAACTGGGCCTTTTAAATATTCAGGAGCTCCTTTAAAATCAGGACAACGTATTTACTGGAAAGTAATTGTTTGGGGCAACAATCGTGGAGCAAAGCATAGCGAACCTGCGTGGTTTGAGATGGGAGATATAATAAACCCAGAAACTCCTTTTCAACCTAATGTGTTTCCAAAAACAAAAGGTGTTGTTCAAATAAAGTTAAACGGAAATGATAAAGGACGAACTTTTGAAGGTATTGGAGGTGTAAGTGCAGGAGCTTCAACCGATTTGTTGTACGATTATGAAGACCCAATAAAAAGTCAAATTTTAGATGTATTGTTTAAACCTAAATTTGGTGCTGGTTTTCAGCATTTAAAAGTAGAAATGGGAGGTGGAGAAAACTCAACTTGCGGATCAGAACCATCCCATGCCATTACACGAGAAGAGTTAAAAAATCCAGTTTCTAGAGGGTATGAATTTTGGTTGATGAAAGAAGCTAAAAATAGAAATCCAAACGTTATTTTAGAATACTTGCCTTGGAGTTTTCCTGCATATTTAAAACCAAATATTTTTACTCAAGAATCTGCGGAGTATTTTGTTTCGTTTTTGGATGTGGCTAAAAATCAATGGGGCATGAACATTGATTGGGTTGCTGCTGCAGAAAATGAAAATGGCACTAATCGTGATTGGCTAGTAAATCAAGTACGCCCTTTATTAGATGCTAGAGGTTACAAAAATGTAAAAATTCAAGGACCAGATGACAATAGTGGCGATTGGAAAATATTTAATGAATTTGAAAAAGATAAAGTCTTTGACAATGTGGTAGAAGCGGTCGGTTATCATTATGTTACTGGTAGAGAATTTAACGAAAATATGGTGGATGGAAGAGGTCGTCCAACAACCAAAAAAGCTAAAAATAGTGGTAAACCTTTATGGGCTAGTGAAGATTGGAGCTGGACAGGTAAAGATTGGGGTGGTGCAGGAGCATTAAATTTAGCACGTATGTATAACAAATTTTACATACGCGACCGAATTACCAAAACATTAATATGGGCGCCAATAGGGTCTATTTATAAATCAGTTACTTGGGATAAAGCAGGTGCTATGAAAGCGAATAGTCCATGGAGTGGGTATTATGAAGTATGGCCAACTATATGGGCTACAGCACATACTACGCAATTTGCAGAGCCTGAAAATTGGCACTATTTAAATAGTGCTTGTGGCCTTTTTGATGGAGCAACTTATAAAGGTAGTAGTGTTGCCTTAAAGGAAAAAAATGGGACAAATTGGAGTATGATTATTTGTACAGAAAATCAAGAAGATATTGAAGTAATAATAGAAGAGGGTCTTTCGTTAGGTACTGTTAGTATTTGGAAATCTGATAAAAATGAGCAGTTTGTAAAGCAAGAATCCATTGTTCCTAAAAACGGTGTAATTAGATTTTCATTAGATCCAAAAGCCATATACTCATTAACTACTACTACAGGGCAACAAAAAGGAACTTATAAAATTCCAAAAGAAACAGCATTTCCTTTTCCTTACAAGGAAAACTATGAAGACCGAAAAGTAGGAGATCTTCCTAAATATCATTCAGACCAAACTGGAAGTTTCGAAATCGCTTTTAAAGACGATGGATCACAATGTTTAAAACAAATTATACCCGAACAAGGATACGATTGGATGCGAGTATATAGGCGTTCCAATATAAAACCAAATACATTGGTTGGTGATGTAAACTGGGAAAATTACACTTGTAAGGTTGATGTGTTTATTGATGGCGGTAATGTAGAATTAGGAGGTCGTGTTAAGGGAAGTTACTTAAAAGGCTACCGTTTCCAAGTAGCAAAAAATGGTAATTGGAAATTGATGTTTAATAAGGAGGTTATAAAAGAGGGGAGTATTTCTAATTTTGACGGAAATAAATGGCATTCCCTAAAACTTACTTTTCAAAATAAAGAAATAGAAGCTTTTGTAGATGAGGTTTCGGTGGTTAACGTATCTCATAAAAAGACCAAGGGTTATGTTGTGTTGGCTACTTCTTACGATGAAAACCTATTTGATAATTTAGAAATCACCACAAATAATAAATAGTAATTCTAACACTATTTAAATAATAAAAAGCATGAGAAATAGATTATTAATTTCTATAGGTTTAATATGGACGCTGTGCATTTTTAGTTGCAAACCTAATAATTCAGAAATACTTGAAGTTAATGATTTGCGTTGCGAATACCGTATAAATCCTTTAGGTATAGATAATAATTCACCAAGATTAAGTTGGAAGTTAATTGATCTATATCAAAAACGAGGACAAAAGCAAACAGCGTTTCAAATACTTGTTGCGAGTAGTTTAGAAAATTTGAATAACCATATTGGAGATGTTTGGGACTCGGGTAAAGTAGAAACAAACCAATCTGTAAATAATACCTTTTTAGGAAATGAATTAGAATCTGCAAAACAGTATTTCTGGAAAGTAAAAGTTTGGGATAAAGATGGCAATGCATCCAGCTGGAGTGAACCTGCTAAAATTTCAATGGGACTACTGCAACAATCTGATTGGAAAGGCGACTGGATTTTAAAATCTGATCAAAAGAAAACGGACCACAATTGGTACAGAAAAAACTTTGAATTAAAAGAAAAAGCGGAATCAGCATTCGTATTTGTGGGCTCATTTGGTTATCATGAATTGTATGTAAACGGCGAAAAAGTTACCGAAAATGTTATGAATCCAGTATCATCATACATGAAAAAAAGGGTTCCGTATTTAACTTATGACATTTCAGATAAACTCAAAAAAGGTGATAATGTAATTGCTGTTTGGCATGCTGCAGGTTGGTCTAGATGGCGACGAATTAGAGAATACAGAAATATCCCTTTTGTGTTTAAAGCGCAAGCCGAAATTCAAACAGAGAATGAGCAGATAACGTTAAGTACAGACGAAACCTGGAAAACTAAAAAAAGCCATAGCGAGTATTATGGTGATTGGGATATTTTACGTTTTGGAGGGGAAACTATTGATGATAGAAAACGCGAGGACAATTGGAATACATCAGATTATGATGATACGAACTGGAAGCATGCTGTTTTTTATAATCATGAAGCACTAAATGCAAAAATAGCTAAAGGAAACAACATTAATTTAGCTATAAACAGTAAAAAAGATAGAAAAGTTCGCGCATTATACAGCCCTATAAAAGCTACTCTAAGTGCACAAATGGTAGAGCCACAAGTAAGATATAAAGAGATAAAAGCGGTTGCTATTGATAAAAACAATGATGGTACCTATCGTATAGATATGGGAGAAAACTACACCGGTTTCTTTGAAATGGATTTGTATAATGGTGTAGAAGGCGATTCAATTACGTTTGAAATTAGTGATCAAACGGAAGTGGTAATGAACTGGAACCAAAAGAGTAAATACATTTTTGGAAAATCTGGGAAAGGTACGTTTGCAAACCGATTTAATGTGGCTGGTGGAAGATGGATTACTATTTATGGTTTGAATTATAAGCCCAAACTAGAAGATGTAAAAGGCTATGTTATTACTAATAATCGTAAGCGAATCAGCAAATTCACATCTTCAAATGAGCAGCTTAATCAAATTTATCAAATCAATTTAAATACCTATTTAGCAAATACTATGGATGGTATTTTAGTGGACTGTCCACACAGAGAACGTCGAGGTTGGGGAGAAGTAACAGTAGCCGCCATGTACGGCGATGCCTTACCCAATTTTGAAAGTGGTGCATATATGGATCAATATTTACAATATACCCGAGATGCTCAGTTGTCTGATGGTCAAATTAGGGGTGTTATAAACGAAGAAGACAGACCATTTTTAATGTGGAAAGCCAATAGTCCATTAACGGTTTGGGAAACTTACAGAATGTTGGGAGACAAAAAGGTGCTAGAAGACAATTATGAATCTATGCAAAAATGGATGAAATGGTTGTTTGATAACTCAAATTACGAAATGGGAGGAGCTCTAAAAGCAGGGAAACAAGGTGCAAGAGAATTTCCTGGTTTAGGTGATTGGTGCACACCTAGAGGTAATTTTTGGACCAGTAGTAATTCACCAGATGCAGTACATTTTAATAATTGTGTGTATGCATTTATGTTAGATAATGCTGTAAAAATAGCAACGGCTTTAGGTAAAACGGAAGATGCAAAAAAGTATGCTGATAGATTAAAAGTGCAACAAGAAGCTACACATAAAATGTCTTACAATGCTCAAACTGGTAAATATGGGAGTGGACAACAAGTAAATCAAGCTTTTGCTTTATTAACAGGAGTTACACCAGAAGCAGAAAAGAAAAAGGTTTCTGATAATTTAGTAGATAATGTGTTGTATAAGTTTCCTTATTACGATACAGGTAGCTCAGGACAAGCATTATACACACGTTATTTTACGGAGTCTGGAGAAAGAATGGATTTAATATATGAATTACTTCAAGACAAACATCACCCAAGTTATGGCTACTTTATAGAGCAAGGAAAAACAGTATGGCCAGAGCGTTGGTCGGCTATTGGAAATAGCCAGATACATACATGTTATACTGGAATTGGAGGGTATTTTATTAAAGGTTTTGGTGGAATTCGTTCAAATCCAGATAATTTAGGCATGCAAAAGATGATTATAAAACCTGCTCCTGTAGGCGATTTAACTTTTGCAAACACAGAATACCAATCTATGTATGGAAATGTGATTGTGAACTGGAAAAAAGAAGATAAAGGGGCCACATTTCATATTGAAGTCCCTGTAAATACAAGTGCAAAAGTGTATTTGCCGGCTACAAATAAAAAGGGTGTACTAGAGAGTGGTGTTTTAGCAGATAAATCTGAAAATATCACCTTTGTGGGGACTGAAAAAAATAAGGCTGTAGGTAACTATATTATTTTTGATGTCGTTTCAGGTATTTATGATTTCCATGTAGAAGAATTACCAGAGATATCTTATCCCGATCCGATAATGGCGTCTAAAAATTTGTCAGCTTTGGGTCGAATGAACGCTTCGTCTATGTTTATTGAAACTGAAAAACTACCAGGTTTTGAGGCTTTTAAATCAAATGATGAAGATGATGAAACACGTTGGTTGGCTGCTGAAACTAAAAATCAATACTTAGAAGTGGCTTGGGTAAAACCACAAATATTTAATAATATAATAATTGATGAAGTTGGAGAAGAAATAACATCCTATAAAATTCAATATTGGGATAAGAAAGAATGGAAAACTATTGTAACTGATACAAGTTGTGGAAAAAATAAAGAACATAATTTTGATGTAATAACAGCTTCAAAATGTAGAATATTTATTGTTGATGCTATAAAAGCACCCTCAATTTCAGAGGTAAAAATTTTTAATAATGAAAATTAGAAAAAGCCAGATTAGTATTGTTGCAATTTTAGTAAGTATTGTGTTTTTTGTTTTAGGGTGTAATAATTCTCAAAACTTTCAGCAAATAACATCAGATTTTGTAACACCTAATGATAACAACACCATTTGGTGTTATTGGTATTGGATTAATGATGATATTTCTAAAGAAGGAATTACCAAGGATTTGATTGCTATGAAAAAAGCCGGTATTGGTGGCGCATTAATAGGAAATATAAATCCAGCACATAAAGATGGTAAAGTCCCGATGTTAAGCGAAGATTGGTGGAGCCATATGGTACACGCTGTAGAAGAAGGAAAACGAATTGGTGTAGATGTTGGAGTATTTAATTGTCCAGGTTGGAGCCAAAGTGGTGGTCCTTGGATAGATTACACAAAAGCAATGCGTTACTTAACGTATAGTGAAACAAAAGTTCTAGGAGGAAAACAGCTTTCTATTAAATTACCACAACCTAAAAAGGAATTTCAAGACACTCATACCTTTGCTTTTAAATCATCGGATATCGAAGAAAAAAGTACGCAGTTTATCCCTACTAAGGTAAGTGCCAATTGGAGCGATTTAAACGTAAAAATCTTAACAGATGGAAATAAAGAGGACGACACTAGTTTTGAGCCTAAAAAAGGAGAAGCTTTAGAGATATATTTTCAGCTTTCTGAGTCAATAACTGCTCGTTCAATTACCATAATTCCAAGTAGAGCCTTTAAATGTAAAATGACGTTATATGCTATTGTTGATGGTCAAGAAAAAATGGTAAAAGAGTTTCATTTTGATCGTTTTCGCATTACACCTAATGTGGCTTCAATTGAAACTGGAGATTTTGCCACTATTTTACCTGATACCAAAGCACAACAATTCATATTAAAGTGTACCAATTTTAATTCTAGAAAAAAGGAATATGGCTTTGCAGAAATTAATATATCAGAAGCTCCAGTTTTAGATAAATATATAGAGAAACAACTCGGAAAAATGCACTCTACACCTAAACCTACTTGGGATACTTACATTTTTAAAACACAAGAAGCGTTTACAAACAAAAGTCTATTTATAAAGCCTGATGAGGTAATAGATGTTAGTGATAAGTTGGATGAAAACGGAGTGTTAAATTGGAATACACCAGCAGGAAAATGGACGATAATGAGAATGGGAATGTCGCCTACAGGTACAAAAAATGCGCCAGCAGCTCCACAAGGTGTGGGTTATGAAATTGATAAAATGAATAGCGAATTGGCACAGTATCATTTTGATAATTTTGTTGGTGAACTGTTAAAACGAATTCCAGAAGAAAGTAAATCAGCTTTTAAGTATGTCGTTGCCGATAGTTACGAACAAGGTTCTCAAAATTGGACAGATGGATATGAGGTAAAGTTTAAAGAAAAATACGGATACGACCCTGTACCATTTTTACCAGTTCTTTCAGGTAGAATTGTAGGAAGTGTAGAAGCGTCAGAACGTTTTCTTTGGGATTTGCGACGAGCTATTGCAGATGATGTAGCTTATGAGTACGTAGGTGGATTAAGAAAAGCGAGTAACAAACATAATTTAAAAACCTGGTTAGAAAACTATGGGCATTGGGGGTTTCCCGGAGAATTTATGATGTATGGTGGGCAGTCAGATTTAATTTCTGGAGAGTTTTGGAACGAAGGTACATTGGGTAATATCGAATGTAAAGCGTCTTCTTCCACATCACATACCTACGGAAAACCTATAACTTCTGCAGAGGCATTTACATCGTCTCGAAGAGCTTATCTTAGGCATCCAGCTATGCTAAAAAAACGTGGCGATTGGGCATTAACAGAAGGGATTAATCATTTTGTGATGCACTTATACATTCAGCAGCCCGATGATAATCGTAAACCAGGGATGAATGCTTGGTTTGGTACCGAATTTAATCGCCATAATACGTGGTTTAGTCAAGCAGATACCTATTTTGACTATTTACGTCGTTGTCAACACCTTTTGCAACAAGGTAAATACGTAGCAGATGTTTGTTATTTTATTGGAGAAGATGCACCAATAATGACGGGTGGTCGTGTTCCTGAAATTCCAAAAGGATATTCTTATGATTATATCAATGCCGAAGTAATTTTAAACAGATTGTCTGTAAAAGATGGACGTTTTGTGTTACCAGATGGCATGTCTTATAAAGTAATGATTTTGCCACCTTTTAAAACCATGCGCCCAGAATTATTAACCAAGTTGGAACAATTAGTTGCACAAGGAGGAATCATTTTAGGTCAGAAACCTGAAAAATCACCAAGTCTGCAAAACTATCCTACTAGTGATGAAGAAGTTAAAATTATTGCAAGCAAGTTATGGGCTGGAACTTATAAAGATGGTAAAATGACAATTCAATATGGCAAAGGAAAAGTAATGGATGGTTACGAATTGTCAGAAGTATTTACTGATATAAATTTAGCGAAAGATGTTAATGTTTCTGAAGATGCACCAGTTCTTTGGATACATAGAAATATGCCAGGTATGGATATTTATTTTGTAACCAATCAGAGTGATAAAACTATAGATTTATCTCCCGTTTTTCGTGTGAATAAAAAAATGAAACCACAGTTGTGGGATGCTGTAACTGGCGAAATGAGAGTTTTACCTGAATATGAAATTACAGAAACAGGTATAAAAGTGCCTTTAAAAATGACAGCTGCACAAAGTTGGTTTATTGTATTTGCTAAAGACAATAATTTATTAGAAAAACCGATGAATACGGAAAATTTTCCTGCATTTGAAACAGTAAGCGAATTGAAAAATCCGTTTACAGTAGATTTCTCAAATAAGGAAATCGGTCCTAAGGAACCTATCGTTTTTAATGCTTTAGAAGATTGGTCTAAATCAGAAAACGAGCAAATTAAATATTATTCTGGTACAGCAACATATACAACCACTTTTTCAATAGACAAGCTTTCAAAAAATAAAGAATTTTATTTGAATTTAGGAAAGCTTTCTGTGATGGCTAGGGTAAAACTAAATGGAAAAGATATGGGAGGGCTTTGGATAGCGCCTTATCGTTTAAACATTTCAGAAGCACTAAAAAAAGGAGAAAATCAATTGGAGATAGAAGTGGTTAATTTATGGCGAAACCAATTGATAAAAGACAAACAACGGTCGGAAAATGAAAAATATACTTGGTTAGTTATTGATGATATTAAACCGAAATCAAAATTACAGCCTTCAGGATTGTTAGGGCCTGCAAGTATTGAAACGACTAAACATTAGTAAATAATACACACAAATATAAAATAACATGTACATAATTTCGAGCAATAGATTGGCAACAGTCATACTGACAATTCTATTTTTGGTTTCGTGTTCTTCAACTCAAAATAATACTCCTCCATACAATATTCCACCACAGGAGTTGGTTGTTAGTGAACAATTTAAAAATCCAATAGGGTTTTATGATGCTACACCTTCTTTTTCTTGGAAACTAGCACAAAATAAAAACATCAAAAAGCAAACAGCTTATTCGATTGTAGTGGCTTCTGAACCTGAACTATTACCAAATAATGCTGATTTATGGGAAAGCGGAAAAGTGGAAAGTGAGCAAACTCTATTTGTAAAATACAAAGGAAAAAAACTCTCTTCGCGACAAAAAGTGTATTGGCAGTTAAAGTTTTGGGATCAAGATAAAAAGGCTTCTGCTTGGAGTGAGGTATCCAACTTTGAGTTAGGACTACTCCATAACTCCGATTGGCAGGCCAAATGGATTAGCTTGCCAAAAGTTGATAAAGCAAAGTCGCCAAATACGAATAAAACCTCTTATAAAGTCCAGTATTTGCGAAAAGAGTTTACTCTTGACTCTAAAATTGAATCTGCTAGATTGTACATTACAGCAAAGGGACTTTTTGAAGCTGAAATCAATGGCATAAAGGTTGGCGACGATGTAATGGCTCCAGGTTGGACCCCTTACAATAAACGCATTGAAACGTTAACTTATGATGTAATAGACCATTTGCAAGATGGTTCTAATGCCATTGGAATTTCCTTAGCTGAGGGCTGGTATGCAGGTCGATTAATGCTTAGAGGCTATCCAAAAGTTTCTCCCAAAGTAATGTGTCAGCTTGAAGTAAAATATACCAATGGCAATGTTAAAACCTTTATTACTGATGAAAGTTGGAAAGCTACCCAAGAGGGGCCAATTGTTTATGCTGGAATTTATGATGGAGAGCAATATGATGAACGGAAAGAACAAAAAGCTTGGTCGTTAACATCGTTTGATGCTGCAAGTTGGCAAAAGGTGGTTGCTGAAGATATAGAGACACAAATTAGTTTGACACCTAAGAGACACAATACAGTTAAATCTGTACAGGAATTAGGACCAGTTGCTATTACCGAGATTGACAAAGGTGTTGTCATTTTTGATATGGGACAAAATATGGTGGGAGTACCTCGTATAAAACTGCCTATGAACAAAGATGGAATCTTAAAAATACGCTTTGCGGAAATGCTACAGCAAGATGGACGTATGTATACTAAAAATTACCGAGGTGCAGTTTCAACCGATTATTATACCGCTAAAGAAGATGGACAAATTGAATATCAACCAACATTTACGTTTCATGGTTTTAGATATGTAGAGTTAAGCGGTTTTAGTGCAAATGCTACACCAGATAAATCATGGGTAACAGGTGTTGTGCAACATTCTAATTATAATTTGAATGTTGAGTTCAACTCGTCACACGAAAAACTAAATCAACTGCAAAGCAATATAATTTGGGGATTAAGAGGTAATACACTCGATATACCAACCGATTGTCCGCAGCGTGATGAAAGAGCAGGCTGGACAGGAGATGCTCAGGTAATTGCACCCACCTCGTTTTTCTTAGGTGATGTGCATTCTTTTTGGATGAGTTGGTTGCAAAGCGTACGAAACGATCAAGATGAAGATGGTGCGGTTCCTGTAATGGTGCCTTCTTTAGGTGGTAGACTTAGAGCTGGAGCTGGTTGGAGTGATGTGATCACTATTGTCCCTTGGGAAACTTACCAACGTACTGGTGATATAGGTGTTTTGGAGGAAAACTATGCAAGTATGAAAAAATGGGTAGGATTTTATCAGTCAAATGCCAAAGATCATATTGTTAAAATGTTTACCCATGGCGATTGGTTGCAACCCTATTCAACACACAAAAGAGATGAGCGATTTGGTATCACTTCCAACAAGCTAATTATCACGGCTCATTATGCGCACTCTGTTAACCTAACTGCTCAAGCAGCAAGAGTGCTAGGATTTGAGTCTGAAGCCAAAGAATATGAGCTTTTATTCCATGCTATTCGTGATGTATTTCAAAATAGTTTTTTCGATACTCAAGGACGTATTATTGAAGGTCCTGAAACTCAAACAGCTTATTTATTAGCCTTAGCATTCGATTTGTTGGATGATGAATTAGCGCAAAAAGCAGTACCTCATTTATTGGAACAAATAAAACTAACCGATAACCATTTGCGTACCGGTTTTTTGGGTACACCTTTATTGCCTTTAGTACTTGATAAAATAGGCGAGATAGAATTGATGTATGAAATTTTGTTTAAAGATACCTACCCATCGTGGTTCTACTCCATAAACCAAGGGGCAACTACCATGTGGGAACGTTGGAATAGTTACACCCATAAAGATGGTTTTAACAAAGGCGGTATGAATTCTTTTAACCATTATGCTTACGGAGCTATTGGTCGTTGGATGTACGAACGCATTGCGGGTATTAAACCTATTAAAGTAGGCTACAAAGAAATAGAAATTGCTCCTATTCCAGGCGGCCCTTTAACGTCTGCAGCTGCTACTTATAATTCGCCTTATGGAAAAGTAAGTTCAAGTTGGAAAATAGTAGACAAGCAATTTAATTTAGATATAATAGTACCTCCAAATACAACTGCTCAAGTTTTTGTACCAGGAAATACACAAGAAAGCATTAAGGTAAACGGAGTAGAATTTGAGAGTAATTCGGATATAAAATTACTAAGGAAAACAAATAAAGCTTTTGTTTTTAAGGTAAACCCAGGAATATATTCATTTAAGACTAATTATTAAGCAAATACGTATTGCAAAAAAAAAACATGTACAAACTAAGGGAAATATTAAATCTTAAAAGGGAAAGAATCTGCTTAAAATTTATAAAATAGATGAAATTATTATTTAAAACTTTTATTATTGTTTTTACACTTCTTTGTTTGTTTCAATCAAATTTAAAAGCTCAAAACAAGTCCTTAGAACAACATTTTAAGAATCCTCCAACATCTGCAAAACCACTAACTATGTGGTTCTGGATTAACGGTAATGTAACCAAAAAAGGTATAACGGCCGATTTGGAAGCTATGAAAAATATAGGCATTCAAGGCGCTTTAATTTTTAATGTTAGTTTAGGAAACCCTAAAGGATTTGCAGATTATCTAAGTGCAGAATGGTTAAATCTTTTTAATTATGCAGCGCTAGAAGCTAATCGTTTAGGGCTAGAACTTGGTTTTCATAATGGAGCCGGTTGGTCATCATCTGGAGGGCCTTCTATAACTCCAGAATTTGCTATGCAAGAATTGGTTTTTTCTGAAACAATTATTAAAGACAAAAAGGTTTTTAAAGGCGCGTTGGTGCAACCTGAAACTAAATTAGGATACTATAAAGATATTGCAATACTTGCTTTCCCAAAACCTAAAAGCGATGTACGTATTGAAGATTTAGATATAAAAACACTATCGCATAAAGTACGTAACCATTTATCTCCTGTTGATAAGCTTGTTCCTGATTTAGCTGTGGTAAAAAAAGAACACATAATAGACCTAACCTCTAAGTTTACTAGAAATGGTGTTTTAGAATGGAATGTGCCTGCTGGAGAGTGGGTTGTCTTAAGAATAGGACATACACCAACCGGTGAAACCAATCGATTTCCTAGTGATGGTGGAAGAGGTTTGGAATGTGATAAAATGAATAGAAAAGCCGTTGATGTTTTTTGGGAAGGTGGTATTATGCCAATAATCAATAAATTAGATACGCTAATAGGAAGTACAGTTACAAGATGTCATATTGATAGTTATGAGGTGGGCACTACCAACTGGACTCATAGTTTTCCAGAAGAATTTAAGAAACTAAGGTCTTATGATTGTAAACAATATTTGCCAAGTCTAGCTGGGTATTATGTAGAAAGTGGAGAAGAAACAGAACGTTTTCTTTGGGATTTTAGGCGTACCATTGGCGACTTAATTGCCAAAAATTATTACGGCAGGTTTAGCGAACTAAGTCATAAATACAATATGTTGTTTACCACAGAGCCCTATTGGGGACCTTTTGATAATATGCAAGTAGGCGAAACTGCCGATATTGTTATGTCCGAATTTTGGAGTGGAAGTTTAGCTTTTTTCGATTCTCCTAAATTTGTAGCTTCTATAGCCAAATTAAATGGAAGTCCTATTGCAGAAGCAGAATCTTTTACAGGAATGGGTGGATGGGATCAGCATCCTGGAACGCTAAAAGCTATGGGCGATTTAGCTTGGGCTCAAGGTATTAATCGTTTTGTTTTTCATTGTTATGTTCACCAACCTTGGGATATTGGTCCAGGATTAACATTGCAAGCTTTTGGAACCGATTTTAATAGGTTAAACACTTGGTGGAACCAAGGAAAACCTTTTGTAGATTATATTAGTAGAGGTCAGTTTTTATTACAGCAAGGTAAATCTGTAGCCGATGTTTTAGTATTTACAGGCGAAGCATCACCTAATGACGCTTTATTAATGCCAGAAATAAAAGCGATGGGTTATGATTATGACGTTATTGGAGCCAATAAACTAAACTCATTATATGTAAAAGAAGGGTTGATACACAATACTGTTGGAGATAAATATAAAGCCTTAGTATTACCTCCAACAGATTGGATGACACCAGAAACGCTAGTTAAAATTAAAGAATTAGTGACTCAAGGAGCGCAAATTATAGGCGCTAAACCCAAAAAATCTCCAAGTCTTAAAAAATATCCAGCATGCGATGATGATGTAGCTCATTTAGCTAACGATTTATGGAATTCTGGAATTATAAAATGTAGCTCTATTACAACCTTCTTAAAAAACGGAAACTTGCAACCTGACTTTTTAATTGAGAAAGGAAGTCCTGAATCTATTGATTTTATTCATAGAAAAACAGAAGATACAGATATCTATTTTGTAGTTAACTCAAGTAAAGAATATTCAGAATTGTTATGTCGTTTTAGAGTGTCTGGTAAACAACCCGAGCTTTGGAATGCCGAAACTGGTAAAATATCCAATGCTTCAGTATGGCAAGATAATGGAGATGGCACAACTACAGTAGCTATTCCTTTTCGGCCAGAAGGCTCTGTTTTTGTAGTTTTTAAAAAACCAGTTAGAACAAAAGAACATATTGTAAGTACAGCTATTACGTTAGGAAAACAAAATGCAATACCGCTTCCAAACTTAAAAATTATTAAGGCAGAGTACGGTATATTTTTGCCAGATGGACTGGTGGATGTTACAGATGTAGTTAAAAACAAAGTTAAAAACAACAAATTATATTTAAAGGCAACCCGAGAACTGTCTAAAGGTGATCCTGCTCCTGGATATAAAAAAGAGTTACGTATTCAATACAAAATTGGAGATGAGCTATTTGAAAAAAATGCTATGGAAAAAGAATGGTTGGAAGTTGATGCTGCAAATAAAGGAAAAATTGAAATCTTTAAAGCCGTCTTTGGAAAATTTGCAAGAGGTGTTGAAGGTATTCCTCCAAACAAACCAATTTATAATGTTACAGAAAAAATAAAATCATTGTTAGCCTCTGGAGTATATGAAATTCCTGTAAACGATAGTTTGTTTAAAGAAAAAAATAAGAATACTCAAAACATACTACGCGTAAGTTATATTACCAATGCTGAAGAGAAAACAGTTTCAGTTTTTAATGGAGGTGTTTTAAGTTTAACGCAAGTACTAGCAGAATCAAAATTATCAAATAAAAACGATAAAATACATTGGGTGACGCCTTATCCAGGAGAAATTACATATCATTCATCAAAAGGAAAAACCAAAACATTAAAAGTAAAATCGGTACCTGAGCCTATTGAATTACAAGGAGAGTGGCATGTTAATTTTCCTTTAAAAAATGATACTTCTGTTGATAATACTTTCAATAAATTGATATCATGGTCAAATGCAATAGAAAAAGATATACGCTATTTTTCAGGTACTGCAACCTATAAAAAGGAATTCAATATTTCTTCAAACCTACTTAAATCTAGTCATTTTTTGCATTTAGACTTGGGGCATGTTAAGGAAATTGCAGAAGTTATTCTTAATGGAAAAAAATTAGGGATATTTTGGAAGGCACCTTTCAGAATTAACATTGATGATGCTATTGTAAAAGGAACAAATTCTCTGGAAGTAAAAATTACCAATCTTTGGCCAAATAGATTGATTGGTGATGAACAATTAAAACTAGATTATAAAAGAAAAGGACCAAATGTTACAGAATGGCCCGAGTGGCTTTTAAATAGTACAAACCGACCTACAGAGCGTGTAACTTTAGCTGCCTTTAAACATTGGCATAAAGATTCTGCACTACTTCCGTCGGGATTATTAGGACCTGTGAAAATCATAGTTAATAAAGTAAAAGAATTAAAATAGTTGAAATATAGATTGAGTGAGCATAACTTAAGTTTAGAAAAAGCCAAAAAAGCGTGGGAAAAGATGATTGAAGAGGCATTAAAACAAAAGATTCCTTTGATATTGTTAACTCCTTCTCCAGACACGAGAGTTGATTATAATAACCCTGAAAACGAATTAAAACAGCATACAAATCAAATTAGGCTACTTGCCAAAAAATATAATGTCGGTTTAGTAGATAGTTATAAAGCGTTCAAATTTCTTTATGGTGATACCAAAGAACTAAAAAAATATATGGCACAATTAAATCATCCTAATAAAAAAGGACATGAGTTGATTGCAAATGGAATAATTAAATTATTTGAATAGCATACAATATGTGCTTAATGTTATTAAAACAAAACTAAAGATTATGAGAAAAAATATTTTACAGTTAATACTTTTTTTATTCGTACCAATTTTTTTGGTTGAAATCCAAGCTCAGAAAAAAACATATCTCTCAGGAGAAGATGCTACTACAGCGGTAAATTGGGATTTTAAAATAGATAAAGGCCGTAACAGTGGTTTTTGGACCACTATTCCTGTTCCTTCTAATTGGGAAATGGAAGGTTTTGGGTTTTACTTGTATGGTATGGATAAGGTAGAACAACGAATAACTAGTATTGGTAATTATCGTCATGAATTCGATTTTAAGAAAACATCTGATAAAAGATATTTTATCATCTTTCAAGGATCAATGACCGATACAAAGGTAATCCTAAATAAAAAAGAAGTCGGTTTCCATCAAGGTGGGCATACGGAGTTTAAATTTGAAATAACAAATTTTCTAAAAGAAGGGACGAATCTTCTTGAAGTTAAGGTTAACAACGCTTCTTCAAATGAATCAATAAATGCTGCCGAAAGATTTGCAGACTATTGGTTGTTTAGCGGAATTTTTAGACCTGTTTATATAGAAGAAGTGCCTAAAGAATTTATAGAACGTGTAGCTATTAACGCTCAAATGACTGGTGATTTTACTATGAACGTTTTTACTAAAGGTATTAAAAACGCTAAAACTGTGTTAGCACAAATTTACGATGCCAATAACAATAAAGTAGGGGCACCTATAGAAACCAAAATATTAGACAACTACACTGTTGTTAAAGGTAATTTTAATAATATAAAACTTTGGTCGCACGAATTCCCTAATTTATATACGGTAGAAATAGCATTAAAAAATAAGAAAGAAATAGTACATACATACAAACAAAAATTTGGTTTTAGAACTTTTGAAGTGCGGGATCATGATGGTTTTTATCTAAACAATAAACGAATTTTACTTAAAGGTGCAAGTATGCATAGTTTTCGTCCAGAAACAGGACGTACACTTTCTAAGCAGGATATGGAAGATAATGTTCAGTTTATGAAAGACTTAAATTTCAATTTTGTTCGTTCCGTTTGTTATCCTGCAGATACCCATTTCTTTGATTTATGTGATTCTCTTGGATTACTAGTACTAGATGAATTACCTGGTTGGTGGCGACCATTAGATAAAGAAGTTGGGCCCAAAATATTAAAAGAATTAGTGGTGCGAGATGTAAATCATCCAAGTATCATTTTGTGGAGTAACGGTAATCATATAGCACATACACCAGAATTCGATGAGTTATTTGCCAAATGGGATATTCAAAACAGAAGACCTTTAAAAAATGAAGCGAAAGCAAATGATATTTTTGCAAATTATAACCCTAAGTGGGATATTGTAAATACCACTTATTATCCAGATTACGAATCGATAAAGAAAAATCTCTTTGAAGAAAATCACGTATATCTTCCCAACGAGGTACTTCATGCCTTGTATGATGGCGGTGGAGCTGCAAACCTAAAAACCTATTGGGATTTGTTTGAAAAATCTAAAGTAGGTGGTGGTATGACTATTTGGGCACTTTATGATGAAGGGTTGATGAGAAATGATTTAGGATATACAGTCGATAATCAAGACAATAAAGCTGCTGATGGTATTGCTGGTCCTAGTGCCGAGAAAAAAGGAAGTTCTGATGCTGTACGCGAAATTTGGTCGCCAGTTGTAATAGCAAACAATAAAATCGATGTCAATTTTGATTGCTCTTTACAAATACATAATAAATTTTCATTTGTTAATCTTAACCAATGTACTATTAATTGGAAATTGATTGACTTTGCAAACCCAGATGCTGCAAGTAACGGACATAGAACTATAAAAACAGGAACAGTAAATAAAGCGAATATAAAGGCAGGAGAAAAAGGACAATTAGTAGTCGCATTGCCAAAGTCATTTATTAAAAATGATGCACTTGTTATCGAAGTATTTGATAACCAAGGTCGCTTAGTGTATGATAAACGCTTACCTATTACAGAACCTAAAAATAGTTTTAGAGTATCAGAAAATAAAGCATTTGTGCAAGATAAAAAAGATGGTTTTACATTTCATAGAGGAAAAACAACACTTCGTTTTGATGAGTCTAGTGGAATATTAGTATCCGTTTTAGATAATGATAAAGCAACGAGTTTAGCTAATTTCCCTTTTCTTACCTTTAAAGCAGACGATGTATCTATAAAGAACCAGACATCATCAACATCAAAAGCAACTATTACAAAACAAGAAAATCAATTTATAATTGAAGCAACAAATACTAAAGGTTTTGATACTCTTAAATGGACATTAAAGCCTAATGGAGAAATAGCTCTAGATTATGCCTATACTTTAACAAAAGGCAAATATCATTATTCAGGTATAGGAATTGAAGTTGCAGCAAAAGATGTTAATAGAAAACGTTGGTTAGGCGAAGGGCCTTGGAGAATTTATAACAACCGAACACAAGGCGGTATTTTAGATGTTTATGCTATTGATAAAAAAATAAATATTCCGGGACAAGTTTATAATGGACCCGAATTTGAAGGTTATTTTGCACCTTGGCATTGGGCTGTATTCTATTTAACTAACAATCTTAATGTTGGTTTTAAAAACAAAACAGATGTAACTTTAGGTGTATTAAACCCTGTAAATGGTAATGATCCTAAAAAAGCAACTTGGCATTATCCAAAACAAGAAGGGTTTTTCTTTTTTGATGAAATTTCAGCAGTAGGTTCTAAATGGAAACCAGCTAAGGTATTTGGTCCAGACGCACAGCCAATTCTAATAGAAAAACAAATAAAAGGTGCTGTATCAATGTTTATTAATTGGAATAAACCCTCTTTAAAAGCAGAACGTACTAAATTAGAAATAGAATAACTAAAGCAGATTAATCTTATTAAAAATTTAAATAATGATAATTAAAAAACTATTATTAGTATTCTCGATATTTAGCATAACAAATTTAGTAGCGCAAGAAAAACCGAATATTCTTTGGGTAACTATAGAGGATACATCTCCACAGTTTATTGGTTGTTATGGCAATCAAGAAGCTAGAACACCTGTAATAGACAAACTAGCTAAGGAAGGGGTAAGGTTTACAAATGCTTTTTCTACGGGTAGTGTGTGTTCTGCAAGTAGAAGTGCAATAATAACAGGCGTGCATACATTTAAAATGGGTACTGGTAACCATCGTAGTAATTATACCATACCAAATTACATTAAAGGGTTTCCATATTATTTACAACAGCAAGGTTATTATGTAAGTAATAATGTAAAAACCGATTACAATGTGGCCAATATGAGAGCTTTTACAAAAGAGGCTTGGAATGAAAGTTCTAATACCGCAGGATGGTGGAATAGAAAGCCAGGGCAACCATTTTTTTCTGTTTTTAATTTTACGGAATCCCATCAATCACGTACAATGAGCCAGCCTTATAATTGGTATCTAGAAAATGTATTAGGGCAAATTCCAGAAAAGGAAAGAATTGCCGAAGATGCATTTAAAATGCCTCCTTTTTATAAAGACACCCCAGAAATGCGTAAACATTTTGCGCGTGTTTATAATTCGATAAAACTTGCTGATATTAGAATAGGGGAATTATTAGATAGATTAGAAAAAGACAATTTAAAAGAGAATACTATTATTTTCTTTTATGCCGATCATGGAGAGGGCATTCCTAGAGGAAAAACCAATGGAATAAATTTAGGTTACCGTGCCCCTTTTGTAATATGGTTTCCAGAAAAGTACAAGCATCTTTCTCCTTGGGGAACAAGCGGTACTGTAACTAGTGAACTTATAGATTTTAAAGATTTAGCACCTACTATCTTAGAATTGGTAGGAGCTAAAATACCAGACCATATGGTTGGAAGGGTATTATTAGGTAGAAATCGTTCTGAAATTGTGGATTATTTGGAATTGTCGGCAGATCGGGCTGATAATGGTCCAGATTTGGTTCGTAGTATTACGGATGGTCGATTTATGTATTCAAGAAATTTTATGCCCTATATTCCGCAAATGCGCTCTATTCGTTATGTAGAAGTTGGTGATATTACTAAGGAAATGCGAAGTGATTTAAAAAAGGGTACTCTTAATGAATTACAAAAGAGTTTGTTTGAGGAACGCCCCGCTGAATATCTTTACGATATTAAAAATGATATATGGGAGATTAAAAATTTAGCAGGAAATCCCAAATACAAAAATGTATTGAAAAAAATGCAAAAGCTTTTGGATAAGAACATAATAGAAACGCGAGATATACATTTTTTACCTGAGTATGAAATTGGGTTAATTTCACAAACTAGTACAGCTTATGAGTTTAGACTAGACAACAATAAATATCCGATAAAGCAGATTTATACTGCTGCATCTCTTTCTGGTAAACGGACTGAGAAAGTAACAAAAAAACAAATTTGTTTATTAGCAGATTCAAATAAGTTTGTACGCTATTGGGCAATGCTTGGTTTACGTTCTCAAAATTCAGAATTAATTAAGCCATATAAACAAGAAATTATTTTAGCAATGAAAGATACATATCTTCCGGTTGCTGTAATGGCTTCTGCTATGGCATTTAATGAATTTGGTAACAAAGAAGCTGAAGAAAAATTAAAGGAATATTGTCGAAGCGAAAATATGGAGGTCGCTCTAATAGCTATTAATCAATTGCTTTACCTTAAAAATAAAAAGCCTTATGAAGCAACTATTCTCGAGGTGTATAATATGGATGATCGCAATTATAAAGTAAGAGCAGCTTGCCACGTTTTTATGCGCATGCAAAAGATAGGATCAGAGAATTTTTCATATAAGAGATAAAAAACAACAATAATAATAATAATGAAAAACATAAAAAGAGTATTTGTTAGTTTCAAATTGAAAAAGTTATCAATATTTGTACTGTTAATATTCGCATTGATTAATTTAAGTAGTTGTAATAAAGGTAAATCGGAATCGACAAGTCAAAATTTTTATAATGGATTCCAAAATCCACCAGCCCAAGCCCGTCCATTTGTACGTTGGTGGTGGAACGGAGATAAAATTAAAGCTAAAGAATTAGATAGAGAATTAGAATCGCTTTATAATGTCGGTTTTGGTGGTGTAGAAATTAATCCTATTGGTATGCCAGCAGCTCCTGATAATGGCGATAAGTCCTTAGTTTGGATGAGTGACGAATGGATTGATATGGTAGTACATGCTAGTAAAAAAGCCAAAGATTTAGGCATGATTACCGATATGATTGCCGGTACAGGTTGGCCATTTGGTGGAGAGTTTCTTAAAGATGATGAAACTTGCCAGCGTATGGTTTCCGATAATGTCTCTTATAAAGGCGGAGAAACTATTTCTGTAGATGAACCTTTTCTTATCAATTTATATAAAGAAAAATATAAAAACTATCGTGCTCAAAAACACATTAGCGAGCGTACAATTTACAAACTATCGCACGTAACGTTAGTACCAGAAAATTGCGAGAATGCAAATGAGGTGATAGATCTTAAAAAACATATAGATAGCAACGGAAAATTATCATACAAGATAGAAAAAGTAGGAAATTACTTTTTAAGCTATGGCTTAGTACAACAAAATTTTAGAGATGTAACATTAGGTGCGCCAGGAGGTGCAGGCCCCGTAATGAATCATTATAAAAAAGAAATGACCTTAGCGTATTTAAATAGATTAAAGAAAATATCTGAGCGATCTGGATATCCTTTAAGCGATTTGATAAGAGCTTTGTTTTGTGATAGTATAGAAGTTTCTGGTGCTAACTGGACAGATGGTTTTGCTGAACTTTTCTCCAAAACCTATGGTTACAAATTAGACAATTGGATGCCTTTTGTATTTTATTTAGCTTATGATGATTATTCAAAAGCTAAATATTCTGAAAATTTCACACAAGAGTTTAAAGATCAATTAAAGCGTGTACGTTATGATTATAATAAACTATTGGTAGAAACATTCTTAAAGAACTTTACCCAAACTTATAAAGATTTTTGTGAAGAAAATAATGTGTTATGTCGTTACCAAGCCTATGGTACGCCTTTTTTAATGGGACTTTTAGATGGTAATATGATACCAGATATTCCTGAAAGTAATAACTGGATTTATACCGTTGAAATGAAAGATTCTATTTGGAAATGGAAAGAGAGTCATGGGTATATGCTTTGGAACATGCACGCATCTGCAGGGGCACACTTAACAGGAAAGAAAATTACAAGTAGTGAAGCATTTACCAATTTACATGGAGTTTTTAAAGCAACTCTAGAAGAGATAAAGCAGCATGATGATATGAATTTCATTACAGGAATTAATCATACTGTAGTGCATGGGTATAATTATTCGCCACCCGAAGTTGAGTTTCCTGGTTGGGTGCGTTTCGGTACTTATTTTAGTGAACGAAATACATGGTGGGAGCATTTAAGTCATTGGACAGATTATAATGCGCGTTTATCTTATGTTTTCCAAAATTCGCAAGCAGAAAAATCGGTGGCTATTGTTGGTCCAACTGCAGATGTCTGGGGAGATTACGGATTAAACCGTGGCAAACTACAAAACAACTTAGGGTATTTGTATAAATTATGGGAGCCTATTAGTCAGTTAGGATATTCGTGTGAATACATCAATCAAAGAGTTTTAGAAGGGGCTGTAATTAATGAAGGGACTATTTCTTTTGGTGATATGACTTATGATTTACTTGTTTTAGCAAGCTTAAAATCGATTAGTCCAGAGGCTACAATCATTATAAAAAACTATGTAGAATCTGGAGGAAAAGTAGTGGTTGTAGATCAAATACCTACAAAATCATTACATTTTAAAGATTTTGAAAAAAATGATAACATTGTAAAAAGTACTTTAGATAAGTTGTTGGCAGAAAATCCTAAATCTTTTATTCAGGTAAAAGAACCAAAGTCTTTAGATGACTTATTGCCATGGACAGAACAGATCTTAAAAGAATCTAAAATTGCTGCAGATGTTGTAATTAGCAATCCAACTAAAAAGGTGTATCAATTACATCAGTTTACTGCCGATAAAGATATTTACTTCTTTACTAATATACACAGATTCGAAACCACCAATTTTGATGCTAAATTTCCTGTTGAAGGGAAATACCCTTGGGTTTGGAATCCTGAAACAGGAGAAAGAACACCGTATTATTACGCTTCTAAAACAAATGAGTTAAGCATCAGTTTAAATCCTTTAGAATCTTTATTATTAATTTTTGAAGACGAAAAACCATCTGTAAAAGCTGTTCCTGTAAGCACTAAAATAAAAGATTCTAAAGTATTAGATGTGAATTGGACCGTAACAGGAAATCAAATAGATAAGCAAACTTTTACGTGGCAAATGAAAGAACTTATCGATTTTAGCAAATCTAATGATAGCACACAAAGTGGTTTTGGTGGAAAAATAATTTATAAAACAACGGTAAGTAACACAACAGATTTTACACATTTAGATTTAGGCGATGTAAACGAAGGAGTTACAGAGTTGTACATAAATGGACAAAAAGTAGGGAAACGTTGGTACGGAAAAGCGCTTTATAATATAGAAGATTATCTTAAAAAAGGAAATAATGAAATAGAAATTCATTATACCACAGTATTGGCAAATTACGCTAAATCCCTTAAAGACAATAAAATGACAAATGGTTGGACAAGAAGATACAAAGATCTTGTTCCAACAGGTATAGAAGGACCGGTAAAACTTTTAAAATATTAATATATACCTGAAACAATTCTAAATGATTAGCAATGAAAATATATAAAATTCTAGGTGTCTTTTCCATAGTAACCATAACGCTATCAAGTTGTGCGAATATTAAAAAAAATGAGAATACTAAATCAGCAATTCAATCTAATAAAAAGCCTAATATCGTTTATATTTTAACCGACCAATGGAGAGGTTCGGCTTTAGGATATGCTGGAGATACCAATGTTAAAACACCTAATCTAGATAAGTTTGCTAAGGAGTCTGTAAATTTTACAAATGCAGTTTCGGTAACACCTGTTTGTACACCGCATAGAGCCGCCTTACTTACCGGAAAGTACCCAACATCTACAGGGATGTTTATAAACGATTTGTATTTGCCAGAAGAAGAATTATGTATGGCCGAAATTTTTAAAACAGAAGGCTATTCTACTGCTTATTGGGGTAAATGGCATTTAGATGGTCATGGACGCTCTAATTACATACCTAAAGAAAGACGTCAAGGATTTGACTATTGGAAAGCCTTAGAATGTTCTCACGATTATAATAAAATGCCTTATTATGATAATGAAGACACAAACATTAAATATTGGGACGAATATTCGCCTTTTGCTATTACCAAAGATGCTAATAAATATTTGAGTGAACACGTAAATGATGAAAATCCATTTTTAATGTTTATTTCTATTTCTACACCTCATTTTCCGCATTATAGCGCTCCTCAGAAGTATAAAGACATGTACCCAACGGAAGGCTTAAAAATCAACGCAAATGTTCCTAAAAATTTAGAAGAAAAAACACGTAAAGAATTACAAGGCTACTATGCACATTGCACAGCAACAGATGAAGCTATTGGTAGTGTTTTAGCAAAAATTAAAGCATTAAATTTATTAGAGAATACTATTATAGTGTTTTCTGCAGATCATGGAGAAATGATGGGTGGTCACGGAGAAGTGCCTTTTACAAAGCAATTAGCTTGGGATGAATCTACTAGAGTTCCGTTTTTAATAAGCTACCCAGGTATTCATCAAAATAAAGGAGCTGTAGTAAATGCACCCATAAATACACCAGATATTTTACCTTCTTTGTTAGGTTTAACAAATAGTAAAGTACCAAATAGTATAGAGGGCGAAGACATCTCTCAGTTAATAAAAAATCCAGATCCTAATGCAGACCGTGTTGCTTTGATAATGGGAGTGAGTCCTTTTTCTAGCAGTTATAAAGATCCTTCTTACAGAGCTATTAGAACCAAGCAATATAGTTATACACGTAGTCCGCAAGGCGCAACTCAACTTTTTGACAACGTTAAAGATCCGTATCAAATGAATAATTTATTGGATAAACCAGAGTTTGAAACACTACAAAAAGACTTAGACGCTAAACTTCAAAAAGCATTAAAAGATGTGGGTGATGATTTTAAACCCAAAGAATTTTATCTAAAAAAATGGAATTATGTATTGGATAAAAACAGAAAGGCTATAGATTATTGGAGTTGGGAAAAAGGAAACGGCGTAGTACAATCACCAAAAGCGGTTTCTAATTAATTAAAAAGATGGATTATAAAATTCGAAATTTTCTAGTACTACTTTGTTTGGCTTTTTTGAATGTATGTTGTGCTCAAAAGGTTAAACATATAGATGTAAAAGAATTAAGATGTGAATATTTGGTAAATCCTTTAGGGATAGACACTAATAAACCACGTTTAAGTTGGCAGATTTTTGACGAAGCATATGTTAGAGGTCAAAAGCAAACGGCTTATTATATACTTGTAGCTAGTAGCCCAGAACTTTTAACTAAAAACGAAGGCGATTTATGGGATAGTGGTAAAATTAAATCATCGCAATCTGCTTTGGTCTCTTATGTAGGTAAAACATTAGTTTCAAATCAAGATTGTTATTGGAAAGTTCGTGTTTTTGATAAAGATGGTAAAGCTAGTAATTGGAGTAAATCTGCTCGTTTTTCTATAGGATTACTTTCAGATAAAGATTGGACAGCCTCTTGGATTAGACATCCCAATATGGATAAAGTTGCTAAGACTGCTGATAAAGAAAAAACAACTGAATTAGCAACAGATCACAAAACTAATCTTCCGGTAGAACAACATTTATGGTTTCGGAAAAATCTAAATTTATCTGCTCCGGCTAAAAAAGCATTTCTTCATGTGGCTTCATGTGGTTATCACGAGTTGTATGTAAATGGCAAAAAAGCAGATAATCGTTTTTTAGCACCTGCTCAAACGCGTTTAGACAAACGTATTTTGTATGTTACTTACGATATTAGTGATTTATTAGTGAAAGGCGATAATGTTATAGCATTTTGGACAGGCCCAGGATGGTCTCGTTACACAACCTTTAACACGTTTCAAGCCTTACGTGTTCAACTTAATGGCGAAGATGAAAAAGGAAAGTCGATTTCTTTAGAAACAGGAAAAGATTGGAGATGCCATGCGGCTAACAGTAAAAACCGAGGGAAAATAAAATATAGAGATCACGGTGGTGAAATTGTGGATGCCCAACAATATATACAAGGGTGGAATTTACCTGAGTTTGATGATACAAATTGGGATTTAGCAGAAGAAACAACCATTAAAGCAAAGCTTTCTTCTCAAATGATGGAGCCAACTCGTATTATTGAAACCATTTCTGCTAAAAATATTTCTGGTGAAGAGACTTACTTTGTAGATTTAGGTAAGAATTTTACAGGTTGGGTAGAACTAAAAATAAGAGGACAGCAAGCAGGTGATGTCATAAAAATTAAAGTGGCCGATGATGATAAAACTGGGCAAGATTTTGGACAGCTTAATGAATATATTTGTACAGGAATAGGGGAAGAGGTCTTTAGAAATCGATTTAATTATATAGCAGGACGATATGTAACTATTGAAGGTTTAAGGCAAAAACCAGAACTTAGTGATGTAAAAGGTTTGGTGCTTGCAACCGATATTAAACAGGTTGGGCATTTTACGTCATCAAAAGAATTATTCAATAAAATTTACGAGGCAGATTTATGGACCTATCGTGCAAACACGGTAGAAGGTTTTACCATGGATTGCCCACATAGAGAACGATTAGGGTATGGCGAAGTAGCTTTTGCAACCTCTTGGGGTATAGCGTTGCCAAATTACCAAAGTGGCGCATTGTACATGAAACATGTGCGAGATTGGGCAGATGTACAAACAGAAAACGGATGGTTTTATCATACGGCACCACAAATTAATCATCATTTCGGTGGCCCAATGTGGAGTAGTGCAGGAATAAATATTGCGTTGGCATATTATCAAGTTTATGGGGATAAACAAATTTTTGACCGAATATATCCAGCGGCTATTAAGTGGTTGGAATATTTAAATAAAAATGTAGAAAACGGACTACTTGTTAATTATGCGGGACACAAAGGAAAATTTCTTGGGGATTGGGCAGCACCTAAAAAACGAAAGGAATGGGGAGATACTCCAGAGGCGCAATATTTTAACAACTGCGTATATGCAATGAACTTATCAGATGTCATTAAAATGGCACGTATACAAGGTAAAGAAAATGAGGCTATGCTTTATAAAAAACGCTTAGATGCATTGAGAAAGGCTATACATCAACACTTTTTTAATTCTGAAACAAATACCTATTCAAACGGAACTCAGGTACAACAAGCTTTTGCTTTAATGACAGGCGTTGCACCTAAAAATCTTCGTGATAAAGTATTTGCTAACATAGAAAAAGAACTTACAGATAATCAGGCTTATTTAGATATGGGAAGTTCTGGCTTACCCGTTTTCTTTAAGTATATGATTGAAGAATCTGGACGAAGTGATTTGTTTTTTAAAGCACTTTCTAGTAAGGTACAACCGAGTTACGGGTATTTTATTGAGCGCGGAGAAAACACTTGGCCAGAGTATTGGAATGTAGATGTATCTAGTCGTATTCATACCTGTTACACAGGAGTAGCGTCTTGGATGACAAAAAGTCTCGCGGGTATTCGTCCAGACCCTTTGTCTCCTGGTTTTCAATCTTTCATTATTCAACCAATACTAGCACGCGATTTGAGTTTTGTAGAAGGAAGTACGACATCCCTTTATGGGAAAATAAGTAGCCGTTGGGAGCATTATGATAAACAATTTACATTAAGTGTAAGTATTCCTCCTAATTCTCAAGCTACAGTTTATATACCAACAAATAATTTAAAAAGTATTACTGAAAACGGAAAAGCAATGAAAAAAAGTGAAGGAGTAACCTTCCTTCGTTTTGAAAACGGAAATGCTTTATATAAAGTAGAAGCTGGGAAGTATCAATTTAAGGCTAGCATCTAATAAGTTTCCGGAATTATATATTAATACAATGAATAAAATAAAAATTTTAATAGGAATTTTATTAATAGGAATGTCTAGTTATTCGCAGAAGCAAGAGAATTCTATTTCAGAACAATTATTTAAAAATCCATTACCAGAGAATCGTCCATTAACGTGGATGCATGTGATGGGCGGAAATATGAGTAAAGTAGGAATGACCAAAGATTTAGAGGCTATTGCCGATGTAGGTATTGGCGGCATTATTCTTTTTAATGTAACTCATAGAATACCAAACGGACCTGTTGATTTTAATTCACCAGAATATATTGAAATTACTGCGCACGCTGCTGCGGAATGTGAACGTTTAGGGTTGAGTTTTGGGATTCATAATTGCGATGGATGGACTTCTAGCGGTGGACCTTGGGTACCCGTAGAGCATTCTATGAAACAAGTGGTGCATCGTGAGGTTATTGTAAATGGCGGCAACGTTAAAATGTTTTTGCCTAGCCCTAGTAAAATTGGAGGATTTTATAAAGAGATTGCCGTTTTAGCTTATCCAGCTTTGGCGTCAGAAATTATAGATTCAGAAAATCCAACGATTATCACGAGTTCAAATAAAGATTTTGATATTAATATTGCTACCAATGGTAAAATTGATGAACGTACAGAGTTAAGAGTTCCTAAAGATGGTAAGGCTTGGATACAATGGAATTTTGGAAAACCATTAACCGTACAATCGTTTCTTCTTAAAACACAAAGGCAGCGTTATAAAGTACCACAACTTTTACAAAGTTCTTACGATGGCATCAATTTTAAAGACGAATTTGTTATTAAAATGTCTAGACATGGTAAGTATGAATATACAATTGACAAGACCTTTAAAGGTATAACTGCACAATATTTTCGTTTTGTAACAGATGTGCCTTTAGATATTGCAGAAATTAGCCTAACAAATACAGCTCGTTATGATAATATGATTTCTCGTACCAATATTCATAGAGCCAATAATGGAGGGTTACCAAAGTTAGAGGCAGTAGATGCTAGTAAGGTTATTAAGAAATCTGAAATTTTAAATTTAACTAAATATGTTGATGATAAAGGAGTGTTAAAAACAACATTGCCTAAAGGAAAGTGGACAATTATGCGTGTTGGATATACTACCACAGGTGCTTTAAATGATCCTGCTTCTGTTGCAGGTACCGGTTGGGAAGTTGATAAATTTAGCCGTGAATCTTTTAAGATTTTTTACGATGGCCATGTAAGAAAGGTGATAGATGCTTCTAGTAAAATAGCACCAAATGCCTTACAATATGTAGAAATTGATAGCTATGAAGTAGGAGGACAAAATTGGACAAAAGATTATGAAAAACAATTTCAAGCAGAATACGGTTACGATATTACAAATTTCTTGCCATTGTACGCAGGTCGTTATGTAGATAATGCAGGTACTACAGAACGTGTACTTTGGGATATTCGTAATTTAAACAGTAAGCTTATGTGTGAAAATTACTTTGATTATGCTACAGAGCTTATTCATGCAGATGGGTTAAAGAGTTATGTAGAACCTTATGGGAATGGTCCTTTTAATACTTTAGATGCCGCTCGTAGTTTTGATATACCAATGGGAGAATTTCATGCTAGTGGAAAATCAATGACGGGTGTAGCAGTATCTGCTGGTCATATTTATGGTCGTAATATTATTTCTGCAGAAGCTTTTACTTCGGGACCTAATGTCAATTTTGAAGGACATCCAGGTTTCTTTAAAGAATTTGGAGATAAGGGTTGGGCTGCTGGAATTAATGAAATAGTCTTTCACCGTTTTGCACACCAAGCCAATACAAAAGTAAAACCAGGAATGGGTATGAGCGGTTTTGGGTCACATATAGATCGTACACAAACCTGGTGGGATAATGCAGGTAAAAGCTGGTTTAAGTATTTAGCTCGTGGACAGTATCTTTTACGTCAGGGAGTGCCTGTGTCTGATGTACTAGCTTTTGTAGGTGATGGTTCTCCTAGTACTACCGCATCACGCAAAGGAGTAAGAAATTTGCCAAATCATATCAATTATGATGGTGTAAATGCAGATGTTCTTTTAAACCGTATTTCGGTAGAAAACGGACAACTTGTTTTACCAGAAGGTACTCGTTATCGTGTACTTTATTTAGGCAACCAAAAAGAAATGCGTCTTGCTACCTTAAAAAGAATAGCAGAATTGGCGAATAAAGGTGTAATTATTATAGGAAATAAGCCCGGTAAAATTGGAGGCTATTTAGTATCAGAAAAAGACGAAATTGAGTTTTCTAAATTATTAGAACAAATATGGAGTAAACCAACCACAAGTACAATCTACAATTGGAATGACATATATAAAAAATATAATATTCCTGTAGATTTAAAGATAAAAGGAGGCGAGCAAATTAATTATGCACATCGTACATCTGCAAATGAAGATATTTATTTTTTCTTCAATCCAGAGAAAGAAAAACGTACCTACGAATGTACCTTTAACGTAGAAGGAAAAATTCCTGAGTTTTGGAATCCAATGGATGGATCTATAACAAAATTAGTGGGGTTTGAGCATAGCAATGGTAAAACCAAAGTTGCTATTACACTTCCTTCTCAGGGTTCTGGTTTTGTAGTTTTTAGAGAATCATCCGCATCTATAAATTCAATTACTACGGCTAGTGTTATAGATAATCCAGAACTTAGCTTTAAGTTAAACTCAGCGGGTAAAGCAGAAATTGAAGCCAGCAAAAACGGTGTGTATGCTATTTTTTATGCAGATGGAAAACAACAAAAATTAGAGGTTAAAAATCTTCTAGAGCCAATTGTAATAAAAGGTGATTGGGAAGTTGCTTTTCCAGATTTAAAAGCAGGTGTACAAAGTTTTACCTTTCCAAAATTGATTGATTGGACTTCTCATAATTTTGAAGGAATAAAGTATTACTCCGGAACAGCTATTTATCAAAAAACATTTAAGGTCGATAAAAAAATACTAACTTCTAAAAACAAGTTTATACTTGATTTAGGGAAGGTTTACGAAATTGCGAGGGTTATTTTAAATGGAAAAGACTTAGGTGTTCTTTGGAAAGCACCCCAAACCATTGATATTACTTCTGTTTTAAAAGCAGGTAAAAATAACTTAAAGATAGAAGTTACAAACCAATGGACAAATCGTTTAATTGGTGACGAAAACTTCCCTAATGTTTCTGGTTACAATTTACAACCACACCTTAAAACACCATTATTAATTAAAGATCCACAGTTATCGCTTATCAATAGAAATAAGATGGTAGATTGGTATACAAATAATGAACCAGCACCTTTAGGGCAGCGATCTACTTTTACCACCTATCCATTTTATAAAAGAGGAGACGAATTATTACCTGCAGGATTGGTAGGGCCTGTGGTGTTAAAAGTATCTCGAATAATAGAAAAGTAATAGAAAGTAAAAAGTTTGAAAATGAATATTAAAAAAGAAAGTGGAATAAAAGTAGGACTATTTGGAATTGGCTTGGACACCTATTGGCCTCAATTTGAAGGTTTGTTAGAGCGTTTAGAAGGCTATCAAAAGCAGATAGCTGATAAAATGAACGAATTTGGTGCAGAGGTTGTAAATGTAGGGTTGATTGATTCGCCTGTTAAAGCAAGAGTAGCAGCAGATGGTTTAAAGAAGAATGATGTAGATATTGTGTTTTTATACGTTTCTACGTATGCGTTATCATCTACGGTTTTACCGGTTGTTCAAAAATTAAAATGCCCCATAGTTATATTAAATATTCAACCAGTTGCTGCCATTGATTATGATAAATTTAATAAAATGGGAGACCGTGGTTTAATGACGGGGGAGTGGCTTGCACATTGTCAGGCATGTTCTGCACCAGAAATTGCAAATGTATTTAATCGTTCTGGGTTAGATTACGAATTTGTAACAGGATATTTAGGAGAGCAAGCTGTTTGGGATGATATTCAAGATTGGATAGATGCAGCTAACGTGGCTTCTGTTATGAATAATAATCGACTAGGTGTTTTAGGGCATTATTACTGCGGAATGTTAGATGTGTATTCAGATTTAACGAAGCAATCGGCAGCTTTTGGTACGCATATAGAAGTTGTTGAAATGTGCGAAGTAAAAAAATACAGAGATGAAGCCACGGAAGTAGAGGTGCAAGCAAAAATTAAAGAATTTTACAATACTTTTGAGGTTGTTGAAGAATGTGAAGAATCAGAATTGATTCGCGCCGCTAAAACATCGGTAGCACTTGATAAATTAGTAGATGCTCATAACCTTGGTTCTTTAGCCTATTATTATGAAGGAGAATCTGGTAATGAATATGAAAACATTGTAACCTCTGTTATTGCAGGAAACACCTTATTAACAGGAAGAAATATACCTGTAGCTGGCGAGTATGAAGTTAAAAATGCCCAAGCCATGAAAATAATGGATGCCTTTGGTGTTGGTGGTTCTTTTTCTGAATTTTATGCCATGGATTTTAATGATGATATTGTTATGCTTGGTCATGATGGTCCAGCGCATTTTGCAATTGCCGAAGGAAATGTACAGTTAGTACCACTACCAGTTTATCACGGAAAACCAGGAAAAGGATTATCTATTCAAATGACGGTAAAACATGGTCATGTAACCTTATTATCTGTGGTAGAAGGTAAAGACGATGTCTTTTTATTAGTAGCAGAAGGCGAATCTGTAGAAGGTCCTGTTTTACAAATTGGGAATACCAATAGCCGCTACCGTTTTTCAATAGGAGCAAGAGCTTTTATGAATGAGTGGTCTAAGCAAGGACCATCACATCATTGTGCTATTGGAGTAGGGCACATAGGTAATAAATTAGAAAAACTTGGTAAACTTTTAAACTTAAGGGTTGTAACTATTTGTTAAAAAATAAGTAAAAATAAACTGTTAAGTATTTATAATTGTCCAGCTATGTCTTGTATTTATAACGTTTGTCAGGACAGTACAGGATATGATTAGTTTTAAGAAGTTCTACATTTACTTAATTAAACTTATAAAAAAGAAATATTGAAGAGATTACTTAATTTTTGCTTAGTACTACTAATCTCAGCATCATTATATGCTCAAGATTACCCTTTTAGTTTGCCGTCTAATATGGAAGCAACTATTAATATAACTTCAACATCAAAAGAAGTGTATAACAATTTATTACTTGGAACAAATACACATCATTTTTCAACTACAAAAGAGAAGGATTTAATAAACAAATTAAAACCTATAACTATAAGGTTTCCTCATGGTTTATGGGCTAACTGGTATGATTGGCGGCGTGATGTTACTCGTCTTTTTGGAACAGAAAGCTTTCAATACGAACAAGGAGTTAGCAAGACTATTAGAACAAAATCTCCTGATTTATTAGCTAATATAAAAATATTTGATAGCAATAATATTAAAGTTGGTATTGATGGGCTAACAAGTTTAAATACTTCAAGAAAATCTACAACAGGCAAGGGGTTTGATATGATGTGGACTTTTAACATGAGTGCAGATGGTACTGATTTTAATAACGGATGTCCGGAAACCATAGCACGATATGATGATTTGATAGCTAGGGGTTTAGAAGTAAAAGTTGTTGAAATGGGTAACGAGTGTTTTTATCCAGGTCAACGAAGCTCTATTATTCCAAATACAGAAGACTATATTGCTAGAGCAAAAGCCATGTCAGCAGCACTTAAAGCTAAAGATCCCAATATAAAAGTATCTATACCATTATTAAGAAAAGATAGTTGGGCAAACCCTAATTGGAATGCAGATTTAACAGAAGATTTAACTTATTTTGATGCAGTTACAGTACATACCTACGTAGGTTCAGATCCTGATGATGCTGCCAATAGTGATGAAGCTTTTGGTACGGCACTTACAGCACGTAAACATCTAGGAAATTCTATTTACGATTATGCACATCAAGTTGCACCCAATAAGCCCATTTGGTTAACAGAGTGGGGTGTGAAATCTGGTGGCCCGAATGCGGTATCTGCTTTAGGAATGGCAGATTGTTATATCTATATGAGTCAAAATCAAGATGTTTTTGAACGTGCCAATTGGTTTAGTGTTAATGGACAATTAAACTCACATTATGTTTGGGAAACCTATATTGCTCCAAGTGGTGTAGAACGTCCAAGAATTAAATATCCTTTAGAAAAAACTCTTTTTGGTTCAACTTATGAAATTATACGTTTGGCACTTGAAAATACCACATTAATTGAAAGCGATGTACAAGTAGCTAACCTTGAAGATAGCGTAAAAGCAGTTAATGCAAGAGTGGTAACTAAAGATGGAAATACCTCTGTTTTTGTTGTAAATCTTAGTGATCAAGACGTGCCATTCAATGTAAATATTGATGGGGTAGCTTATACAGATGCTGCAGTACATAAAGCAATTGCGTTTTCTACAATGGACGAAGAAAGAACTATGGGGATAGATGTAGATCCTTTAACTTTAATTAGCGATGGTAGCGAAAGTATTATATTACCAAAATTTTCAATAAATATTATAGAATTAACTAATGCATCATTATCTAATTCAAAAATCGTAAAGCAAGATGAGATAAGCATATATCCAAATCCTAATAAAGGTACGTTTAATGTAAAACTAACTCATGGAGAAGAAGTGCAGTATCGAATTTATTCAATTAACGGTTTAGAAATTCAAAAAGGAAATTTCATATCATCTAAAGAGATTCATTTTGATAATAATCAAACAGGAATATATATTCTGCAACTAAGAGGTAGTCAAGGTGTTTCAACTCATAAAATTGTTGTAAACTAAAATATCTTATTGTTTATTCCCTTTAGAACTTAACCTTTTTATATACAACATGTGCAGTTAAATTCCCAGTATCACTTTTGTAATAAGTGCATAACTAGGGTAAACCCGTTCTGTAGTATGGTAGTGTTTAATGTAGGTTTTAGTATTGCCTACTTTTATTTTTGAAAAAGCTCAACTATTAGCAACATATCTCCATTTTTAGTTACATAAAGGGTTAATCGTTACATAGTTTTTCAAGTTTATTTTTATTGTCTGAAGTTTTGATAGCATAAAGTAGAGGCCTAGTACTTAGGTTGGTGCTACTAGCTTCTTCGTCTTTTAAAATATTACCATCAGTAATCTCATAGCAACCACAGCTATTTGCTAAATTTTCATAACCTCCAGAACACAGAGTATTAATCTAGATAAAAATTCACACTATTGAGTAAAAAAGTGTTGATGCGTTTTTATGCAGGATAGTACAGGTTATTAATCATATAATAAAGTTGTTATTTTGAGAGAGTATAATGATGATAGTTATAAAAAAAAAAAAATGAAAAATTTTAGTTTTATTAAATGCAATATTTTTATTTTATTGTGTTTTATTTTAGTTACTTCAACTCAAGGTCAAGTAAACTTATCCACCGATTTTACAAGTGAAAGTGATAGAAAACTCCCTATTCATGATGTTTGGAATACTGCTAATCGAATAAGTCCAAGAAATGGATCTAATATTCGTCCTGGCCTTAAAATGAATATAGTAAGGATGATTGGAGGTATTAATAAAAAAGTTAATGATGAAAATGTAAAAGATTTAGATTTTGATCCTTGTATTTACGATTCTATTAATAATCAATACGTTTATCAATGGGATGCGCTAATAGATAGACTAAATAAAGTTGTTAATTCACAAACTGAAATTTTACAAATAGCTTTAGATCAACCACCATGGGCTTTTCAACATGGGTATACATTTATTCCAGAAGGCACACGAGATAATATTAATTTTCGAGAAAATGAGAGAATATCAATTTATGGAAACTCTTTGCCTCCTGCAGATAAACAAGCTTACCATGATTTTATAAAAGCTTTAATGACAAAATTGGTTGAGACCTATGGTGAAGAAAAAGTGTTGTCATGGCGTTTTAGAGTAGGTTCAGAAATTGAAACTCCAGAGCATTGGTATGGCACAAAGCAAGATTTTATCGAGCATTTTGCAAATACAGTACAAGCCGTTAGAGCTATATTACCAAATGCTAAGATAGGCTTGCACACTAGAAACCCAGGTTTTATATATAAGAGTGGATCAGTATTAAATTATAAAGGTGAACCTTATGCATCATTTATAGAAGACTTAATAGATTATAATTTTGATAATAATATAACATGTGACTTTTGGGGACTTTCAGATTATATTGTTATTGGTAATAGTGTTCTTAGGGATATGAATGGAAAATACATCAAAAATTTTGCGCCTCTTATAAATAATCCTAAATGGAATCCTGAAACGTCAATAGATATTATGGAGTATAAAACCGTAACGACCATGAATGGAGCAGACGGTAAAGGAACAATTGGTTGTGAAACTTCACATAGAGAAATCGTAGAATTGATTTTTTCCAATACTTATTATAAGAATAAGGACAAAGGCTTAGAATTTATTTACAGATGGGGAAATAGAACAGGAAGTGAAAATCCAGATGCTATAAAAGAATTAAATGAGATGCTAGGTTTAATTCGTTATGAAACTAGTATTTCCGGGAGTCCTAATACATCAACAAATGAGTTGGATGCCATCTTTGTAAAAAATAATACTGAGAATGAATATGATGCGTTAATCTATAATTATAATAGTAGTTCCTTAACTTATAGAAACAAGGAAACTGTAGATGTTTCGTTTACAACAGATCTACCTGTTGGTACAACCTTGTATTATAGAAGTAAATCTTATGGTAAAGAGAATAACAAACTTCAGAATTTTTTAATCAACAATTCAAACTATGTAAAGAGTGGTTATGATGAGAAAGGAGCACCAGAACGAACCTTAACAGAAGAAGGGTTTACTGCATATCAAAATTATGAAAATCCAAGCCCTCATCAATTTACAGAATGGAAAAGTATTAATACTGAAGAACGAAATGATGGTAAATCAGGGTCTGAAGTTAATGTATCAACTGAAATTGAATCTTTTGCTTTTGAAAAATTTGAATTTAGACCAGAAGCAAGCTTTGTGGAAGCCATTACTCCAGCAACTTATGTTTGGACTACTACTGATGATTTTTCAGCTTGGTCTTGGTATGCAGTTAATGGAGAGGTAACAATTAATACAGAAAATGATAAATTAAGTGTGCCTTTTACTTCAGATGTTACTTGGCCTATGATAGCTATAACAGATCTAAATATAAATGCTAGTTTATATGGCACCTTAAGAATTGTAGTTAAAAATAGTACAGATAAACCAGATCTTCAAATGTTACCAAATGCACCAGGTACAAGTTTTTTGTCTGGAAGAAAAAAAGAAACAGTACCTAATGATAACCAATGGCATACCTTAGATTTTGATTTAACTAATTGGGGGCTATGGACAGGTACTATTAATGAATTTAAATTTTATAATAATTTCAGTTCTGGAAGTATCATTTTTGATAGCATTGAATTTATTCCTACAGATCCAACTATCCATACAATAACGCTAAGTAAAGAAGGACAAGGTCTTTTAAATTATAGTAGTGGTACAGCACTAAATGGGCAAGAATTTAGTTTAAATGCTATTGCAGATGAAGGTTGGGAGTTTGAACGTTGGGAAGGAGATGTAACTAGTACTGATAATCCTTTAGCATTAGTAATAACATCAGATATGAATATCAAAGCCATATTTTCTAAAGGTCAATTATCTGTAGATAAAAATAACCTACAAAAGGTTAAGGTGTTTCCTAATCCTAGTATAGGAGTCTTTAACATTAAAATAAACAATGGAGGAAAAGCTCAATATAGAATTTACTCAATAAATGGAGTAGAAGTTCAAAAAGGGAGCTTTAAATCAGAAAAACAAATTCGTTTTCAGAATAAACAAAAAGGTATTTATATATTACAAATAGAGAGTGAGCAAGGTATTTCAAATCATAAAATTATAATAAAATAAAGGGTAATTAACCTAAAAAATCTTCAAATTAGAAAATAGTTATGGTCAAAAAACAAACTTTATTCTCACTTATTATAATCTTAATTATATGCTTTTCTTGTAAAGATGTTTCTACATCAGGTAAGCCAATATCTTTTGAAAAATTATTAGTTAATGCTAAAGAAAATCCAACTACCATAGAAAACAATCAATTCGATTTCTCTTGGATTGTAAATATTGATGGATTTAACAAATCTCAATCAGCATATCACATATTGGTTTCATCATCAAAAGAAAAATTAAATGAAGGAGATGCTGATTTATGGGATACTAAAAAAGTAAAAAGCAACAAATCAACTTTTGTAAAATATAAAGGCACAGGTTTAAAACCAATGCAAAAATACTTTTGGAAAGTAAAAATTTGGGATGAACAGGGTACGGTTTCTAAATGGTCAGAGATTCAAGAATTCGAAATGAGTTTGATGGATGCCGAAAATTGGGGAGCTTCAAAATGGATCACACTAAATAAAGATACGCGAACTTCAGAGCATCGATTTAGAGATTATAAAAGAGGTAATATGAAAAAAGCCAAACCAGTTGATGGTTTTGCAGCTAGTTATTTTAGAAATGAGATAGACCTTAGTAAAGATGTTGAAAATGCACAAGTTTATATTTGCGGTTTAGGTTATTATGAGTTGTATTTAAATGGAACTAAAGTTGGAGATCATGTTTTAGATCCTGCGCCATCTAACTACGATAAGCAAGCCTATTATGTAAATTATAATATTACAGAACAGTTAAAATCTGGTAAAAATGCCTTTGGAATTATATTAGGAAATGGATTTTACGGACAAAATATTTCTTGGAGCCGTGATCCAGAATCTAATAAAAAAGGAGTGTCTTACGGCCCACCAACCGTGCGTTGTTTGGTGAAATTGATTTATAAAGATGGTACATCATCAGATTTTTATACAGACGAAAACTGGAAAGAAGCTACAGGACCAATAGTATTCAATAATATTTATGGAGGCGACACCTATGATGCGCGTTATGAATTAGGAAATTGGAATACAGTTGGCTATAATGATGCTAAATGGGGTAATGCAAAAGTAGCATCTCCGCAAGTAAAAAAAATAAGTGCGAGTCAAATTCCTCCAATTAAAAAATTAAAAGAATTTGAACCACAAAAGGTGTTTAAAGCACCAGATGGTAATTGGATTGTTGATTTTGGACAAAACATTGCAGGTTGGGTAAAATTAAATGTTCAAGGAAAAGAAGGGCAATTAATTGAAATCACAACAACCGAAGCATTATTAACCAATGGGAAAGATATTTTTCCAGGCTCTACAGGAGGTGGCGCAAATGGAATGGCACAAATTTATAAATACATTTGTAAAGGAGATGGCATAGAATCTTGGGAACCTAAATTTAGTTATCACGGGTTTAGATATGCAAAAATAAATGGTGTTTCTAGAAAACCAGATGCTAAGATGATAAAAGCAGTTTTGGTGGCTACAGATATTCAAGAAACAGGAAGTTTTACATCTTCAGATGAATTACTAAACAAAATGCACAGTATTAGTAAATGGACGATTGTAGACAATGTTCACGGTATTCCAGAAGATTGTCCGCACCGTGAAAAATGTGGTTGGTTGGGAGATGCACATGCATTTTGTGAATATGCACTTTACAATTACGATATGTACGATTTCTATAAAAAATATATGGAAGACATCCGTACGCAAATGCGACCAACAAAAGGACATAATAATCCAGATATAAAGTTTCAAGTACCAACTATGATAGCTCCAGGAAAACGTACATCAACCTATGCAAAAATAGATTGGGGTGTGGCCACCATGTATTTGCCATGGTATAATTACAAGTTTTATGGAGATGATGCTATAGTAAAAGAGTACTATGAAGAAATGAGAAACTTGACCAATTTCTATCTCAACTTTAAAGGCGAAAATGGCATTATGCAAGATGGTATGGGCGATTGGTGTCCACCACGATGGGACCGACGTAAAAATCCTAGTGCCATGGAATGCGATCCTATTATTTCGGCAAACGCTTATTTTTATGATGTTTTGGGTATTATGGAAACCTTTGCTGAAATGAATAATGATGCTGCTTATGCCGCAAAAATGAAGCAAGAACAAAACGAATTAAAAGAGGCATTTAACAAGCAATTTTTAGTTGAAATTCCTAACACAAAGCACAAATGGTATCAAAGTCAAACGGCAACTGTTCAAGCTTTACAATTTGGTTTAGCACCAGAAAATGATATTGAAAGTATTGTGAATGGTTTAGCACATGATATTGTTAAAGTTAAAGGTGGTCATCATTCAACAGGAATACATGGTAATAGATATATTTACACCGTATTATCTAAATACGGAAAAGCAGATTTAGCACATCAAATTCTAACAACTCCAGATTTTCCAAGTCAAACCTATGTCATGAATTCAGGATTTACCACATGGCCAGAACGCCAATTTGTTTGGGAAGAAATGGAAGGGCCAACAAACTCTTTAAATCACCCAATGCATAGTGGTTTTGCAGCTTATTTTTATGAATCTTTAGGTGGTATTAAATCTTCAGAAGATCAACCAGGTTACAAAGCATTTACTGTAAACCCTGAGTTTCCTAATGCAATTACAAAAACGGAAGTAAAAGTTCCAACTCCTTATGGCGATATTACCAATAATTGGACAATAAACGATAAAGTGTTGCATATGAATCTTGAAGTACCGTTTAATACAGAAGCAAGGGTTCTAGTGACACCTTCAGAACTTGAAAGTTTAAAAATAAATGGAAAATCTATTTCAGAATTCAAACAAAATAACACTCTTAAAATTAAAGAAGATTCTATAGTTTTAGGTTCTGGGAATTATCAAATTGAATATTCAAAATCTAAATAGTTATAATTTGAAAAAGAAAATATGGTAATACTATATTTTCTTTTTCTCTTTTAGATATTTAAAAGAAGTGAAAACTGTTTTGGTTAAATAACATAAATTAGTTTTTTACTTTATTAGGTGTTTTTATAAATGATACATGACAGTTCAGGACAATATACCTGAATTGCTTGATTATATTTGAAAAGTTAAGTAATTATATATATCTAATTTAAATTAAAATACAATAAAAATGAAAAATAGAATTACATTTCTTTTTCTTTTAATATTATCAATGGGTGTGTTTGCACAAACAGCAGCCTGTGATGGTACATTACCATTTGAAGAGCAAAACGGACTTTTAACAATTGAAATGGAGTCCGGTATAATAAATCACCCAAACTGGAAAATAGATAATAGTGTTTCTGGTTATACAGGTAGTGGTTATATATACTGGGATGGTCCACAATCTTTTAACAACTTATCAAATGCTCCAATTGTTTATAATATTAAAATAAATACTCCTGGTACCTATAGATTTGCTTGGCACATGAAAATAAATATGGGAACATCTAATGGAGAGCACAACGATTCTTGGTTAAAAATTGATGCCGATGATTATTATGGTATAAAATCTGGTCATAGAGTTATCCCTAGACCTGCTTGTGAAACCGATGCAAATAATGATTGCCCGGAAGGAAAATCAGAATTAGGTTTTTTTAAAATTTTTGGAAATACGCAGGAGTGGAGATTTGTTGCCAATACTAATGATGGCGATTCTCATAGAGTCTTTGTTACTTTTAACAACCCTGGGATATATAAAATAACTTTAGATGCAAGGTCTTCTTATTGTCTATTAGATAGAATGGTGTTAAGATTAAATGGTATTTCTGATAGTGTTGCTTTCAATTTATCAAATAGCGAATCTTCATGCTACAATGGTTCATTATCAATAGGCTCTGAAAGTAATTTAGAAGAAATTAAAGTGTACCCAAACCCAACCAATGGTATTGTGAATTTTAAAAATTTACCACTTAACTCCAAACTTATTATATCTAATATACATGGTGCTACCGTTCGTGAATATACAAGTACATCCAGAAATCAAATTATTGATATTAACGATTTAATTAGTGGAATTTATTTTATATCCACAAAAGATAGTAAAACGACATTGTTAAAAAAGATTATTAAATTATAATTGAAACATTTTAAATAAATTTTTAAATGAATATACAACATGTAAGTGTTTTTAAAGCATTTGTTTTAGTTTCTGTTTTAAGCGTATTAAGCTGTAAAAAAAATACAGAGAATTCAGAAAATGAAATATTAAAATCTAAGGATATAGCTCAAGTTGAAGCTAAAATAGGGAGTTTTGGCGATCAAGGCGATGGCACATACATCAACCCTATTTTAAATGCCGATTATCCAGATTCTGATATCGAGCAAGTTGGCGATACATATTACATGATTACATCTAAACAACATATGTCACCTGGTATGCCTATTCTAGAATCTAAGGATATGGTAAACTGGACAAATGTTGGCCATGTGTTTGAAAGTTTATCATGGGCTCCAGAATATAATTGGGATCGCATGAATGGCTATTCTTTTGGTACATGGGCAGGCGATTTGGCTTATCATGAAGGGACTTGGTATTGTTACCAAATAGACTATCAACATGGTTTAATGGTGGCCACAGCTAAAGATATTAAAGGTCCATGGAGTAAGCCCATCATGATGCTTCCAAAAGCAAAAGTATTAGACGATCCAGGAGTTTTTTGGGATGAAGAAGCACATAAAGCTTACGTAATAATTAATACAGCAGGAAAGCAAAAAGGACCAGAAAACACCATTGAAGGTAATGAGAATAGAATTTACGAAATGAGTTGGGATGGTACAAAAATCTTAGATGAAGGTAAATTAGCCTACACAGGAATGGGAGCCGAAGCTGCAAAAATCTATAAAATAGAGGGCACTTGGTATATCTTTTTAGCACAATGGACTATGGGTGATACTTCTACAAAACCAGGTGTTAAAAACCCTAAAAATGATAGGAAGCAAATTGTATTACGCTCTAAAGAAAGTATATATGGACCTTATGAAGTAAAAACTGTTCTAGAAAAAGGAACAGCATTTAATAATCGTAGTTGTAGTCAAGGAGGTTTAATGCAAGCACCAGATAAATCGTGGTGGTATATGCATCAGTTAATACAAAATGATGATATTCCTTTTCAAGGTCGACCACAATGTTTAGCACCTGTTACATGGGTTGATGGTTGGCCAATAATTGGTGTAGACGAAGATAATGATGGTATTGGCGAACCTGTAAAACAATATAAAAAACCTATAGATGGTTATCCAATCTCTGCTCCAAGTTCAGATGATGATTTTTCTTCTTCAAAATTAGGTTTTCAATGGGAATGGAACCATAATCCAAGAAACTCACATTGGTCTTTAACCGAGCGCCCAGGGTGGCTACGCCTTAAAGCAAGCAAAATATTACCAAACGAAAAAGGTTATGGACCAAATATAAACGAGTGGACAAACAATGATGGTTCAGATTCAGATTTCTGGAGAGCTTGTAACACATTAAGTCAACGAATTATGGGAATTACAACAGGTACTGCTGTAGCAAAGTTTGATGTTTCAGGCATGAAACCACATCAATTAGCAGGATTTGTAAGATATGGAGGTGTCTTTAATTTGTTGGGTGTTGAAGTAGATGAAAATGGTAAAAAGAGTCTGTTTTATATGGATCCAATGTCTAAAAAAACAAAAGGGCCAGATATAACAGGTAACAACTTATATGTAAGAACCTCAAATAATATAAACCAAGCCACTTATGAATATAGTATCGATGGTAAAAATTATACACGTTTTGGACCAACATTTACTATTGCATTTGGAAAATGGACAGGCGATAGATTAGGGTTTTTCTCTTGGAATGAAAAAGCAGATACAGGTTATATAGATGTTGATTGGTTTACCTATGATTATGATGGGCCAAAAGCAGCTAAATAAAGTTTAAAATTCATGCATATACTAAATAAGCTGTTTTTTGGTATTAGTATTTTCTTTTTTTTTGGATGTAAATTCAAAGCATCAGAAATTATAAAGCAACATCAAAAACCGAATATTTTATTCATTTTAGTTGACGATTTAGGGTATCATGATTTAGGTGTTACAGGTAGTACATTTTACGAAACACCAAATGTAGATAAATTGGCAAACGAAGGGATGATGTTTACTCAAGGCTATGCAGCTAGTAGAGTTTGTAGTCCATCACGAGCCAGCATCATGACAGGAAAGTTTACTGCTCGTCATGGTATTACCGATTGGATTGGTGCCAAAACAGGAGAAGATTGGCGTAAAAGAAATCGTTATGATAAGTTATTACCAGCAGATTATGTTCATGCATTACCGCAAGAAGATATTACTATTGCTGAAGCTTTTAAAAATAACGGATACAAAACCTTTTTTGCTGGAAAATGGCATTTAGGCGGTGAAGGAGCATACCCCGAAAATCATGGTTTCGATATTAATATTGCAGGTATAGATGCGGGTTCGCCTAGAGGCGGTTTCTTCTCACCATGGAATAACCCTAAATTGCCCAATAAGCAAAAAGGAGAAAATTTAACATTACGTTTAGCCAATGAAACAGCCAATTTTATTTCAAAACATAAAGACACCACATTTTTTGCTTTCTTATCCTTTTATGCAGTACATGCACCTATACAAACTACAGAACCTAAATGGGCAAAATACCGCGATAAAGCCGATTCAATAGGTATAGCAAATACTGGTTACAGTATGGAACGTGTTTTACCAATTCGTAAAGTTCAAGACAATCCAGTTTATGCAGGGTTAGTAGAAACCATGGACGATGCTGTTGGTATTGTTTTAAAAGCATTAAAAGATAACGGATTAGAAGAAAATACCATTGTAGTTTTTACTTCCGATAACGGAGGTGTAGCCTCAGGCGATCATTATGCAACAAGTAACCTGCCGTTAAGAGGCGGAAAAGGCTATCAATGGGAAGGTGGTATTCGAGAACCTTATTTTATAAAAATACCATGGTTAAAAAAAACGGGTACTACAACAGATTTCCCCGTAATTAATACCGATTTTTATCCTACACTACTTGATGTTGCCAATGTGCCACTACTACCAAAACAGCATATAGATGGTATAAGTCTTAAGCCATTACTGGAAGGAAAGATTTTAGCTGTAAATAGGCCATTGTATTGGCACTATCCTCACTACGGTAATCAAGGTGGCGAACCAGCTTCTATAATTCAACAAAATGGATGGAAACTAATTCACTATTGGGAAGATGGTCGTGAAGAGTTGTATAAGTTACCTTCAAACGAAAATGACAATTTAAATGTGATTGCACAACATTCAGAAATAGCAAAAGAATTAAGCCATAATTTATTGTCTTGGTTAAAAAAAGTAGGTGCTAAATATCCCGTTAAAGATGTTGAATACAGTAAAGTTAAAGCGCAAAATCGTTATTTAAATACCATAAATAAAAAATTACCAGCCCTGGAAAAGCAACGATTAGAAGTTCTATCAAAAGATTTTCAACCAAATGAAAATTGGTGGAAGAGTAAGATAACATTAGATTAATATTAATAAAATGATTTTAAATATTATTAAAACGATATGTTTACTATTTCTAATTACGTGTTTTTCATGTAAGTATAATGTGAATAACCAAGCTAATAAAGAGGCATCAAGATTCAGATCTATTTTTAATGGTGAAAATTTAGAAGGTTGGAAGGGTGATACTGCTTATTGGAAGGTTAAAGACGGTATTTTGGTTGGTGAAGTAACTCCAGAGACTATTTTAAAAAGAAATACTTTTATAATTTATAATAAAGAACAACCTGAAAATTTTGAATTAAAATTACAGTACAAAATTTCCAAATCGGGTAATAGTGGTGTTAATTATAGAAGTCAAGTTATTGATGGTTTCCCCTTTGCTTTAAAAGGTTACCAATGTGATATTGATGGAAAAAATAAATATACTGGTCAAAATTACGAAGAAAAAAAGCGAACCACTTTAGCATATATTGGAGAGAAAGTGGTAATTAATGCTTTGCCAGATAGCATTTCTATTAAAAACATTAAAGAAAACGTTAAAAAGAATTGTTGGCAAACTAGAGATGTTGTGGCTTCTTTAGGGGATACTAAAACTCTAAAGTCGAATGTAAAAGAAAATGACTGGAATGACATGCATTTAATTGTTGTAGATAGTCTAATGCAGCATTATGTAAACGGTGTTTTAATGAGTGAAGTAATCGATTTAGATACTACAAATAGAAGTTTAAAAGGATTCGTTGGCGTTCAAGTGCATGTTGGTCCACCAATGACTGTGTCTTTTAAAAATATTAGATTGAAGTCTTTGTAGTTTAAATATACAATATGTTGTTAACTCAAGATGTTTTTTTATCTAACATAGGTATTTAACTTTCAAAAATTTATTAATTCTATTTATAATAGCATTACAGTACAGTACAGTACAGTACAGGATGGTTTGTTAGTTGGTTTTTATTTATTTTTGAAGTAAACAAATTGCTTATGAAAATGTTATATTCCTTTAGAAGATTATCTATTCTTCTATTTCTCTCATTATTCACCATATTTTTTACATGTTCAAAGTCAGAAGATTTAACCGAACCGGTTATTGAAAATCCAGATCCTGAAGAACCAGAAGAACCAGAAGAGCCAGAACAGCCTGTAATTGTTGTAGATCCCGATAATTTAGTTAGTATTAATACTGGCGCAGTTGTAGGGCAATTATATAATTTCTGGTCAACAAGACCAATGATAAATCAAACGCGTTTTAGTAGTTCTGGTTTTAGGACCAATATAGAAAATATTAAGCCGTATGTTAAAAGTTATAATTTGGTTCGTGTTTTGGGTGGTAGAACGGATAACAAAAATGACTTTTACAAAGGTGTGGATGGTTCGGGAAATATCATAACAGATTTTAGTGATTTGTTAAATGATATGCGCAATTTTATGTTAACCGGTTTTAAACCTAGAATTGTATTAGATAATGTGCCATGGGAAATGAATGCGGTAAAAGAGGTAAATACCTATGGGAATACAAACCCGCCAGATGATTATGATATTTGGAGACAATACATAAATGCATTTATGCAAACACTTGTTAATGAGTTTGGTATGAATGAAGTTAAAACATGGCGCTTTCGAGTAGCTACAGAGCCAAACTATTCGCCCCAACATTGGAATGGCACTAAAGATGAGTTTTTTAAACATTACGATATTACAGTAGATGAGGTTTTAAAAGTTATTCCGGATGCTATTATTGGCCCAGGAAATAATTTAACCGAAGGCGTTGCTACTTTCACTACAGAGATTATTGATCATTGTGCCAATGGTACCAATTATGCAACAGGAGAAGTAGGGACAAAAATGGATTTTTTCTGTATTTCATACTACGAGAAAATTGACGAAAACACAGTTAAGTTTCCTGAAACTGTAGATGCGTACAGAGCTAAATTAAATAGTTACCCACAGTTTAGTAATATACCTTTTGATATTCAAGAATTTGGGATATTGCGTGACGAAAATAGGGTTCGTGGGCTTAGTTTAACAGACGCAACAGAATTAGGAGCAAGTTGGTATGCAAGAATTGCAGACTTGGCTTATGAGAATAGAATTACTGAAATTTATGATTGGGGACAAGAAATAGAATCTAGTAATTTACCTCAAGGTAGACGGAATGTAACCGAAATGTTTTTGAAGATGGAAGGAGGTAGTAGATTAGAAACTATTGATAATCTTAGTGGCCATGCAGGTGTAATACCTGTTATAAAAGGTGATATTATCTACTTAATGGTTTATAATCATAATACAAGCCGTACAAGCACTTCAAACAGAACGCTTTACCCTCAATTAGATGGTGGGCAAATTTCCGGCGGTACAAGCTGGAAAATGAAAGAGTGGACTATAGATAAAAACCATGGTATCATGATGCACGAACTTTATAAAGATTTAAGAGCAGCTGGTATCGTTGAAAATACGAACGGCCGTATTTATGGAAACAGACCTTCAGATCGTTTTGGAGATGGATGGGATAACGTGTTAAATTCCAACTTAACCAAATATACACAGTTGGCTAAATTGCCATTAACAATCACAGATTCTATTGTAAAAAAAATAGATGGTAAGCTTACCTTACAAGTGGATTTAGAACCACATAGTGTTAAATTAATTGAATTAATTCCTCAATAAATAAAGAGTAAATAACCATTCTTTTAGTTGTGAAATCTCAGATTACTATGTAGTCTGAGATTTTTTTTTAACAACCTATTATTGGATAGTACAGAATAGTACAGAATAGCACAGGGTAGTGCAGGATAGTAAGGGATGCAACAGGACAGTTGATAAAAAAATTCATAATATTTTAGGAATCTATTAACAATCAAACTAAAATTTTATGAATTTAAAAACTAAATTAAGTATTCGTTCGAGTTTTCGGAAAACCTGGATGTGTGTTATTTTGGCATTTTCTTGTATGGCAATGTCTAATGCGCAGTCTGTAAAAGGTACAGTTACTGCAGACGGTCAACCACTACCAGGAGCAACAGTATTAATTAAAGGGACATCACAAGGTACAACTACTGATTTTGATGGAGAGTTTACTATTAAGGCAGATGCACTAAGTACACTTGTTATTTCTTACATTGGTTACTCAACAAAAGAAATACTTGTAGGTAATCAAACTCAAATCAATGTATCTTTAGAGCAAGACAATAAGCTAGATTAAGTCGTTGTTATTGGTTACGGTACGCAACGAAAATCAGATTTAACAGGATCGGTATCATCTGTAAGTTCAGAAGATTTAACGGCTGTACCAGTTGCCAGAGTAGATCAAGCTTTACAAGGAAGAGCTGCCGGTGTTCAAGTAACACAAACTAGTGGTGCGCCAGGTGCTGGTACTGTTATTAGAGTAAGAGGAGGTAACTCCATTACGGGAAGTAATGAGCCGCTTTGGGTTATTGATGGTATTGTGGTTGGTACAAATTTCAACTTAAACAACATTAATAGTAACGATATTAAATCTATCGAGGTTTTAAAAGATGCTTCTTCTATTGCCATTTATGGTTCTAGAGGTGCAAATGGGGTAGTTTTAGTAACTACAAAAAATGGTGTAGGAGCTGGAACTGGAAAACCACAGATTAGTCTAAATCTATATACAAGTTCACAAATGTTACCAGAATTACCAGATAGACTTTCTCAAAGGGAGCAAATAGAGTTTACAAACGAAAGTGCTCGTTTTAGGTCTGCTGCAGAGCCATTTCCAGGTGATCCATCTTCATATCCTGACAACGATTGGGTTGATTTAGTATTAGGAACTGCTCCAATTTATAATGCAGATATTTCTGTTTCTGGAGCATCAGATAATGTTAATTATTACACATCGTTTAATTATTTTAATCAAGAAGGTATCGTTAGGAGTTCTGGTATTGAAAAATATATTTTCAGAACAAATTTAGATCTTAAAATTAACGATAAAGTAAAAACAGGATTTAGATTAAATTATTCTAGACTAGAACAAGATAACGCGCTGGGTAGTTTTAGTCAGGCAGCTTTTGGTATACTTCGTACACAGCCTGCTTTTAATGACGATGGAACCTTTAATGGACGAGATGAGGTTGCAGGAGCTCCTTTTAATAACCCTTTAGCTGCTATAGCATTGAATACTAATGAAACGTTTACTAATAATTTATTAGCAACAGTTTATTTAGAGTATAGTCCAGCTCCAAAGTGGACTATTCGTTCTACATTTAGTCCAGAATTTAACAATACTAAGCAAAATAGATTTACATCTAGTCAATTGCCAGGTTTTCTCGCAGATAACGTACCCGATGGAGGTACAGCGAGTGTGAGAACAGTTGCTAGTACAGGATGGAATAATGAAAATACTATACAATATCAATCAGATTTTGGAGAAAATCATAGTATTACCGCACTTGCAGGTGCTTCTTTTCAAAAAGTAGCTACTGAAATAGCTTTATCAGAGGCTGCAGGAATTACAAGTGATGCAGTAGGTTTTGATAACTTAGGTTTTTCAGATCCAGTTAGGGCAGCGGTTTCTAGTGATTATAGTGCATTTCAAATAGCATCTTTTTTCGGAAGATTAAATTATAGCTATAAAGATAAATACCTTTTAACTTTAGTAGGAAGAACAGATGGTAGTTCTCGTTTTGCACCAGGTAATAAATATGCGTTTTTCCCTTCAATAGCAGGAGCTTGGAAAATATCTGAAGAAGATTTTATGCAAGATCAAAATGTGTTTCAAGATTTAAAATTAAGAGCTAGTTGGGGTAAATCAGGTAATCAAGCTATTGAGCCATATAGAACTTTTGGAGAATTAACTGAAGCAAATACAACACTTAATGGTAAAGAAGTGCCCGGTTTGACTCTTGGTAGGCCTTCAAATCCCAATTTAATGTGGGAGACTACAAGTTCGTTCGATATCGCTCTAGAAGCATCTTTGTTTGGTGGTAGAGTTTTTACAGAATTTAATTATTACTACAAGAAAACAGAAGATTTATTATTAGATGTAACTATTCCAAGACAAACAGGTTTTAATAGTCAATTACAAAATGTTGGATCTTTAGAAAATAAAGGATGGGAATTTCTTGTAAACTCTACAAATGTTAGAACCTCTAATTTTAATTGGAATTCTACGGTAACATTATCTGCAAACAGAAACAAAATTTTAGACCTTGGTGGTGTAGATTTTATTGATATTGTAGTAGATCCTATTATTGGGTCTGGTAATACACGTTTAATTGTTGGAGAATCAGTTCCTGTTTACACAGGAGTTAGATACTTAGGGACATGGAAAAGTCAAGCTGAGATTGATGCTTCTGGTTTAACTGCTCAAGTTGTTGGTGGGTCTAGATTTGACGATATTAGCGGTCCTGATGGTGTTCCGGATGGTATTATTTCAACTGAGGATAACGTGATTTTAGGAGATCCTACACCAGATTTAATTTTTGGATTTGAAAACTCATTTTCATATAAGAACTGGGATTTTTCTTTCTATTTTCAAGGTACTACGGGCAATGAAGTCTACAACCTAAACATGAGGAATAATTATTTTAACCGTGGAGAAGGTGTTAAGTTTGGAGATTTACGTGACCGTTGGATAGAAGGTGTTAATGAAACATCTAATATTCCTAGAGCAGGTGCAGATTCTGTTACAAACACACCAAGTAATTCGGAATATGTTGAAGATGGATCGCACATACGTCTAAAAAACGTGAGATTAGCATATAATTTCCCTGTTGATAAAATGGGATTAGACGGAATTAACAATGCAACCGTTTATTTTTCAGGAACGAATTTATTATTGTTTTCTAAAACGAGATTAATTGATCCAGAAGCAAGTAGTTTTGGTCGTAGTAATATAGCACAAGGATATCTTAGTGCACAATATCCTAACCCAAGAGTTATAACACTTGGTTTAAACGTAACTTTTTAAAAAAATAATGATTATGAAAACAAAAAATATAATTTTATACGTCTTTATGATATTCTCATGTTTTAGTTGTGAGAGTTTTTTAGAAGAAGAACCAAGAGCACTTGTTTCTCCTGAAACCTTTTTTGCTTCAGAAAGTGATGCAAGACAAGCTATTAATGGTACATATGCCATTTTAAAGAATAATTCTATATACGGGCAAGTAGGGCTTGATCATTTTTATGATAATGGTGCCGATATCATTGAACCTAACCGTGCTGCAAATTTTGTACAGCCTATTGGTAATTATACAATGAATGAAGCTTTGGCAGATGTATCTGTTCAAAAAATGAGTGTTTCTGATACTTGGAAGGATCTTTATAGAGTCATATTAAATACCAATGTAATTATAGATAGAGTAACTGGGAATGAAGGCATACTTGAACCAGCTCGAACAGATATTATTGCAGAAGCTACATTTCTAAGAGGTTTATGTTACTGGCACATTACTAATCTTTGGGGCGCGGCACCATATTATACAGAAGTGCTTACACTAGAGGAAATAGGTGCATTAGGAAGAACAGATGAAGCAACTATAATTGCAGGTACTTTAGTAGATTTACAGTTTGCTCAAGATAATTTACAAGATTCATATACCGGTGATCAAAGCGGTAGAGCTTCAAAATGGGCAGCCGCTACAATTATGGCTAAAATTTATATGAAGCAGAAAAACTGGCAAGCTGGTTTAGATAAGTGTAATGAAATTTTAAATGGATCTCCTCATACCATTTTACCAAACTATAATGATGTTTTTGATCCGTTAAATGAATATAATGCTGAGATTATTTGGTCATTAGATTTTGCAAAGGACATTGAAGGTATATTTGATCCTGCTTTTCCTGGCCGTTCATTTGCTGGTAATAATAGTTGGAGACCAAGTATGTTTAACCCGCGTTTAAGAGATGAACCCCTTAATACCGATGAAAGAGGAGCTCTTGGAGCTGCGCTTGCTGCAAATGGACAAGCCTTTAATGGAACTGGTTTACAAGTTGCTTCGAAAGATTTTGCGGAAAAATTTCCTATGAATGATTTAAGAAGAGAACTTAATATTGTAGATAACTATTTAGGTTTCGATTTAGTATTTCCTTACATGGCTAAATTTTGGAATTTAGATTTGGAAACTTCACCGCGTTTTAACCACTCAGATAATAGAATGGTATTCCGTTTAGCTGATGTTGCCTTAATGGCTGCTGAATGCGAAAACGAACGCCCTGGAGGAAACCCTAACACTGCTTTTGAATATATAAGAGAAGTAAGAGAGCGTGCTTTTGCTACTCAAGTAGAAGCTGAAGCTATATTAGGACTAGATCAAGAATCGTTTAGAAGAGCTATTTACGATGAACGTAAATGGGAGTTAGCCGGAGAAGCAACTAGAAGATATGACTTGATTAGATGGGGAATATTATTAGATGTAGTTCAGAATCTTGAATATCGTTTCTGGGAGCCTAATGTAAATATAAAACCATATCATGTTTTATTGCCTATTCCTTTACAAGAATTAGAAAATAATCCAGCTTTATTGGAATCAGATCCAACAAATAATGGGTATAGATAAATATTAGTTTTATTTTTTTGAGTTAGTTTAGTTTAAAAGACCGGAAGAAGTTTTCTTTCGGTCTTTTTGTTGTTAAAAACGCTAATAAATAGTGTAATTTATACTAATTCTTTAAATATTTTATTTTGCAGTACTGTACAGGATACAAAATTTTATTCTTCAATTTAACTTTGATTGGTAATAAAATTGTAATAATAAATCCTTTTTCATGTCCGTAAAAGTTAGATGCATTCTGTTTTTTTGTTTTTTAAGCTCACTTCACACGTTTTCACAAATAAAACATGGCCTTAGAGATGATATGGGAAAACATATTATACCCAGAGGTTTTGTAGTAAACACCAACGACCATAAAGGTGAAGTGTTTTTTAATAGCGACGACTACGTACGTATGGTGCGAATGGGAGCTAACACCCAAGTTATTCGGTTGGAGTTAGGTAAACTTAGTAATTTTCCAGGTGGTAAGCTTGAGCCAGATTATTTGGTTAAATTAGATTCTTTAGTGGCTTTAGGTAAATACCATGGTATAAAAACGGTTTTTAAAATGACAGTTTATGGTGTAGATAAGTTTGTCTGGGAAGAATTCTGGCAAAATAAAAAGAATGAATATAAAACTTATATAGATGCATGGAAAGTAATTTGGAACCGATATTCCAATGCATCTTCTGTGTTAGGATACGATGTGGTTAATGAACCAAGAAAGTTAACCATGGATATTTCTTATGAAAATTTAACAAACAAATACCTTATTCCTTTATATCAAAAAATAATTGATGAAAGTCAAAAAATAAATGAAGATAAAATGATATTATTTCAGTCTATTTTTATGAATAAAGGAGAGAAAATAGATAATAATCAATACTCAGAAATTACAAAGCCAATTAATAGAAAAAATATCATTTTTGCACCGCATATATACCAAAATGATATAAGCTTTATAAAGCGTAATATGGATCGATTTGATAAGGAATCAGATATGTTAAAAGCTCCAATTTTAATTGGAGAATGGGGGTTTCCAACATTTGCAACAACCGATACTATAATAGAGGGCAAGCTAGGGCAATTAAAATACAGAGAGCTTTATATCCGAACTGCCGAAGTTTTCGATAAGATGGGTGTAGGTTCTATAAAAGCTTGGTTTTTAGGAAATAGAACCATGCAAAATTTTCTTCCAGGTGGCCCTTCAACTTGGTCGATATTTAGTGATAAAACAGATGCAGGTACAGTAGAAAGAAAGTATATTACAGATGTGATTTCTAGACCTTTTCCTCAATCTATTGCAGGAGATATTCAATCCTTTTTATTTAATCATGCAACTAGAAGTTTAGATGTTAAAATAAAACCAGATAATAGCAAAGGTGCATCAAAAATATTTATTGGTGCTAATAGACATTATCCTGATGGTTTTTCAATATTTATAGGTCAAGAGTCAGTCTTATATTATAATCCTTTAAAAAATGTTGGACTTGAAATTTATAAATTGTCTAATGAAATTGATCCGACAGATTTTATTTGGGATTCCAAAAGTCAAAAATTAATAGTATTAAAATGGCCAAAAACCGAAGGGATATTGGATATAAAAATTGTTCCTGGAATAAGGAATTTTGATTAATTAAAATAAAGTAATTATTAAAAAAGAGTTTATGAAGAAATTATTTGTTCTTGGATTTTTTACAGTCTTATTATTGAATTGCAACTCAGAAAGTAAAGCGAATAAAACGACGTCTCAGAAAGATTCTGAAATTGCCTCAAAAGTTGAAAATTTAATTAGTCAAATGACCTTAGAAGAGAAGATGACAGAAATGATTCAGGATGCACCTGCCAATGAAAGATTGGGCATTCCTGTTATGAAGTATGGGGAAGCATTACATGGATTATGGCTTGTTCTTGATTATTATGGTAATACAACGGTTTATCCACAAGCGGTGGCCTGTGCTTCAACCTGGGAACCTGAGTTAATCAAAAAAATGGCTTCACAAACAGCGTTAGAAGCTCGTGCTTTAGGTGTTACTCATTGTTATTCTCCCAATTTAGATGTTTATTCAGGAGATGCACGATATGGTCGTGTTGAAGAATCTTATGGTGAAGACCCTTATTTAGTTTCACGAATGGGTGTTGCGTTTATCGAGGGCTTACAAGGTACAGGCGATGAGCAATTTGATGAAAATCATGTTATCGCCACAGCTAAGCATTTTGTTGGATATCCTGAAAATCGTCGTGGTATAAATGGTGGATTTAGTGATATGTCCGAACGTCGTTTGCGTGAGGTTTATCTGCCATCGTTTGAGGCAGCAGTAAAGGAAGCAAAGGTAGGTTCCGTTATGCCAGGGCATCAAGATTTTAACGGAGTTCCTTGTCATATGAATACTTGGTTGTTAAAGGATATTTTACGAGACGAGCTAGGTTTTGATGGTTTTATTGTTTCTGATAATAATGATGTTGGGAGATTACAGACTATGCATTTTATTCCTGAAACCAGAGCTAAATCGGCTATTTTAGGATTAAAAGCGGGTGTTGATATGGACTTGGTAATTGGTAAGAATGTTGATTTGTCAACCTATCATATCAATGTATTGAAGGATACAATAAAGCAGGATCCTTCATTGATGAAGTATATAGACAAAGCCACATCACGTATTCTAACAGCAAAATATAAATTAGGCTTATTTGATTCAAAACCAAAAGAGATTGATGAGAAAACTGTAGAAGCTGGTACTGATGAACATCGTGAGTTTGCTTTGGAAATGGCAGAAAAATCTATGATTATGCTAAAAAATGATAATAATCTTTTACCACTAGATTTATCTAAAATAAAATCTTTAGCAGTTATTGGCCCTAACGCTCATGAAGAGAGACCTAAAAAGAAAACCTATAAACTATTGGGTGGCTATTCAGGGTTACCACCATATTATGTTTCAGTTCTTGATGGTTTAAAGAAAAAAGTAGGAGATAATGTAAAAATAAATTACGCTAAAGGTTGTGATATTGATAGTTTTTCAAAAGAAGGATTTCCTGAGGCTATTTCTGCCGCTAAAAAATCAGATGCTGTTGTTCTAGTAGTAGGTAGCTCTCATAAAACATGTGGTGAAGGTGGAGATCGTTCTGATCTTGATTTGTATGGTGTTCAAAATGAATTGGTAGAGGCGATTCATAAAACAGGAAAACCAGTTATTGTGGTTTTAATTAATGGACGCCCATTAAGTATCAACTATATAGCCGAAAACATACCATCAGTACTTGAAACTTGGTATGGTGGTATGAGAGCAGGTAATGCTGTTGCTAACGTTATTTTTGGAGACGTAAATCCAGGAGGTAAACTAACCATGTCTTTTCCACGCTCCGTTGGGCAAGTTCCTGTAACTTATCTTGAGCGTCCTGATTTTATTGGATCTGGAAAAGGAAAGTACCGATTTACTGATAAGTCACCCTTATTTCCATTTGGTTATGGATTAAGTTATACGACTTTTAAATATGGAGAACCTAAATTAGAAAGTAATACTATAAATACAGATGGAGAAACCACAGTTTCAATAGAAGTTACCAATACTGGGGATAGACAAGGAGATGAGGTAGTACAAATGTACGTTAGAGACGATTATGCTTCAGTAGGACGTTACCTTAAAATGTTAAAAGGATTTGAGCGTATTTCCTTAAAACCAGGTGAAACAAAAACAGTAACCTTTAAATTAGGTTTTAATGAGCTTAATGTGTTAAACCAAGATATGAAAAAAGTGGTGGAGCCAGGAACATTTACAATATCAGTTGGGGCATCATCTATGGAAAAAGACTTAAAAACCATAATCTTAACAGCTAAAAATTAAAGTAACTTCTCATTATTTAATTTATGAAAAAGCGTTTTAAAAGTATAGTTTGTCTGTTTTTTTGTTTAACTACTTTGTTTTTAAGTGGTTGTAGCTCTCAAGATCATGAAAAAGACTTATCTAAGGGTAATAGGTTTAAATATAATTTTAATCTTGATTGGAAATTTATAAAAGAGAATCCAGATCATGCTCAATCAAAAGAATTTGATGATAAATCCTGGGTCACAATAAGTTGTCCGCATACTTTTAATGATGTTGATACTTTTGATGATTTAAGTCATGGTCATCACGATGGAGAAGATAATCAATGGCGAGGTACAGTTTGGTATAGAAAAAATTTCACGCTTCCAGAATCAGAAAAAGGAAAAAAAATATTTATCGAATTTGAATCGGTACGACAAATTGCCGATGTTTATATTAATGGTAAGCATATTGGTCAAAACCAAACAGGGTTTATCCCTTTCGGATTTGATTTAACTTCTCACATTAATTTTGGAGAAGAAAACGTAATAGCCGTAAAAGTTAATAACGACAGAGGCGATCATTTTAGAGATAATTTTCCTTTAGTATGGAATCATGAACATTGGCACCCAACACATGGAGGAATTTATAGAAATGTATTTTTACATGTTATGGATCCCTTACACGTAACTTTACCTTTGTACGATAATTTAAAAACAGTTGGTACGTATGCATATGCAGATAACATTACTAACGATAAAGCAACTGTTACTGTAAAATCTGAAGTTTATAATGAATATCAAGAACAAAAAAATGTGGTTCTTGAAACTTATATTATTAATAAAGAAGGTAATATTGTTCAAAAAGGAACAAATTCTCAAGATATAAAAGCAAATGAAAAATTTACATTTGAAACACAATTAAATATTGATAACCCACAACTTTGGTACACTCGTAACCCCTATATGTATAAAGTTTATACCGTGGTTAAACAAAATGATGTTGTATTAGATAGTTACGAAACACCTCTGGGAATAAGAAGTTTTGAATTTAATAAAGACTCTGGTTTTCATATTAATAAGGAATATGTAAAGTTGCATGGATGGGGACAAAAACCAACCAATAGTTGGGCAGGACTTGGTGCTGCTTTACCAGACTGGTTAAGAGATTTTACCTATGATTTAATGGATGAAGCAGGAGGTAATTTTATACGTTGGGGACATTGCGCAGGATCTCCAGCTGAAATAGCCATGGGAGATAAATATGGTTTTGTAACCTTAATGCCTGGCGTTGCAGGAGAATCTGAAGATGAAGGAGAAACTTGGGATATACGTATTGCTGCTTTTAGAGATATGATTGTTTACTACCGTAACCATCCATCTATTTTTATATGGGAAGGCGGTAACTGGGCTGAGTCGGAAGCACATTATCAGGAAATATTAGATGTTATTGATACTTTCGATCCTAAAGGAAAACGATTAATGGGACACAGACGTGCAGATAATGCACCTTGGTCAGAAAAATACATTAGTATTGAAATTGGAACTGAAGGATGGGAAGGTGAATATCCTAACCTACCAATTATTGAAAGTGAATATTGTCGAGATGAAGCACCACGTAGATCATGGGATAAATATTCACCAGATGATAACTTTTTCAGTCACCCAAATTTAAGCAGAAATACCTATAAATTAACGTCAGAAGAATTTGCTGTAAGACAAGCAGACCATTGGTGGAAAAAAATGGGTAAAAAGCCTTACCATAGTGGTGGTGCAAATTGGATTTTTTCTGATGGACCTCATGGTGGTAGATGTCCTACAGAAGTTACCAGAGCAAGTGGAGAAGTTGATGCTGTTCGCTTACCTAAAGAAGGGTTTTATGCTTTAAAATCTATGTGGCGACCAGAACCACAAGTTCATATAATTGGACATTGGAATTATACCGAAGATACAACCAAGCCATTATATGTTATATCCAATACAGCAGCAGTTAAATTATTTGTAAATAATGAGTTGATAGGTACTGATACTATTCCAGATAATGGGTATGTTTATAAATTTGATAATGTACAATGGAAACCTGGTGAAATAAGAGCAGAAGCTTATATTGATAATGAACTTTCTGCAACACAAATTAAACATACTACAGGAGAGCCTGTAGCTATTAAATTAACATCTATAACTGGTGCCGATGGATGGTTAGCAGATGGATCAGATATTGCTTTAATCGATGTTGAAGTTGTTGATAAAGAAGGTAACAGATGTCCATTAGATAAAGGACGTATAGATTTTACTATATCAGGGGCAGGTATATGGAGAGGTGGTTATAATAGTGGTAAAGAAAACACAATTAATAACCTATATCTAGATACAGAATGCGGTATAAATAGAGTGGCAATTAAATCATTATTAAAAGCAGGTGAAGTTAAAATTACAGCAAAAAGACAAGGGTTGAAAGATGCTACCATTACTTTAAATTCTAAACCGGTAAATTTAGAAGGTGGTTTAAGTACTAAAATGCCTCAACTTTATAAGACAGTAGTAAAAGAAGAACCTAAAACAGCTTACACACCATTTATTCCTCCTTATGTGCCAGGTGTTACTAATAAGAGTAAATTGTTTACTAAATTTAGTTATACAGGAGACTCTCAAGCAATGTTAAGAACAAATGTGTTTTGGGGAAAGAAACCATATACTGACTTACAATATAACTATACAAAGATTCCAAGCTATTTACATGGTTCAGAATATGTAAGAGTACCTAATTCAGATAGTCGTTATTGGGCAAGAGACCTGTTACAATTTATAGCAGGAGAAGATATGACACTTTATGTAGGACATGATGATAGAGTGTCTCGTCCAGAGTTTTTAATTGAAGATTATGTTGATACAGGGGATGATTTCATTATAGGAGAAGTTAAAATGTCATTATTTAAGCGTGACGTTAAAGCAGGAGAGAGTGTAGTTATGGCTGGAAATAGTGATGGAGATGCTCCAGAAGACGCTAGAATGTATGTTGTTATTGCTAAAAAGAAGTAAATAATTTAGTGTTTTATATTGTTATATTATCTTATAACAATATAAGTCACAATGATAATACAATTAAAAATGAAAATTAATACATTAATTTGTAGCGTATTTTGTTTAATGTTTTTTACATGTCAAAACACCAAAAGCAAAAATGAACAGATAGTAAATAACGAGCAAGTAGAATTACCTAAGAAACCTAATATTTTATGGTTAGTTACAGAAGATATGGGAGCTTATATTCCACCTTTTGGAGACTTAACTGTTAAAACACCAAATTTAACTCGTTTAGCTAACGAAGGTGTTATTTATCCTAATTTGTATTCAACTTCTGGTGTATGTGCCCCTAGTAGGGCAGCCATAGCAACAGGAATGTACCCTTCAAGTATTGGTGCAAACCATATGCGTACAACATCTAATACTAAGCAAACAGGCTTGCCTAAGTATGAAGCAGTACCCCCTTCTCAAGTAAAAATGATTAGTGAATTACTCCGTTTAAATGGATATTATTGTACTAATAATTATAAGGAAGATTATCAATTTAGAGCACCAGTTACAGCGTGGGATGAAAGTAGTCCTTATGCACATTGGCGTAACAGAAAAGATAATCAGCCTTTTTTTTCAATATTCAATTTTACAGAAACACACGAATCTGGCTTATTTGAACCTTATGGTTTTAGACAAATAGAAACAAGACATTACCGTGCTGGTGATAGAACTTATGCTTGGAAACAAAACGGACTACCTGAAGCAAAAAATAGAATTGCAGAAGAAGATATTACAAAGCATTTACCTAAAGATACAAAATTTAATATCCCGCCATACCTTCCAGATAATGACGTTACTAAACGTGATATGTGGAAATTGTACAACAATATTGCCGAAATGGACAATCAAGTTGGAGCCGTTTTAAAGCAATTAGAAGATGATGGACTTTTAGAAAATACCATTATCATTTTCTATGGTGACCACGGAGGGCCATTACCTAGGCAAAAACGTTTAATTTATGATTCAGGCTTAAATACACCAATGATTATTCGTTTTCCTAATAAAATGAATGCAGGAACTAAAGACGAGCAATTAATTAGTTTTACAGATTTTGCTCCAACGTTATTATCTTTAATAGGTGAAAAGCCTGAAGAGTATATGCAAGGACAAGCATTTTTAGGTGATTATCAGGCTAAAAATAAACGTAACTATATACATGCTGCTGCAGACCGTTTCGATGAAGTAACCGATGCTATAAGAGCAGTAAAGGATAATCAATTTAAATACATTCGTAATTATAGACCAGAACAAGGTTATTATTTACCACTTGCTTACAGGGAAAAAATTCCGACAATGCAAGAATTATTAAGATTAAAAGATACTGGTAAGTTAAACGATTTACAAATGCAATGGTTTAGAAATTCAAAACCTAAAGAAGAGTTGTTTGATTGTAAAGCAGACCCTCATGAATTAAATAATTTAGCTAATAACCCAGACTATAAAGACAAGCTTAATGAATTACGATCTGAAATGGATAGGTGGTTAGTTGCAATTGGTGATAAGCCAAACTTACCAGAAGCAGAACTTATCAATCAACTTTGGAAAGGTAGTGATAGTAAACCGCTAACATCTCAACCATTAATATCTTATTCTAATGGTGAAATTCAAATTAATTGCGAAACAGAAGGTGCATCAATAGGTTATAAAATTAAAACTAAAGGTGGTGATTTTCCTGAAACGTGGTCGATTTATACAAACCCATTTTCTGCTTCTAAAGATGCTATAATTATGGTCCAGTCTCAACGTATTGGTTTTAAGCCTAGTAAGTCAAAAGCTATAAATCTTTCTGATTTAAATTAGAAACAGTAGGATTGAATATTTTATAATAATTATCTTAAATAGTTGTAAGAATTCTTTATCTAAGAAAAAATCATATTAGTATATGAATAAAGAATATGAATATTCTTTTGGTTATAAAATAACATTAAGCTGTTGCCTTATACTGTTACTGACTATTTGTTTAAATCATTTATTGGTTTTATTAAGTTTTATTATTGGGCATTTTTTTTTACCATGGACATTTCCATTATCTGTTATTTTGGCTGTTATCGTTCTTTTTATTTTAGGAAAGAAATATGAAATTGATAAAAGAACAGTTAAGGTTTCGGTTTTACTAAGTTTTTTTTTTATTGTATTTTCTTTATTGGTTTCAGGATTGTTCTTGGATTTATCGTGGGATGGACAATGGTATCATCAGTCTGCTATTTATAATTTAGCCGAAGGGTGGAACCCTTTTTCAGAACCTATCAGAAAATTTAATAGAAGTAACGATTTATCAATTATTCATTTTCCTAAAGGATCCTGGTATATGGCTGCATCTATATACAGTACTTTTGGTTTTATTGAAGCCGGTAAAGCACTTAATTTTATTGTATTAATAGCTGCTAGCTTATTTTTTTATATAGTATCAAGAAAGTTTAGATTAAGTAAACGAAATAGTTTTATTGTTTCTAGTTTAATTATTTTAAATCCTGTAGTGTGGAGCGAAATTGCAACTTATTTAGTAGATGGTCTTCTTTTTTTGTATCTCAGTATTTATATAGCAGCTCTATTTTCTGTAATTCGTAAATATAATTTTTTACACCTCTTAATTGGTATAATGGCAATAGTTGGATTACTCAATGTAAAGTTTACAGGTATAGTATTTTTAATTATTTTTTCAGGCTTTGGATTTATGTATATTCTATTAAAAAATAAAGCTTTGATTTTTAACTATATAGGGTTTCATACTTTAGCAATTGTATTAGGGCTAATTGTTTTTGGATTCAATCCTTATGTTTCAAACCTGCATAAAAGAGGGAATCCATTATATCCCATTTTAGGATCTAAAGAATATCTAAGTCAACTAGAACAAGGAAAAGACGGGAATGAAAAGCATGAAACACCTTTAAATATGAAAGGTAAATCACTACCGTTTCGTTTGTTTTATGCTCATTTTGGTAAACCAGGAAATGCCCCTTACGATAATCAAGATAATGCAGAATTAGCAATACCTTTTATATCTAGTATTTCAAGTTGGAAAGCCTACCGTTTTCATGAAACTAGAATTGCAGGTTTTGGTCCTTTTTTTAGTGGTATCTTAATTCTTTCAATACTCTATTTGTTTTATTTATTGAGGCATTATAAAAGTAAAAGACTTCTAGTGCTTATAGCATATAGTGCCATAATTAGTTCTTTGCTAATAAGTAAGCATTTTTGGTGGGCCCGTTTTGCTCCTCAAATATGGCTAATTCCTATTATACCTATGCTTATTGGATTATACTCTTTTAAAGAAAAAAAAGCATTTAATTATGGACTCATTTTTTTAATTATGATAAATGCATTAATTGTATTATTTATTCATATTCGTTGGGAAGCTTTAACTACTTTAAAAGTTAAAGAAGAACTTTTATTATTAAAAAAAGAAAATAAATCAATACAAATAAGTCCAAGGTGGTTCAAGAAATCAATTAAAGAGAAATTAGTATTATATGATATAAATTATGAAATGATACCATATAAACAAATTAAGAAAATAGAAGACAAAAAGTATTTTTCAAATGTACCAATGGGTTATCCTGGAGCAATACCTTATATTGAAACTGATAAAACTAAATAAATTATGCAAAGACTAGCTTTTAAAATGAAATTAAATAAAGGACAAAAAGAAGCCTATACTAAACGCCATAATGAGCTATGGCCAGAACTTGAAAAGCTTTTAAAAGATAATGGTGTAAGTGAGTATTCCATATTTTTTGATGAGGAAACCCATACCCTTTTTGCTTTTCAAAAAGTTTCAGGAGATGGAGGTTCTCAAGATTTAGCACATAATCCAATTGTAAAAAAATGGTGGGATTTTATGGCAGATATTATGGACGTTAATCCAGATAACTCTCCAGTCTCAATTCCTTTGGAAGAAGTGTTTTATATGGAGTAAATATAGTTGTTTGTCTGTTTTTCAGGATAGAGCAGGATACTTTTAAACTTTTTTTTCATAATTTTTATATAATTATTCAATTTCGAATATTAAAAAAAAAAGCATGAAAAAAAATACCCCAAACTTAAGTTTCTTAATAAAAAACTTAAGTGTTCTTCTTACGCTGTGTTTATTTCAAACCAGTTTAGCTCAAGTTATTCTAGAAACGGAAGTTAAAATCACAGATTTAGGTCTCCATTTTGATGGTAGTAAAGTTTCTAGTGGCACCTCTAATACAGGAGATAATGCACCATATGATTTTTTCTTTGGACGTAATATTTCTGCTCATGGAGATGCCATAAAAACCTATGGTGATTATGTTTTTATGACGTGGTATCGTGGTGGTAAAGCAGATCGTCATGTTATGCTTACCCGTTACAATACAGTAACCGGTACAATGGCAACTATAGAGTTTCCTCATAGGCATACAGGATATCAAAATCAATACTGGATTGGAGAATCTCATAATACCATAGCTGTTGGTATAAGTCCTTTAGATGGTACAATTCATTTGTTATATGATATGCATGCTTACAGTGCCAGTAGACCATCAAATGGAAGTTTAGCTAACGATTATTTTAGATATTCTTATTCAGTTAAAAATGCGGCATCTCTTCCAGATGCAGATTTTACATTAGATAAGTTTGTTAAAAATTCTAATGATGATTATAAACATTTAAGAATGCCAGGTACTGCTGCTCAATCTGAGTTTGTTGCATTGACCTATCCACGGTTTTTCCAAAATGATGATGGTGACCTTTTCATGCTTATGCGGGAAGGTGGTAATAACAATGGTATGTTTAAGTTTATAAAATACGATGCCAATACAGGAGATTGGGGTAATTTCACAGATTTTAATAGGTTAAATGCTAGAAGCCAACCAGGAATTGATTATAACTGGGGGCTTTACGGTGATATGAAATATGTAAACGGTAAGTTTCGTTTAGGTTTTCAACGTAGGTCACAAAACAATGATGATAAATATCTTTATCAAAACGGTGTGTATTATGCCTATTCAGATGATCAAACGGCTGCTACGGGTTGGAAGAATTATAAAGGAGAATCTTTTAGTCTTCCATTATGGGATGCCGATTTTATGAAAGTCATGGAACCTGGAGATTACGTAGAGACAACAAATCCAAATAGAGTATACATTGTAGGGGGATTTGATTGGACCGTTACCAACAATGGGGATGTACATATTAAGAGTCAGGTACGAGATTTGGATAATAACGTTACTAAAAATTTACACACCTACAAGCCAGCAGGTGCTACAGAGTTTACAACTACAGAAAAATCTATAACAGGATCTTTTTACACCTCAGGGCCTAATGTTTATACAGTAGGTTTAAATAACGGTAGGGTAGTTGTGTACAAAGCAGAAGGCGGAACTGATAATTTTGAGAAGGTTTATGAGGCTACTAGTGGAAAACAGTTTGACCACGGCGTTGTCCACATAGAAAATGGTAAAGCATACTATTACTTAATGGAAGATAAATCGGGTAATGCGCAGCCACTTTATCTTCAGATTATTGATTTAGATATTGTGCAAGAACCGTTTAGAGTATCTTTAACTTCACCATCCAACGGTGCATCTTTTGATATAGGAGAAACAGTTCAAGTTTCGGCGAATGCAGTTGATGAAAATGGCAGTATATCTAAGGTTGAATTTTGGGTAAATGGTTCTTATTTTGGTGAAGACAATAGTGCGCCTTATGCTATAGATTGGTCACCTACTGCTGAAGGAGACTATACACTTCAAGCTATTGCGTATAATGTGAATAATGAAACAGTATCTTCAATTGAAAATACTGTTAATTTTAGTGAATTCGATCCAACAGACCTAACAGGTGATATTTATAGAATTAAGAATTTTGTTACAGGCAAATATTTATACTCTGTAGGTTCAGATGTCGTTGAAAGTGATACAGGCGATAATAGTGCTTCTGGCGATAAGGAATGGGAATTTGTAAAAGCTGGAGAATATTATAATATAGAAAGTAAAAGATCTGATAGGGGAATATTACGAGCAGCTGGCAATCCTCCAAATGATATTATCAATACAGGGTTTTCTGCACCAAGAGAAGATTCGGATAAACAGTTTACCGTTATTTATAACAGTAGTGATGGTACATATCAATTTCGAACACGAAATGGTTCAAATTATATATATCACAACGCCAACGGTATAATTGAACATATTGGAAATTCCGACGACAGGTCTAAATGGGTAGTAGAATCTACAACGCTAAGTGCACCAGAAGTAGAAGCCAATGCTTTTTCAGCGAAGGTTTTTCCTAATCCAGCAAACAATCAATTTACCGTTTTACTTAATGGCGTAAATAAAGCTACTATTGTAATAAACGATATGCTTGGACAAATTATTTATCAAAATACAATAAATTCAAATAGAATTGATATTGATAATAATGGTCGATTTAAATCGGGATTATATTTAATAAAAATAGTTGACGATAATCAAAGGGTTTTCCATTCTAAACTTATAATTAGATAAAAAGTTAAAAAAACATTTTGTTTAAAAAAAGCTAGAGATTCTAAAATCTCTAGCTTTTTTACTTATAAAATTCAGATGAAAAGTAATTCTTATTAAATATTTAAATTTCGAGACAGTACAGGATAGTTTTTATCAAAAAAAATAAGACTTTGGTAGTTAATTTAAGACCTTTTTTAGGGACGTAAAATATTGTTATCTTTTTGTGTTTAATATGAAATTATCAATAAAGTCAAGTTTTCATTTCTTATTATATTGTGTTATCGTTTCGTTACTTTTATGTGTGTCATGTATTAAAGAAGGGATTAATGTACCAATATCCTTAAAAATTTCCGAAGGTTTTAAAAATCCTATAGGGTTTTATAACCCCAATCCAACATTTTCATGGGAATTACCTGTATCAGAACAAATTAAATCCCAATCTGCTTACCAAATAGTTGTAGCATCTTCTAAAGAATTATTATCTAATAATCCCGATTTATGGGATTCTGAAAAACAAAAAAGTAAACAATCAACTTTTGTAAAATATCAAGGAAAAGCACTAAAATCAAGACAAAAAGTATATTGGCAAGTAAGGTATTGGAATCAAGATAAAAAGGCTTCAAATTGGAGCGAAATCAATTCTTTTGAATTAGGTTTATTAAACAATGCCGACTGGCAAGCCAAATGGGTAGGATTAGATACTGCAAAAGATAGCATTAAGGGTGTTCGTAAATTTTTAATGCACAGGCCACAATATTTAAGGAAAGGTTTTGAGTTAGCCTCTGATGTGGCTTTGGCAAGATTATACATTACAGCAAAAGGTGTTTTTGATGTGCATTTAAATGGAAAAGATGTAAGTGACGATGTTATGACACCGGGTTGGACGCCATATAATCACCGTATAGAAACATTGACTTATGATGTTACTGAGCTTTTACAAGCAGGAAAAAACGCTTTAGCTGTTGAGTTAGCTTCTGGGTGGCATTCAGGAAGAATTAGCAGACTAACCGCGCTTTATGATAATTTTTTATCACCTAAAATTTTATTTCAGTTAGAAGTTGTCATGAAAGATGGTTCAAAACAAACCATTGTTTCTGATAAATCTTGGAGAGGAACAACTAATGGGCCCATACGTTTAGCTGGTATTTATGATGGTGAGGTATATGATGCAAATTTTGAAATACCAAATTGGAATATTGCTACTTTTGATGATTCTAAATGGAAATTAGTTGAAACAGAAACTATTTCTAAGGATGTTAAATTAGCTCCAAAAAGACATCAAACTGTAAAATATCAAGGGGTTTTAAAAGATATAGAAATAGTTTCAGTTGATGATAATTCGGCAGTTTTTAATTTAAAACAAAATATAGTTGGCGTACCAAAAGTAAAAGTGCCTATGATAAAAGGCGATACTTTAAAAATACGTTTTTCTGAAATGTTGTTAAAAGACAATACTTTTTACACCAAGAATTATCGTTCTGCAAAGTCAACCGATTATTACGTAGCTGCTAAAAATGAAATTATAGAGTATGTTCCAAAATTTACATTTCACGGATTTCAATTTTTAGAATTAAGTGGTTACGATAAAAATGCGAAACCAGAAGCTTCTTGGGTACAAGGTATAGCGCAGCATTCAGATTTTGAGAAAAACGGAATGTTTACTTCTTCTCATGAAAAATTGAATCAATTACAAAGTAATATTACTTGGGGGTTAAGAGATAATTTTTTCGATATCCCCACAGATTGTCCGCAACGTGATGAACGTTTGGGTTGGACAGGAGATGCACAGGTTATTGCACCAACATCTTTGTTTAACTATGATGTACATGCATTTTGGACGGCTTGGTTGCAAAGTTTAAGAGAAAATCAATCTGAACATAAAGATGGTATGGTGCCTTTTATTGTACCAGATGTATTACAAACCAGAAATGGAAGTTCTGGTTGGGGTGACGTTGCTGTAATTATTCCTTGGGATATTTACAATGCAACTGGCGATATTACTGTGCTTGAAGAAAGTTATGAGTCGGCAAAAAAATGGGTTGGTTACTATCAATCTAAAGTAAAAAAACAACCTTATTTACCAAAGATGCATTCGTTTTCAGATTGGTTGCAACCTTATCCTTCTAAATCTGATAAATTGGGTAATAGAGGTGATACTCCAAAAGACTTAATACATGCCGCTTTTTTTGCACATTCTGCACATTTAGTGTCTAAAATTGCGGTTGTTCTAGGTGAATCAGAGGATGCAAAAAAATATAGAGATTTATACAAAGCAGTTGCTAATGCTTTCGAAAATGCTTTTTTTGAAGAAGGAAAGTTTACAGGAGAAATACAAACACAAACAAGTTATTTACTAGGTATTTATTTTGATTTATTTAAACCAGAAACCAAAATAAAAGCGCAAAAGTATTTATTGGAAGAAATTAAAAATGCCGATTATCATTTAGGAACAGGTTTTTTAGGAACACCAATTTTACCAAAGGTTTTAGATGATATGGGAGAAATAGATTTGATGTATAAAATTCTATTTAAAGAAACGTATCCATCTTGGTTTTATTCTATAAATCAAGGCGCAACCACGATGTGGGAACGTTGGAATAGCTTTAGTAAAGAAGGTGGTTACAATTCACAGCCTATGAATAGTTTAAATCATTATGCCTACGGCGCTATTGGCCAATGGATGTACGAGCGTATCGCTGGTCTAGCATCATTAGAACCAGGTTACCTAAAAATTAGAATTGCACCTTTACCTAATACCGAATATTTAACATCAGCTTCAGCAAGCGTAAAAACACCTTATGGAAAAGCTTCATCATCTTGGAAAATTGAGAATGATTCTTTTAATCTTGATGTTATAATTCCACCTAATACTTCTGCAGAGGTACATATTCCTTATGGTAATAAAGATCATTTATTTGTAAATGGAAGTATTTTTACAGAAAATTCAAATTTAAAATTAATGAGTTCTGATACAAATTCGGTAAAGATTTTAGCAGAACCAGGAACCTATAACTTTCAAACTAAACTTTAAATCATGTTAAAAAAAATGAACTTTAAACATTTTATATATGCGTTATGTGCTAGTGTTTGTTTGAGCTTTACGTCATGTAAAGAACAAGCAACTATAGCAGAAGCTCAAAAATTAACCATTTCAGAAGGGTTTGAAAATCCATTAGGGTTTTATGATAAAGTGCCAAGTTTTTCATGGCAGTTGCCAGTTTCAGAAGGTGTTTTAAGTCAGTCAGCATATCAAATAGTAGTGGCCAGTAGTCCAGATTTGTTACCTGATCATGCAGATTTATGGAACTCTGAGAAACAGCAAACAGCACAATCTACTTGGATCAAGTATGAAGGAGCAGCTTTACAATCACGTCAAAAAGTATATTGGCAAGTTAAATATTGGAATCAAGATAATGAAGCTTCAAAATGGAGTGAAATCAATCATTTTGAGTTGGGTTTATTGAATAATAATGATTGGAAAGCCAAATGGATTGGTTTAGACACGAAAAAAGAAAAGGTTTTAGGAAGTCAAAATAATATTATTCATAGACCGCAATACTTAAGAAAAGGTTTCAAATTGTCTAATGATGTTGCTTCCGCAAGATTATACATTACCGCAAAAGGGGTTTTTGATGTGGCTATAAATGGAGAAGATGTTAGTGATGATGTAATGCCTCCCGGATATACGCCTTATAAAGAACGTATTGAAACGATTACTTACGATGTTACCAATTTAATAGAATCTGGACAAAACACCATAGGTGTTGAGGTTGCTGCAGGATGGCATTCAGGACGTTTAGGTTGGATGGAATCATATTGGAGCGATACAGAAACTCCTAAAATGTTGTTTCAATTAGAATTAATTATGAAAGATGGTTCTAAAGAAATGATTTTATCTGATGACACATGGAAAGGAACAACAACTGGACCGATTCGAGTTTCTGAAATTTACGATGGAGAAACCTATGATGCCAATTTAGAAATGCCAAATTGGACCACTACTAATTTTGATGATAAAACATGGGAGTCTGTAAAAACATTTCCTGTTACGGAAGACATAAGGCTAGAACCTAAAAGACATACCACAGTTAAATCTAAAATTGAATTAGCAACAAAAGCTATTATTGAAAAAGATGGAGCTGCTATTTTTGATTTTCAACAGAATATGGTAGGTGTGCCTTTGCTAAAAGTGCCAATGAAAAAAGGGCAAACATTAAAAGTTCGATTTGCTGAAAAGTTATCTCCAGATGGTACGTTTTATACTGAAAATTATAGAAGTGCGGAGTCAACTAATTATTATACAGCTTCAAAGGACGGTGTGATTGAATGGATGCCAAAATTTACATTTCACGGATTTCAATATGTAGAATTAAGCGGATTTGATACTTCAAAAACCCCATCAAAAGATTGGGTAACAGGATTAGTGCAATATTCAGATTTTGAAGAAAACGGAACCTTTACATCGTCTCACGAAAAGTTAAATCAATTACAAAGCAATATCGTTTGGGGATTAAGAGGAAACTTTTTTGATATCCCAACCGATTGCCCGCAACGTGACGAACGTATGGGATGGACTGCAGATGCACAAGTATTTGCACCAGCGTCTATGTTTAATGCCGATGTATATAAGTTTTGGGCAAGTTGGATGCAAAGTGTTCGCGAATCACAAAGCGATAATGGAGCTATTCCTTGGGTTGTTCCAGATGTTTTATACAACAATAAAGTAAGTGCAGGTTGGGGAGATGCATGTACCATTATACCTTGGAAAATTTACTTAAGAACAGGAGATAAAAAAATCCTAGAAGAGAATTTTGAAACCATGAAAGGCTGGGTGAAATACCACGAAAGTGTTACTAAAAATAACATTTCTTCTATGGGCTTTTTTGCAGACTGGTTACAGCCGCTTCCAGAAAATGGCGACAATAAAGGAGATACATCTAAAAGCTTAATAGGAACTGCATTTTTTGCGCATTCTGCAAACTTAACAGCAAAAACAGCTAAAGCTTTAGGTAAAACTGAAGAATTTGAAAAATATAATGCCATTTATAAAACGGTTGCAAATGCTTTTGAAAACAAGTTTTTTAATAACGGAAAAGTAAAAGATGTCGCAGAAACACAAACCTCTTATTTACTAGCTTTAGCCTTTGGTTTACTTTCTGAAGAGAATAAAGCAAATGCTAAAATACATTTATTAAGAAAAATAGCAGAAGCCGATAATCATTTAAGAACCGGATTCTTAGGTACCCCTTTATTATACGAAGTTTTAGATGCAACTGGTGAATTAGACTTGATGTACAAATTATTATTTAATGAAACTTATCCGTCATGGTTTTATTCTATAAATCAAGGCGCAACCACTATTTGGGAACGTTGGAACAGTTATAGTAAAAAAGATGGTTTTAATGCTCAAAAAATGAATAGTCTAAACCATTATGCTTATGGTGCTATTGGTGAATGGATGTACGAACGTATTGCAGGTATTGCACCTTTAGAGGCTGGTTACAAAACTATTAGAATAGCGCCTGTACCAAAAGAACCATTAACATCAGCGGCAGCTAGTTTAAATACGCCTTATGGAAAAGTAGCTTCTACTTGGGAAATAAAAGGTAATGATTTTAAATTAGAAGTGGTTGTGCCTCCAAATACCACAGCAAAAGTTGTTATTCTAGCTAATACGAAACAAGCACTCTTATTAAACGATACTAACGTTGAAGATAATTCAAACGTAAAATTAACTAATACTGAGAAGGATGCATTCGTATTAGAAGTACAAGCTGGATCATACGAATTTCAATCAAAACTTAAATAATTAAAAATGAAAATAAAATTAGTATCGTTTTTGCTAATCGTATCAAGTTTAGTTTTGAACGCTCAGTCCACAAAATTCAACACGCCTATTGTTGATAACAAAGTTATATTTCAAGAAAATAACGGTATGGTTGCTGTTGAAGCTGAATACTTCAATAAACAGAGCAATTCAGAACTACGACAATGGTATATCACTTCAAAGAATGCTGTATCGAATGTAGGTAGTGATGAAGACGCTCCACATCACATCAATGCAAGTAATAATACTTACGTCGAAATATTACCTGATACAAGAATAACACATTCCGATAAGCTAGTCCAAGGCGAAAACTTTTCCAATAAGGCAGGTGAAATGGGTATCTTGCATTATAAAGTTAGTTTTAGTAATCCAGGACGCTATTACGTTTGGGTGCGTGCATTTAGCACAGGGAGTGAGGATAATGGTTTACATGTTGGATTAAATGGAGAGTGGCCAGAGCACGGGCAGCGCATGCAGTGGTGCGAAGGAAAAAATAAATGGACTTGGGAGAGTAAGCAAAGAACAAAAGAAGTGCATTGCGGTTTGCCAAAAGAAATTTATTTAGATATAGATAAAGCTGGTACTCACGATATTCAATTTAGTATGCGTGAGGATGGTTTTGAGTTTGATAAATTCATTTTAACCAAAGACAGTACTTACACACCAAAAGGCGAAGGTTTAAAAGTAACCACGCTTTGGCCTTTACAATCGTATTACAAACAAATAGCAGCTTCTAATATTGAAAATAAAACCCTACCTATTGATGATTTTCCAATTAAAGGCACAGGGTTTTATAAACACGCTGGAGGTAAATGGCTAGGGATTAATCCAAACAAGCAAAAAGAAGCGCAAACAACAACACCTTTCACGTTTAAAAATGGAAACTATGATTTGGTATTTGTTGCTGTTGGAGAAAATGATGGACAATCAGAATTTACTATAAGAATCAACGATAAAAAATTAGGAACGTTTAAACCGCCATTAACCAAAGATCTATTTGAAGAAGGAGAAAGTAACAACGCCCTCTGGGAAAATATAAAGTTTAAAAAAGGCGATAAAATCACGGTCATTGCCAAAATTGGAAGTGCAGACGGAAAAGAATGGGCAAGAGCACGCTGGTCGGGTATTATTTTTGCCCCAGTTGGCAAAGGAAAAGATGTTATAAAAACACCTTATAATGGAGCGCTAAAAGTGTTACCAAATACAAAGCCAGAGATAAACGCGCCTAAAGGTCGTATTGCTGTTGTTGCTGATGGTAACTCCCCCGACCCTGATGATTTAGGTGGTACAGCCATTACCTTAGCCTTATTAAGAGCCTCAGGTTTAGAAAACACATTGGTACACTACTCTCATAGTTGTGATATTGTTCGTGTTAACAGAATTTCTGAAAAAGCAGAAATGGAACGTCATGCCCTTATGCAAAGTGTTTGCGATGTTACAGCAAGACGATGGGGTGGTTTTGATGGGATTAAATTTTTAGATGCAAAATGGAATATAGATGAAACTACTAAAGATTTAGCTAAAGCCATTAACGCATCAACAGCTGAAGACCCACTTTGGATTATAGAAGCAGGCGAACCGGATATAATTGGTTTTGCACTTGATGCGAGTTCTAAAGACAAACATAAATATGTAAAAGTAATAACACACCACCCTGCTAACGATGATGCGGGAGATTTTTACACATGGCAGCAAATTTTAGATTTTGGAGTTGAAGAAGTTAGGATTCCAGACCAGAACATAAAACTTAAAGTTAATATTGCAGAGTGGGATTGGGCTAGAGACCATAAAGACCCAAGGTTACAACAAGTATGGTTATATGGTAAAATGGCTGAGGTTGATGATGTGGTTAAATTTCAAAAAGGAAAGTGGGATTGCTCAGATGCTGGTATGATATTATATTGGATAACTGGTGCGAATACAAAAAATGGACTAAAACAAGGCACAGTAAAAGATGTAAAAGCGATATTATTGGATTACATAAGCGGTAATAATTAGAATTTTATTTTAAAGTGTAAAAAGGATAAATGAGAGTAAGTGCCAGAAAAATAAAGACTTTATTGTTAGTTCTTTCTATAGTAATTAGCTGTAAATCTAACGACACAAAAGTAACAGAAACAGAACAGCAAGAAGTTTCAATTGAAAAAGTAAATAACAATCCAGTAATTCGTCATATTCGTACTGCAGATCCTTCAGCACATGTATGGAAAGATGGAAAAGTATGGATGTACACCTCTCAGGATATGGAAGATGCTACATTCTATGATTCCATGGATGGGTACCATGCCTTTTCATCAACAGATATGGTAAATTGGAAAGACCACGGAGAAGTATTACATTCTAAGAATATCCCGTGGGGTGCAAAAGGATGGATGTGGGCACCTACAGCCATTTATAAAAATAATAAGTATTATTTATTGTATCCGCATTCTGTAAAAGGTTCTAAAGATGATATGAGATGTGGTGTTGCTGTTAGTGATGTGCCTGAAGGACCATTTAAAGATATAGGTTGGATTGAAGGTGTTGAAGGACAATGGTTGGATCCTTGTATTTTTACTGATGAAGATGGGAAAACGTATTTGTATTGGGGTGTTAGAGAACCAAAAATGGCGTTATTAAAAGACAACCTTTTAGAATTAGCTGAAACCCCTAGAGCTATAGAGTATGGAGCTAAAAATTTCTTTGAAGCCAGTTATATGCATAAATATAAAGGAAAGTATTACTATTCTTATAATGCAGGTTTAGGAGGTTTTTATGCTATGGGAGATAGTCCTTACGGACCATTTCAGTATAAAGGAGCGATTAACCCAAAACAAAGACAAGATCATCATTCTATAGTAGAATATAAAGGACAAAACTATTTCTTCTACCATTGGCAAGGTTGGAATGGAGGTACAAAATTTAGAAGAAATACCTGTATCGAATATTTATATTATAACGCAGACGGAACAATACAAGAAATTTACGCCACAAAAGAAGGGGTTCAAAAAATTAAATAAAATCAATTAATCCAAAAAATGAAAATCAAATTATTTTCGATAGCTCTATTTTTAACAGTAGTTACTTTATCAAGTTGTAAAAAAGAAACAAAATCTGAGTCATTATCAGAAAATTCAAAAGAGGTATCTAGAAAACCAAACATTGTATACATTCTAACCGATCAATGGAGAGGGGCTGCTTTAGGATACGCAGGGAATACTGATGTAAAAACACCCAATTTAGATGCGTTTGCAAAAGCGTCGGTTAATTTTACAAATGCCGTATCTGTAATGCCAGTTTGTACACCGCATAGAGCAGCATTATTAACAGGTAAGTTTCCAACAACAACAGGTATGTTTGTTAATGACTTGTATTTGCCATCTGAAGAATTAACAATGGCAGAAATTTACAAAGAAGCAGGTTATAACACTGCCTATTGGGGCAAATGGCATTTAGATGGTCATGGACGGTTAAATTACACTCCAAAAGAAAGACGCCAAGGTTTTGACTATTGGAAGGCTCTAGAGTGCTCACATAATTACACCAAAATGCCGTATTATGATAATGATAATCCTGAGATAAAATACTGGAAAGAGTATTCGCCATTTGCAATTGTTAAAGATGCCAATCAATATATAACAGAGCATGCAAAAGATGACAAACCTTTTTTAGCATTCATTTCAATTGCAACACCACATTTTCCGCACGATAATGCGCCTAAAAAGTATAAGGATTTGTACCCGCCAGAATCTTTAACCTTAAACCCAAATGTTGCTGAAAAGTTTAAAGATAGAAGTCGTGAAGAATTGCAAGGTTACTATGCACATGCAACCGCAACCGATGAAGCCATTGGAACCGTTTTAGATAAATTAAAAGAACTTGATATATTAAATAATACTATAGTAGTTTTTTCTGCCGACCATGGCGAAATGATGGGGGCACATGATGTTAGACCTTTTCAGAAACAGCGCGCATGGGATGAATCTATAAAAGTCCCATTTTTAATAAGCTATCCAGGAATAGATAAGCAAAAAGGTGCAATTATAAATGCACCTATAAACACGCCTGATATTTTACCTTCGTTGTTAGGGTTGTCTAACATAAAAATTCCACAAGATATTGAAGGAGAAAATTTAACAGCACTAATAAAGAATCCTGATTCGAGTGCAGATAGAGTAGCATTAGTAATGAGTGTTGCTCCTTTTGCAGGCAATTACAGTAGTTTACCATATCGAGCCATTAGAACCAAACAATACACCTATGCAAGAACACCTAATGGCCCAAGTATGTTTTTTGATAATGTCACAGATCCTTACCAAATGAATAATTTGTTAGGTAAACCTGAGTTTAAAACAATTCAATTAGAATTAGATAATAAATTGAATGGGAAATTAGCTCAAATTGGAGATGAATTTAAATCAAGAGATTATTATCTCAAAAAATACAACTACACATTTGATAAGAAAAAGCCAGCTGTTCCACATTGGGAATTTGAAGTAGGCAAGGGAGTTGTACAATCACCAAAACCAGTAAAGTAAAACTTCTATATATTTATTTAATCAATATTATTAAAATGAATAAATTACTAACATTATCAATAATAGGATTGTCATTTCTAGCTTGTAATAATAACAAGTCTTCTGAAATTAAAGAAGAAAAACCTAATATTATTTTTATCCTAACAGACGATCAAAGATGGGATGCTTTAGGCTATGCTGGAAATGATTTAGCACACACTCCAGAAATGGATAAACTAGCAAAAAATGGTGTGTTTTTTGAAAATACCATTGCGACAACACCAATTTGTGCAGCAAGTAGAGCTAGTATATTTAGTGGCTTACAAGAGCGAACACATAACTACAGTTTTACAACAGGAGTTATGAAAGACGAATATATGGAAAACGCATATCCACGACTGCTTAAAAAAGCTGGATATTATACTGGTTTATATGGGAAGTTTGGTGTAAAATATAAAAAACTAGACTCACTTTATGATGTTCATGAAAATTACGATTTAAGATACGACCGTAAAGATATTACCAGTTATTACTACAAAACTTTAGGTAAAGATACGGTGCACTTAACACGTTATACAGGAGAAAAAGCACTACAGTTTTTAGACAAAGCACCAACAGATAAGCCGTTTTGTTTACAACTGAGTTTTAGCGCACCTCATGCAAGCGATAATACTGTAGAGCAATACTTTTGGCAAGAAGAAAACAATCATGTTTTAGAAAATGTAACCGTGCCAGATGCTAATATTTCTTCTGATGAAGATTATAATAAGCTACCACAATTGGTAAAGGATGGTTTTAATCGTTTACGTTGGTATTGGCGTTATGATACACCAGAGAAATATCAACATAGTGTTAAAGGCTATTTTAGAATGCTAGCTGGAATTGATAACGAAATAGCCAAAATAAGAACAAAATTAGAAGCTAAAGGCATAGCAGATAATACAGTTATTGTTTTAATGGGAGATAATGGGTTTTTCTTAGGCGAAAGACAAATTTCTGGAAAATGGTTAATGTACGATAACTCATTAAAAGTACCTTTAATTATTTACGACCCAAGGAATAAACAACATAAAGATGTTGATGCCATGGCATTAAATATAGATATACCATCTACAATTTTAGATTTTGCTAACGTAGAAGCACCTGCAAGTTGGCACGGAAAAAGTTTAAAACCTTTTATTGATGAAAAACAAGTGAATTTAGAAAGAGATACGGTTTTAATAGAACATTTATGGGACTTTAAAAATATAGCACCAAGTGAAGGGGTTAGAACTAAAGACTGGAAGTATTTTAGATATGTTGATAATAAATCTATTGAAGAATTATACAATTTAAAAGACGATCCAAGAGAAACAAACAACCTTGTTAATGATAAGCAATACAAAGACGTGTTAAATAACTTAAGAGCAAAGTGTGAAAATTTAATAGAAAAGTATAAAGACCCTTATGCCTTAACTATTGTAGAAAATAGATTTGATGGTAAAGCATTCAGTTGGGATTTGTCAAACACCATACAAAAACAAACAGCATATCAAATTTTAGTAGCCTCTTCTCAAGAAAACATTAATAACAATATAGGAGATGTTTGGAATAGTGCTAATATACAAAGCACTTCAAATGAAGCTGAAAAACCTAGTAATCTTAAATTAGAACAAGGCAAAACCTATTATTGGAAAATGCGAATTTATGATGAGTTAAATAGGACAGGTAGCTATACCAAAGCTAAGCAAATAGCTAAAAAATAATTTTAATAGTATTACTAAAACCAATAGATCATTTTTTACAATGAAAAATTATATATTTTTATTTTTAACAGTATTTTATTTTTTATCAACTTCAGCTCAAGCAGAACGACCAAATATATTGGTTTTCTACGTTGATGATTTAAGAGCAGAATTAGGATGCTACGGAAGCGAAACAGCAATAACACCAAACATAGATAAGCTAGCTTCAGAAGGAGTAATGTTTAATAAAGCTTATACACAACAAGCTATTTGTGGTCCTTCTAGAATGAGTACGTTAACAGGATTACGTCCAGAGTCTCTGGGTATATATAGTATTTTTACACCATTTCGGAAAATTCATAAAAATGTAATTTCCATGCCACAATTATTCAAGGCTAATGGGTATAAAACGGTAAGTATTGGTAAAGTATATCATCATGGTCATGATGATAAAGAAAGTTGGACGAATTTTTATGAGAAAGAGCCAAATAGCTATTTAAAGCCAGACAACTTAGCTTTAATAGAGAAATTAAAAAAGCAAGGTAAAAAATCTGTTAAAGGCCCTGCTTACGAAGATGCAGATGTAGAAGATGAGGCTTATAAAGATGGTCGTGTTTCAAAATATGCCATAGAAACATTGCACAAAATTAAAGATGATAAGTTCTTGATGTTTGTAGGTTTAAGTAAACCCCATTTACCATTTAATGCTCCAAAAAAATATTGGGATTTACATAATAAAGATAATTTCAAAATTCCTTCAAGAAAAAAACCTGAAGATGCTTACAGATTAGCATTAACTAATTGGGGAGAACTAAGGGGATATTATGGAATACCCAAAGAAGGCGATTTAGATGATGATTTAACCCAAACTTTAATTCATGGTTATCACGCATCTGTTAGTTTTATCGATGCTCAAATTGGTAAAATCATGAATACTCTAGAAAAATTAGATTTACGTAAAAACACTATGGTTATTTTTATGAGCGATCATGGATATAAAATAGGTGAATATGGAGCTTGGTGTAAACATTCTAATCTAGAAATTGATGTAAGAGTTCCGTTAATTATTAGTAGAGAAACAGGCTATAAACATAGAGTTATTGGCAAATCATCTGATGCCTTAGTAGAAAATGTAGATATATTTCCAACTTTAGTTGAATTATGTGGATTACAAGATCCAAAATCGGAAGGAAGAAGTTTACTTTCTGTAATTGATAATCCAAAAAAAAGATGGGATAAAGTGGCAACAAGTGTGTTTGCTAGAGGAAAAAAAATAATGGGTTGTACGGCAACAGATGGCGAGTGGCGTTATACAGAATGGAGAAATTCTCAAACTAATGAGGTTTTGCAAGCCGAATTATACGAGCATAAAAACAGCCTTTTATCTTATGTTAATTTATCTGGAAATATAAAATATAAGAAAGTTGAAAAAAGAATGAAAATGCTTTTAGAAAAACAATTTCCAAGGGATAAGCCATTCTTGCAAAATGATATTCCTAGGTAAAATATAAATCTATATAAAATCAGTTTAAATAAAAAACACTATCGCAATACCATGAAAAAGCATTTCATAATAATACTTTCTCTAATGTTTTTGTCGTTGGAACTTTTTTCGCAACGTGCGGAAATAAATTTCAATAATAATTGGCAGTTTATTTTAGATGATAATCAATCATTTTCAAAAGAAAATGTTAATGATTTCAACTGGCAAACATTAAACGTGCCGCACGATTGGTCTTTTGAAAAAGGCGTTCGTAAAGGAGGCGATCAAGGTCAAGGTGGCGGTTATCATGATGGAGGTATTGGCTGGTATAGAAAAACTTTTGAGGTAAAAAAACAAAACCTATCAAAGGTAACCTACATCAATTTTGATGGGGTTTATATGAATAGTGAAGTTTGGATAAATGGCAACCATTTAGGTAAAAGACCTTATGGTTATATCAGTTTTCGTTACGATATTTCTAAATATTTAAAACAAGGTAAAAACACCATTGCGATTAGGGTCGATAATAGTTTAGAACCATCAGCACGTTGGTATCATCCTTGTGGAATTTACGCACCAGTAAAATTAATTGTTGTAAACCCGACGCATTTTATACCCAATAGTATTTTTATAAAAACGCCCTCAATTAAAGAAGGTAAAGCGACTGTTTCTATTGATGCAGAAATTAATGGCGATTTAAAGAATCTAAAATATGAAGTGAAATTGTTTTCTCCAGAGGGAAAAGAATTGGTTAATACATGTAAAAAATTAAAAGTTGCAAACCCAACATATCAATTTGAAATAGAAAACCCAAGATTGTGGAGTCCAGAAAGTCCAACCTTATACAAAGCCGTTACCCAAATTTTAGATGGTAAAAGAGTTATTGATGAGTTAGAAACTATTTTTGGATTTAAAACCGTAGACTGGAAAACCGAAACTGGCTTTTGGTTAAATGGTGAAAATGTAAAGCTAAAAGGTGTTTGCGAGCATTGGGAAGGTGGTCCTGTAGGAGGCGCTTGGACAAAACCTTTATTACGTTGGAAATTACAATCTTTAAAAGATATGGGCATTAATGCCATTCGCCCATCGCACAACCCAACACCACCAATGTTTTATGATATATGTGATCAAATAGGGTTGTTAGTTATGGATGAAATATTTGATGGTTGGCACAAAAAAGCACCACAAGATTATGGGAAACAAGCTTTTGATGAGTGGTGGCAACGCGATGTAAAAGAGTGGATTACTAGAGACCGTAATCATCCTAGTATTTTTGTTTGGAGTTTAGGAAACGAAACTCATGACGATATTGCACCAGACTTAGTGAAATTCGGAAAAAATTTAGACCCAACTCGATTATTTACATCTGGTGCAGGAAACCCAGAAGATATGGATATTGAAGGTGTAAACGGAGGTTCAGAAACAAAAGCATTTATTGAAAGTAAAACCTTTGATAAACCATTTATTTCTACCGAAGCACCACATACATGGCAAACACGAGGCTATTACAGAACACAAACTTGGTGGAGAGATAATGAATTACCAGGAACTTACGAGTTGCCAAATTTAACTGATAAAGAAGTATTTTTCTACGAAGGGATTAATCCAAAAAACTGGCGAAACAGAAAACAAAGTTTCAATTCGTCTTATGATAATGCTACTGTAAGAGTATCAGCTAGAAAATATTGGGAAGTTATGCGTGATAATCCTTGGCATAGTGGTCATTTCCGTTGGACAGGTTTCGATTATTACGGAGAGGCAGGTTTAGCTCATGGAGGTTTACCATTTAATTTATTTATGGGAGGAGCCTTAGATGTAGCAGGATTTAAAAAGGATTTATTCTACTTCTATCAAAGTCAATGGACTAATGAAACCATGATTCATATGCTTCCTCATTGGACCCATCCAAGAATGGAAAAAGGAACGGTAATTCCGGTTTGGGTATATTCTAATGCAGAGGAAGTAGAACTGTTTTTAAACGGAAAATCTTTAGGTAAAGATAAACCAGGAAGCGTTTGGAACGAAATGCAATGCGAGTGGATGGTACCTTACCAAGATGGTAAATTAGAAGCCGTAGCATACATTGATGGTAAAGAAGTAAAACGCACCTCTTTTTCAACCAGTAAGCAACCTTCAAAATTAAAAACAAGTATTCAAAAGTTAGATGCTGAAGATTCTTTTACTACAAGTTATATCATTACTTCAGAAGCATTAGATGAAAAGGATAATTTATATCCTTACGGAGAAAATAAGGTTTATTATAATATTCAAGGCGATGTTAAGAAAATTTCTATGGAAAATGGAAATCCAATTGACCCAACCAGTAGAACAAAATCAGACTATAGAGCTTTATTTTTTGGTAAGTCTAGATTGTTTTTAAGAGCATTACCTAACGCAGAAAAAGCATCAATAACAACCGCTTCAATTTTAGGTGATAAGGCATTATATATTACAAATAAAATAACAATCGATGCTAAACAAATTCAAATTTTTGGAACTTCAAATTCTGATGATTTAGAAATTCGTTACACAACCAATGGCGAAAATCCAGAAACCAACGGAAAAGTTTACAAAGGCGCTTTTCAAGTTACCGATGGTACTACAGTAAAAGCAGTAGTTAAACTTAATGGTAAAGTTGTTTTAAATATGGAAGAAACCTTTGGTAAAAACAAAGGTTTATTTTGGGGAGACGAGCACTCTAAAGATATGTGGATTGGTAGAGGAATAAACATTGCTGCCGAAGAGGGTATACTTACAGGAGAAGCAAAAGCAAGTGAAGATGCTCATCACTTTAAAGGCTCAGGTTTTGTCAAATTTGATGGTAAAGAAGGAGCTGTTACGTTTTATAAGGAAAATGATGGTGCTGGAAAAGAGTATGCCATTAGATTTAGATATATGCATAATGATGCTGGTAAAACCTATCCAATGAAACTCTTTGTAAACGATATATACATTAAAACCTTTAAATTTGTCCCTACAGGTGGTTGGGTGCAAAATTGGAAATTTGTAAATGCTAAAGTCTATTTTAAATCAGGAGCTAATAGTATTAAGCTTGAAACAACTGGAGAAAGCGGCCCTTATATTGATGAACTTTTTATTGATTAATTTAAAAAGAATAGTGTGATGATTTTTACATAATAGGAGGGTTAATATTTTTTAATGCATTATTAATGTTTTTTAGTTGTAATAAGGATTGATTTAAATAAAAATTTATTGATGAATTTATATAAAACTTATCTGTGTCTATTATTATTTTTAATTACTGCGGTTAGTTGTAGTAATTTAAGTAATAATAGTGCAGCAGTTTCATATTCGTCTGATTTGGTTCAATTACATAAAAACGTTTTTAACTATTATATAAATCAAAAAACAGATGACAATAATATAAAACAACTATTAAAAAATTTAAAAGAAGATGGCTCTTGGTCTACCATTGATTATAAAAATAACATTAGAGGAGGATGGCCTGTTAAACATCATTTGCAACATGTTCAAACCTTATCCATTAATTATAAAAACAAAGCTTCAAAATACTATCTAGATAAGAACATTTCAAAAAAAATCCATAAAAGTTTAAACTATTGGTTAGATAATGATTTTTTAAGCACCAATTGGCACGATCAACATATTGGAGTGCCAGAGCTATTATTGCCGACACTTTTTTTAATGGAAGCAGAGTTAAGTGAAGACCAATTAAAAAAAGCTAAAGTATTGCTTGATCGTGCAAAAATAAAAATGTCTGGTCAGAATAAAGTATGGTTATCTACCAACGTCATGTTGCGTTCATTGTTATTGCGAAAACCAGATTCTGTGGCTATTGCAAGTAAAGCCATTCAAAATGAATTACAAATAGCAAAAGGTGTTGGTGTAAAACCAGATTGGTCGTATCACGAACATGGCGCGCAATTGCAATTTGGTAATTACGGCCTTTCGTATTTAGAAGATATGATAAAGTGTTACTCATTTGTTCACAACACACCATATCATTTTGAAGCCAACAAAATAGAATTTTTAAGAAACATTATCCTTAAAGCTCAGCAATGGATATTATGGAAGGATAGCTATGATATAAGCGCATCTGGCAGACAGCTTTTTGAGAACGAACAAGTTAAAAAAGCATCACGTTTAAAAGCATGTATTCATAAAATGAAGGTCTTGGATAAAGCACATTCAAAAGCTTATGATGATGCTTTAGATTCAAAAATTCTATCTGGAAACAAACATTTTTGGAAATCTGATTTTCAAGTGCACAGAACAAAAGATTTTTACTTTTCTGTTAAAATGAGTTCAAAGAGAGTTGTTGGAACTGAGTCTGTAAATCAAGAAAATATTCAAGGCTATTACTTGGGCGATGGTGTGTCGCTACTATCTACTAGTGGAAAGGAATATGAAAATATCTTTCCGTTTTGGGATTGGAAAAAATTACCCGGAACTACGATTATTCAAGATAATAAACCTTTACCAATTATAAAATTTAGTGACTTTAAAACCAATAGTGTTTTTGTTGGAGGTGTTAGTAATGGAGAAAATGGAATTACTGCAATGGACTATAATCGTGATGGTTTAAAGGCTAAAAAATCATGGTTTTTGTTTAATGATGCCATTGTGTGTTTGGGAAGTGGAATTTCATCAAACACCAAATATCCAGTTACGACAGCCATAAATCAAGCCTTTGCAAAGGGAGGAGTTGTAATAGGAAAAAATGATGAAGTAGAAACTAATGTAAGAAAACGCAAAGAGATAAATCCCGATTGGTTGCTTCACGATAACATAGGCTACTTATTTCCAAATGGAGGAACCGTAAATCTATCAACAAATATTTTAGAAGGCAGTTGGAATAAAGTTGCAAAACGTTATCGTCCGGTGATACTAACGGAACATATTTTTAAACTATGGTTTACTCATGGTAAACAACCTAAAAATAAAAAATACAATTACATTTTGGTGCCTAATGCTACAGAAGCAAAACTGAAGGATTTTAATAAAAATAAGCCTTTTAAAATCGAGAATAATGAAGCGCTACAATCTGTTGAAACCATGGATGGAACATTGGTAGGTATGGTGTTTTATTCAAAAGGAACATCAAGAATAAAAGGAGGTATTTCGGTGAATCAACCTTGCATGATGATGTTAGAAGAAAAAGCAAATCAACTCATAATATCAGTAAGTGACCCAACGCACAAATTGACTAAAATAACCATAACTATTTCTGGTAATTATAAAGCAAATGGCAGTCAATATGTCAACGGAAAAACTCAGATAACATTACAATTACCGACAGGTGATGAAGCAGGAAAAACAGTCCAACTGGAATTACAAAAACAGGAATAAAAAGTAATGAAAAAAAGAAATCTATTTTATGTTTTCTTCCTAGCAATGTTTAGCATGGCATTGCAAGGTCAAAACTCAACTGTAATTGATGAATTAGAATCTGGATTTCAAAATCCACCAAACCAAGCCAAAGCCAGAACTTGGTGGCATTGGATAAGCGGAAATGTTTCCAAATCTGGAATTACAAAAGATTTGGAAGCCATGAAACAAGTGGGCATTCAAGAAGCCCAGTTGTTTAATGTGCACTTGGGTTTTCCAAAAGGCGGAATAACCTATTTAAGTGAGGCATGGTTAGATTTATTTCATTTTGCAGCTTCAGAAGCAAAACGGTTGGATTTAGAATTAGCATTTCATAATAGTGCGGGTTGGTCTTCTAGTGGAGGACCGTGGGTTACAGAAGAAAACGCAATGCAAACCGTAGTTTTTAGCGAGATTATTGTTAATGGAGAACAAGAATTTAAAGGAGAACTTTCAAAGCCAGAAACTAAATTCAGTTACTATAACGACATTGCTGTATTAGCATTTCCAAAACCTGAAAAAGCTATAAAAATTGATGGATTAGATTATAAAATATTATCAGATAGAATCAGAAATCATTTATTGCCAGATACCAAAGAAATTCCTAAAGCAGCCATAGTAAAGAAAGAAAGTATTATAGATATTACGTCTAAGTTTTCTGAAAATGGTGTTTTAGATTGGAACATTCCAAAAGGTGAATGGGTTATTTTACGAATTGGGCATACACCGAATGGTTCAAAAAACAGACCAGCTGTTGATGGTGGTCACGGTTTGGAAGTAGATAAAATGTCTACAGCTGCTTTAGATGATTATTGGATTAAAGGCGTACAGCCCATTTTGAATAAGCTAGGAGATTTAGTTGGCGAAACTGTAAATAATTGTTTAATTGACAGTTACGAGGTAGGTTCGCAAAATTGGACTACAGGTTTTGAGCATCAATTTAAAAAATTAAGAGGTTACGATTTAACACCGTATTTACCAACTTTAGCAGGTTATTATGTAGAAAGTGGCGAAATAACCGAACGTTTTCAATGGGATTTTAGAAGAACCATTGGCGATTTAATCGCCGAGAACTACTATGGACATTTTGCAAAATTGTGCCATAAAAACAAACTGAAATTTTCTGTAGAACCTTATTGGGGACCTTTTGATAATATGCAGGTTGGTGCCAAAGGCGATATTGTAATGTGCGAGTTTTGGAGTGGAGGTTATCCGTTTTTTGATTCGTCAAAATTTGTCTCTTCCATAGCCCATTTAAATGGAAGTAGCATTGTTGGTGCAGAATCTTTTACCGGTATTGGTGGTTGGGACAAACACCCAGCAACCATAAAATCTATCGGAGATAAAGCATGGGCAGAGGGCATTACCCGTTTTATATTTCATACTTATGTGCATCAGCCTTGGGATATTGGCCCAGGAATGGCGCTAAGTTATCACGGTTTCGATTTTAACCGTTTGAATACCTGGTGGACACAAAGCAAATCGTATTTAGATTATATTGCCAAATCCCAATATTTATTACAACAAGGTACAAATGTGGCAGACGTATTGGTATTTACTGGCGATTCATCTCCAAACACGGCTTTTTTATTACCAGAATTAAAGAAATCTGGTTACGACTATGATTTAATTGGTGCTAATAAACTAGCAGAATTATCCGTAGAAAACGGTAAAATTGTTACAAAATTTGGAGTAGCCTACGAAGTACTAACCTTACCAGAAAGCGATTGGATAACGCCTAAAACACTAAAAATAATAGATGCACTAGTTAAAAACGGTGCAAAAATTATTGGTAACAAGCCAAAGCGTTCGCCAAGTTTAAGCAATTACCTAGAAAGTGATGTTTATATAAGAACAACTGCCCATGCACTTTGGGACAAAGGTTTAATAAAAGCTATTTCCATTGATGAGTTCTTAAGTAACGCGCATATAACCCCAGATTTTTCTATTGTTGAAGCCAATAAGGAAGACGTTGGTTTTATACACAGAAGAACAAAAGACGCCGATATCTATTTTGTTGCCAATGCAAAAAAGGAAAAAGTAGCATTTACAGGGCGTTTTAAAGTGGCTAACAAATTACCTGAAATTTGGAATGCTGAAACAGGAGACATTAAAAAATTAGCAGTCTGGAAAAATAATGATGATGGAACAATAAGTATTCCTATTGCTTTAGATAGTGAACAAGCTGTTTTTGTAGTGTTTAAAGAAAATTCAGTAGATAAAAATCATATTGTTGAAGCTGATGTGAAATTAGAAAAACCAACACCAACATCATTATCTAACCTAAAAATAATAAAAGCAGAATACGGTAATTTTCTACAAGAAGGCTTGGTAGATATTACTGATAAGGTAGCAGCCCAAGTACATGATGGAAAACTAAATTTTCAGATGTCAAGAGCTTTTTGCGATTGCGATCCTGCAATGGGTTATGTAAAAGAGTTTCGAATGGAATATCAAATTGGTGATGAAATTGAACATATTCACGCCGAAGAAAGAGAGTTTGTTACTATTGATGCAGGCAATAAACCTCTTAAAATAATTTCTGCGGTTTTTGGTAAATTTAAAGCAGAAACTAAAGGTGTGCCTAAAAACTTTGAAGCTTTCAATGTTACCGAAAGCATCGAAAAACAAGTGGCTTCTGGAAACTTGAATATCAAAATTTCAGATGAATTGGTAAATGGTAAAGCTTTAAAAAATGCTGTTAATTTCTTAAAAATTACATTTGAAACCGATGGCAATTCAAGAACGACTATAATTCCAGAGGGCGAATTTTTAAACTTAAATAGGTCTGTACCTTCATCAGAAATTTATAAAGCTAATGGTCATAACATTTGGAAAACCCCTTTTTCTGGAAGTTTATCTTATACAAAGGCATCAGGGAAATCAAATCAAATAAAAATAACAGTTCCACAGCCAATAGAACTATCTGAAAATTGGGAAGTAACATTTCCTTTAAAAAATGGTTCTTCAATCAAAAAGAAATACAAAGCCTTAACATCGTGGTCAGAAGCAAAAGAAGAAGACATTCAACATTTTTCAGGAACTGCAATTTATGAGAAAGAATTCATCCTATCTAAAAAACAGTTGTCTAAAGAAAATGCTTTTGAATTGGATTTAGGAAGTGTAGCTATTGTAGCCGAAGTTTTTATAAACGATAAAAAAGTAAGCACACTATGGAAAGCGCCTTTTAGAGTTGCTATTGGTGATTATGTGAAAAAAGGCCGTAATACAATAACACTAAAAATCACGAATTTATGGGTGAATCGTTTAATTGGCGATGAAAAAGAGCCATTAGATTACGAGCGTAGAGGTAATAAAACCAAAGCGCTTCCTAGTTGGTTATCAAATCCAAAATCTCGAGATTCCAAAAGGCAAACATTCTCTTCTTGGAAACATTGGAGTAAAGATGATGAATTAAAAATGTCTGGTCTTTTAGGGCCTGTAAATATTCAATTTTATAAAAAAGTAAAGCTTTAAGATGATACTAAATAAACTTTGTTTCAAAATACTATTCATTTCTTTTTGCTTTTTAGGATGTGCATCAAAAACTAAAGAAGCCAAAGCAACTACAGAGGAAAATCAAATGGTAGATTATTTTGCCGACAACGGTTTTGGAAATGCGGTAGCCATTGTGCAACATCCATCGGGTGTGTATCACAAAGGCATCACTTATGTTGCGTATCAAGGACCGCTAGAAGACCCTTATGTTGCTTCATATAATAATAAAACTAAAGAATGGCAAGGGCCATTTAAAGCAGGAATTAGTGAGATGGGTAAAGACCCAAACCGGAAGAAGAAAATTGATAACCATGGTAAGCCTGCAATTCTTATTGATGATGCAGGGTATATTCACATTGCTTATGGTGGGCATGGAGGAGCTCCAGCAGATGGTAAAAATCCGCTAGGAAATCATCATTATGGTAAAAACTTACATGCGGTTTCTAAGAAGCCGCTAGATATTTCTTCATGGCAAACACTAGATAATATTTCGGTATTTGGAACCTATAGTCAGTTTGTAAAAATGGATAACGGTGATATCTATTTGTTTTATAGACATGGTGCACATAGAAGCGACTGGGTGTATCAAAAATCTACAGACAATGGAATTACTTTCGAGGCACCTGTTTCATTTTTAAAACATAAGCGCTTGCAAAGTATTGAAGCCGAAGATTCTTGGTATCCTTGGGTGAGCAAGGGTAATGGAGATGACATTATTGTGGCGTTCGATTACCATATCTGTAGAGATAGTAAAAATGCTCAAGATGCTCGAGGTCATATACCAGAGCGACATAACTTGTATTATATGGTGTTTAATACCAAAACTGGAGTGTGGAAAAATGTTAAAAATGAACGGTTAGAAATGCCTTTAACCAAAGAAATGGCCGACGAGAAAACCTTGGTTAGGGAAATAGCTGAAGATTGGACATTTCAAGGTATAGCAGATGTAGATCCAAACGGAAACCCACAAGTTTGCGTATTGGTAGGTCCAGATATAGGAGAAAATAGAAGTGGCCCAAAACGTATTCAACATTTTAGATGGGATGGGAAAATGTGGTTAAAAAGCGAAAATAAAGACCTTCCTAGAGGTAATGGTGATTTAGAAGTAAAATCATCGAAAGAAGTTAGTATATATCTAGAAAGTGTAACCAATGAGGGTTTTGGAGAAATTAGTAGATGGGATAGCTTTAATGGCGGAGCATCCTTTAAAAAAGGAACTGTTTTTTTAAGCAGAAAAAAGTCTTCATTCGTAATATCTTCTCTTATTGATAATCCACACCCAGATGCTAGAATTATTGTAGGCGAAAAAATATCTGGAACAGATTATAGAACAATGTATTTGTTGGGGGATCATGGACCTATTAAGCGTGATATAGATGAAGCTAAAATTCTAAGGGATTAGAAACAAGGAGTAAGTAAATGCATTTTAGAATCTAGTAACTATGGGGTGCCAATGCCATATTAAAACTATCTAGTCTATTGTGAACTTATGAGAATTAACGTTTATAATTTGAAGCACTAAAAACAAGATTTAAAATGAAAACTAGTAAGTATACATGTTATTTTATTCTAATCAATTTTTTCTTTTTTAGTAGTTTAATTGCACAAACAAAAACCTACTTATCCGGTACCTACGCCGATACTGCTGTTGACTGGGAATTTAAAATGTCTCAAGGACGCAATAGTGGCTATTGGACTACCATTCCTGTACCATCAAACTGGGAAACCAAAGGCTTTGGCTATTACACCTATGGTAAAGATCATAAGGATTATAAAACAAAACCTGAAATTGGGTTTTATCGTCATAATTTTAAATTCAATTTAAAATCAGATAAACGTTATTTTATAGTGTTTCAGGGCGCTATGACAGAAACTACTGTTACCTTAAATGGTAAACAAGTTGGAGAGACTCACATTGGTGGTTTTACAGAGTTTAAATATGAAATTACAAATTTTTTAAAAACGGGAGACAACCTTTTGGAGGTGGATGTGTTAAAACCAGCCATACATCCTCAAGTTGTTAAAGCCGAACGTATTGCCGATTATTGGTTGTTTGGAGGCATTTTTAGACCTGTTTATATTGAAGAGTTACCCACAAATTATATAAAGCGTGTTGCTATTGATGCTCAAATGAATGGTGACTTTAAAATGGATGTGTTTACAGATGCTTCTAAAGAAAATGTATCATTAACAGCACTAATTTACGACAGCAATAATCAAAAAGTAGGGAAAACATTTTCAGGAAAAGTTTTAAAAAATAAAGGTCATTTGGAAGCCACTTTAAAAGATATTGCATTATGGTCTCATGAGTACCCAAACTTATATAGTGTTGAGGTTACTTTAAAGCAAAAAAAGAAAACATTACATACGTATAGACAAAAATTTGGTTTTAGAACCTTTGAAGTTCGAGATCACGACGGTTTTTACTTAAATGGCAAGCGAGTTTTATTAAAAGGAGCAAACATGCATAGTTTTAGACCAGAAACAGGGCGCACATTAGCCAAACAAGATATGCTTGATAATATAAAACTCATGCAAGACATGAACTTTAATACGGTGCGTATTTGTCACTACCCACCAGATGCAGAGTTTTTAGATTTATGTGATTCTTTGGGCTTAATGGTAATGGATGAGTTACCTGGTTGGAGGCATGCACTTCCAGATGAAATTGGGAGCAAAATTGTAAAAGAATTAGTGGTAAGAGATGTAAATCATCCATCGGTTGTACTATGGAGTAATGGAAATCACTTAGCACATAATCCTAAGTTTGATGAAGATTTTTTTAAATGGGATATCCAAAAACGACGTCCTTTAAAAAATGAAACCAAAACAGGTGATATTTATAAGGGGTATGCTCCAGATTTTGACATTGTAAAAACTAATTTTTATCCAGGTTACAAATTATTAAAGCAACGTTTATTTGAAGAAAACCATATTGTTTTACCCAATGAAGCCTTGCATGCGCTATATGATGGCGGCGGCGGTGCCAACCTAAAAACTTATTGGGACGCCATCGAAACATCAAAAGTTGGTGGCGGATTGATGATTTGGGCACTTTTTGATGAAGGTTTAAGGCGAACAGATATGAACAATAAACCGTTTCATCAAGGTAATAACGCACCAGATGGTATTGTTGGTCCAAATTCAGAAAAAGACGGAAGTTTTTATGCGGTTAGAGAAATATGGTCACCAGTTAATATAGAAGAAAGTATAATTACTTCAAATTTTAATGGCGAATTAACCATTAAAAATAAGTTCGATTTTGTGAATTTAAATGAATGTGAATTTCGATGGAAACTCATTGCTTTTGAAACACCAAATACATCGGCATCAGGATATAGAACCATCGTCTCAGGTAAAGTTAATACACCCAATATTTTTCCTAATCATACAGGACAGATAAGGATAGATTTACCACAAAACAAACCTAAATTCGACGCATTGGTTATTGAAGTAAGAGACAATAAAGGGCTATTGGTTTATGAAAAGCGGTTAATGCTAGAGAAAGAATCGATTTTCTTTCAAACGTCAGAAAGAAATAAAGTAAAACAGGATGAAAATAATCCGTTCCTTTTTTATTTGGGTACAACTACTATATTATTTGATGCGCATAGCGCCGTGTTGAAAAAAGTAGCAGTAAAAGGAAAGCAAACGAGTATTACAAACTTTCCTTTTATTGATGTAAAACAGGCTGATTCGTTGAAAGTAGAAGAAAAAAATCAACTTGAAGTTAAGGCTTTAGTAAAAAAAGAAAGTGAAAATTTTGTTGTAGAAAGCAACAATTGTAATGGTTTTGATGCTATAAGGTGGACTATAAAACCATCGGGAGAAATAAAACTAGACTATAAATTTTCCCCACAAGAGGGCACATACGAATATGCAGGAATAGGTATGAGCGTAAACGCAGATGCAATAAAAAGTAAAAGGTGGCTAGGTGAGGGGCCCGCAAGAATTTGGAAAAATCGAATGGAAGGCGGTTTGTATGATGTGTATGGAGTGGATAAATTAATTAACATACCAGGAGAAGTTTATAATCAACCTGAGTTCGAAGGCTATTTTGCACCTTGGAAATGGGCTGTGTTTTATCTAGAAGATAACGTTCCAATAGGGTTTCAAAATAATAGCGATGTTATTTTAGGAGTACTGAACCCTGTAAATGGTGAAAACGCAAAATATGCATCATGGAAATATCCTGATAAAGCAGGGTTTTATTTTTTTAATACCATTTCAGCAATTGGTTCCAAATGGAAAAAACCTACCGAGTTTGGACCAGATGCGCAACCAACGTTTATAAAAGAACCACAAGAAGGCTCGGTATCATTATTCATTAATTGGAATAATGTTGAAAAAAATAGTGAAAACTTTAAAATTTCAATTGAATAAAATAATTATTTAATTCGCATAATATGAAAACAACTAAACCACTATTTCTTATTTTTTTTATGATAGGTTCTCTTTTGTCTTGCGGTAATAAGACTAAAAGTGAGACGATTAAAAATGAAGTGTCAGATGATGTACAAACACCACCAAATATCGTTTTCATACTTTCCGACGATCAAGCTTGGACAGACTATGGGTTTATGGGGCATGAACAAATTGAAACACCACGTTTAGATAAATTTGCTTCAGAGAGTTTAACCTTTACCAGAGGCTATGTGCCAACATCCTTATGCTCGCCTTCTTTAGCAACTATAATTACAGGAGTATACCCAAAAAATCATGGCGTTTTAGGGAATGACAGAGTGCTTCCTGGTAACACAAGAGAAAACAAAAAGGAATGGCGCGCTAAAAATTATGAGCCGGTAATAGAGAATTTTAAAAGCTTAAATACACTTCCAGATATGTTAAAAGATAAGGGGTATTTATCCTTCCAAACCGGCAAATGGTGGATAGGAAACCATACAAATGGTGGTTTTGATTATGGGATGACACATGGCAATCCAAACCGAGGCGGTCGTCATGGTGATTACGGATTAGAAATTGGACGAAAAGGCATGGATACGTTAAACAGTTATATAGATGTTGCTGTAAAACAGAAGAAACCATTCTTTTTGTGGTATGCACCATTTTTACCACATGCACCGCACAATCCGCCACAACGTTTACTAGATAAGTATCTTCCAAAAGCGCCAACAGAACATGTGGCTAAATATTGGGCCATGTGTGAATGGTTTGATGAAACCTGTGGTGAACTTTTTGATGCCATTGAAGAAAGAGGGTTAAGTGATAACACAGTATTTGTTTATGTCTGCGATAATGGTTGGGTACAAAACTTAAACGACTCTAGTTACGATAAAATATCAAAACGCTCCCCTTACGATTTGGGTATGCGCACACCAATTATGTATAAATGGGCAGGACAAATAAAACCTAAAAAAGATACTACAACCGTGGTAAGTAGTATTGATATGGTGCCAACCGTTTTAGATATATTAGATATTAATAAGCATAAAAACTTACCGGGTATAAGTGTTTTAAATGAAACGGAATTAAACAATCGCGAAGTTATTTTCGGAGAAATATATGCGCACGATTTTGATACAATAGAGTCAAGCATGTTTTACAATATTGCTATTGCACCGCCGTATAAAGTAATAGTTCCAGATGCTGTTAGAAAGGCTGAAGAAAATATTCAATTGTTTAATATTGATAAAGACCCTTTTGAAAAAAATAATATAGCAAAAAACAATCCTGAAATAGTTGAAAAATTAAAACAACAAATTGCTAGTTTTAGAGCTGAATAAAAAGTACGTATTATGAAAAAAACATTTTTGTTATTAGTACTAGTTTTCACATTCATCTTTTCATGTAATAATGAAAAAAAGAAAGTCGTTAAAGATGAAGTGTCGAAGCCAAATGTTTTATTCATTGCGGTTGATGATTTAAACAATTGGATATCGTCTATTGATGGATTTTCTAATGCGAAAACGCCTAATTTTGATAGGTTAGCAGCTATGGGAGTTACGTTTACAAACGCCCATGTTCAAGCACCTTTGTGTGGACCATCTAGAGCATCTATAATGTCGGGATTGCGTCCTTCTACAACTGGAATTTATGGCATGACTCCAGATAACAAAATCCGAAGACCAGGCAATCCAGCAACCAAAGACATTACATTTTTACCAGAATATTTTCAGGATAACGGCTATCATACCATGGGTATAGGTAAACTGTTCCATATCCATGCACCAGATAGTGCGTTTATTGAATCTGGAGGTCGTGTTAAAGGTTTTGGTCCCTATCCTGAAAAGCGTTTTGTTTGGGATGGTTTTGGAGAAGGTATTAAAGGAACGCACGGCAGAACCAGTACAGACTGGGGTGCATTTCCAGAACATGATACTTTAATGCCAGACCATCAATCTGTAAATTGGACTATAGAACGGTTGCAAAGAGAATACGATAAGCCATTCTTTTTAGGACTCGGATTTTTACGTGTACATGTGCCGCTTTATGTACCGCAAAAATGGTTTGATTTACATCCTTTGGAAAGCATTGAAACACCACCATATTTAGTAGATGATTTAAACGATATACCACCTGTAGGCTTGCAAATAAATGATTTGCCTATGATGCCGTCTACAGAATGGGCAAAGGAAAGTGGCGAATGGAAAAAGATAGTACAAGCCTATTTAGCCTGTATGAGTTATGTAGACTATGAATTAGGCCGGGTGCTGGATGCTTTCGAGAATAGTAAATATGCAGATAATACTATTATTGTATTATGGTCAGACCATGGGTACCGTTTAGGCGAAAAAGGCACCTTTGCAAAACATGCCTTATGGGAAACGGCAACCAAAGCACCTTTAATGTTTGCGGGACCTAATGTACCAAAAGGCAAGAAAATTGAAGCTCCGGTCGAGATGTTATCTATTTATCCAACACTACTAGAATTAAGCGGATTGCCAGCTTATGCTAGAAATGAAGGGAATAGTTTAGTGGCCATGATGCAAAATGATGAAGGATTGGAAGCGGCAAGAGCTATAACAACCTTTGGTATGAATAACCATGCAATAAAAGCAGATGGCTATAGATATATTCGCTACGAAGATGGAAATGAAGAATTTTATGACCATAGTAGCGACCCTAATGAATGGCATAACGAAGCTAATAACCCAAGGTTTAAAAATAAGATTCAAGAATTAAAAGCTTTGTTACCCAAAACAAATGCGAAGTGGGACGCCGAGTCAAATTACACATTTCAACCCTATTTTGTGGAACAAAAGGAGCGTGTTAATGGTAAAAATGTTAAGCCTGTAAAAGTTATTGGGGCAGAACGATAATTTATTCAGAAAAAAATATAAAGATGGTTAAAATCAATATTATGTTAGAAAAAAGATCATTATTTGAAATGTTTTTAGCTTTAATTTTTTTATCACTAATAGGTTGTAAAGACCAACAAAAAGAGGGCTTAGTACAGAAGCATCACAATTTAAGCGAAACCGAAAAACCCAATTTAATTTTCTATCTAGCCGACGATCAAGATGTATACGATTATGGGTGTTACGGAAACGAAAAGGTACATACGGCGGCAGTAGACCGTTTAGCAAAAGAAGGCATGTTGTTTAATAATGCTTTTACGGCTCAAGCCATTTGTGCTCCAAGTCGCTCTCAACTTTTTACAGGTAAATACCCGTTAAAGAATGGTTGTTTTGCAAATCATACGGCCACAAGACCAGACATAAAAAGTGTAACTACTCAAATGAAAAATTTGGGTTACCAAGTTGTTTTAGCAGGTAAAAGCCATGTAAAACCAGAAGGTGTTTACCAATGGGATAGAGAATGGGAACCCGTTCCTAAAAAGGATGTGCCTAGAGATTATATTCCTTTAGATAGTATTGAGGCATATTTTAAAACATCCAAAAAGCCATTTTGTATGTTTATAACCTCAAAATACCCGCATGGGAAGTATTTTGATGTTGAAAACCCAAATGCCGATGATATTAAGTTTTATCCTTTCAATGAACACAAAAAAAACGATAAAGCTTATGTAAAAGCTAAGGCAGGTTACTACAGAAGCATCGAAGAAGATAACACACAAATAGAAAAGGTTTTAGATTTAGTTGATACGTATTTAGATGATAATACCTTATTTATTTACAGCGCAGATCATGGGGTTTCAGGAAAATTTACGGTTAAAGATATAGGTTTAAAAGTACCATTTGTAGCACGCTGGCCAAAGGTAATTAAGCCAGGATCTACTTCTAATCAACTCATTCATTATACCGATGTTTTACCAACTTTTATGGCCATTGCAGAGGGGAAATCTCCTAGCAATATGGATGGCAATAGCTTTTTACCGCTATTACAAGGTCAAGATGTGGAAATAAACAAGTATGTATATGGTGTTAGAACCAATCAAAATATTTTAAATTCTGAAGTGTTTCCTTCTCGAATGATTCGCGATAAGCGGTATAAATACATCAGAAATTTTAATTCAATAGAGGTTGTTGGTCAAAATTTAACGGGAAAAGCTAATGTAGACTACTTTATTAAAAGAGGAGCAAACGCACATAAAAATGAGCCTCTAGAAGAATTGTACGATTTGCAAAATGACCCATTTGAGCAAAACAATTTAGCTCAAAACCCAGAATTGCAATCAGTTAAAGCAAAATTAAAACAAGATTTATTCAGTTGGATGAAATCTCAAGAAGATATTTTAGATGAAACTATCGGGAATATGCCTATCATTACCCCAAAAGGAAACAAAGGGTTTAAACTAGATCAAGATACACCCAGACGAAAAATCCCAGATTCAATTAAAAACACACTTACAGTAAACGATGTAACAATTATTGAACATTGGTAAAAACAAATATTATAATGAATAAGTACTTCACATTTGTATTAGGTTTAACTTTTCTTTTTACGTCATGTAAAAATGAAAAAAATAAAACAGCGGAAACGCAAGCACAAAAACCAATGAACGTTTTGTTTATTGCTATTGATGATTTAAGAACCGAATTAGGCGTCTATGGTGCACCACAGGTAAAATCGCCAAACATAGATCAATTTGCAAAAGAAGCTCTTGTTTTTAATCGGGCCTACTGTAATGTACCTGTTTGTGGTGCTTCCAGAGCTAGTTTACTAACAAGTATTTTGCCTACAAAAACACGTTTTATAGATTTTAGAGCAAAAGCGCAGGAAGATGTGCCAAATGCCAAAACTCTACCAAGTATATTTAAAGATGCTGGTTATACCAGTATTTCTAACGGAAAGATTTTTCACTATAACAAAGATGCTCAGGAGTCTAGTTGGAGTGAAAACCCATGGATGCCAGAGGGTGGACACGCTGTAAGTTACGACCCTGAGACTAAAAAAGTAATTATGAAATCGGGAAATGGTCGTGTGTACGAAGCGCCAGAAGTTAGTGAGCGCGTGTATCCTGATTATAAAATAGCACAAAAAACTATTAAAGATTTACGGCGTTTTAAAGAAACAGGAGAATCGTTCTTTATGGCTTGTGGATTTTTCCGTCCTCACATGCCCTTCTATGCCCCTAAAAAGTACTGGGATTTGTATGATAGAGATTCTATAGCGATAGCCAATAATCGTTATTTACCTGAAAATGCACCTAGTTCTTTGCGTGGAAGTGGGGAGTTTAAAACCTATAATTTTGGAGAATACGAACCTGGAACAGAAGAGTTTCATAAAATGATGCGTCATGGATATTATGCATGCGTAAGTTATGTAGATCAGTTGGTGGGCGAGGTGCTTAGCGAGCTTGAAACCCTTGGTTTAGCAGAAAATACCGTTGTTGTATTGTGGGGAGACCACGGCTGGCATTTGGGAGAGCACGAGTTTTGGGGTAAACATAATACCTTACACAATGCATTGCAAGTACCGCTAATTGTAAAAGTTCCAGGAAAAGCCAAAGGGCAGCAAACTAAAGCTTTAATTGAGAGCGTTGATATTTACCCTACACTTTGTGATTTAGCTAATTTAGATACACCCGATTATATCATGGGCAAGAGTTTTGCATCTATAATCGAAAACCCTAAGCAGTCGTTTAGAGAAAACGTTTATGCCCGTTTTAAAAAGGCAGATGCTATAGTAACCGAAGATTTTACGTATTCTTTATATGAAAACGGCGAAGAGATGTTGTACAATCGTAAGTTAGACCCTGAGGAGAACAAAAATGTTGTTGCAGACAATAGTTATATTAAGGTGCTTAACAACATGCGAAGTGCTCTTAAAAAGAAACAAGAACAAGCAACAAGTTACCAGTAAAATCACTTAAATACATTAGTAGTAAATTTTGAAAAAAACGTTTAAAATAAAAGGAGTTAAGAGGATTGTAATGCATTTAAATTATGCACTTATGTCATTATTTTTATTAACTCTATTTGGTTGCCAAAATCAAGAAAAAAAAGGAGATACTAAAGCAATTAAACCCAATATCATTTATGTATATGTAGACCAAATGAGTGCTAATATGATGAGTTGCGCTGGAAATACCTATTTAAAAACGCCAGCAATAGATTATATAGCCAATAACGGTATACGTTTTACAAGGGCTTACACTACTAATCCTGTATGTTCTCCAGCACGAGTTAGTTTAATGACAGGACGTTTTTCAGGTTATTTTAAGGATGATAAGGGACATGAAGTTCGAGAGAATAGAGGTTCTATGGCTATTCCAGAAGTATCTCAAGAAGTTAAGAACACAACCATTGCTTCTTATCTAAAAAAAGCTAATTACGAGTTGTATTTTGGAGGTAAAGAACACCTACCAGAGTCATTAACACCAAAGGCACTTGGGTTTAATAAATTTAGCGATAACGAAAGGGGTGAGTTAGTAAATAAGGCTGCAGATATTATAAAAGCTAAGCATGAAAATCCTTATTTTATGGTGGTTTCTTTAATAAATCCGCATGATATTTGTTACCTCGCACTTCGTAAAAAAGCTACTAGTAAAAATGACGCTATATTACTTAAGCGTGCAAAGGTAGAACTAGCAACTTTAGATAATGCCATGGAAATCCCCGAAGGTGTAAGTAAAGAAGATTTTTACAAAAATTATTGTCCGCCGTTACCAGAAAACTACGAACCACAAATTGATGAGCCTAAGGCGGTTAAAAGTTTAATTGACAATAGGCCATTTCGTAAAAATGCCAGAGAACATTTTTCAGATAACGATTGGAAACACCACAGGTATGCTTACCATCGATTAGTGGAAGTATTAGATAAAGAAGTACAAGTGTTATTAGATGCTATAAAAAAAAGTGGACAAGAAGAAAATACACTTGTAATGTTTTCAAGCGATCATGGTGAAATGAGCGCAAGTCATAGAATGGAGCACAAATCAACATTGTATGAAGAGTCTGCAAACATTCCATTTATGGCTATGTGGAAAGGTCATATTCCCGAAGGACAAGTTAATACAACAAGTTTAGTTTCAAATGGTATAGATTTACTTCCTACAGTATGCGATTATGCTAATATAAACGGCGTTGCCGATTCACGTGGAAAAAGCTTAAAGCCACTTTTTGAAGGTAAACAAATACCATGGCGAGAAACACTAGGAGTAGAAAGTGAAATAGGAAAAATGGTTGTTGAAAAAAATGGTTTAAAATACATGCGTTATGATGTAGAAGGTATTGAAGAGCAACTATTAGATTTAAAGCGAGATCCCTTTGAGACTAAGCATTTTACTAATGACCCAGCAATGAAAAGCAACTTTGAAAGATTGCAAAGCATATATAACACAGAATGGTTTAGTCAGTAGTAACTAGACCTGTTTTGTATTAAGTAGTGCATTAAAGTTAAAAAGCAATAATAGCTTGAACAGAAAAATGAAAGTTAAATACAGTATAATATTTCTTTTCGTATTAGTAGGGTTTAAAATATATGCTCAAGACGCTAAACGTCCTTTTATATTAGTAAAATCAAGTGAACGACCACAAATACTTCAAAAAATAAAAACCCAGCCTTGGGCTCAAGATATTTATAATAAGCTATTAAAAAAAACAGATTACGAAGTCGATTTGTTTTATAAAAATCCGGAAAGTTACGTTAATCAATTACCATTTAATTGGGATGAAGCTCAAAAGAATCAGTTTCCACCATTTTATAAAACAGACCATATAGAAAATGGTGTTCATAAAAATTTAGATAATGCTACAGATGAAGAATGGAAGCCTGCCGAACTTTTAATTAAAAACCTGCAAGTAGCCTTAGATTGTAGCATGATTTACTATGTTACTCAAGACGAAAAATACGCTTACGTAGCCAGTAGCATTTTATATAGTTTTATAAAATCTGTGCAAAAGGCAGAACTATCTAATTGGTATAGTAGAGGTGGTTGGTTATTTCCTTATGATGGTTTTAGAGAAGTACGTGTTATAGGCTATAAACTACCTTTAATTTACGATTTTGTATATCCATATATTCAAAACGGTGGTAAATCTTTAGATATCATAAAGGGTGATAAAGTTGATTTTCCTTTTAATGAAGCTCAAAATGTATTTAGAACTTACGCAGATATCACTATAAACTATGGGCATACAGGTTCCAACCATTCTGTGTTAGAAGCACCAAGTTTGGTGTATAACGCGCTTGCCATGGACGATAAAAAGGAGCGAGAAAAATTGCTGTCTTATTTTCTAACTGAAAATACCAAAAACCAAGATGCGCTTAATGTAATGGCTAAAAACTATAAAGAAAAAGGCGATATTTGGCCAGAAACATCGCAGTATCTAAACCATTCTACAGCCATTTTAACAAAACTTATGCTAGTGGTAAATAGGTTTAATCCAGCTTTAAAACTATCTCAAGAATATCCTAATATCTTACATGCTTTACCCAGATTAGACTATTTTGTGTATCCTAATAACGAGTTGGTAAGGTGGGGAGATGGCCACCGAAAAGGTAAAGCACCTTACGAGGCTATCGATCATGCCTATGCTTTAGCTAAAATGGATGGTTCTACAGACATTATAGATAAAATGGGGCCTATTTTAAATCGTGTTTTTGAAAACGGTAATTACAAAAGAAGTGATATGGAGTCTGTTTTTTTGCTGAATTCTGAAGTTGAAGGAAATTCTAATGACTTCCAGTTACCTAGAACAGATCGCGTATATCATGCAGGTATAGTAATGCAAAGAAACCCAAGCAGTACAAATAAGCCGGAAGACGGACTCATGTGTTTTGTAGGTGGAGCGCACATGGTACATGGGCATGCAGAAGGTATGAATATTGAGCTGTATGGAGAAGGTCAAGTATTGGGTGTCGATAATGGTAGAGGCAAATATGCCAAAGATATTCATGAAAACTATTCAAGAATATTTGCGGCGCATAACACAGTAATAGTAAATGGCAGCTCGCAAGGTGAAGGTGGCTGGAGTAATTTAGGTATTAATACTGTTGAAGTTGTTTCCATGGAACCTCAAGTTGGAGCAAAGGGCATTTCTCAATACCATTCGTTTAGCCAAACAACTTTTGAAGATAATGGTGGCTCGAAAGCAGAAGCTATGCAAGAACGTACACTTGCATTAATTAGAACTTCACCAACCACAGGATATTATGTAGATGTTTTTCGTTCAAAATCTAAATTACCAAACCAGTTTCATGATTATTTATATCACAATATCGGGGATACTTTGGCGTTTGAAAATAATAATATGGCTTTTAAAAGTACACCAGAAAAATACAACCAAAGTGCTAATGCTAAATGGGATAGAGGAACCTATAGAAATCCTGGATGGCACTTTTTTAAGTATGTAAAAACATCGAGGCCTTATAACGAGGCTGTTAAGGCAACTTTTAATGTTGAACAATTGCACGCCGGATCAATATATATGCAATTGCACATTCCAGGATTTGAAAACCGAGAATACACACAAGTAAAAGCGCCGCATACTTTTGAAGCCCCAAAGCCTTACGATACATTACCAACGCCTACATTGGTAATTCGCAATAGAGGTGCTGCTTGGGATAAGCCTTTTGTGGTGGTTTATGAAGCGTATAGCCAAAAAGAAACGCCAACAATTTCATCGGTTGAAAAAATTGAGCAAGCAGGTGTATATAAAGGTTTAAAAATTGAGAGTACTACGCCTTCAAATAAACTTATTCAATACGTTATTACGCAATCGAAAGATTCCGTTTTTCAAGATAAAGAATTAGATATTTATTTTAAAGGCACTTTTGCTGTAATTACATTAAATGAAAATGAGTTACTACAAAACATTTATGTTGGAGAAGGTGATAAATTAATTTATAAAGATGAAATTTTACAGACGAATCTAAATAAGTCTGTTTATAAAGAATTTGAAAAGTAAAAGGGTTTAAAGTTTTATGATATTTAATTTTAAACTAAATAACATCAACCCTTTTTTTGAAATATAAAATGAAGCAAACAACTATTTAGCAAGGCAATATGGATTAAAAGTTATGGTGTTTTAAATTATTTAAAGAGAATCCCTAACAATAAAATTAAAAGGTACTTTTACATTACCTTTTTGCTTATTTAAAATCATGTTAGCAGCCGTTTCTCCCATAACTTTAAAATCTGTAGACATCACGGTGATACCTAATAATTCTTTAAGGGGTGTATCGTTATAAGAAATAATTCCAATTTCACTTCCCAATTGATATTCATCTTCTCTAACTTGTTTTACTAAACTTACTAAATCAGATTCTTCAATAGTGATAAATAAATCACCTTTTTTCAAAATCATATCATCATAAACTTTGTCAAGAATTTCAAAATCTAATTTATGTTCTACACAAAACTTTCTAAATCCATGTAAAATTCTTCTCGGATATGGATATATTGATTTTTCTGGGTAGATTAACATTATTTTTTTATACTTTTTTATTTTTGGTAACCCTTCATTCAAAGCAAAATAAATGTCATTTTCAAAATCCTGATAGATTTCTACAAGCCCATGTTTAATTTCTGGTTTTATATTATCTAGAATTATAAGTTTGTCTTTTGGTATTTTTTTTAAACTTTTAATAACATTATCCGTTATGCTTACATGTTTTAATTCATCTGTTTTAAAATGAGGCATGATAACAAAATAGTCGTAAGCAGATTTGTTTTTATCTAGTAAGTTTAAAAACAAATTTTCATCACAATGGTATATGTGTAAATCGGTATGAGAATTTGCGCCAATGGCATTAATAAAGTGATTATAAGTTCTTAATTTGTATGAACTAAGTTTATTAACTAAAAATAAAATATTGACTTTAGATATTAATTTAGTTCTTGAAATATAAAAGCCTTTGCCTCTAATTGAAGTAATAATATTACGATCTTTTAAAATACTGTAAGCTTTTTCAACAGTATCTCTTGATAGATAAAACTCCTCACTAAACATGTTAATTGAAGGGATCTTTTGGTCCATTGTTAAATTACCTAATGAAATGTTATCTATAATACAATCAATGATTTGCTGGTATTTTGGCACCCTTGAATTTTCGTCAATCTTTATGTATTTAATTAGATCCATATACTACTTCTGATTTGATCATTTAAATATAGACTTTTTTTTATTTAAACGCTGTTAAATTAAAAGCCCTTTTATGCATAAATTTTTAACAAATGTTAGTTTGATATTAGCTATATAGATTTTCTGTCAATAAAATTAAAAGGAACTTTATAATCACCTTTTTGATTGTTTAAAATCATACTAGATGTCATTTCTCCCATTTTTTGAAAATCTGTTGATATAACGGTAATATCAAGAAGCTCTTTTAAAGGCGTATCATTATATGAAATAACACCAATATCTTCTCCTAAAACAAATTCTTTATCTCTTATTTGCTCTATTAAATTAACTAAATCATCTTCTTCAATAGTAATAAATAAATCACCTTTTAAAAGAACCATATCATCATAAACTTGTTCCAAAATATCAAAATCTAAATTATGTTCAACACAAAATTTCATGAAACCACGCATAATACGTTTAGGATATGGATAAATAGATTTTTTAGGATAAATAAGAATTATTTTTTTGTATTTTGAAATCTTTTCAATACCATTTTTTAGGGCATTAAATATATCTTTTTCATAATCTTCATAAACTGTGATTACGTTATCTTCGGTTGGTATTTTTTTATTATCAAGTATTACTAGTTTCTCTTTAGGTATTTTATTTATTGCTTGAGATACAGCAACTGTTGTACTAGTATGCTGTAGGTCATCAGTTTTAAAATGTGGCATAATAACATAGTAATCATAAGCTTTTTTATGCTTGTTTAATAAATTTAAAAACAAAGATTCATCACAATGATATATATGTAAATCTACATTCGTGTTAGCACCAATACTGTTTAAAAAGGAATTATAAATTTCCATTTTGTAACAGCTTAATTTATTGATTAGGAATAAAATATTTAATTTGTTTATAATCTTAGTTCGAGAAATATAAAAACCCTTA
>NZ_CANLZX010000006.1 GCF_947495675.1 uncultured Algibacter sp. | reverse complement strand
ACACCGAATATGGTATATTTAAAAACAGCATAAATCAATTATTAACCCGTAGCCATATTTCAGGACTAGACATTTGCGAAAACCACAACAACAAGACAATAATTTGAACGTTTAAAGTCTATGAAAAGACATCAATTTATATTTTTTTTTGTAATCATAGCATTAATTTCTTTGGGTTGTGACAAAGACGAAAATAATCTAGAAGAGCCTATAGAGGAAAGTTTCTTTTTTGAAGATGGATTTGAAACACAGAATGATTTGTTAGACGAATTGTTTCCTTCTAATGGCAATCGATGGTCAACTATTCAACAGACAAACCCAACAAACGCAACGAACGAAATTTCAATTTCCAATACTGAATTCAACGAGGGACAAAACTCACTTCAAGTTCTTGCTTATCAATCAGATTCTGACTTATCAAAAGTAGATATAGAAAAAAATGGACTAAACATAGTTTCAGGAAATAAGGTTACAATAAAAGCTGACTTTTATATAGTTGGTACTGAACCTATCGAAAATTTATTACTGCTTGATTTAGAATGTTGTTCTTGTTGGGACCCAACTGTTGGCGATAATTATGGTTCTGAAAACCAATGTCCAGGAGTAAGATTAATGATGTCTGGTGGAAATGATTATCTCTCAATTGAAAGAGGAAAAATATCGGGAACGACAATACAACAAACAGATTTTTCATTTCCAAGAAATCAATGGGTTACAGTTCAATGGGAAATGACTATGTCAGATAGTGAGAATGGACTTAATCGATTAATTATAAATGAAACAGAAGTCATCAACCAAACTGGAATGAATATGCCAAATGCACAGGTTTTTACAGATGTTTTTCTAAATCAAGGTATTGATTTTACTCTACAAGAACCTACTTTTTATGAACGAGTACAAATAGGAGCAACAGCAAATCCTACAGCGGGAAATATCGAACTATTTGTAGATGATTTTTCGATAAAAGTAGAATAAAAACGTGCTACAACAAAGTATATAATCCATTGCTAGTTCTAGCCTACTTACGAATATTCCTGCGGAATATTCTATTCGGTTTTTATTTGCTAAATTAGTTGCTTACACACGCAACGTATCATATACAAAACCGTTGTGCTTCATTATCAGAAACCGCTAACCAATGATAAAATTCTTTAGAAAAATTAGACAAAATTTGCTTTCGGAAGGAAAAACTGGAAAGTATTTGAAATATGCAGTCGGAGAAATTGTGTTAGTTGTGATTGGAATTTTAATTGCTTTGCAGATTAATAACTGGAATGAAAACCGAAAAAATAATATTGCTGAAGCTGATTATTACTGTAGAATTTTAGATGACTTTGAACTCAATGAAAAACTAATTGATGACACGACAGAACTGATAAACAACAAAATAGAGCTCTGTAAAGAATTGATATTAGATTTAAACAAAATACCAAATGAAAGAGATGAAATACTTAATAAATTTGTAATTGCTTTAAGACAAGACGTTTTTGTACCTAGCAATATCGCTTTTGAAGACATAACATCGTCAGGACAGTTAAAACTGTTGACAGATTTGAAACTTAAAAACAGACTCATTAAGCACAGTACATTTTTGAACAATATTTTAAATCTACTTCAAGAGAATAGGAATGAAATTCTTAAAAGAATGAGTGATTATGAATTAATAGTTGATTTTGGATATCAAGATATTAATTACCTTAATCAAGTACTCAGTAAAGAGCTGGTGGATTTATTACCAAAAAACGATTGGACAAATGAGCCAAACAATCCAATCTTCGTGAAGTTTCAAGATAATCTTGTAGTATTTATTGCTATGTTAATCAGACAGAAACAACATTTATCAAATTTGAAAAAGGAAATGCAAGAACCTATAGGATTATTAAAAGAAAAAGAATGTAAATAACGAAAGCACAACAAAGAACTGAGTTAAAAAACAAGTAACCTTAATTCTCTCTTTTGTTCTTTCTGCTTATTAATTAAATTTAGTGAATTACAAACTTAAGCCGTGTATAATTAATTGTTCAGTCTGTGTGTACTCGGAAAATCCTACGGATTTCCCTCTGGTTAGTTTTCTTTTACTAAATTAGTTCCTGCCAACACAACTAATCATATACAATACCGCTGGCATTCATTTGAACAACAATATGAAAGAACATTATTAACGAATGAAATATATTTTATTAATCAGTCTGCTTTTAGCAATGAGTTGCTCTTGTAAAAACAAGTCAGAAAAAATCTCGAAAACATCGGAGAATCAAGAAAATTTGATTGCAAATCTAGACACTATCTGGAGAGCTGAACAGGGACCGATTACATTAAGAGATTCACTTATGAAAATATATGGTACTGAATCGGAATTAGTTAAAGAACAACAAGCAATCTATGAGAAGAACCATATCATTAATGAAAGAAAAGTAAAGAATATTCTAGATAAATATGGATGGCCTACGAAAGAAATGGCAGGTGAACAAGGAAATTGGACGATATGCAATGTAATACAACATTCAGACAACACAGTTCGAATACAATATCTTCCAATGATGAGACAAGCTGTAAAAGAAAAAAAATTAGAGCCTCGATTTTTAGTTAGAGCAGAAGACAGAATAGCAACAGAAAGAGGAGATTTACAAATCTATGGTGGACAAATGAAATACTATCCAGAAACCAAGAGCTTTAACCTTTGGCCTGTTTTTGAACCAGAAAATATAGATAAAAGAAGAACTGAAATCGGACTTGATTCAATTGCTATATTTCTAAAGAATAGATTTGATTTTGAATGGAATCTGGAAGAGCAAATTAAGCGGACGGAAGAGTTTAAAAGTGAACGTATTAACCAAAAATAACGAAATGCCAACAGTAGCTATAAGTAATTGCTTGTTCTCGCCTACTTCTGAAAATCGTCTCGGATTTTCTATTCGGTTTTTATTTGCTAAATTACGTGCTTAACCACGCAACAAACCACATACAAACACGTTGGCATTCAAATTGACATACAGAATCCAAATGAAAAATGAGTAAAAAGAATAGTGTATTTATCGCAACAAGTTTGGACGGATATATTGCTGACAAAAATGGCGGAATTGATTGGTTATATACTATTCCGAACCCAGATAATAACGATATGGGGTACGTGGAATTCAATAACGGAATTGACGCACTTGTTATGGGACGAAAAACATTTGAAACCGTTCTTGGATTTGATGTTGAATGGCCATATGATAAGCCTGTCTTTGTGTTGAGTAATAAACTAAATGAAATACCTGAAAGTCATATAGGGAAAGCATTTTTGATTAAAGGGACTTTATCGGTAATTTTAAATCAAATCCGCAAAAAAGGATTTCACAAACTTTACATAGATGGAGGAACTACAATACGGAATTTTTTAAAAGAGGACTTAATTGATGAAATGGTACTTACAACAATACCCATTTTATTAGGTGGTGGTTCGTCGTTATTTACAGAACTGCCAAACGAACTAAATTTTGAACTTATTGAAACAAAAACATATCTAAATCAAATAACACAGAATCACTATAAGCGGAAAAAATAAAACACCTAATACAAGAATATATAACCGCTTTACCTTAATGCTAAACACTAATTTAAAAAACAAAATTAGAAATGAAAACTACAGTAAAACATAATGAACGTATAGCAAAAATGACATTTGCATCTGTTTATCCTCATTACGTTACAAAGGTAGAGAAGAAAGGGAGAACAAAACAGGAACTGCATCAAGTTATTGAATGGTTAACAGGTTTTGATGAATTGAGACTGCAAAAACTGATTAATGAAAAAGTTACATTTTATACATTCTTTCAAAATGCAAAACTAAATCAAAATGCCCAACTTATTAAAGGTGTAATATGTGGCTATCGAATAGAGGAAATTGAAAACACCTTAACTCAACAGGTAAGATATTTAGATAAATTAGTTGATGAATTAGCTAGGGGTCGTAAAATGGATAAAATACTACGGAACATATAATAACTGGTAAAGAATACTTTTAATTTACATTGGAAGAATTTTTATAAAATAGTACAGCAAAAAACCATAACAAAGCATAGCCTAGAGTACTATGAAAAATAAAAAACGTAAAAAATCCGAAATAGAATTTCGGATTTTTTAGTGCCTTAAATATCTTTAGTTATTTAATAGGTATAAATAATCTTTTAATCCATATCAAATCTAACTCCTACAGAAATATTATTTTGATTAATGGTTTGGTCTTTAAATATTGGAGACAAATCGTATTTTACATATAATGCAACTTGATCAAAAGCAATATAACCACTTAAACCATAAACTAAATTTGTGGTATTAAAAGATTTTTTTTGTTTGTCTTTTACTCGCTCGCCATCTATCTTATATTTTAGTTTTTGACGCGTACCAATATTTAAACCACCATAACCTCCTAAACCAATTTTGAATTGATTTTTGGTTGAATACCTAAAATATGTGTCTTTATCTACACGCTTTGATGGACCAAACTCAAAATGTAAAGGAAATACTAAATTAGTTATTGAGAGTTTAGATTTTTTTAAATCTTCAGGAAATACTTCCAATAGAGTTTGATCTCCTTGTTGAACAAAGTAATTATTATCCTTAGGCTTTAAGCCATTAATTTGTAATGAGTAACCATATTTTAATCTTAAAAAATTTGAGTTTTTAAACACCCTGGTTTTCCATGCCCAACCTATTTCAAAAAAGCGAGAGCCACCAAATTTATATGGTGAGTTATCTAAATTATCGTTTTCTATTATGGCATTATTTAAACCAAAGGCTAGTACAAAATCGCTTGTAGTTCGTTTATCATATTTAACATTTTTAGGCTTATCATCCTCTACGTCTCCTATAAAAATAAAACTTTCACTTGTATCTTCTCCTTTTCCTATTCTAATTATTCCTTGAACACTCTTTTCTTCTATGTAATTATATGCATCATCATTGCGTTCTAGAAGTGATATTTTATTATCGACAATTGCTATTCTATCTTCAATATTAAGCGCTCGTTTCTTTGCTACTTCTTTTTTTAATTCTTCTGCTTCTATGTTAGTAATTTCTCCATTTTCTAAACGTAGATTAATAACTTCTACTTCCTCCTTCAAAAAGGCTTTTTCTTGATTTTCAATGTCTTGTTTTTGTGTTTTTAATTCTTCTATTTTGTGCTTATTGTTTACATTATTTATGGTGTCTTGAGCATGAATAAATTGCATACTTAAAAATAAAATAAGTGGCACTAAGTACTTTGTAATTGTTTGCATAATTGTTCGTTTTTTCCCTGTTAGGGTGTTTATTAATGATTTGTAATTGATGACTTGATTGTATTTTATTAATATTATTCGTTACGTTGCACTACAGCTGTTTTAACAGAATTGAAGCTTGATTTTAAGGCCTCAAAAACCTTACTTCTAAATGTTTGATCTAACTCTTCTTCAACGTCTTGAAGTAAAGCATTAGCATCAACCAAGCCAGTAGTTTGATTATATAATCTATTGTGTTTTATTTCTTTTTGAGCCGCTTTTAATAATGCATCGATTTCTGCATTTGTAATTGTACTCTTTTTAGATTTCAAAGATTGTACTTGAGCTACTACCTCTTCTATTTTTTGCTCCTCGAAAGACAACGTTTTTTTAGGTGTTATAGGCAACGTAATTACCTGATTACTTTCTTCTTTTTTAGATGGTGCTTTAGGTTGTTTTAATACGTTAACTAACTGTTGTTCCCTTTTTGCTGGTATTAGTTTTTTTACTCTTGTTTGGGTTACAATTTGCTTTTCTACGTTTTTATTAACCTCATCTTTTCCTTCAAACTTATTTTCTTTTATGGTAGGCGTGTTTTTATGGTATTCTATTACTTCTGGAGTTTCTACAATTACTGGAGCATCACTAACTTTAGTTTCTTTATTTAAAAATTGAGAAACCATGAATAAAACACCTATTACACTTGCTGCTATACCAAGCCACCAATATGGTTTTTTATTGCTTTTAGCATCTTCATTATCTAAGCGGTCTGATAACTTGCTCCAAGCATTAGTTGATGGCTGTAACCTTCTTTCTTCAAGCTTATCTCTTATATCGTTTTCAAATTTAATTGGTGCCATAACTTATATTATTTACTTTTTTAATCTTTTCTTGAAGCATTTTTCGTGCTTTAAATAATTGTGATTTTGAGGTGCCTTGAGATATATTTAATAATTCGGCTATTTCATGATGCTTATACCCTTCTATGGCATACATTACAAATACCACTTTATATCCATTAGGTAACGAATCTATTAATTGTTGTATCTCGGCAACTTCAATATTTGTTTTTATGTTGTTAGAATAATCATTATTAAACTTTAAAGTTTCAGCCGGAAATTCTATGTTTTTTTGTTGCCTTAAAAACGAAATAGATTCTCTTACCATAATGCGTCTAATCCATCCTTCAAAACTTCCTTTGTTTTTAAAATGTTTTAAATTTGAAAACACTTTAAAAAACCCATTAAGCATAGCTTCTTCTGCTTGCTGAAGATCTTTTATATAATACTTACATACACTTAACATTTTTGGTGCATACGTTTCAAACAAAACATGTTGTGCTTCACGATTTTTCTTAATCGCGCTTTTAATTAAAACAGATTCGTTTTTATGTAGTTGTACAACTTTCAAAAATGGTTTCATTTCTTATACCAAATAAATTTTAATATAATGAGTTCTATTGATTCTTTTAAATTTCAGTACCACGATATTAAACATTACTTGATATGTTTCTACTTATATAGACGTGAAATTTTTACAAATGGTTGCCTGACACTTTGTTTTATTAATTAAATAAAAATTAAGATTATAACTTATGGTAATTGTAAAAATGACAATTTATTAATATTAAAATCATAGAATTAAAATTATTTTTAATAAAATTTAAACATCGTTGATTTATCTTTAATCATATCGTTAATTTATTAAGTTTCATATAAAATATTGCTATATTTATAAAAACGTTTATCTATGGCCAATAAGCATCTATTCTCTTCGTATGACCTACTTCCAAAGACTTGGGACGAAATGTATAACGATAGTTCTGTATTTAGAACTCAGTACGAAGAATTCATAAAATATTTAGAAAAAACATCTCCTGAAAAGTTAAGCAAAAAAGAAGATTTATCTAAACAATTGTTTATGAGTCAAGGTGTTACTTTTACTGTTTATAGTGACAATGAGGGTATTGAAAAAATATTTCCTTTTGATATTGTTCCTAGAATTATTACTTCTAAAGAATGGACCAAAATTGAAAGTGGTATAAAACAAAGACTAAAAGCTTTAAATTTATTTATTAAAGACATATATAATGAACAGTTTATTATAAAAGACGGCATTATCCCTGGTGAATTAATTTACTCTTGTCCAAACTTTTTACGCGAAATGAAAGGTGTAAAAGTACCTTATGATGTTTATGTGCATATTTCTGGTGTAGATTTAATTCGCAATAATGATGGTGAATTTTATGTACTTGAAGATAACTTAAGAACGCCTTCTGGAGTTAGTTATATGCTTGAAAACAGAGAAATATCTAAGCGTTTATTTCCTGGTATTTTACCTAAAAGCAATGTAAGATCGGTTTCAAATTACCCGAATATGTTGTACAAAAAACTCAAAGAGCTCTCAAACAAAACAAACCCAAATATAGTATTGCTAACACCAGGAATTTATAATTCGGCTTATTATGAACATACTACACTAGCCAGATTAATGGGTATTGAATTGGTTGAAGGAAGCGACTTGGTTGTTAAAAACCATTTTGTTTATATGAAAACAACTAATGGTTTAAAACAAGTAGATATTATTTATCGTAGAGTTGATGATGATTTTTTAGACCCACTTGAGTTTAATGCAAAAAGTGTTTTAGGTGTTGCTGGTATTATGGCAGCTTATAGAAAAGGACATGTAAACATTGTAAATGCTCCTGGTACTGGAATTGCTGATGATAAAGCAATTTATATTTACGTACCAGATATGATTAAGTATTATCTTGACGAAGAACCCATTTTAAAAAATATTGAAACCTACCAACTAGGAAGACCAGATGAACTGGAATATGTAACCAAAAACATTAAAGATATGGTTATTAAAAAAACCGATGGTAGTGGTGGCTATGGCATGTTAATGGGACACGAAGCTACTGATGAAGAAATAAAAGACTACCTAGAAACTGTCAAGAAAAAACCTGAAAACTTTATTGCTCAACCTATATTAAGACTCTCAACAGCACCTTGCTATATAGATGGTAAATTATCGCCACGATGTATCGATTTAAGACCATTTGCACTATCTGGAAGAGATGGTATAGATATATGTCCTGGAGGCCTAACTAGAGTGGCCTTAAAAAAAGGATCTTTAGTAGTAAACAGCTCCCAAGGTGGCGGAAGTAAAGACACTTGGGTTATTGAATAATTCTAAAAAAATAATTAATATATGTTAAGTAGAGTAGCAAATAATCTTATTTGGTTAGATAGGTACATGGAAAGAGGAAATGGTATTTTAAGTTTACTAAAAGTAAACTATTATGCAAACCAAGACTCTCCAGAGCTATTTTCATGGACACCAATAATGAAAACATTTACAACCTATGATAATGAATTTTATACTGAAGATGCCTTAGAGTGTATTGATTTTATGATTTTTAATACAGGCAATTCTAATTCTATTTTAAATATTGTTACTAAGGCTAGAGAAAATGCGCGGAGCGTTCAAGAACACATTTCAAGAGAGCTATGGTTGTGTATTAATAATTATTATCTGTATTTAACAAATAAAGATTTACCTAGAAAATTAGAGGAAGATCCTGTACAGTTTTTAGAAGATTTGAGAAAACATCATCTTATTTATTTTGGAACTGCAGACATCACACAAGAAAGAGGTCCTTCTTATTATTTTATGAATGTTGGTAAATTTTTAGAACGTGTTATACTTATTTCAGATTTTACATCTCTTAAGCTCGTTGATATAGGAAACACCTCTGATTCTTTAGAAAAGAGTTTTTATTGGAAAAATTTATTGTTATCTGTTGGTGGTTATCAATTATATTTAAAAACCCACAAGTCTACTTTTAACGAAGAACATGTTATTAGAATGGTTTTTCAAGACAAATTATTTCCTAGATCTGTTTACTATTGTATTAACAAACTTAGTGGTTATATTGATCAATTAATAGAAGCTAATGAGCTTGAAAAAAACAACATAGATTTTTTACTAGGAAAGCTAGAAAGTACTATAAAATATACTACCATCGATAATATTAACAACCAAGGGTTAGAACATTTTATTAGCGATATTAAAGAGGATATTAGAAATATATCTTTAAATATTAATGCTGTTTACTTTTCTCAAAACAATTGATTTATACTTTATCCTATGCCTACATTCTATATTAAACATATTACAAAATACAATTATAATAGCAACGTAATTGATGGTGCTACACTTATTCGATTACACCCTATTAATGATGATTATCAAAAAGTAACATCACATTTAATATCCGTTACTAACAACCCTTATATAGAAACATTTATTGATTTCTTTAATAACCGAGTTGGTACATTTATGGTTACAGAACCACATAAAGAATTAAATATAATATCCGAGATTGAAGTTACAACAACAGGTAGAATATTTCCTGATGATAGTGCAGATATAGCTTCGCAATGGAAAGAATTGAAACGTATACAAAACACTATTGATTATATAGATTTTACTAGACACAAACCATTTAGCGGTAGTGAAGAAATTAAGGCTATTATTTTAGATAAAATGCTTAAAACTAAATCGCCTTTTAAAGCAATACTTGAACTTTGTGAATATGTACATCATGAATTTGAGTATAAACCTGGAATAACTGATGTAAACACTCCTTTAGAAGAAACTTGGAAATTAAAAGCAGGTGTGTGTCAAGATTTTACTAATGTATTATTAAAAATGGTGAAAATGCTGGGGATTCCAGCGCGTTATGTTAGTGGTTATATTTGTCCTAATGATACTATTACCAGAGGAGGGGGTGCTACTCATGCTTGGGTTGAAGCTTATATTCCATTTTATGGTTGGTTAGGAATTGACCCTACTAACAATGCCATAGCAAACGAAAACCATGTAAGATTAGCAGTTGGCAGATATTATAGCGATTGCTCTCCTGTAAAAGGAGTTTATAAAGGTAATGTGGAAGCGGAAATGGAGGTAAGTGTTGAAGTTAAAACCTCAAAAAGCGAAATTATTGACACAATAGATACTTTTACAATAGCTTCTAAAACCAATAATAGTTATAAACGTAATTTAGAGTTGATACAAGAACAAGGTCAGCAACAACAGCAATAGCTATTTCTTTCTATCAATAACATAATTAACCATAAGTTCTAGCGAATTTTTATACTCAGATTCTGGATACGTTTTTAGTAATAATAGCGCTTCGTCTTGAAACGCTTTCATTTTAGTTATTGCATAATCCAATCCACCATTATTCTTTACAAATGCAATAACTTCTTTAACTCTTTTAGCATCCTTATTATGGTTTTTAATAGAATTAATAAGCCATTTTTTGTCTTTTTTTGATGCTTGATTTAACACATAAATTAAAGGCAAAGTCATTTTTTGCTCCTTAATATCAATACCAGTTGGTTTTCCTATTTGTGTATCACCATAATCAAACAAATCATCTTTTATTTGAAATGCCATACCTATTAACTCGCCAAACTTGCGCATAGTTTCCACATGTTCAGATTCTGGCTTTACAGAGGCTGCGCCTAAGCTACAACAGGCTGCAATTAGAGTTGCTGTTTTTTGACGAATAATTTCATAATAAATTGCCTCAGTAATATCTAATTTTCGTGCTTTTTCAATTTGAAGTAATTCACCTTCGCTCATTTCACGAACAGCAATCGAAATAATTTTAAGCAAATCAAAATCGTTATTATCAATTGATAATAATAACCCTTTTGATAGTAAAAAATCGCCAATTAAAACAGCTATTTTATTTTTCCATAGTGCATTTACAGAGAAAAAACCTCGTCTTCTATTACTATCATCAACCACATCATCATGTACCAAAGTTGCTGTATGAATCAATTCAATAACAGAAGCACCTCTATAAGTTCGCTCTCTTACTTCGCCATTAGAAACCATTTTAGCAACCAAAAACACAAACATAGGTCGCATTTGCTTGCCTTTTCGATTTACAATATAATGCGTAATTCTATTTAACAAAGCCACTTTGCTTGACATAGAAAGTTGGAACTTTTGTTCGAAAAGCTCCATTTCAAAGGCTATAGGTTGTTTTATTTGCTCTACTACTTTCAATCTAATGGTTTAAATATATCTTTTAGTATTATTCTTTAACTTTTGTTAGCTAATTGTCCGCATGCTGCATCAATATCTTTACCTCTACTGCGTCTTACAGTTACTGTAATATGATTACTTTCCAGTACTTTAACATACATATCAATAGCTTTGGATTGAGCCTGCTGAAAATCGCCATCATCAATGGGGTTGTACTCAATAATATTAACTTTACTTGGAGCAAACTTGCAAAACTCTACCAATGCGTCAACGTCTTTTCTTTTGTCGTTAATACCATCCCAAACAACATACTCATAGGTAATTCTGTTTTTAGTTTTGGCATACCAATATTGCAAAGCTTCCCTTAAATCATTAAGCGGAAAGGTTGCGTTAAACGGCATTATCGATGTTCTTACTTCATCTATTGCCGAGTGTAATGATACTGCTAATTTAAATTTAACATCATCATCGGCCATTTTTTTAATCATTTTTGGCACACCAGATGTAGATACTACAATACGTTTTGGCGACATGCCTAGTCCCTCTGGCGATGTTATTTTATCAATAGCTTTTATAACGTTATTATAATTCATGAGTGGCTCGCCCATACCCATAAATACAATATTACTTAATGGCCTGTTGTGGTACAATCTACTTTCGTTATCTATAGCAACTACTTGGTCGTAAATTTCGTCTGGGTTTAGATTTCGCATACGCTTTAAGCGTGCCGTTGCACAAAATTTACAATCTAAACTACAACCTACTTGGCTAGAAACACAAGCTGTTGTTCTTGTTTTTGTTGGAATTAAAACAGATTCTACAATTAAATCGTCATGAAGACGCACAGCATTTTTTATAGTACCATCTGAGCTTCGTTGCATTTGATCGACCTTAATATGATTGATTACAAAGTTGTCTTCAAGCATTTGGCGGGTTTCTTTTGAGACATTGGTCATGTCTTCAAAACTATAAGCTGATTTTTGCCATAACCATTCATAAACTTGGTTACCACGAAAGGCTTTATCGCCATGGTTTACAAAGAAGTCTCTTAATTGTTCTTTGGTTAATGCGCGTATGTCTTTTTTCTTGATTTCCATCTGAATGCAAAAATAAGCAAAGGTTTTTCTAATTATGAATTATGAATTGAGAATTATGATTGGTATTCTCAACTTACTTTAGGTATAAGTGCTTTTTTAAGGCTTTTTTAAAGGTGATTGTGTCTGTATAACAAAAAAGAGCCTCTTAAAAAAAGAGGCTCTTTATTATTAAATTTATATTTTAATTATATAATTAACATAGCATCTCCGTAGCTATAGAAGTTATAACCTTCTTTAATAGCCTCTTCATAAGCACGTTTTATAAAATCGTGACCTGCAAATGCAGACACCATCATTAACAATGTTGATTTTGGTGTATGGAAATTCGTTATCATAGCATTTGGAATGCTAAACTCGTATGGTGGGAAAATAAATTTATTTGTCCATCCGTCAAACTCATTTAATTGACCACTCGTTGAAACCGCACTTTCTATGGCGCGAACAGCTGTAGTACCTACGGCACAAATACGGCGTTTTTCTTTTAGACCTTTATTTACAATTTCGACAGCTTTACTATCAATTGTTAGTTCTTCACTATCCATTTTGTGTTTAGACAAATCTTCTACCTCAACTGGATTAAAAGTTCCTAATCCTACGTGTAGAGTAACCTCCGCAAAATTAACTCCTTTAATTTCTAAACGCTTTAAAAGGTGTCTTGAAAAGTGAAGACCTGCTGTTGGAGCTGCTACTGCACCTTCATTTTTAGCAAAAATAGTTTGGTAACGCGCTTCATCTTCTGGCTCTACATCTCTCTTAATATATTTTGGAAGTGGTGTTTCGCCAAGTTCGTTAAGTTTTATACGAAATTCTCTGTAAGATCCATCATATAAAAAACGTAGTGTACGCCCTCTTGATGTTGTATTATCAATAACTTCGGCAACTAACGTTTCATCATCACCAAAATAAAGTTTATTTCCAATTCTTATTTTACGAGCAGGATCAACTAAAACATCCCAAAGACGTTGTTCTTCATTTAATTCTCTTAATAAAAACACCTCAATTCTAGCTCCTGTTTTTTCTTTATTACCATAAAGTCTTGCAGGAAATACTTTAGTATTGTTTAGCACTAATACATCATCTTCATCAAAATAGTCAATAACATCCTTAAACATCTTATGTTCAATAGTTTGCTCTTTTCTATTAAGAACCATTAAACGAGATTCGTCTCTATTTTCTGCAGGATATTCTGCAAGTCGTTCTTCTGGCAATTCGAAACCGAAGTGTGATAATTTCATGTGATAGTTTTTATTAATTTTTTATGAGATTGCTGCAAATATACAATCTGAACATAGGGGTTGTCAAGTAAATGAGTGATTATTATTTACTTATTTGAAAACCAATAGATTTTAAATCGTCCCAAAAAGTAGGATATGATTTAGACACCACCATGGCATCTTCTATGATTATTGATGTTTTTAATGCTAAAGGAGCAAAAGCCATAGCCATTCTATGATCATTATAAGTTGCAATAGACACCATAGGTTTAATTGCTTTTGAAGCAGATAGGTGTAATGATTTATCTGTAATGTTTACAACACCACCTAATTTTTCAATTTCGGTTTTTAATGCAACAAGTCTATCTGTTTCTTTAATTTTAAGGGTATGCAATCCTATTAAATCACAAGAAATCCCTAATGCAAAACAAGTTACTGCTATAGTTTGTGCAATATCTGGTGCATTTTTTAAATCTAGACTTAGTGGCTCAAGATTTAAAGCCTCCTTTTTTAGAGTTAAGGTGTTTTTATTAAATACGGTTGTTACTCCAAAGTGTTTATATATTTCAACTAATGCCGAATCGCCTTGTAATGAATTTTCTTTATAAGATGCTAAGGTGATTTCTGTACCAACTTCACTTAAAGCTACAATACTAAAATAATAGGATGCTGATGACCAGTCTGACTCGACAGTTAGTGTTTTAGACTCTAATTTTTTAGTGTTTGGTTTTACGGTTATTGTATTGTCTTTAAAAGATGATTCAATGCCAATCTCATCCAACAAACTTAATGTCATTTTAATATATGGAACCGATGTTATTTCACCTTCTAAGGTTAACTCTAGTCCGTTTTCAAGTTTTGATGCAATAAGTAATAATGCAGAAATATACTGACTACTTACATTTGCCTTTAAAGAAACTTTACTTTTATTAAGTTTTTTTCCTTTAATTTTTATTGGCGGATAACCTTCGTTTTCTTCATAACTAATTTCTGCACCCAAATCTTGTAATGCTTCAACCAATATTTTAATGGGACGTTCTTTCATTCTTTTTGATCCTGTTAGAATCGTTTCTCGTCCTTCTTGTATTGAAAAATATGCGGTTAAAAAACGCATTGCTGTTCCTGCGTGATGAATATCAATAATTTTAGACTGAGAACTTAATGCGTTTGTCATTAAATTACTATCATCAGAATTTGAAACATTTTCAAGTTTAAACTCAGGATATAATGCTTGAAGCAATAAAAGCCTATTAGATTCGCTTTTTGAACCAGTTATTTGAACAGAAGATTGCTTAGCTATTTTAGATTTTTGAAGTGTAAAGTGCATGCTCTTGTAAATTCTTATTTAAAGAAGTCGCAAATTTACTTTAATTTTTCGTTATTATGATGCCTATCGTGGTCTCGTTTTCCTTTCTTATGCATTCTTTTATCAAAAGCTTTTTGTAAATCTACACCTGTTTGGTTTGCTAAACACAACACAACAAACATTACATCGGCTAATTCTTCGCCTAAGTCTTTATCCTTATCGCTTTCTTTTTCGCTTTGTTCGCCATAACGTCTGGCTATAATTCGAGCAACTTCGCCAACTTCTTCTGTAAGTTGAGCCATATTGGTAAGCTCATTGAAATATCTAACCCCGTGTTCTTTAATCCAATCGTCTACTTCTTTTTGTGCGTTTTGTATATTCATTATGCTTTAGTTAAAACTATTTGTTCTGCTTCTTTTTCTACTAGCTGACTAAAATACGCTTTTAAAGCATCATAATAAATAGATGATATAATTGACTCATTAATTTCCGAATCTACTAACAATTGTACTTTATTCCCATTTGCAGAGATATTATATTTAAACACCCCTAAATTATCTGGCATCATAAATGCAACTGGCTCTGGAATACTTTCAACTTTATAACCTTCGGGTATATTAATAATTATTCTGTAACTAGTCATTGACGGATAGCCAAAATCTACGGGAAATTCTCGTTTCTCTAGTTTAAAAGGACTTTCGCTTGTTTTTAAAAAGAAAAATGGTGAAAAATATATTTTATCGCCAATAATATCAGCCTGACTTTCCTTAACAAATTTATAAGACTCTACAATTGGTTTAGATAAATCTAAATCATTTTTGACTTCATAATCTGCAATTTCAATTCCGTTGTATTCATTTTCAAGTTTTTCTAAATATTCATCTTTGTTAACATCATTATAGCTTTCTCTAAATGTCAACGCTCTATGATTGGTTTTTATACTTCTGCAGCCTCCATCAATATCTCCATTTTCACTTAATGTAGCCATCATTGCGATACTATTTTTAGATTTTTGTTTTGGGTATAAATCAATTAATGTTGAACCACCATGCTCTGATATAACTCTACCTTGCCAATTTAACACCTTATAAGGTAGCACATTAGGCTCGCTATACTTACTAGTAGCATCCAATAAAACAACACCATCAATAAGCTTTACATAACTTACTACATAGTTATAACCTTCTCGGGTTGGAAATATAGGAATACCATTTCGCCTAGTGCTTACTAAAACTGGGTAAGCATTTAAACCTGCATATTTCAACATAGAGGTAAGCATTAAATTTATATCTGCCACATTACCTACTTGTTCTTTATAGGCTTTTTTTACACCCTTATCGGTATAATAGCCATGATAACCATTCCACTTAATTTTTGATTTTACAAAATTAAAAATTACAGCTACTCTAGTGGCTGGATCAGAAACAGAACTTATTAGTGCATCAATATCATCTTCATAATAGCCTTTTTTATCTAATTCACTACCAAAATCTGAACTTTTATAAATTCTTTTCACGACATCTTCCCAGGTGGTTGAATAGTATTCTATATTGCTATTAGGAAATTTGGTATAGGAAAGCTCATACTTAACTGAAGATCTATAATTATCCATATTATTTACATAGGATTCTTCTTTTAAGGCTGGAATATTATCTAGATTATAAGTATCTACTTTTTTGTCAAAATCTAGATTAGACGTACTAAATGTTGTCCCCTGTACTCCATAATTACGCTCTTTATTTTGAAAAATTATTTTATCCCTTTTTGTTTCAACCACAGGAGCAACTGACAAATACCCTTTAACGTTTATTTTAAAACTAAAATATTCTGGCGCTTCAAATCTTGCTTCTAATTTTTTAATTGGAATATCATGCTGCAATATAAATTCATCAACATTGGAAATAAAAGGAGATAGAATTCTGTATTTATATTCTATAACCGAACCTGGCTTAATGTTTGGCATAGTAAACTTAACTTGATTGGCATATTTACTTAACTCAGAATCAAAAATTCCATTTTTTGATAGTTTAAAATCTTCAATTTTCCCTCCTTTTAAATTATATGTGTAACCTTTAATTCCTGAAATTTCTTCTTTACTATTACCACTAACATACAATCTTATTTGTTTAGTTGCATAGTCAAATCCTTCTTGATTATAAATTTTTATACGCTCATGAACCTCTGTTATTTGCTCAAAACCCTCACCTTGGTTATACTGAAAATAGGTGCGCCTATTTTTATACAAGTAGGTAGCATTAGCAGTTGAATCTAATGGGTTAAATTTTTCTAGAAGCTCTTCTTTAGACACTTTACCAAAATCATAATCTTGAGCAAATGCCGTTATTGAAAAACATAAACTTATTAATAAAACTAAAATTCTCATTGACACTATTTTTTAATTAATGCTATTTTCGCGTTATCTAATTTGGTTACTTCCTTATAAAAACCCCTAAAAGCTGTATAATCTTCTTTTGTAAATTCACCATCATTAATTATAAACTCTCGTTTATAAACAAGTGTGTTATCATCTTTGCTAATAATTTGGGTATTATAACTACCATACTTATTTTCAATAGATGCATTTTTAGGTAATGATTCAATTTTATATTCAGAAGGAAGCTTAACCTTAAACTCATCTACATCTTTAAAACCACGTTTTACTTTAAGCGGAAATTTTCTGTTTCTATAGCGATCTGGTAAATGAATATTTCTATTTAAAGCATTTATGGTAAGCAACATTCTATTACCTATTTTTTTGGTATAATTGGTAGCATTAAAATGTATATGTTCAATAAACTCTATATCTTGTTTATTGTTTTTAATATCCATACTACTTATTGATATATCATTTATATAACGCCAACGCTCTTTATAATAAGTATCTAAATCCCTTTCTGTCTCGGTCTCTAACCAATATTTATCATCGTATTGAATGCCTTTTGATTTTATAAGCGCATCGGCTTCTAGCATGCCATAATTGGATACTGTATAATTACCATTAATGGTTTGTATATTTTCTTCTACGTTATATTTTTTAGTATGCTTGATTATGCCGCCTTCTGGAGTGATAACCAGCACATCTCTATCGTCTGTAAAGTCGCCAATAAATCCAAAAGGTAATTTTTGGCTAGTACATTCTAACCAAATATTTTCATTTTTTGTGGGTATATTTAAAATAACATGATTGCCTTGCATGGCAGCAAAATCGTCTTCTAAACTTCTTTGTGAATCACCTGCATAAACAACCGTATAATTAGATTTAATACCAACAGCTTTTAAAAGCGACATGGTATAATTTGTTAACGCCTTGCAATCACCATATCCTAATTTATCTACCTCTGATGCATTGAAGGGTTTCCAACCACCAATACCAACTTGAACACTTATATAACGGGTTTTATCTTGAACGTATTTATATATTTTCTTAGCTTTTTCAATGTCGCTTGGTTCATCTTTCACTAAGTTTTTAATCATGGTAATAGTGCTTTCAGGCAAATCATGTGTGTTTTTTATTAAATCATGATACATCCATTTACCGAAATCATTCCAATTTTCTACTTGTGTTTGTACACCCTCTAAAGTAAATTTATTTGATACAACTAACACTTTTGGAGCCATATCAAAAAATGCTGGCGCATATTTTTCTGGTTTTATAGCTGGAATATTTTCAACTTTATATTTTATGACTCCGCTAATTTCTTCTTTTATTAATTCAAAATTATCAAAGTTTTTTTCTTTGGTTCTTATAGTGATATCACTTGGAAAAGTTATTTGATATGTACTATTTTCTATACTCAAAAAATAATCGCTTATTGGGCTAAACGATTGTATAAAGGCAGTATTACTGGTTACAGTTTCACAAACAAACTCAATGGTATATGGATACCCTATTGGTGTATATTCTAAATATTTCACCCTTGAATCTGAATACAATGTACCTCCATCAACAGCACTAACATCTTTAAAATCGTTTTTCTTAATCTTTTTAATTTGGGAACCACCTGCATTATAAACAATTACCTCTAAATCTTTTATTTTAACATTATTATCATAATGCACGTAGGCATTAATAGCATCATCACCTTCTTTATTTAATACGGTAACAATTCTTTTTTCTAAAACATGCATCTCACTAGAAGATTTTAAATTGATTTGCAAATCATTAGCACGAACAATTGCATTAGCATTCTTAATAAGATTTGCAGGAACCGTAAAGCTTGTTAGTAAATTATCTTGAGAGAATGTTGTTGAAGTTATTAATAGAAATAGAATACTTAGAATAGACTTTAAATACATTCTTACTTGTTTTTAAGCTCAAAAGAGTGATTAAAAGTAATACAACATTACTTACGTTTTTATGAGAAAAGTCATTTTATTAAATTAAAACACTAATATTTTTTAACTAAAAATCTCACAATAAATATAAGGAAACATGGTAATACAATGTATTTAAATTCGCTAAAAAGCACATGTAATCCCCAAGTGGAAAAAAAATTTTTAATACCCAAAGGTGAGACTAATATTTCTCTAAAAGGAAAGAAGAACCTATCATTATTGAAAGGAATAAAAAAACCAACACCTCTGCCTCCTGAAGTCATCGCATCAAGAAAACCATGTGAAAGTGTTGAAAAGAAAATAACCAAAAACCAAATTAATTTATGTTTTTTACCAATTGTAAACATTAAAAGCAAGGCCCAAAGCATTGCAAAAACAATGGAATGGGTAAATCCGCGATGCCCTAAAGGATGTTCGTAAGCTATTCCTAACTTAAAAGCAACAACATCAAAATCTGGCAAAATTGTAGAAAATATGGCTAATAACAATAGCCATTTGAGATTCTTATTATCAATTACTTTCGTTAAAGTAAGCCCAACTATAGCATGACCAAAAGCAGAAGCCATTATGCTTTGTTTTTTGAATCAATAATAATAGTAACTGGACCATCATTAAGCAACTCAACTTTCATGTCGGCTCCAAATTTTCCAGTTTGCACATTTTTACCTAAATCTTTTTCAAGTTGATTTATAAAAGTTTCATAAAGCGGAATGGCAACATCTGGTTTTGCTGCTTTAATATAACTTGGGCGGTTACCTTTTTTGGTTGAAGCATGTAAGGTAAATTGACTTACAACAATGGCATTACCATTTATATCTTTTAAAGAAGTATTCATAACGCCATTTTCATCACCAAAAACTCTCAAGTTTACAATTTTGTTTGATAGCCATTTAATGTCTTCATAATTATCATCATCAACTATACCTAATAAAATTAAAAGCCCGCTCTCAATTAAAGCTACTTTTTTATTATCAATAGTTACACTTGCACTTGATACACGTTGGATAACTGCTTTCATTCTTTATCCCAAATATCTGTTCGGTAATGTTCGTCTTCGCCTTCTAAAATTTGCACGTAACTGCGGTAGCGAGAATAGGCTATTTCATCATTATCTAAAGCTTCTTTAACAGCACATTTTGGCTCTTTTAAATGTAAACAATTATTGAATTTACAATGTTGTTTTAGCTTGAATATTTCAGGAAAGTAATCGCCCACTTCTTCTTTATCCATATCAACAACACCAAAACCTTTTATACCAGGTGTATCAATAATTTTTGCTCCAAAACTTAAATCGAACATTTCGGCAAAAGTAGTTGTATGCTGCCCTTGGCTGTATAAAGTTGAAATTTCTTTTGTTTTTATATTTAATGTTGGCTCAATAGTATTAACAAGTGTAGATTTCCCAACACCAGAATGCCCAGAAAACATACTTGTTTTATCTTGCATTAATGCTTTAACCTTGTCTACATTTTTTCCTGTTGTAGCCGAAACACCAATACACTCATAACCAATTTCCCTATAAATGTGTGCTAAAAATCTAACTTCATTTAAAGTTTCTTCATCGTAGGTATCAATCTTGTTAAATAGTAAAACTGTTTTAATAGAATACGCCTCTGCAGTTACTAAAAACCGATCGATAAAACTGGTAAGTGTTGGTGGGTTATTAATAGTAATCATTAAAAAAACCTGATCTAAATTGGCTGCAATTATATGGGTTTGCTTAGATAAGTTTACAGATTTTCTAACAATATAATTGGTTCGGTCATGAATGTTATGAATAACACCTGTTTCTGTATTATTATCGGTTTCTAATTCAAAATCCACAATATCTCCTACTGCTATAGGGTTGGTACTTTTTATACCTTTTAAACGAAATTTACCTTTTATTCGGCATTCGTAAGTTTGGCCTAAATCGGTTTTTACCGTGTACCAACTTCCTGTAGATTTATAAACGTGTCCTGTCATATTACACCCAAAAGTAATTCAAAAAAATTAAAATTTAAGTGAGATAATATATATATTCGCATAGCTATTAATTATAAAAGTATATAAATGAAAAAATCTATTATTCTATTAGGAGTATTATTACTATCCTTTTCTAACATTTCTGCTCAAGAAACAATTACAAATGAATCTGTCATTCAAATGCAAAAACTTGATTTTGATGACTATATGATTATAGACAAAATTAACTCTTCTGATGTTAAGTTTGACGCATCCATTGGCGAGTTATCAAAGCTTAAAGACGCCGGTGTATCATCTGAAGTTATATCACTCATAATGCAAAAATCTAAGCATAACACAAAATCTAAAACTGGGATTTATTACATTACTGACAACGATGATAAAAAATTAATTCAACCTTCAGTTTTTTCTGGATCTAACTCTAATGCAGCTGCACAAAAACTTGTTTCTGGTTTAATCAATTCTAAGAAAAAAGCTCAATTACCAAAAACAAAATCGAACAACGTTATAAAAGCACAAAATCCTGAATTTTTATTTGTTTTTGACCCTTCATCTGGTGAGGTTGATAACATGCAAACAAATCAAGGAAACCAAGCTGGCATCTTAAATTGGTGGTTTAGAACTGCAACATCTCCAAACGAATTTGTTTTAGTAAAACTTACAGTTAAGGAAAGAAAAAACTTAAGAGAAGTTGTAACAGGAAAAAGTAATTGGTTAGGGAATAGTAACGGAATAGACCCTAAATATGCTCTCCCTTTTAAAATTGAAGTTATTGAAGGTAATAAATTTAGAGTAATACCAGAATCACTTGAACCTGGTGAATATTGTTTTATTTATCAAGGCCAAGTTCCTCAAGGAAGAGATAATCAATCTGTTTTTGATTTCTCATACCAATAGACAGTATATTATTTAAAATACATAATATAAAAAATGCCTCGTTAAAACGAGGCATTTTTTATGGAATTAATTTGTTAGATAAATATTATTATCCGTTAATTATTTTCTCTTGATGATTAATTGACTCTTGGTGAACTGCTTTAAACATTCTTAAGATAAACTCTTCGCTTAACCCATGTTGCTCTCCTTCTAAAACCATTTTTCCTAAAATCTCGTTCCAACGTTTATTTTGTAAAATAGCAACGTTTTTTGATTTTTTAAGTGAACCAATGCCTTCTGCTGCTTGCATACGTTTACCTAATAAATCTAATATCTGATTATCAACGACATCAATTTGGGCTCTTAAATTATTTAAAGACTTGTTGTAATCTTCCTCGTTATTTCCTTCTTTTCTAATTTTTAAATCCTTCATAATTTGAATTAAAGTAGAAGGAGTAACCTGCTGTGCAGCATCACTCCAAGCATTTTCTGGATCGTAATGTGTTTCAATCATTAATCCATCAAAATTTAAATCTAAAGCCTCTTGAGACACTTCATGAATCATATCTCTCTTACCAGTAATATGCGACGGATCGTTAATTAAAGGAATATCTGGAAATTTATTTTGAAACTCGATAGCTAATTGCCATTCTGGAGTATTACGGTATTTTGTTTTTGCGTAAGTAGAAAAACCTCTATGGATAGCACCAATATTTTTAACACCAGAACTGTAAATTCTTTCAATACCACCTAACCATAAAGCCAAATCTGGATTAACAGGATTTTTAACTAATACAGGTTTATCTGTGCCTTGTAAAGCATCAGCAATTTCTTGCATAATAAAAGGAGAAACTGTTGAACGCGCTCCTATCCAAAGCAAATCTATATCATGCTCTAAAGCTAATTTTACGTGGGCTGCATTTGCAACTTCAGTACATACTTTCATGCCTGTTTCTGCTTTTACTTTTTGTAACCACTTTAAACCTAAAGCTCCTACACCTTCAAAATTACCAGGTCTAGTTCTTGGTTTCCAAATACCAGCTCTAAAGTAACTAACATCTGTATCTTTCAATTCGTGAGCAATCTTTAATACTTGCTCTTCTGTTTCTGCGCTACATGGACCTGCAATTACTAAAGGATGATCTAAATTTAAATCATCTAACCAGGTTCTCATTTTTTTTGTGTTTTCCATAATTTTACTCTTCTTAACTAATTCCTTTTAAAATATCTTTTATATGATTTGTACTTTCCATCTCATTAAAAATAGCATCAAAATCGTCTTTTTTCATTAACTCTTTAAAATGCGTGAGATTGTTTATATACTCTTCTAATGTTTCTATAACATTAGTTTTATTTTGTTTAAAAATTGGTGTCCACATTTCTGGCGAACTTTTTGCTAAACGAACGGTTGAAGCAAATCCACTACCAGCCATATCAAAAATATCGCGTTCGTTTCTTTCTTTATCAATTACCGTTTTACCTAACATAAAAGAGCTAATGTGTGATAAATGCGACACATATGCTATGTGTTTATCATGATCTTTTGGATTCATATAACGTATACGCATCCCAATATCTGTAAATAACTTTAATGCTTTTTCCTGAAGCTTAAAAGTGGTTTTTTCAACTTCACATACAATATTTGTTTTTCCTTTAAACAATCCTTCTATTGCTGCTGTTGGCCCAGAATGTTCTGTACCAGCAATTGGATGCATTGCTAAAAAATTTCTTCGTTTTGGGTGATTTTCTACAGCCTTACAAATGTCTTCTTTAGTTGAACCCGCATCAACCACCAAACCAGTATCAGATATTTTATCTAAAATAGTTGGTAATAGCTTTACAGTTGCATCAACAGGAATAGAAACTATTACTAAATCGGCATTTTCAATATCATCTAAAGTAGCCTTTTTATCAATTAAATTTAACTCCAAAGCCTTTTCTAGAGTTGCATCTTTTCTACTAATACCATGAATAATCACATCTGGATTATTCTTTTTAATATCAATAGCAAGACTACCTCCTATTAAACCTACTCCTATGGCGTATATATTTTTCATATTACTTTACTCTCGCTATAGCTTCTTCTAAAACTTCTGTTGATGCACATAAAGAAAATCTAATATAACCTTCACCTTGTGTTCCAAAAATAGTTCCTGGTGTTATAAAAATATGATTCTCTTTTAGCACTAAATCTATAAACTCTTCAGACTTTAAATATGCTGGTAATTTTGCCCAAACAAAAAGCCCAGTTGCTTCTTTATCATATGTACAATTTAACGCATCGGCTAATTGCCATACTAAATTTCTTCGTTCTTGATATACATTATTTAATGTAGCAAACCACATTTTAGAACATTTTAAGGCTTCAATAGCTCCTTTTTGTATGCCATAAAACATACCGGAATCCATATTACTTTTTACTTTTAAAATATTATTAATATGATCGTTAGCTCCCATAACCATACCAACTCTCCAACCAGCCATATTAAAGGTTTTACTTAAAGAATTTAGTTCTAAACATATATCTTTTGCTCCTTTAACACTTAAAATACTTTGAGGAGAATCGTTTAAAATGAAACTATACGGATTGTCGTTTACAATTAAAATATTATTACGTTTTCCAAAAGCTACAAGTTCTTCAAAAACAAATTTATTAGGTTTTGCACCTGTTGGCATGTGCGGATAATTTACCCACATTATTTTTACTCTACTTAAATCTTGTTTTTCTAATGCCTTAAAATCTGGCATCCAATTGTTTGCCTCATCAAGTTCATAAAGTACACCTTTTGCTCCTACCAATTTTGTTACCGATTGATAAGTTGGATATCCAGGATTTGGAATTAAAACCTCATCGCCTTCATTTAAATAGGCCATTGAGATGTGCATAATCCCTTCTTTACTTCCCATTAATGGTAAAACCTCAGTATTTGGACTTAAATTTACAGAAAAATGAGTCTTATAAAAACGTGATATAGCTTCTCTAAGCTCTGGAAGCCCCTGATAGCTCTGATATTTATGAGCAATAGGATTTTCAAAACTTGCAGAAATAGCAGAAAGCACCTTTTTTGGTGGTTGTAAATCTGGACTACCTATACCTAAATTAATAATAGGCTTGCCATTCGCTATTAGCAAATTTACTTCTCTTAATTTTTTAGAAAAGTAGTATTCCTCAACTGTTTGCAATCTGTTAGCAGCTTCAATCATAACTTTGCATTTTTATATTCCCCAAGCACTTTAAAATCGTCGCCCATAATATCTATTATAGATTTTGCTTTTTTAAAATCTAAATATTCATCAAAAGTTACGTCAACAAAAAAAGCATACTTCCAAGGTGTCTCAACAATAGGTAATGATTGTATCTTAGTTAAATTCAACTTACAATCACTCATTACATTTAAAATAGTAGCAAGACTGCCTCGTTTATGGTTCGCTTCAAACTTTATTGATGCCTTATTAATTTTGTTTTCTGGCACTTCAGAATTAGAACGTTTAACGATTACAAAGCGCGTTTCATTATGTTTTATGGTTTGGATACTATGTGCTAAAATATTTAATTCGAAAATTTCAGCAGCTTTAACACTAGCAATAGCAGCAATTCCATTTAATTTTTTTTCTTGAATACGACGAGCTACTTCAGCAGTATCTTTATCTTCAACTAATTTGATATGCGGATGTAATTTAAAAAACTCTTTACATTGCAACAATGCCATTGGATGTGAATATACTTCCTTAATATCCTCAATTTTTTGATTTGGTAATGCCATTAAATTATGCTGAATATCTAAATAATGTTCACCAACAATATGCAAATCGTACTTATCAATCAATGCATAATTTGGAATTATAGATCCAGCAATAGAATTTTCTAGCGCCATAATAGCTGCATCACACTCTTTAGTTATTAAAGAATCTACAACCCTATCAAAAGTCATACACTCAATAGCATCAACAGGTTTATTAAAAAACTCCTGAGATACTATATGATGAAAAGACCCTATTACACCTTGTATGGCTACTGTTTTAATCAAAATTTATTTTTTTAATTCAAAAATTTAATGGCTAAACAAAAAAAAGTCTCGATTTTCATCGAGACTCATATTTTAATTTATAGTTATAAATTATACATACAACGCCTCGTTCTTTTTGCTAAAAAAGAAATAGAACCAGTTGCTAAAATATGTATAACCTGTTGTCATTGTCATAATTGAGCCGCTAAAGTAATTATTATTTTAAGAAATCAAAATACTATAAAACCTTTTTTTTATTTTTCTGAAAAGTTTTAAAGATTTTATAGTAAATCTCTTGTTACATTATATAATCATTTATTTTTGAACAAATTATTATAATTATGTCTATTGAAGTTGAAGGGGTATCAAAGTTATATGGCAACCAAAAAGCCTTAAATAACGTTTCTTTTAAGGTTGCAAAGCCAGAAATTGTTGGCTTTTTAGGGCCAAATGGTGCTGGAAAATCTACAATGATGAAAATATTGACCACCTATATAAATGCAAATAAAGGACAAACTAAAGTAAATGGTTTTAATGTAGCCACTAATTCAAAAGACGTACAAAAGAGTGTTGGTTATCTTCCAGAACACAATCCGCTTTATTTAGAACAATATATAAAAGAGTATTTAGCATTTAACAGTAACATCTATGGTGTTAGTAAACAACGCATTAATGAGGTTATTGAATTAACAGGATTAACACCCGAAGCACATAAAAAAATTGGGCAACTCTCAAAAGGTTATCGTCAACGAGTAGGATTAGCAAATGCTTTATTACATGATCCTGAGGTCTTAATTTTAGACGAACCAACTACAGGTCTAGACCCCAATCAATTAGTTGATATTAGGAATCTTATAAAGTCCATTGGTAAAACAAAAACTGTATTTTTATCGACTCACATCATGCAAGAAGTTGAGGCTATGTGCGATCGTGTTATCATAATAAATAAAGGTGTTATTGTTGCCGATAAAAAACTAAAAGAGCTTAGAGATGAAAAAGAACAAGTAGTTATTGTTGAGTTTGACTATCGCGTTGAAAATGCATTTTTACTTAAACTACCTAAGGTTTCAAAAGTAGTTAACACTTACGATTTTGTATATGAAATCACATTTAAAACTTCAGAAGATATGCGCTCTTATGTGTTTGATTTTGCACATGACAACCAATTAAAAATACTTCAGCTTAATCAAAAAAACACAAGTTTAGAAACTTTATTTAGAGAATTAACTAATGGTTAGTTAATTACATAACTATATTTATTCTTAGTTTTCTAATAAAAATACATATTAAAAGTTATTTTTGCTTAAATTGGTTAACCAATTTGACATGTTTTATGACAAATATCATCTAAACAATAAGATTCAGACAGTAATTTTGCTATAAGATTAATTATAAACTATGATGTGTTAAAAGATTTAGACTTGAAATGAGTCTTTTATGTTTTTTCACCAAATTAAACAGATATAATGAGTAAAGGAATTTATGTTGCTACTATAGAACCTAATAGTGGCAAATCAGTAGTAGTACTTGGTTTAATGCGAATGCTTTTAGGTAAAACTGCAAAAGTTGGCTATTTTAGACCTATCATTGAAGATACAGAAGGTAACGATATGGATAACCATATAAATACTGTAGTATCTTATTTTGAGTTAGACATAAATTATAAAAAAACCTTTGCTTATACACGAAGTCAAGTCTTAGATTTATATAACAAAGGAAAATCAGGCGATGTCATTGACGAAATAATTAGAAAATACAAATATCTTGAAGAGCGTTTTGATTTTGTTTTAGTTGAAGGTACCGATTTCTCGCATGAAAATTCAAGTTTAGAATTAGACATCAATCTTTTAATTTCAAAAAATTTAGGATTACCGGCTATTATAGTATCTCAAGGCGATGGAAAATCGTTATCAGAAGTAGTTGATAATGTTCAATTAGCACATGATACATTTAAGGAAGAAGTAGATGTACTATCTATCATGACCAATAAAGTTAATCCTAATGATGTAGATGAACTAAAATCACTTTTAAAAACAAGAATTAATAGCGGAACAGATATCACTGTAATTCCAAAAATTAAAAGTTTAGCAAGCCCTACTATTAAAGAAATTACCAAAAACTTAGATGGTAATATACTTTTTGGGAAAGATATGATTAATAACCAATCTGAAAATTTTAGTGTTGGTGCCATGCAATTACGCAATTACCTTACGCATTTAAAAGAAAATGCTTTAGTTATTACACCAGGTGATAGAGCTGATATAATTTTAGGGGCATTACAAGCAAATATCTCAAAAAACTACCCAAAAATTTCTGGGATTGTTTTAACAGGTGGATTAATTCCAGAAGATTCAATTTTAAAATTAATTGAAGGTCTGTCTAGTGTTGTACCAATAATTAGTGTTAAGGGTGGAACATTTTTCGTTACCAATACCATTGGTAAAATTAAATCTAGAATATATGCTGAAAACTCTGAAAAAATTGAAACATCTATTGCCACTTTTGAAAAACATGTGGCAACTAAAAAGCTTTCGGAAGATTTAGTAACCTTTCAATCGGATATATTCACACCTAGAATGTTTCAATATAATTTGTTACAACGTGCCTTGAAAGATAAAAAACACATCGTACTGCCTGAAGGTTATGATGAACGTGTACTACGTGCAGCTGCTAGATTAATTGATGCTCGTGTTGTTGAATTAACATTAATTGGAGAAAAAGATAAAATTCAAGAACGTATAATAAAACACGATATCCCATTAAATATTGATGACATTAATATTGTTTCGCCACAAAAATCACCACATTTTAAAGACTATGTAAACACTTTTTATGAATTAAGAAAACATAAAAATGTAAATCTGGATATGGCAAGAGATACCATGTCTGATGTTTCATATTTTGCAACTATGATGATTTATAAAGGACACGCAGACGGTATGGTTTCTGGAGCAGTACATACAACAGCACATACATTACGCCCTGCATTACAATTTATAAAAACAAAACCTGGTGTAAATATAGTTTCATCTGTATTTTTTATGTGTTTAGAAGATCGCGTTTCTATTTTTGGAGATTGTGCTATAAACCCAAATCCAAATGCAGAACAATTAGCAGAAATAGCAATTTCATCTGCTAAAACTGCAAAAGATTTTGGTGTTGAACCTAAAGTAGCCATGTTGTCTTATTCTTCTGGAGCATCAGGAAAAGGTGAAGATGTTGAACGTGTTAGAGAAGCAACCGAAATAGCGAAAGCAAAAGCACCAAACTTAAAAATTGAAGGACCAATTCAATATGATGCTGCAGTTGATATGCGTATTGGAAAAAGCAAATTACCAGATTCTGAAGTTGCCGGACAAGCTAGTGTATTAATATTCCCTGATTTAAATACAGGAAACAACACATATAAAGCCGTACAACGTGAAACTGGTGCATTGGCTATTGGGCCTATGTTACAAGGATTAAACAAACCCGTTAACGATTTAAGCAGAGGCTGTACTGCTGATGATATTTACAGTACCGTAATTATAACCGCAATTCAAGCACAAGACCTTTAATAAATGCAAGTATTAGTTTTAAATTCAGGAAGTTCATCTTTAAAATTTCAATTGTTTTCTATGCCAGAAAAAACGATTCTATGCTCAGGTTTGATTGAGCGTATTGGGTTGGATGATGGTATTTTTAAATTCAAAACAGATAAAGATAGTATTGAGGTTATACAAGCTATTCCAAATCATAAAGTTGGTTTAGAATTACTTTCAAAACAATTATTAAATAAAGAAACAGGTATTATTAAATCTTCAGATGCTATTAACATTGTTGGGCATCGTGTTGTACATGGTGGACAATATTTTACAGCTACAACAGAAATCACACCTGCAGTAAAAAACAAAATTAGAGAACTATCTAGCTTAGCACCACTTCATAATCCAGCAAATTTAGAAGGTATCGAGGTTGCTGAAGCTATATTTCCAAATGCAAAACAAGTAGCTGTGTTTGATACGGCTTTTCATCAGTCTATACCAAAACATGCTTATAAGTATGCTATTCCTAATGAGTTTTTAGATAAACACAATATTCGTTTATATGGTTTTCATGGTACAAGTCATAAATTTGTTTCAGAAAAAGCTAATGAATATTTGGAGAAAAAACAATCAAAAATTATTAGTATTCACTTAGGAAATGGATGTAGTATGACAGCTGTAAAGGACGGAAAAAGTATTGACCATTCCTTAGGATTTTCTCCTGTAAATGGCCTTATTATGGGTACTCGATCAGGAGATATAGATCAATCAATAATATTTCATTTAGCTGAAAGATTTGATTATTCTACAGCCGAGATTAACACTCTTTTACAGAAAAAAAGTGGTATGCTTGGCTTAACAGGTTTTAGTGATTTGAGAGACATTCAAGCTGAAGCTGCAAAAGGAAACAAAGACTGCGAACTTGCTTTATTAATGAATGCCTATCGTATAAAAAAATACATAGGTAGTTATGCCGCTATTTTAAATGGCTTAGATGCCATTATATTTACAGCTGGAATTGGCGAAAACTCTCCTGAAATGAGAAGACGTGTTTGTGAAGACATGGACTATTTAGGAATAATTTTAGATGCTGAAAAAAATGATATTAGACCAGACGAATTAACTGTTATAAGCACAGATGAATCAAAAGTAAAAGTACTGGTTATCCCAACAAATGAAGAACTAGAAATAGCAAAACAATCGGTGGATTTATTTAAATAATAACCTACCAATATAAACTTCTTCAACATCAATAATTGGAGGTGTATTTACTAAAATTACATCTCCAATTCCTAATATCTTACCCGTAATTTCTTGTTGTGGGTTTACTATCATATCGTTTGACCCTCTATTTGAAACAAACACTTTTTGGGCTGCTAAATTTTGTCCCTCAAATCGAGAGGTACCTGCTGCAAATTTGACGTTTAAATTTTCGGTTTTGCCTGAAACAAAACAATTCGATAAATTATTAAATACAACTTGAAACGAATTATTATCTATTTGCAAGTTAAAATTAGCACTTGTTATAGTTTCTGGTGCTCCAAAATCCTCAGATAAGATAGTTAAACTTGGATAGGTTAAAACACCATCTGAACTTATATCATATTGGGTAGAACTTCTTATTTTATTAATGTTAGGTGATGTTATAAATACTTTGGTAACTCCATATTCTCTGGTATAATTACAAGTATTATTATCTGTTAACGTTAGTCTTCCATCTGTAACTATAGCATCAACATTAACCAACAAATTTTCACCTGTTTCTATAACTACTTTTTGTTCACTACCTTCTTTAATTATTAATTCAATATCTCTATTTACTAATACATTATCAAAAGCATCAACAATAACTTCTTGCTGTATAATACTTCCTGTGTTCTTAAAACAGTCACCAGAGTTTTCGCTATCGCAAGCAAATATTAAAAAAAATGATATGATATAAATTATTTTTTTCATAATCTAACTCCAATTCCAAATTCTACAGCTTCTGCTTTTGCTCCATGAGATTTTAATGTTAAAGCTCCAAACAATTTATTATTAATATAACGTTTTAACCCTATTCTTAAATACGTTTGACCTTCAAAATCATAAGGGTAATACACGTAATAACCCACTTGAGTAACTAAAGATGTTTTATTAATAAATAACTCATGACCCACAAAAACACCTACACGCTTATAATCTTCATCTCCAGACACATTTTCTTCAGGAAAAGACACACCTCTATAATAGATTAACTCTTTTAAAAATTTTGATAAAAACACATCTGTTCCTAATTGAAAAGCACTTTTTCTATTGATACGTTTATCAGCATATGCCGAAAAAATATAAAATGGAAATTGCCCGCTCCCAACAATATCACTCTCATTTAAACCCGTTCTAAAAGCAATATTATACTTTATAGGCTGTTTAAACTTGTTATCATTTTCACTTAAAGTATTTTGGTAATCTAATTCGTTATCATCTAAACTATAAGTAACTCCAAAATTAAGTGCTATAGAGTTTGTACTTGCATTAGGAGCTTTAAAGTTTGCATTAGAATAATGTAATAAGCTAAAACCAGCTTGTAAACCAAACCTGCCTACAATATGTTCTTTTTTATAATTAAGCATTGCATACGTACTACTCATAAGGTGCGAACCATATGCAATATTCCTGAAATTGTCTTCTTTATGGTATGGGTTTTCTGCATAAGCTATTCCTTGCCCAACTCGAAACATTAAATTACGTTTAAAAAAATAAAAATTATAATGAGCATAAACTGAAGCTACATTACCTAAAACATTATTTTTAAGATTTTGATAAGCATAAGAAAAACCATAATCTGGATAATTATAACGCTGTTCCCATTCTTTGAAGCCATACGTTTTTTTGTTCCAACTTAATATGTAACCTTCTGGATGTCCCTTTATTAGATGAAGTATATCATTATTATGTAATGCAATATTACCACGAAAGTAGTTAATATCAATATACGATGTATGGGTCTTATCTTGAGAAAAAGAAAAGCTAAATACTAAACAAAAAACACATAAATAAATTAGGCGCATAAATAGGTTTTGTGCCGCAAAAGTAACTTAATTATTAAAACAAAGCTGATGCAATTGCTTTAATATTATCACTTTTACCCATAGAATAATAATGTAAAACAGGTACTCCTGCTTTTCTAAGTTCTTCCGATTGTTGTATGGCCCACTCAACACCAACCTGCCTTACTCCTTTATTATCTTTACACTTCTCAACTTCGGTAATCAATTCTTCTGGTAAATCAATTTTAAAAACCTGAGGTAATAATTGTAAATGACGCTTTACGGCAATTGGTTTTATCCCTGGAATAATTGGCACATGAATGCCTGCAGCTTTTGCAGCTTCAACAAACTGAAAATATTTATTATTATCAAAAAACATTTGTGTCACAACATAATCTGCACCTGCATCAACTTTTTCTTTAAGACGTCTTAAATCAGTTTGCAAAGATGGTGCCTCCATATGTTTTTCAGGATAGCCAGCAACACCAATACAAAAATCTGACTTATGTTCTGTCTCAATAACATCATGTAAATATTTACCAGTATTTAAATTCTGGATTTGCGCCACCAAATCTGTAGCATACTTATGGCCGCCTTTACAAGCCTGAAAATACTTTTCATGACTCATAGCATCTCCACGCAAAGCCATTACATTTTGAATACCTAGATAATGGCAATCCACTAACACATATTCGGTTTCTTCTTTAGTAAAACCACCACATAATACATGCGGTATAGCATCAACATTATATTTATGTTGTATGGACGCACAAATACCAACCGTTCCTGGTCGCATACGGGTTACCCTTCTATCCAAAAGTCCATCTCCTTTATCAATATAAATATACTCTTCTCTGGAAGTTGTTACATCAATAAATGGTGGTTCAAACTCCATTAAAGGATCAATATTATTATATAATTCTTGAATATTCCTTCCTTTTTGGGGCGGTATAATTTCAAACGAAAATAATGTTTTTCCGTTTGCTTTTTCAATGTGTTCTGTTACTTTCATTTATTCTTTTTTGTCATTTTCGCCACAGCGAAAATATCATCAATATTTATTCTTTTTGCATTACCATATGTAATGGCTTTTCTCTGCAAAGCTTAACGTAGAGGTTAACCCAATAACTTTTTTACATCTTCAAAACGTTCTTGATACTCCCAATATATCCATCTTCCATCAACATAATCTGTTAAAATATATTTATCGCTCACAGATTTTATTCTAGAAATTGCAACCAGTTTTTTGGAAAACGTATCTGAGTTTACATGCTGTAAAACCTCTTTATTTTTGTTATCATATCCATGAGATATAATATAACTGCCTAAAGTTAATTCTATAAATTTCATATTTATTGTTCTGCAATTGTTGGGTTTAACCACTTTCTAGCTTTCTCTTTTGTGATACCTTTCCTTTCGGAATAATCGGTTACTTGGTCGTCGGTAATTTTACCTAAACCAAAATATTTAGCTTCGGGATTTGCAAAATAATAACCAGATACTGCAGCAGCAGGCCACATGGCTAAACTTTCTGTTAATTTTACTCCTATAAGTTTTTCAACCTCTAATAAATCCCAAATGGTTTCTTTTTCTAAATGGTCTGGACACGCAGGATATCCTGGTGCTGGACGAATACCTTTATAACTTTCTTTAATTAAATCGGTATTCGTTAAATCTTCATCGGCAGCATAACCCCAATGTTTGGTTCTTATTTGCTTATGTAAATATTCAGCAAAAGCCTCTGCAAATCTATCGGCAATAGCTTGTGCCATTATTGCATTATAATCATCTTCCTTATCTCTATAACTATCTGCCAATTCTTGTGCCCCAAAAATTCCCACACAAAAAGCACCAACATAATCTGTTTTCCCTGTTTCTTTTGGAGCAATAAAATCTGCTAACGCATGGTTGGGAATACCTTCTCTTTTACTTAATTGCTGACGTAAAGTTCTAAACACAGCAATTTCTTTTCCTTTTTTCTGAACTGATATATCGTCTTCATTAATACTATTGGCTTCAAACAAACCAAAAACTGCTTTAGGTTTTAACAGTTGTTTTGCTATAATATCTTTAATCATGATTTGAGCTTCCTGGTACATAATTGTAGCTTGCTCTCCAACAACCTCATCGGTTAAAATATCGGGAAATTTACCATGTAAATCCCAACTTCTAAAAAACGGACTCCAATCAATAAAGGGTTCCAACTCTTTTAAGCTTAATTGCTTTAAAATCTGAACTCCTAACTCTTTAGGTTTAAAAATTTCAGATGTTTCCCAATCAATTTTATATTTTCTATGTCTTGCTTCTTGAATTGAAACATATGATTTTTCTTTACCTCGTTTTAAAAACTTAGTTCGGAATTCATCATAATCAGCTTTCATTTTTGCAACATATGCATGCGATGATTTTTTATTTAATAAATCGCCAACAACTGTTACCGCTCTTGAGGCATCATTTACATGAACTACTGCACTTTTATACTGTGTATCAATCTTAACTGCTGTATGTGCTTTAGATGTAGTTGCCCCGCCAATTAGTAATGGCAACTCGAAATTTTGACGTTGCATTTCTTTAGCCAAATACACCATTTCGTCAAGTGATGGTGTAATTAATCCTGACAACCCAATAGCATCAACACGCTCATTAATTGCGGTTTCAATAATTTTTTCTGGTGGTACCATCACACCTAAATCAACTATTTCGTAATTATTACAAGCCAATACCACACTCACAATATTTTTTCCAATATCATGCACATCGCCTTTAACTGTTGCCATTAATATTTTACCAACAGGTTCTTGCTTATCTGTTTTTTCTGCTTCAATAAATGGATTTAAATATCCAACTGCCTTTTTCATTACGCGAGCAGATTTTACCACTTGTGGTAAAAACATTTTTCCTGCACCAAACAAATCGCCTACTACATTCATACCAATCATTAAGTGGCCTTCAATCACTTCTATAGGCTTGTTTGCTTCTTGTCTAGCCTGCTCAATATCTTCAATAATAAAAGCATCAATACCTTTTACTAAGGCATGAGTAATTCTTTCTTGTAACGGGTTTTCCCTCCATGATAAATCTGCACCAGCTTCTTTTTTAGATCCTTTTACAGTTTCTGCAAAGTCTAGTAATCGTTCGGTGGCATCATCTCTTCTATCTAAAATAACATCTTCAACATGCTCTAATAAATCTTTTGGTATATCATCATAAACCTCTAATAAAGCTGGATTTACAATACCCATATTCATTCCTGCTTGAATGGCATGATACAAAAACACAGAGTGCATGGCTTCACGCACACCATTATTCCCTCTAAAAGAAAATGACACGTTACTAACGCCTCCACTAACCGAAACATTTTCTAAATTTTGACGCACCCAACTTGTAGCCTCAATAAAATCGATAGCATTCCTACGGTGCTCATCCATTCCTGTTGCTACAGGAAAAATATTTAAATCGAATATGATATCTTCAGAAGGAAAACCAACTTTGTTTACCAAAATATCATAAGAGCGTTTTGCTATTTCAATTCTACGCTCATAATTATCAGCTTGTCCAACTTCATCAAAAGCCATAACAATTACAGCAGCTCCATAACGTTTTATTTGTTTTGCTTCCCAAATAAATTTTTCTTCACCTTCTTTTAGCGAGATTGAATTTACAACACATTTTCCTTGCACCACTTGTAATCCAGCCTCAATAATTTCCCATTTAGAGCTATCAATCATAATTGGCACACGACAAATATCAGGTTCGGCAGCAATTAAATTTAAAAAACGAATCATGGCTTCTTTTCCATCAATTAATCCGTCGTCAAAATTAATATCAATAATTTGAGCGCCACCATCTACTTGATGACGTGCTATATCCAAAGCTTCATCAAATTTTTCTTCTTTTATTAAACGAAGAAATTTTCGAGAACCTGCAACATTAGTACGTTCTCCTACATTTATAAAATTGCTGTTTTCGTTTAGAACCAGAGGTTCTAAACCAGACAACTTCATGTATTTTGTTTGTTTTATTTTCATTATTTATAATGCTCTACTTTTGGAAATGGTTCGTAAAAATGATGTAATAACGCTTTCCATTCTTGATATTCTATTGACTTACGAAACCCTACCTCATGATCTTCAATGGTTTCCCAATTTACTAATAGAATATATTTATCTTTTTGCTCGATACATTTTTTTAATTGATGCGAGATGTACCCATTCATTGATGAAATAATACCTTCTGCCTTTTTGAAATTAATTTCAAATTCTACAGAAAGTCCTTTCTTAATGTTTAATGTTGCTACTTCTAGAATCATATTATACTTTAATGAGCATTGTCTATTGCGCTAATTGCTAAAGCTTCACGAGGTTTATATTTAGCTGCAATATTTGCAATTACCTTAATATGCTCTGGAGACGTACCACAACAACCACCAATAATATTTATCAAATTCTTTTTTAAATATTCTTCAATTTGCTCACCCATTTCTTCTGGAGTTTCATCATATTCTCCAAAGGCATTTGGTAAACCTGCATTAGGATGTGCTGAAACTGCAAAATCTGTTTTGGAAGCAATAGCCTCTAAATGTGGTTGTAATAAATTAGCACCTAAGGCACAATTAAACCCGACAGACAACAATGGAATATGCGATACAGAAATTAAAAATGCTTCGGCTGTTTGTCCAGACAATGTTCTTCCCGAAGCATCTGTAATGGTTCCGCTTAGCATTGTTGGAATATCAATTCCTCTTTCATCTTTAACCTCTTCAATAGCAAACAAAGCTGCTTTTGCATTTAGTGTATCAAAAACCGTTTCGACTAACAATAAATCTACGCCACCGTCAACTAAAGCTTCTACTTGTTGCTTGTATGCTATTCTTAATTCATCAAATGTTACTGCTCTATACCCAGGATCATTTACATCTGGCGACATACTAGCTGTTCGGTTTGTTGGCCCAATGGAACCTGCAACAAAACGTGGTTTATGTGGTTCTTTGGCTGTAAATTCATTTGCAACTTCCTTGGCTATTCTAGCAGACTCAAAATTTAACTCGTACACCAAATCTTCCATTTGGTAATCTGCCATAGCTATGGTCGTTCCAGAAAATGTATTGGTTTCAACAATATCTGCACCTGCTTCAAAATACTTTCCATGAATAGTTTTTATAGCTTCAGGTTGAGTAATAGATAATAAGTCGTTATTACCCTGTAAAGGAGTTGGATAATCTTTAAAGCGCTCGCCTCTAAAATCTTCTTCGGTAAATTTATAAGCTTGTAGCATGGTACCCATGGCGCCATCTAAAACTAAAATTCGATCTTTTAATGCTTTTTGTATACTCGACATTTGATATTTATTATCTACATGTCATCAAGAAAAGTTGTGAAACACTTTTCGTTATCTTTCCAATAATCAAATTAATTATTAGTAGAATTTAGCACCTTCCCCGAAAAGATCGGGAGGTTGCCAAGGCTTCAATGGGTCTATTCCCTCTACCTTTCTTGATAACACTAGTACGTTAATGAACTCGCGCACAAAAGTACTAACTATATTTTTGTTTTCCTTGTACTGAGCAGTCTTTTTTGACCTAGTTGACATTTATATATTAAACTTACAAGGTTTTTTGAAACCTTGCAGGATATCTGTTTATCAAAACCTATTCAAACAAAGTTGAAGATAAATATCTATCTCCTCTGTCGCAAATTATGGCTACAATAACACCTTCCTCAATTTGTTCAGCTATTGTTAAAGCACAAAACACAGAGCCGCCACTACTCATACCTGCGAAAACGCCCTCTTCTTTAGCTAAGTTAATTGTAGCTGTTTTTGCATTTTCTTCAGATACATCTATAACCTTATCTACTCTAGAACGGTCGAAAAATTTAGGCACATAATCTGGCGACCATTTACGAATACCAGGAATTCTGGCACCATCAGCGGGTTGTGCACCAACAATTGTGATATCAGGATTCTGCTCTTTTAAAAACTTAGATGTCCCCATGATTGTCCCTGTGGTTCCCATAGTAGACACAAAATGTGTTATTTTACCTTTAGTATCTCTCCAAATTTCTGGTCCTGTGGTTTTATAGTGTGCTTTCCAGTTATCATCATTTTCAAATTGATTTAAAAGCGTATAACCTTTTTCATCTCTAAGTTTGAATGCTAAATCTCTTGATCCTTCTATGCCAACATCAGCTGGTGTTAAAATTACTTCAGCGCCATAGGCACGCATGGTTTTAACACGTTCTTCGGTAGAATTTTCAGGCATGATTAATACCATATTCAATCCTAATAATTTTGAGATAAACGCTAAAGCAATTCCTGTATTACCACTTGTAGCTTCAACTAAAGTTCCACCTTTTTTAATATCACCTCTTTTTAAGGCTTCATTTATCATGTTAAAAGCTGGTCTGTCTTTTACACTTCCGCCAGGGTTATTACCTTCTAATTTTAAAAACAGTCTTACACCTTTTTTTGATATAAGATGTGTTGCTTCGACTAAAGGTGTGTTACCTATTTGACCAATTATACTATTTTTGAATTCCATTTTTTCTTGGTCTTATTTTAATTTCTGTTTGATAAGTTACTAACGAGTTTTCTGGAACAGATTGAGTAATCCAAACATTCGCTCCAATGATACTATTTGCCCCAATGACAATATCGCCACCTAAAATAGTAGCATTTGCATAAATACATACATTATCTTCTATTGTTGGGTGTCTTTTTGTTGATGCCAAATCTTTAGAAACTGAAATTCCTCCTAAAGTTACACCTTGATAAATTTTAACATGCTCTCCAATAATTGAAGTTTCTCCAATAACAATTCCTGTTCCGTGGTCTATGTAAAAAGATTTACCAATGGTTGCACCTGGGTGAATATCTACACCTGTTATTCCATGAATATATTCACTCATCATTCTAGGCAAAATATATACACCTAATTTGTAAAGTGCATGACTCAATCTATATATTGAAATAGCATAAAAGCCAGGATAAGCCATGTAAATCTCTGCTAAACTATGAGAAGCAGGGTCATTGCTTTCAAAAGCAATGGCATCTAAATCCAGTTTTTTTCTAATCTCAGGAAGTTCCATTTTAAACTTAGCCCAAATTTCTTCGCCATTTTCAATCTCTAATTTAGATACTATTTTAAGAAATGTTTTTTCTAAATAATCTCCATGAGCTTCTTCTTGTTCACAATCAAACAAGGAATAAAACAATCTTTTAGTAAATGTTTTTGCGGTGTCTTTAAGGCAAACGTTATAACTTTTCATCTTTTAAATATAGAATCCTGCAAGGTATTAAAAACCATGCAGGATTGTAAATTATATTTTAATTTTTGACCACGAAAAAAAATGGCCAATTTCACTAATTAATAGCTTGAACTACAGCTTTAGGAGCTTCTTTTCGAGATCCATCAAAACCATCAATACCACTAACTGTTGTATATTTTAAAACGTATTTTTTTCCTGGGTTTATTATTTGATAAGCCGCTTGACACATAATAGTAGCCTCATGGAACCCACAAAGAATCAGCTTTAATTTACCTGGATAAAAATTACCATCACCAATAGCAAATATTCCAGGAATATTTGTTTGATAATCTAATGCGTTATTCACTTTTACAGCATTTTTTTCAATCTCTAAGCCCCAATTAGCTATAGGTCCTAGTTTAGGGGACAATCCAAATAAAGGAATAAAATGATCTGTTTTTAAAATAAAAGCGTCTTCATCTTTTTTCTTAATCTCTATAGCTTCAACCTTACCATCTCCTATAATATCGGTAACCTCGGCAGGAGTAATTAAATTAATTTTACCTGCATTTTTAAGTTCTTGTACTTTCTCAACAGAATCTAAATGGCCTCTAAATTCGCTTCGTCTATGAATAAGTGTTACGCTTTTTGCTACGTCTGCTAAAAAGATACTCCAATCTAATGCAGAATCTCCTCCACCAGCTATTACAACATCTTTATCGCGATATACTTCTGGCTCTTTTATAATATACTCAACACCCTTATCTTCGTATTTAGCAAGATTTTCAAGTTGTGGTTTTCTAGGCTCAAAACTCCCTAAACCACTAGCAATAGCAACCACAGGCGCTTGATGCTGTGTACCCTTATTTGTAGTTACAATAAAAGTACCGTCTTCTTGTTTCTCAACCGTTTCTGCACGTTCTCCCAAAGTAAAACCTGGCTCGAACTGCTTGCCTTGTTCTAATAAATTTTTGGTTAAATCGCCAGCTAAAATTTCTGGAAAACCAGGGATGTCGTAAATAGGTTTTTTAGGATATAACTCCGAACATTGTCCACCTGGTTGTGGCAATGCATCAATTAAATGGCATTTTAATTTTAATAATCCAGCTTCGAATACTGTAAATAAACCTGTTGGCCCCGCGCCAATTATTATTATATCTGTTTTAATCATTACTAAGATTCTTTTTTTTCAATTAATCCTTTTGTGAATTCGTTTAGTTTTTCTACTTTTTCTTCGAAATCACCTTTTATTGTTTTTCTATATTCGTTTAAATTCTTTACTAAATCGTCTACATTTTCTGGAATGACATCCTCGAAAAACTGACGTAAACGTTTCGCTGTTGTTGGCGATTTTCCGTTGGTACTAATCGCTACTTTTACGTTTCCTTTGGTTACAATACCTCCCATATAAAAATCGCAATATGGCGGGTTATCGGCAACATTTACTAATTTAGCTTCTGCTCTACAATCTTTCCAAACTTGAATATTAACCTCAGGTTTATCTGTCGTTGCAACTACTATATGCTTGCCAATTAAATACTTTTTTTTATAAATATCATTAACTAATGTTACACAACCCTTTTTTGCTAGCTCTATTGTGCCTTCTCTAAACAAAGGCGATACTATGGTAACGTGAGCATCTGGACTAGATTTTAATAAGAACGTTAGTTTTTCTTCAGCGACGAATCCGCCTCCAACAATAAGAACGTTTAGACTTTTAGATTTCAAAAAAATAGGATATAAATTATTTCTTTCCATAATTTATTTCTGAATAACTTTTTTTGATATTGAATCTAACACAACACGCTCTTTAACTACATCTCCAATAATAATAATTGCAGGTGCTGCAAGTTCTTTTTCTTTGACAACTTGTTGTATATTTCGTATCGTTCCAATGCCTACGTTTTCATTATCTCTTGTTCCATTTTGAATAACAGCTACTGGCGTATTTCGCTTATTTTGAGCATAAAACACTTTTACAATATCGGCCAGTTTATGCATACCCATTAAAATAACTATAGTTGCAGTAGATTTTGCTGCCAACTCAACATCTATTGATAATGCATGGTCTTTTGTGGTAGCCGTTACTACCCAAAAACTTTCCGAAGACCCTCTTTTTGTCAAAGGTATTCCTTGATATGCAGGTACCGCTATCGCCGATGAAATACCCGGAACAACATAGGTCTCTAAACCAAATTCTTTTACATAATCAATCTCTTCTGCACCGCGACCAAAAACAAATGGATCACCTCCTTTTAATCGCACTACATGCCCTTTTTCTTTAGCCTTAGTAACAATTAACTCGTTAATTTGATCTTGTTGAAATGCATAACACCCCTTGCGTTTCCCTACAAAAATAAGTTCTGCATTATCCGAAGCATATTTTAGTAAAGATTCATTTATAAGTGCATCATACAAAATAACATCGGCAGATTCAATTACCTTAATTGCTTTAAGTGTAATTAAATCTTCATCACCTGGACCAGCACCTACAACGGTTAATTTTGGGGAGTTTATTTTCATTTATAATTTTAAAAATTTATACTTCTTGTTGCGCTGCTCTAAAAGCTCTTACTGCTGCTAAAAACTTATCTGAATTAGATATGTAATTTAAAGCAAATTCTTTAGATGGCGCATTTTTATTGATTTGGTAAATTAATTCAGAGAACGATGTTCCTAATTCAATATCTCCAGTTTCAACAAATATTTCATCGAATTGAGAAATAATTCCGGCATGTGTATTCGTCTTTTTATTTTCTGCTAATAATAAGGCTTTTGCAGAATTAACTAAAGATTGGTAAGCATAATAAATAGCCCCAGAATATACTTCGTTTTCAAAGGCTTCTTTGGCGTTATCAATTTTTTCTTCACTTTCAAAAAACAAAGTGGCAATTAAATCGATTACTACTCCAGCACATTCTCCAATTCCTATTTCTTTTACATACTTTTCTTCTTCACCCCAATCGATAAAATCTTCTTGAGTTAAGTTAGTAGCATCTTGTAAATCGTTTAAGAAATCATAAAAATATCTTTCTCCTTTTTCTTGGTAATATTCTACAAATGGTTTGCCGTTTGCATTAGCTTCAAAATCATTTAAAATTCTGCGTAAGGCTTCTGGTCCTCTTCTACTTGGTACTTTTACTACTTTATCTGCAAAAGTTGCATTACCATCACCTTGGTTACCACCACCTAATAATACTTGTAACGCTGGCGCTACTAGTTTATCTGGCGTACGAACCGTCATTCCTTGGAAACCAATATTAGCCATATTGTGTTGTCCGCAAGCATTCATACAACCACTAATTTTAATAACCAAATCTTGGTTTTTTAAATATTGTGGGTACTCTGCTTTAAGCATACGCTCTAACTCTACAGCAATACCTGTACTACTTGCTATACCTAAATTACAAGTATCTGTTCCAGGACACGCTGTAATATCTACGGCTTTATTATAACCAGCTTCAACAAAACCTAATTTTTCAAGCTCTTGATAGAAAAATGGCACTAAGTCTTCTTTTACAAAAGGAATAACAATATTTTGACGTAATGTTAAACGTACTTCGCCAGCAGCATATTTATCTACTAAATTAGCTAATAAACGCGCTTTATCTGTATAAAAATCACCTAATAACACTTTAACACCAATAGCTACATAACCTTCCTGCTTTTGAGGAATAAGGTTGGTAGACTTCCATAAATCGAAAGCTTCTTGATCTTTAATTTCGGCAGTAGGCGCTTCTACTGAAACTGGTTTTGAAGCTACATAAGCATCAGCATCAATAGCAACGCTTTTAAATTCGATAGCTTTTTGCTCTTCAGCAATTAATTCTTTAAAAGCATCTAAACCGATATCTTTTAACAAGAATTTCATACGCGCTTTAGCTCTACTTTTACGCTCACCGTAACGATCAAAAACTCTTAAAACACCTTCCATAATTGGAATGATTTTATCGGTTTCAATAAATTCGTATAACACATCGGCATGACGTGGTTGAGACCCTAAACCACCAGCAACTAAAACTTTAAAACCGCGAACGCCATTTTGAATTTTTGCTATATATCCTATATCGTGTAAATAAGACAACCCTGTATCTTCGTCTGTTGAAGAGAAAGACACTTTAAATTTACGTCCCATTTCTTGACAAATTGGGTTACGTAAAAAGAATTTATATAATGCATCAGCATATGGCGACACATCAAAAGGTTCGTTTACATCGATACCAGCAGTTTCAGAAGCTGTTACATTTCTTACTACATTTCCACAAGCCTCACGTACGGTAACCTCATCTTTTTCTAATTCGGCCCAAAGCTCGGGTGTTCTATTTAAATCCACATAATGAATTTGAATATCTTGACGGGTTGTAATATGTAAACGTCCACGAGAATACTCATCAGAAACCGCTGCAATTCTTCGTAATTGATTACTTTTTAACTTTCCGTATGGTACTTTAATACGTATCATTTGTACGCCTTCTTGGCGCTGACCGTAAACACCACGTGCTAAACGAAGACTTCTAAATTTTTCTTCGTCTATTTTACCATTATGAAAAAGCTCTATTTTTTTAGCTAATTCAATGATATCCTTTTGTACAATTGGATTTTCTATTTCTGTTTCAAAACTTTGCATGCTATACCTGACCTTTTCTTATTAGAAAAGAATTTTTTAATTTATAATTTTACTGAATAAATCCAGCTCCAACTGTATTATTAGATTGTGGATCGATTATAATAAAAGATCCATTTGTTCTGTGATTTTTGAACTGATCATAAAAAATTGGCTTATTTAATTTGAATGATACTGAAGCAATATCGTTTATATTTAATCCTGTTACATTCTTTTCAAAACCAGAATAATCTGGGTTAATTTTATGATTGATTCTATCAACCTTAGCCAATACTTTATTAACACCATGCTGAACAATATATTTCCCTCCAGGTGTTAATTGATTGCTATCCATCCAACAAACATTTGCTGTAAATTGCTTATCGATGGTTGGCAAATCGTTTTCTTTAACAATCATGTCGCCACGACTTACATTAATATCATTTTCTAATGTGATGGTTACTGATGAGCGTCTAGAAGCCGTTTCATACTTTTCATCATAGAAATAAATATCTTTAATTTTTGAACGTGTTTTTGATGGTAACACAATAATATCGTCGCCAACACTTAAATCGCCACCATAAACTTTCCCTGCATACCCTCTATAATCATGAAATTCTTCAGTTTTAGGACGAATAACATATTGCACAGGGAAACGCGGTGTACCAGAGTTAAATATATCTGCCTTATCCAGTTGCTCTAAATGCTCCAATAAAGCTTCACCTTTATACCAAGGCATTTTATCTGTTTTATTAACAACATTATCACCCTTTAAAGCACTTACAGGAATGAAAGTGATTTTTTGGTCCTGATAATCTCTTTTACTCATTAATTCTGTAAAATCGGCTTTAATTTTGTTGTAAACCTCTTCAGAATAATCAACCAAATCCATTTTGTTAATGGCAACGACAACGTCTTTAATTCTCAATAAATTATTAATAAAGAAGTGACGGTTTGTTTGCTCGATAACACCTTTTCTAGCATCAATTAAAACAATAGAAGCCTGAGATGTTGAAGCTCCTGTAACCATGTTACGTGTATATTCTACGTGACCTGGAGTATCTGCAATAATGTAACTTTTCTTTTTAGTTGAAAAATAAATATGTGCTACATCAATGGTGATTCCTTGTTCTCTTTCGGCCATTAAACCATCGGTAGCTAAAGAGAAATCTAAGTAATCGTATCCTAGTTGTTCACTTTTATCTTCAATGGCTTTTAACTTATCTGAGGTTAAAGATTTTGTATCATAAAGAATACGTCCTATTAACGTACTTTTTCCATCATCTACACTTCCTGCTGTTGCTATTTTTAATACTTCCATTTATATTATAATGTTGGCTAAAAGCCTAATTTGTATTCATTTTAAAAGATTTCCGCTTAAGCGGAACTAACAAAATTGATATTCTAGAAATACCCTTGTTGTTTACGTTTTTCCATGGCTCCTTCAGAACGCTTATCGTCAATTCTAGCACCACGTTCAGAAATTGTAGAATCTCTAATTTCTTCTACTACTTTAGAAATAGAAACTGCATCTGAATATACAGCTGCGGTACAGCTCATATCTCCTACCGTTCTAAAACGTACCATTTTCTCTATCACCTCTTCATTCTCATCTCTATAAACCACACCGTCTTCAGCAGACCAAATCATGCCATCTCTTAAAAAGACTTTACGTTTGTGTGCAAAATAAATTGAAGGAATCTCAATATTTTCTTTTTCTATATACGACCAAACATCTAATTCTGTCCAGTTTGAAATTGGAAACACACGTACATTTTGTCCGTGATCTATAGCACCATTTAACATATCAAATAATTCTGGACGTTGGTTCTTTTCATCCCATTGACCAAAATCATCACGTACAGAAAAAATACGTTCTTTAGCTCTTGCTTTTTCTTCATCACGACGTGCACCACCAATAGCAGCATCAAACTTAAATTCTTCTAAAGCATCAAGAAGCGTAGTTGTTTGTAGCATATTTCTACTAGCGTAACGACCAGATTCTTCTTTTACTTTACCTTCATCAATAGAATCTTGTACATTACGCACAATTAATTCTAAACCTAATTCCTTACATAAACGATCTCTAAATTCAATTGTCTCTGGGAAGTTATGCCCCGTATCAATATGTAATAAAGGAAATGGTACTTTTGCAGGATAAAATGCTTTAACAGCTAATCTTACTAAAGTTATTGAATCTTTTCCTCCAGAGAATAATAACACAGGTTTTTCAAACTGTGCCGCAACTTCTCTCATGATATAAATTGCTTCGTTTTCTAGTGAATTGATATGTGATGTATCTTTCTTCATAATATTATTTTTAAGCGTGTAAACCACACTCTCTATTTTCTAATGCTTTTGTTGGGTCGAAATATTTAAACTCGTTTGGTAAATTGTTTTCTTCTAAATAGGTGTCTAATTTTTCATCAGACCAAAAATAGAAAGGACTTACCTTTAAAACACCATCTTTACTTAAACTAAAAATACCAATACTGTTTCTAAATGCTGTTTGCCCTTGGCGTAAGTTTGTAAACCACACGTTAGGTTTATGCTCGTCCATAGCACGTTTAAAAGGTTCCAATTTTACCTGCTCTGTGAACAATGCGTGCTCTGGAGCATCTACACTTGGAATTCCCATAACCACATCTCTATGAGACGCTGTTTGTTTTGGCACATATAAAGACACATTTAAGTTTAAATCTTTTATAACTTGTTCGGCATGCTTATACGTTTGTGGTGTATTGTAACCCGTATCGCACCAAATTACAGGAATAGTAGCTTCTATTTTACTAACCGCATACAGTATAGCTGCCTCGTAAGGTCTAAAATTAGTTGTTACCACAGCTTTATTATTAAGCTCAAAAGCCTTCTGAATAATTTCAGTAGGCGTGGCTTTTTCAAAACTTTTATTTAATTCTTCTATTTGAGTTTCTGTAAACATAATCTCTTTATTTATTTTCCCCATTTTACAGCGTTCCAAATACGCTCATGGAAAAAGTATAATACCATTTTTGTTAAAAAATCGATTGAAGCAATAGATGCGGCAATTGATATTTCGCCTGTTAGAATGTATGATACAATTAAAGTATCTAAAGTCCCTATTACTCTCCAGCTTAAAGCTTTTGCTACACTTCGTATTGGTTTTTCACCAACACTATCATCTTTATAAGAGGACTTTTCTTTACTTTTTAATAACATTTGCGCTATCATTTTTCATTTTTTATATTAACCCTATCAATTTAGTAGGGATTACAAATGTAAAACATTTTATCTAACTAAAAAGAGATTTAATAACTTTTTAGAAAAATGGAATATTTTTAAGTTAAAACGTAGATTATTCTTTTAAAGATGAAGAAATTTTGAGAAATCTTTATTAATTAGTATTTGACAAATCGGCTAAAGTGGTGTTTCTGAAGACTTGAAGTGTATTATCTCGTACTTGAATCATAAGTTTATGAACACTACAAAGGTTTTCATCTGGGCAATCATCACACTTTTCATAATAGTTAAGACTCACACATGGCACCATAGCTATTGGACCTTCAAGTACACGCATGACATCTGTCATTTTAATTTCTGAAGGTTCGTTTCTCAAATAATAACCACCATGTTTTCCTTTTTTAGAACCTAAAATTCCTGACTTTCTTAAAGTTAAAAGAATGCCTTCTAAGAATTTCTGTGGTATTTGCTCACTCTTAGCTATTACAGCTACTTGTACTGGCTTATCACCTTGACTTCTTGCTATATAGGTAAGCGCTTTAAGTCCGTATTTTGTTTTTTTAGATAGCATTAGGCTAATATAAGCGTTTTAGTAACTAATATTAATTTGTTGTGTGTGATTTTTGTAAATCATAAAAAGTGACCTGTGCATAATCATCGGCATCGCCTGTATTGTTAAGATGGTATAAACCAGCTTTAAAATACATATATTGACCTCCTACATTAAATCCGCTATTTACCATATTAATTGTTTTAGAAACATTTTCTTTTCCTTCCCTAATAATATTAACGTTTAAGATATCTCCAACAACTTTAATAGTGTAACTAAACTTCTCATTAAGTGCTATTCCATCTGAAGGGTTTGAGGCACTATTGCTTCTAGACCCGATCATTTCGTGCCATTGTTCATCGCCATTACCATCTGTAGGTTCATGAGCAAAATAAATTGAGCCAAGTTCATTATTTTTTAATTTTCTATAATAAATACGAATTGGCTCATCGTTATTAGCATGTATTTGCCCTATAACAACTCTCCCAACATGACTGCTACTACCTGTAGTTGTAACATGATTTACTGATAGTGTTGCTTTCATTTCACCATCAAAACCTGCAGCTGCATTTTTATCTGCAGTTGGGGCTGTGCCAAAAACCCAATTATTTTTATTAACACCTTGCGTTTTAATACTAGTATTTGTACCTCTTAACATTTCACGTAGCTCAACTCTTGTATAACTTGTATTAATTGATGTTTTAAAGCCATTTACTGGGCATTTAAAAACCATTCCGCCATCATTGGCTGTATAAAAATATTTACTATTCTCATATTTATTATTAATCTCACTAACAGAAATTGTTGTAGCAGTACCATCTCCTTTATTTTCTGGTATACTTAAATTCCATGTAGATAAATCAAAGTTTTCTGAAGGTGATTTATTGGGGTCTAATTCTCCTGAAGTCTCATTGTTTTCTCCTTCTTGTTCTTCCTCCCCTTCTTCAACAATAATTTCTTGTTCTTGCTCTTCCTCTTTTACATTTGAATCGGAAGAACTGCAGCAAAATAAAAATGCAAAAATTGAAAGTGCAAAAATGGTTTTGTATAATTTCATAAGTCTTTATATTTTTTAGTCTTCCTAACTTAAAATTGCTGTTATAATTCTTTGAATAAAGTTAGTACTATCATTTTTTAGCAATAATAATGCCTAAGAGGCATACATACCTAAAATTACACATAGAATTCGATAAAAAACATATAAAACTAAACCTTAACAAATTAAAATAATGTAAGTAGCTTATAAACACATTAGCTATGTAATGCTTGCTCTAAATCCTGAATAATATCATCAACATGTTCTAAACCTACTGAAACTCTCACCATACCAGCTGTAATACCAGCTGCAGCTTTTACTTCAGGCTCAACTTTAGCATGTGTAGTACTTGCAGGATGTGTAACAATAGTTCTTGTATCTCCTAAATTAGCAGATAGCGAGCACATTTTAATAGCATCTAGAAAAGATCTCCCACCTATTAAGCCACCTTCTACTTCAAAGGCTACTATATTACCTCCTAAACGCATTTGTTTTTTTGCAATGTCATACTTGGGATGCGACTTTAAAAATGGATATTTAACCCATTTTACCTTTGGATGTGTTTCTAAGTAAGTTGCCAATTTCAAGGCATTTTCACAATGTTTATCTACTCTAACAGCCAAGGTTTCTAAAGATTTTGATAACACCCAAGCATTAAAGGGACTCATTGATGGCCCAGTCAATCTTGAGAACAGATAAATCTCTCGAATTAACTCCTTTTTACCCACAGTAACACCTCCTAATACACGTCCTTGACCGTCCATTAATTTGGTAGCCGAATGAATCACCAAATCTGCACCAAATTTTATAGGGTTCTGCAAATAAGGTGTTGCAAAACAATTATCTATAACTAATAATAAATTATGTTTTTTACATATAGCACTTAAATATTCTAAGTCTAACACATCAACACCAGGATTGGTTGGTGTTTCTGCATAAATAAATTTAGTATTTGGTTTAATTAAATTTTCTATAGTTTCAACTTCATTTATATTGAAATATGAACACTCAATATTCCATTTTGGAAAGTATTTAGTAAACAAACCATGCGTTGCTCCAAACACAGAACTGCAAGACACCACATGGTCGCCAGCATCTAATAACGTAGCGAATGTTGAAAATACCGCTGCCATTCCACTTGCAAAAGCAAAACCAGCTTCTGCACCTTCCATTAAACAAACTTTATCTACAAATTCGTTTACATTAGGATTACTATATCTACTATATAAATCGCGCTGCTTTTCTTCAGCGAAAGACGCTCTCATTTCTTCAGCATCATCAAAAATAAACCCCGATGTTAAATATAATGGAACCGAATGCTCTGAAAACTGAGTGGTATCAGATTGGGTTCTTATTGCTTCAGTTTCAAACTGTTTTTTATTCTCTTTCATTTTAACTTCTTTAGGTTTCAACTGAGTTCAACCTGACATTAATTTATGTGTTTCGACAGCCTTAAAATATCTCCAAAAACACCTCTTGCAGTAACTTCAGCACCTGCTCCAGCACCTTGTATAACAATAGGTTGTTCGCCGTACGACTCTGTAAATATTTCAAAAATAGCATCAGATCCTTTTACGTGACCTAAGGTACTATCTTCTGGAATAGATACTAATTTAACTTCTAGATTCCCTTTGTCTTTTGACAAATCACCTGATAAATCACCAACATACCTTAAAACATGACCTTCTTTTTGGTTATCTTTTATTTTTTGATATTGTTCGTCTAAAACATGTAATTGAGATAAAAAGTCTTCAACTGAAATATCTCTATACGCTTCTGGTATTAAATTCAATACTTCAACATCTTCAAATTCATTTTGCAAATCTAACTCTCTTGCAAGAATTAATAGCTTTCTAGCAACATCATTTCCTGAAAAATCTTCACGTGGATCTGGTTCTGTAAACCCTTTATCAACAGTTTCTTGAATAATTTCACTAAATGGTTTGTCTTGCACAGAAAAATTATTAAACAAATAACTTAATGTTCCTGAAAACACACCTCTAATTCTCGTAATATTTTCTCCCGATTCGTGTAATAGCTTAATAGTATCAATTAAAGGTAAGCCTGCACCAACTGTAGTTTCATACAAATATTGCTTATTATTCGCTTCTAATTGCACTCTTAATTCTTTATAAAAATCATGAGAAATTGTATTTGCAATTTTGTTGGACGATACTAAATCGAAACCAGCTTCAATTAATGGTATATAATTTTTATAAAATTCTGTACTTGCTGTATTATCAACTGCTATTAAATTCTCTAAATGATGATTATTAGCATAGGTAATAATATCCTCTATAGAACTTTCATATGAGCTATACTTTATGGCATCTTGCCAATTGGTATCTGCCCCATTTTTATTTAGAATAAGCTTTTTAGAATTTGCAATAGCAAAAACATTTAAATTAATGCCTTTACGTTTTTCAATATCCTTTTTAGATTTTAAAATCTGATTAATTAATGCTCCACCTACACCGCCATGACCAAAAACAGCTATGTTTATCTTTTTAGAAATACCAAAAACCTCTCCATGAATAACATTTACGGCTTTATGTAGTTGCGCTTTTTTAACTACTAAACTTACATTTTTTCCTGTAACAGTATTATTAAAAAGCAAAGGTGTTATTTGGTTTTTTATAAGTGCGTTAAATGGTTTATGGAAAGAACTAAGCTCTATTCCAATAATAGAAATAACAGCAACATCATCAACAACATCAATCTTATTAACGTCTTGCGAATAGAAATCACTTTCAAACTCGCGCTCTAACGCTATAACTGCTTGAGTAGCTTGATCTGCATCTATAATTAACCCAATACCACGTTCTGAAGAACCTTGAGATACGATACTTACACTAATGCCATATTTACTTAAAGCGCCAAATATTCTTGCATCTACACCTATTTTCCCAAGTAAGCCACGGCCCTCTAAATTCAGTAAGGCTACATTATCTAAAATTGATAAAGATGTTACTTCTTTTGTACTTGGTCTTGCTGTAATTAGCGTCCCTTCATCATCTGAATTAAAAGTATTTAAAATACGGAGGTTTATATTCTTTTCAACAAGAGGGATAATGGTTTTAGCATGTAACACTGAAGTACCAAAATTAGCCAACTCATTAGCCTCACTAAACGATAATTCTCTAATTTGTTTAGCATCTGGCACTAAACCTGGGTCTGCTGTATAAATACCACTTACATGCGTATAGTTTTGTAGCTCTTCGGCATCTAAAAAATTAGCTAGTAAAGCCGCTGTATAATTACTACCGTTTCTTCCTAAAGTGGTTGTTTCATTCTTTAAATTTGAAGCAATAAAACCAGTAACCACATTAACTACATCTTTATTTTTACTAAAATAATTTTGGGTGTTTTCTTTTGATATTTTTGACAATGGCTGAGCATTCCCAAAGGTTTCATCGGTTTTTATTAACTCGCGAGAATCGGTTGCTTTTGCTTTGATTCCCTGTTGATTTAACAAGTTGGCAATTAATTTTACAGATAATAATTCACCTTGTGCTAAAATATTATCTTTTGTTTTTGTACTATAATCTCGTAATAGGCTAACTCCTTCGAAAAGCTTATCTAGAACTGAAAATTCTTCAGAAAAATCTATGCTTTTTAAAGGCTCTTTTTGATAGTTTTTAAACGCTTCTAAATCTTCCTGAAAAGGCTCTCCTTTTAAAGCCTTGTTTAAAACAGCATCTAATTCATCTGTTGCAGAACCTCTTGCTGAAACCACTATACTTATACGTTCTCCTGCTTCAACTTTATTTTTAATTATTGAAAGCACCTTATTTAAACCTTTTCCGTTGGCTAAAGATTTACCTCCAAATTTTAATATTTTCATAGGTTTTCTTTTAGAATGTGGCACAAATATGCCTTCTATAATTTTCTCAAGTTGTTCATATTCCATTAAAAAAGCATCGTGCCCATGTACTGAATGAATTTCATTGTATGTTACATTAGGATGCGTTAACGCTAATTGCTTATGGGTCTCTCGGTTTTCTTCGGCTGTAAAAAACAAATCGGAATCTACACCAATTAAATGAATTTTTGCCTCTATGTTTTCAAGTACATTAAAGTTGCTCGACCTCCCTTTTGTAACATCGATTGACTTCAATAACTGATTCATTAATTTATATGCAGAAAGTTGAAAACGCTCTTGTAACTTCTTTCCATGATGCAACAACCAACTTTCTACATTAAAAATTTCTAAATCATCATTTTTTGAACGCTGAAAACGCTCTTTAAAAGATTCTGGTGTTCGATAGCATAACATAGCATGCATTCTTGCATCATGTACTGGATGTTTAGAATTTAACAAAAACTGTTCTTGAATTTGACAATTGGCAATTAACCAATCAGTCGATTTCCAATCTGTTGCTACAACCACCAAATGCTCTGTGAAGTCAGGTTGTAAAACAGCCATTTCCCAAGCAATTCCACCGCCTAACGAGCCACCAATTGTTGCAAATAATTTCCCTATTTTTAATTCTTTTAAACCTATTAAAAATAAGTTTGCAACATCTCTGGCAACAAAATCTTTATAATTATCGATAACAAATCCATCAAAACCATTACCAGGTATATTAAATGACAAAACGGTGTAAAGCTTTGTATCAATAACTTTATCTGCACCTACTAAATCTTTCCACCAACCATTTTCACCAGCAACATCACTATTTCCTGTTAAAGCATGATTTACCAAAACTATTGGAGCACTACCTAGTGGCTTTCCAAAAACTTGAAAGCTTAATTTAATTTTGGTATTAAGCGCACCACTTTCGGTAGCGAAATTGTTTATGGTGATATGTTGCAATGGATGTTTCAATTATATTGTTTTGAATGCTTCTAATAAATCTGCTTTTAAATCTTCGATATCTTCGATACCAACAGACAAACGAATTAAATCTGCTCCAACACCAGCTGATGCTTGCTCGGCCTCATCTAATTGTTGATGTGTTGTACTTGCTGGATGAATTATCAATGATTTTGTATCTCCAATATTAGCTAATAATGAAAATAACTTTGTGTTATCGGCTATTTTTTTAGCTGCTTCAAAACCACCTTTGTGACCAAAAGTTACAATACCACTTTGTCCTTTTGGTAAATATTTATCAGCTAACTTTTTATATTTACTACTTTCTAAACCAGGATAGTTTACCCAAGCAATTTCATCTTGCGCTTCTAACCATTTTGCTAATTCTAATGCGTTTGCACTATGTTGTTTTATTCTAACTGGTAGGGTCTCTAATCCTTGTATAATATTGAATGCATTTGTTGGACTCATAGCGCCACCAAAATCTCTTAATCCTTCAAGAATTAATTTGAATGTATAAGATGCTGCACCTAAAGCTTCATGATACACTAAACCATGATATCCTGCTGAAGGCTCAGTAAACTCTGGGAATTTCCCGTTTGCCCAATTAAAAGTTCCAGCATCAATTATGGCACCACCTAAAGAAGTACCTTGCCCGCCAATATATTTTGTTAAAGAATGAATTACAATATTTGCACCATGCTTAATAGGATTTAATAATGCTGGTGTTGCCACAGTATTATCAACTATAAAAGGCACTTCGGCAGCTTTTGAATGTGCTGCAATAGCTTCAAGATCTAAAACGTCTAGTTTTGGATTCCCTAAAGATTCCACAAAAAACGCTCTTGTATTATCTTGTACTGCTGCTGCAAAATTATCGGGATTTGAAGCATCTACAAATGTTGTTGTAATACCTAATCTTGGTAGTGTAACACTTAATAAATTGTATGTACCACCATATAAACTACTAGATGCTACGATATGATCTCCAGCCTTTAATAAAGTTAGTAAACCAGTAGCAATTGCTGCAGTTCCTGAGGCGAAAACTACGGCTCCTATACCGCCTTCTATAGCAGCTAAACGTTCTTGCAAAATTTGGTTTGTTGGATTATTTAAACGTGTATAAATAAACCCTAGCTCTTTTAATGAAAAGAGATTTGCTGCATGATCTGAATCGTTAAAAACATAAGAAGTTGTTTGATAAATTGGTACCGCTCTTGTTCCTGCGTTTGCTGTTACGTCGTGTCCTGCGTGTAATGCTTTAGTTGCTAATTTTTGATCGCTCATTTTTCTAGTTTTTTTATTATTAATTTATAAAAATTCAAAAATCCACTTAAAAAGTGTAATTATTAGAAAAATGTTAAAAAGAGTTGTGAAATTACAGACTGTAATTTGTGAGTTATCTATCCAAATACCAATAAATGAATTGGTAATTTAAGTAGAATTTAGCACCTTCTTTAATAAGTTTAAAGGGTTGCTAAGGTTTCAACGGGTCTAATCCCTCCACCTTTCTTGATAACATTTCAATACGTGTTTGAACTTTGTGAATGCAAATATTGAATCTGTAAAGTTAATATCCAAATTTTTGAGCCTATTTTTTATTTTAAGTCTTAATTTTAAAATAAACTATTAATTACAAACTCCTAACCTTCTTCACTATAATTAGGGAGCGATAGTTATTGATATCAAATCTTTTTCTTAAACTACGAAAAAATAATGGATTGCTAGGTACTTTATAGTTAAGATAAAAACAATCTCTAACTTTTTATTTTTTTAAATTTATCTCTTATAATATCTCCTATTGGGCGACTTTCAATTTTAGATTCTAACCAAGATATAATATCTAAGTATAAAAACGAACGACTTTGGTAAGGATCGTTTTCATACTCTTTTAATTTTTTGTGAAGTTTTATAAACTCAGCTTTAACCTCATGTGGATAAATATCGCCTAAACCACGTAAAAATTTAATAAACTCTTTTTGGACTTCGTATAAATCCTCCATTTTAATCAAGAATTTATATGTACTTTTTATTAACTCATCAAGATTATAGTCTAAACCAGCTTCGTAGTGTGCAACAAGGTTTAAAATTCTTGAAAAACACAATAAATCTTCTCGCATTTGTAATGATTTATTGCTTATTATTTTTTCTAAATAATAGATGCATTTCTTGTTATTACCAGCACCAAAATACATACTTGCAATTTTATAATAAAACACCATAATGTGGTGTTCATCTATGCGGTTTTTATAATTTTCTAATCGTAATAAAACCTCATCAATAAGTGGTTGTCCTTTTTCAAAACTACCTTCAATAAAATGTAAATTAAATTTGTTGTTGTATATATATAGAAAAGCCAAACCATCAATATTATCATCGGTTGGAAACCATTTTTCTTTGGTTAAAGCTTCTAGTTTCGATAAAGAAAATTTAAATTTTTCGTACTGCCTTAAATAAAAAAGCGATTCCAATAAATAATGATTCCCTTTTAGAAAAAAGACAGGATTTAAAGCAATCATATCTTTATTTTCATAAAACAAATCAACCCATTTTGAAGCATATTTATAACATGCTAAAAAATCGACTGTTAAAAAACTATACCACAGATACGATTTATAAAGCCAAAGTTTTTCTCTAAACCCAAGTTTATTGATATCGTATTTTGGAAGTCTGTCATTAAAATATTTAGTAATTATTTGATAATCCTCATCGTTTTTTATGTAACCCATTTTTAAAAACAAACCATATAACTGCAATGATAAATTTGATAATTTACTAGCTAATACATTTTGTAAACTTAGCTCTTTAGCTTGAATTGTTAATTCGTCTGCCCGATTACTTATACTTCTCGTAATATACTGAGATTCAATTACTTTTTCCAGTTCAACAATTTCAGAAGCTACATTTTTTTCTTCATGAGAAATTGCTAAATTTTTTGCTTTATCTAAAATTTTTAAACTTTGTTTGTAAAGTCCTTTGTGATATAAAATGGTAGCAAAATCAAGTTGTTCTCGTATTTGAATCCTAATATCTTGATGCGAAGGATTTAATCGTAAACTAATTAAAATCTGTTTATATAAATGTGCTTTTAAATTAGAGAGTTGTTGTTTTTTGACAATGCCTTTTTTAAGAATAACATCTTCATCGTAAGCTTTAATTTTATCAAGAATATTAAAAAGTTTTAAAAATTTTGACTCTTCATTAACTCCCAAACGACCAACATAAAGCTTGAATTGTCTTTTTTCCGATTTAGACAAGGATTTTATTAGTACAAATAAATTATCTTTTTGCTCTTTTGTCATAGTCATAAAAACAGTTTTATAAACTTGATTTTCAGGTTATTAACCCAATAAATACAGGGTTAAACATCGTAATATTTATATATGAAGTTCTGTGTTTCGAAAAGCAAAATATAAATTCGTGTAACAATACGAAAATATATTTTAATAAATGTCTGATAATAAAGTCCAAATTTTTGATACAACGCTAAGAGATGGTGAACAAGTCCCTGGCTGTAAATTGAATACTGACCAAAAATTAATTATTGCTGAGCAGCTAGATTTATTAGGAGTTGACATTATTGAAGCTGGTTTCCCTGTGTCTAGTCCAGGAGATTTTAAATCGGTAGAAGAAATTTCTAAAATTGTAAAACATGCAACGGTTTGTGGTTTAACACGATCTGTAGAAAATGATATAAAAGTAGCTGGTGAAGCTTTAAGATATGCTAAAACACCAAGAATACATACAGGTATTGGGACTTCAGAATCACATATAAAACATAAATTTAAATCTACCCAAGAAGCTATTATAGAACGTGCTGTAAAAGCTGTAACCTATGCAAAGTCTTTTGTAGAAGATGTTGAATTTTATGCTGAAGATGCAGGTAGAACTGATAATGAATATTTAGCCCGTGTTTGCGAAGCCGTAATTAAAGCAGGTGCTACAGTTTTAAATATCCCAGATACTACAGGTTACTGCTTACCACACGAATATGGTGCGAAAATTAAATACCTAAAAGAAAACGTAAAAGGTATTGATAAAGCTATTTTATCTTGTCATTGCCATAACGATTTAGGTTTAGCAACCGCAAACTCTATAGAAGGTGTTATAAATGGTGCACGACAAATTGAATGTACTATAAATGGTATTGGCGAACGAGCTGGAAACACTGCTTTAGAAGAGGTTGTAATGATTTTAAAACAACACCCTTATTTAAATTTAGATACAAACATAAAAACAGAAATGTTATATGGCATTAGCCAACTAGTATCTGATAGTATGGGGATTTATACACAACCAAACAAAGCTATTGTTGGAGCAAATGCTTTTGCTCACAGTTCTGGAATTCATCAAGATGGAGTTATTAAAAACCGTGAAACTTACGAAATAATTGACCCAAAAGATGTTGGCGTAACTGAGTCTGCTATAGTTTTAACAGCAAGAAGTGGAAGAGCTGCATTGGCTTACAGAGCAAAAAATATTGGGTATGAATTAACGAAACTTCAATTAGATGAAATCTATACTAATTTCTTAGATTTTGCCGATAAGAAAAAAGAAGTTGACGATAACGACATCCATAAAATAATAGAAAACAGCAAAGTATATAACGAAATTACTTCTGCTTAAATAATATAGTTTCCTTTTTCATGGAAATAACTAAAAGGTAAATTAATGAAATTAAATATTGCCGTATTACCAGGCGATGGTATAGGACCAGAAGTTATAGCTCAAGCCGTTAAGGTACTGAAAGCCGTTGCTATGGAATACAACCACATATTTACATTTCAACATGCATTGGTCGGTGCTAGCGCTATCGACAAAACAGGAAAGCCCTTGCCAGAAGAAACTATTAGCATTTGCAAAAAAGCAGATGCTGTTTTATTTGGAGCTATTGGAGACACAAAATATGATGACGATCCAGACGCAAAAATTCGACCAGAGCAAGGTCTTTTAGGCATTCGTAAAGAACTAGGATTATACTCAAACATAAGACCTATAATAGCTTATGAAGATTTACTAAGTAAATCTTCATTAAAAGTAAAGCAAATAAAGGATACTAACATTCTTATTTATCGTGAATTAACTGGAGGTATTTATTTTGGAGATCGCCATTTAAGCGACGATGGAAATACCGCATCTGATGTTTGCAAATATGAACGTTTCGAAATTGAACGTATAACACATTTAGCTTTTAAAGCAGCACAATCAAGAAAACGAAAACTAACATTAGTTGATAAAGCAAACGTACTTGAAAGTTCTCGTTTATGGAGACGTATTGTTAAAGAAATTGCACCTCAATATCCAAATGTAAAAGTTAGATACATGTATATTGATAATGCTGCAATGGAGTTAATTATTAATCCAAGACAGTTTGATGTTATTTTAACAGAAAACATGTTTGGCGATATTCTATCTGAAGAAGCCAGCGTTATTGTTGGTTCAATCGGTTTATTAGCATCAGCTTCTATTGGCGAAAAACATGCTATGTTTGAGCCCATACATGGTGCATACACAAAAGCAGCAAACAAAGGCATTGCAAACCCTATTGCATCAATTTTATCGGCAGCCATGCTATTAGATCACTTTGGGTTAGACGAAGAAGCAGCACTAGTAAGAGAAGGTGTAGACAAATCACTAAAATTACATATTACAACCCCAGATTTAAACAATAAATACGATAATATTAGCACCACTAAAGTAGGCGATTTTATTGAAGATTTTATTCAAAATCCAGACGAAACTAATCTAAACTTTACTAATATACACTTAGGGCAATCCACAATTATTTAATTATTTGAGTTAGTCACCAAGCAAATTAAACTAAACATTATTATTGGAAAGTCCTTAAAAGCGCATGTAAAACATGCGCTTTTTTATATAACTATTTAATTTATTATGGCGTTACCCGAAAGGGTCGGGCTATTCGTTACAAGTCCTCGCTCGTACCTCGCTGTGGGCTTTTCTCTACTATCCCTAACGCACAGTTCAAGGTTAATAGTACGTTTCTAGATATTAAGCATTTAATATCTGAGGTAAATATTGTAGTTTAAAATTTTCTACTCAGGAAACTTATTTCGAATTTTATCTAAACATAAGTTATGAATGCTCCCAGCATGTGTATGCTGTTTTGATGTATCTGGAACATACGTACCATCTTGAACTTGTCCACCAATTTTTTGGTAAGCCTCTCTAAAACTTTGTCCTTCAACAACCAAAGTGTTTATATTATCTACTGTAAATAAGTATTTGTACAAATCACTATTAACATCAACATCTTTAACAATAATTTGCTGGATGGAGTAATTAAAAATATCAAGAATGTTTTTAAGTTCTTCAAAAGCAGCAATCATATTTTCTTTTAATAATTGAAAATCTCTATGATAACCACTTGGTAAATTATTGGTAATTAAAATCATTTCACTTTGTAATGCTTGTATTTTATTGCACTTACCACGAATTAACTCAAACACATCCGGATTCTTTTTATGTGGCATAATACTACTTCCTGTAGTTAGTTCGTCTGGAAATGAAATAAAGCCAAAATTCTGACTCATATACAAACAAGTGTCCATAGCAAAACGTGACAAGGTGTTACATAAACTTCCAAGAGCTGCTGCAATAGTACGTTCGTTTTTACCACGTCCCATTTGTGCTGCAACCACATTATATTTTAGTGTTGCAAAGCCCATTTCTTTGGTGGTTAACTCTCTATCTATTGGGAATGAACTTCCATAACCAGCAGCAGACCCTAAAGGGTTTTGGTCTACAGTTTTTATAGCTGCATCTAGTAAAAACACATCGTCAATCATGAGTTCTGCATAAGCAGAAAACCATAATCCAAATGATGATGGCATAGCAACTTGCAAATGAGTATAACCTGGTAAAACTTTGTCTTTATAAGTTTCTGCCAAACCTAAAAGTGTCTCAAAAAGGGTTTTTGTTTTTTGTTTTATCAACCCTAAATTCTCTTTATAGTATAAGTGACAAGCCACTAAAACCTGATCGTTTCTAGAACGTGCCGTGTGGATTTTTTTGCCAACTTCACCTAGATTTTTAGTAAGTTCAAACTCAATTTTAGAATGTACATCTTCAAACTGAGCATCAATAACAAATGTGCCGTTTTCTATTTGCTCTTCTAAAATTTTTAACCCGCTTAACAACTCCACTAATTCTTCAACAGAAATAATGCCTATTTTTTGAAGCATTTTAGCATGAGCTTTTGATGCAATTACATCGTACTTTGCTATATGAATATCAATTTCCCTATCGTTTCCTACAGTAAATTGTTCTATTTTTTTATCGATTGATATACCTTTGTCCCAGAGTTTCATTTTCTAAAAATGTTTATTTGTTAATGTGTAAAATTGTTTAAACGATTACACGATTTAACAATTCAATATATATTTTAATACCTTCTTCTATTTCGTTCACATAAATAAATTCGTTTGCTGAATGTGAGCGTGTACTATCACCAGGCCCTAATTTTAAACTCGGACAAGATAATGCTGCTTGATCTGATAATGTAGGCGAACCATAAGTACTTCTGCCCATAGCAATACCAGCTTTTACCAAATCATGATCAACAGGAATTGACGATGAATTTAATCGTAAACTACGTGGTTTAATACTTGTTACTGGCGCTTTTTCTTTTAAAATTTCGGCAATTTCAGAGTTGCTATACGCATCATTAACACGAACATCAATCACTAAATCTACATGACCTGGCACCACATTATGCTGGGAACCTGCATTTATTTGCGTTACCGTTAATTTTACATCACCTAAAGCTTTAGAGCCTCTTTCAAACTTAAAATCTTTAAACCATTGTAAAGCTTCTATTGTATTATAAATGGAATTATTATCATTTGGGTGTGCCGCATGGCTTGGTGTACCTTCAATAACAGCCTCAAAAACCACTAAGCCTTTTTCTGCTACTGCCAAATTCATTAAAGTGGGTTCACCAACAATAGCCACATCAACTTTAGGGATTATAGCCAACATACTATTTAACCCGTTGGGGCCACTACTTTCCTCTTCTGCAGATGCAACAATAATTAAATTATATTTTAAATTTTCGTTATTATAAAAATGGGTAAAAGTTGCCATTAAAGAAACCAAACAACCACCAGCATCGTTACTACCTAAGCCATATAATTTCCCGTCTTCAACAAAGGCTTTAAAGGGGTCGTTGGTGTAAGCTGAATTAGGTTTTACGGTATCGTGATGCGAGTTTAGTAACAAAGTAGGTTTGCTTTCATCAAAATGTTTATTAACCGCCCAAACATTATTTTTATTACGTTTAAAATCTATATTGTATTGTTTAAACCAATTTTCAATAAGTGCAGCTGTAGGCTCTTCTTCAGAAGAAAAAGATTGTGTTTCTATAAGCTTTTTTAAAAGCGATATAGCATTTTGTGTTAATTCTTGAATCGCCATTTTATAATGTTATTGTTGTAAAATTATTATTTGCTTGGGTTAACATTGAGGTGTTTCCCATATTTATATTTTTAACACCACTACGTAATGCATCAAAACAATTTTCAAGCTTTGGTAACATACCATCTGCAATAATACCTTGCTGTAATAATTCCTTATACATTTTTGAATCTATATGCTTCAAAACCGAATTTTTATCGTTTATATCTCTTAAAACGCCATTTAATTCAAAACAATAATAAATAGAGGTTTCATATAAATTACTCATCCCAATAGCCACTTGCGATGCTATAGTATCTGCATTAGTGTTTAATAACTGCCCATTACCATCGTGAGTAATGGCGCAAAAAACAGGTGTAAAATCGGCTTGAATTAATTTATCTATAGAGTTATAAGCCACTTGCTTAACATCACCAACAAACCCAAAATCGATTTCTTTTACTGGTCGTTTATTAGATTTAATACTATTTACATCAGCTCCTGTTAATCCAATAGCATCTGTATTTAAAGCTTGCAATTTTGCTACCACGCTTTTATTAACCAAACCACCATAAACCATTGTTATTACCTCTAAGGTATCAGCATCAGTTATTCTACGGCCATTTACCATTTTAGATTCAATACCTAATTTGGAAGCAATGTGTGTTGCACGTTTTCCTCCTCCATGTACTAATATCTTCTTACCTTCTAAATTGGAAAATAATTTCAAAAATGCATCTAAAGAAGCTTCGTCTTCAATAATGTTTCCGCCTATTTTTACAATGGATAGTTTTTTCATTTTTTATTTATTAAGCCTTAGCTTTTAGCTTTTGGCATCTGTCTGCACCAATAACTGAATGCTAAAAGCCAATTATTATAAATCTTCCAATATTTTTTTAAGCACTAATTGTGCAGCAAATGTTCTGTTGTTTGCTTGCTCAATAACTAACGAGCTATCTGTATCCAAAACCGCATCTTCAACTACTACATTTCGTCTAACTGGTAAACAATGCATAAATTTTGCATCGCCAAGTTTCTGTTTAGTTATCATCCAATTAGGATCTGTATTAACAACTTTACCATAATCTTGATAAGAACTCCAGTTTTTTGTGTACACAAAATCTGCGTCTTTAAATGCTTCTTCTTGATTATGATAAATTGGTGTATTACCAGTAATTTCAGGGTTTAAATCGTAACCTTTAGGGTTTGCAATTACAAACTCTACATCCATTTTTTGCATGGCTTGTGCAAAACTATTTGCCACAGCGTGAGGCAATGCTTTAATATGTGGTGCCCAACTTAAAACAACTTTAGGTTTTTTTACTTTTGCGTGTTCTGATATTGTAATGGCATCTGTTAAACCCTGCAATGGATGCCCTGTTGCACTTTCCATATTAACAATTGGTACAGAGGCGTATTTTGTAAATGATTTTAAAACATGTTCACTTTCGTCTTTTTCTTTATCGGTTAAAGTAGGGAATGCTCTTACCGCAATAATATCGCAATATTGAGACACTACGGCTGCAGCTTCTTTAATATGTTCTGCTGTTGTGCCGTTCATAACTGTACCGTCTCCAAACTCGATACCCCAAGCATCTCCAGACACATTCATAACAATAGGATTCATACCAAGATTTAACGCAGCTTTTTGTGTGCTTAAACGTGTTCGTAAGCTTGAATTAAAAAATAATAAACCTAAGGTTTTATTTTTTCCTAGTTCAATATGTTTAATCGGGTTTCCCTTTAATTGCTTAGCTTCCTCAATCCAAGTGTTTATATTATCTATATCGTTAATGGATGTGTATTTCTTCATTCTTACTTTTATTTAATTTTGGTAAACGACACGTTGTTTTCCATAGCATTAATTATAAAATTATCATCTAGACCATTTACTATCCATGTTTCTATATTGGCCATTTTTGTTACTGATGCAGCTTCTATTTTAGATTGCATACCACCACTACCATGTGATGATTTTGAGTTAACAACTTGCTTTTCTAATGCCTCCAGATTTGAAACCGTTTCTATTGTTTTTGGTGCTTTATTTTCTATGGAATCTTTTGTATAAATGCCATTTGTGTTGGTTGCTATTATAAACAAATCGACATCTAAAAGAGAGGCCGTAAGCGCTCCTAATTTATCATTATCGCCAAATTTTATCTCGTCTGTAGCAACGGTGTCATTTTCATTAATAATTGGAATGTAATTATTGTTAACTAATACATTAATTGTGTTTACAATATTGGTTTTACTTTCCTTTTTTTCAAAATCTGAATAAGACAATAAACATTGCGAACTCAACAAACCATATTCTCTAAAAATTTCTTGATAAATTCTTATTAAATGTGGTTGCCCAATAGACGCCAATGCTTGCTTTACAAAAACTTCTTCGCGTTGACTTTCAAGCTTTACAAATTGTTTAGCCACAGCAATCGCACCAGAACTTACAATAATAAATTCGTATGCATCTTGAAGTTTCGCGATTTGATTTGCAATGTCTTCAATCTTACCTCTAGAAATATTATCGGTTTCTTTAGTAAGCGTGTTAGAGCCTATTTTCAATAATATGCGTTTCTTTTTCTGCATACCTATCTTATTTGTCCGCTTCCGTGAACATACCATTTATTTGTTACCAAGTGCTTTAAACCAATTGGTCCACGTTGGTGTAACTTATCTGTACTAATAGCCAACTCGCCTCCTAAGCCTAATTGACCACCATCTGTAAATCGTGAAGATGCATTATGGTAAACAGCCGCAGTATCAACATTTTCCATAAAGACTTTAGCTTCATCTTTATTACTTGTTACAATAACTGAAGAATGCCCTCCAGAATACTTATTAATCATGGCAATGGTTTCTGAGTTAGAACCAATTTCACTAATAACAATTTTATAATCTAAAAACTCTTCGTACCAAATATCATCAGACTCAAAAGCTTTAATATTATCAAATTTACATGTTTCAGAATCCCCTAAGATTTCAATATTAGATGCTTTTAATTTTGAAATTAAAGATTCAATAAAGGCTTTTTTATTAGGAAGATTTTTATCAATTAGAACTTTATCTACCGCATTACAAGCCGATATTTTCGACTTTCCATTCATAATGATATCTAATGCAATATCTGGATCGGCATCTTTATGTACATATACAAAATTATTACCACGACCGCTAATAATAACAGGACAGGTAGCGTGTTGTTTTACAAAAGCAATTAAACGCTCACCACCTCGTGGCACAATTAAATCTACTTTTTGTGTTGGTTTTTCTAAAAATGCTTGCGTTTCTGTTCTATTAAATTGTAAATACTCAACCCAATTAGTAGAAGCTCCAAACTCTTTTAAAGCTTCATGCCATAACTCAACAATTTTTAAGTTGGAACGTAAAGATTCCTTTCCTCCTTTTAATAAAATCTTATTACCAGATTTAAAAGCAATACCAGCGGCCTCAACAGTTACATCTGGTCGAGATTCATAAATAATCATGACTGTACCAAAAGAGGCTGTTTTATTGTAAACCTGCATTCCGTTTTCATGCTTAAAGCTAAAACGCTCAACACCAACAGGGTCGTCCTGAGATGCTAAATGCGTTACCGATTTAATCATTTCGTCAACTTTAGAATCGTCGACTTTTAACCGGTCAAACATCGAAATATCATCACCTTTATAAGCCTCTAAATCTGTTTTATTAACAGCTATTATGGCTTGACGTTCGCGCTCTAAAAGCATCGCCATTTTAAGCAATACTGAGTTTCTGGTATCTATAGATAATAGTGTATTCATTTTATGCAATAGTTATTTCAACTTCATTCAAGGCCTCAATTAAAGCTTCAAAAAACATATTAACATGTTCTTTTCTTACGGTTAATGGAGGTAATATTCTTAATAATTTTTTATTTGAAGCACCACCAGTAAAGATATGGTGGTTATAAATTAGCTTTTTTCTTAATTCGCCAACTTCAAAATCGAATTCTAAGCCTAGCATTAAACCACGGCCCTTAATATTTTTTAACTGCGGAATAGTTTTGGCAATTTTAATAAAGTAATCAGACATTTCATTAACATTATCTATCAACTTTTGCTCTTCAATTACATTTAAAACAGCTAAGCCAGCGGCACAAGCTAAATGATTGCCTCCAAATGTGGTTCCTAACATACCAAATTTAGCTTCAATATCTGGGTGAATTAAAATTCCTCCAATAGGGAAACCATTACCCATGCCTTTTGCAATAGATATTATATCTGGTGTTACATTATAATGCTGAAATGCGAAGAATTTACCTGAACGCCCATAGCCTGATTGCACCTCATCTGCTATAAACATAGAGTTATTGGCTTTACAAAGCGCATCTACTTGTTCAAAAAACTCGGCAGTAGCTTGATCTAACCCACCAACACCTTGAATAAATTCAACAATTACAGCACAAACATCTCCTTTTTCTAATTCTGTTTTAACTGCATCAATATCATTTAATTCTAGGATAGTAACTTTCTGTTGCGCATTAATAGGAGCAATTATATTTTTGTTATCGGTTGCTGCTACAGCTGCCGAAGTACGACCATGAAAACCATTTTTAAATGCTACAACTCTAGATTTTCCTGTTTTAAAAGACGCTAGTTTTAAAGCATTCTCATTCGCTTCAGCACCAGAGTTACACAAAAACAATTCGTAGTCTTTACAACCAGAAAGTGCTTCAATTTTATCGGCTAATTCTGTTTGTAAAGGGTTTTGAATAGCGTTTGAATAAAAACCAAGTTTAGAAACTTGCTCTGTAATCGCTTCAACATATTTAGGATGTGCATGCCCAATTGAAATTACAGCATGACCACCATATAAATCTAAATATTCTGATCCTTTTTCATCATAAACATAAACGCCTTTTCCAGAAACTGGTGTTACATCATACAACGGATATACATTAAATAATGGCATATTAATTGGCTTTAATTTGGTTAATTTTTTCAAAAGAGGCATTTATACCTTTTATAAGCGACGAGCTTAAACCTTGGTGTTCCATTTCATTTAAACCTTCAATGGTACAGCCACTTGGGGTTGTTACGCGATCTATTTCTTCTTCTGGATGTTTACCAGATTCTTTTAATAAAGTTGCCGCTCCAAAACACGTTTGCATAGCCAGTTCATGAGCTTCATGTGCCTCAAACCCTAACTGAATAGCACCTTGAGTTGTAGCACGAATTAAACGCATCCAAAACGCAATACCACTAGCACAAATAACCGTTGCAGCTTGTAATTGCTCTTCAGGAATTTCCATAGTTCTGCCCATACTATCAAAAATAGTTTTAGCAATACTCACTTTTTCCTTTCCTTTTTCATTAGCAGAAATACAAGTCATAGACTGCCCCACAGAGGCAGCTGTATTTGGCATTGAGCGAATTATATAATTGTCTTTTCCAACAATATCTTCAATTCTTGAAATTGCAAAACCAGTAATCACAGAAATTATTAAATGGCTTTTATTCAATAATGGTTTAATAGTTTTTAAAATAGCCTCAAAATGTCTTGGCTGAATAGCAAAAATTAAAATATCGGCTTTTTTAACAGCCAAAGCATTATCAGACGTTAATGTCACTTTATCGTAAACATTAAATTCCTTAATTGAATCAATGTGCCTTTTCGTTAAATATAATGATGTTAAAGCATCTGTAGTTACCAGTCCTTTTGCTATAGATTGACCTAAACTACCTGCTCCAATAATTGCTACTTTCATAATACACTATTTTATTTTTTTTGGCGTTACCACAAGGGTCGGGCTTTTTGTTACAAGTCCTCGCTCGTGCCTCGCTGTGGGCTTTCCACTACAATCCCTAACGCATCACAATACTTCTAAAAATATGTTGCCTTTAATCCTAATCCGGTTGTTTCTTCTAAACCAAACATTAAATTCATGTTTTGAACTGCTTGTCCAGAAGCACCTTTCAATAAATTATCAATTACACTTGTAATTAACAATTTACCTTCATGTTTATGTAAATGCACCAAACATTTATTGGTGTTTACAACTTGTTTCATATGCAAAAAATCATCAGATACAAATGTATATTTAGCATCCTTGTAAAACGATTTATAAATATCTTTGGCTTCTTCTACTGTGCCCTCAAAATCGGTGTAAATAGTTGCAAAAATACCTCTAGAAAAATTACCTCTATTTGGCATAAAAATAATTTCAGAATTAAAGCTAGATTGTAACTGATTAACCGATTGGTTTATTTCTCCTAAATGCTGGTGTGTAAATGGCTTATAATAAGAAAAATTATTATCTCTCCATGTATAATGGGTTGTTGCAGATAATGATGTTCCTGCACCTGTAGCTCCAGTAACAGCATTAATATGCACATCTTTATTAATTAAACCTGCATTAGCCAATGGTAGTAAACCAAGTTGAATTGCTGTTGCAAAACATCCTGGATTAGCAATATAATTTGCCTTTACAATAGCCTCTTTATTTAATTCGGGCAAACCATAAACAAATGTTTTTCCTTTAAAAGTCTTATCTACTTCTAATCTAAAATCGTTACCTAAATCAATAATTTTTGTGTTATTAGAAAACGTGTTTGCCTCTAAAAATTTAACCGAATTACCGTGTCCTAAACACAAAAATAAAACATCAACATCTGGGTTTACAGTATCTGTAAATTTCAAATCTAAAGACCCAACTAAATCTTGGTGTACTTTACTAATCTTATTACCAGCATTACTTGTACTAAACACAAAGTCAATTACAGTTTCAGGGTGATTAATTAATAATCTAATTAACTCTCCTGCTGTATAACCTGCACCTCCAATAACTCCAACCTTAATCATATTTTAAGAATTTACTTGTCTGTATATTTTATTTTGATTTCCAAGAATTTTAATAAATCCTTTGGCATCATCAGCAGTCCATGCTTTATTTTCTTCACCATAACTTCCAAATTTAGCACTCATTAAGTCGTGTTTAGAAACAATCCCATCTAAAGAGAAATGATATGGTTTTAAAGTAACAGTAACATCACCAGTTACCATCTCTTGACTACTTTCTAAGAAAGCTTCAATATTTCGCATTACCGGATCTAAATATTGTCCTTCATGTAAATGCATTCCATAAAAACTAGACAAATATTCTTTATGTTGTAATTGCCATTTAGTTAAAGTGTGTTTCTCTAATAAATGATGCGCTTTAATTGTTATTAAAGCTGCTGCTGCCTCAAAACCTACTCTACCTTTTATACCAACAATAGTATCACCAACATGTATATCTCTACCTATAGCATAAGGTGATGCTAAATTATTCAAGACTTCTATATTTATTTCAGGAGTATTTTCAATACCATTAACAGCTACTAATTCACCCTTAGTAAATGTAAGTTTTACTTTTTCGTCTTCGGCATGTTTTAATTGCGATGGGTAAGCTTCGTTTGGTAAAGGTTTTTCTGAAGCTAATGTCTCAACACCACCAACACTTGTTCCCCAAAGTCCTTTATTTACAGAATATTTTGATTTTTCCCAAGACATATCTATACCTTCAGATTTTAAATAATCTATTTCTTCTTGTCTTGTTAATTTTTGGTCTCTAATAGGTGTAATAATTTTAATATTAGGAGCCAAAGTTTGAAAAATCATATCAAACCTCACCTGATCATTTCCTGCGCCAGTACTGCCATGAGCTATATATTCTGCATCAATACTTTTAGCATACTCTACAATTTCTATAGCTTGAATAATACGCTCTGCACTTACAGACAATGGGTATGTGTTATTCTTTAATACATTTCCGAAAATTAAATATTTTACTACTTTTTGGTAAAATGTAGCAACTGCATCTATATTCTTATAGGTTGAAACACCCATTTTATATGCATTGCTTTCAATATGCTCTATTTCTTCTTGTGTAAAACCACCTGTGTTTACACTAACGGCATGCACATCATATTCTTTTGATAAACTTACTGCGCAATATGATGTATCTAAACCACCACTATATGCTATTACTAATTTTTTCATTGAATTATTATTTTTCATTTCCTTTATCAGGAAATCTATTTTTTATCTTTTTTAAGAAACAACGCTTCTTTTATTTTTTTTAGTCTATTAAATGTTTTTTGTTTTATAGGTTTTACCTCTTCTTTTTTTACATTAGAATCGTATAACATACCTGTACATAAACACATTTTTCTGTTTGTACGTGTTAAAACATCGTAATTTTTACAAGTTTGACAGCCATCCCAAAAAGTTTGATCATCTGTTAATTCTGAAAAAACAACAGGTTTATAACCTAAATCACTATTCATTTTCATTACTGCAGAACCTGTAGTAATACTAAAAATTTTTGCATCTGGAAATTTTTCTTTGGAATGTGCAAATACTTTATGCTTAATTTTTTTAGCAAGCCCTTCTCCCCTATAATCAGGGTGTACTATTAAACCAGAGTTAGCAACAAACTTACCATGACCCCATTTTTCTATATAACAAAATCCCGCAAATTTATCGCCATCTAAGGCAATTACTGCATTTCCATTTTCCATTTTGGTAGATATGTACTCTGGAGTACGTCTAGCAATACCTGTACCTCTTACTGCAGCAGATTCTGCAATAGTTTCACAAATAACTTCTGCGTATTTAGTGTGTGATTTATCGGCTATTACAACCTTCATTTCCTTTATTATTAATTGTCAATTATTCTATTTTTCTTAAAAGCAGAACTGGACTCACCTAGTTCTAAAAATTATAGCATACCCTTACGGGCGACGAGGAAAATTGCGGCGCATAATAGGACTGTTGTTAATTATTAAATTAACTTTATTTTGAAATACTATGAGAAAATTTTTGAACACTTTTGAAAAATTAAAATTACGTAAGGTTTTACTAATATTGGAGCATTAGAAGCGGCGGCGATTGCGTACTGGCAAACCGGGTGTAGAACAACGTATTTTATTTATTAAATTTTTCACTCTGTAAATCTAAAACTTATTTTCAAAAAAGCCTTATTTCTACTATACTTTTTAGTAAGAATTATTAAAATCTCGCTTTTATAGGGCTTTTTCTTTAAATAATTCAAATTCACACTTTTAATACAGGTTTTATTGAATATTAAATTAAATATTTTAAATAAAAAAGGCGATTTTTTTTTAAAATCGCCTTTTTTATTTTTATGAACATTCTAAATTATCACTCTACGATAAACTTACCCTTCATTAATGCATAATGCCCAGGGAAACTACATAAAAACTGATAAGTTCCAACTTCAGGGGCTTCAAATTCTATAACAGCTGTTTCACCACCACCAATAAGTTTGGTGTGTGCAATAACATCATCACCTTCAGGTATATAATTATTAGCACGTGCTGTAGCAGCTTTATTTCCAAACTTCACCAAATCAACACCCTGTTTAAGTAAAACAAAATTATGCCCCATTACATTTTTATCCATTTTACCAATGTGCTTTAATGTGATCTTTACTTTTTTACCAGCCTGAACTTTAATTTCTTTTTTATTGAATTGCATGGCATCGTTTGATGTAATAACGACATCATTAGGGTTACTTTCATCTTTAGAAGAAACCTCCGGTTTCTTTTCATAACTAAACCCTTCTTTTTTCTTTTCTTCCTTTCCACCACAAGCAATTAAGAATAGTGAAAAAAGAGCTATACCTATAATTTTTATTACTTTCATATTATATAAAATTAAATAAAATGATTTACAAAATATAATCTGTACTAATAAAATTTGATGTTTTCTTTTCTAATAATTCTTGAAGAATTTTATTATTGTAATCATTATCCTTTGATGCTACAAAAGTTCTTATTGAAAATGAACGTAAAGCATCATGAACACTTAATGTTCCATATGCAGAATCTTTTCTTCCTGTAAAAGGGTAAACATCTGGACCACGTTGACAAGAACTATTTAAATTAACACGACAAACAAGATTCACTAAAGTATCAATTAATGGAGATAATGTGTGTACATTTTTACCAAAGAGACTCACTTGTTGACCGTAATCAGATTCTGCCATATCGTCTAAAGGTTCTTCAATATCTGAAAAAGAAACTATTGGCACAACTGGTCCAAACTGCTCTTCTTTAAACACACGCATATCTTTAGTAACCGGATACAAAACTGCTGGAAAAATAAAATTTTCAGTTGTTTCTCCTCCTTTTTTATTTATCACTTTCGCTCCTTTATCTTGTGCATCATCAATTAATTCTTGAATGTATGCTGGTTTATCTTCTTCTGGAAGCGGTGTTAATTTAGAACCATTTTCCCAAGGGTTACCAAACTTAAGCTGATCTACTTTACAAGCAAACCTTCTATTGAATTCTTCAACTACAGACTCATGTACATACAATACTTTTAAGGCAGTACAACGTTGCCCATTAAAAGACAAAGTTCCTGCTATACACTCTTCAACTGCTAAATCTAAATCTGCATCAGGTAGTATAATAGCTGGATTTTTAGCCTCTAAGCCTAATACCATACGTAATCTATTCCCTTTTGGGTGCTGAGCTTGCAAAGCATTAGCAGATTTACTGTTTCCAATTAAAGCCAATACATCAATTTTTCCAGATTGCATTATTGGAGTTGCTAAAACACGCCCACGTCCATAAACAATATTTACAACACCTTCTGGAAAACTACTTTGAAATGCTTCTAACAAAGGAGATATTAATAAAACACCAATCTTTGCTGGCTTGAAAACCACAGGATTCCCCATGATTAATGCTGGAATTAACAATGTAAATGTTTCGTTTAAAGGATAATTGTAAGGCCCTAAGCACAAAACAACACCTAGTGGACCTCGACGAATATGAGCATAAACTCCAGAGTTTTTTTCAAACTTAGCCGAATTTCTATCTATTTGCTTGTAAGCTTCAATAGTATCATATATATAATCAACTGTCCTATCAAATTCTTTTTCAGAATCTGGAAGATTTTTTCCAATTTCCCACATGAGTAATTTTACAACTTCCTCACGTTTAGTTTTCATCTGTTCTACAAATGTTTCCATGCAAGCAATTCTATCGCCAACTTTCATTGTTGGCCATAAACCTTTACCATTATCATAGGCAGAGGTTGCAGAATTTAGAGCTTCCTTGGCTTCCTTTTCGCCTAACTGTGGAATAGTACCTAAAAGCGTTGGTTTGTATTTTGAAGTAGATGAAATAGTAGAGTATACCTCGGCAGTATCTCCCTCCCAATTTTTTAATTCGCCATTTACAAGATATGTTTTTTGATGTAAAAGAGATTTTATTTTATATGCTTCTGGGATTTCTACAAAAGGATTTGTCATAATTCAAAGTAATTTTATAGTGTTAAAATTTGAATAGCCTTAACACTTTTTAGATTGATATCTTTATACCAAAATAAACAAAATTTAACCTAAATTATATCCTGAAATTCAAATAAATAGCAAATTCACAGCGCAAACGATTTCGCGATTTTCTTATTAATTGTAAAACAACTAGCTGCTTTTTAAACTAAAAATTGAAATAAATCTGGTTTGTCATTCAAGTAATCTCCATAAAAATTATGAGCCTTCATTTTTAAAATTAGTGGTTCTAAATCTAATGCAGATTTTAATTGTATACCAACAACAGCAGATCCATTTTCTCTATTTGTTTTTTTAGCATATTGAAAATAAGTAATATCATCATTCTCTCCCAAAATATCAACTACAAATTCTTTTAACGCACCAGCTCTTTGAGGAAAATTTATAATAAAATAATGCTTTAAGTTTGCATATAATAAGGCTCGCTCTTTAATTTCTGGTGTTCTTGTAATATCATTATTACTTCCACTAACAACACATATTACATTTTTACCCTTTATCTCTTTAGCATAAAAATCTAAAGCAGAAATACTAAGCGCTCCTGCAGGCTCAACAACAATAGCATCTTTATTGTATAACTCTAATATAGTTTCGCAAACTTTACCTTCGGGCACCAAAATAATATCGTCTAAATTTTCTTTACAAATAGCAAAGTTTAAATCACCAACACGTTTTACAGCAGCTCCGTCAATAAATTTTTCTATAGACTCTAGTGTTGTATTTTTATTGTTATCAATTGATGTTTTCATAGAAGGAGCTCCCTTGGGCTCGACACCAATAATTTTTGTATTTGGTGATAAGGTCTTAAATACTGTAGACAAACCAGCTGCTAAACCGCCTCCACCAATTGCCATAAACACATAGTCGATTGGGGTGTTAGATTGTTCTAAAATTTCTAGACCAATGGTAGCTTGTCCTTCAATAACTTTCTCATCATTAAATGGATGTATAAACGTTTTACCCAACTCATCACATTCTAACATTGCTGCATGAAAAGCATCATCAAAAGTATCGCCCTCAAGTTTTATTTCTATGAAATCTTCACCAAACATTTTTACCTGTTCTACCTTTTGGTTTGGTGTTGGTGCAGGCATATAAATGGTGCCTTTAATTTTTAACAGCTTACAAGATAAAGCAACACCTTGGGCATGATTACCTGCACTTGCGCAAACCACTCCTGTTGCTGATTGATTGGGAGTTAAGGAGCTAATTTTATTATATGCCCCTCTTATTTTATATGAGCGAACTTGCTGCAAATCTTCTCGTTTAAAAAAAATATGTGCATCAAATTGTTTTGAATACCTTAAGCTTTTACTTAGTGGTGTTACTAATGAAACTTTTTTAATTGTTTCAGCAGCCAATTTTACGTTATCTATGCTAGGGAAATAAGTTGATTTCTCCTGATTCATTTTTTATAATTTTTATGCTTCTGCAAGTTACTAAATCGAATTTCTTTAAAAATAAAAAACCTGCCAAAATGATATCATCCGACAGGTTTTGTAAAATATAGTTTAGTTTAGTTGTACTCTATACAATAGGTTTCATTGCTGTCATAGAACCTCTTAAGAACTCACCAACTTTTTCAACTGGATGATTTCTTAAAGCAGCATTAACTTCAATAAGTTTAGCGTTATCAACACCTTCACCATTATCTTTAGCAAAAGGCTTTCCAATAACATCTGTCTTAATGTTTTTCATAAAATCGGCTAACAAAGGCTTACATGCGTGATCGAACAAATAACATCCGTACTCAGCAGTATCAGAGATTACGCTATTCATTTCGTATAATTTACGTCTTGCAATCGTGTTCGCAATAAGTGGTGTTTCATGTAAAGATTCGTAGTATGCTGATGCATCGATAATTCCAGAATCTGTCATAGCTTCAAAAGCTAACTCAACTCCGGCTCTTACCATAGCAACCATTAACACACCGTTGTCGTAGTACTCTTGCTCAGAAATTTCTACATCACCAGCTGGTGTTTTTTCGAAATTAGTTTCAGCAGTAGCCGCTCTCCATGTTAATAAATCATGATCATCGTTAGCCCAATCTTCCATCATTCCAGCAGAAAAACGACCTTCAATAATATCATCCATATGCTTTTGGAATAATGGACGCATGATATCTTTTAATTCTTCTGATAGTTCAAAAGCTTTAATTTTTGCTGGGTTAGATAAACGATCCATCATGTTAGTTACACCACCATACTTAAGACCTTCTGTTACAGTTTCCCAACCGTATTGAATTAATTTTGAAGCATACCCTGCATCAATACCTTCTTCAACCATTTTATCGAAACAAAGTATAGAACCTGTTTGTAACAATCCACAAAGAATGGTTTGCTCTCCCATTAAATCTGATTTTACCTCAGCAATGAAAGATGATGCTAAAACACCTGCTTTATCCCCACCAGTTGCAACGGCATAAGCTTTAGCTTGCGCCCAACCTTTACCTTCAGGATCGTTTTCTTCATGTACAGCAATTAATGTAGGCACACCAAAACCACGCTTATATTCTTCTCTAACCTCAGAACCTGGAGACTTAGGCGCCACCATAATTACTGTAAGGTCTTTACGAATTTGCATCCCTTCTTCAACAATATTAAAACCATGAGAGTAAGATAATGTTGCTCCCTTTTTCATTAATGGCATAACAGCATTTACAGCATTTGTATGCTGCTTATCTGGTGTTAAGTTTAACACTAAATCTGCTGTTGGGATTAACTCTTGGTAAGTCCCTACAGTAAATCCATTCTCTGATGCATTTAAAAAAGATTGACGTTTTTCTGCAATAGCAGCATCACGTAATGTGTAAGAAATATCTAAACCTGAATCTCTCATGTTTAACCCTTGGTTTAACCCTTGAGCTCCACAGCCTACTATAACTACTTTTTTGCCTTTTAAAGCGTCTACTCCGTCAGTAAATTCTGAAGCATCCATAAATCTACACTTCGATAATTGATTTAATTTATCTCTTAAAGATAGTGTGTTAAAATAATTTCCCATTTTGTTTTTAATTGTTATTATTGGTTATCGAATGCTGAAAGCAATTCGGTTATTTTCATTTGATCTTTTGTAATTGCTATGCGTCCTGAACGTACAAATTGCATGATACCAAACACATTTAAATCTCGTCTTAAAGATTCTATTTCATTTCTTCTACCAGATTTTTCTAATACAAAAAACTCTTTATTTACAGTTACAATTGTTGTATTACTTTCTTTAATTATATTCTGAATTTGAGGCTCGTTAAACAACAAATCAGACTTTATTTTAAACATACAAGACTCCGTAAATATCGTTTCTTCTTCAGTATGATAATACGCTCTTATGGTTTCAACTTGTTTTTCAATTTGTTTAACAATTTTACTTGCATTGTCTTCACATATATTTACAACAATAACAAAACGGTTGACACCATCAATCTCAGATTGCGAGGTTGTTAAACTCTCTATATTAATATGTCTTCGCTGAAAAATAGCAGAAATTCGATTTAATAAACCGATATTGTTTTCGGTATAAACTGATATTGTGAATGATTTTATGTCTTCCTTCATATCTATAATATTAACTTAATCTTACATCTGAAACCGATGCTCCTGATGGAATCATTGGAAATACGTTATCTTCTTTTTCAACACGAACTTCTAAGAAATAAGACTCTTTTGAGGCCATCATTTCTTTTACAGCTTCTGCTAATTCATCTCTTTTTGTCACTTTTCTGGCTTTTATATAATAACCTTCTGCAATAGCAACAAAGTTTGGGTTAGTCATTTCGGTAGATGCGTAACGCTTATCAAAGAACAATTGTTGCCATTGACGTACCATACCTAGAAATTCGTTATTTAATACTACAATTTTAACAGCTGCTTTTTGCTGAAAAATGGTTCCTAACTCTTGGATATTCATTTGGTAACCACCATCACCAATAATAGCAACCACTTCGCGTTCTGGCGCTGCCATTTTTGCTCCAATTGCAGCAGGTAGCCCAAATCCCATAGTACCTAATCCGCCTGAAGTAATATTACTCTTTGATTGGTTAAATTCTGCATATCGACAAGCAATCATTTGATGTTGACCTACATCTGAAACAATAGCTGCCTTGCCTTCACTTTCAATATTTATTTGTTTTAAAACTTCGCCCATGGTCAATCCTTCTTTAGTTGGATTGAGATCGCCATTGATTACTTGTTCAAACTCAATAGCATATAAATCTTTAAATTCTTGTAACCATGAATCATGTGAGTTTTTGTTTAAGGCATCAAAAAGCATTGCTAAACTTTCTTTTGAATCTCCTAAAACAGCAACATCTGTTTTAACATTTTTATCAATCTCTGCTGGATCTATATCAAAATGAATAATTTTAGCTTGTTTAGCGTAAGCATCTAAACGTCCGGTAACACGGTCATCAAAACGCATGCCTATAGCAATAAGCACATCACATTCGTTAGTTAATTTATTAGGTGCATAATTACCATGCATACCAACCATTCCAATATTTAAAGGATGTGATGTTGGTATTGCCGAGGCACCTAAAATTGTCCAAGCTGCTGGAATACCTGCTTTTTCAATTACAGCCTTAAGTTCTACTTCAGCCTTTCCTAAAATAACGCCTTGCCCCCAAACAATCATTGGTTTTTTGGCATTATTAATTAATTCTGCTGCTGCATTAACAGATTCCTGACTTGTTTTTGGCACAGGATTATAACTTCTAATTCCTGTACATTTTTTATACTCAAAATCTAAGTCAGCTACCTGCGCATCTTTAGTAATATCAACTAACACAGGTCCTGGCCTTCCGCTTTTGGCAATATAAAATGCCTTAGCGATTGCACCTGGAATATCTTCTGCTTTTGTTACTTGACAGTTCCATTTAGTAACTGGCGTAGAAATACCAACAATATCGGTTTCTTGAAATGCATCACTTCCTAATAAATGAGAAAACACTTGACCAGTAATACAAACTAAAGGCGTAGAGTCTATTTGCGCATCTGCAATTCCTGTTATTAAATTAGTTGCTCCTGGACCTGATGTTGCCATAGCAACTCCAACTTTACCAGATATACGTGCATATCCTTGAGCTGCATGTGCGGCACCTTGTTCATGACGTGTTAAAACATGATGAATTTTATCTTGAAACTTATATAATTCATCATAAACGGGCATGATGGCTCCTCCTGGATATCCATAAAGAATATCAACTCCTTCGGCAATCAAACTTCTTACTACAGCTTCGCTACCCGATATACGTTGTTTTTTTACTGCCACTTCTTTTTTATTTGCGGTTTGTGTTTTCATACTCACAATCTTTAAAAATGAGATTCCCTTATCGAAGGAAATGACAAATATATTTATTTATTAAGCATCAGTTACACAGCCTTTTGACGCTGACGCTACCGATTTTGCATACTTATACAATATCCCTTTTTTGTGCTTTAAAGCTGGTTGCTCCCATTGTGCTTTTCTTTGAGCCAATTCTTCCTCAGATAGCAATACGTTAATAGAGTTATCTTCAGCGCTAATTTTAATTTTATCTCCTGTTTTTAATAAACCTATAGTTCCTCCAGATTGTGCTTCTGGGGTAATGTGTCCCACAACAAATCCGTGCGTTCCTCCAGAAAAACGACCATCTGTAATTAAAGCTACAGATTTTCCTAAGCCAGCACCCATAATTAATGATGTTGGTTTTAACATTTCTGGCATACCTGGACCACCTTTAGGGCCTACATATCTTATAACAACAACATCTCCTTTTTCTACTTCGCCATTTGAAATACCTGTATTTGCTGCTTGCTCACCATCATAAACAACAGCTTTACCTTCAAACAACAAGCCTTCATTACCAGATATTTTTGCTACTGCTCCTTCAGTAGCTAAATTTCCATAAAGAATTTGTAAGTTACCAGAAGATTTTAATGCTTTATCTTTTGGGTAAATAACATCTTGACTATCTGCTTCAAATGTAAGTGGCTCAACATCTGCTAAATTCTCTGCTAATGTTTTTCCGGTTACTGTTAAACAATCTCCATGTAAATAACCATTGTCTAACAAATATTTCATAACTGCTGGTGTTCCACCAACACCATGAACGTCTTCCATTAGGTACTTACCAGAAGGTTTTAAATCGGCTATTAAAGGTGTTCTATCACTTACACGTTGAAAATCTTCCAATGTAAATTCTATATCTGCAGCATGTGCAATTGCTAAAAAGTGTAATACAGCATTTGTAGAACCTCCTAAAGCATTAACCAATGCAATAGCATTTTCAATAGATTTTTTAGAGATAATATCTAAAGGTTTTAAATCTAATTCTAAAAGGTTTTTTATAGCTCTTGCTGTACGTTCGCTTTCTGATAATTTATTTGGATTTTCGGCAGGAATAGACGAGTTATATGGCAAAGCAAACCCCATGCATTCAATTGCAGAGGCCATAGTATTTGCAGTATACATACCCCCACAAGCTCCTGCTCCTGGAATGGCTCTTTTTATAATCTCTCTATATTCATCCTCATCAATTTCACCTGCTACTTTTTGACCTAAAGCCTCGAAAGCTGAAACGATGTTTAATTTTCTACCTTTATATTTTCCTGATGCTATTGTACCACCATACATCATAATTGACGGACGGTTTAAACGTAACATAGCAATAACGGCACCTGGCATATTTTTATCACAACCAACAACAGAAACAAGTGCATCATAACTTTGTGCATTCATTACAGTTTCAATAGAATCTGCAATAATATCACGAGATGCTAAAGAGTAATTCATACCCGAAGTTCCCATTGAAATTCCATCACTAACACCAATAGTATTGAATCCTAAACCAACCATATTAGCAATTTTACATTCAATTTTAACCTCAGCAGCTAAATTATTTAAGTGCATATTACATGGGTTTCCATCATAACCTGTACTAGCAATTCCCACCTGAGCCTTTTGCATATCTTCATCTGTTAAGCCTACGGCATATAACATGGCTTGAGATGCTGGTTGAGATTCGTCCTGTGTTAGCCTTTTACTATGTTTATTAAGTTCCTTCATATTTACTGCAAACAATTTTACTTTTTGCGTTATTTCAATTTTGTATTCTAAGTAATTTAAGATTTTTATTAAAAATTCTTCAATTCAACTTAATCAAGACGTCGAAATTAATTTATTAGCTTATTATATTATATAGTCTTTCATTTTTTAGGTTAAATCCACGACTACAAATATCAATTTAATATTCTGTATATCAGTATTTTAAGTTAATATTTTTATGATGTTCAAAATAAAAAAAAAGTTCATAAAAAAACCTTCCATTTTTAGGAAGTATATTAAAATCTATTTTAGTTTTAAAATACCCTTAAATTTATCACAATAACAAACAAAGAAATGATTTTTAAAATTTGGTTTTTCATATAGAATCACACGAATATTTACAAATAAAATTTAATGTTCAACTTATTATCGAAAAAAAGAAAAATCGCTGTACTTATTCTTTTATTTTTTTACTTTTGCGCAAACAAATAATAGAGGAAAGATTTGACTGATTGCAACCTCTTTACATTACAATTATTTTTAATGTAAACAAAAATGCTAAAGGCAGTGTAAACTTCCTTCGACGTTCTCGTCAAATCTTACCATTAAATAAAAAATATGGCTTATTTATTCACATCAGAAAGTGTTTCTGAAGGACATCCAGACAAGGTAGCAGACCAGATTAGTGATGCTTTAATTGATAATTTTTTGGCTTTTGATACAGAATCCAAAGTAGCTTGTGAAACCTTAGTAACAACAGGACAAGTTATACTTGCTGGCGAAGTTAAATCAACAACATATCTAGACGTTCAAAAAATAGCAAGAGATACAATAAACAAAATTGGTTATACCAAAGGCGAATATATGTTTGATGGTAATTCTTGCGGTGTTTTATCTGCTATTCACGAACAGTCTGAAGACATTAATCAAGGTGTAGATCGTGGTAGCAAAGAACAACAAGGCGCCGGAGACCAAGGGATGATGTTTGGTTATGCAACCAATGAAACCGAAAACTTTATGCCTTTAGCTTTAGATTTATCGCATAGAATTTTAATAGAACTTGCAGAATTACGTCGCGAAAATAAAGACATACCATATTTAAGACCAGACTCTAAGAGCCAGGTTACTATTGAATATAGCGATGATAATATACCTCAACGAATTGACGCTATTGTTGTATCTACGCAGCATGATGATTTTGATGAAGACGAAGCTATGCTTGCAAAAATTAGAAAAGACATTGTTGAAATTTTAATACCAAGAGTGGTAGCTAAACTTCCTGAATCTATCCAGAAATTATTTAATAACAATATTAAATACCACATAAACCCAACAGGAAAATTTGTTATAGGAGGCCCACATGGAGATACTGGTTTAACAGGGCGCAAAATTATTGTAGATACTTACGGCGGAAAAGGTGCCCATGGTGGTGGTGCATTTTCTGGAAAAGACCCTAGTAAAGTAGATAGAAGTGCAGCTTACGCTACAAGACATATTGCTAAAAACCTAGTTGCAGCTGGTGTTGCCGAAGAAATTTTAGTACAAGTAAGTTACGCTATTGGTGTTGTTGAGCCTATGGGAATTTTTGTAGACACTTACGGAACTTGCCCATTTAATTTAACCGATGGTGAAATTGCCGAAAAAGTAGCTAAAATTTTTGATATGCGCCCGTTTGCTATTGAAGAACGTTTAAAATTACGAGCGCCAATGTACAGCGAAACTGCTGCTTACGGACACATGGGACGTAAAAATGAAACCGTTACAAAATCGTTTTCGCAACCTAATGGCGAAAACGTAACCTTAGATGTTGAACTATTTACTTGGGAAAAACTTGATTATGTTGACAAAGTAAAAATGGCTTTTGGGTTGTAAACTTTAAGCTTACATAAATTTCATAAGGCCACTTTATTAAGTGGCCTTTTTTATTAAACGAACTTGACTTTGTCAGAAAATTTAGCTAATTTGCTCGACTTGAAAAAAATTGAAACAATTGTTTGTTTGAGAAACATTGTACCACATTATTAAACACGAAAATAATGTTAGTGCTAAATAAAACAACATGTTAAACACTTTGACTATTAAATCATGAAGGAGAAAATTAACAAAAACATTTCCAAGAGTTTTTCAAAAATGAAAAAGTTTATAGAAATGTGCGGTAGACATCCATTTGCAACCGGCCTTTTTGCTCTTTTAGGTATTGCTGGGTTATATCTATCCATTCATGGATTTATGGTTGATAGGGCCGAGTCTAAACAAACTACAGAGGATATTATTTCTATATCAGACTCATTATCTAAACTTAATGAAAATGTTATTTTATCAGATCCTGAGTTAAAAGATAAAAAGATTAAAGTGCCCATATATTTTGACATGCCTAATAGCTATATTGATAATATTGTTTTTAACGCATCGCTTATTGACATTAACAAAGAAATGACCTACCAAGAAGCTGAATCGACCATGCATAATATAATGGACACAAAAGATTACTCAACCTCTAATCCACTATATGCTTTTTCGGTTAGCTCAATTGCAAATAAAAATTTTGTACAAATAGCTCCATACTTACTCATAGATGTTTTTAAAGTTGAAAAAATAAGCGAGCAATTAGCAGGTTTTTATTTTGGAGAAAGAGGTGGTAGCGCTGTATTAAGAGAATTTAACGGAACTCTCTTTCCTAAAGAAGGAATACATATAGCTCCTATGATTAATTCTATGAAAGGTGGGTATGTTGAAAATGTTGACTATATTTCACTTGAACCTGGTGAAATAGAAGAGTTTTTACTTCAATTGAATTTTTTACCAAATTATTATTACGATTTTAAAATTGGAATCCAAATTAAATTTAATGGTGTTAGTTCAATTTATTGGCATACTGAAAAATTTCATCGAGGTGTCCCGATGGATAAAATCCCAATGATTGGGTTTGGTGACAAAAAATTCAAAACAAAATATCATCCAGATATCGAATGGGAAGTCAGTTCTAATGAAAACATGAAACATCTTATTGAAAGAATTAAAAAAGATAATATTGCATATAGACGCTCACGAGTTTTTAATCTAAGTATGGTTGATATTGACGGCCCAGTAGAGATTGATAAATAAACTAATATGGAGACTTAATTATTACAAAGACTCTTAGTTATTAAGTTTTAGAACTAAACATTTAACAACAACCTATATAATTCTTTATGTCCGATCCTTTTAAGATTTCTTGTATAATAAAAAAAATAGACTTGTCTTTTTTATTAAATTAGTATCTAAACTATTACATATAGCTGTAACTATTAATCGAGTTCTCCAAAAAGCCTTAACAATATGAAGATTTTAAAAATCCTTTTTATTATAATTTCGATTATTAGTACAAATAAAGGTATGTCTCAAAATATAACAGCACACCAATGGGAAAATCGAGTTTTATTAGTACTAACAGATAATGCCGATACTTGTACGTTTCAGAATCAAATTAAAGAATTACAAGAAAACGAAAACGGACTTAAAGACCGTAAACTTATTGTTTATCAAATAAAAGAAGATACTTTTTCAATAGGTTTAAAAAATGAGAAATGGCAGAATTCGTCAAAACTTTATAAAACATATAAATCAACAAACTCACCTTTTGAAGTTGTATTAATTGGCTTAGATGGTGGAATAAAATTAAGGCAAAACTATATACTAACGTGTAAAAAGTTATTTAAGACAATAGATGTTATGCCTATGCGAAAATCAGAATTAAAGCGTAAGGGAAATTAGTTTAAAAATAAAAGCCAAAACTACCCGTCACTCCAAACTTTCTAGCATCAGGATATAAAAGTTCGTCTTTATAATTTCCTCTAAAATTAAAGTCTATTCTAAACACTTTAAAAATATTACCAATACCTAGGCTATATTCATAATACGGCTCGTTTGATGGCGCCACCAACCTAATATTATTTGGATTACTTGGCACATTACTTAAAGCAACATTTTGATCTGTAATGCTTCCCATAACACCACGAACACTTACAATTTCTCGCAGATTTAATTTTCGTAAAAATGGTATTCTTGAAAATAGGCGACCGTTAAAATTATGTTCAAAATGAAAAGAGACATAGGTATCTGAAACGAACTCATAAAAATCAAGTTGAGAGAACGTATTATATATTGAAAAATACGATTGGTTTCCAGGAATAACACTTAATAAACCAAGCGGTACTTCGCCAAAGGTTTTACCAGCCTCAATAGTAGTATTCAACCTACCAAAACCACCCATTTGCCATGGTTGAGTATACGAAAACTGTACTTTAGTATAATCAAAATCACTATTAAAAATACTTTTATCACCGCGTGTTATTTGAGCAAATATTTGCGAATAATAATCATTTGCTATTCTACGCTCTACTCCAAATCCTGTCATTTTACGACCTGGATAATACGATACAGAAAAGTTTGTTTCAAATTGTTTTATTTCAGACTCTATACCTGTTGGTGTATTATAATCTAGACTAAAAGTTGGCGATGCCGACTCTAAAGTTCTGTAATTACCTCCTAACCTAAAAATAACATTGCGCCAAGGCTCTGCCTCAACTGCTAAACTGGTTAGATTTATACTGGTTAACTTATCATTAGTACTTGTTCCAATAACTGAAGACGATGCTAAACTTCTACCTAACACATCGGTACTGGTTGTTAAGCTAGCTCCTATTTGCTCTACATCGCGTCTATTACCTCCAGAAATTATTAGTCGACTCTTTTTATCAACCAACCATTTACCTGACATACCATATTTAAATTTATCATCTCTAAATCCGTATGCTAAAAACCCTTCTAATCGCCATATATCATTTGGGCCGAAATAAGTTCTTCCGCCGGTTCTTAAACGCAAACCTTCAACTTCATTAAAACCAAAAGTAGAAAAAACAGGACCATAATCTAATGGCAAAGTATTAAACTCAATATAACCCGAAGCTAAAATACTTCCTAGATTATAAAGACGTTTAAATTTTTTAACCGTTTTTAAAGTATCTAACATTTTATAGACACCTTGTTCATCTTTGTTTAATGCCTCTAGCCTATTTTCACCCCAAAAGGCATCATCTCTATTGTAAATGTCTTTATCAAAATTGTAAACTTCGGTTTCATAGAATTTTTTATCCTTTACAACATCAAACTTATAATTATTATATAAGGTGGTTCGCTTTCCGTATACACCACGAGATTTTTCTTTTTTATTAAAAGCAAAATCAGAGAGCATGTAATCTCTAGTTACAAGAAAAAGTGAGTCATTTAACACCTCAAACTCTTGCTCTATATAAATTTCTTTTACCCAATTTATATTAGCGCTTTTTGATGCTTGAAGATTAATTTCTTTAATAGCATACGTAGTATCGGCAACCCAAAAATCGCCCTTAAAGGTTAATTCGTTTTTTCGTCTTGGATAGTAAATAATATTGTAACACCATTTGTTATCAATAAACGAACTGTCTGACAACACATAATTATAGGTGCTAATTCCTGTTTTTGATAATGGACTTACAAAACTTTTGTCAAAAAATTTCAAGTAGTTATCATACACATTAAAATCTGAATATAAATCGTCTATAAAATCAATAATAATCTGATTATCACTAAAACCAGAATTTTTATTACCCAATAAATCTTCTTTAGTTTTATTAATTACATTATCTCCATAAACTTTTGATACTGCTTCATTTATAAATATGGGTAAATATGTTTTCCCTGTAACATTAGAGGTATCAACTTCTTCAAAAACAAATTCCATACCTTTAAATAGTTTACTTTTAATAAGTGTACTATCAATGGTATTTAAATCAAATTCTACTTTTTCGTATTTATCGTATTCATATTGTTTAAATTGCTTTAAACCATTACTACGCTTATTGGCCCATATTTTTCTAAGCAAATCAATTGCTGGATTATTCTTTTTAGATTGTTTTCCTGAAACGATTACTACGGCATCCAATTGTGCTGTTTCCTCTTTAAGAATGAATTTTAAATCATAATTCACCTTTTTTTCTAACGGAATTATTAGCGTTTCATAACCTATAAAACTTACAGTTAAAGCATCCCAAGTCTCATCAGACTCTAAATAGAATTTTCCGTTTTCATTAGTAATAGTTCCTTCTGTAGAACCTTTAAACACAACGTTTGCAAAAGATACTGGTTCGTTAAATTCATCAAACACAAAACCACTTACTTTAGTTTGTGCAAATGCGGAACAAAGTCCTAAATAGAAAAGGGCGAAAATTAATCTTATATTCATAATACAAAAAAACTTCATCAACAATCGTGCTAATGAAGTTTATATAACGTAAAAAAGGTTATTTTATTTATACATTACTTTTTTTACTGCTTTGATTACTTCTGTATAATCTGGCAACCATTCTTCCATTAAAACAGGCGAATAAGCTGCAGGTGTATCGGCAGTATTAATTCTAACAACTGGAGCATCTAAATAATCAAATGCTTCAGATTGTACTAAATAAGTAATCTCTGTTGCTACATTTCCAAATGGCCATGCTTCTTCTAAAACTACTAATCTGTTTGTTTTCTTTACAGACTCTACAATGGCTTTTCTATCCATTGGACGAACCGTACGTAAATCTATGATTTCACAAGAGATTCCTTCTTTTTCTAATTCATCAGCAGCCTTATAAGCTTCTTTTATAATTTTTCCAAAAGATACAATGGTTACATCAGTTCCTTCACGTTTAATATCAGCAACACCAATTGGTATAATATATTCACCTTCTGGCACTTCACCTTTATCACCATACATTTGCTCACTTTCCATAAAAATAACTGGATCGTCATCACGAATAGCAGCTTTCAACAATCCCTTTGCATCGTATGGGTTTGATGGCACAACCACTTTTAATCCTGGAGTGTTTGCAAACCAACTTTCGAATGCTTGTGAATGCGTTGCTCCTAATTGTCCTGCAGAACCTGTTGGCCCCCTAAAAACGATAGGACATTTAAACTGACCACCAGACATTTGACGAATTTTAGCTGCATTACTTATTATTTGATCAATACCAACTAAAGAAAAGTTAAAGGTCATATATTCTACAATAGGTCTATTACCTGTCATTGTAGAACCAACAGCAATACCTGCAAAACCTAGTTCTGCAATAGGTGTATCAATTACTCGTTTCGCACCAAACTCATCTAACATGCCTTTTGATGCCTTGTAAGCACCATTGTATTCTGCTACTTCCTCGCCCATTAAGTATACGCTTTCGTCTCTGCGCATTTCTTCGCTCATTGCTTCGCAAATAGCTTCTCTAAATTGAATTGTCTTCATTTATTGTGTATTGTTTCGAATAGCAAAAATAACAATAAATGAGTTACAGTCTTACAAGTTTTTTTAATATTTATTATGCGTGCATAGTAAATATTCAGAATTTTATAATTAACTTCGTAAACTGAAAAAAATAAGACATCTAAATTTATAATAAAATGAAAATATTAGTGTGTATAAGTCACGTGCCAGACACTACTTCTAAAATCAATTTTAGTGATAATGATACTAAATTTGATACTAATGGTGTGCAGTTTGTAATTAACCCAAATGATGAATTTGGTTTAACACGTGCCATGTGGTTTAAAGAAAAACAAGGTGCTTCTGTTGCTGTTATAAATGTTGGTGGTGCTGAAACCGAACCTACATTGCGTAAAGCTTTAGCAATAGGTGCCGACGAAGCTATAAGAGTTAACACAACTGCTACAGATGGTTTTTCTGTGGCAAAACAATTAGCAAACGTTATAAATACTGGTGGTTACGATTTAGTAATTGCTGGTCGTGAATCTATTGATTACAATGGTGGTATGGTTCCAGGTATGATTGCCGGATTAATTAATGCCAACTTTGTAAATAATTGTATTGGTTTAGAAGTTGATGGTACTTCTGTTAAAGCAACCAGAGAAATTGATGGCGGTAAAGAAACTGTTGCAACTTCTCTTCCTTTAGTAATTGGAGGCCAAAAAGGATTAGTTGAAGAAAGTGATTTACGAATTCCAAATATGAGAGGTATTATGATGGCTCGTAAAAAACCTTTAAATGTTGTAGAACCTATTGATGTTAATGCCGAAACGACTTCTGTCTCGTTTTTAAAACCAACTCCAAAAGGAGCCGTAACATTAGTATCTTCAGATAATTTAGACGAATTAGTAAGCTTGCTTCATAATGAAGCCAAAGTGATTTAAAAAAATAAAAATATGTCAGTTTTAGTATATACAGAATCAGAACAAGGTGCTTTTAAAAAAGCGGCTTTCGAAGTAGCTTCTTATGCAAAAGCGGTTGCTAATCAATTAGGAACTACAGTTACAGCAGTTGCTATAAATGCTAACGACACCACAAGCTTAGGTAATTATGGCGTCGATAAAGTGTTAAATATAACAAATACGCAACTTGGAAATTTTAATGCAAATGCTTATGCATCTGCTATTAAACAAGCAGCGGAAAAAGAAGATGTAAAAGTTGTTATTGTTAGCTCTAGTGCAGACAGTAAATATTTGGCTCCCCTATTAGCAATTGGTTTAAATGCCGGTTATGCTTCAAATGTTGTAGAAATACCTTCTAACACAAGTCCATTTACAGTAAAACGTACAGCTTTTACAAATAAAGCTTTTGAAAACACCCAAATTAATACCGATGTAAAAATTGTTGGTGTTTCAAATAATGCATTTGGTTTAGTTGAAAATACTAGTAGCGCTACTACAGAAGATTTCGATCCTTCAATTCCAGAACTTGGAGTAACTGTTGAGTCGGTTGACAAAGCTTCTGACAAAGTGACCATTGCTGATGCAGAAATAGTAGTATCAGCTGGTCGTGGACTAAAAGGCCCAGAAAATTGGGGTATGGTTGAAGAATTAGCCGATGTTTTAGGTGCTGCTACCGCATGCTCTAAACCTGTTTCAGATTTAGGTTGGAGACCACATAGCGAACACGTAGGACAAACAGGAAAACCTGTAGCATCAAATTTATATATAGCGATAGGAATTTCTGGTGCCATTCAACATTTAGCTGGAATTAATGCTTCAAAAGTAAAAGTAGTAATTAATACAGATCCTGAAGCTCCTTTCTTTAAAGCTGCTGATTATGGAGTGGTTGGTGATGCTTTTCAAGTGGTTCCAGAACTTATTGAAAAATTAAAAGCATTCAAAGCACAGCAATAATTTTGTGTAGTACTTAAGAACTGCTTAAATTAGCATTTTAACTTAATATGCCTTGTGCAGTTGGTTAAGTTCTAATTTAAGCAGTTCTTTGCGTTTTTAATAAATTATGAGTTTAGTAAGATTAAATATAAAAGGCATTTCTTATAGCCAAACACAAAATGGGGCTTATGCCTTAATTTTAAATGAAGTAGATGGCGATCGCAAATTGCCAATTGTTATTGGTGCTTTTGAAGCGCAGTCTATTGCTATTGCTTTAGAAAAGGAAATTAGCCCTCCAAGGCCATTAACACACGATTTATTCAAAAATTTTGCTGATAGATTTGATATTGTTGTCAAGCAAGTGATAATCCATAAACTAGTTGATGGAGTATTCTATTCTAGTTTAATTTGTGAACGCGATAAAATTGAGGAAATTATTGATGCCAGAACAAGTGATGCTATTGCCTTAGCATTACGCTTTCAAGCTCCTATTTTTACTTACAAAAACATACTTGACAAAGCAGGTATTTACTTAAAAGTGAATCCGAAAAAGGAAGATGAAGAAGATGAAACTCAAGATAGTATTTTAATGGATGAGTTAGTTGCTAATGAGTTGGAACCTAATGAGCCTAGTGAAAATTTTAAAGGTAAAACTTTAGAAGAACTTAAAACTTTACTTGAAGAAGCTGTTACAAATGAGGACTATGAAAAAGCAGCTCATATTCGTGATGAAATTTCAAAACGAGAATAACTTTTAAATTTTATTATGAAAAACCTGTTTTTACTCATTGTTGCTATATTATTATCTTTCACTACAACAAGTATAGCTCAAGATTTAAATAAAACAGTTGAAATTAATAACATAGAGACTGTTTCACAAACAGAAACTATTTTAATAGACTCGACTAACATTAATTTTTCAGAAACTGTAAAAACAGAGACTTCAGAAACTTCTTCTGTTAAAGAAGCTGAAAACACTATCATTCCTAGTCAAGGATTTTCAATTAATAGTTTATGGCGTGGTGTTCTTGGTATGATAACCTTAATATTTGTAGCCTTTCTTTTTAGTAGTAATAGAAAAGCTATTGATTGGAAAATTGTTGGAATTGGTTTAGCTTTTCAGTTGCTTATAGCCATTGGAGTATTAAAAGTTGAATTTATAAAGACCCTTTTTGAATTTATAGGTGGCTTATTTGTAAGTGTTTTAGACTTTACAAGAGCTGGTAGTAAATTCTTATTTGAAGGTTTAGTTGTAGATATGGATACTTTTGGGTTCATTTTTGCCTTTCAAGTATTGCCAACCATTATATTCTTCTCTGCACTTACTTCTGTATTATTTTATCTAGGTATTATCCAAAAAGTAGTAAAAGCTATGGCTTGGTTACTATCTAAAGCTTTAAAAATATCAGGAGCTGAAAGTTTAAGCGTTGCCGGAAACATTTTTTTAGGACAAACCGAAGCACCACTTTTAATAAAAGCCTATTTAGAGAAAATGAATAAGTCAGAGATGCTACTCGTTATGATTGGTGGTATGGCTACCGTTGCAGGTGCTGTACTTGCTGCATATATAGGCTTTCTTGGAGGCGATGATGCTGCATTAAGGTTGTTTTATGCTAAACATTTATTAGCTGCATCTGTAATGGCTGCTCCAGGTGCTATTGTAATATCTAAAATATTATATCCACAAACCGAAAACGTAAATACAGATGTATCTGTTTCTCAAGAAAAAATAGGATCAAATTTTTTAGATGCTATTGCTAACGGAACTACAGAAGGTTTAAAACTGGCGGTAAATGTTGGTGCTATGCTTTTAGTTTTTGTAGCATTTATAGCCATGTTTAATGGTATACTAGGCTGGGTTGGGGATGTTACAAGTATTAACGGTTGGATAGCTTCTAATACAACTTACGAGAATTTATCCATTGAGCTTATTTTAGGTTACGTTTTTGCTCCACTCATGTGGCTAATTGGTGTAGCCAAAGAAGATATGGCTTTAATGGGACAATTATTAGGTATTAAATTAGCCGCTAGTGAGTTTATTGGCTATATACAATTAAGAGATTTAAAAGATGTAACTAATTCTATACATCTAAATTATGAAAAATCTATAATTATGGCTACTTACATGCTTTGTGGATTTGCAAATTTTGCTTCTATTGGCATTCAAATTGGTGGAATTGGTTCTTTAGCACCAGGGCAACGTAAAACACTTTCAAAATTTGGTATGAAAGCACTTATTGGCGGAACTATAGCCTCATTAATTTCTGCAACTATAGCAGGGATGATAATAGGTTAATTAATTATTCCATTTGCTAGATTTTTATTTAAAAAGTTAATAACTTTTTAATATTATCATATTCAAATCTTAAAGTCTACCCATCATTTTTTTTAATTTCGTTTTCGCTGTTTTAAGTTCTTATTACAGCTAAAATTTAACTATTATCAAGATTCCTGCTTTCGCTGGAATAAGGCCTATGAAACAATATCACGACTTAGTAAAACACGTTTTAGAAAACGGAAATGAAAAAGGAGACCGAACAGGCACAGGAACAAAAAGCGTTTTTGGACATCAAATGCGATTTGATTTAAGTGAAGGTTTTCCAATGGTAACTACCAAGAAATTGCATTTAAAATCTATTGTTTATGAATTGCTTTGGTTTTTAAAAGGTGATACCAATACAAAATATCTTACTGAAAATGGTGTGCGTATTTGGAACGAATGGGCAGATGAGAATGGCGATTTAGGCCCTGTTTACGGTTACCAATGGCGCAACTGGAATGGTGATGAAATTGACCAAATTAAAGAAGTTATTGATGCATTAAAAAATAATCCTAATAGTCGTAGAATGCTAGTTTCCGCATGGAATCCTTCGGTATTACCTGACACTTCAAAGAGTTTTAGCGAGAATGTAGCAAATGGTAAAGCTGCGCTACCTCCATGCCATGCTTTTTTTCAATTTTATGTAGCTAATGGCAAACTATCTTGCCAGCTATATCAACGTAGTGCAGATATATTTTTAGGTGTACCGTTTAATATTGCTTCTTATGCTTTATTTACAATGATGATGGCACAAGTCTGTGGCTATGAAGCTGGAGAATTTATTCACACCTTTGGAGATGCACATATTTACAGTAACCATTATGAGCAATTAGAATTGCAATTATCAAGAGATATTCGCCCTTTACCAAAAATGATACTTAATCCTGATATTAAAGATATTTTTGATTTTGATTTTAAGGATTTCACATTGGTTGATTACAATCCGCACCCACATATTAAAGGAATAGTTGCTGTTTAAACTAATTATATTGAGAAACTCACTTTTAGCCGCCTTATTAATTTCTTCTAGCTTTCTATTAGCACAAGATGACAATGAAGTACCTTTTGCTATTGTAGAACAAGTACCTATTTATAAAGGATGTAACAAAAAACTTAGCAATATTGAATTAAAAAAATGTATGTCAAATGGTATTGCAAAACATTTAGTAAAAAACTTTAATATTAGCGTAGCAAAAGACTTAGGCTTACCAGACGGTAAAGTTAAAATCAATATTGTTTTTAAGGTTGATAAAAATGGAAAAATAAAAGATATTAAAGCAACCGGACCTCACCAAAAATTAGAAGAAGAGGCTTTCAGGGTTATTAATTTAATTCCAAAATTAACCAAGCCTGGGTATCAAAAAGGGAAACCAGTTACGGTGCCATATATGCTACCATTAGTTTTCAATATTGATAATTCTTTATATAAGAATAACCAAAAAAATAAGAAATAAAAAAAGCACCCGATTGAGGTGCTCTTTTAATAAGTTTATTCTAAAGTTATTATAAGTTTATAACACCGTTTTCTGCACCAGCAAAATCATTCCATGCATAAGCATCAGCAGCATCATCATTAACGTAAACACCGTCAACAACATACTTAAACTCATAAGAGTTTCCTGATTCTAAATCTACAGTTCCTTTAAATGTTCCGTTTTTTAATTTTTTAAGTGGTGCTTTTTTTGCATTCCAATCGTTAAAAGATCCAACAACAGATACTTTTTTTGCGTCTTCAGCTGGGATTGAAAAAGTTACTTTACAAACTGGTTTACTTTTTAAAAATTGTTTTTTAATGGCCATAATTATATGTTTTGAAATTTATTTTTATATTCTACAACAATGCAAATTTATAAACAAAATAAAACACGCAACTATTTAATACTCTTTACTTTTGAAAAATTATCAATTTGACAATATGTATTCTACAAAAAAATAAAGTAATCAATAATTTAGCATAAATATTATCTTATTAACAACTTAAAAATTACGTTTTATACTGATTATCAGGACATTTTGAAACTAAAACGTTTTCGGAAAGTTGCTTTTATTAAGTATTTCAATATTATATTTATAATTCACAAAAAGAGTTAACTTTACAGTCGTTATTTTAATAGTATGTTCGGAAAAAAGAAAACCACACCACAAATAGATAAAGACCAATTAGAGCTTATTGAAAATGCTCAAAAACGGATAAAACAAAAAAAACGTTTGTATGTACATTTTGTTTTATTTTTAATAGGTTGCGTGTTTTTAATTGTTGCAAATACAGTTTTAAACATTGCACCAGATTTTAAACCTTTTGGTAAGGAATGGTTTTTAAGCGCTATTATTTTATGGCTCTTTATATTTATATATCACTTTTTTAATGTTTTTATAACCCACAAGTTTATGGGTAAAACCTGGGAAAAAGATCAATTAGAAAAATTAGTAGCAAAACAACAAAACCGTATAGAAAAACTAAAAGCTGGTTTTGTAAAAGAGGAAACTGTTTTAGCCAAAAGTGAAGCTTACAATATAACTAAAACAGAATCTCAAAATACAGCCAAAAAATTAGGGCTTACCATTATTGTAGCGGCCGCAGAAAACGACGCTATTGGTTTAGGAAACAAACTAATATGGCATTTAAGTGATGATTTAAAACGTTTTAAATCATTAACGAACGGTCATCATATTATTATGGGGCGTAAAACTTTTGAAAGTTTCCCAAAACCTTTACCTAATAGAACACATGTTGTAATAACACGACAAAAAGATTATAAAGCTCCAGATGGTGTTATTATAGTTCATAGTTTAGAAGATGCTATTGATGCTTCAAAAAGTGATTCACAACCTTTTATTATTGGAGGTGGACAAATTTATAAACAAGCTATGGCTATTGCAGATAAAATTGAATTGACTCGTGTTCACGAAAATTTTGATGCTGATACATATTTTCCAAAAATAGATGCTGCTATTTGGAAAGAAGCTGCTAATACTTTTCATAAAAAAGATGAAAACCATAACCATGAGTTTTCTTTTTTGACTTATATAAGGAAATAGTATCTTATTGATTTAGTAAATAAATAGCCGAATAAGTATAATGCTTGATAAAAAATCATACACCGTTTTTATCAATAGAATATTGTGTCTCATTGTGAAAATGTAAATTAGCGGTAAATAACACATATAAAAACTATTAAAAAATAGAATGTTTTTTAACTCCATAGATTTTGCAATATTTTTACCTGTAGTTTTTTTTCTTTATTGGTTTATAACAAACAAAAACCTTAAACTTCAAAACGTTTTAATTGTTATTTCTAGTTATGTTTTTTATGGTTGGTGGGATTGGCGCTTTTTGTTTTTAATCCTATTTAGTACCATTGTTGACTATTTTGTTGGTTTGAGTCTTGCAAAAGAAAAAATCAAAACGAAACGAAAAGCATTACTTTGTACAAGTATTTTAGTAAATCTAGGCTTTCTGGGATTTTTTAAATATTACAATTTTTTTATTGAAAATTTCACAACTGCTTTTTCCTTTTTTGGAAAAGAAATTCAACCCAATTCATTAAATATTATTCTACCAGTAGGGATAAGTTTTTACACTTTTCAAACCTTAAGTTACTCTATAGACGTTTACAAAAGAAAATTGCAACCAACTAGAGATTTTATAGTATTTGCATCATTCGTTAGCTTCTTTCCGCAATTAGTTGCGGGCCCAATTGAAAGAGCAACAAATTTATTACCACAATTTTACAAGAAGCGATATTTTAATTACAGCCAAGCAATTGATGGAATGCGGCAAATACTTTGGGGTTTATTCAAAAAGATTGTAATCGCAGATAATTGTGCTCAATATGCTAATATCATTTTTAATAACTCATCAGATTATTCAGGAAGTACACTTGTTTTAGGAGCTATATTTTTCTCATTTCAGATATATGGGGATTTTTCTGGGTATTCGGATATCGCAATTGGAGTTTCGCGATTATTTGGTTTTAATCTAAAGCAAAATTTTGCTTTCCCATACTTTTCAAGGGATATCGCAGAATTTTGGAGACGTTGGCATATCTCACTTTCAACTTGGTTTAGGGATTATTTATATATTCCTTTAGGTGGCAGTCGAGGCGGGACTTGGAATAAAATAAGAAACATTATGCTAATTTTTATTGTTAGCGGCTTTTGGCATGGTGCAAATTGGACTTTTATTATTTGGGGCCTATTAAATGCCATTTATTTTTTACCTCTTATTTTAACCAATAACAACCGAAATAATTTAGAAATTGTAGCTAAAGGCAACTACTTGCCAACCATAAAAGAGTTTGCATCAATGATACTAACATTTGGCTTTACAGCTTTTGCTTGGATATTTTTTAGAGCAGAAAATATAAGACATGCAATAAATTATATTACTGAAATATTTTCGAAATCATTATTAACCTTTCCTGTATTTGATAAAGATGACTATGTAAAACCACTATTTCTATTAATTTTAATATTCATAATAATTGAGTGGTTTGGTAGAGAACAACAATATGCTATTGCGCGATTAAGTCTTCTTAGATACAAATTATTTCGTTATGCGTTCTACAATATAATTATTTTCATAATATTTTGGTTTAGTGGAGAACAACAAGAGTTTATTTATTTTCAATTCTAATTATGAAAAAATATATATTTAACACCTCTCTTTTTGCTCTACAAATACTTTTTTTAATGTTTGTAACTGATTATTTTATATCATACAACCTTAAAAAAAATCACCAATCTCCTGGAGAAATAGAGGTATGGAATGATATTTATGATGAAAATATTGATGTTGATATTGCAATTTATGGCTCCTCTCGTGCTTGGGTTCATATAGATCCTAGTGTATTAGAAGATTCATTACATTTAAAAGCCTACAATTTTGGAATAGATGGTCATAATTTCTGGTTGCAATATTTAAGGCATAAAGAATATATAAAACATAACAACCTACCAAAAACTATCTTATTATCACTTGATGTTTTTAGTTTACAAAAGCGCGAAAACTTGTATGGTCTTGATCAATTTTTACCCTATATGCTATGGAACAAAAATATTATAAAATATACGTCATCTTATAATGGTTTTACATTCAAAGATTATTATCTCCCATTATTAAGGTACCATGGTGAAATTAGAAAAATTCAAAAAACAATAAGTTTAGAACAAAATGAGGATATTGATATTACTTATAGACAAAATGGATTTAGAGGTATGGAAAAGGAATGGAATAATGATCTATCTAAAGCAAAACTTAAAATGTCTCAATATAAAATTGATCTTGACTCAACTTCTATTAATTTATTTAATCAATTCCTTACTGAATGTAAAGAAAATAATATAGAAGTAATCTTGGTTTATACACCAGAATTTATTGATGGACAAAAATTTGTAGAGAACAGAGATGAAATTATTGAGATTTATAAAGACTTTACTATAAAACACAAGCTACTTTTTCTCGATTATTCTAATCACGAATTATCTTATAAAAAAGAATATTTTTATAACTCATTGCATTTAAATAAAAAAGGAGCTGACATATTCACAAAAGAACTAAGTTTTGAGATAAAAACAAAAGAACACATAAATGGTTATAAAAAAATAATTAATTGAAAAATTTTAAATATTCTTTAAACCCCACTTTTTTTATTATAAATAAGAAACAAACCTGTTAAGGAATCTTTTTTTCAAAACTCCTGTTACAATTTTCTGTAATTTTGCAAAATGGTAAAAGAAATACAACTTCGTATTACATTAAAAGAAGAAGAGCAATCCGGTATTTTAATTTTAAAATCTGCAATAAAACTTGATATTGATAGAAATGATATTTCTGGAGTTAAAGTACTCAGAAAATCTATTGATGCCAGGAAATCTAAAATAATTATCAATTACAAAGTCGCAGTTTATATAAATGAAGACTTACCAGAAACATCAGAATATACTTTTAATTACCAAGACGTATCAAAAGCAAAACCTATACATATTATTGGTTTTGGCCCTGCCGGTATGTACGCCGCATTACGCTGTATAGAACTTGGATTTAAACCTATAGTTTTAGAGCGCGGTAAGAATGTACAAGATAGACGAAGAGACTTAAAAGCTATAAATCAAGACCATTTTGTAAACGAAGATTCAAATTATTGTTTTGGTGAAGGTGGTGCAGGTACTTATAGTGATGGTAAATTATACACTCGAAGTTTAAAACGAGGCGATGTGCGTCGTATTTTCGAAAACCTAGTTTATCATGGCGCAACAGATCAAATTTTAGTTGATGCACACCCACATATAGGCACAAATAAATTACCCAAAGTAGTTCAGAATATTCGAGAAACTATTTTAAAATATGGAGGCGAAATTCATTTTGAAACTCGAGTTATAGATTTTGTTTTAAAAGACAACAATATAAAAGCCATTCAACTTAAAAACGGTAATGAATTAACTGTAGAAAAAGTAATTCTAGCCACAGGACATTCTGCGCGAGATATTTTTTATTTACTTCACAAAAAGGAAGTCACCATAGAAGCCAAATCCTTTGCTATGGGTGTTCGTATTGAGCATCCTCAACATATAATAGACTCCATACAGTATCATTGTACTGGTTCGCGTCCAGAGATACTTCCTGCCGCTTCATACGGTTTGGTAGAGCAGGTAAAAGACCGAGGTGTATATTCCTTTTGTATGTGTCCAGGTGGTTTTATAGTGCCTGCAGCTACAGCCAATGGCGAAGTTGTTGTTAATGGGATGTCACCATCAAAACGAAATAATTTATACGCCAACTCGGGTATTGTAGTAGAAATTGATGTTAACAAAGATTTACCAAAATATGAACAATTTGGTGCTTTAAAAGGCTTAGAATATCAAAAAAACTTAGAACGATTAGCATTTACAGCAGGTGGTAGAAGCCAAACAGCACCTGCCCAAAGATTAACCGATTTTGTTGAGGGTAAATTATCTACTAATTTAAACGACTGCTCCTATCAACCAGGACTAAAATCTGCACCTCTACACTCTTTACTCCCTAAATTTATTGGTGGAAGATTAAGAAAAGGATTTGAAGCCTTTGGCAGAAAAATGAAAGGTTATTACACCGAAGAAGCAAATATTGTTGGTGTAGAATCTAGAACCTCTTCACCAGTTTCTATACCTAGAAATGACAAATTACAACACACTCAAATTTCTAATTTATACCCTTGTGGCGAAGGTGGTGGTTATGCTGGTGGTATCGTTTCGGCAGCTATGGATGGAGAGCGTTGTGCCGAAGCAGCAACTAATAATCTATAGTTATAATTTTATTGTTATTTTAGCCACTCAAAAATAACTTACATGAAAGCATATATATTTCCAGGTCAAGGTGCACAATTTTCAGGAATGGGTCTAGACCTTTACGAAAACTCACCTTTAGCTCAAGGTCTATTTGAGCAAGCTAATGATATTTTAGGTTTTAACATCACAGACACTATGTTTGAAGGTACTGCTGAAGACTTAAAGGAAACTAAAGTAACACAGCCTGCAATATTTTTACATTCGGTAATTTTAGCCAAAACATTAGGTGATAGTTTTAAACCTGATATGGTTGCAGGACATTCTCTTGGTGAGTTTTCTGCATTAGTTGCCAATGGTGCTTTAAATTTTGAAGATGGATTAAAATTAGTTTCTCAACGTGCTTTAGCTATGCAAAAGGCTTGCGAGCTACAACCTAGTACTATGGCTGCTGTTTTAGGACTTGAAGATGATATTGTAGAAAAAATATGTGCATTAACAGAAGGTATTGTTGTTGCTGCAAATTACAACTGCCCTGGACAATTAGTTATTTCTGGTGAAGTTGAGGCTATTAATAAAGCCTGCGAAGCCTTAAAAGAAGAAGGTGCGCGTCGTGCTTTGGTATTACCTGTTGGTGGCGCATTTCATTCACCATTAATGGAACCTGCTCGCGAAGAACTAGCTGCAGCCATAGAAAACACAACTTTTAGCAAACCAAATTGCCCGATTTATCAAAATGTAACGGCTAACGCTGTTTTAGATGAAACTGCTATAAAAGCGAATTTAATTTCTCAATTAACAGCTCCTGTACGTTGGACTCAATCTGTTCAACAAATGATTGCAGATGGTGCTACATTATTTACCGAAGTAGGCCCTGGTAAAGTTTTACAAGGGTTAGTTAAAAAGATTAATAGAGCATCTGAAACTGCCTCTGCAACTTTTGAAAGTAATAGCTAAATGAAGTTAACTAAACGCTCCATCTATATACTTTTAGTTATTGTTTTAACTATAGCAGTTGATCAAATTTCCAAAGTAATAGTAAGAGAGCATATAACCCTTAGAACAAACATTAATCCGGGCGAACGCATACCACTAATTGGAGATGCCTTTGTTTTAATGAATGTTGAGAATACTGGTGCCTTTTTAGGTATGGGTAGTGAATTAAATGAAACGCTTAGAATTATTCTTTTACTTATTTTACCAATATTGGTTTTAGGGTATGTACTTCGTTATATTTTTAAAGACAAATCTTTAGACAATTGGTCGCTTTTTGCTTTTGCAAGTATTATTGGTGGAGGAATCGCTAATGTTTTTGATAGAATAGCCTTTGGAAAGGTAACCGATTTCTTGTTTATTGATTTAGGTGGCGTTTTTAGAACAGGGATATTTAATCTTGCAGACTTATCGGTTACTACCGGAATGATTATTTTACTTATTGCAAGCTTCAAAAAGAAAAAAATATAAAACAATAAAAAACTCGAAGCTTTTAAAGACTTCGAGTTTTTGTGGTTTTCTGGTTAGTTTATATTATACTTAATGTTCATCTTCTAAAAAACCAGTACGTTTATATCCTTCGATGTGATATATTGATCCAGGATCATCTGAAAACTCAATATCAAACGAAATAAAATCTACAGATTGATTTGTCCCACTACTTACGGTTCCATTTTTTTGAATTACTCCATTAGTAACAGAAACAGTAATTTCATAATCGTCAACCTTACTTTCTAAATTCGAACCCGAAAATGTTAAATCAGTTAAATTTACTGGTATAGCAGAATTAAAAGCCCATATATGTTCATGATCAGACATTTGTATTTCTGTTCCATCATCGGCAGCGGTGTTTGATGTAGTTATTACTTCATAATCTACAACCATATTACCTCCTATAAAAGTCTGAACATACCAATCGCCAGACATTTCAATAACTGATGATTTTTCTAAATTTAATTCTTCAAAACCTTCATCATCATTACAAGCACTAAATGCAGTCATTAAAATTATTACTAATATATAATTGAATATTTTTTTCATGATTTTTATAATTTTTCAAATTAATCTTTAATAAAACTACGCGTAAAAATTCCACAACACCCTATAAAGGTGTTTAGTGTGATATCTTGTCCACCAACTATTGCGCCTCCAGAACCTGCAACATCTGTTGGGTCTGCTACAATATCCCCAAAACGACTTGATTGTCTTGGAATTATTACTTCTGTATCAGAAACATGCGCAATGAGTGCATTAATTTTATTGGTTGGTAAAATATCATCGGCTTGATAAAAACCATCTACAACCTTAGTTAAGGTCATTACATGAGCCGAATTTGTATCTCTTGTATAACTTCCGCTTAAATCTGCATTTGCTATTGCATCAGGGTTGTCTGCCACAATAACATATCGAAAAGATGTTCCATCAAAACCATCAACATTAGTAGCCGAATAATCTAATTTATACAAACCAACTTGATCTGTATTTACAGTACCTGTAGTGATTAATGGTAATTCACTATCGCCTGCCAAGGCTTTTACACCTGTATCGGTATAGGCAACACCTTTTTGAACTAAAAGATACTGTCCGCCCTCTATTTCAAAAGTAGGAAAAAATGTTATTTCTGATGGAATAGGTTTTTCTTCACTACATGAGGCAAAAAATGCTAATGAGAATACTATTGCCACTATTTTTATAAATTTATTTTTCATTATTTAAATATTTTAAGTTAAAAACTAACTATTTCTGATCCCACCATACTTTTTCGGTAATGGACGTTTTTTGTGTAATATTAGGATTCTTTGAAGTTTCTGTATCTGGATAAAAAATTGTATTTGGTGTTTGACCACCAGTTAATACAGAGCCTACTGAAACCACAAAATTCCCAATTGTATAATCTTCATCACCTAAAGAAACTGTTTCTGGGTATAATGTTCTATTGGACTCAAAAAACCCTTCAATGTTGTTAACATAAGCTAATGATACCCATTTTTGAATCATAACTTGTCTTACAGCTGTTTCAATATCTGGTGAAGCTACATATTCGTATGCACCACCCACGCCTGTTAAAGTTGTTGCTAATCCTGCATCTAAACCATATGTTATAAAAGAATTAGAAACACCAGCATCGTATTTACTTTTAGCACCAGTTCCGTTTGAATATCTTATTAAAGCCTCTGCTTGTAAAAAGTTACTTTCTGAAACGGTTAAAAAATATACTGGTGTTGTGGCTATAACATTTGGCCTTGAAAAATCAGATGCCACCTCGGTTGTATAATTCCCTCGATCACCTTGATCTATTGCTCTAAAAATCCCATCGTCGTTTGTTCTATAAATTGCAGCTTCTCTTGGGTCTGCATTAGCTTCTAAAAATTGAAGAAGCGAATTACTGGCAATATTATTTACATCACCTAAACGATCAATCTGAACATCATAGAACGGATTTGCTTTATTTTCTGCATCTTCATAAAGTGCAAAGCTAGCATCAGAAGTGATAAAATTATTATCTAAAAGTAACGCATTAACAGCTGAAGCATTTGCTTGACTTGTATAAGCCATTCTCATGTATAACTTTAGTTTAAGAGTATTACCAAACTTTATCCAATCATCCATATTAGCGTTATAAATAGCATCTTGAGCACCTACATTTGAATTAACAGGGTTATTATTGTACTTACTAAGAGCTGCATTAATTTCATCGATTAAGCCATTATAAATATCACCACCAAAATCAACATTAGGTGTAATATTAGCAGACCCTAATAAGGCCTCAGAAAAAGGTATATCACCATATAAATCTGTTAATACTTGAAAAGTATATGCGCGAATTAAAGACGCAATTAAAAAAGATCCTGTATCCCCTTCCTCTTCAGATTTTTCAAGAACATAGTTTAAATCATTTAAACACCCTGCCCACAACTCATTCCAGAGTCTATCAGAAAAATCAATATTCATGTTGTAAGTATCAATATTTAAATATTGACTTGCACTAGGTGGTTGTGTGTGATATTGTGCTAAAAACCCACCTAAATTTGCTAACTGTCCTCCCATTCCTGTTGCTAAAGAACCTTGTGCTGCAGTTAACACAAAACTTTTATCAACATTTACAGGGGTATTAGGATTATCGTTAATATCTAATTTCCCCTCACAAGATGTTATGAGTAATAAGAAAAAAAGAGCTGTTAATATATTTTTCATTTTTTATATTTTTTAAATGTTAAAACCTTGCTTTTAATGCAACACCAATACTTCTTGTACTTGGGCTTGCGCTAAATTCGCCAAACTGGCTATTTAGGTCTGTACCAAAAGTTGATACTTCAGGGTCTATATACTGGTTAGATTCGGGAGTAAACAGAAGTAAATTTCTTCCAATAACAGTTAAGGATAAAGACTCAAATGGTGTATTACCTATAATTTTTTCAGAAAAGTTATATCCAAATGTTAACTCTCTTAATTTTACAAAAGATTTATCTATAACATCTCCTCTTTCATTTGCTACAGCACGATAATAATCATCCCAATGTTCTGTATCAATAGCCGTGGTATTTTCTTCATAAGTAATAGCCCCAGAACCATCATCAATTCTAACAACCGAATTAGGTATTAAATAAGGATTTCTATCATTTATAGTAGTAGTAATTGAGTTTCCTGTAAAACGGGTGTTACTTGCTGTACGACTAAACATTAAACCACCTTGTCTTACATCTATAGAGAAACCTAGTGAAAATCCTTTATATGAGAAATTATTTGTTACTCCTAAAGTATAATCATATTGTGTGTCTCCGTATACTTCTTTAATAGGCGATGCAATAGGTACACCATTAGCATCAACAACAATATTTCCGTTTGGGTCTGTTAAAGGCACACTACCTTCTATAAGAGCTAAAGGTTCTCCTTGTCTAGCAACTAAACTAATGGTGCTTAAACCGCCTAAAGCAATTTGAGGAACACGATCATCTAGTTTTTCTAAAATAGCATCATTGGTAGAATAGTTTAGAGCAATATCCCAATTAAAACCATCAACATTTCTAAATACACCAAGTCTGAGTAACGCTTCATATCCTTTATTAGATATTGTTCCAATATTTGCAGTTTGTGATGTAAAACCAGAAGTAGAGGCTAATGGTAAACTCAAAATTTGATCTTCTACTTTAGCATCATAATAAGTGAAGTCGATACTGATACGGTTTTTAAGAAAGGATAATTCTGTACCAATTTCAAATTCTTTTCTTCTTTCTGGTCTTAAATTTGGGTTTCCTGCTCTATTTCCTACTTCAAAAGCATTTAAACCTCCAACAGGAAAATCTAAATCTCTAAAACCTTGATTATCGGTTTCGCCTAAAATATTAACAGGGTTAATTTGATAAGGGTCGGTATCAACACCTGTTTCACCATAGCCTATTCTTAGTTTTCCATAACTTAAAACACTTTTTATATCTGGAAAAGTGTTTGTTAAAATCCATGAAGCATTAGCACCTCCATATAAAACAGATCTATTTTCTTCTGGTAATGTAGAATACCAATCATTTCTGGCATTAGCAGTAATAAACAAAATATCTTTATACGATAATGTAGTAGAATTAAGGAAACCAAAAAGCCTTCTTTTAGATACTGCTGAAGCAGCCGTTATTGGGCTTGCAGAATTAGAAAGTGAGAAAAAACCTGGTATATCCTGGGATGTTACAGAAGCACTAGATGTTAATATTGTTCTATCATTATAATTAAACCCAAAAGAAGAAGTTACGTTAATGTCTTTATTTAAAGCAAAATCTAAATTATAAAGTATGTCATGGTTAACTTGCTTAACAAAACTTTGAAGCTCACCATATGATCCTGGCTGCTCTGTTGTTGTACCATCATTAGGGCTACCTGGTGCAGCATCTATTATGGCATTCCAAACTTTAGTGTAATCTGAATATTGATCGATTCCTAATCGATAAGTTACATTTGACCAATCGTTTATATCTGCTGTTATATTAAAAGAACCAAATACACGCTCTTTTGTATATTTCGCACCGTCTTCATTTAATGTAAAATACGGGTTGGTAACTCCAAATGGTGTATAATAATTATCTACGTTATTAAATGGGTCATTTTTATAGTCTTTAAATTCTGTGATATCAAAATCATTTGGAATTTGCATTAAATTGTTAATTACGCTTCGTCCTTGACCACCTTGAATACCTAGACCACTTGTGCTTACATAATTTAAATTACCTCCAAATGATAAAAAATCCATTTTAGAATTAAAAGTAACCGAAATAGAGTTTCTTTCATTAGAATCGTTACTTGTTGGAAATATACCATCTGCTGTTGTATTATTAAATGATATTCTACCAGAAGTTTCACCCGAACCACCAGATACAGCAACATTTGTTATATAGGAATGTCCAATATCAAAAAAGTTTCTCCATTGATCTTCTTGAAATGCATATCGTTTAATTTTTTGAGAGTTATTTACAATATTACCCCATGGCAATACTTCGTTATTAAAGCGAGGCCCCCATGAGCCATTTTCTCCTAAAAAGTGCTGTCCGTCCCAACCTTGCCCAAACTCATTTTGATATTTAGGCGCTCTTAAAAGATCTGAAAAGGTAGCAGTTGTAGAAAATTCTATACTTAACTTATCTTTAGAACCTTGCTTAGTTGTAATTATTACAACACCATTAGCCGCTCTTGAACCATAAAGCGCGGTACTTGAAGCACCTTTTAAAATAGAAATTGATTCTATATTATCAGGATTAATATCACCTGCACCATTACCAAAATCGTAAGAACCATCTAAACTATCTTCAAAAGCAGACCCATTATTAATAGGGACACCATCTACAATATAAAGCGGTTGGTTACTACCTCCAATAGTACTAAAACCCCTAATTATAATTCCAGAAGAAGCTCCAGGATCTGTACTAGCACTTGATATTACAACACCTGCAACTTTACCTTTTATGGCATCAGCTATATTGGCTTGAGCCCCTTCATTTAATTCTTCTGTTCCAATACTTGTAACAGCAGAACCTAATGAAGCTCTTTCTCTTTTAATTCCTAAGGCGGTAACTATAACCTCTTGTAAAGCTTGTGCATCTTCAAGTAATTTCACATCGATTGTGGATGAGTTTCCAACAACGACTTCTTGACTGGCATATCCAACATAGCTAAAAACAAGAACACTTCCTTGATTTACTTGAATTGAAAATTTACCATCAAAATCTGTTGAGGCACCAGAAGAGGTCCCCTTCACTATAACTGTAGCTCCTGGTAGTGGTAAATCACTATTATCAGTTACTGTTCCAGAAATAGTCTTTTCTTGTGCAAACGATAGTTGCACAGTTAATACCATTAATAGTATTAACAATCTACTAAACTTTTTTTTCATTGTGTAAATATTTGAGTTAGTCTATGCAGATTGAAAAAAGGAGGTAGCAAAGATTTTTTAAGTGACTAATTCAAAAAAATTATACTTTACTTTTTTGAAAAAAAGTTTAGAGGATTCTAAAGTAAGCAAAGTCCTTTTACTACCTACCTTTAACAATTGCTTGATAAAAAAAGCTATAATATGGGTAGTAGTGGGTAATACTTATAATATATTACCTTACCGAAGATAGTTTCCTTAAGTTTTACTTTAAAATTGAATTATTAATTTTTGTGTTAATGTAACCAGAAGGAGTAAGAGCCGTTTCTTTTTTAAAAGCTTTGTTAAAAGTTACCTTATTGTTATACCCAACCTCATAGGCTACATCAATAATATGAAGGTTTCCATGTATATCCGTTTCTAACAACCTTTTTGCTTCTTGTATTCTGAATTTATTAATAAGTTCAAAAAAATTCATTTTAAAATGCTCATTAATTATTTGAGAAGTATTATGCCTTGTTGTATTTAATTTTAGTGATAATATTTCAAGATTAATATCACTTTGTTTATAAATTTTATCTTCAACTAAAAGCTTTATTAAATTTTCTTTTAATTCTTTAGATAGTGCTTCTGTTAAACCAGATTTCTGATATTTTGGTGAAAATAATCGTTTTTTTATCGATACATATTCGTTTCTAAAAATAATAGGTTGTGCAAAAACCATATAACATATATAAAGCACCATTAAAGACATGGCTAAAACTTGTACATAACTTAGAAACAATGAAGCAAAATTAAAAATTCCACTTACCGTAAAACCATAAATGATATAACAAATAACATAGGAGACATGGATTCTATAAATATTTTTTTTCCAGTTATAAATTTGAATAGAATTTGAATTAACATCATTAAATTTTTGCTTGTTACCGTATTCAAGTTTCCAAATTAGTAATGCATATATAGCCAGAGAGAACACTTTACATAAAAAAATTACATATAAGCTAACTTCAAATGAATTGTTTAAACCTAGCATGATCCTAATTTTATCTGAACCAGATTGTAAATACAAAGGAAGTAGATAAATTATTAAAACAACATTAGGTAAAAAATGAAGTAAATCTTTTGTTTTAAAAACATGATTTTTAGCTACACTTTTAAAATAAAAATAAAGTAATGGCCCATATGAAAGTGCAGGAATTGAAGCCATTAAATAAGTATGAGGGTATTTGTATTGAATATTAGAAATATAAAGAACAAATTCTAAAATAAATAATGAATGTACAGCAATAAAACTACTAATAAAAAATCTACTTTGCCCTTTTGTAAAATTGATAATTACAGCAAAAAAGAATCCTATTAATGCCACATAAAAAAATATAAAAACGAAATAATTAAATTTTTGGTGATACTTATCTTTCAAAGTTTCAAATTCATCTGAATTTTCTATAGACGTAAATGCATTATCGTATAAAATTGAAAAATCTAAAGTGTTTGAGATATATTTTTCTGTATATACAAATGCGTCTTCTGGCTGTTCTAAATCTGCATTTAAAATAGCTAATTGTTTAAAAACTTCAATGGAGTCTTTAGTTTTTTCTTTAAGTGCATTTTGATACAGAACTAATAACTCAAGTTGAGTCATATCTTTATTTATAGTCTTTTCCCTTATGAGACTATCAGTTTGTATAGATTGAATATTATAAGTAGCAGCATATATTCTATTTGGTAAAGCAAATAGATATACCAGGTATAATATCATTAAGTATCTATACATTGATTGACTGTTAATTAGGTAATGTTAAATTATGTTAACTCTAACATAAAATGAATTTAAACATTAACCATTTCATTAGTCTTAAAACTTTCTTAAAAAAGTAAACCCCGATAATAATATACCTTTTTTTGATGTATTTTATATGTTTTATAAATAAAAAAGGCCACTAAAATAGTGGCCTTTAATTCATTAATATGAAAAAATATTAATCATTAGCTCTTACTTTTTGCTCCCATTTCCATGCTGAAAGCATAGCATCATCTAGTGATAATTTAGTTTTCCAACCAAGTACATCATTGGCTTTATTAGTATCTGCATAAGCAGAAATAATATCACCTTCTCGTCTGTCAACAATTTTATAGTTTAATTTATTTCCTGAAACTTTCTCAAAAGATTTAACCACTTCTAATACAGAACTTCCTTTACCTGTTCCAAGATTAAAAGTTTCGTAGTTTGTTTCATTTTTATTTTGCAATAACCTACCTAAAGCAATAACGTGTGCTTTAGCCAAATCAACTACATGTATATAATCTCTAATACAAGTTCCGTCTGGAGTAGGATAATCATCACCAAAAACAGACAATTCTTGACGTAAGCCTATTGCTGTTTGTGTTATAAAAGGCACTAAGTTTTGTGGTACTCCTATTGGTAATTCTCCAATTTCAACCGATTCATGGGCACCAATAGGGTTAAAGTAACGTAAAGCAATCGCCTTTAAAGTAGGCACAACTTTACAAGTATCTTGAATAATTTCTTCTCCTATTTGTTTTGTGTTACCATATGGAGACTCAGCCTGTTTTACAGGTGCATTTTCTGTTATTGGTAATTCATCTGCTTGTCCGTAAACTGTACAAGATGAACTAAAAATAAATGCTGCCGATGGCAATTTTTTTAATTCTTTTAAAATATAGACTAACGTTGCAATATTATTCTCATAATACAGCAAAGGTTCTTTTACACTTTCTCCAACTGCTTTACTAGCTGCAAAATGAATTACGCCTTTTACATCATTATGTTTTAAAAAAAAGGCTTCTACACCTTCTTTATTTTTTAAATCTAGTTTTTCAAAAATTGGTGTTTTTCCAGTAATGGCTGTAATACCATCTAAAACTTTTTCTGAAGAATTAGATAAATCATCAATTATGACAACTTCATATCCTTCATTCTGCAATTCTACAACAGTATGTGAACCAATAAACCCTAATCCTCCAGTAACTAATATTTTATCCATTTATAAATTTTATGATTGTTGATGTAATATATTCTATTTGTTCATCATCTAATTCAGTATGCATTGGTAAAGAAATAACATCTTTCACTAATTGATTAGTAACTTTAAAATCTTCTTCATTATATCTTTCATCAACATAAGCTTTTTGTTTATGTAAAGGAATTGGATAATAAACACCACAAGGAATTCCTTTTTCATTTAAATGCTTAACTAATGCATTTCTATCAATATCCTTAATTCTTAAGGTATATTGATGAAAAACATGACAATCACAAGTATCACAAATTCCATCACAACCATTAACAGTTTTAGGAGTTTGTATTTTCTCAATATCTTTAAAAGCTGAATTATATTTTCTTGCCGCATTTTGTCTGGCTTTATTATAATTATCTAAATGTGGTAATTTAGCATCTAATACAGCTGCTTGTATACTATCAAGTCTTGAGTTTACTCCTACAACATCATGATGATAACGTTCATACATTCCATGATTAACTATACCTCTAATAGTATGTGCTAACTTATCATCATTTGTGAAAATAGCGCCACCATCACCGTAGCATCCTAAGTTTTTTGAAGGAAAAAAAGATGTTGCACCAACATTTCCAATTGTTCCTGCTTTAACTTTAGTACCATTACTATATGTATAATTAGCACCTATAGCTTGCGCATTATCTTCAATTACAAATAAATTATTGGCTTTTGCAATTTCCATTATCACTTCCATATTAGCACATTGGCCAAACAAATGAACTGGTACAATAGCTTTTGTTTTTGGTGTAATAGCTTTTTTTAATGCATTAATATTAATATTAAAATCATCTTCATTTACATCAACTAAAACGGGTGTTAATTGCAGCAAAGCAATAACCTCAACAGTTGCAGCAAAAGTAAAATCGACTGTAATAACCTCATCACCTGGTTTTAAACCTAGACCCATCATTGCAATTTGTAAAGCATCTGTTCCGTTTGCACATGGAATTACATGTTTTACGCCTAAGTATTTTTCTAAGTTTTCTTGAAATTTATGAACTTTAGGTCCATTTACAAATGCTGTAGTTTCTATTACTTCTTGTATTGAAGGATTAACGATATCTTTTATATCATTATACTGACCTTTTAGGTCAACCATTTGGATTTTTTTCATCTAAAAAATTTGTAGTAATATTAAAACACCCGTAAAGGATATTTTTAATCTTAATTTAAGCAAATTAATTGGTAGTAAATTTACAAAAATGATTGACTCTAACCAATGAATTTATTTCAAAGAAATGTATTTTAGCATTAAAAGAAATAATATTGCGTTTTATATACAATATAGGGATTTATCTTACTGGTTTAGTTTTGAAATTTGGAGCCTTGTTTCAAAACAAACTAAAAAAAGGTGTCATTGGCAGAAAAAACACTTTCAATATTTTAAAGAATAACTTAAGCACCTCTGATAAAACCCTTTGGTTTCATTGTGCGTCTTTAGGTGAATATGAACAAGGACTGCCCGTTTTTACAGAACTAAGGAAACATTATAAAAACCATAAAATTATTCTTAGTTTCTTCTCTCCTTCTGGATATGAAATTAGAAAAAACACACCCATTGCAGATGTGGTTGTATATTTACCCTTAGACACTAAAGCAAATGCTAAGCAGTTTTTAGATTATATAAATCCTGAACTTACTATTTTTGTGAAATATGACATTTGGCCTAATTTTTTAAATGAATTGAAGTACAGAAAATTAAGAGCTATTTTAATTTCGGCTTCATTTAGAAAAGAACAGCCTTATTTTAAACCATACGGAAAACAATTAAAAAAGGCGCTTTTTGCATTTGAACATATTTTTACTCAAAACGAAAACTCAAAAAAATTACTTAATTCCATAAACTACAATTCAGCAACCGTGAGTGGAGATACCCGATTTGATAGAGTTTACAATCAACTAGATATAAATAATACGCTAGATTTTATTGAAACATTTAAAAACAATCAACTTTGTATTGTTGCTGGAAGTACATGGCCCGAAGACGAAGCTTTGTTTATTAATTTTATTAATTCTGAGGCTTCAAAAAATATCAAATTTATTATAGCCCCTCACGACATTAAGCTAGATCGTATTAAGAAATTTCAAGAAAAACTTAATTCAAAATCGGTACTATTTTCTAACAAAAAAGATAAAGACCTAATTAACACTAAAGTTTTTATAGTTGACACCATTGGAATTCTAACAAAAATTTATAGCTATGCAGATATTGCATATGTTGGAGGAGCTATGGGTAACACAGGCTTACATAATACATTAGAACCCGCAGTTTTTGGCGTCCCTATTATTATTGGTCATCAGCATAAAAATTTCCCTGAAGCACAGGCACTTATAAATCATGGTGGTATGTTCTCGATACCTAACCAAACAAAATTTAATGAGGTGTTTAAAAAGCTAATTATTGATAGTGACTTTAGACACAAATGTGGGTCTAAAAACAAAGCATTCATTAAAAACAACAAAGGTGCTGTAATCCAAATACTAGATTATCTACGTATATAGGGTATTTATATTGAGAATTATTATATAAATCTTAAAATTTAACAAAAAGTCATTAAATTAGACAACCATTAATAATTAACACTAAAACAAAAACCGATGAAAAAATTATTATTAAGTGCCATTTTATTATTAGCATTAAGTTTAAGTTTCACATCTTGTAGAGATACAAAAAAAGGAGAATCAATAGAAGATGCTATTGAGAATGCTGCAAATGCTGCAGGAGATGCCGTTGAGAATGCTGCTGAAGCTACAGGAGACGCAGTAGATTCTGCTGTTGATGCTGCTGGTAATGCTGTAGACAAAGCTGGAGATGCAGTAGGTGATGCTGTTGATGCTGCTGGCGAAACTGCTAATAAAGCTGGAGAAGCAGTAGGTAATGCTGTTGATGCTGCTGGTAATGCTGTAGATAAAGCTGTTGATGCAACAGGTGATGCTGTAGACAATGCTGCTAATAAAGCTACAGATGCTGCTAATAAAGCTGCAGATGCAGTAAAAAAGGAAGCTGATAAATTAAAAGCTACTCATTAATTGATTCGTTTTTAAAAAACTTTAAAACCACCTAATAGGTGGTTTTTTTTATGCCTTAACTAAAAGCCAAAACAATTGTTTTGGCTTTAAGTTATAATTTTAGTTACCAGAATAAATTTATAAACTACCGTAGTTGTTAATTAGATATTCTATTTTGACATGTACAGTTTTTTTTTAAAACAAACAAGCGCTGTTGTAATAATTACAACAGCGCTTGTTATTAGTTTTAAAGTAATTAATTACTTTAATTTATAATAATATATTAGATTCCTAAACCTTGTCCTCCACCAACTTGAATAGTTTCAGCTGTTAAGAAAGATGCATCATCACTAGCTAAGAAAGATACAACAGATGCAACATTTTCTGGTTGACCTAATCTACCTAACATAATATTGTTTTTCCAAGAAGCAAAAACTTCTGGCTTAGTAGATTTAATTTGTTTATGAAAATCAGTATCAATAGTACCTGGTGATACTGCATTTACTCTAATTCCATATTCTGCTAAATCTTTAGCTAAAGCTCTAGTAATAGCATGTACTGCTGCTTTTGATGTACCATAAACTCCTGCTCCTGGTCCACCAGCATTCCAACCAGCAATAGATGTATAATTTATAATTGATGCATTCTCACCTTTTTTAAGGAAAGGAATTGCGGCTCTTGAAGCAAAAAATGTTGAATCAAGGTTTAATGCCATAACGAATCTGTAAAATTCAGTTGTCATATCTTCGAACCTAGATCTTCCACCTAGTCCTCCTGCATTATTAACAAGAAGGTCTATTTTACCATATTTTTCACCAATTTTATTAATATTAGATGTTACAGCTTCTTCATTTGTTACGTCAAAACCATAATACTCGGCAGTAATACCTTCAGCAGTAAGCTCTTTAACTCTTTGAGCTCCTGCTTCATCTTCGATACCATTTAAAACTACGGTAAATCCATCTTTACCTAATCTTTTAGCAACTTGAAAACCTATACCACCTGTAGCCCCTGTAATTACTGCTACTTTACCATTTGAATTACTCATTTTATTTAAATTTAAATTTTATTAATATTTGTTTTATTATTTATTTTTCTACTTATTTATTTATTTTTCTACTGATTCAATATTTCTAGCAAAGAAGTAAATTGCACCAACACCAAGTGGAACAAATATTGCTATAGCCACAAATATTGGTGTATAAGAGAATTTCTCAACAACTATAGGAACTAAAAAGTTCATAATAATTACAGAGAATACTCCAATCATTCCCCCTAATCCTGCTAATGACCCTACAGATTTTCCGCTAAAAAAGTCACTTGGAAGTGTTTGAACATTACTAATAGCAAATTGGAATCCAAATAATACAAAGAAAACAATTGCAACAAATTTCTCTGCAGTATCACCCATTAATACGGTTGCTATTAAACCTAATAGCATTATTACACCTCCAATAAAAATTGTTGTTTTTCTACCTTTATCAATTGAATTTGTTTTAGCAATAATTTTTCCAGATACAAATCCTCCAAGAATACTACCTACAGCTGCACCAACATAAGGCACCCATAAAAACATTCCTACTTCTTTTACATTAAAGCCATAAACATCAAACAAATAGATTGGCATCCAACCTACAAATAGCCACCAGATTGGCTCTAAAAAGAATCTACCAATTACAACAGCCCAAGATTCTTTATACGAAAGAATTTCACTTAGAGTTTTACCTTTAGTATCTTCAGTTGCGTTTTGATCGGCTAAACTTTGTCCCTCTATAATATATTTTTGTTCTTCTTGAGTTATCCAAGGGTGTTTTTTAGGCCCTGCTTTATTGATAAGTAACCAAGGAATTATCCAAATGATTCCAAAAGAACCTATTACCATAAAAGTTATTCTCCAGCCAAAAGCAACAAAAAGTGAAGCTATAAATGGTGGTGCAATTACAGATCCTATAGAAGCACCTGCATTAAATAAACCTTGTGCAATGGCACGCTCTTTAATTGGAAACCATTCGGCATTACTTTTAACACCTCCTGGCCAGTTTCCTGCTTCAGATAATCCTAATGTACTTCTAAAAAAAGCAATTGAGAATAAGCCTCTTACTGTTGAGTGCATGAATGAAGATATACCCCAAACACCAATGCTTATTACATAACCCAATCTAGTTCCTACTTTATCAAAAAGTTTACCTGAAAACAATTGTCCTAAAGCATAAGCTACCATAAAAATGTTTAGTATTAAACTATAGTCATTTTTAGTTAATCCTAATGATTGAGAAATAGAACCTTCTACGTTCTCATTCCCCCACATTATGGCTAAGGCACTACGGTCGATATAATTTATAACCGTAGCTAAAAATATTAAACCGATAATCCACCATCTTAATCCTTTTAATTTCATATTTAAAGTTTTTGTACTATTAATTTATTTATAATCTTATTTTAAAATTATGCCGATTTCACGTTATAACAATATTGGTATAGAACGCTAAAATGATCTTTCATTTTTTGTTTTGCCATTTTAGAATCTTGATTTTTTATGGCTTCATAAATTTCTGTATGTTCATCAATGGCTTCAACAGACATTTTTTTATCACAAACATGGTACTTTTCAAAATCCATAATTATTTGTGGCGTAATGGTTAACATAAAGGCATTTATCGTACTGTTTCCGCTAGCTTTTGCTATTGCTAAGTGAAAAAGTAAATCTTCCTGAACTGCTTTTTCTCCTAACAACACTTTTTCACTATAAGCATCTAGGGCTGCTTTTATATTATTTAAATCTTCTTCAGAACGTCTTAAAGCAGCTAATCTTACTGTTTTTAACTCTAATAATATTCTTGTTTCTACCAAAGATTTAAAATCTGATGATTCTAATCTTAATATGTCTTCAATCATACCATTCATTGCTATTACTCCAATATTAGCAACAAAAGTTCCACTTTGAGGAATTGATTTTAACAAACCATAAAACTCTAATTTTTGAATGGCATCTCTTACATTACTTCTGCTTACTTTGAATTTTTCAGATAACATTCTTTCAGATGGAAGTTTATCGCCAGGTTCAAGATTTTTAAAATTAATTAAATCTCCTATTTTACTAATTATAGTATTCTGTAGATTTTGGTTCTCATTTATTGAAAGTGTTTCTAATTTCATTACTTCTTAATTTAAAATTCTCTATTCATTAATTTAATAATGCAAAAATAACATTATTAATTAATGACTTACCTCTAGTTCATAATACATTATTTTGGAATATGCTCCTTCATCTCTTGATTGAAAATAATTTCCTGCTTTAAAATAGTTTTCAAAAATACCCCATCTTCTCATGTGTATATTTTCATAAACTTTATATTCATTACCATTTAAAATTATTACCATTTTGCCTTCAGAAACTTTAACTTCTAGAGAAAATTTTCTAAATCCAACTTCTTGTTCAAAATTAAAGCCTTCGTCATTGTCCCATGCATCTTCATGAAGTAATTCATTATCTGTAGCATTTAAATTTTTAAGAACTTTTGTTTTAACCCTAACCTTACCATTATCCCAATATATTTTCAATATTGGTGGAGCGTTATTATCATCCTCTCCGATTAAATCACGTTGTTCATTTGTTAATCGGCCGTGAATTTGCATGATTATGGTTCTGTGATATTTTCCATCTGAAGCTTTAGTAGTTTCACCCATTTCTAATACCCCTCGCATGTAAGCACCATCTGCAAATTTCCAGTTTTTATTATTATTACCGGGTTCCATTTGTTCTCTTAATTCTGATCGGGTATATTTTGTATTTGCAGTTTTAGAATCTGTTGGCATAGCATGAAACACTATAGCTCCTTTTGTAGAATCTATGTACATGTATGGTTTTGCAACTTCAATATTAGCAAAATCTAGAATTTCTGGTGGACTAATTTCATAAGGTTTACCTTTACTATTAGTTACAGGTAAAGTTACTTTCCAATGACTTAAATCAATATCTGGTAGTCTTACTTTCTTTTTTTTCTTCTTTTTCTTTTTCTTTTTTTCAATTTTAACATCCGATTCTGAAACGCTGCTTTTTTGTGCTTGACAAGCAGCGTTTACAGATAGAAATGTTATTAATAAAATACCTAATATTTCTTTTCGGAAGTGTTTCATGTTTAACTTATTAATTATGCTGGATTACATTAAAATTAAAATCCAGGAGTAATAATATCTATATTATCTATAAATACCTCATTACTACTATCAACTGCGCTTGATGATCTTACATAAATAACAGCAGTATTTGTTGTTGCTTTAAATGTAAATGTGCTTGTTGTAAAAGTATCTTTAGTACTTGAAGACTTAGAACTATTAAAGTCATTATCAATTAATAAATATGCATCTGCATTTGCGTCGCGTTCAGCTATAGTATTAATAGCATCTTCAGAAGTTATTTCATTGTTTAAAATGAATACTTCAGTATTAATTCCTTCTGCTTCAGAGCGTGTATCAATGGTAAATGAATATTCTACTCCTGCCTCTACATTTACAACTTGGTAAAGACGACGACAAGCTTCGTTTAATTTAACACCTCTTCCGCCGCCAGCATCTGGACCAAATTTATTGCCATCACTTGTTGAACCTGGTTGCTCATCTGCATCACCACAATTAGCGGCAAGCCAATCTGCTAGTTCAGAATTATTCCAAATGGCTCTGTAAGGGCTATCTATTGTGCCTAAAACATCATCAACTACTGTAGAGTTTGGTGTCATGTCCCAAGCATCTGCATTATCACCAGTGTTAGTTGTATGATCATTACAAGTACTATTAAGAACAATAGCTTTAAATGTTGGTTCTACACCACCTACAGGAACTGCTTTTGTAATACTTCTTGATACACCAGCATCATTTGTTGTGGTTAATGTTACATCGTAAGTACCTTTTGTTGCGTAGGTATGAGTTGGACTAACTTCTGTTGAAGAATTACCATCTCCAAAATCCCAACTATGTGAAACAGCTAAAACAGATTCGTCTGTAAAATCTACAGTTAATGATGAAACATCAAAAGAAAAATCTGGAACTGTTGATAATACTAAACCTTCAATATTTTTAGACACAGAAACTTTTGCTCCCAAATAATTAGTAGCAGTTAAGGTTACTTGAAAAGTTTCAGCAGTTTTATAAGCATGAATAGGGTTAAAATCTGGATCTTCTTCAGTATCTTCAGAGTTCCAATCTAATGTATCTCCATCACCAAAATCCCATACCAATGAATTGGCTCCAGATGTTAAATTTTCAAAAGTTACTTCTGAATCTATTGCTGAAAAATTGAAATCTACAAAAATAGGTGCTACTGTTGATGTTGCTTCAGTAACCAAACCGTCAGAACTCGTTGTAGTTAAAGTAACTATATATAAACCTCCAGTAGAATATGCATAATCTGGATTAGCTTCTGTTGAAGTGTTACCATCGCCAAAATCCCATAAATAAGTTGCAGCATCTGTTGAATAACTTCTAAATACAATTGCCAAATTATTATCGGCATTGGCACTAGTTGTAAATAATGTATTAGGCTGTATATTGTTAACATTTCCTGTTGGTGCTACAAACTCTTCGTAACCACTATCATAACATGAAATAAATCCTAAAAACATAAAAAATAGTGCAAGAATACTTCTATTTTGTTTTTTTACTAATTTATAAATCATAATATTAATTTTTTAAATTATTTTATTGTTTTACTGATATAGCAAATGCATCTAATCTACCTTCAACACCAGAATTGGTTAGTAATATGATTACTGATTCATTTTCACCAGCTTCAAATGTGATTGCATGTTTTTTGAAAACATCATCTACTCTTCCAACATTATTATCTGTTCTAGAAGCAATAATATTCGCTTCTAATTTTGCTTCTTCAAGAGTTGTAGCATTGGTATTTATTATAGATACTGTAATGTCTCCAAAAGAATTACTTTCTAAAGCACTAAAGTAAGTTAACACGTAAGTAGCTCCTGGAGTTACTTCAATTTCTTGATAACCAACTCTGGTACCATCTGCAGGGAATTTAGCTGCTTGATAACCATCAGGTAATATACCTAACTCAGATTTTGTATTTATTTGAAAAACAGAACCCCATTTAGAACTACTTGGAGCTCTCCATGAATCTCTACCATCACCTGTTCCATCAAATAAAGTACCATCATCAAAACTAGGTTCTCCTATTTCTGGTACTGGAATAGTTGGTACTGCTTGGTTTATTGTTACTAATTTTTCTGTGTAATCAGATTTACCTAGGTTATCTGTTACTGTTAAACCAACAGTATAATCACCAGGGCCAGGAAAAGAAAATATTAACTCTCTATCTTGTAATGTTGCTGGTTCTAAATTAGCAATTTGACTTTCTAAATCTGAAACGTTTTGTATAGTTTCATCTGAAAGTGATGCTTGTGCTGTAGCTAATTGTGCTTCAAAGTCTGCAATTTCTGCTTCTAAAACAGCAACTTTACTAGCGTTAGCTTCACATGGTATTTTAAACTCGCGTCTAGCAATTTCTTTTTCTAGAGCTACAATTTCTGCTAACTCTGCATCTATAGATTGCTTTAATATAGGTAAGTCTTTATTTATTAAAGTAACACCCTCTGAAGGTAAAATGGTCCATTCATAATTTGTACCATTTACTGCTAAATTTGAACCCGCTTGAAAATTAAATTCATAATTAGCCGATAATTCAACATCATTACAATCAAATTCTGAAGAAGAAACGTCAGTTAAGTTATAAAAAGGTGTTGGACCTGTAATATCTTCTAGATCACCTACGTTAGCTAAATCGTCGCTAACACAAGCAGTTAAAGAAACAAATGTTCCTAAAGCTATATATTTTAAATTAAACAAATATTTTTTCATAATTATGATATTTTAGTAACCGTTGTTTTGTTTATAAAAATTAGGTATGTTGTCTATTTCTCTTTGTGGAAAAGGAAGGAATTTTTTCTCGTTTGTATAAAATAAACTATTTTGATTTGAAAAGTCTTTTAATACTGTATCAGCTTCACCAAATCTTATTAAATCGTATAAACGTTGGTTTTCGTATACAAACTCAACTCTTCGCTCTGCTAATAATTCTTCTTTAGTTAGATTAGCTACTTCTTCTAGTCCTGCTCTTGATCTCACTTGATTAAAAGCATCAATTGCTCTTTGGTCTGTAGTACTATCATTTTCATTAGGTCTTAAAATAGATTCTGCATATAACAATAATACATCGGCATATCTTAAAACAATCCAGTCATTATCTCCAATCTCTCCATTTGTTGGGAATTTTGTATTAAAAACATCAACAGTATTATTAGAAAGGAAAGAACCATATTCAATAGGATTTACTGAAGCTGGAAATCTAACAGGTTGTAGTTCTGGAGTCATAACTTCTAAAAAATCAAGCGAAGCAATATTTACACCATTTGAAGGCCCTTGCAATGTCATAGCAAAACTATGTGACTCTGAATCAGTTTCTACTTGATCACCTAAACCACTATCACTAGTTGTATAATTATCACTACTAACAAGGTCATATGCAATTGAAAAAATAACTTCATCATTAATTTCAAAACCTGAATTATTTGACCAATCTCCATCTAGTACTATTTCTGATTCTGAATAATCACCTGTAAACTGGTTACCAAATACATTACCATAATTGATAGCTAGATTGGCATAATACTCACCATCTGTTAAAATATCTATTGAAGGATCTAAAGGGTCTGCATTAAACACAAACTGCTCAGCATTATCTCTTTCTGTGAAAATTAAATCATAATTATAAGCTCCATTATTTTCTACAACAGATGCTAATAAAAGCTCTGCCTCATCATAATTTGGATTAGGTTGACTTAAATATGCTTTTGCAGCTAAACAAATTGCAGCTCCTTTTGATGGGCGATATCTGTTTTGCGCCACACCATCTAAGTATGCAATTGATGTTTTAAAATCTTCAATAATTTTAGCATAAACATCTGCTTCTGGTAACTGTGGGTAATCTAAGGCTTCATTTTTAGTGATATCTAAAACTTTATCAACATATGGTACATTTTGATATGCTCTTACCAAATTAAAATGACATAATGCTCTCATAAAATAAGCTTCACCAACTGTATATTGTTGATCTTCTGGCGCTAAAAAACGATTATCAATAATCGTATTAGCATGTTTAATGGTAGACATATTATTAGAATAATATGTTGATACATCACCATTATTAGGATCTACATTATAAGCGTTGATTGCTGGGAAATTACCGTTTTCTGAATTAGCTCTTACATTATCTGATCGTAACTCAATTAGTAAAAACTCATTTGCCGGAACTTTTTGATAAGCATCTAAAACACCATTTGACAATAATTCAAATCCATTATTAGTTTGTAGTAACTCTTCTATTGATAATGCAGTTGGGTTACTTAGGTCTAGTTCTTTTTCACACCCTGTAACTAAAGCCACAAGCGAAAAACAAACTATTATTTTTTTATATATATTTTTCATAATTAATTAAAATTGAAAGTTAATCCCTGCTGAAATTGTTCTAACTACTGGACCATCTCCTCTTTGGTAACCAGATGTTAGTGGTGTATTAGCGTTATCTGATGTTTGACCAGATGCATCTGGATTGAATCCTTCATAACCTTTAGCTGTAAAGAACAATAAATTTTCTCCAGTTATATAAAACCTTAGTCTATCAATATTATTCTTTGAAGTAAATGACTCTGGTAATGTAAAACCTAATGTTATGTTTCTTAAAGTTACAAAAGAAGCATCTTGAATATGATCATCTGTAAATCTTCTATGCACAGTTAAATCTCTATCTGGGAAATTAGCAACTTCATTTACGGCAGATTCACTTGCATAATATAACTGATCTAAATCTGCAACTCTTACTTCAGCTCCATGAGAACCTTGCCATTGGAATGAGAAATCAAAATTTTGATATCTAAAATCAGAATTAAAACCCCATGTAAAATCTGGATATGGGCTTCCTAATTCAGTTCTATCTTCATCATCTATAATTCCATCATTATTTAAATCTTTCACATAAACATCAGCAAAATCGTTGTTAAACCTGTTAAATGGATTATCAACCCACTCTAGTGGAATTTCTTTTTCGTAAACCCAACCATAAAAAGAAGTTATTGGTTGCCCTACTTTTGCTATAAACTGTGTAGCTCTTGTATCTTGAGCAATTTCAGAAATTATTTGATCACTATTTCCTAAACTCATAACCTTATTTCTGTTTAAAGAAAATTGACCTGAAGCAGACCAGCTAAAGTTTTCGTTTGTAATAAGTCTAGAGTTTAATTCTAACTCAACACCTTCATTTTTAACTTCACCAATATTTTGCAACCAATTATCGGCTCCATAAGTACCTGCTACTGGTGCAAAAAGAATTAAATCTTCACTAGTTCTTGTATAATAATCTAAGGTTAAATTTAAAAGACTTCTACCAAATGTAACATCTATACCTGGGTTAAACTCAATTAATTTTTCCCAACCTAAATCTTGATTTGCTAAAGTTAGACCTTTAACACCTGTTTGTCCATTATAACCAACTGTACCAAATGTTTCTTCAAATCTGTAAAGAGATTCGAATATATTATTAGATATCTCATTAGAACCCGAAACACCATAACTAGCTCTTAATTTTAAAAATGACACAAAATCACTTGATGATAAGAAATCTTCATTTGACATAACCCAACCTACAGAAGCTGCTGGGAAAAATCCGAATCTGGTATTAGGTCCAAATCTTGTACTACCATCGGTACGAGCAGATACTTGCAATAAGTATTTTTCATTGTAATTGTAATCAACTCTACCAAAATATGAAACTAACTTATCTGTTCCATTATCAGTATACGTGGTACCTCCATCTGCAAGTGCAATATTATTATTAAAATCGTTTGTATAACCTACAGCCTCTGTCTCTTGTCTGTAAAAGTCTCTTTGTGTATACTCAAATCCAAATACTGAATTAAAATCATGTTTACCAAAATTCTTTTTATACTTTATTAATGATTCAAATGCGAATTGGTTTAATTCGTCTCTACGCTCTAAACGATAAGATTCTTGATCTCTATTTTCTTGACCATATAAATAATCAAAATCATTATTTTTATTATGTCTAAAAACACCAGAAACTGTTTGTCTAAAATTAAGTCCTTTTGCTAATTCAAAATCAATATAAGAAGAGGCATTTAAGCTTAATTTTTTCTTTGTTCTAGATCTTTCTAAGAAATGTACTAATGGATGCACATTTTTTGTTGTTGACAATGTTAAGCCACCAGATGTTAAATCACTAGCCAATGGTAAACCTGTTTGAGGGTCTCTTGCTATTCGTCTTGGGTCATTTGGGTCTACAGTAAACACATGATCAAAAGCTCTTGAAAAACCATAGCTCCCTACTCCAAGGTTTTCAAAAAGTTTTCCTGCATCGGTTGATGTACCAACATCAGTAGAAAAATTAGTAACATATTTTAAATGTTCTTCATTTAAACGAAGTGGCAAATGCCCATATTGTCTTAATGGATCTGTAAATCTTGCTGGTAATTTATTTTGGTCGTTATAGTTAATACGTAAACTTGCACCATATTTAATTTTTTTGTTTTTCGATTTACTATCTACTTTTATCCTTGCATTGTATTTCTTGAAATTATCTGTTAAAGCAATGCCTTCATCTTCAAGATAACCCAAAGAAGCTGTATAGCTAGTTAACTCAGTACCACCTCTTACAGCTAAAGAGTGACTTTTAATAACACCACCATTAAAAACTTCATCTTGCCAGTTTTTTTCACCATCTCCTAAAGAGGCTATAAAATCCATGGCTTCAAGTTCTGCATAAGCAGAGTTGTAATCTCCAATAACTCTATCATAGTTCTCACTATCTAAAGATATACCATCAACTACACTTTGTAAACCATTTAATCTTGATCGCTCATCTGCTATTGAAGTATTGAAGTTATCGTTATTAATAGCATATTTATAACCTGTAAATGTATTATATGAGAATTTTGTGGTTCCAGAAATACCCTTTTTTAATGTTACCAATATTACACCATTAGCACCACGAGAACCGTATATAGCTACAGATGAAGCATCTTTTAAAACACTTATAGAATCTATATTATTGTTATCAATTGAAGCTAAGATATCTGCATCGTTACCTAAAACAACACCATCAACAACTATTAAAGGCGAAGATGATCCTGTTATAGAACCTGGCCCTCTTAATGTTATTTTTGGGTCTCCACCAGCTTCTGATGCTACTGTTTGAATTCTTAAACCTGCTACTTTTCCTTGAAGCGCATCCTCAACACGAGCTACTGATACATCTTGAAGATCTTTACCAGACACTTTAGTTAAAGCACTAGTAATTGTTTTTTGTTTTTGGTCTCCATAACCAATAACAACTACTTCATCCAAGGTAGCAACATCTTCTATTAATGATACATTAATTGTTTTTTGATTAGCAACAATAACTGTTTGGGTTACATAACCAATGTAGGAAAATTGCAATACATCTCCATTTTTTGCTTCAATTTGATAATTTCCATCAAAATCTGTAGAAAAACCTCTTGAAGTATTCATCACTATAACGTTAACACCCGGAATTGGTATGTTATCTGCTGCTGCCACAACTGTACCTTTAATAGTAGTACTATCTTGTGCAAATATGGTAATATTGAACATCAATAATACCATAAAAAATAGCTTAGTTTTCAAATTCATAATTGTTAATTTGAGTTTTAAATTTATTTTTTTGAGTTGAATTAGTTTTATTTTTTCTTCATTTTTTAAGGAAGAAAAAAAAATTAAAAGGATAGAATCTAGCCTATCCTTTTATATTGTTGTATTTACAAATACTTAATATTTAACTTATTGGCGAACTTTTAACTGGTTAACCAGTTTGGTTTCCCAAATATATGTTAATTTTTAGTTTTGACAAAAAAAAACATAGTATTAGATACTTTTATTCCTTGAAACCTAGACGAAATGAGCTAAATACATTAATTAAAACACCTGCTTTGGTGAAAATTACTTGTTATTATTTGAGAGATTGTAGTAAGTTTATAAATTATATAAAACTGGTTTTACCTCTCGCAATTTCTAGCAGATTTTTTTCTTATGACTTATCTCCAAAATAAGACACCTCACCACCACTTAAGAAATCTTCTCTTACAGGACTAAATGTATCAATTAGTTCTCCTTCTTCTAAACAAACTGCACTATGCAATAAATTAGGCTCAATATATACTCCATCTCCAGCTTCTACAATTTGCTTTACTCCATCAATTTCAAATTCAAATTTACCTGAAACACAATAAGTAGCTTGTGTATGAAAATGTTGATGTGGCGCACCTAATGCTCCTTTATCAAACTTAACTCTAACCATCATAATTTGGTTATCATAACCTAAGAACTTTCTAGATACTCCTCCACCTAGAACTTCCCATTCCATGTCTTTTGTAATGACGTACTTTTCACTAAATCTTTTCATAATTAAAATTTATTTGTTTTGTGTTAATTTATAAGGACCCTTCCAGGTATACTCTTTATTGTTAATTGTTAATTTATGTTCTGCTTGTTCATCGTTGTTTTGGTTTGAAATGATGAATAATCGCTGTTTTTTGTTTTTACTCACTACCTGTATTGCAGTATATTCTTTTGTGTCAAGTATTACACTTACATGTTCTATATTACTATAGGCATTTAATGCCAATTCTGAAACCGGATTATATGTTCCATGAGATTCTATTGTAGAGACATATAATGCATTTTTAACATTCTTTTTTCTTAGAATTAATGTTTGTTCATTACGCAAATTATAGTCTGGATCATTAGCACCAATTCGCCCTAAAATAACTTCATCGTTTTTACTTGTAACAGCTGAATAAGAGTAAAACTTATTGTTTAGTAACCAGTTTAATTTTATGTTTTCACCTTTAACAGTTGCGCTTGCTTCTTTAAATAAATGTTGATAACCATCAGATTTACCTAAAATTTGTGGAACATTATACTTTGAATACTCGAAACTAGTTTGCATAATATGACCTAAGAAATAAAAAGGTAAATCGTATTGATTTCTATTTTCTGATTCTACCTTCATAATGTCTAATATGTATTGGTTATCAAGATCTGAATCTTTTATGGTAACCATGGTACGATGTAATTTAGTTCCTGGATAAGCATTTTCTTCTTTCGCACTAGCTACTTGTAAGCTATCATTATTAACACTAAAAATATACTTATTAGAATGGTACTTACTACCAATATCATATTTTCCGCTAAATTGAGACTTTTCATTTTGCACTACTGTATTATGTGCTATAGTTTGTTTTGCCCAAGTTTTATTCTCTTTTAAATAATTTCCTCCTCCTTTTTGTTCAATATTTACAAAGCGACCCATACCGTAATCTTGAACAACTTCATCACCATCTTCAAACAAAGCATAAGATAATTTATCGTAATGACCATGACTCAATCCATGGGCAGTATATTTAAATACCAACTCTAAACCATCGCTTCTTAAAATCCCAACAGCACCCTCGTCTCCATTAGCACCGTCAGATAATTCTATAGATTTTTTAACAAATGGTTTTTCTTTGCCTTCTTTTATACCTAGTGCTACTGCTAAACCTGCATCATCAAGAGTTACTTCATCTTGTTTTTTAGCAATACTTAACAATTCAGGATTGTTACCTCCAAAATGATAACCTATATCTACAGTAGATATTAAAGAGGAATTAAAATACGACATCCCTTTTTGCGAGTCATTCAATAAAAAGAATTCGCCATCTGCATCAGATAAGTTTAATAAAGCATTTATGCTTTTTAAAAGCACACCATCTTTAAATTCAAATACTTTATGCTCAGGTTTTTTATTTTCAAGAGCTTGAGCAAAAATTAAAAATGGATATGAAGCGTAACGCTGGTAGTATGGTCCTTCGGTAAAATATCCGTCAGGAGAAAAAGGCTCATTAACATTAGCATAAAAACCAATTTTTTGACCATCTTTTCTAATATAACCACCATCATTATCTTTTTCATTTGGATTATAGCTGTCATCTTTTACACCATTTAATGCTCTGTCTAAAAGAACATCATCATCCATTACTAAAGCAATCATTCCAACAGCTACATTACCCCAAGTTGCATGATTATGGACTCTATTAAAAAATTGTGGATTATCTTTTGAAATATGATCGGCAAAAGGCCTAAACAAATCGGTTTCTAAAGTTTTACGCTCGTCTTCGGTTAAATAATTATAAATACAATCATATGCTTGACTTGTATATACTAACCAATTAGAGTCATTTAAACATTGCCAAAACAACTTACCCCTTGCATAAGATCTTGTTTTTGGATGTACAGGTAAAGTTGGATATTGCTTAGCATACTCAAACAACATGTCCTTAACATATTTAGCGTATTTATCGTCTTGTAGAATTTGATATAATGCGCCTGCTTTTTGCATTAAAACATAATTCTTTTTATGAGTTTCGTGAGAATACCCACCCGAATAATCTTTAGGAACTGGAACATCAAAACCACTCTCAATGGCAGCATCAATCTCTTTTTTTGCAGCTGCTAAAGTTTTATCAAAAATTGGAATTTGCCCTAAATTTGATCTAATTTCTTTAACTCCTTGCGCTGTTAAAATTAAACTTGGATGCCCCGTTTCATTAGTTGATGACTCTTCAGATATATTTGATGATTGTTCTTTACAAGAAATCATTACAACAAACATTAAACTTAAAAACACACGAATAGACATTTTGTTTATTAACTTCATATTACTTTTTTGAAATGAATACTATATCTTGATTAAATTATTTTTTATGTAATTATGCTACATGAATAAATAGCAGCATCAAACTAACTTTTCAATCCCGCTTTATATGAATAGTTTTATAATGTTTAACGCCACTAATAATTCATTTTTTAGAGACAGGAAACATAAAGCCTTGTTTGTTTTCGACTAACTCAAACAATAATTTTTTAAAAAAACTTTATAAATCCCTGTCTCTAAATTTCTTTTGTTATTTTGATTTAATACGAACTTAAAATATGAACATATTAAAAATTAAAAAACTTGTATTTTAGAACTTTTTAATTGGTTAACCAGATTGGTTGACCAAATATATTGATAATTATAATGTTTACAAAGAAAATTACAATAAAATCTTAATTTTAACATAATTAAATTATAAAATATTCAAAAAACAATGCTTATAAAGCCGAAAAACTGTTTTATATGCAAAAAAATGAATAAAATAATTTGAATGACACTTTTATAGATTAGTAAATATTTATAATCGAGATATTAACCTGTATTAATACATCAATTTCATTGCTAAATTTTCTTCAACTTTTATTTGTCCTGAATTAACAATTGTATTGTTAGATTGAAGATTATTTTTAGCACCCCATAATATTGAAACAAATTTGACTGAGTTATTTTTGAAGGTATTCCCTGTAATATTCACATTAACAATACCTCTATGATTTAAAAGCATCTTGTTTTTCTCTTTAGCACCACAATTAGTAAATGTTGAGTTTTTAATTACAAGGTTACCACCAATAGTAGACTCATCATACCCACCTCTATAATAATCAATAACATTCGCTTTAACATTATTAAAATTACAGTTAGAAATGGTTAAATATTCTGTATTATAATCACCTTTATCATTAGTTTCTTCTGATAACTCAATACCATTTAAACAATCTGATATTGATGTGTTTTTAAAAGTGATTTCTTCTGCAAAAGATTGTTTGTAAACTTTTAAAGCATAGTCAAAATTACTTATTTCAGAATCTATTACTTCCAGACCAAAGTGATTAGACATATTTTCTTTTAAGCTTGCAAATGCAAATTGCGTATTTGTACCTTTTAGTTTGATGTTTTTTAAAGTTAATTTACCGTAAGGATGTAAGGCTAAGGCAGGAGTATTTGCAGCTCCTACATATTGTATTTCAGCTTTTCCTTTAGATTGAATTGTTATGGTTTTATTAATAATTAAAGGCTCTGAAATCTTAAACAATACATCATTTAATTCTATAATATCACCGCTATTTGCTTCTTTTAACTTTGCAACTAATTGAGCACTATTGCTTACTGTATGAGTTGCAGCTTCTTTAGCTTCAACTGCATCAGAATACCAACTTGCTCCATATTTAGTTTTATCTAATACATCTAAATTTATATTACCTGAGTTTAGAATAGCTCCTATTTGATTTGATTCACTTCTTGATTTTCCTAATAAATCTTTGGTGATAGTTTCAAAATCGAAACCATTGTAAATCTCTACATCATCAAACCCAGAAATTGGAGCAGAAATATCTGATCCAATATTTGTTAAAGTAAGTTCTGCAGGAGTTAAACCATCACGCTTTGAAAAATCGACTCCATTATTATGTATTATGTTACTTGCAAAAGTAACACCATCAGCTTTATCATGTTCAATAATTGGGTTTGCATCACCAACAGAATTGTAAATTACATTATTTACGACTTCAGTTCTTAAAGGTCTTGCAGAACGAATCTCAGATTTAGGCAAAACATCTGATTGCGAGATATTAGTCCCTACACCAAACTGCCAAGGCGAATTAGAATCTACATATGTATTGTATGCTACAACAACATCTGTTACTTGATTATATCTGTTTAAAGGTGATTTAGGAATTCCATTCATTATTGCCAATGGACTTCTAAAGTTCTTTCCTTTTAACTTATAAAAAAGGTTGTTTATAACCCAATGCCCTGTGTTAATTATTCTAATTCCACCATACTGCTCGTTTACACCATCACCTATAAAGTAGTTTCCATCTATGGTAACATAATTACCATGGCGTGTCACTACAGAGCCTTCACTCTTATAGAATACATTATTTTTAATTAAGTTAAAATTGGTTTTACTAGAAATAATTTCAACTTCACCATTACATTCTTCAAATAAGTTATTTGCAATTGTTGTGTTACTTGGCGACATGGATGTAAAGCTACTTCCTAATTGTATAGTTTCTCCTCTAGCACCACCTTTTCTAGGTCTTGGTCCAAAATGATTATTTACAATTTGATGATAATTTCTAATACTTTGGTTTCCCTTTAAATCTACTCTAACAGTTGGACCACCATTGGTTTTTCCTGCAAGGTAACAATGCTCTAATTTATTATGTTTACCGTAAAACTGCACCCAAAGGTTATCTTGATCGCGCTCAAGGTTATTAAAATCTAAAATTACACAGTTTGAAACAGTACAATTATTAGCAACATTTTTCTCGCTAGTTCTAAAGGCAATTACGTTTGTAGTAGGTGCGTGTCCGTTTCTAAAAAATAAGCCATCTACTTTTAAATAATTACCACTAATCGCTAAATTAGAAACACCTTCTATAAACACTTCTCCAGGCGTTTCAGCTTTAATAGTTATTGGTTTATCTTCGGTTCCTTCACCTATAAATGTAATTTCAACATCCTTCCAAACGCCATTAGATAAAACAATATTATCACCAGCCTTTGCATCTTTAATGGCATTATTTAATTCTTCAATATTAGATACTTTAATTTCATTTAGAGTTGAAACTTCTTTACAACCTACAGATAAAATTAAAATAAACAAGCTAAATAAAATGGATTTTTTTAATTTAAAATTCACAGTATAATTCATTTGGGTTAAAAATTATTATTAATTAATAGTACGCTTTATTTTGAGTCACTTTTATAAAAGTAAAAAAAGCCTTTTATAATTATAAAAGGCTTTTTAAAATCAAACTATCATAATTTACTCAACTACAATTTTTTTAGTCAAACTTCCATTATCAGAATTTACTTTTAAAAGGTAAATTCCTCTTGATAAGTTTGAAATATCTAATCTATTATTTACTAAACTTTTGCTAGAAACAACTTCTTGACCAATTAGGCTATACATTTGTACAGAAGATATTTTTACATCTTTAGATTCAATTTGAATGAAATCTTGAGCTGGGTTAGGATAAATATTTAATTTACTCGCTAAAACATCTTTAGTTGAAAGAACAGTAGTGTTTACTAAAGTTAAATTATCCATTCTAATTTCTGCATCTCCATTCATCCAACCTTTATCTTTAGAAGCATCTCCATGACTCATTGAATCATAAGGACCAATGGCTCTAATAAATATAGCTATACTAGTTTCAGAACCTGTATTAAACGAAATTTGTGCTGCATCATTATAATCTGTATTCCCTGGGCTAGTTATTGAAGTAAATGAAAGTTGATTAGCAGCTGTCTCAACCTGAGCAACAGTTTCATAACCAAATCCAGATTGTGCTGCATCGGCAGGAAGATCGTAAGCAGGTGTGTAACCACTAACATAAGCACTTCCTTTCAAAATATAAACTTGAATTCCTGTTGTTGTAGTTGGGTCTATTTTATATTGATATTCAATATCTAAAGTATAAACACTATTAGCTACAACCTCAACTTCTTGATAAATACCATCTGATTCAAAATCATCAAATTTAACAACATCATCTGTACCTGAATTTCTATCAGAAGATTCTGACTGATCTGCAATATCCTTATTAATCCATCCAGAACAAGAACAACTAGATCCTGAAGATTTAGCAATATTGTCAAAAGTAGCATTGTGCACTGTTGGCTGAGTTTGAGAATAACCAATCCCAGATACACATAAAAGCAATAAAAGTAATTTTGTTTTCATAATTTTAGTTTTAGTAATTAAATATTTAGTTTATTTCTTAACAAAAATATGTTGTGCTAGTAGACTTTTATTGGTTTTCCAATTTGGTTAACCAGTTGAGGTTTCCCAAATATACTATTAATTTTTAAATATTTATTATTTTTAACATAAAAAACGACCAATTCGAGTATAAAACTTGTTGTTTTTTATGTTAATCTTAAACAAAACACCTACTAGTGCTAATGTTAACTTATAAAACTAGAACATAAAAATTATTTTAAATACTAATTTCTTATAGAAATTTTTATAAAAGCTTAAAACAACTAGAATAAGAATATAATAGGAAAGGATAATGTTGAAAGCTAATTCGGGTTATTTAATTTTAATAAAAGTACCGACCGTACCGCAATGTTTAACAGTCATTATTAAAATCAAAAAAGCCGAAACTTTCGTTTCGGCTTTTTATCTGTACTGAAGACGGGACTTGAACCCGTACGTCCTAATGGACATTGGATTTTAAGTCCAATCATATTTAGCTCAAATAACACCAAAGTAATTCATATTCAATTGATTAACAACATTTCAATTTTAAATGATATCATTTAAATTCAATTAAAATCAATATTTGTTGTACCTATGTTGTACCAAAAATGATTATCTTTAATATCTAAAGTATCAAAAAAATGTCTTCAAACGCAAAAATAGTTCTTCGCAAGAAGCCAAATAAAAATGGCTTATGCCCTTTGGCGATTAGAATTTCTAAAAATAGACGTTCCAGCTATCATTACATTGGTCATTATATAGAATTAGAACATTGGGATGAGAAAAATATTCGTGTACGAAAATCACATCCAAATGCAGCGAATCTTAATAATCTGTTGGTTAAAAAGTTATCTGAAGCGAATAAAATGCTTATGGATTTACAAGCTCAGAAACAAGATTTGTCAGTAAATCGTATTAAGGATAAATTATACAAAGGTTCAAAGGGCTCAAGCTTTTCTGAAATTTCAAAAGCTTTTTTAAATGAACTTGAAGCCAATAAAAAATTGGCTCGATATTATGCGGATAAGGTAAGAGTAAATCATGTGTTAAATTTTTCAAAATCAAATCAACTCTCCTTTCAAGAGATTGATGAACAATTCCTGAGAAACTTTAAAACACATTTAAAAACAAAGATTGGTTTATCTGAAAGATCTATAGTCAATAACCTTGTTGTTATAAGAACCATATATAATAGAGCTATCAAGTTAGGAATTGTCGATAGAAAATTATATCCATTTGGATCGAGTGGAATTCAAATTAAATTTCCTGAAAGTCAAAAAACTGGATTAAATAAGGAAGAACTCATTGCTTTTGAAAATGTCAAAGGTCTAACTGAAAATGAAATACATGCAAGAAACATATGGCTTTTCAGTTTCTATTTTGCTGGCATACGTGTTGCTGATGTACTCAAAATTAGGTGGTCTGATATTTCTGATAATAGACTTAACTATCGTATGAATAAAAATTCAAAATTATTGTCATTAAAGATTCCCGAGAAAGCTTTTCCTATTTTAGAACAATACTCGATTAATAAACTGGACGATAATGATTTTATTTTTCCAGAGATGAAAATGGTTAACCTGAAAGCGTCGAAGGATGTCTTTAGAAAAGTTAACGCTGCTACAACTATGTTAAATAAATATTTAGCAAGGGTTGCAGAAAAAGCTGAAATAAATAAGAAAGTTACCATGCACATTGCCCGCCATAGCTTCGGTAATATCTCCGAGGATAAAATCCCTATTAAGATGCTTCAAAAGCTATATCGTCATTCCTCAATTACCACCACTATTAACTATCAAGCTAACTTTATGCATAAAGATGCTGATGATGCTTTAGAGAGTGTAATAAACTTTTGATATTCTGATATATATTTATAATGGTATATCATAATCTTTAACGTTATTATTTTTCAAGTTATCCACATAGCCAGAAAATGGATTAGTGTATTCCTCCTTTATTTTAAAACCTTTCTCAACAAAATTTTTAGCGCTCTCTTTCCAGTTTTTAATGTTTAGTCCTCTACTAAGTTTCCAATTTTTTGTTTCATAATATGCATAGAATTTTCTTCCCTCAATTTTAGGCCAATTATTCTCCTTAAAAAAACCTAAAACTTCCAATTCATTTTTTGGCCTTGCCAGTTTATTAAAGTTTTCTTTTGTTTTATGTTTATAAGAAGATACCAGATTTTGGCCTGGTTTTGGGACGGTGTTAGCCAATTTTTGACCAACTGAATTAAAAAAAATGGCCATCTTAACTTTTGAGCCTCTTGCTGGATGGTATGATGGAAAATATTTTAAATAGCCCCAATCATTGAGATCTCTTATGTAGTTGTGATAAGTTGTTTTAGATTTAAATTTTGCTTTCTTCATAGTCGATTCCCTATTTATAGTTATCGTTTTTTTGAAGTATTCTCGGTTCCACTTCTGAAAGAATGCCAGGTATAATGTAATATGACCCTGTTTAATTCTCTCGTCTTTATTGAAGCATTCAAAAACAGCGTTTAGCTGAATAATATAGTTTACCTTTTCCATTAGTCATTCTTATCAATGAATTTTTTTGCTCGATATTGAACTTCTTTCTTTTCTTTGAAATATTTTCTTTCTAAAATCAATTTTTCTTTGGGCGGTTCCGCTGCTTGAAAAAGTGCTTGCATCATCGCTACGGTAGGTTTGGTTTGTGACTTTTCAATATCCTTCATAATGGCTATCATGCCATTCATACGTTTTTTAATTAGCATAGAGATTCTGTTTTCCAAGGTTTCCATTCGAGGTCCTAAATTCTCCGTAGGGGAAATTCCATTTTCATTAAAAAAATCCATCATCAATAGTAATGTCATGGATTGAGATTTTGATAGCATCTTACAAAAATCTCTAAATTGACTAGCTACTGAACTTTTGATTTTAAAAGTCTCGAAACCCTCTTTTTCATATCCTTTATCCATCTTTTTTAGTAAAATAATTGCCTATTTTCGGCGGTTATCAAATGTTTTTAGTAAAAAGTAGCGTCAAGTCTTAAATCCTAAAAAATCATAAACTCTAAAACCCCTTGTAAACATTAAGACTACAGCAAAATTTAATATATGTAACATCGCGAAGCGTGTTACCCTCTTGCTATACAATCCCTTCATTTTATTTCGGGTTGCAGTACTTTTTTTTCTAAAGCTAAAAAGCTTTTGAGTTGATTAATTATACTTTCATTTTTTAAGAAATAACTTTTCCATTTTTTGAAAGAATCTAATTAAAAAGTAAGAAACATTAATATTTCTTCATTACTATTATGAGAATATTACGTCAATATTTAAGCCAATAATATATGATGTTGATTGGGGTCAATTAGTTGACACAATGGCATTTATTCACATACTTATTATATCTTGAGCGTTTTCCTTTTCATTTATCTTAGAAAGTAGAAATTTGATATGTATTGATGTCTTTTTACTATTAAAGATTGAGATAGAAATAGTCTCTAATATTTCATATTCACTTACTTCCCATAGCGCCATCGCTGTTACCTTTTCGGTAACATTATCTAAAATTTAGTTTAAGTAAGGACTTATAAAAAGAGTGAGGTACGAACCTGGTTATGCAGTCCGTCTCAGGCTAAATTTTAAAACTTTGTGAAGTGAAAGGTGTAAGTGAATTTGATTTTGCGGACTCTTTTTCAAAGTTGACAAGGTCTGTTTATATATAGTTGGCTTGATTAACTTTACATCAAGTATGAGAAGGACAACTACAACTTTGAAAATGTATCCAAGACCTATGTTGATAAAGCTCCTTTTAAGTAATGAAGAGCAACGGAATGAATTGAAAGGTGCTGAGTGAATTGATTAGCCTAACGAGTTAAAAATATTAACATTCAATTAATTTATAAAAATTAATCTTATACTATTTATAGCTTTAATTCTTTTAATCAACCCATTTCATACGCTGTAATCTTACCGCATTCAAAATTGCTAATAACGCAACACCAACATCTGCAAATACAGCTTCCCACATAGTTGCTAAACCGCCCGCTCCTAAAATCAGCACTATTACTTTTACACCAAATGCTAATATGATATTTTGCCATACAATCTTTCGGGTAGAACGACTAATTTTAATGGCTTTAACCACTTTTGAAGGTTGGTCGGTTTGGATAATAACATCTGCTGTTTCAATAGCGACATCGCTTCCTAAACCACCCATTGCTATACCTACATCACTTGCTGCTAAAACTGGTGCATCATTAATTCCATCGCCTATAAAAGCAATCTTATTATTAGGGTCTTGTTTTAAAATTTCGACTTCATTTAGCTTATCTTCTGGTAACAAACCACCTTTAGCGATTTCGATGTTTAACTCGGAAGCTACTTTTTGAGTAATGGAATCCTTATCGCCAGAGAGCATCATTATATTTTTGACACCAACTTTATGTAATGAGGTAATCGTTTCTTTTGCGTCCTCTTTTAATTCATCAGCAATAACCACATAGCCTGCAAATGCATTGTCTATAGACACTAGTACTATAGATTCTACAATAGTTTCTGTTTCTTCTAAAACATTAATATTATTGGCTGTCATTAGGGCTTTATTACCAACCAAAACAGTCTTTCCATTTACGATACCTTTTAAACCTTTTCCTGCTATTTCAAATACTTCGGAAGCCTCATAATCTGTGCCTTCATCATTATATTCTAAAATAGCTTTAGCGATTGGATGTGTGGATTGTTCTTCCATAGCCATCAGGTATTTCATAAATTCTTTTTCATCCAAATTGATGGCTTTAATCTGCTTAATTTTAAAGACACCCTTAGTTACCGTTCCTGTCTTATCCATGACCAACGTATTTATCTTGGTCATTGCATCTAAGAATGAAGCTCCTTTAAATAAAATCCCATTTTTTGAAGCTGCACCCAATCCACCGAAATAACCTAACGGAATAGAAATAACCAAAGCACAAGGGCACGATATCACTAAGAAGATTAAGGCGCGATACAACCAATCTCTAAACACATAATCATCTACAAAAAAGTATGGTAAAAATGTAACCGCAATAGCCAAAAACACTACAATGGGTGTATAAACTCGTGCAAATTTTCTAATGAACAATTCAGTTTTAGATTTTCGAGCTGTTGCATTCTGCACCATATCGAGAATACGTGCAATGGAACTATCTTTAAATTCTTTGGTGGTTTCTATTTCAATAACTCCATCCATATTAATACTTCCTGCAAATACTTTTTCGCCTCTTGCAATGGTATTCGGTTTACTTTCGCCTGTCAATGCCGCTGTATTAAATGAGCCTTTTTCGGAAAGCAGAATACCATCTAAAGGAATTTTTTCTCCAACACGGACTTGAACTTTTTCTCCAATTTCAACCGTTTCTGGACTTACAGAAATGTAATCATTATTCCGATATACCAAAGCTTCATTAGGACGTACATCTAGCAAAGCTTTAATATTGCCCTTTGCTTTATTTACTGCCGCACTCTGGAATAACTCTCCAACAGCATAGAATAACATTACTGCTACTCCTTCAGGATATTCTCCAATTACGAATGCACCTATGGTTGCAATAGACATTAAAAAAAACTCTGTAAATACATCTCCTTTTTTAATACTTTCCCAACCTTCCTTTACTACAGGAAATCCTACAGGTAAATAGGCAATACCATACCAAATAATGCGTAACCAATCTTTGAAAAAAGCAACATCAAAATAGTCTAATGCTATTCCAATAATTAGCATTGTAAAACTTATGATTGCAGGCAAATAGACTTTAAACCTACTTTGTTGTTCATTATGATTATGACCATCATCGTGACTATGTTCTGTTCCTGAATTTGGTTTTATATCTCGTAAATTGAGTTTCTTTTTTTTCACTTAGTTTCCTTACTTATTGAAATTATTTTGTTAGCAACAGTTTTTTCCTTTTTGAATTGGCGGACATGGAACCGTTCCAAAAGAACAATACACACAACAATCTCCTTCATTCGGTTTCAAAACCGTTTTACAATTCTCGCACTCGTAGAAAAACTGACAAGCGTTTGTTGGCATCTCTTCAACTTTTTTATGTTTACAGTTTGGACAAGTAATTTCTGATTTTAATATAACTTCCATTAGTTCTATTTTTTGTTAATTACTTTATAACCTGTTGCGTTAATAGCAATTTCAATTTCAGCTTCATTGGTTTTAGTTCTGTCGAACTCAACAACTGCATTTCCATTTTCGTAGGACGCTTTTGAGCTTAGAATTCCATTAAGTTTATTTACTTCGTGATTTACATGCTCTTCACAACTCGTACAAGTCATTCCGCTGATTTGAAATTCAGTTGTTTTAATTTCCGATTTGTCAACTACGACTATTTGCTTCTCTGTATCTGAATAAAAAATTCCTGAATAGAATGGAAAAGCCAACATCACAATTGCAAAAAGAGTTACTATTCCTAAAAACGTTTTTGACTGTATAAATTTTGAATTTTCTTCAATATCACATTCGCAGTCAATTTCCTTTTGAGGTTTTAGTTTTTGATACCAAGCAAAACCAAGAATTAAAATTGTTAACCCTATTAGATAAGGTCTAAAAGGTTCTATCCAAGAAAACATTGAAGCAATCCCGCTTGTACCTGCAATCATTGCTAAAACAGGTGTTATACAACACAATGAAGCTGCGATTGCTGAAATTAAACTCGTCCCTATTAATTTACTTTTCATCATTATTGTACTTAATTAAAACAAAGATGAGTTAAAATACAATGCAACGGAAGTGCATTTATAATCCACTACATTTATCACAAACACCTTTTATAACCAAGTTTATGTCTTCAGAAATAAATCCATCTGGTACTTTAATTTGAGGAATTTTATGTTCTGTTAAACAAATGGTTACATTACAGTTATTGCAATGAAAATGTAAATGCAAATCAGTTTCAATCTCACAATTGCATCCCTTTTCACACAGCGCATATTTTGTAATGCCTGTGCCATCATCTATTTGATGCACAATCGCTTTTTCTTCAAAGGTTTTTACTGTTCTATACAATGTAGTTCTATCTGCTTTTTCAAAAGCGTTTTCGATATCACTTAATGTTACCGCTACTTGTTTCTCAGCAAGAAACTTATAAATCAATAAACGCATTGCTGTAACACGTATGTTTTTTGACTCTAAAAGTTGTTCTATTGTTTTCATAATCTAATGTTCGTGTTCTGCTTCTCCTTTTTTCATTTCAGCAATAAGATAGTAGGCATTGTTATAAGCGAATTTTGTAGCTTTATCTTGTTCTTCAGTAAATTGAACTGCTATCCAATTACCATCTTTTTCTCCTAAAAGCACTTCAATAGGTTTAAAACTCCAATTTTCATTTTCTCTTTCTACTGAAAACACATAAAATCTATCGCCTTCTTTTATAATAGCACTTTCTGGTAATGCATTAGTTTCTGCATTCTCAACTTGAATTTTACCTTTTATATACATTCCTGGAATTAAATTCCCTTTTTTGTTTTCAATTTCAGCATGTACGTGAAGGGCTTTGGGATTATCTTCAAAAGTTTTACTTACCGAATAGATTTCTGCTGTAAGATCTTCGTCTGTATTAGATTGTAAATTGAATATCACTTTTTGACCTTTCTTTACTTTATAAACGTCTTTTTCAAACACCATTAAATCTGCATGAACGTGATGCGTGTTTACGATTTCGAAAAGTTCGGTTTGTGGTTCTACATATTGTCCTATTTTAACCTCAACTTTTTGGACAAAACCATCTATTGGACTACGTAATGATATACTTTGAGCAATTGTTCCTTTTTGTACAGATGACGTGTTTATGTTTAATAGTCTCAATTGCGCTTCCAACCCATTTACCATAGCTTTAGAGGCATCATATTCTGCTTCGGCTTTTTGAAAACTTGCACCAGAGCCAACTCCTGCATCATATAATTTTTGCTGACGTTCATAGTTCTTCTTTAAAAAATTACTGTTGCTAAAAGCATTCAAATAATCGGTCTGCATTTTTATAATATTAGGATGTGATAGATAGGCAACCACTTGACCTTTATTAACTTTATCGCCTTCAATAACTTTTATCGATACCACATTTGCACCAACAACAGACGTAATAGCCGCTTCGTTTTGTGGTGGCACTTCCAATGTGCCATTAGCTTCTACATAACCGCTCATATTACGCAATGCTAAGGTGTCTGTTTTCATTTTTAAGGCATCAAACTGTTGCTGTGATAGCATCACTTCTTCTTCATCACTATGAGCTTCTTCAGCTTCTGGCTTTGCATCTTCATTGTGTGCATGACCATCGCCTTCTTTTTGGCTTTCTTTATTTCCACAAGCAACAACTAAAAGCGAAACTGTTAGTAGTGCTAAGATTATATATCGTGTGTTTTTCATTTTCTTATTTATTAAAATATTGTAGTTGAAATGTACTTCCTAAATAATTTATTAATGCTTCTTGAGCTTGTAATTCAGATTGAATAGCTTCTTTTATGAGTTGTGTAAATCCTGTATAATCTATCTCTCCTTCTTTATAGGCAAATAAAGCACCCACTTTTTGTTCTTTCACAAGTGGTAACACTTCATTTTTATAGAAAAACCAAGACGTCTTCCATTTTTGATAATTCTCTTTTGATTGTATAAACTTGGATTGTAGGTCTTGTTTTTTGAACTGAATGTTCGTTTCGGCAATTTCAGTATCAATTTTTGCAGTTTTAACTTTTGCTTTATTAGTACCTGACAAAAAAGGAATTGAAATACCTGCTTGATAGGTGTAAAACCCTGAATTTCCATTTACGTTTTGTAATCCACCTTGAAGATTTAACTTGGGTAAATTATCAGCTCTTGCAGCCTTATATGTTGCTTCTGCTTCTGTTACTTGTAATTGTGCTATACCATATAAGGGATGTTCTTCTAGGTTAAAAGTATCAACATCAATTTCGTTATTAATTTCGAAATCATTAGGAACAGTATAGAAGGTATCAGAAATCAGCCATAGATTTAACTGTTGTAGTGCAATATCATATTCACTTTTTGATTGCATAAATTTATTTTGAATCTGTAATGCTTGATTTTTAGCTGCTGCATATTCTAGCCTTGAAATGGCTTCTACTTCATAATTTAATGCTACTGCTTTTTCAAAGTTGGTATAAATTGAATCTAACTCTTTATACAAATTATAATTCCTTTTACTCTGCAAGGCATTTACCCACGCTTTCTTCACTTCCAATTCTAAATCTAATTCTGAAAGTTGAAATACTTTTTGGGCTAATTGAATACGTTGTTCCTGCAACCGTTTTTTAGCAGAAATACCAAACACATCGATATTGGATTGACCAAGCCCTATAGTGGTATAAATACCGTTTCCATTATTAACTTCTTCGCCTCCTGTAAAAATTTGAGTTGTACCAAAATCATAAGCTGTACTTTTTAACTGCTCTTGTTTGGTAACTTCTAATTTCTTTTGTTTTAAAAGCGGGAAATTTTCTTTTGATAATATTACCGCTTCTTCCATTGATATTACAGGAAGTACATCGCTATTTTGTTGCGCATTGATATTAATGGGTAGCATAAAAAACAATGCTATTATAGCAGTTACAGTAACCACTTTTTTGTTCGTTCTAAATTTCAAAGGTTTTGCTTCTACCCAATGATATAATATAGGTATGATAAACAATGTTAGTAAGGTAGAAGTTAGTAAGCCACCTATAACAACAGTTGCTAATGGTCGCTGAACTTCTGCACCAGCTGATGCTGAAATTGCCATAGGTAAAAAACCTAAAACATCTGTAAAAGCAGTTAACATAATGGGTCTAATTCTTCGTTTTGTGCCTTCTATAATTCTATCTTTAAGGTTGGTAACACCTTCTTCTTTCAATTCATTTAATCCACTAATCATTACCAATCCATTTAAAACCGCTACACCAAATAATACTATGAATCCTACGCCTGCCGAAATACTAAATGGCATATCCCTTAACCACAATGCTACTATACCTCCAATGGTTGCCATTGGGATGGCGATATAAATCATTAAGGTTTGAGGCAACGATTTTAATGCGAAGTAAATAAGTACAAAAATGAGTAATAACGCTAGTGGTACTACAGTTTTTAATCGGTTACTGGCACGCTCTAAATTTTCAAATGCACCACCATAACGAATGAAATAACCAGATGGCAATTCAAGGTTAACATCTAATTTTGATTTGATTTCAGCCACTAACGATTTTACATCACGCCCTCTAACATTAATTCCAACATAGGTTCTTCTGTTTGTATTATCCCTGCTTATTTGCATTGGGCCTGCTTTGTAGCTTATATCTGCAACTTCCCGAAGTGGAATTTGAGTACCAGACGGTAAGTTGATGTACAAATTTTGAACATCTGAAATATCCTTTCGATTTTGGGAATTCAATCTTACCACTAAATCGAATCGCTTTTCGCCTTCAAAAATAATTCCTGCTGTACCTCCTGCAAAAGCCGATTGAACGATTTGATTCAACGTATTTATTTGCAGTCCGTATTGTGCCAATTTATTTCTATTGTAAGTAATGGTCATTTGTGGTAAACCTGTTGTGGCTTCCGCTTTCATATCTCCAATACCATCAGTACCAGCAATAATTTTAGATATTTCTTCTGCTTTTTGAGACAGTACATTTATATCTTCTCCGTAAAGCTTTATAGCAATATCCTCTCTCACACCTTCTAGTAATTCGTTGAAGCGCATTTCGATAGGTTGTGTAAATTCATAGTTAACACCAGGAACCATTTCAATCGCTTCTTTCATCTTCTCTATCAATTCATCTTTTGTAGTGGCTGTTGTCCATTCGCTTTTTGGCTTCAGAATCACAAAAACATCGGCTAAATCCATCGGCATGGGATCTGTTGGAATTTCGGCAACACCAATTCGACTTACAATTTTTTCAACTTCTGGAAACTTTGCTTTTACAATTTGTTCAATTTTTGTAGTTGTTTCAATCGTTTCTGTAAGGGAACTTCCTGGTTTTAAAATGGCGTGAAATGCAATGTCGCCTTCATCTAATTGTGGAATAAATTCGCCACCCATTCTTGTAAACATAAAAACTGTAATTCCGAAAAGCACGACAGCAATGCCTATAATCCATTTTCCTTTTTGTATTGCTTTAACTAATAAAGGTTGGTATTTGTCTTCTACCCAATGCACAAATTTATCGCCATAAGATTTTTTGTCTGACTTTGGTGCTCTTAAAATCAAGGCAGACATCATTGGCACATAAGTCAAACAAAGCACCATGGCGCCAATCATTGCAAAAATGAAAGTCAATGCCATTGGTTTAAACATTTTACCTTCAATGCCTTCTAATGCCAAAATAGGTAGGAAGACAATTAGAATAATTAGCTGACCGAAAAACGCAGCATTCATCATTTTTTTTGAAGCATTAGAAGCCACTTTATCCCTTTCTTTTACTGAAAGACTTTTCTTTTTTAATACTTGGGATGCAATTAGGAATACCGTACTTTCTACAATAATTACGGCTCCATCTACAATGATTCCAAAATCTATTGCTCCTAAACTCATTAGATTAGCCCAAACATCAAATACATTCATAAGTATAAATGCGAACAATAACGATAATGGAATAGTGGATGCCACTATTAAACCACCTCGCCAATTTCCTAATAAAAAGATGAGTACAAATATTACTATTAATGCGCCTTCAATAAGGTTTGTTGCTACAGTTGATGTAGTTTCTGCTATTAATTTACTTCGGTCTAATAAAGGTTCGATAATCACACCTTCTGGTAATGACTTTTCTATTAGAGCCATGCGCTCTTTTACATTCTCGATAACATCGTTTGAATTTGCGCCTTTAAGCATCATTACCAAACCGCCTACAACTTCGCCTTCGCCATCTTGTGTTAATGCACCATAACGAATAGCTGAACCAAATTGTACTTTGGCAATATCGCCAATAGTTATAGGAATATTATTGACGTTTCTTACTGTGATTTTTTTAATATCATCCAAACTACGCACTAAACCTTCGCCACGTATAAAATTGGCTTGATGGTTCTTTTCGATATATGCACCACCTGTATTTTGATTGTTGTTTTCTAGAGCCTCAAAGATATCGGTAATTGTTAATCCGATTGCTCGCAACTCATTTGGATCAACAGCGACTTCATATTGCTTAATTTTTCCGCCAATAGCATTAACTTCAACAACACCTTCTACCATTGCCATTTGACGTTGTACAATCCAATCTTGCATGGTGCGCAAATCAGTAACTGAATATTTCTCTTTGTATTCTGGTTTGACTTTAAGTGTGTATTGATATATTTCTCCTAGACCAGATGAAATAGGACCCATTGAAGGTTCTCCAAATCCCTCGGGAATTTGTTCTTTGATGTCGTTGAGTTTTTCAGCGACTAATTGACGTGGCAGATACGTTCCCATATCATCGTCAAAAACAATGGTAACAACTGATAAGCCAAAACGAGAAATTGAACGAATTTCTTGGACATTAGGTAGATTGCTCATTGCTACCTCTACTGGATAGGTTATGATTTGCTCAATATCCTCTGTTCCTAAATTTGGTGCTTGCGTAATGACTTGTACTTGGTTGTTGGTAATATCTGGTACCGCATCTATAGGTACTTGAGTCATACTCCAAATACCAGCTCCAACAATGGTAAGCGTTAGCAAACCAATAATGAATTTGTTATTGATTGAAAAATCAATGATTTTATTAATCATAGAATTATAGTTATAATGAATTTATAAATAAAGAATAGTTACCAAAGAGTATCGATGGTAGCATAGATTTATAATACACCTGCGTAGCAGGTGTTCATTACACTTGTGGTGGTTGTAAAACGGAATTCGTGAAGTCTTTTTCTGAACCGCTTAGGTATAAAACATCTTTTGTGGAAATAAAAGATAATTCTAATTTTAAATCCGGTATATCAAAATGCACAGCACTTACATGGCAGCATTGACAAATACAAAAAGGCGAACATAAATCTGAATCTTGATGTTGATGGTCATTGTCCATTCCTTGTGAAATTTCTGTTTGAACCTCATTATCAAGCGTAACATTATCTTCGCAGGGTGCTAAATTAAGCGCGAAAATATAAATTGATAATATAAAAGCTAAAAATTTCATCGTAGCAAAGATATAAATTATTTAATGCAATGGTATTGCAAATAACGTTAGTATGATTTTTTTATAATAGAAGAGCCTTAAATAACAAGGCTCTTCTATATTTATTATTAATGGTCATGGTCTGAATGACCCTCTTCCTTTATCTCCTTATTGATTCATCATCATTTCGTGGTCGTATTGACAACATCCTGGTAGGTTACTGTAAGCATCTTCATCTCCTGAAACTTTTTCTGTATCGTAACCTGATGCTGCTATTGCTTTGTGAATTGCCATTGCATCTGTTTTAGCATCATCAAAAGACACATCTATTTTCTTTTTATCGACATCCCATGTTGCATTAGCAACACCTTCAACTTTGTTAGCAGCTTTTTCGATAGTTTTTTTACACATTCCGCAATTACCTCTAACACCAAAAGATATGTCTACCATAGCCATGTCTTTAGATACTTCCGTTTTTGTTTCTGTTGTTTCTTGCTTGGTTTCGTTTTTACAACTCGTTAAACCTATAGCCATAATTACAGCTACACTTAAAATTACTTTTTTCATTGTTAAAAAATTTAATTGTTATTATTTGATTTTTATTATTCTATGACTTGTTTTACTTCTCCACAGGTTAGCATTGCACCACCAAAATATGGATTGATTACTTTTTCTTCCCTGCTCAACCAGTACGCACCAATGTTATCGTCTACCATCGGACAAAACTCAACAAAGACTTTTTCATTGATACCAAATGTCTGAATCGTGCTAATTAAATGTGATGAAAGATGCTTAAAATGATTTCGTTGTGATTCAATATTTGATGCATTTGAAATTGATGTGGCAGATGCTTTTATTTCTTTTTCTAATGACATCCAATGACCATGAGCCTCTTTATCTTTTAATAGCTTCATATCAACTTTAGATAAATTACCCAGTAGTCTTTTTGATTCTGTTAATACGTTATTAGATTCATCTTTAAGTAAAGCATCTTTTAATTTGATATAATCATTAAAAACGACTTTCAATTGATTCTGAAAACCCTTGGACACTTTTACCCTCTCATTCATATTAGAATGATTCGCGTTATTTGCTGAAGGATTATTTTCCATTCCAAGATGTCCTTCATGACCAGTCATAACTTTTCCACCTTCTTTATTCATCATTGATTTTTTACCTTGTAATTGCGCTGCTCCATCTACGGTAAATGTTCCATTTGTTACTATCTCATCGTCAATTTTCAAACCATCTAACACTTCGTAATTATCGCCAATTTGATTACCTAATGTAATTTTACGCATTTCAAAAACAGGTTGAGTAGGGTCTGTTTTTATATAGACAACTGAACGTTCTCCTGTCCATAAAACGGCTGTGGATGGAATGGCCAATACTTGTTCTTTACTTGAAGTCATTCCTTTAATTTTTCCTTCAACAAACATTCCTGGCTTAAAAGTGTCCTGTTTATTATTGAGTACCGCTCGTAATTTCACAGTTCTTGTTCGGGTATCTAAAACAGGGTGCATAAAATCTACTTTAGCTTTAAATTCTTTATTAGCATAAGCATTTGTAGTGACTGAAATCTCTTGTCCTTTTTTAAATAAATCGATTTGATTTTCATACACATCAAAATTTGCCCAAACTGTACTTAGATTTGCTATTTTGAGCAAAGGTTGGCCTTGTTTGATATAATCGCCTTGTTCTACTAATTTTTCAGAAACTGTTCCTGAAACCGTTGCATAGACAGGAAAGTTTTCTTTAACCTTACCAGAAGTTTCAATTTGATTTATTTGATTTTCTGAGAGCTTCCACAATTTTAATTTGTTGCGCACAGCTTTGTATAATGCAGGTTGTGATTCTTTTAATGAAGCTGCTGTAATAAGTTCTTGTTGTGCTGCATATAATTCGGGCGAATAGATAGTTGCCAATAACTGCCCTTTTCTAACTTCCTCGCCTGTAAAACTCACATTTAGTCGTTCTATTCTTCCTGAAAAATAACTGACTTGAACGGCATTCGCTTCTTCATTCTCTACAATTTTCCCTGATAGTTTAACTGTATTATCTTTAGCTTTACCATTACCAACAATTGACGTTTGAATATTTGCTAATGCCATAGCGTTTTCTGTAAGCTTAAACTGGTCTGCTAATAATCCTTCAGAACTACTTTCCGCAGGAATTAAATCCATACCGCAAATTGGGCAATCGCCAGCTTCTGGTTGCATAATCTGTGGATGCATGGAACACGTCCACATTTGATTAGTTTCTACTGTTGCTTCGTGATTGTGTTCAGTTTCTTTAGAAGATGAATTACCAAATAGAAACCATCCTAACAAGAGTCCAATTGCTAATATTCCGAAGTAAATTATATATTTTTTCATTTTCTATATTTTAATATTTCTTAATCTTAATGCATTCACTATTACTGACACCGAACTAAAACTCATGGCTAATGCAGCAATCATTGGCGACAATAAAATGCCAAAAAATGGGAATAAAACACCTGCTGCAACAGGCACTCCTAATGTGTTGTAAATGAGTGCAAAAAATAAGTTTTGTTTAATATTTTTCATCACAGCATGACTTAAATTTTTTGCTTTTACAATACCGTGTAAATCTCCTTTTACCAAGGTTATCATAGCACTTTCAATAGCTACAGATGTACCTGTACCCATAGCGATACCTACATCACTTTTAGCAAGTGCTGGTGCATCATTAATACCATCGCCCGCCATAGCAACAACTTTTCCTTGGTTTTGTAGTGTCTCGACTTCTTTGAGTTTATCTTCAGGTAACATACTGGCTTTAAAATCTGTAAGATTCAATTCTGTTGCTACTGCTTGTGCTGTGTCATGATTATCGCCAGTTAGCATGATGACTTCAATACCTTTGTCTTGAAGTTCCTTAATGGCTTTGGCGCTAGTCCCCTTAATTTTATCTCCTATAACTACATAACCAGTAACTGTTTTATCAATTGATAAATAAGAAACTGTCTTTCCTTGTTTTTGATACGTTTTAGCTTCTTCCTCCATTTGAGAGGTTATGGCTGCATTGGCATAATCCATCATCTTAGGATTTCCTAATGCTATTTTTTTATTATTAATAGTAGCTTCTACACCTTTACCTGTAACTGCGCTAAATGCATCTGATTTTAAAATTTCAGAATTTTGTTCTTTTCCATATTTAACTGTAGCTTCTGCTAATGGGTGTTCGCTATTGGTATTTAATGAAACGATATATTTCAGAATGTCATTTTCGCTAAAATCAGCATCAAAAGAACCTACTGTTTCAACGGTTGGTTTTCCTTCTGTAATTGTTCCTGTCTTATCTACAATTAGCGTCGTAACCTTATCCATTTTTTCAAGTGCTTCGGCATTTTTAATCAATACACCATTTTGAGCACCTTTACCAACACCAACCATTACAGACATAGGTGTTGCCAATCCTAACGCACAAGGACAAGCTATTATCAAAACAGCAATAGCATTCACAAAGGCATAAACATAAACTGGTTCTGGTCCCCAAATTGCCCAAACTGCAAAAGTTAGTAATGAAATAATGACCACAACAGGCACAAAATAACCTGATACTTTATCGGCTAAATTCTGAATTGGCGCACGACTTCTACTGGCATTGTTAACCATATGAATGATTTGAGAGAGTAGCGTATCACTTCCTACTTTTTCCGCTTTCATCAAGAATGATTGATTTCCATTAATTGTTCCGCTACTTACTTTATCATTTACTGTTTTATTAACAGGAATTGGCTCTCCAGTAATCATAGATTCGTCAATAGTTGTTTCGCCTTCTGTTATCGAGCCATCCACAGGAATCTTATCGCCTGGTTTTACTTTTAGAATGTCACTTAATTCAATAGCATCAATGGTTACTTCAATATCTTCGCCATCTACTACTTTTATAGCTTTATTGGGTGCTAACTTTAACAATTCTTTTACTGCCGAATTGGTTTTACTATGCGCACGAGCTTCTAAAAGCTGTCCTAAAAGCACCAATGTTAGAATAACGGTTGCTGCTTCAAAATAAACGTGTACTGCTCCAGATTCCGTTTTGAATTGACTTGGAAAAATATCTGGAAAAAACATGCCAAAAACACTAAATAACCAAGCTACACCAGCACCTATTCCAATGAGTGTAAACATATTAAGATTCCACGTTTTTATACTTTTATAGGCACGTTCAAAGAATATCCAAGTAGCATAAAATACAACTGGAATGGATAATGCGAACTGAATCCAATTCCAATATTTTTGTTCCATGATGTCGTACAATGGATTGTTATTGAGCATTTCGCTCATAGCCATTAAGAATATTGGTAATGTGAATGCAGTTGCTGTCCAAAACTTCTTCAATAATTTTTTATAGGTCTTTTCTTCTGCTGAAACATCTGGTTGCATTGGCACTAAATCCATACCGCAAATAGGACACGAACCTGCTTCATCTTTTACAACTTCTGGGTGCATTGGACACGTCCATTGTTCAGTTGTAGCTGTTGTTAGATTTTGTTCTTCGACCAAATCCATTCCGCAAACAGGACAATCTCCTGCTTTATCATAAGTTTTATCGCCTTCGCAATGCATAGGGCAATAAAATGTACCTGTGCCTTTCGCTTTTGGTTGACTTTCCTTTTTATCTTGTAAATGGTGATGATGTTCATCTTGATTATGGATACTGTATTTCCCACCATCATTTTTTAAGACTTCTTGAAATGTTTCTATAGGAATATGCGATTCCATTTCGATTGTAGCTTCTGCCTTTTCTAAATCGACTGTTGCTTTTGAAACACCTTCCACTTTAGAAAGTGTTTCTTCTACGTGACTGCGACAACCGTTGCAAGTCATTCCGTGTATGTGATATGTGTGTTTCATTGTTCACTTTTTTAAATTAAAATCTTACCAAAAGTCCACCACCCCAACCGTATCTGTTGTTATAGTTGCCTTGTATTGAAAAATTTCGTGATAAAATATAAGAAGCTCCAACTAACCATTGGGTTTCGCCTTGATAGGATGTATTCCCTATATCATTGACCCAACCAAAGTCTGCTCTGTATTCATATTCGCCCTCTAAAAAAAGCCTTGGAAAAAGTAACAGTTCTCTATCTAAACGGATTCTTGGGCGCAGTTGATGGTCCATACTCACATCTACATTAAATCTATAGGGTGTAAAATATTTAACACCAACTAATCCTACGGTATTAAACGTGTCATAAGAATCTGGTGTTGACGTTTCGGTATTTACACCTGCATACACGCGCACCCAATCATTTAAGTATCGGTTGTAATTTACTTCTACTTCAGCATTTTGGTCGTAGTCAAATTCGGTACGCAAGCCAAATTCATTTCTAATATTACTGGACATAAGGTTTAATTCTGTAAAATTTGAACCTGCACGAGCTCTTCCCCAAGAATAATAATGGTCTGTTTCATTGATGAGTTTTCGAACTGGATAGGCTTCCATTCTTTCATCCCTTGGTGTATCATAGCTAAATACTCTTGCCATACCACCCATCATATGATATAATACGTGGCAATGAAAAAACCAATCGCCATATTCTTCGTTATAAAATTCAATAATTACTTTTTGCATTGGTGGCACATTAACCGTATGTTTTAATGGCGAACGTTCTCCATTTTCGTTAATAACTCTAAAATAATGACCGTGAAGATGCATTGGGTGGTACATCATTGTTAAGTTATTTAAGGTTATTCTGGTTACTTCTCCACCTTTAATTTTAATCTTATCGGTTTCGGATAACGGCACACCATTTATACTCCACACATAGCGTTGCATATTACCCGTTAAATTGAGTAAAAGGTCATTTACAGGTAAATCTGCCTTATAAGTTGTATTTTCTTTTGCCTTTAAAAAATCATAGTTAAAATATGTTTTACGTGTATTGTAATCAAACGACGAACTGTCTTTTGGCATCATAGACATATTATGGTTCATTGGCATAGAATCCTTTTTCATATCCATCTTTTTGTTCATTTCCATTTGCATATGATTATTATTCATATTCATAGGTTTTTGGTCGTCCATTTTCATACTCATTTGGTTATCCATCTTACCATCTTGCATCGACATCTTATTATTCATATCCATATTCATCTTGCCATCTTTCATATCCATTTGCATTCCATACCTTTTCATTAAAGCTTCAGGTGTATTTTTCTTTTGACTACCTACCATTGCAGGTGCTCCCATTTTCATATCCATTTTAGCCATTTGCTTCATCATCGCAACTTTGTCTGGTCTATCTATTACAGTTGCGGGAAAAAGTTTGCCACTTCCCAAACGAATGGATGTACTGCCAGAACCATCTTGTGTGGTTGCTGTTACTTCCAATGTACCATTTGGAATAGTCACTATTACATCATAGGTTTCTGCAATACCAAAGAGAAACCTGCTTTTATTGACTGGTGTGACATCAACACCATCGCTTGATACGATTAATGGGTTACCTGCTCCAAAATCCATCCAATAATAAGATGAGGCAGAGGCGTTGATAAAACGAAGTCTTACTTTTTCTCCAGATTTAAACTCTGGATATTCCGCCAATTTTTTACCATTAGATAGAAAGGCAGGATAATAAATATCAGCAATATCTGCGCCTTCCATTCTATCGCGCCAAAACTTAAATTGCGCGCTTAATGCATCTTCTTTTATAACTCTACTTAACGGTACAGCTGTTCCTTTTTTAATTTGATACCATTCGTTACCTCGTTTAAGGTTACGAAGCACATTCATTGGTTTTTCATTTGTCCAATCCGAAAGAACTACGACTAAATCTGTATCATATTCCAATGTTTTTTCTTTAGGCTGAATAACAATTGAGCCATATACTCCTTTCTGCTCTTGTAACATTGTATGAGAATGATACCAATACGTACCAGATTGGTTGATAGGGATTCTATATTGAAATGTTGTACCAGGTTTTATTGGTGGCGTTGTTAAATAGGGCACACCATCATAAAAATTAGGAAGAATTAATCCGTGCCAATGCACAGAGGTTTCTTCATCCATTTTGTTGGTAACATTAATAATGGCAAGGTCTCCTTCATTAAATTCTAAAACTGGCCCAGGAATACTACCATTGATAGTCATACCCTTTGCAGTTACACCAGCAAGTGTCATTTCATTTTCTTCTATAGTGAGGTTATACTCTTTAATATTTCTTCCTTCTTCGTTTCTGTCATCGCCATTTGTACCTACTTGGGCAAATGCGATTGACGTTAGGAATAAAAGAAGTATTGTGTTTAATGTTTTCATTTTTTACTGAATTAAATAATTAATTATAGTACTCTGAACATAGTAGGTCTTCACAGATTCTATTTGGTTCATTTGAAATTTTAGTTGTAATTCTTGAATATCCAAAACATCATTAAAATCAATCGTTCCTGTTTCGTAGCTTTTGATTAAAATGTCTTCAGCATCTTTGGCTTGTTTTAAGTTCTTGGTTTGAGTCTCATAACTTATTCTTGTCGAAATACGCTCATTAATTGCTTTACTTAAAAGCGTTTCCAAAGTGTTTAATCGTTCTTGTTTTTGAGCCGTAATTTCCTGTTGTTGCAACTTATTTTGCTTGGTTTGAGATTTGTATTTCTTATTGAATATTGGGATGGACACCGAAACCATTGGCATCACAATATCTTTACCGTTATCCGAGAAATTCATATCTGGTCTTTCAGAAACATTGATATAGTCCAAGCCAAAACCAATCATAGGACTGCTTTCTTTTTGGTTTAATAATTCGGATTGTTCTACCGACTGATAAAGTTTATCGAATTTTAGTAATTCAGGGTGTAAGGCTAAATTTTTAGTAGTGATTTCAAAGTCTTCTGAAGGCATCATTAAACTATCTACCACAGTAACAGCAGTATCATTTTTCCTGTTCAAAAGCTTATTGAAATTGGTTTGTTCTGCTAAAAACTGTTGACTTAAAACATCTTTTAGTTGTTGCATTTCATTTTGACGCATTTGCAATCGCAACACATCTACAGCTGATGCTTTACCAACCTCAACCGAGGTTAGCGCTAAAGTCTCATAGGTTTCCAATAGTTTAATATTCTCGCTTAAAACCTCTTGTTTTGCTTTATTAGCGAAAAGATTATAATAGGATTGTGATACAGAAGCCATCAATTTTCGCTTTGCAATAACAATGTCTTCATATTTTGCATCAGCTAATGAACTGACATAATTTTCTCTTGATGTTATTGTACCAAACCAAGGCAACATCTGTTTTGCTGACACTTTAAAGCGTTGTGCTCCTGTTCGGGTTTCTGGTTCGCTTACGAAGTAACCCACACCAAATTCAGTATTAGGCAATGTATTTACTTCATTCACTTTTTCGGAAGCAATACTATACTGTAATTCAAACTTTTGAATTTCAGGATTGTTATTTAATGCTTCATTAATAAGCGTTTCTAATTCTTGTGCATTAGAAACACTAAAAGTTAATAAACCGATGAGTGTATAAATTATTCTTTTCATTTGTTTGCTCTTTTCAATTTAAACTCTTCTCTCCAGCTATATAATACCGGTACAATAAAATAAGAGGTAATGTCTATAACCATTCCGCCAAATATTGGAATTGCCATAGGTATCATAATATCACTTCCTTTTCCTGTGGATGTCAATACTGGTAACAGCGCCAAAATGGTAGTTACAGTAGTCATTAAACACGGACGAATACGTTTTTCGGCAGCTTGTAAAGCGGAAGCTCTAATGCTTTTTTTATCAGAAGGTTTTTCACGCTCAAAAGTTTGCGTGAGGTATGTTGCCATAACGACACCATCATCTGTAGCAATACCAAATAATGCTATAAAACCTACCCAAACCGCAACACTTAAATTGATAGTTTTCATATTGAAAAGGTCTCGCATATTCTCTCCAAACAAACTGAAATTGAAAAACCAATCTTGACCGTACAACCATATCATTATAAAACCACCTGCAAAAGCAACCGTTATTCCTGTAAAAACCATTAATGAAGTAGTAACAGATTTGAACTGGAAATACAGAATCAAGAAAATAATAGCAAGCGCTAATGGAACGACAACAGAAAGCGTTTTTTCTGCTCGTAACTGATTTTCATAAGTTCCTGTAAATTTATAGCTGATGCCCTTTGGAACATTTAATTCTCCTGAATCTATTTTCTGTTGAAATAAAGCTTGCGCATTTTCAACAACATCAACTTCTGCAAATCCATCTAATTTATCAAACAACACATAGCCGACCAAAAAGGTGTCTTCACTTTTTATGACTTGTGGACCTTGCTCATAACGAATAGTCGCTAATTCACTTAACGGAACTGGGCTTCCTTTTTCAACAGGAATATAAATGCCTTTTATATCTTCTGGATTACCACGTAGCTCTCTAGGATACCGCACTCTAACAGTATAGCGTTCTCTTCCTTCTACAGTTTGAGTAATAGCCATACCGCCAATTGCTACTTTCAGCACACTTTGTACATCTTCTATAGATACACCATAACGTGCTATTTTTTCTCTATCAATATCAATAAGTAAATAAGGTTTCCCTACAATTCTATCTGCAAAAACAGCTTGCTCTTTTACACCTTCTGCTTGTTTAAGAATGGTTTCTAGCTGCAATCCAAACGCTTCAATTTGTTTTAAATCTTGTCCTTTTACTTTTATTCCCATTGGTGCACGCATTCCAGTTTGAAGCATTACCAATCTGGTTTCTATCGGTTGTAATTTTGGTGCAGAAGTAACTCCTGGTAATTTGGTAACTCTAACTATTTCATTCCAAATATCATCAGGACTATTAATTTCTGGTCGCCAATTACGATAGAATTCGCCATCATTATCTTCGATAAGTTGAGCATGTCTAACTTTTGTAAAAACAACATTTTCGGAATTATTAGGATTGGCGATAAATGTTCCATCTTTCAATTCAAAAGCACCATCGTCGTTTACTTTGTAACGTTGTCTTTTTCCTTTTGAGTTACGCATGTATTCAGACTTATATTGAATCATGTTTTCGTACATAGATAAAGGCGCAGGGTCTAATGCAGATTCTGTTCTACCAGACTTTCCTACTACAGTTTCAATTTCTGGAATGGTGGCTACAGCCATATCCAATTGTTGAAGAACACGTTTATTTTCGGCAACACCTGAATGTGGTAATGAGGTTGGCATTAGTAGAAAAGAGCCTTCGTTTAGAGATGGCATAAATTCTTTTCCTGTATTATTCATTATCCATCCTCCAGAAACAAGCACAGTTGCTGGAATAATTAAAAACAATAACTTGTTTGCTAAAGCCCAATTTAAAATTTGTCCATAATACCTTCTGAAAATTGAAAATATTCCTAAAATTCCGAAGCAAATAATAGCTACAAAAATTAAGTTTACTAGAATACTTCTGTCAAAGCCTAATGGTCTCCAATATTCGGCAAGTAAAAATATAATGGCAGTACATGAAATAATAATATTTACAAGATTGTTATTTTTCTTATTTAGTTTACCCAAAACTCCAAGTAAACTAGTAATACCAAAAGCAATTAAAATAATCCCTAACCAATATCCAGTAACCATAATTGCTATTCCAGTAATTATTAAAGCACCATTTATGATGTATTTAAATGACTTTTTAAATGATGTTTTTCTGAATAAATAAGCTGCGAATGGTGGAATTAAAAACAGCGCAATAACCAAAGATGCCGATAACGCCATCGTTTTGGTAAATGCAAGTGGTCTAAACAATTTTCCTTCTGCACCAATCATTGTAAATACAGGAACAAAGCTGATAATTGTAGTTAATACCGCAGTTAAAATCGCTCCAGAAACTTCGGCAGTCGCATTATAAACTACTTCATTCGTAGTTAACTCTGTACCATCTTCTCGTAATCGTAATTTGTCATCATCGAGATGGCGAATCATATTTTCTGCGAGAATGACGCCTACATCTACCATAGTTCCAATTGCAATAGCAATACCAGAAAGTGCTACAATATTGGCATCTACGTTAAACAGTTTCATGGTAACAAATACCATTAATACTGCAACAGGCAACAATCCAGAAATTAAAATAGAAGCTCTTAAATTGAAAACCATAACAATAATAACCAAAATGGTAATTAATATTTCTAGTGTCAACGCTTCATTAAGCGTGTCTAATGTTTCTTCAATAAGCCCGGTACGATCATAGAAAGGAACAACAGTTAATTGAGATGTTCGTCCATCTGCCAATACCTTTGAAGGTAATCCGCCTTTCAGCTCCTCAATTTGCGCTTTTACATTATTAATGACTTCCATTGGATTTGCACCATATCGTGCCACTACAACACCACCAACGACTTCCGCACCTTCTTTATCCAATAAACCTCTTCGTGTTGCTGGACCTAATGATACTTTACCTATGTCTTTAATCTTAATTGAAGTAAAATCTTCTGAAGTAACTACAGCATTTTCAATATCTTCAACAGATTTTACATAACCTAGACCACGCACTAAATATTCAGCTTGATTGATTTCTAAAGTCTGCGCACCAATATCTTGATTACTACTTTTAACCGCTTTTACAATCTGGTTTAAACTAATGTTATATTGACGCATCAACTCTGGATTAACATCAACTTGATACTCCTGAACATAACCACCAATGGAAGCTACTTCAGAAACACCACTTGCAGTAGATAAAGCATATTTTACATAGTAATCTTGAATGCTACGCAGTTCGTGTAAATCCCATCCACCAGTAACATTTCCGTTTTCATCTCGACCTTCAAGAGTGTACCAAAATATTTGCCCTAAACCTGTGGCATCTGGTCCCAATGCAGGATTAACACCTTCTGGTAATAATCCACTTGGTAATGAATTGAGTTTTTCGAGGATGCGACTGCGACTCCAATAGAATTCTATATCTTCTTCAAAAATGATATAGATACTTGAAAACCCAAACATAGAAGAGCTACGAATAGTTTTCACTCCTGGAATACCGAGTAAAGAAGTAGTTAAAGGATAAGTGATTTGATCTTCTATATCTTGTGGCGAACGACCATCCCACTTTGTGAATACAATTTGTTGGTTTTCTCCAATATCTGGAATGGCATCCACCGCTACTGGGTTGCTTGGTAAAAATCCTGTGTCCCAATTAAAAGGTGCGTTTACAGTTCCCCAACCAACAAAAAGGACGAGTAGCAGAACTGCTACGAGTTTGTTTTCTATTAAAAATTTGATGCTTTTATTTAGCATTAGCTTTGATTATTAAACAGTTAGACATTGGCGTTATGAAAACACCGAATACAGCAAGTTATCCTTATGACATAAAGCCATAGGATAAAACAGTCTAAAGTTTAAAAATCAAATTAAATAAGTCTCGTCAATCTTGTAGAGTTGCCTTATGACGAGTGGTGGTTCGTATTCTTCGAAAGAAGATACATTGTTGTCTAAACCTTCAAAAAGGTTAATATAGGTGTAAACAAATGAAGCTATAAATACTTGTTGTTCAAAAGAAATTTTGTCAACTTGAAGTTGTAGTTCGTCTTGTCCATCAACTACTAATTGTTCATCGTTACAACAATTCTTTTTTGTAATAGAACAGCCTTCAGTTGAAGGTTTTTCCATTTCCATTCCGCATCCTTTAGCCTTATGGAAGATAGCAGTTTCAACTAAAGTATCGCCACAATAATGCATATTAACAGCAAATGACATTGTAGAGAATAACACTACAAAAGCCATTGTCAAAGACATTATTTGATGGAATACTTGTTTCATAATGGGTACGAAGTTACGAAATTTTGAAATGATAGTAATTAATTAACAACAGTTTAAGTATTCTGTAATAATAATTACAATCAAAAACCACTAATTCATTTCAAATAAAATGAATATATAAAAAACATCAATTTGTTGTACCTATGTTGTACCTGAATAAAAAAAGCCTTTACAAGAAATCTTGTAAAGGCTTAGTACTGAAGACGGGACTTGAACCCGTACGTCCTAATGGACATTGGATTTTAAGTCCAACGTGTCTACCAATTCCACCACTTCAGCATTGGTATATTTTAAGAAAGTTTCAGAGCGAAAGACGGGATTTGAACCCGCGACCCCCACCTTGGCAAGGTGATGCTCTACCCCTGAGCTACTTTCGCAGTCATTTTAATGAACGTGCAATATTGCTATTGCGGATGCAAATTTAAAATTTTTATATTAATTGCAAAGCCTTTTTAGTAAAATAAATTAAAATTATTTTAAGCTTGTTTTTTCTTGACTAACATACGCTTAATTTCATTCAATTTCATAAGCGCCTCAACAGGCGTAAGTGTATCAATATCAATGTGTAATATTTCATCTTTGATGTTTTCTAGTAAAGGGTCGTCAAGATTAAAAAAACTTAGTTGCATGTCGTCATTTAAAGTTTTTACCTTGTCTGTAAGCTCTTCACTTGAATGAGATTGCTCTAATTTCTTCAAAATGGTGTTGGCACGGTGTAAAACTTGCTGTGGCATACCTGCCATTTTTGCAACATGAATACCAAAACTATGAGCGCTACCACCTTCAACAAGTTTTCTTAAAAACAACACGTTATCCTTTAATTCTTTTACAGACACATTAAAGTTTTTAATACGCCCAAAAGTTTCACTCATTTCATTTAGTTCGTGGTAGTGTGTTGCAAATAATGTTTTTGGCTTTGCCGGGTGCTCATGTAAATATTCGCTAATAGCCCAAGCTATTGAAATTCCATCATAAGTACTGGTTCCACGACCAATTTCGTCAAGCAACACTAAACTCCTTTCAGAGATGTTATTTAATATGGAAGCCGTTTCATTCATTTCTACCATAAAAGTAGATTCGCCCATAGATATATTGTCACTCGCACCTACTCGCGTAAATATTTTATCTACTAAGCCTATTCTAGCTTCTTTAGCAGGCACAAAACTTCCTATTTGAGCCAACAATACAATTAAGGCTGTTTGACGTAATATTGCCGATTTACCAGACATATTAGGTCCTGTAATCATAATAATTTGTTGATCTGTTCTGTCAAGAAAAACATCATTTGCTATATAAGCTTCGCCAATTGGTAATTGTTTTTCTATAACAGGATGGCGCCCATCTTTAATATCTAAATCAAAAGAGTCATCTATAGTAGGATATATATAGTTGTTGTCCTTTGCCAGTTGTGTAAACCCACACAAACAATCTAATTGCCCAATTAAATAAGCATTTTGCTGTACTGGTTTTATATATTGATTTAACCAAACTACCAATTCTGAAAACAGCTGTTGCTCTATGGCTTGAATTTTATCTTCGGCTCCTAAAATTTTTGCTTCATATTCTTTAAGCTCTTCTGTTATGTAACGCTCTGCATTCACCAAAGTTTGCTTACGTATCCATTCTTCAGGAACTTTATCTTTATGCGTATTTCTTACCTCTATATAATACCCAAAAACATTATTTGAAGCTATTTTAAGTGATGTAATACCTGTACGTTCTGTTTCACGTTCTAGCATATTGTCCAAGTAATCTTTACCAGATTTAGATAAATTTCTTAATTCATCCAATTCTGAAGAAAAACCGGCTGCAATACTATTACCTTTTAAAACATTTACAGGAGCATCTTCATTTAAAGTTTCTTTTATTTTTTCGCGAAGCACATTGCAGTTGTGTAGCTTATCACCAATAACCTTTAAAGATTCATTAGCACAGTTAGATGCTAAAGATTTTATAGGCACTATGGCTTCTAAAGAATTTTTAAGCTGAATAACCTCACGTGGATTTACCTTTCCTGTGGCTGTTTTTGAGATTAATCGCTCTAAATCACCAATATGCTTAATATGATTTTGAATTTTTTGAAGTACTGTATTTTCTTTAGTCAAAAAACTAACAACTTCATGACGCTGTTTAATTTTTTCAACGTTTTTTAAAGGCAATGCTAACCAACGTTTTAATAACCTACCTCCCATAGGAGAAATAGTTTTATCAATAACATTTAAAAGGGTTACGGCATTATTGTTTGTTGAGTTGTAAAGCTCTAAATTTCTAATAGTAAATTTATCCATCCATACATAATCATGTTCAGCAATTCTAGATATTGAAGTGATATGTTGTAACTTATTATGTTGTGTTTCTCCTAAGTAATGTAATATGGAACCAGAAGCTATAATGCCTTCGTATAAATTTTCAATACCAAAACCTTTTAATGTTTTAGTGTTAAAATGCTTAATTAATGTTTCATAAGCATAATCGGTTTGATAAACCCAATCTTCTAAATAAAACGTATGAAAATCGTCGCCAAAAGTTTCATTAAAGAGTGTGCGTTTTTGCTTAGAAACTAACACTTCGCTAGGGCTAAAATTTTGAAGTAACTTATCAATATATTCGGCATTTCCTTGTGAAGTTAAAAATTCACCCGTAGAAATATCTAAAAAAGAAATGCCTATATACTTTTTATCAAAATAAACAGAACATAAAAAATTATTAGATTTAGAAACTAAAACCTCATCATTTAAAGCAACACCTGGCGTTACCAACTCTGTAACCCCACGCTTTACAATGGTTTTTGTTTGCTTTGGATCTTCTAATTGATCACAAATTGCAACACGCTCACCAGCTTTTACAAGTTTTGGCAAATAGGTGTTTAATGAATGATGCGGAAATCCTGCCAGTTCCGTTTCGCTCTCACTACCTGCTCCTCGCTTGGTTAAAATAATACCCAAAATACCTGCTGCTTTTACAGCATCACTACCAAAGGTTTCATAAAAATCGCCTACACGAAACAATAACAAAGCATCTGGATACTTTACTTTTATAGCATTGTACTGTTTCATTAAAGGTGTTATCTTTTTTGCTTTTTTAGCCAATGGGTATGTTATTTTTTAGTATTATTTTTGACAAAATTGTAGCATGCAATGTACTATTAATTTCAGGTGTTTTGAAGTTGATCTATTAGAAGTTATCTACAATTAGAAAGAGATTTCAACAATAAATTATGCGGAAATTAAAAAATAGTGAATTAGAAAGATTAAGTGTTGAAGCTTTTAAAGAGGTTGAAAAAACACCTATTATTATTGTTCTAGACAATATTAGGAGCTTAAATAATATTGGTTCTGTTTTTAGAACTAGTGATGCTTTTTTAGTTGAAAAAATTTACCTCTGCGGTATTACAGCAACACCACCTCATAAAGACATTCATAAAACGGCTTTAGGAAGTACTGATACTGTTGCTTGGGAATATGTTGAAAACACGCTTGATTTAATTAAACGTTTACAAGCAGAAAATGTAAAAATATGTGCTATTGAACAAGCAGAAAATGCCACCATGCTTAACCATTTTAAACCCGAGAAACAAACTACTTACGCTCTGGTTTTTGGTAACGAGGTAAAAGGCGTTGCCCAAAATGTTGTTAGCAATAGTGATGTGGTTATAGAAATTCCGCAATTTGGAACTAAACACTCTTTAAACATATCGGTAAGTTGTGGGGTTGTAGTTTGGGATGTGTTTAGTAAACTTAGAAATGACAGCTAAGAAAACTAAAAAGCCTTGGCCTACAAAAGATGTCATGCACCAGATTTACGATATGCATCTTTGGGGCGGGAACGAATTTGATTTTTATTCGGGTATAGGCTCTCATAACCCAGAAATTATAAATCCTTATTTAGAGAGTATAAATGCTTTTTTAAAGTCACACAATAACGCGCTTGTAGTTTGCGATTTAGGATGTGGCGATTTTAATATAGGGAAACACCTAACACCTTTTACCAAAAAATATATTGCTATTGATATTGTTGAAAATCTTATTAATAGAAACAAAAAAAACTATCAAGAAGACAATTTAGATTTTTACTGCTTAGATATTTCAAAAGACAAATTACCTCCCGCAGACTGTATTATACTAAGACAAGTGCTACAACATTTATCAAATACCGAAATTAAAAATGTTGTAAAAAAGCTAACACATTATAAATATTTAATATTAACAGAACACTTACCATCAACTAATTTTACGCCTAATTTAGATATTATTTCTGGCCAAGGCATCAGATTAAAACAAAACAGCGGTGTTAATATATTAGAATCGCCTTTTAATTTTAAAATTAAGAAAGAAGAGCAACTTCATGAACATATTTTGAAACCTAATTGTGGACGAATAGTAACAACTTTGTATCAAACTTTTTAAAAACTTAATCTAAGTCTTTCACAAAATATTTAATTCTTTTATTCTTTTTAAGCTTAAATTAATCTTTTTTAAGTAAATTGGTAAACCAATTTACTTTACCATGAAAATTAAATATATTTTTAGTATTGTTACTACCCTAGTTTTTTGTTCAATACCTGCTTATTCTCAAGACATTCCAATTGAATTTTTATCAATGGATTTAGAATCTAACCAGCATACACAAAACAAAATCATTTTAAGCAACGAAATTGATGGGGTAATTTCCGAGCATGCAACCATTACAAGCGATGTTACTAAACAAGTAGAGGTTAAAACAGGATACAAATTAATTTATTTATTTATAAAAGGCTATGGCCAATTATCTTCTGGCGGTAAAACATACAATATTGTACCAGAAACCATAATGCTACCTAATAACGTGAAAGATATTTCATTTACACCTATTAAAAATGACACCTTACACTACCTTAAAATAGCTGTTTTACAAACAGAATTAGATAAAGAAGACATTAAAACATTTCCAGAAGAGAACACCAATAATATTTATTTTAAAAAGTTTACAGATTGCAAATCATATACCGAACCAATTAAAAGCCCACAAACAACAAGCAGAACTATTTTACCAAATAAATACATCCCAAGGGTAGCCATGGGTACTGTTAAAACTATAGGACCCGATAAAGTTGGCGCTCATGAACATGCTATGTTAGAGCAATTATTCTTAGGGCTTTCAAACAATCATACTATTGTATATGCCGATGAGGCTCAAGTAAACTTCCCCGAGTATTCCTTACTGCATATTCCTAGAGGCTCAAGCCACTCAGTAAGTGTGAAAGCCGATAACGAAATGTACTATGTTTGGATGGATTTCTTTGTTGATAAAGACGGAGAAGAATGGTTAAAAACACATAACACAAAAGACGATTAGTATAAATAATTCTCCTTTATGGTATTTGAGAATTTAAACTAAATTCTTTTTTAAAAAATTAAACTAATTTATTTCTGCTTTTTCATAATTAGTTAGGGGTGCTTTAAAAAAAATTAAGACCATCTTACTATCCTAAACTATGCTGCTTAATAAACTAACAAGAATTCAAAAATATTTAAAGTATTTAGGCAAAAAAACACACCTATAATTGAACCAAACAGCAATAGTAATTTATTGTTTAAAAATATCATTTCAACAATTAAAAACTTGTTTTTTAAATAGATATCTAAAAAATTCCTTTTAAAAATTGAATTTATACAATATTAAAATTCAAATGACTACTTGCTAGTTAAAAGCATTAATTTTACTTAAATTGTTTTTAAAATTATAACTATATAATTTATGGCTAATAAAAATCCTGAAGCAGAACGGTTAGAGGTTGCAGATAATTACAAAAATTGGAAAAAATGGGGCCCTTATTTGGCCGAAAGGCAATGGGGAACCGTGCGCGAAGATTATAGCGAACATGGCGAATCTTGGGAGTTTATAGACCACGACAAAGCCAGAAGTAACGCTTACCGCTGGGGCGAAGAAGGCATTGGTGGTTTTTGCGACTCTAGAGAAATATTATGTTTGGCTCCAGCCTTTTGGAACGGAAACGACAGCATTTTAAAAGAGCGTTTGTTTGGGCTTACCAATAACCAAGGTAACCACGGTGAAGATGTAAAGGAACTTTATTTCCATCAAGTATCTACGCCAACACACACTTACAATAAATACTTATATAAATATCCGCATAGTAAATTTCCGTATTCGGAGTTGGTAAACGTTAATGCATCACGTGGCAGACACGAAGATGAATACGAACTTTTAGATACCGGTTGCTTTAAAGATAGTGCCTATTTTGATTGTTTTATTGAGTATGCAAAAGCAGGTGTCGATGATATTTTAATGAAAGTTACGGTGGTTAACCGAGGCGATAAAGCAGCCAATATTCATGTATTACCACATTTTTGGTTCAGGAATTTCTGGAAACATAATATAAAACACGAACGCCCAACCATAAAATCGACCAACAAATTCGCAGCACAATCTAGCAGCCCACGAAATGGCGATTACTATTTTTACCACGAAGGCGGCGAACAGTTATTTTGCGAAAACGAAACCAACAACAAACGTATTTACAATATAAAAAACGAAGTGCCTTATGTTAAAGATGGCATTCACGAACATGTTGTAAACAACAAAAAAACAGTTAACCCTAAAAAAACGGGTTCTAAAATGGCTGTTTGGCATAAATTTAATTTAAAAGCCGGCGAAGAAAAAAGCGTTAAAGTAAGACTAAGCAAGGATGCTTTAAACGACCCATGGTCCGATTTCGATGCCATTTTTAACCAACGCATACAAGAGTGCGAAGCTTTTTATGGCGACATTATACAAAAAGACTTACCAGAACAAAGACAGGAACTGGCTAGAAAAGCCTTTTCAGGTTTGTTATGGACCAAGCAATTTTACTATTTCGATGTGTTTAAATGGCTATTTGGTGGCCCAGGAGAAAGCAAGCCACAACGTACCAATATGCGAAATTACAGTTGGCAACACCTTACCAACCGCCATATTATTTCTATGCCAGATAAATGGGAATACCCTTGGTATGCCGCCTGGGATTTAGCATTTCATATGGCATCGTTTGTAGAAATAGACCCGTATTTTGCCAAACAGCAGTTGTTGTTATTTTTAGAAGAAAGCTATATGCATCCTAACGGTCAAATTCCGGCCTACGAGTGGAATTTTAGCGATGTAAACCCGCCCGTACACTCATACGCCGTATGGAAAGTTTACGAAAAAGATAAAGAAAAAACGAGCAAAGGCGATACAGCCTTTTTAGAAAAAGCCTTCCATAAATTGCAAATAAATTACACTTGGTGGGTAAACCAAAAAGATAAAAGCGGCACCAACCTTTTTGAAGGTGGCTTTTTAGGATTAGATAACATTGGGGTTTTTGACAGAAACCACATGCCTCCGGGCATAAACAGAATGCAACAAGCCGATGCCACCAGTTGGATGGCCATGTTTTCTATTAATATGCTACGCATATCTTTAGAGCTAGCCGAAACCAATAAAGTTTATGAGGAAGCTGCAGCTAACTTTTTTAGGCACTTTTTAAATATTGCTTGGGCCATGCACCACATTGGTAAAAAAGATATTTCGCTTTGGGATGATGCAGATAATTTTTATTATGATGTTGTTGAAATGTCAAGCGGAGCTACAGACCGTTTAAGGGTGCGTTCTTTGGTAGGTGTAATACCTATGTTTGCTGTTGAAATTATACACAAAGACTTATTTGATGAATTAAAAGAATTTAAAAGAAGAGCCAACCGCATTATTAAAACAAGACCCGATTTAGCCTCCTTAATTTCTAATTTAGAAAAAGCTAATGAAGATGGAAACTATTTGTTTGCAATCATGCGAGGTTTTAGATTAGAACATTTACTTAAACGCTTGTTAGATGAAGACGAATTTTTATCAGATTACGGTATACGTTCGCTTTCAAAATACCATGAAAAATACCCATTTGTTTTTCACCATCATGGGCATCATCAAATACAATACGAATCTGGCGAAAGTCGCTCTAACATGTTTGGCGGTAACTCTAATTGGCGCGGACCTATTTGGATGCCGTTAAATTATATGATTATTCAATCTTTAAGAAAATACTATACCTTTTATGGCGACGAGTATAAATACGAATTCCCTACAGGCTCTGGTAACAAGCTAAATTTAAAGCAAATTGCAAACGAAATTACCAAAAGACTCATTAAACTTTTTGAACCTAATGAAGATGGTAAATTCCCGTACCACTCTGAAGATGCCGACCAAGTATTTACAAAAGACAACCATTTTAAAAACGAACACTTTTTCTATGAGTTTTTTGATGGCGATAGTGGTAAAGGTCTTGGTGCCTCACACCAAACTGGATGGACCTCACTTATTGCTAATTTAGTAATGGAAATGGATGAGGATTAAAACTTTCTAGCTTATAATAAAATCCCTTATTGGAAAGTCTTAAAAAATAGATATTCTTGTAAGGGATTTTTTATTTTTTGTAGGAAAAAATAGTTATATTTACGGGGTAACAGTAGTAAATAAATTACTATATCCCAACTTAATTAAGGGATATCGTTAGTAAATATTTACATATAACGAGTTGTGCATAATTTGAATAAAATATGGGATTTGAAATAATAGGAGCCTTATTATCAGCAGTACTTGGTTTACTCTTTGGAGTTTTCCGTCCTTTACTGAATAAAGTTATTTTCCCAAAAGCTGAAAAATATTATATTGAAAACCCTGAAACCAGATGGTCAAGAGTTCTTGAACAAATTTTCATATTTAATAAAGATAAGAATAAACCTTTCAAAGAAAAGCTTGCTAGTTCACTTGCAACATTAAAAAATGCAACAGAGGAAATTGATGGAGTAATTGAAGAAATATCAAAAATTAGTCGAGAAAAACAACAAACTATTGAAAATTTGGAATCGACTTTGACTGAATTGGAAACTCAAGAAAGCGATTTAAAAGAAAAAATATCCGCAATGGAAAAAGTTCCTGTCGAATCTCTAAAACACTTTGAAGAAATACTGAATAAAGGAAATAAAAGAAGCGCAATTCGTGATTACGTAATATTCATTTTTGGTATTATTTTGACAACTATTATTGCCATTCTATTAAATAAATTTATGTAAAATATGACTGATAAAAAACTTGAGGGTTGGGGTCTGATTTTAATTCTAATCTCTTTTGGCTGGCAGTTCTTAGAAATAAATTTGACTGAAATTTCTAATGATGTAGATAAATATCAACTTCATCAAAAAATTGATGATTTATATATGTTAGCGGCTGATACTTATTCCAATAGTGAATTATATAATGGAGAAATTAGGAGTAAAGTTAGTTTCGATGTAATCAACAAAGATTGGAAGTACTGGAATAACCTTAAAGCTGAGAAAAAATCTGTTTTGAATCAATTAGAATGGACGTTTTACATTAAGACATTAATTTTTATACTAGGTAGTATATTCCTAATTATTCCAAAATTTAGAGAAGAACAAGCATAAACTATGCACAACAAAGTACTGTGGTAAAAAACAAGTAAAATTCACTTAATTTTTAGCCAACACACTTCTATAAGTATTATCATAT
>NZ_CANLZX010000005.1 GCF_947495675.1 uncultured Algibacter sp. | reverse complement strand
TGCTTTGTTTGCTAGCTTCTAATTTTCCTTCGGAAAATCCTGGCAGGCAAACACGCAACTTTCTATACACAAACACGATGTACACAATACGTGAAATGAAAATCGGAACTAAAATATTAATCCTATTTCTGACTTTAAATTTGCTTACTTGCAAAGGAACAGCTCAAGAAACGGAAATCAAAAAAACTACTACTGAATTTGATTTCTCAACAGTTGAAAAATTTCGAGAGACAAAACGCAAAGGTCTAATAATAAACGATTATGACAGCATTTTCAGTCCTTCACAAAGGAAAGAACTGTCGGACATTATTTATGACTATAATATTGAAACAACTCGACAAATAGTTGTGGTAACAATTGACAGTATAAAACCTTATTCTGACATTCAAAAATACGCTGGAAATTTAATGAATTATTGGGGAGTTGGAGATGCAAAAAAAAATAACGGACTGACAATAGTTGTCTGCAATCCTTGTCGACAAATCGGAATTGCAACTGGGACTGGAACTGAACTGATTTTAACAGACGAAATCTGTAAAAATGTAATTGACCAAACAATAATTCCCGAATTTAAAAATGGAGAATTTTACATTGGAATTAAAAAAGGTGTGACTGAATTAATAGAGAAGTGGAAATAAAAGTACTGTGTACAACAAAGAACTGAGTTAAAAAACAAGTAACCTTAATTCTCTCTTTTTTTCTTTCTGATTATTAATTAAATTTAGTGAATTACATACTTAAGATATGTATAGTTAATTGCTGTATTGAGATTACGTACGAAAACCCTCGCGGATTTTCTATTCGGTTTGTATTTGCTAATTTAGTTGCTGAAACACGCAACGTATCAAATACAAAACCGTTGCCATACATTTCGGAACGTACTCTAAGCGAAAAAACGTAGTTAAGATTTTGAGTTTTATAAAAAAAATAGAAAAATTATGTTGTGGAATTCTCACTCAAACGGAATTGAAAAAAATAACTTTAATATATAAAACATGAGTAAATCATTAAGAAATTTTATAATAGGAATAGGAATCGTTTCAATATTATTTGCTTTATACGGAGTTTTTAAAGGAGGAGAGTTTATAGACGCTTTAAGCGGAATTGTTATTGGAGCGTCTTTAATTGGAGCAGTTTTAATAGAGCAGAATAAAAATAAAAAAGCGAAATAAACAAAGGAACGAATATGGTTTAGAAAACAGCTAGATTCTTTGGAAACAAATTACAGCAGCTAACAACGTATAAAACTAAGTGCCTGGCCTGAGCCTACTAACGAAAATCCTCACGTATTTTCTATTCGGTTTGTATTTGCTAATTTAGTTGCTGAAACACGCAACGAAATCATACACAAACACCTTGTACACAAGCTGAGAAACAAATTTTAAGATTAATGAAATAATGAATAAAAAGGAAATAGCAAAGCAATATATAACTCATCTTGAAAATGGAAATATTGGACAAGTAGTTGCATTATTCAATCAAAATGGAATGGTTGATTCACCACTATACGGAATAAAAAAAGCAGATGAATTTTATCGTGAATTAAATAGTGATACATCAAATTCTGAGCTTTACTTAAAAGGAATTTTTGAAGAAAATGACTCAAACAATTTAGCTCTTTATTTTACCTATAAATGGACTTTAAAAAATAATCAAAAAGTAGAATTTGATGTAGTTGACATTATTGAATTCGATAATCAAAATAAGATTAGTAAACTGAAAATTATATATGATACTGTTACAGCCAGAAAATTAGTGGAATAGCTATAAAAAAGCCTGCGTAAAACAATGTATAAAAATAATTACGGTTTATTGTTTAACCAAAGGGCGTTGCGTGTTTACTACATCTGATTTTCCTTCGGAAAATCCTCGCACGCAAACACGCAACTATTCTTATACGAAACCGTTGCCAACAATTAGAATGAACGACAGATATAAAAATCATCAGTTTTTCTCACCTGAACATATTCATGAATATGAAAATATTCAGCAATATGACAATCCAAAAATAAACTCTGAAAACATCCGAATTGGAAGTTTGTCTTTTCAATGGGACGTTTCGAATAAAAAGGAAAAAGAACGAGTAAAAAACGAATGGATTAAAATAATCCCAAACTTGGATAAAGTAAAGCGGATTTCTATCGCTTGTGGGATTAATCAAGAGTTTCTTGATATTTTTTGTGACTTACCAAATCTTACGGACTTAATAATTGACAGTTCAAAAGCAACTAACATAAATCCAATTTTAAAACTGACTAAACTCAAAAGGTTAGAATTGGAAAGATTTACTCAGCTGATAGACATTTCACCAATTGCAAAAATTGAACTGACTCATTTAAGAATTGAAAACTCTTTTAAAATTGAGAATTATGAAAAAATCGGAGAAATAACTTCTCTAATTGGACTTTCACTAAATGGAGACACTTTTGCACCAAAAAATTTGAGACTTAAAAGTTTAGAACCTTATGAAAAGATCAAAAATCTGAAACATTTAGATTTAAATTCAGCTTCTGTAATTGACAAAAATTCATACAAAAGTCTTTTACAGCTTGAGAATTTGATTAGGTTCGATATTTTAGTAATTGTGCCAAAAGAAATTAAAAAAGTCATTTTAGAGCAACATAAAACCCTGAATTCGGGAAATTTTACGGATTGGGACGATAAGAACAAAAAGTTTTACGACGATAAAGATTGGGAGATTAAAAAATTAGAAGAACTGAAAAAATAACTGTTGGCAACACCGTATAAAATTAATGGCTGGTTCTCGCCTGCTTACAAAAAATCCTCGCAGATTTTCTATTCGGATTTTATTTGCTAAATTACGTGTTAAACCAAGCAACGAATTCAAAACAAACACGTTAAGTACAATTGAAATATCTATAACGAAACGTTTAAACAAGTGTAATAATCTTGGACTCCAAAACAAACTCACAATGAAACTAACGCAATTAATTATTTTCTTTTTACTTATTACTGCAAACTCAAAGGCACAAACCATAGAATTTGGCACATTAGCAGATCAAATTTATTTTAACGGAGAGATTTATACAATGGATGATGACCGCCCAATGGTGGAAGCTGTAGCCGTAAAAGCCGATTCAATTCTATCTGTAGGTAGTAAGGAAGATATCATGAAGTTAAAAGGGGATAAAACCCAACTCTTCGATTTAAAAGGCAAGACTATGATTCCTGGTTTAATAGAGGGGCATGCCCATTTATATTATCTTGGAGTAAATTTATTGGAAGTTGACTTGGTCGGGGCTAAGAGTTATGAAGAGGCTATTGAAAGAGTCGCAGAAAAAGCAAAAAACACGCCGAAAGGAGAATGGATTTTAGCAAACGGATGGCATCATGATAAGTGGGATACACAACCTACATTAGTTAATGGGTTTCCCACAAATAAGCTACTATCTGCTGCTGTACCAGATCATCCTGTTATTCTTATACATGCTTCTGGACATATCATAATTATAAATCAAAAAGCTATGGATATAGCGGGTATTAATTCAAAGACACCTCAACCAGATGGCGGCGAAATAATTAAAGATTTAAATGGTGAACCAACCGGAATTCTTAATGAAACTGCAGGAGATTTAGTGTTCAAGTTTTTACCTGAACCTACAAAGGAAGATGTAAAAGAAGCAGTAACTTTAGCTTTAGAAGAGTGCTTTAAAAATGGTATCACCGGATTTCATGATGCAGGTTCAGGTGGCTACATGATAAACCTTTTTGAAGAAATGGCATCCCAAAACCTAATTAAACTAAGGTTGTATGTTATGCTTCGCGGAACAAAACCCGAACTTCTAAAATATTCTTTTAAGAAAGGTATTCAAGTGAATTTATACGACAATCAACTAACCATTAGATCTATTAAACTAATGGCAGATGGGGCTTTAGGCTCAAGAGGCGCTTGGTTATTGGAGGAGTATACGGATGCTCCCGGAGAACATGGTCATGTTGTTACACCGTTAAAGGATATTAATAAAATTGTTAAAAATGCTTATAAAAACGGTTTTCAAGTAGGCATACATTCCATAGGCGACCGAGCAACTCGTGAGGTTTTAGATATTTATGAGAGCACCTTTAAGACGCAATCTACAAACAGTTCAAAAGATGCGAGATTTAGAATAGAACATGCCCAACATTTCGATCCAGCAGACGTTCTTAGGGTTGCAGAATTAGATGTTATTCTAGCAATGCAGGCTATTCATATGTCTTCAGATAGACCTTGGGCCATTGATCGTCTAGGAGAGAAGCGTATTAAAGAAGGTGCTTATATATGGCAGACCTTATTAAAATCTGGAGCAAAGATTGTGAACGGAACCGATGCACCTGTAGAACCCCTTAATCCTATGGCTGGCTTTTATGCGTCAGTATCGAGAAAAACTCTAAAAGGCATGCCTGATGGTGGTTATGAACCTCTGCAGAAAATGACCAGAAATCAAGCACTCAAATCTTATACATTGGATGCTGCCTATGCAGCATTTCAAGAAAATGACAAAGGAAGTATAGAAGTTGGAAAATGGGCAGATTTTACCATTCTTGACAAAAACATAATGACAATTCCAGAAAATGAAATATTAGAAACTAAGGTCGCTATGACAATTATTGGAGGAGAAATAGTTTTTGATGATGAAAAAACTGATTAAATATTCTCTAATCGATATTGGAAGTTGATTATTGTGGATTGCTTTGAAGGCAGAAATCTAAGATAATGTAAATTCGAAAATTGATATTTTTAAATTATACAGAATAAAAACCTGACTGAACGTTATTCTTGGTAAACTTATAACGATTGGGCTATTGAACAAATGAAATTTTTAACTGTGCGTAAAAAAGCATATAATACATTACCAGTTATAGCTTACTTATATACCTGTAGAATATTCTATTCAGTTTTTATTTGCTAAAAAAAGTTGCTTGAGACGTAACGTATCATAAACAAAACCATTATGCAATTATTAACCCAACTAGAAAATGACAGCTAAAAAATTTTTAATTATAATCTTTTTTCTTTTAACCTATCAATTCGGTTTCTCGCAAACTATTAACGTTGAATCTTATTACATACCTGCTGTCAATGGAACCAAGTTGGCTGTAGATGTTTACTTCCCAGAAAATTATAAAAATAAAAAACTTCCAGTACTGTTTGAGTTTACTCGATATTGGAGAGGCAAAGAAGACCCGAAAACAGCTAAGCCAATTCCTTCACTCAAAAAACGAGATGAGTATTTTCTTAACCATGATTACATCCTAGCAAAAGTTGATGTGAGGGGAACAGGTGCTTCATATGGAGTTCGCCTAGGAGAATACTCGCCTACAGAAGTGAAAGATGCTTGGTACATTGTTGATTGGGTTGTAAACCAACCTTGGTCTGATGGTAAAGTAGGAGCCTATGGCACCTCTTACTCTGGGACAACGGCAGAGCTTTTATGTGCTACCCAACACCCAGCCATTAAAGCAGTCATTCCTGGATGGTCAGATTTTGACGTATATGAAAGTCCTTCGCGGCCTTATGGAATGATCGCTACAAGTTTTATAGCGGTATGGAGTCAATATGTTGATTGGTTAGACCAAAATTCCGTAGAAAATCTGGGTGCCAGTATAAGGCGTGTCGGTGAAGATTTTCCAATAGATGCAATAAAAGAACATGAAAACAACCCAATTGTTTTAGAAGCCCTAACAGCAGCACCTTACAAGGATAACAAATTAGGGGATTTCAAATTCGAAGAACTTGACCCCTTGCATTGGAAAAAGGAAATTTCGGAATCAAATGTACCCATGCTTGTTCTTACAAGTTGGCTTGATGCCGGAACAGCTGAAGGTACTTTATTAAGATTGCAACATTTTGATAATCCGCAGAAAGTTGTCATGATGCCAACTTCTCATGGTGGTGGTTCTCATGCCAGTCCATTTGTTGTTTCTAACAGTATTGTTGCCCCTACACCATCGGTGATGGAGCAGCTTAAACTACAACTAGACTTCTTTGACCAGTACATAAAGGGGAAAGACAAAGGGGTTGAGCATTGGCCTGCCATTAAGTACTATAATTTTGGAGAAGAATCATTTAAACAATCTGATATTTGGCCGCCAAAGGGACAAGAAAGCATAAAATATTATTTAGATGCCAACGGAAAATTAGATAATTCAGAACCTAATGAACCTCAGGGTATGGATAAATATCTAGTTGACTTTTCGGTAAGTACTGGCACAAACAATAGATGGACCACGCAAATGGGAAAACCCGTTCTTAATCTTGATAATCGCAATGCTGCCGATTCTTTAATGCTAACGTATACAACCGCACCTCTTAAAGAGTCTCTTCAAATTACAGGAACAGCTGTAATTTCTCTCAGTCTGTCGTCTACACACAAAGAAGGAGCCATTTTTGTCTATTTAGAAGATGTAGATTTAAATGGAAAAAGCACATACATTACAGAAGGAGGGCTTTTGCTTAAACATCGAAAATTAACTAAAAATGATATGTTTGATAAGATACCATATCATTCATTCAGAAAATCAGATGCATTACCTATGCCTATTAATAAAATTGAAGAAGTGAGCTTTAAATTACATCCTACATCCATTCTCATCAAGAAAGGACATGCTATCAGAATTGCAATTGCTGGAGCAGATAAAGATACATTTGATAAGGTTCCGACCGAAGGAATACCAACTTTGAGTATTTACAGGAATAAAACAAACATATCTTTTTTAGAATTACCAATAATAAAATAAAACATGTGCATAACAATAACTATAAGTAATTACTTGCTCTCGCCTACTTCTGAAAATTCTAGCAAATTTTCAGCTTAGTATGTACTTGCAAAGTTAAATGCTAAACCACGTAACTACTCGTAACCGAAACCGTTGATGCTTCATTATAACAAACCGCTAACCAATGATAAAATTCTTTAGAAAAATTCGCCAAAAAATGCTAACTGAAAATAAATTCAGTAAATATCTGCTTTATGCTATCGGAGAAATCATACTTGTTGTTATTGGTATATTAATAGCTTTACAGATTAATAATAACAATAATTACAACAATGAAAGAAGTCTAGAGCAGGAATATTTATTATCCCTACAAGCAGAATTTAAAAATAACTTGAACATAATAAACAACTCTATTCAAGAAAATGAGCAACGTATAGAGTCACTTGAATATCTATTGAATTTATTTGACAGAAATGTGCTTGATACTGTTAGTACTCAGAAAATTTCTCAAAAGTTCGCTCCTATTTTCGGTAGTTCCATTGGCTATATACCAGCAACAGGAGTTTTAGAAGATATCATTAGTTCAGGTAAACTCAATATCATTTTAAATAAAAGTTTAAGGCAAAACCTAGCCTCTTTTAATAGCTCATTGGAATATTTAAACATTCAGTTAAATGCAATGGATTTCACAGAAGATAAATTGCGTATTATTTTTTATAATAAGGGAAGTGTACGAAAACTTGTGATGGATATTGGATTTATGGATTTTGATAGCGCGTCAATTTCCGAAAAGATAGATAACAAAAGATTATTCGAATCAGCTGAATTTGAAAATTATCTATTAGCTTACTACCTATCGGCTAAAGCAACGAATGGGCCAAATCTATTTGGACGTATAAAGGCAGAAATTGAGACTACTATAAAAGAAATTGAGCAAGAGCTCGTAAAATAACGAAAGCCCAACTCATGCCGTAACGTCCAAATAATTATGACCTATTTATCTTAAAAAATGTAAACTTTAACATTCTACACCGACTTTTATAAAAACTTTAAGACAAATACGGTTTACCTTTCAGCTTACAAAAACAAAAACTCATTATGAAAAAAACAACACTTTTTACAAGCATGGCATTTGCATTTATAATGCTACTTTCGTTTAATACAAATGCACAGAAATTTAAAGATTTAGACAAAAGCCCAATGGATGCTGCAGCATTTCCTGCAGATTACAAAAATGCCGAGAAATTAATTAAAATTGTTTACAGCAGACCGCAACTAAAAGGCAGAGAAGTATCTAAATTAGCCAAAAATGGTGAGGTATGGAGAACCGGAGCAAACGAAGCGCCTGAATTAACACTTTATACAGATATGAAATTAGGCGACACGACTATTAAAGCTGGAACATACTCTTTTTATGTAATTCCTGGTGAAAAAGAATGGACTGCCATAATTAGTACCGATGTTAATGTTTGGGGGTCTTATTTCTATAAAGAAGAAAATGATGTGGCGCGCTTAACGGTACCTGTTTCTAGTGATGATAAATCTCTTGAAGCTTTTTCGATGGCTTTTGAAAAAGCTGATGATGGCGTACACTTACATTTAGGATGGGGAACAACACGAGTTGCTGTACCTTTTACTAAATAGTAGTTACTAATAAAAACATATAAATGCTTTGAAGGTTTTAAACTTTTGAAGCATTTTTTTGTCAATACACTTTAAGTTTTAATTATTTGTCCTTGTCTTTTTCAGACATGTAATAAAGACGTTTTAAACTTTTTTTAAGCAATCGAAATCTAAACACACCAATTATAAAGAAAATAACGCTGAATACTAAAGAGACTAATGCTAAATATTTAAAATTGGGAAAGTCTTTTAATTGAAAAAAACCAATACTACCCAAAAGCAAATACAACGACGACCTAATGTAAGATAATAACGTGCGCTCATTTGCTAAGCGGGTACGCTCTATGGCTAAATAATCTCTTAAAATTATTTGTTTATCGGGTTTAAAATCGCGCCCAAATTTTAAAAGTTTCAGTTTTTTCATGTTAAGGAATATTCAAATACTTATGCGTTTGTAAAGACACCTTCCATTTTGGATTTTTCATAACATAATCTACAATTTCTGGAACCACTTTATCACGTTTACTCCATTCTGGTTGTAAATACAAAATACAATCTTTATTAACTTTAGCAGCTTGCTCTTCAGCAAAACGAAAATCATCTTTATTGTAAATAATCATTTTTAATTCGTCTGCCTTATCATAAACTTCTTGAGTTGGCAACTTCATTTTTTTGGGCGATAAACATATCCAATCCCAAATACCTGTTAATTTATAAGCTCCAGATGTTTCAATATGCACTTGCAAACCTTCTGCTTTTAATTGAGTAGTTAAAACCGTCATATCCCAAGTTAAAGGTTCGCCTCCAGTTACAACTATGGTATCGCTATATTTCTTAGCGTTTTCTACAATTTTATAAGTTTCAGTTGGTGGGTGTAAATTTGCATTCCAGCTTTCTTTCACATCACACCAATGGCAGCCCACATCGCAACCTCCAATTCGCACAAAATATGCAGCTGTTCCTTTATGAAACCCTTCTCCTTGAATGGTATAAAACTCTTCCATTAAAGGTAACATTTCACCTTTATCTACTAATTGCTGTATCTCTTTAATCATAGGGTACAAATATACATATTCCCTTTACTTTTTTCTAAGTATTTTGTATTTCAATGTAATTTAATTAACTTGCTATTGATTAGTTAATTTATGAATCTTTCACCTCTCAATCCCCAAAAAAATGAAGCACATAACACATGTGTTAATTATGCTATTATGTATCAATTATCATTGCTATTCTCAAGTTGGTATTGGTACAACAAACCCTGATGACTCTTCGGCCTTACAAATAGACAGTACAGTTGGCGCCCTAATCCCGCCTAGAATGACCTCTTTAGAAATGAATGCCATACCTACTCCTTTAGATGGTGCATTGGTTTTTAACACTACAAGAAATTCATATTATGTTTATAAAAACAGTATTTGGTCAAGCATATCAAACTCTGCACTTGTTATAAACAGAGCCTTTGGAGGTGGTAATAATATTCTCGCTACCCCAAACAACACGTATGTTAATTTCCCCATAGGATCTGCAGAAGTTATTGTAACAAATCCCGACGTGTATAATGTTACTGGAAATGGAACTGTTACTATTCTAGAGCAAGGAAACTATCTATTTACTGCATCTCTATCCTCCAGTAATATGCCAAGTGGTAATACAAAATATATTTTGGCACTTACTATTAATAATGTTTTAGTTGGTTATTTAAATAGAGGAGTTGCAACTTTAACTAGTACCGATTATTGGGGGACAAGTGGGAGCATTATCTATCCTATTAATGCAAATGATGTAGTAAGATTAAGATATGTATTGAATAATGGAGGAACTACTCTAAATGCAGTATTCATAAACATTGGAATAACGCGCTTAAACTAAAATTAATATTTAGTTTTTTTGAATAATATTTTAATCTAAAAACTCATTTTTTTCTTCCTTATTTTTCCTGTATTTTTATGCAAAATATAAGGCATGAGTACAAAGGAAACTTTTTTTAATTACATAACAGAAGGCAACAAAACTAAAGGCGATTTTATTCCAGTTGGAGCAGCTATGCTAAATGGCGAAACCGTTACTGGAGCACACGTTAAAATACCGCTCAAAACCATGAACCGTCATGGTTTAATTGCAGGAGCAACCGGTACCGGAAAAACAAAATCTTTACAAGTTTTAGCAGAAAATTTAAGTGACAAAGGTATTCCCGTTTTGCTTATGGATATAAAAGGTGATTTAAGTGGGTTAGCCCAACCAAGTCCTGGTCATCCAAAAATAGATGAACGCCATGAAAAAATAGGCTTACCATTTGAAGCAAAATCATTTCCTGTTGAGGTTTTAACATTATCAGAACAAGACGGTGTAAGATTAAGAGCTACAGTAAGTGAATTTGGTCCTGTATTACTTTCAAGAATATTAGACTTAAGCGAAACACAATCAGGAATTGTAGCAGTTATTTTTCAATACTGTGATGACAATAAACTGCCCCTTCTAGATTTAAAAGATTTTAAAAAAATACTACAATACGCAACTCAAGAAGGTAAAGCTGAATTCACAGAGTCTTATGGAAGAATTTCTACAGCCTCAACGGGCTCTATTTTAAGAAAAATTATCGAACTGGAACAACAAGGCGCTGATTTGTTTTTTGGTGAAACCTCTTTTGATGTTGAAGATTTACTTCGAGTTGATGAAAATGGCCGTGGTTATATAAACATATTAAGATTAACAGATATTCAAGACAGACCTAAACTGTTTTCAACATTTATGTTGAGTTTACTTGCTGAAATTTATTCTACCTTTCCTGAACAAGGAGATAGTGATAGACCAGAACTTATTTTGTTTATTGATGAAGCACATTTAATATTTAATGAAGCCTCTAAAGCACTTTTAAATCAAATAGAAAGTATTGTAAAACTGATACGAAGTAAAGGAGTTGGTTTATATTTTGTAACTCAAAATCCAACTGATGTTCCTGAAGCTGTTTTAGGGCAATTAGGTTTAAAAATTCAACATGCGCTTAGAGCATTTACTGCAAAAGACAGAAAAGCTATAAAATTAACAGCTCAAAACTATCCTGATTCTGAATATTATGATACAACTGAGGTTTTAACATCATTAGGTATTGGAGAAGCTTTAGTATCTGCACTAGACGAAAAAGGGCGACCTACTCCCTTAGCTGCAACTATGATGCGTGCTCCAATGAGCAGAATGGATGTTTTAACCGATAACGAATTAAGTACTTTACTTTCAAAATCAAAAATGGTTAAAAAATACAACGAAACTATTGATAGAGAAAGTGCTTACGAAATGCTGAATGAAAAGATTAAAATAGCTGATGCCGAAGAAGCTAAAGAAAAAGCGTTAAAAGAAAAAGAAGCACTCAAAAAAGCAGAGTCTAAGAAAAAAACAACAAGAACACGCCGAAAAAGTACTGCTATGAATCCAATTGTTAAAGTACTAACAAGTGCTACTTTTATAAGAAGTGTTTTTGGAATCTTAACAAAAGTGATGAAAAAATAAGTCTAAAATTAACATTAATAAATTACAAACTTTATGCGCCAATCAATTCTAGGGTTAATAGCCTTAAGCCTACTATTATTAAACTGTAACAAAGAGCAAAATCCTTTTGAAATAAGTAAAAATCACGTTGGCTTACTTACAGACTCAACTCAAGTAAAAGATTTAAAAAATATTTACGCTAATGATTCTATTGTAAAATTTATTAGTGGTGATGAGTTTACTGGTAATATAAACAACATTGAGATATTTGAAAAAGGCGGCAAAAAGCTATTAACATTAACACCAAAAAGAGCCTTAGACTCGACCGCTACCATTGGTAACATTCGTATACTTGACGAACGCTATAAAACAAATAAAAACTTAACAACAATAAGCACTTTTAAAGACATTCAAGAAAACTATAAAATTTCAAGAATTAGCAACTTAATAAACTCAATTGTTATAGCTATTGATGAAATTAACGTTAATATTACAATTGACAAGAAAGAACTACCTGCAAACCTTAGATTTGATATGGATTTAAAATTTGAATCCACTCATATTCCAGAAAATGCTAAAATAAAGTACTTTTTTGTTAATTGGAATAATTAATAAAAAACCCGAATGAACCCACTCTTATCAAAAATTTTAGTTGATATAGCTCGAAAAAAACTTGAAAAGAAACAAGTTAACACTCCTGTTACAAAAAAACAAATAGAGCCATTAGTTAAAGTTTTTGAAGTAGAAATAAGTCATGCTATAAAAGAATATATTTTTATTGCTATTGGGGTTTTCTCAGCAGGTTTTGGATTAAAAGGCTTTTTACTTCCTAATAGTTTTATTGATGGTGGAGCTACTGGTATTTCTTTACTTTTAGAAAATATTACTAGCTTAAAACTTGGTTTCCTTTTAATAATAGTAAACCTGCCTTTTATAATTTTAGCATCAAAAACCATAGGCAATAAATTTGCTTTAAGAAGTATTGTAGCAATTACGTTTCTAGCCTTGGTGGTACATTTTGTAAACTATCCTACAATAACAGACGATAAGTTACTCATTGCCGTTTTTGGTGGTTTCTTTTTAGGTCTAGGCATTGGTATGTCTATGCGAGGAGGAAGTGTTATAGATGGAACCGAAGTATTAGCTATTTATTTAGGCAGAAAGCTATCGCTTACTATTGGTGATGTATTACTGCTAATTAATATTTTAATTTTCTCTATTGGAGCTTATGTCTTATCTATAGAAACAGCGCTTTACGCTATTTTAACTTACTTATCAGCAGCAAAAACAGTAGATTTTGTTGTAGATGGCGTTGAAGAATATGTTGGTGTTACTATCATTTCTAACATGCATAAAGAATTAAAACTTATGCTTACTCAAAAATTAGGAAGAGCATGTACTATTTACGCCGGAAAAGGTGGGTATGGTTCAAGTGGGGAGAGTTATGATAAAGATATAATCTATACCGTTGTAACACGTTTAGAACTTGCTAGACTACAAACCGAAATTGACAAAATTGATAAAAATGCCTTTGTTATTATGGGTGTTGTAAAAGATTTAAAAGGTGGAATGATTAAGAAAAAACCTTTAAAAGATCAGCATTAATAATGAAACCTAGAAAACAAACTATGTCTCAAAAAAAATATACTATTCAAAATAATCCATTTATTGTGCCTACAACCGATGGAAAGATAATAAAAGAACATTTTGGAAATACTACCGATGGGAATTCTAAAATAAGTATTGCTCACATGAAAGCTCCAGCTGGCTGGAGCGAACCATTTCAAACACCAGAATTTGATGAGTTTACATTTATAATTAGTGGAAAAAAACAATTTATAATTGAAGGAGAACAAATTGTTTTGGAAGCTGGACAATCCATTAAAATTGAAAGAAACACCAGAGTGCAATACTCAAATCCTTTTACAGAAGTTTGCGAATATATAGCCATTTGCACACCTGCATTTTCTATGGATTTAGTAAACAGAGAAGATTAAATGAAAAACTATATTCCAAAAATTATTGGTAGTACCATAAACTTAACGAGTTACTTTTCATCTAGATTTGCAGCAAAACTGGCTATAGATTTATTTTCAACACCTAGAAAAGGTAAAATTCAAACTGAAGAATCAAAATATCTAGAATCTGCAAGTCAAGGTCATATAAATTTCGAAAGTCTTTCAATAAAAACCTACCATTGGAAAGGTGATAAAGAAACTATTTTACTAGCACATGGCTGGGAAAGCAATTCTTTTAGATGGAAAGATTTAATTGAAGAGTTAAAAACTCAAAATTTCAATATTATAGCCTTAGATGCACCTGCGCACGGTGCCTCAGGCGGTAAGCTATTTAACGCATTATTATACTCAGAATGCATAAATATAGTGGCAAATAAATATAATGCTAACACGATAATTGGGCACTCTGTTGGAGGAATGGCAACCGTATTTTTTCAACACAAATACCAATTAAAATCTATTAAAAAATTAATTTTACTAGGTGCACCTGCAGATTTTGTTGGTGTTTTTAATCGCTATGAAAATATGATGGGTTACAACACACGTGTTTCAAAAGCGCTTGAAAACCATATAGTAAAACACTTTAACCACTTACCTGAATATTTCTCACCTGCAGTTTTTTCAAAAGAACTGAAAGCTAAAGGACTTATTATTCATGATAAAAAAGACAAAATTATTCCGTATAATGATGGTTTAAAATTTAAGCAAAACTATAATAATGCTACTTTTATTACCACAAAAGGCTTTGGGCATAGCTTAAAATCCGAATTGGTTTATCAACACATATTAGACTTTTTAAACGAGTAAGTTTATTGTATTTTTGAACCATGGCAGAAGTAACTCTAAAACGTATAAATAAATTTTTAAGTGAAGTTGGTTATTGTTCTCGTAGAGAAGCAGACAAACTCATTGACGCAGGTCGCGTAACAATTAATGGTGTTGTGCCAGAAATGGGCACTAAAATAGCACCAGATGATGTTGTTACTGTTGACGGTGAAGAAATAAAAAACACAAAAACATCTTTTGTTTACTTAGCTTTTAATAAACCTATTGGCATTGTATGTACTACAGATACTTCTGTTGAAAAAGATAATATTATTGATTTTATAAATTACCCAAAACGTATTTTCCCCATTGGAAGGCTTGACAAACCAAGTGAAGGATTAATACTTTTAACAGATGATGGCGATATTGTAAACAAAATTCTTCGTGCTAGTAATAACCACGAAAAAGAATATATTGTGACTGTTGATAAACCTATTTCTCAAACATTTATTGAACGCATGTCTGGTGGTATACCGCTAGAGGAGTTAAAAAAAACAACCAAAAAATGTGAAGTCAAAAAAATAGGGACTTATAAATTTAAAATTATTTTAACTCAAGGATTAAATAGACAAATTCGAAGAATGTGTGATTATTTAAACTATGAGGTACAAACACTTAAACGTGTTAGAATAATGAATATTAAATTAGATATGCCTATAGGTGAATACCGTGAATTAACTAAGGAAGAATTTAAAGAATTAAATACACTTCTAGAAGATTCTACTAAAACCTTTATCAAGAATAAAAAAGAAAGTCATTAACTAATGGTGCTTTTGTCCTTTATTTGACAAATAAAAAGGTAAATAAATTAATAAAAAAAGCGGTATAACTATTAATTGAACTACAACAATATACCATGGCCATGCGCCAAAATAATCTAGTAATGAAGCCGATTCTGGTTTTTCATTTAGGTAGAAATAATTTGCTTTTAACAACTTATTTAGAACTACCATTATAATTACATAAACCTGTAATGCTAAGAATGATTTAAATACACTCTTTAGTTTTGGGCGCATATTAAAAACAAATGTGGCGTAAAAAATAACTATTAAAAGACCTAAGTGTACAACCCAATACCTAAAATAATCAAAACTTGGAAACCCTATTGCTATATCTGGCGTTAAGACACCTTGTAGGGTGCCGCCAATAATCCAGAACAGTAATACTTCATACATCCAATATTTTTTATAATATGTGAATACAGGAATTATTAAACCTAACAAACTACATAGATACAAAGGTAAATCTGTAGAAATATTATAATTACCTAAACTAATTTTATGTGCATGAAACACAATAACAACCAAGCTAATTAAACAAGCAAATACATAAAGCGCATTTTTTTGCTGAGTTTTACCCCATCTATGCTTTGCATATTTTATAAAAAGAGTGCAAAACAAAACGGCCATTAATATTGGCAAGATATGCTGCAAGCTACCTATGGTAACTCTACTTGAAAAAAAAATTGCATTATAAATTAAAAAATTCATAATGCAATTTAGTTAAATATTGTTTATTCTATTATCTGTTTCTTTCTCTAGCCAATAAGGTGTTTTTAAGTAACATAGCTATAGTCATTGGACCTACACCACCTGGAACAGGTGTTATATAACTTGCTTTTTGGCTCACGCTTTCAAAATGAACATCGCCAGCTAATCTATAACCATTTTTTTTAGTAGCATCAGGCACTCGAGTGATTCCCACATCAATTATTACGACATCTTCCTTAACCATATCTCCTGTTAAAAACTCCGAAATACCTATAGCAGCCACAACAATATCTGCTTCTTTAGTTATTTCTGCTAAGTTTTTTGAACGACTATGAACAACAGTTACAGTAGCATCACCTGCTTTACGTTTTTGGCTCATTAATATACTCATAGGGCGACCAACAATATGGCTTCTTCCTAAAACAACTACATTTTTACCAGAAGTTTCTATTTGATAACGCTCTAATAACTCCATAATACCATATGGCGTTGCAGGTAAAAAGGTTGGTAAGTCTAGTGTCATTTTACCAACATTTGTTGGATGAAAACCATCTACATCTTTATCTGGGTTAACAGCCATAAGTACTTTTTGCTCATCAATTTGATCTGGTAAAGGCAATTGTACTATAAAACCATCAATATCATCATTAGTATTTAAACTATGAATTTTTTCTAATAACTCTTCTTCTGAGGTGTAGTCTGGTAATTCAATTAGTGTAGAGTTAAACCCAATACGCTCACATGCTTTTACTTTGGCATTTACATAAGTCATACTAGCCCCATCAGACCCAACAAGAATTGCTGCAAGATGTGGTACTTTTTCGCCTTTAGAAACCATTGATTTTACATGTTCAGCGATTTCATCTTTAATATCGTTACTTACTTTCTTTCCGTCTAGGATTGTCATATCTTAATGGGTGTTAGCGATTTGCTAATTATTATAGCAACAAACTAAATAACTTTTTATTTTTAACTTTTAATAAATTAACGCATATTTTTCATCATCTGCATCATCTTTTTGCCACCGCCACCTTGCATCATTTTCATCATTTTGCTCATTTGGTTAAATTGCTTTAAAAGTTGATTTACTTCTTGAACCGAAGTACCAGAACCTTTTGCAACACGCTTTTTTCTACTTGCATTAAGCACAGATGGGTTTGTACGTTCTTTAGGTGTCATAGAATGTATAATGGCTTCTATACCTTTAAAAGCATCATCATCAATATCTACATCTTTCAACATTTTACCAGCACCGGGAATCATGCCCATAAGGTCTTTCATGTTACCCATTTTCTTGATTTGCTGAATCTGTTTTAAGAAATCATCAAAACCAAACTGGTTTTTGGCTATTTTCTTTTGAAGCTTTCTGGCTTCTTCTTCATCAAATTGTTCTTGTGCACGTTCTACTAAAGACACAACATCTCCCATGCCCAAAATACGATCGGCCATACGAGAAGGATAGAACACATCGATAGCTTCCATTTTTTCTCCTGTACCAATAAACTTAATTGGTTTATTAACTACAGATTTAATTGAAATGGCTGCACCACCACGTGTATCACCATCTAATTTGGTAAGAATAACACCATCAAAATTTAAGACATCGTTAAAGGCTTTTGCTGTATTTACGGCATCTTGCCCAGTCATAGAATCTACAACAAACAAAGTTTCTTGAGGTTTTATGGCTTTATGAATGTTTGATATTTCGGTCATCATTGCCTCATCGACAGCTAATCGACCTGCGGTATCTATAATTACTACATTATGTCCATTGGCTTTTGCATGTGCCAAAGCTGCTTGAGATATGGCTACAGGATCATTATTTCCTTTATCACTAAAAACCTCTACTCCTATTTGATCTCCTACAACATGTAATTGATCTATTGCAGCTGGACGATACACATCACAGGCTACTAATAATGGCTTTTTAGTTTTTTTATTTTTTAGGTAATTGGCTAGCTTTCCAGAAAATGTAGTTTTACCAGAACCTTGTAAACCAGACATTAAAATTATGCTTGGTGTTCCTGATAGGTTAAGACCTTCTGCATCACCACCCATTAATTGAGTTAATTCGTCTTTAACGATTTTAACCATTAATTGCCCTGGTTGTAACGTGGTTAACACGTTTTGACCTAGTGCTTTTTCTTTTACAGTTTGTGTAAACTGTTTAGCTATTTTAAAGTTAACATCGGCATCTAGTAACGCACGTCGTACTTCTTTTAAAGTTTCTGCTACATTAACTTCTGTAATGCTTCCGTGTCCTTTAAGAACGTGTAAGGCTTTATCTAATTTATCGCTTAAATTATTAAACATAGTTTTAAGTCTTGTATTGGCAGCCTATTGTGTACAGCCTGCACTAAAATTAAAATTTAAGTTGCAAAAATAACTAAATATTTTGTTTTTATGGGCTTGAATTAGGCTTTTACTTATACTAGTTTTATGTAGAAAGCTAACCTATTAAATGGTATTGAAACCCGTGTTAGGGATTGTAGTGGATATCCTTTTTGTGAGGCACGAGCAAAAAGATTGGAAACGGAAAGCCCGACCCTTGTGGTAACGCCCAAATTATTACCTAAAAAAAAGGCTGTCAATTGGGATTGACAGCCTTAAAAAATGAAACTTTGTTAATTAACCTAACCAACCGAAAGTAAGTTTCTTTTTTTACCAAACATGTTTGTTTACTCGCGTTTTTCAAGTACCAGAATACGCTCTATCTCTCCGCTTGCATTGTAATCTTTTAGCTCAATTCTTGTTGTGGTTATATCTTTTATTTTCCATCTGTGTTTTAGCTCACTAAATGGCTCATCTGGAGTTCCAAAATTTAAGCCTAAAATTAAGCCCTCGTTTCTGTAAGCTAACCAAGAGCCTCTGTAATCGTTTCCTTTTCCTTCGGCAAACAACATACCACTTACATTAAACCCTATGACATAATCGTTATAGTTTTCTGTTTCGTTTACACCTTGATCTATATATGATGCTACTTCCCATTCTCCGTTTGTTAATACATCGCCAATGTAATCTATGTCTTCATCATCGTCTGGGCAATGTCTCATTAATATCATTTGATTATTTTCGTTTTCAAGCTTTATGAGATCTTCTTCAAGAAATGTTATTAACCATTCTAGCTTTAAGTCTGGTCTACCATCTAAATCTATTTGTAAAATAAAACCAGCATCCTTTATACCTATTTCATAAGCTCCTTGTACTAACTCTCCTTTTACTCTAAGTTTTACTAAATTGTCTCCGTAAAATTTAAATGGTGTACCGATATATTCTTTTTCTGTATCTACTCCTTCTATATTTAATCGTGCTATTCTCCATAAACATTTTTGTAAAAAATCTTCAATACGTTTTATAGTAATATCTAAAACCACATCGCAGTTTTTCTTCATGATGATTCTGTTACCTCCTGCTTCGTATAGTTTAATTTTTCCGTACTCAATATCATAAACTATCCACTCTAAAGTAAAATCTGCTAAGGTTTCGAATTCTAATTTTAATAGCGCTCCTTTATCGGTTATACGAGTACTCCAAGAACCAGTTAAAACATCTCCGCTTCTTGATCGCATTATAACAACACCATCTTCTTTAAAATTTAAAGCATATTCTTTATAGGTTTCGGTTTTATCTTCATCATTTCTTTCAAACTCATAAACTACCCATGGACAAATCTTTAAGTATTCGTCTAAACGATCTTTTGTAAAATCGTCATCACCATAATCGTTATCATCATCTTCATCACAAATATCTTTAGCATCATTTATGGTTTTAGCTAATTCTTCATTATCGTTTACAGTAACGGTAGTTCCATCCGCATACTCTAAAGTTATAGGAAAATTAAGGCTTGCGATAACTTCAGCATTTTTCACACGTTTTAAAAAGCGATATAATTGTTTATCATTTTCTATGGTTACTACATCTATAATTTGAAAGTCTGTATCGAATACTGAAAAAGAAATGGGATATTGAAAATCGATACATTCTATATCGTCGTCGTCTTCACCTTCTTCACCACACTCTTCAATTAGTTCTTCTAGAGCTTCGCGATTTTCTATAACTATTTCTTCATAATCTGAAAGAATGATAGTTATTGGAAAAATAATTTCTAACTCATCTTCATCATCATCAAACTCTTTAAAAATCGTTTCTATAACTTTAAAATCTTCTTCAGAATCAATAATAATTTCTAACCCGTTAACAATAACTGTAACAGGTAATTCTACAGATGTACAACTGGCATTATCAATAATATTATCAGCAGATCCGTCCATGATAGATGTGGAGAACATTAAGCTGGTAAGTTCAGATTCAGCAATAAGGGCTTCACTCTCTTCAGGTAAGGTAATTTCGGTTACCTCATCTTGACAGGAAGTGAATAATAGAAGGGCAAAAAAAGGAATTAGCAATAATGTTTTAATATTAGTTTTCATGGTAATTGATTTTGGGTTATACATTGCTTTGTGATTATAAAACAGTTAAACTCTAAAAATTCCTACCCTGTTTTTGAAAAAAAAATAAAAATTTACAAAATCTTAATTTCAAAAAACCTTATTTTAGGGGTACCAACTACCAATAATAATGGAAAAACAACTAAACGAAAATATTTGTGAAGAACACTTATTTTCTTCCATATTTAACAAATACGCTAAAGATTTACATAACTTTTTATACTATAAGTATGGTGACTTATTGAATCCTAAAGATAAAGTGCAAGAGGCCTTTATTAAGTTATGGGAAAATTGTGCTAAGGTAACACCAGAAAAAGCCAAGAGTTTTGTATTCACTACTGCCAATAATTTAATGTTGAATGAAGTAGCCCACCAAAAAGTAGTTTTAAAGCATCAACAAACTAAACCAAAAACCCATACTAACGAAAATCCAGAATTTTTAATGCAGGAGTCTGAGTATAATGACAAACTACAAAAAGCACTTACTAATTTAACGGATGCCCAACGTGTTGCTTTTATGATGAATCGTATTGAAGGCAAACGCTTTAAAGAAATTGCCGAGCTTTTGGATATCTCAACTAAAGCAGTTGAAAAACGAATTTATGGTGCTTTGGCTAAATTAAGAAAAGACATTAAAGAGTTATAGAAAATCTTTTTAAGCACAATTTATCTTTTATAGTAGGGTAGGAAAAAATAAAAGTTAACTGTTATATAGTTGTATAGAAATTATGAATAGAGAAGAATTAATATCAAAATGGTTAGATAACAATCTAAATGATCAAGAATTTAAGGCATTTAAAAACCTTGAAGATTATGATGATTTAGTTAAATTAAACACCCATTTACAAAATTTTAAAGCCAATAACTACAACACTTCTAAACAATTAGAAGATGTATTATTTGCCATTAAAACTAAAAAACAAAAACCATCACATTGGGTAAAACCATTAATGCGTGTTGCTGCTATACTTGCCGTTTGCTTTAGTATATATTATTTTGCCACGACTTTAGATACTAAAATAACAACCGAGTATGCACAAAAAACAACTATAAAATTACCTGATGCTTCTAGTGTTTCCTTGAACGCTAAGACGTATCTAGCATTCAACAAGAAAAAATGGAAACACGAACGTGAAATAAATCTTGATGGAGAAGCCTTTTTTAAAGTTGCTAAAGGATCTAGTTTTAAGGTAAAAACGACATTAGGAACCGTAACCGTTTATGGCACTCAATTTAACGTTAAGCAACGTGAAAATTATTTTGAGGTTATTTGCTACGAAGGATTGGTTGGGGTAACCTATAGAGATCAAGAAACAAAATTAAAACCTGGAGACAGTTATTTAATTATTGATGGGAAAGTAATTGCTAAAGATAAAGAAAACCGCACCATGCCTTCGTGGTTAAATAATACTAGTATTTTTAAAAGCCTGCCTTACAAAACAATTGTTGCAGAATTTGAAAGACAGTATAATGTTGACATTACGCTAATTGATATTGATTCTGAACAGCTATTCACAGGTAGTTTTGCTCACGATAATATGGATTTAGCAATAAAGTCAATTACCCTACCTTTACGTGCAACGTATAGCAAAACTAATAATACGATTACTATAAAAGGTGAATAGAAACTTAATTATTTCTATTATTTTATTTGTATTTTTTTTTAATGTTGGCGCTGTAAAAGCACAAACCATTAAAAAAGAAAAACAACCTCTTACTACTATTTTAAAAACACTTTCTGAAACATATAATGTAAGTTTTTCTTATGTAGACTCCACAGTAAAAAATAAAACACTTACAATTCCTAATAAAGATTTATCGCTTGAAGAATTATTGGAATTTCTTAGAAGTGAAACACATTTAGAATTTGAATTACTAGACAATAAATTTGTAATAATCAAGGGTAGAAAAAACAATCAAAATGAGTTTAAAATTCAAAACCTTGAAGAGATTGTTGTAAAAAATTATTTAACTACAGGCATTACAAAACTAAATGATGGCTCTTTAACCATTAAACCTAAAACCTTTGGTATTTTACCAGGACTAATTGAACCAGATGTTTTACAAACAATACAGGCAATTCCAGGGGTACAAAGTACAGACGAAACAGTCTCAAATATTAATGTTCGTGGTGGCACACACGACCAAAATTTATTTCTTTGGGATGGTATTAAAATGTATCAATCTGGTCACTTTTTTGGTTTAATATCAGCTTTCAACCCATACACTACAGAACGCATTAACGTATTTAAAAATGGCTCAAGCGCCAAATACGGCGATGGTATTTCTAGTATTATAGACATGCGATTACCTAATGAGATTGACAACAAATTTGATGCAGGAATTGGTTTTAATTTAATTAATGCTGATGGATATATAAAAATGCCCCTGTCTAATAAAACAGAGTTACAATTATCGACTAGACGCTCTATTACAGATTTAATAAACACCTTAACTTACGATCAATATTTTAAACGTGTTTTTCAAGATTCAGATTTTTCAAAAGGAAAGAAAAACATGAATTTTATTTCACAAAATGAAACTTTTTATTTTTATGATATAGCTGCTAAGTTTCTTTATGATATTTCTAAAAAAGATAAAATTAGGTTTCATTTTTTAAATATAAACAACCATTTAAATTATGACGAACAATCTACTATTAACAATAAAAATGAAGCTTTAAACAGTAAGTTATCTCAACAAAACTTGGCTATTGGCATTACATATACTAAAGATTGGAATAACAAACTTTCAACAACTGCTCAAGTTTACATTTCTAATTATGATTTGGATGCTACGAATTATGATGTTATTAATAATCAGCGTTTAATACAAGAAAACGAAGTGTATGATGGTACTGCTAAAATAGATTTCAATTACAAGGCAAATAACCAATTTAAAATTAATAGTGGTTATCAATTCACAGAAGTTGGCATCAGTAACTTAGAAGATGTTAATAACCCAAATTTTAGAAGTTTTGTTAGAGAAGTTATAAGAAGTCATGCTGCCTATGCTGAAACAGGATTTCTCTCCAATAATGCTAAAACCAAATTAACTTTAGGAGGACGTTTAAATTACATCAATAAATTTGATATGTTTTTTGCTGAACCGAGATTGAGTTTTTCTCAACGTTTTCTGAACAATTTTCGCTTTGAAGTTCTAGGTGAATTTAAAAGTCAAACTACAACTCAAATCATTGATTTACAAAACGACTTTTTGGGCATTGAAAAAAGACGATGGATACTTTCAAACAATCACAATTCCGTTGTAATTAAAGATAATCAAACCATACATCCAATACCCGTGCTAAAAAGCAAACAGCTTTCGGCAGGTTTACATTTTAATAAAAACAAATTACTAATAAGTGCAGAAACCTATATAAAAAAGGTAAATGGCATTACCACCCGAAGTCAAGGTTTTCAAAACCAATTTCAATTTATAAATAGCTTGGGTAGTTATGAAATTAAGGGTGCTGATTTCCTTATAAACAAACAATTTAGCGACATTGTAAGTAGCTGGATTTCTTACTCATATAATAGTAACAATTACACTTTTGATGATTTAAATAATGGCAAAAAATTCCCCAACAATGTAGACATTACTCATTCCTTAACATTTGCAGGCACCTACACCCACAATAATATTAAGTTTGCTGCTGGATTAAATTGGCATTCTGGAATACCAAATACAGCCCCTTCAACTAATGATGATGCTAATGACAATGTTATTACTTATGCAGAACCTAACAGTAGCAGACTAGATAACTACTTACGTGTAGATTGTTCGGCCTCGTATGCATTTAATCTTTCTGAAACTACTAAAGCTACTTTTGGTGCTTCCATATGGAATCTTTTAAATAAAAATAACATCATCAATAAATATTATACCTTAGACGAAAACAATAAAATTAATCCTATTGAAAATAGATCTTTAGGAATTACTCCTAATATTAGCTTTAGAGTCCATTTTTAAACAAAGCATTATATTTGTAAAGTGCTGAATATAAAAAAAAATACAACTTTTTATTAGTAGTCTTTTACTACTAATCTCACTTGTTTCTCTTTCTGAGTTTACTTATGTACCAACTCAAAACAAAAAACATCAAACCGAACTTGTTACTACATCTAAAATTGAAAACAAAACCTCAATTTCAAAATATAATTATAAAGTTTACTGCAACAAAAAGGTATTACACAATAGCTTTACTAATTATAATTTCAAATGTTTGCTTAACAAAAAACTTTTAAATGTTTTAATAACCTTAAAATCTCAAAAGGAAAAAACATTATAGTTTATAAGATATAAGCTTATAGAGCAAAAACTTATTGCTCAAATCAATACAAACGATTACAAAAACAACTTCATAAAGTAATTCTTAATTGCTAAAAATTAGCAATTTTCACTACATGTTTAATTTATTAACATCAATTGTATTGATGTTGTATTATTATATTATTATGAAGTCAATAAAAAAAATATTACGCCTATTGGTATTAGTCGTTATGATAGGATTAGCTTCCGTATTACCAGTTCCTATTACCTTTTACAGAAAAGACAGTATGCCAAAATTTAAAATCGAGCAACTAGATAAAAAGATAGAAGTCAATAATAAAGAAGAAACCAAAGCAATTTTTTAAGGGTAATTTTGAAATACTTATACAGGTTAAATATTTGAATTAAAAGACTAATAAAATCCTAAAAATTAACCCTTTGATTCAGGTAAATTAACACCACGTTTAAGTAAAACAATGCCCATCATAACCAACCATAATACTTTAACATGAAACATTGGCTTGTAGATTTCGTAATTATCTGGAATACCCATAATAATGCCCATAGATAGTAATCCTAATATTGCTGTGAACCATCCAAGCCAAACACTTACTATTTTCCATTTAATTAATGCAGCACCAAGTAACACTAATCCAACACCTGAAAAAACACGTCCAAAACGAATAAAACAGGTTACATATTGATTGGTATATAAAATATTATCAACAAACGCTTGTATTTCAGTAACCGACTTCCCTGCTGTTTGCCCTACTCCCCAGGCGCCAAAATTATAAAAATAAGCATTTGCGATGGCTAAAGTAAAAGTCCCAATAATAACCATACCAGCCCCCGGTAATATAAGGACGCGATACGGTTTTCGTGCCGTTGTTGCAACTAATGCAAACAAGGCAATTCCCATGGTTACCCATCCAAAGATATGAATACGATACATCCAAATCCAATACCAAATATCCTCACCAATTGCTGCAAAATCTGAAGCAACTATATACTCGCCAATGTGATGAGGCGATAACCCCCAACCTATCCATAATAACATTGCTGCCAGAATAAATGACCAACCTGTAAAACTAGTTTCGAAATCTTTTTTCATTTGTTTATTTTATTATTTTTTAACTTATGGATTAACCAAATATTACGAATTATGATATTATAATAGGTGTTTTTAAAATATACGCTTCATTTATATCGATTTATTGAGAAAAATCCAATATAATGCAACCAAAAATGTTTTTTTGTAACATCTGTTACATAAGCTAATTACTTTATTCAATAATATTACTTTTTAAAGTATTGTAAACTGATTTACATCAGTTTGATTACTAAACCAATAGACTGATGTATATCATTTCAATTCTAACTAAAAAAAATTAATATTGATTTACTAAAATGTTTAAGCTTATATATGCTACTGTAACATTAGTTACAAAACATGAGTTTTTAAAGTTGTATTTTAAAATGTTGTTAATTTAAGAAACCATTAATTTTATCTAAATTGAAAAGAAGAGATTTTGTAAAAAAGGCAACATTAAGTTCGTTTGCTACACTCATAGGGACAGAACTAGTTTTTGGTTCTCAAATGCTAAAAGGGTATACGCCATTAGCATTACAAGACCCAGATCCGTTTAAAATGTTCAATAAAAACAAGGAAATGATTGTGCTTAACGATAAACCTTGGAATATTGAGGCTCAAGCGCATTTATTAGATGACAAAATCACACCCAATTCATGCATGTTTATTAGAAATAATGGACTAATTCCTGAAAATATAGACCCGAAGGAGTGGTCATTAACTATTGATGGCGAATCTGTTAAAAATAAAAAAATATACACTTTAGCTGAATTAAAATCAAAATTCAAACACCATTCCTATCAACTAACCCTAGAGTGTGGTGGCAATGGTCGTAGTGAATTTGACCCACCTGCTAAAGGAAACCAATGGACTGTTGGCGCAGTACATTGTGCCTCTTGGACTGGTATTCGTTTAAGAGATATATTAGAAGACGTTGGTATAAAAAACGATGCTGTTTACATTGGCTATCATGCTACAGATAAGCATTTAAGTATGGACCCCAATAAAGAACCTATTTCAAGAGGTTGTCCAATGTCAAAAGCATTGCAAGATGAAACAATTTTAGCTTTTAAAATGAATGGTGAAGATATCCCTGTAGTTCATGGATATCCGTTACGTTTAGTTGCAGGTGGATGGCCAGCTTCAGTTTCTGGTAAATGGGTAAATAGAATTAGTGTTCGAAATAAAATTCATGATGGCACTAAAATGACTGGTACTGCATATAGAGTTCCTTGTAAGCCAGTTGCACCCGGAGAAAAAGTAAAAGATGAAGATATGTGCATAATTGAATCTATGCCCGTAAAATCAATAATTACTTATCCTAAAACTGGTGCATTAATTAGTAAAGGAAAATCTTTAAATATTAGAGGGCATGCTTGGGCTGGTGAACTTGAGGTTTCAAAAATGGAATATTCAATAGATTTTGGATCTACCTGGAAAACTTGTTCTCTCGAAAAACCTAGTAATCGTTTAGCATGGCAACATTTTTCGGCTTCAGTAAATTTCCCGAAACCAGGTTATTACGAGGTTTGGGCAAGAGCAACAGACACAAATAGCATTGCACAACCTATGTTACTACCTGGATGGAATCCAAAAGGATATTTGAATAATGCCTGTCATAGAATTGCTATTAAAGTAAAATAAGATGGACCAAGAAAAAACGTTCAGAAATCAAGTAAAGAAAATTTATCGGTTATTGATAATTTTGTTTAGCTTGTTTGTAATTACTGGAGGTGGTTTGGTTTATTATATGGTTAATCCAGATATATTTGATAATAAATCTAAAACTGTAATTGCAATTCCTGCTGATATTGATGAAGATTTAATTGAAAACGGGATTCATGTTAGAACTGGTTTAGTAAATGCAGAAGGGTTAATGACAGTTGTTAATAATTGTACAAATTGTCATTCGTCAAAATTAGTAACACAAAACAGGATGACAACTGAGCGTTGGAATGAAACGATTAAATGGATGCAGGAGACCCAAAACCTTTGGGATTTGGGAAAAAACCAAGATATTATTGTAAACTATTTAGTTACAAATTACCCACCAATAGCAAAAGGACGACGAATGGTTTTAAAAGATATAAACTGGTATGAACTAAGTAATTAATATTAAATTATAACATAAAAAATAATTAAAATGGAAAAATATTTAGATGCATTTATAAATGCTTTTACAGGAACATTAAATTGGACATGGAAGTCAATAATTTTTGAAGTACCATGGTATACCAATTACTTTTGGGGACTTACTGCTATTTCTCTTTTTGTATGGCTTTTAGAAATAATATTTCCTTGGAGAAAGCAACAGTCTATCTTTAGACGCGATTTTTGGTTAGATGCATTTTATATGTATTTTAACTTTTTCTTATTCTCTATTGTAATTAGCGGTGTTTATGAGATTTTAGGATTACTCTTTGGTGAATTTAATATAACTGCCAAAAGCTTAGCGCTTTTAGACATTTCAAAATGGGCACCTTGGTTACAATTATTGGTTTTCTTTGTTATTCTAGACTTTGTACAATGGTTTACACATGTTTTATTACACAAATATCGTTTTTTATGGAAGTTCCATAAAGTGCATCATAGTGTAAAGGAAATGGGATTTGCAGCTCATTTAAGATATCATTGGATGGAAAACATATTATATAAACCTCTTAAAACTTTTGGTGTTATGATTCTTGGTGGCTTTGAACCAGAACAAGCGTATATAGTTCACTTTATAGCCATAGCTATAGGTCACTTTAACCACTCAAACATTAAAATTACATGGGGACCTTTAAAGTACATCTTTAATAATCCGGTAATGCATTTATACCATCATGCTTTTGTGTTACCAAAAGGCACTTATGGTGTTAATTATGGTATTAGTTTAAGTCTTTGGGATTATATTTTTAAAACCAATTATATACCAGAAGATAGTGGTACCATAGAAATAGGATTTAAAGGTGATGATAAATTTCCTCACGATTTTATTCACCAAAATCTTTATGGTTTTAAAAAAGGTCAAAACTAAAACTTACATCCTTTCTGGAACCTGAATACCAAGTAATTTGAAGCTGTTTTTAATAGTATTAGCAACTACATGAGATAATTGAACTCTAAATGCTTTTTCGGTATCATTATCTGCGCCTAAAATAGACACGTTTTGGTAAAAAGAATTAAATTCTTTTACCAAATCGTAGGTGTAATTTGCTATTAATGCCGGACTATGATTATCTGCAGCATTTTGAACTACCTCTGGGAAAAGCTGTATTTGTTTAATAAGTTCTTTTTCTTTTGGTTGAAGCGCCATCTCGACATTACTAAACACAACATTAGAGTCTAAATTAGCTTTTCTTAAAATAGATTGAATTCTTGCATAGGTATATTGAATAAAAGGCCCTGTATTTCCCTGAAAATCAATCGACTCCTTAGGGTCGAACAAAATACGCTTTTTCGGATCTACTTTTAATATATAATACTTTAATGCCCCTAAACCTATAGTTTTGTAAAGTTCCTTTTTCTCTTCATTGGAATAGCCTTCAAGCTTACCAAGTTCTTCTGAAATTTCTTCAGCTGTTGCTGCCATATCATCAATTAAATCATCAGCATCAACCACAGTACCTTCTCTACTTTTCATCTTTCCACTTGGTAAATCTACCATACCGTAGCTTAAATGATATAAGTTTTTAGCCCAATCAAAACCTAATTTTTTTAATATTAAAAACAACACTTGAAAATGGTAGTCTTGTTCATTTCCAACAGTATAAACCATACCACCAACATCTGGAAAATCTTTAATTCGTTGAATAGCTGTACCAATATCTTGGGTCATGTAAACAGCAGTACCATCTGCGCGTTGTACTATCTTTTTATCAAGGCCATCTTCTGTTAAATCACACCAAACAGAACCATCTTCTTCTTTTTCAAATACACCAGATTTTAATCCTTCAGCAACAAATTCTTTACCTAATAAATACGTATTACTTTCATAATATAATGTATCAAAATTAACACCTAAATTCTGGTAAGTTTCAGCAAAACCATCATAAACCCAACCATTCATTTTTTTCCAAAGTTCAACTATTTCCTTATCACCTGCTTCCCATTTTAAAAGCATTTTTTGAGCCTCTAATAGTAATGGCGCATTCTTTTTAGCATCTTCTTCAGAGCTTCCTTTAGATATTAAATTTTGAATTTCTTTTTTATATTCTTGGTCGAACTTCACATAATAATTACCAACCAATTTATCACCTTTTAAACCTGTAGTCTCTGGTGTTTCGCCATTACCAAATTTCTCCCAAGCCAACATACTTTTACAAATATGAATACCGCGATCATTTATAATTTGAGTTTTATAAACTTTTTTACCCGAAGCTTTTAAAATTTCAGCTACACTAAAACCTAAAAGATTATTTCTTACATGTCCTAAATGCAATGGTTTGTTAGTGTTTGGAGAAGAATATTCAACCATTACTGCTTTTTCTTCTGCTTTAGGTGCTACAAAACCAAACAAATCATTATTCATTATTTTATTAAAGAAATTTATATAATAACTATCATTAATTTCAATATTTAAAAAACCTTTAACAACATTATATGCTTTTACATCTTCAACGTTTTCTACTAAAAAATTTCCAATTGTTTCACCTATTTGCACTGGGTTTCCTTTTATAAAGCGAAGCATTGGAAAAACAACTACAGTAATATCTCCTGCAAACTCTTTTCTTGTTGCTTGAAATTCGACTGTTTCCAGATTAACATTAAAATCAGATTTAACAGCTTGTTTTACATAATGTGATAAAGTCTCTTGAAGGCTCATTTTACTAATTTTTAAGGCTGCAAAGATAGAATTTTAAATCAAGTTTAACCTCTAATTCATTTTGAAATTGATTATATTAGACTCTATGAAGAAGTCGCTTATTCTTATAATAATTTTAAGCTTAGTTTTTAATTGTTCTAAGTCTAATGTTGAGCCTACTAAAAATTTACAGGCAACCTTCTATAAAGGCATGGATTTATCGTTTCAATCTGAGCTAGAAGCCTATAATATTCTATATAAAGACGCCAATAACCATCCAATAGAATTACTTGATTATGTATCTAACAACGGCACAAACTTAGTACGTTTAAAACTTTGGCACACTCCTAAAGATGGCCAAAATAGCTTATTGAAAGTTATTGCTTATGCTAAACGTATTAAAAATAAAAACATGCATTTTTTATTAGACTTTCACTATAGTGATTATTGGGCCGACCCAGGAAAGCAAACACCACCAGAAGCTTGGCAAAACATGAATTATGATGAAATAAAAATTGCTTTATATAATTACACAAAAAATGTAGTACAAGAATTAAAAAATAAGAATGTTTTACCAGAAATAATACAAATAGGCAATGAGACTGATAGTGGTTTTTTATGGAATCACGGCAAGGTTTGGAATGAGTTTTCAAATAATTGGGGAAATTATACAGGTTTATTATATGAAGCAATAAAAGCTGTTAAAGAAGTTGATAATTCAATTAAAATTATGCTTCATCACTCTAGTGTAGAAAATGCCATTTATTTTTTTAATGAATTAAAGCCATTTAACATAGACTTTGATATGATAGGATTATCTTATTATCCGCAATTTCAAATTAAAGATTTAGGCATAATTCAATCTAAATTAAATGAATTAGCATTAACTTTTAATAAAGAAATATTAATAGTTGAAACCGCTTATCCTTTTACGTTACAATGGAATGATAATAACACAAATTATATTGGATACAGTAATCAAGTTCTAAGTGAATTCCCAACAACTCCCGAAGGTCAAAAAACTTATTTACAATGGTTAGTGTCTACTATTAAAAAAATTCCAAACAACAAAGGTGTTGGGTTTTGTTATTGGGCACCAGACTGGGTAGCTTTTAATGGAAATGAAGTGACTTCTACCAAAGGAAGTTCTTGGGAAAACCAATGTTTATTTGATTTTAATTATAATGCCCTACCAGCTTTTGATGCTTTTAAAACTAATTAGCTGATAATAAAATATTTTATAGATAAACAAACCGCTTAACACTACTATTCTTACTTTTGTTTAAAAAATATTTTACAATCAAAATATAACAGAATTTGTTTGTATAAGTGCTCTTTTTCCATGATTTCTACCGTTTGTCTATTCGTCGATTTTTAGCTGATTTTTTTGGTGTCATTTCATCTAATTTATTGGTATTAAAACCTAGAAATTAGATTATAAATATCCTTTTTTCAACTTTTGTGTGGTAATGCTATTAATTCATGTTTTTTTGAATTAAAATTTAAATACCAACAAGTAATTACAGATAAAAAAAGCAATCTTATATTCCCTCAAATTTAAGACCTAACTCATATTGCTTTTTTCTAGATGTAATTTAAATGTTAGAATGAGGAGATTAATTACTTTATTACTTATGTTATCTATGTGTATTAGTTTTTCACAAACTAATGATATAGATAGTCTTGCTCTAGAACTAGCTTTTCAGGAAAAAGATTCACTTAAAGTAGAAACCTCTCTAAAGCTTATAAAGAAACTCTACGACACTAAAAATTACGAAAGAGCTATTAAATATATCATAGAAAGTGAAAAACTCTCAAATGCAATAAATTACAAATTAGCCATCGCAGAAATCACATATTATAAAGCTTTGATTTATGCAGAAAAAAATGATTATTTAAACGCTATTAGTGGCTACAACAAATCAAAAAACTTATTTAACTCATTAAAAGATACTTTAAGTATTGCAAAAGTTAACAATAGTATTGGCTTAATAGAAATTAAAAGAGGCAATTACAATAAAGGCTTACAATATTCATTATCAGCAATAAAAGAGCTTGAAAAAAGAAACCTTACTAATGAACTTAATTTAGCCTATAGCAACTTAGCAAATGCATATTATAACATAAATGTATTCGAAAAAGCAATCGAATTTTATGAAAAATCATTAAGTACTCAAATAATACTTAACGATAAAAAAGGTATAAACGAATCGCATAGCAAACTAGCAGAGCTTTATTCAAACAAAAAAGAACATAGGAAAGCAATTGACTATTATGAAAAAGTTCTTGAAGGAAATGAATTAAACAATGATTCTGTACGAGGACAAGTGTTCCCTAAACTTGGTGGTGAATATTTAAAATTTAACGACTATGATAATGCAACCAAATATCTAATAAAGGGTTATAACATTAACACTCGTACAAAAAACAAAGCGGGTTTATTATTAGCATTAAATAATTTAGGCGATTTAAATTTACAACAAGGGCGATTAAAGATAGCCGAAAAACAACTTCTAGAAGCAGGTGATATAGCTAAAGACTTAAACAACAAAACAGAACTTTTAAAACACTATAAATTGATGAGATCGTTAGACTCAACAAGAAAGCGTTTTGACAGAGCATTTGTTTGGCAACGTGAATATTACCAATTAAATAATAGCCTTAAAAAAAATGAGGCTAAAATAAACGCACACACAGAAACACCTTTTGAGTTAGATCTAAATACCACTAACTTAGATAAACCTGAAGAAATAAAAACCATAAACCAACCAAAAAATGATTCAATAAAATCAAATAAGACATTAGAGAAATATAAAATTATTCTTTATGGCTTACTTGCCGCCCTTATTGTAGTATCAGCACTATTAATTTTAATCTATTTAAAACGTAATAGCAACATAAAATACATGCAAGAGCTTGAAGAAAAAAATGTTAAGATTGAGTTACAAAACGAAGCTTTTTTAGAACAAACCAAGCATCTTGAAAATGTAAATAATGTTAAAGACAAATTATTCTCTATTGTTTCTCACGATTTAAAAGACTCATTATCATCCATAAATGGTTTTATCGATTTATTAAAAGATGGTTCTTTATCTCGAGAAGAGTTTGATGGTTTAATACCAGAATTAAGTGAAAATGCTAATAATGCATCTTTATTACTTTTCAATCTATTAAACTGGTCTAAATCCCAAATGCAATCCTTAGAACCTAAACCAAGTTTATTCGACATTCAAGAAGTTTTTGAAACAAAAGTGAAGCTTATTGAACAACGAATGGAAAACAAGGGTATTGAATTGATTGACCATTCTTTAAGAGATTTTGCTTATGCCGATAGAAGTATGTTTGAAATTGTTGTACAAAACCTACTTGCAAACGCTCTAAAGTTTTGTAAAAACGGCGATACTATCACTATTTCAAACCACATTAGTAATGGTAGTTGTATTGTTAGCATAGCAGATACAGGCATAGGTATTTCAAAAGAAAACATTGGTAAGCTATTTAACAATAGCTCTTTTACAACAATGGGTACAGACAATGAAAAAGGAACAGGCTTAGGGCTCTCTATTTGTAAAGAATTGGTGGAATTAAACCATGGTAAAATATGGGTTGAAAGTACAAAAGGTATTGGTAGTACATTTTACGTACAATTACCTAAATCTAGACCTACCTCTTAATTTAAAAATATTTTAACGTTACCACAAGGGTCGGGCTTTCACTACTCGCTTCCTCCTATTGTCGGCGAGCTCAAACAAACCGTTCAATCCCTAACGCATATTTCCGCAAAATTTAGGCTTTAGGTAAAAACACTTCGGCCATCATACAACGTGCACTACCTCCTCCACAAGTTTCAATAGTATTTAATGAACTTGATAGTATTTTAGTATGTGATTTAAGTGTTTTAATTTGAGATTCGGTAAGAGCATCATAAGCCGCTTGACTCATAATTAAGTAACGCTCATTATTAGCACCTTTTACTTGAAGCATATTACCAGCAAAATTATTAACTTGTTTCTCTGTAATATCAATTATAGTCTTACCGTCTTCTTTTAGATGTTTAATAACTTGTTTACGTTCTTTTTTATCATCAATACTACTTAAACATATTACTGCGAAAGTTTCACCTATACACATCATAACATTTGTATGGTAAATTGCTTTACGCTCACCATTTACAGTTTGATATGAATTGAAAACTACAGGGGAAAACTCAAAATCTTCGCAAAATTCAATAAACAAATCTTCATCTGCTCTAGGAGATAAAGCACAATAAGCTTTTCTGTTTTCACGGTCCAAAATAATGCTTCCTGTACCTTCTAAAAATACATGCTCCTCCTCTGCACTCGTATAATCAATAATATTATTAATAATAAACCCCTTTTCTTCTAAAGTATCGAGTATATCTTCTCTTCGCTCTAGGCGTCTATTTTCTGCAAACATAGGATATAAACCAATATCGCCATTTTCATGAAACGACACCCAATTATTTGGAAAAATTGAATCTGGGGTATCTGTTTCCTCTGTATCATTAAATACCAAAACATCAACACCAATAGCTCTTAATTTATCCACATAAGTATCAAACTCTTTTTGCGCTTTTGTATTAATGCTTTCAGGTAAAACACCTTTAATAGATTCTTGATAATAATTATTTACAGCTGTTTGCTCGTTCATCCTAAAATTTACAGGACGAATCATTAAAATGGTATTTGTTGTTTGTTGCATTTTTAAATTAATCTCTAATTAATGGCATTGTTGTACATCTTAATAAGCCTTCTTGCTTACCAATTTCGGCGTAAGGTACTTCTTCGACTGTGAAACCTTGTTCTCTTAACCAAATATTTAGTCTAGTAAAATTCTTTTCAGAAATAATTACATCTTCAGAAATTGAAAAAACATTACTACACATTTGATACATTTCATCTTTTGTAATTTCAAAAACATTTTCTTTTCCAAAGAAATTAACTAACCATTCATATTCTTTTTCAATTAAAAACCCATTTTTATGAATGATTGCTTTTCCTTTACCTAAAGGATTAAAACAACAATCTAAATGCAATGCATTTTCTTTTGGGTTTGTATTAGATTTTCTTAGCTCAAAGGATTTCACAGTTTTATTTGGAAATAGTTCTTTTATAGCTAATACTGCTTCAATATTTGTTCGTGCAGTTATTAATTCTGAGTAATCATTACCAGAATAAGTACCTATAAATATATAATCATTCCATGGCATAACATCACCTCCTTCTACATGGCAAGCTTCTGGCAGTATTATACGCTTATCTTCTGCAACTTGTTTCCAGATATAATCTATAGCTTCTACCTCTTCTTCTCTATGTGGTAAAATATTTGCTTCAATCATAACATCGTCAATTACAAAAGCAATATCTCTAGCAAAAATTTGATTACAATCCTTAATTACTTGTGGTCTGTAAACTTGTACATTATACTTTTCAAAAACCTTAGCTACAGCATCCATTTCCTTAATCATATCATGTTCTGTAGGGTATGTACCTGCTAAAATATGTTCTATACTTTTTGGGTCGTAACAGTCTTCAACTTTAGGGATTGGTCCATTACTTTCTGCTGTACCAAGTACAACAGCACGTAATCTAGAGGTTTCATTTTTAACATTTAATTTTATCATATATTTTGAATAAAAAATATCAACAAATTACAATTTCTAAAACTAAGAATAATAAAATACTTATTTTGTTTTTTTCTAAAAAAGAACCTGTATTAAATAAAAAAAGCTTCATGAAAAATCATGAAGCTTTTTTTAAATTATAACTTTTAAATTTCTTATCTATTCTCAACTGGTACAAATTTTCTTTCAGTAGCACCTATGTAGACTTGTCTTGGTCTTCCTATTGGTTCTTTTCTTAAACGCATTTCTCTCCATTGTGCAATCCAACCTGGTAAACGTCCAATTGCAAACATTACAGTAAACATTTCGGTTGGTATCCCCATAGCTCTGTAAATAATTCCTGAATAAAAATCTACATTTGGATATAGTTTTCTGTCTACAAAATATTTATCCTCTAAAGCTTCTTTTTCAAGCCCTTTGGCGATATCTAATATTGGATCTTCTATTCCTAAATCATGTAATACTTGATCTGCAGCTTTCTTTATAATTCTAGCACGAGGATCGAAATTTTTGTATACACGATGACCAAAGCCCATTAATCTAAAAGGATCATTTTTATCTTTAGCTTTCTCCATGTATTTTTTAGTATCTCCTCCATCTGCTTGAATAGCTTCTAACATTTCTATTACTGCTTGATTTGCGCCACCATGAAGTGGTCCCCATAATGCAGAAATACCCGCAGAAATTGATGCAAACAAACCAGCATGAGAAGAACCAACTATTCTTACTGTAGAAGTTGAGCAATTCTGTTCATGATCTGCATGTAATATCAATAATTTATCCAAAGCATCAACTAAAACTGGATTCTGAACATAACAGCTATTTGGTCTAGAAAACATCATTTTAAGAATATTCTCTACGTAACCAAGTGTATTATCACCATAATCTAATGGTTGACCTTGTTTTTTTCGCATTGTCCATGCAACTAATACAGGCATTTTACCAAGAATTCTAACTACTGATTTATACATTTCAGCTTCTGAAGATACATCAACAGAAGTAGGATTAAATGCTGTTAATGCACTTGTTAAAGAAGAAATAACTCCCATTGGGTGGGCTGATTTAGGAAAAGCATCCAAAATCTTTTTAATATCTTCATCAATTACAGACTCTGCTTTAATATCATCATGAAATTTATCATTCTGCTCTTTAGTAGGTAACTCACCAAAAATTAACAAATATGCTACCTCAATAAAATCAACTTTATCTGCTACATCTTCTATAGCATATCCACGATATCTTAAAATTCCTTTTTCACCATCTAAAAATGTAATTGCACTTTCACAAGACCCTGTATTTTTAAATCCAGGATCAACTGTAATAACACCTCCAGTTGTAGACCTAAGTTTAGAAATATCAATTGCTACTTCATTTTCTGTACCTTTAACTAATGGGAATTCGTACTTTTTACCTTCAATTTCAATTTTAGCTGTATTTGCCATATTCTTATTTAGTGAATTTAATTTTTTTGCGGAATGCTAAGCTACGAAATATCTATTTATTTTTTAAGTTTATCTACAACGATTTCGTCGATTTGAGAAATTTTAAAATAGATACTATATAAAAAAAGCGATTGTTAATAAACAATCGCTTTTGATATAAAAAATTAAATAATTTTTATTTTATTTTAAAAGCATTTTCTCCAGGAAAATAAGCAACTTCTCCTAATTCTTCTTCGATACGAAGTAATTGATTGTATTTTGCCATACGATCACTACGTGAAGCAGATCCTGTTTTTATTTGTCCTGTGTTTAATGCTACAGCTAAATCTGCAATAGTATTATCTTCAGTTTCTCCAGAACGGTGAGACATTACAGAAGTATATCCTGCATTATGTGCCATATTTACAGCTGCAATAGTTTCTGTTAATGTTCCTATTTGGTTTACTTTAATTAAAATAGAATTCGCTATACCTTCTTTAATTCCTCTAGATAAACGCTCTACGTTAGTTACAAATAAATCATCACCAACCAATTGTACTTTATCGCCAATTAATTCAGTTAAATATTTAAACCCTTCCCAGTCGTTTTCATCCATACCATCTTCAATAGAAATAATAGGATATTTACCAGCTAGTTCAGCTAAATACTCAGCTTGTTCTTTGCTTGTTCTTATAACACCTGTATCACCTTCAAATTTCTTATAATCGTATTTACCGTCAACAAAAAATTCGGCTGCAGCACAATCAAGAGCAATCTTAACTTCATCTCCAAATTTATAACCTGCATTTTCTACTGCTTTTGCAATAGTATCTAATGCATCTTCAGTACCTCCAGCTAGGTTTGGAGCAAATCCACCCTCATCTCCTACTGCAGTACTAAGATCTCTGTCGTGTAATACTTTTTTAAGGTTATGGAAAATTTCAGTACCCATTTGCATAGCGTGTGTAAAGTTTTTAGCTTTAACAGGCATAATCATAAATTCTTGAAATGCAATTGGAGCATCACTATGAGAACCACCGTTAATAATGTTCATCATTGGTAATGGTAACGTATTTGCAGAAACACCACCTACATAACGGTATAATGGCATATTTAACTCATTAGCTGCAGCTTTAGCTACTGCTAAAGAGACACCTAAAATAGCGTTTGCACCTAATTTTGATTTATTTGGCGTTCCATCTAAATCAATCATTATTTTATCAATAAGGTTTTGTTCAAAAACTGAAACACCTAATAACTCTTCAGCTATAGTTGTATTTACATTTTCAACAGCTTTCAAAACACCTTTACCCATATAAGTATTTCCACCATCGCGTAATTCAACAGCTTCATGTTCTCCAGTTGATGCTCCTGATGGAACAGCAGCTCTACCTAATATATTATTTTCAGTTACTACATCTACTTCAACAGTTGGATTACCTCTTGAGTCTAGAATTTGTCTTGCATGGATATTAATTATTATACTCATAATTAGTTTGTTTTTAATCTTTTAATTACTTCAAATTTACGTTTAAATCTTGTTTAATTTTAGATGTTTTTAAAGAAATTATCAAAATTGCATCTATAACGTTTTAGTAATAATAAACTTCAATATAGAAATCTAATATTGAAGTTTATTATACGTTTTTATTTCTTTAAATTTTCAATGAATTGATCGAAAAGATAAGATGAATCATGAGGTCCTGGGCTTGCTTCTGGGTGATATTGTACAGAAAATACTTTTTTGTTTTTCATTGCTAAACCAGCTACAGTATCATCGTTTAAATGTACATGTGTAATCTCTAGGTTTGAGTTAGCTTCGGCATCTTCTCTATTTACAGCAAAACCATGATTTTGAGATGTAATTTCACCTTTACCTGTAATTAAATTTTTTACAGGATGATTTATACCTCTATGCCCATTATGCATTTTATATGTTGAAACGCCATTGGCTCTTGCTATAACTTGATGTCCTAAACATATACCAAATAAAGGTAAATCTCTTTTTATAATTTCTTTAGCTACGTTTTGTGCTTCAATTAATGGTTCTGGATCTCCAGGCCCATTGGATAAAAAGTATCCATCTGGTTTAAATGCTTCAAGATCTTCAAACTTTGAGTTGTATGGAAAAACTTTAATATAAGCATCTCTACTTGCTATATTTCTTAATATATTTTTTTTGATTCCGATATCTAAAGCTGCTACTTTGTATGTTGCATTTTCATCACCAAAATAATAAGGTTCTTTAGTAGAAACTTTTGATGCTAATTCTAGTCCTTCCATATTAGGAACTTCGGCTAATTGCTTTTTTAATCCTTCAATATTATCTACATCAGTAGAAATAACAGCATTCATTGCACCGTGATCTCTAATATAGCTTACTAAAGCTCTAGTATCAACATCTGATATAGCTAATAAGTTATTTTTATCTAGAAAATCTTCCAGAGAACCATCTGCAGCATCTCTTGAATATTCGTAACTGAAATTTTTTACGATTAAACCTGCAATTTTAATTGAATCTGACTCTACTTCATTATCATTAACACCGTAGTTACCAATATGAGCATTGGTAGCAACCATGAGTTGACCATAATAAGAAGGATCAGTAAAAATTTCTTGATAGCCAGTCATACCTGTATTAAAACAAACCTCTCCGAATGAAGTTCCTTGTTTATTACCAACTGCTTTACCGTAAAAAATAGTTCCATCTGCTAGAAGAACGATGGCTTTTTGTCTTTTTTGATATTTCATATTCGTTTAAAAAGTTTTGCAAAATTGCTAAAAAAAAAGGATAAACTAAAATAGTTTATCCTTTATATATTAAATGATTATTAACATTTATATGATTGAGTTATAATAATTGAAAATTTCCTTAATATCAGGGTCTTTTTTAAATGACAAACTATGCTCATTTAAAAAACTTTTTATTTCATCTTTTTTGTCTGACATTAATTTTAATATGGTAGACTTTTTAAGTTTAATTTCTTCCAATTCACCATTTCTATCAACAAAGTAGCTTGTTTTTATATCAATTTTATCTGCTTTCATTTTTTGTTGAGTCATTGGGTTAACAGTACCAGGACTTATAACAGCATTATAAGATTTTAACAAACTCACTTTATCTCCTTCTTGAATTAATTCTAAGAAATAATTTGAGCCTTTACCAGCAACTTGTTTTTTTACAAATACTTTACTACCTAATATTACTTTTTTAATTGATTGAGAATTAAAAGCAAATATTGAATCTTTAGAACCATCATTACCCATATTAGCTTCAAAACGATTGAATCTAACATTAAAATTAACTTTTGGCACCTTGTAACCTTCGTTTCCTATTAAATAAAAAGATCCAATATTACCCCAGTTACTAAATAAATAATATGAACCTTCTACTTTTGCTTTAGATGAACTTGACTTGATCCATACTCCACTATTAGATCCTGCACTTACTTGAACGCCTCCATACATGTTTGAAGCCGAAGTACCTGAACCAATAATTTCACTATTTTGAGAAAAGGTTTGATTTGTTATAATAATAACTAGTAATAAAAATATTTTTTTCATATTTAATTTATTGAATTTAAATACAAACTTATGAAAGAAAAAAAAGGATAAACTAAAATAGTTTATCCTTTATGTTTTATTTAACGTTTATTAACATTTACTCTTCTTCGTTTGATGCTTTAGTATCAACTGGAGGAGTAGCTGGTTTAGAACCACCTCTTCTACTTCTTCTAGTAGTTTTCTTTTTCTCTTTTCCAGCGTTATAGATTTCGTTATAATCAACTAGTTCTATCATTGCCATATCAGCATTATCACCTAAACGATTTCCAAGTTTTATAATTCTAGTATAACCTCCTGGTCTGTCTGCTATTTTAGCAGCTACATCTCTAAACAATTCTGCTACTGCATCTTTTTGTCTTAACTTAGCCATTACTTGACGTCTGTTGTGCGTTGTATCAACCTTAGATTTAGTAATCATTGGCTCTACAAACTGCTTTAATGCTTTAGCCTTAGCTACAGTTGTGTTAATACGTTTGTGCTCAATTAAAGAACAAGCCATATTAGCTAACATAGCTTTTCTATGCGCTGTTTGTCTTCCTAAGTGGTTTACTTTTTTTCCGTGTCTCATGACATTTGTTTTATCATCTTGCTACTAAACTCGTAAATCGAGGAGCAAAATATGATTAATTAATCTTTATCTAATTTATATTTACTTAAATCCATTCCGAAGTTTAACCCCTTAACATTTACAAGCTCTTCAAGCTCTGTTAAAGACTTCTTACCGAAGTTTCTGAATTTCATTAAATCATTTTTATTGAAAGATACTAAATCACCTAAAGTATCTACTTCTGCAGCTTTTAAACAGTTAAGTGCTCGTACAGATAAATCCATATCTATTAACTTTGTTTTAAGCAACTGTCTCATATGAAGTGATTCTTCATCATAAGTTTCAGTTTGTGCAATTTCATCAGCTTCTAATGTAATACGCTCATCAGAGAATAACATGAAGTGGTGAATTAAAGTTTTAGCACCTTCAGTTAAAGCGTCTTGTGGAGTAATTGACCCATCTGTGATAATTTCAAAAACTAATTTTTCATAATCTGTTTTTTGCTCAACACGATAGTTTTCAATACTATACTTAACATTCTTTATTGGTGTGTAAATAGAATCTGTAAAAATAGTTCCAATTGGTGCTGAAGCTTTTTTGTTTTCTTCTGCTGGAACATATCCTCTACCTTTTTCTATTGTAATTTCCATATTGAAATTAACTTTAGGATCTAAGTTACAGATAACTAGTTCTGTATTTAAAACTTGGAATCCAGAAATAAATTTCTGAAAATCACCTGCTGTAATTTTATCTTGACCAGAAATTGAAATAGAAATTGATTCATTATCAATATCCTCAATTTGTCTTTTAAAACGAGCTTGCTTTAAATTTAAGATGATTTCAGTTACATCTTCAACGACACCTGCGATTGCTGAAAACTCATGATCTACACCTTCTATTCTAACAGAAGTTATTGCAAATCCTTCTAAAGAAGATAATAAAACTCTTCTTAATGCATTTCCTACTGTTAGTCCGTAACCAGGTTCTAAAGGTCTGAATTCGAATTTACCTTCGAAATCAGTAGAATCAATCATGATTACTTTATCTGGTTTTTGAAAATTAAATACTGCCATATTTCTTCGTTTTAATTGTTATTTGGTTGCGCGATTTAAAAGTTTGAAGAAGACTAATAAATCCTTTGGCCAAATACCAATGTGATTAATTTTATTATTTAGAGTATAATTCTACGATGAATTGTTCGTTTATGTTTTCTGGAATTTGAATTCTAGCAGGTACTGAAACATAAGTTCCTTGTTTTGTATCTGTATTCCAAGTAATCCATTCATAAACGTTACTTGAATTTGAAAGTGATCTTTCAATAGCTTCAAGCGATTTTGATTTTTCTCTAACTGCTACAACATCACCTGCTTTTAATGAATATGAAGGAATATTAACTAACTCCCCATTTACTGTAATGTGTCTGTGTGATACTAATTGTCTTGCACCGCTTCTTGTAGGAGCTATTCCCATTCTGAATACAACATTGTCTAATCTAGATTCACAAAGCTGTAATAAAACTTCACCAGTAATACCTTGTGCAGCTCTAGCTTTTTTAAATAATCCTCTAAATTGACGCTCTAATATACCGTAAGTATATTTAGCTTTTTGCTTTTCCATTAATTGGATAGCGTATTCAGATTTTTTCCCACGTCTTCTGTTGTTACCATGTTGACCTGGTGGGTAATTTCTTTTTTCGAATGATTTGTCATCTCCGAATATAGCTTCGCCAAATTTACGAGCTATTTTAGTTTTAGGACCAGTATATCTTGCCATTTTAAAATTGTTTTGAGAGTGATTATGAATTAAGGTCTTAATCTTATCCTTCGAAAATCGTTGATCTCTCGTTAATACTTGTTAATTATTTTTTTTGAGTGTGCAAATTTACGCAAAAAATTAATATCATCTGATAATCAGATGATATTAATTTTAGACTTTGCTTTATTTAAATCCAGTTAATTAATAAAGGATTAAACTCTTCTTCTTTTAGGAGGACGACATCCATTATGAGGTAATGGAGTAACATCAATAATTTCAGTTACTTCAATTCCTGCATTATGAATAGAACGAATAGCAGATTCTCTACCATTACCTGGTCCTTTAACATACACCTTTACTTTTTTCAATCCAGCTTCAGATGCAACTCCTGCAGCATCTTCAGCAGCTAATTGAGCAGCATAAGGTGTGTTTTTCTTAGAACCTCTAAATCCCATTTTACCAGCTGAAGACCATGAAATTACATCTCCTTTTTTATTGGTAAGTGAAATAATGATGTTATTGAAAGAAGCTGTTACGTGTGCTTCTCCAACTGCATCAACAATAACTTTACGTTTTTTTGTGCTTGTTTTTGCCATTTTATTTTTAGCTTTTAGTTTTAGTGATAGTCGCTAGAATCCTAAACTATTATAATTTCAAACAGATTCCTTCCAACGTCTAAATACTAAAGACTAATTATTATTTAGTTGCTTTTTTCTTATTAGCAACAGTTTTTCTTCTACCTTTTCTAGTTCTAGAGTTGTTCTTAGTACGTTGTCCTCTTAATGGAAGACCTGATCTATGACGAATACCTCTGTAACATCCAATATCCATTAATCTCTTAATGTTCAATTGAGTTTCAGAACGTAATTCACCTTCGATAGTAAAAGTTCCAACAGCATCACGAATTCCAGAAATTTGGTCATCGGTCCAGTCCTGAACTTTTGTACTTTCATCAACTTTAGCAACCGCTAAAATTTCTTTTGCTCTACTTCTACCTACTCCGTAGATATAAGTTAAAGAGATAACTCCTCTTTTGTTTTTTGGTATGTCTACACCTGCAATTCTTGCCATAATTACCCTTGTCTTTGTTTAAATCTAGGATTCTTTTTGTTAATTACGTAAAGTCTTCCTTTTCTACGCACAATCTTACAATCTGCGCTTCTTTTTTTAACTGATGCTCTTACTTTCATCGTATTAGTATCTATAAGTTATTCGAGCCTTAGTTAAATCGTAAGGACTCATTTCTAATTTTACTTTATCTCCAGGTAATAATTTAATATAATGCATACGCATTTTACCAGAAATATGTGCGGTCACGATATGACCATTTTCTAATTCAACACGAAACATAGCATTTGATAATGCCTCAATAATTGTTCCGTCTTGTTCTATTGCTGCTTGTTTTGCCATAGTATAAAATTAAGCTACTGCTTTTCTATTTTTACCTGTTTTCATCAAACCATCATAGTGCCTATTTAACAAATAAGAATTTATTTGTTGCATAGTATCAATTGCAACTCCAACCATAATTAGTAATGATGTTCCTCCGAAAAATAAAGCCCATCCTTGTTGAACTCCCATAAGCTTAACAATAAATGCTGGAAACACAGCAATAAGTGCTAAAAATATAGAACCTGGTAAGGTTATTTGAGACATTATTTTATCTAAATATTCAGATGTTTCAGAACCTGGTCTAATACCTGGTATAAAACCTCCACTACGTTTTAAATCGTCTGCCATTTTATTGGTAGGAACCGTTATTGCAGTATAAAAGTAAGTAAATACTATAATTAATAATGCAAATGTTAAATTATACCAAAAACCAAACATATCAGAATAGTTTGTTTGCATCCATGCTCCTGCTGCAGTTTCTTTTAAGAAAGAAGATCCTCCAATTAAACTTGGTACAAACATAATTGCTTGAGCAAATATTATAGGCATAACTCCAGAAGCATTAAGCTTTAATGGAATATACTGTCTTGAACCAGCCATAGCACTTTTTTCGTAACCACCAGAAGCAGTTCTTCTAGCATACTGCACTGCAATTTTTCTAACTCCCATTACTAAAAGAATAGATGCTAAAATAATAACAAACCAAATTACAAATTCTATTAGTACCATCATTAAACCACCGTTACCTCCACCTTCTAATCTAGTGGCTGCATTTTGTAAAAATGATTGTGGTAATGTAGCAATAATACCTACCATAATTAATAATGAAATACCATTTCCAATACCTTTATCCGTGATTTTTTCTCCTAACCACATTGCAAAAATACAACCTGTTACTAATATAGTAACTGAAGAAAAATAGAATAATGGTCCTGTACCTAAAAGGAAAGCACTTTGAGGAATTCCTAAAGCTGGTAAACTTGCTAAATATCCAGGCGCTTGTAATAAACAGATAGCTATTGTTAACCAACGTGTAATCTGATTTATTTTTTTCTGGCCACTAGCTCCCTCTTTTTGTAATTTCTGTAAATAAGGAATAGCAATACCCATTAACTGTACAACAATAGAAGCAGAAATGTATGGCATGATACCTAAAGCAAAAACCGAGGCATTAGCGAATGCACCACCTGTAAAAGCATTAAGCAAACCTAACAAACCTCCGTCTGTTTTTTCAGCTAAACCTCCTAATTGAGCTGCATCAATACCTGGTAATACTACTTGGGCACCAAAACGATAAACTAATAACAGACTCAAAGTAACTATGATTCTGTTTCTTAGCTCTTCAATTTTCCAAACATTCTTTATTGATTCTATAAATTTCATACTTATAAAAAGTCTTATATAGTTACAGCTTCTCCTCCAGCAGCTTCAATAGCAGCTTTTGCTGAAGCAGTAAACTTATGAGCAGTTACTTTTAATTTTGCTTTTAATTCTCCACGACCCATGATTTTAACTAAATCATTTTTATCGACTAAACGATTTGTGAATAATGTTTCAAAATCTACTGTATCTTTAATTTTCTTATCATCAACCAATTGTTGCAATGTATCAAGATTGATACCTTGGTGCTCAATACGGTTAACGTTAGTAAAACCAAACTTAGGAACACGTCTTTGAAGTGGCATTTGACCACCTTCAAATCCTAGTTTCTTAGAATAACCAGAACGAGATTTAGCTCCTTTGTGACCACGAGTTGCCGTACCACCTTTACCAGAACCTTGTCCTCTACCTATTCTTTTACCTTGGTTTTTTACTGAACCTTCTGCAGGTTTTAAATTACTTAAATCCATTTTCAGTTTATATTTTTAAGCTTCTTCAACAGAAACTAAATGTGAAACTTTAGCAACCATACCAAGAATATTTGGTGTAGCTTCATGCTCTTTAACTTGACCAATCTTTTTAAGACCAAGAGCTTCTAAAGTTCTTTTTTGTCTTTGCGTACGATTGATTGCGCTTTTAACTTTTTTTACTTTAATTTTTGCCATTTCTGTCTTTATTAAGCGTTAAAAACTTGTTCAAGTGTAATACCTCTATCTCTAGCAATTGCATTTGCATCCCTTAATTGTAATAAAGCATCAAAAGTTGCTTTTACTACGTTGTGAGGGTTTGATGAACCTTGAGATTTTGATAATACATCATGTACACCAACTGCCTCAAGAACTGTTCTTACAGCACCACCAGCAATTACACCTGTACCTGGAGCAGCAGGAATAATATTTACTCTAGCTCCACCAAATTTACCTTTTTGCTCATGTGGTAATGTACCTTTAATAATAGGAATTCTAACTAAGTTTTTCTTAGCATCTTCAACAGCTTTTGCAATTGCACTAGCTACATCTTTAGATTTACCTAAACCTTGTCCTACAACACCAGCTTCATCTCCAACTACAACAATAGCTGAAAAACCAAATGCTCTACCACCTTTAGTTACTTTTGTAACTCTTTGTACACCAACTAAACGATCTTTAAGATCTAATCCACCTGGTTTTACTAATTCTGCACTTTTATATTTTTTAAACATAATTTCTTAGAATTTAAGTCCTGCTTCTCTAGCACCTTCTGCTAGTGATTTTACTCTTCCGTGGTATAAATATCCACCTCTATCAAAAGCAATAGTTTCTAAACCTGCTTTTATAGCTTTTTCAGCAAGTGATTTACCAACTAACTTAGCTACTTCTGATTTAGTTGCTTTCGCAGAACTAATATCTTTATCTCTTGAAGATGCGGCACTAATAGTATTACCATTTACATCATCAATTATCTGAGCATAAATTTCTTTATTGCTTCTATAAACAGCTAATCTAGGTCTTGTTTCTGTACCAGAAACAACCTTACGGATTCTGTTTTTTATTCTTAATCTTCTTTCGTTCTTTGTCAATGCCATAACTTAATTATTAAGCTGATTTACCTGCTTTTCTTCTTATTTCTTCACCAACAAACTTGATTCCTTTTCCTTTGTAAGGTTCAGGTTTTCTAAATCCGCGGATTTTCGCAGCGACTTGACCAACAAGTTGTTTATCAAATGATGTTAGTTTTATAATTGGATTCTTTCCTTTTTCTGATATAGTCTCTACTTTTACTTCTGGAGCTACATTCAAAATAATATTATGAGAAAATCCTAAAGCTAAATCTAATTTTTGTCCTTGGTTTGATGCTCTATAACCTACACCTACCAATTCTAATTCTTTAGTCCATCCTTTAGATACACCTTCAACCATATTATGCATTAATGATCTGTATAAACCATGCTTTGCTTTTTGGTCTTTAGTATCAGAAGAACGTGTAACTAATACATTTCCTTCTTCTACCTTAATTTCTATAGAATCGTAATTTTGTGTTAACTCTCCTAATTTTCCTTTTACAGTAACTACGTTATCTTTAACGTTTACTGTTACACCTTCTGGAATGGCTACTGGATTATTTCCTATTCTTGACATTTCTTTCTGGCTTTAAATTAGTAAACGTAACATAAAACTTCACCACCTACATTATCTCTTTTAGCTTGTTTGCCTGTCATAACTCCATGAGAAGTTGAAACTATAGCAATACCTAAACCGTTTAAGATACGTGGTAAATCATTAGCTCCTGCATACTTACGTAAACCTGGAGTACTAATTCTTTGAAGTTTTTTAATTACTGGTTCTTTTGTTTCTTTATTGTATTTCAACGCTATTTTAATAGTGCCTTGTACAGAAGAATCATCAAATTTGTAACTTAAAATATATCCTTGTTCGAATAATATTTTAGTAATGTCTTTTTTAAGATTAGATGCAGGAATCTCAACCACTCTGTGGTTAGCTCTTACTGCATTTCTAATTCTTGTCAAAAAATCCGCAATTGGATCTGAGTACATAATGAATTGATTTTGTGGTCTTGGTTTTCGAACTATTTCGAACCTTAAACCCGATTATTTAAATAATATTACCAACTAGCTTTTCTTACACCAGGGATAAGACCTTGATTAGCCATTTCTCTGAATGTTACACGAGAAATACCAAAGGTTCTCATGTATCCTTTTGGTCTTCCTGTTAATTTACATCTATTATGCTGACGAATAGGAGATGCGTTTTTAGGTAACTTTTGTAATGCTTCGTAATCTCCAGCTTCTTTTAAAGCTTTACGTTTCTCAGCATATTTAGCTACTGTTTTAGCTCTTTTCACCTCGCGGGCTTTCATTGATTCTTTAGCCATGTCTTAGTTTTTTTGAAAAGGTAATCCTAATTCAGTTAATAATGATTTTGCTTCTTTATCAGTATCAGCGGTAGTTACAAATGTAATATCCATTCCTGAGATTTTATTAACTTTATCAATATTAATCTCTGGAAAAATTATTTGTTCAGTAATTCCTAAATTGTAATTACCTCTACCATCAAATCCTGTAGCTTTAATTCCGTTAAAATCTCTAACACGTGGAAGTGCAGAAGTTACTAAACGGTCTAAAAATTCATACATTTTCTCACCACGTAAAGTTACTTTAACACCAATTGGCATTCCTTTACGTAATTTAAATGATGCAACATCCTTTTTAGATAATGTAGCTATTGCTTTTTGTCCAGATATAGTAGTTACTTCTTCTACTGCGTAGTCGATTAACTTTTTGTCTGCAACTGCTGCTCCAACACCTTTAGATATAACTATCTTGGTAAGTTTAGGAACTTGCATTACATTTTTATATCCAAATTCGTCTGTAAGAGCTGCAATTACTTTGCTTTTATACTCTTCTTTAAGTCTAGGTGAATATGCCATAACTATAATACTTCATTAGATTTTGTTGAAAATCTTATTTTTTTATCGCCTTCCATTCTGTAACCAACTCTTGTTGTTTCTCCTTTAGAAGTTAACAATGATAAGTTAGATATATGAATAGCCGCTTCTTTTTCTACGATTCCACCTTGAGGATTCTGTGCACTAGGTTTAGTATGTTTCTTAACCATGTTTACACCCTCAACAATCGCTTTGTTCTTTTCTATTAATACCTTTTGTACTTTACCTTCTGATCCTTTATGATCTCCAGCAATTACTTTTACAGTATCTCCAGTTTTTATTTTAAGCTTTGTCATCTTACTTTTAATGTATTAAAGCACTTCTGGTGCTAATGATACAATCTTCATGAATTGTTTATCACGAAGCTCTCTAGCAACAGGACCAAAAACACGTGTTCCTCTCATTTCACCCGTTGGGTTTAATAAAACACAAGCGTTATCATCAAATCTTATATAAGATCCGTCTGGTCTTCTTACTTCTTTCTTTGTACGCACAACAACTGCTGTAGAAACTGCTTTTTTCTTAATGTTTCCATTAGGAGTTGCATCTTTAACAGAAACAACTATTTTGTCTCCTACAGAAGCATATCTTCTTTTAGTACCTCCTAAAACACGGATAACTAAAACCTCTTTTGCTCCAGTATTGTCTGCTACTTTTATTCTTGATTCTTGTTGTAACATAATTATTTAGCTCTTTCTAAAATTTCAACTAATCTCCAACATTTAGATTTACTTAAAGGTCTTGTTTCCATGATCTTTACAGTATCTCCAATATTACAATCGTTCGTTTCGTCGTGTGCAACGTATTTTTTCGTTTTTAACACGAACTTACCATACATAGGGTGTTTTACTTTTTTTACTTCTGCAACAACTATTGATTTTTGCATCTTGTTACTAGTAACAACTCCTATACGTTCTTTTCTTAAATTTCTTGTTTCCATCTTTCAGCAGAATTATTGTAATTCTCTTTTAGTTAATTCAGTCGCAATTCTTGCTACAGTTCTTCTCATTGAACGTAATTGAATTGGATTTTCTAAAGGAGATATTGCATGAGCCAATTTTAGGTCTGAATAACTCTTTTTTGTTTCACCAAGTTTCTCTTGTAACTCAGCTACAGATAATTCTTTAATTTCTGATTGTTTCATCATCTTAAATTATTATGCTTCGTAATCGCGAGCGATTAAAAACTTAGTTTTTACTGGTAGTTTTTGTGCTGCTAAACGTAATGCTTCTTTTGCAACGTCTAATGGCACACCACCAATTTCAAATAAAACACGACCTGGTCTACATACAGCTACCCATAATTCAACAGCACCTTTACCTTTACCCATACGTACTTCAAGAGGCTTTTTTGTGATAGGCTTGTCTGGAAATATTTTAATCCAAAGTTGACCTTCTCTCTTCATGTAACGTGTAGCGGCAATACGAGCTGCTTCAATTTGACGTGCTGTTATAAACGTAGCGTCCATTGCTTTTATTCCAAAAGTACCGCTTGAAAGTTGATGCCCTCTTCCAGAGAGACCTTTCATACGTCCTTTTTGTTGTTTACGAAATTTTGTTCTTTTAGGCTGTAACATTTTTCTTTAATTTATAAAAAATTACTTTCTACGACGAGGTCCTTTGTTTCCTCCTCTTCCGGCTCCACCTTTTCCTTGCTTCTTAGATAATCCAACAAGCGGAGAAAGTTCTCTTTTACCATATACTTCACCTTTCATGATCCATACTTTAACACCCAATCTACCATATGTAGTGTGTGCCTCAACTAAAGCATAGTCAATATCGGCTCTAAAAGTTGATAAAGGAATACGTCCTTCTTTGTAGTGTTCAGAACGTGCCATTTCAGCACCATTTAAACGTCCACTAATTTGGATTTTGATTCCTTCAGCGTTCATACGCATTGTAGCAGCAATAGCCATCTTAATTGCACGTCTGTATGAAATTCTGTTTTCAATTTGACGAGCGATGCTAGATCCTACTAAAAATGCATCAAGTTCAGGTCTTTTAATTTCAAAAATATTAATCTGAACTTCTTTTCCAGTAATTTTCTTAAGTTCTTCTTTTAACTTGTCTACCTCTTGACCACCTTTTCCGATAATAATACCAGGTCTAGCAGTAGTGATAGTAACGGTTACAAGTTTTAAAGTTCTTTCAATTATTACTCTACTTACACTAGCTTTAGATAAACGCGCGTGAACGTATTTTCTAATCTTATCGTCTTCGGCAAGTTTATCACCATAATCGTTTCCTCCGTACCAGTTAGACTCCCATCCTCTGATAATTCCTAAGCGATTTCCGATTGGATTTGTTTTTTGTCCCATACTCTTATTAAGCTTGTGTGTTATTATTAGCTCCAACCACTAATGTTACGTGGTTTGAACGTTTTCTTATTCTGTGTGCACGACCTTGAGGTGCTGGACGTAATCTTTTTAACATAGATCCGCTATCAACTTTAATCTCTTTAACGATCAATTCTGCAGATTCAACATCAGCATCTTCATTTTTAGATTGCCAGTTAGCGATAGCTGATAATAACAACTTCTCTAAACGACCAGATGCTTCTTTTTGGTTGAACTTTAAAATATTAAGTGCATTTTCTACCTTTTCACCTCTTACTAAATCGGCTACTAAGCGCATTTTTCTTGGTGATGTAGGACAGTTATTAAGTTTAGCAAAAGCAACGTGCTTTTTTGCTTCCTTAATAGCGTCTGCCATTTGTTTTTTACGACTTCCCATAGCTTACTACTTTTTACCTTTATTTTTAGCACCTGCATGTCCACGGAATGAACGTGTTGGTGAAAATTCTCCTAATTTATGACCTACCATGTTTTCAGTAACGTATACTGGAACGAATTGACGGCCATTGTGTACAGCTATAGTTTGTCCAACAAAATCTGGAGTAATCATACTTGCTCGAGACCAAGTTTTGATTACTGTTTTTTTATTGTTTTCAACATTAACAGCTACTTTCTTTTCTAATTTATAATGAACGTAAGGTCCTTTTTTTAATGATCTTGCCATGTCTTATTTCTTTCTACGTTCTACAATATATTTATTACTTGCTTTAGTTTTAGAACGGGTTCTGAAACCTTTAGCTGGAATACCATTTCTAGAACGAGGATGTCCACCTGAAGATTTACCTTCACCACCACCCATTGGGTGATCAACTGGATTCATAACTACTGGTCTAGTACGTGGTCTTCTTCCTAACCATCTTGTTCTACCTGCTTTACCACCTACTAATAATTGATGATCTGAATTAGATACAACACCTATTGTTGCCATACATCCTGCAAGAATTAATCTTGTTTCTCCTGAAGGCAATTTAACCGTAGCAAATTTACCATCTCTTGCCATTAATTGAGCAAAAGCACCTGCGCTACGAGCCATAATAGCTCCTTGACCAGGACGCAACTCTATACATGAGATGATAGTTCCTAATGGAATTTCACTTAATGGCATTGCATTTCCAATTTCTGGAGCAACACCTTCATTTCCAGACACTACATTTTGACCAACTTGAAGTCCATTTTGAGCAATAATGTATCTTTTTTCACCATCTTGATAATTCAATAAAGCAATAAAAGCTGTTCTGTTTGGATCGTATTGAATTGAAGCAACTTCACCAGGAATACCTGCTTTGTCCCTTTTAAAATCGATAATACGATACTTTCTTTTATGACCACCACCTATATAGCGCATGGTCATTTTTCCTTGACTGTTTCTACCACCAGACCTTTTGTTCGGAACGAGTAAACTCTTTTCCGGCTTATCAGTAGTAATGGCGTCATAACCATTTACTACTCTAAATCGCTGTCCTGGTGTGATTGGTTTTAATTTTCTTACTGACATTTGTCTTTAATTACATGTTACTGTATAAATCAATCATTTCACCTTCCGCCAGTTGTACAATTGCTTTTTTAACAGCATTTGTTTTACCATGTTGAATACCAGTTTTTGTAAACTTAGTACTGCGATCTGGACGGACATTTATAGTACGAACTTTTTCAACAGAAACACCATAAGCAGCTTCCACCGCTTTTTTGATTTCTACCTTGTTCGCCTTTGTATTCACTGCAAAAGTGTAGCAGTTTCTTAACTCGCTATCAGCTGTCGCTTTTTCTGTGATTATAGGTTTAATTAAGATATTCATTGTTTCTATTTACTTAAGTTTGTTTCAATTCCTGCTAAAGCTCCTTCTAATAACACTACTTGATTTGCATTTAAAATCTTGTAAGTACTTATTTCTGAATAAGTTATAACTTCAGAGCTTTTTAAATTGCGCGATGACAAATATACGTTATTATTTGACCCACCCAACACAAAGAGCGTTTTTTTGTTATCAAGCTCTAAAGCCTTTAAAACTGCTGTAAAATTCTTAGTCTTTACAGTATCAAAATTAAAGTCTTCTAAAACTGTAATTGACTTCTCTCCTGCTTTGATACTCAAGGCAGATTTACGTGCTAAACGCTTTAAGTTTTTATTAAGTTTGAAGCTGTAATTTCTTGGTCTTGGACCGAACATACGACCACCACCTTTAAATACACCAGACTTAATACTACCTGCTCTTGCTGTACCAGTTCCTTTTTGCTTTTTAATCTTACGCGTAGATCCAGAAATCTCAGCTCTTTCTTTCGATTTGTGAGTTCCTTGACGTTGGTTTGCTAAATATTGTTTAACATCCAAATATACTGCATGATTATTAGGCTCAATAGCAAACACATCTTTAGAAAGGTCTGCCTTTCTACCTGTGTCTTTTCCGTTTATATCTAAAACTGCTACTTTCATTATTTTCTAATAATTACATAAGCGTTTTTGTGACCAGGAACACATCCTTTAACCACAAGTAGATTCTTTTCAGTAACTACTTTTAAAACTCTTAAATTTTGAACTTTAACTGTGTCTCCACCCATTCTTCCTGCCATTTTCATGCCTTTAAAAACACGAGCAGGGTAAGATGCAGCTCCAATAGATCCTGGCGCTCTTAAACGGTTATGTTGACCGTGAGTAGCTTGACCTACACCACCGAAACCATGACGTTTTACAACACCTTGAAATCCTTTACCTTTTGATGTTCCTGCAATATCAACAAATTCACCTTCAGCGAAATGTTCTACAGTTATAGCATCACCTAATTTGTACTCCTCATCAAAACCTTTGAATTCAACAACTTTGCGTTTTACAGAAGTACCCGCTTTTTTAGCATGACCTAAGTCTGCTTTAGTAGCGCTTTTTTCTGTCGCGTCATCGAAACCTAATTGAACAGCAGAATAGCCGTCAACCTCTTCAGTTCTGACTTGGGTAACGATACATGGTCCAGCTTCGATTACTGTACAAGGAATGTTTTTCCCGTTTTCATCAAAGATGCTGGTCATACCGATTTTTTTTCCAATTAACCCAGACATAATTATTTATTTAATTTATTACTATTTGTTATTAAAATTCAAGGCTGAAAATACGTTTCAGCCTTGAATTGTATTTTTACCGTTTTTCCCTCGCACGCAGCTCAGGACATGTAAGTTTAATTATTAAACTTTTATCTCTACTTCAACACCACTTGGTAACTCAAGCTTCATTAACGCATCAATTGTTTTTGATGACGAAGAGTAGATATCCAATAATCTCTTGTAAGATGATAATTGAAATTGCTCTCTTGATTTCTTGTTTACGTGTGGAGAACGTAATACAGTGAAAATTTTCTTGTGTGTTGGCAATGGAATTGGTCCAGTTACAACAGCACCAGTACTCTTTACTGTTTTTACAATCTTATCAGCAGACTTATCTACTAAGTTGTGATCGTAAGATTTTAATTTTATTCTGATTTTTTGACTCATTTTCTTAAGATTTACGATTCAACTCCTTTAGCTGCCTTAATTACTTCTTCAGATATATTTGAAGGTGTTTCAGCATAGTGAGAAAATTCCATTGTTGATGTTGCACGACCAGAAGATAAAGTTCTTAAAGTTGTAACATAACCAAACATTTCAGATAATGGCACAGTAGCTTTAACAGTTTTTGCACCAGCTCTATCTCCCATGTCACTTACTTGACCTCTTCTTCTATTTAAATCACCTACAATATCACCCATGTTTTCTTCTGGAGTGATAACTTCAAGTTTCATAATAGGCTCCATAATAACAGCCTTAGCCGCTTTTGCAACGTTTTTGAAACCTAATTTAGCTGCTAACTCGAAAGATAATTGATCCGAATCCACATCGTGGTAAGATCCATCCTTTAAAGTAACTTTCATAGCATCGATTTCGTAACCTGCTAAAGGTCCGTTAACCATTGCCATTTTGAATCCTTTTTCAATCGAAGGAATAAATTCCTTAGGAACATTACCCCCTTTAATTACAGATTCAAACTGAAGTCCTTCAACACCTTCATCAGCTGGCTCAACAGTAAACACGATATCTGCGAATTTACCACGACCACCAGATTGTTTCTTATATACTTCTCTATGATCAGCAGAAGCAGTAATAGCCTCTTTATATTCAACTTGTGGTTGACCTTGGTTAACCTCTACTTTAAATTCACGTTTTAAACGATCTACAATTACATCTAAGTGTAACTCACCCATTCCAGAAATAATAGTCTGTCCTGAAGCTTCGTCTGAACGTACAGTAAAAGTTGGATCTTCCTCAGCTAATTTAGCTAAGCCCATACCTAATTTATCAACATCAGCCTTAGTTTTAGGCTCAACTGCGATACCAATTACCGGATCAGGGAAGTCCATTGATTCTAAAACTATAGGATGCTTTTCAGCTGAAAGTGTATCTCCTGTTTTAATAGATTTAAATCCAACAGCAGCTCCAATATCACCAGCTTCAATAAAATCAATTGCATTTTGCTTGTTAGCATGCATTTGGTATATACGAGAAATACGCTCTTTTTTACCAGAACGGTTATTTAACACATAAGAACCTGCATCTAAACGACCAGAATATGCTCTAAAGAATGCCAAACGACCTACAAAAGGATCGGTAGCAATTTTAAATGCTAAAGCAGCAAATGGCTCCTTAACACTTGGCTTACGAATTTCTTCTTGTTCAGTTTCAGGGTTAACACCTATGATACCTTCCTTATCGGTTGGTGAAGGCAAATAACGACATACAGCATCTAATAAGAATTGTACACCTTTATTTTTAAATGCAGAACCGCAAATCATTGGAATGATTGCCATATCCATTACAGCAGCTCTAAGTGCAGCGTGCACCTCGTCTTCAGTAATAGAATCTTCATCTTCCATGAACTTTTCTAAAAGATTCTCATCGTAACCAGCTACTTCTTCAATAAGTAATGCACGGTACTTACGAGCTTCTTCTTTTAAATCGTCCGGGATTTCAATAACATCAAAAGTTGCCCCTTGAGTTTCATCATGCCAAACAATAGCTCTGTTTTTTACTAAATCTATGATACCTTTAAAATCATCTTCGTCACCAATGTTTAAAACGATTGGCACCGCATTTGATTTTAACATATCTTTTACTTGTTGACAAACCCCTAAAAAGTCTGATCCTTGACGGTCCATTTTATTAACGAAACCAATTCTTGGAACTTTATAGTTATCTGCAAGTCTCCAGTTAGTTTCAGATTGTGGCTCAACACCATCAACCGCACTAAACAAGAATACTAAACCATCAAGTACACGTAAAGAACGATTTACTTCTACAGTAAAATCAACGTGACCCGGTGTATCAATTATATTAAAGTGATATCCTTTAGTTTCAGGCGTAGGCTCTCCATTTTCAATTGGAAACTTCCAAGTACAAGTAGTAGCAGCAGAAGTAATTGTAATACCTCTTTCTTGCTCTTGCTCCATCCAGTCCATTGTTGCAGCACCATCGTGTACCTCTCCAATTTTATGAGAAACACCTGTATAATAAAGTATACGCTCTGTTGTAGTAGTTTTTCCTGCATCAATATGTGCAGCAATACCTATATTTCTAGTATATTTTAAATCTCTTGCCATGTCTTAGAATCTAAAGTGAGAGAATGCTTTATTTGCCTCTGCCATTTTGTGAGTATCAACTCTTTTCTTTACCGCCGCTCCTTCTTCTTTAGCTGCTGCTAAAACCTCAGATGCTAAACGTAACGCCATCGATTTTTCGTTTCTTTTACGAGAATAGCTAATTAGCCATTTCATTGCTGTTGAAACTTTACGATCTGGACGAATTTGCATTGGAATTTGGAATGTTGCACCACCAACACGACGACTACGTACTTCTACGTGAGGCATAACGTTAGATAAAGCATCTTTCCAGATTTCTAAACCTGTTTTTTCTTCGTCAGTTTTTTTCGAGTCTACAATATCAATTGCATCGTAGAATACTTTAAAAGCGACAGACTTTTTCCCATCCCACATCATCATGTTAACGAAACGAGTTACTAACTGGTCGTTAAATTTTGGGTCTGGTAAAAGCGGTCTCTTTTTTGCTGCTCTTTTTCTCATGTCTTCTTCTTAAAGTTTTAATTACTTTTTAGGGCGTTTTGCACCATACTTAGATCTACGTTGCGTTCTGCCTGAAACACCTGCTGTGTCTAAAGCACCACGTACAATGTGATATCTAACTCCTGGTAAATCTTTTACCCTTCCACCTCTAACCAATACTATCGAGTGCTCTTGCAGATTGTGTCCTTCACCACCGATGTATGCGTTAACCTCGTTACCGTTTGTTAAACGAACCCTTGCTACCTTACGCATTGCTGAGTTAGGTTTTTTAGGAGTTGTTGTGTAAACACGAGTACACACACCACGTCTTTGCGGACAAGAATCTAAAGCAGCCGATTTACTCTTCTTGGTTATTTTGGCTCTTCCTTTTCTTACTAATTGCGAAATTGTTGGCATATATATTATATATAAATTTTATTATCCTCTTTTTAAGAGGGGTGCAAATGTAGAAATTAAAATTTAGAATTCAAATCCTAATTGGTTAATTTTTAAGAGTTTTCAAAAATAATCTCATTAGCTATATTATAAGCTTAGATTTTCCGTTAGATTTACACCAAATAACAGTTGATAACAAAGTGCGAAAAACTACTTTTTTACTCCTTATTATATATACACTTATTTCTACCGAAATAATGTGTCAGAACATTAATTTAAAAATTAACGGCAATTCTGAATTAGAAACAAAAATTATCGATTCATTAGGATATTTAAAAACACACGATGATTTTTTTTCTATTAAAACTGAAATTACCGCATTAAAAAATACACTTTTTATTTTTTTTTATTTTTAAAATAAAGCTCTCAAATTATAAAAATAACACGACTCTACTTTTCATTTTCAAATTTTCTTGAAAAAAAAATTCAAATCTATTTATGTTTACTATAATAGGTCTAACATTGACCAGTCTGTCTTAGATTTAGTTTCAGAAGATATTTATGATGATTATTTTATTTTGAATTTTTCTGAAACTGAGAATGCATTGCAAATTATTAATTCTGAAATATCAAAAAAAGGGCTTCCTTTTTCTAAATTAAAGTTAACCAATATAAAAACTAAAGATTCAACAAATCTTGAAGCTGCCCTGACAATTAATTCTTTAGAAAAAAGAACGATTGACAATATACTTGTTAAAGGCTACGACAACTTTCCTGGTTCTTACTTAAAACACTTCTTGAAGATTAAACCAAAACAAGTTTTTAACCTTGACATTATTAAAAATAAAACCAATCAATTAAACAACTTGATTTTTGCAAATGAAATTAAATCTCCTGAAATATTATTTTCAAAAGACTCAACAACTTTATATCTATATCTAGAAAAAACTAAAAGCAATGCATTTGATGGATTTTTAGGGTTCGGAACTAATGAAGAAACAAATAAATTAGAATTTGACGGCTACCTAAACTTAAATCTAACCAATAATTTAAATTTTGGTGAATCTTTTAGGCTGCTTTATAAGAGTGATGAAAATGATCAAAAAACCTTTGAAACTAATATTTCACTCCCCTATTTGTTTAAAACACCTATAGGAGCAGATTTATTATTAAGAATTTTTAAAAGAGATTCTTCTTTTACAACTGTAAATCAATCTGGAAAATTACATTACCAGGTAAATTCAATGAATAAATTATATGCTGGTGTAATTTCAACTGAGTCAAACAACCTACTTAACAAAAATACTTCTACATCAATTTCTGACTACAAAACACTCCATTATACTTTTGCTTACCAATACTTAAAACCAGAAGCTAATGACCAACTTTTCCAAATTCGATCTAAAATATTCTTAGAATTTGGCTCTGGTAACAGAAAAACAAACTCGAGCATTGAAAAACAAACCACTTACACTTTAGATGCCTTGAAAATTTTTACATTAAACTATAAAAACAGCATTTATTTAAGAGTTAATGGATCCAATTTAATATCAGACACATATTTTGAAAATGAATTATTAAGGTTTGGCGGTATAAACTCCATAAGAGGTTTTGAGGAAAACAGCATATTTGCAACATTTTTTAGCACTCTAAATACAGAATACAGATTTAAACTAAATAATTCAATTTATCTACATAGTATAATTGATGCTGGGTATTTTGAGGATAAAACATTGAATACCAAGGAGAAACTTTTTGGCTATGGTTTTGGTTTTGGAATTCTAACAAAAGCAGGCCTTTTAAAATTTAACTACGCAAATGGTAAAAATGAGAATACCCAATTTAAACTAACAAATTCTAAAATACATCTCAGTTTGACTGCAAAATTCTAGTATAAAATTATCGTTTTCTTAAAAATTCTCGGTTTTTATCAAATTTTAACCATTATTTATTGTTTTATTAACTTTATTTTATGATTTTTGGCATTGACTAATTCAAATAATTATAAAATGAAAACAAAGTTTAGTGGAATTCTAACGCTATTACTAGCGTTGGTTGTGCAACTATCGTTTGCACAAGAAAAGACAATTTCAGGTATAGTATCAGATGGATCTGGTTTACCGTTACCTGGAGCTACTGTCTTAGTTAAAGGTACTTCTTCAGGTACATCTTCAGATTTCGATGGTAAATATTCAATAAATGCTAATCAAGGGAGTACTCTTGTATTTAGTTTTGTTGGTTATACTACGAAAGAAGTTAAAGTTGGAGCGTCCAATTCAATTAATATTACTCTACAAGAAGATGCTGAAGCATTAGAAGAGGTAGTAGTTACTGCATTAGGTATTAAAAGAGACGAAAAAGCCCTTGGATACTCTACACAAAGTGTATCTTCAGATGATATTACTACAGTAAGAGATGCAAATATTGTAAACTCTTTAAGTGGTAAAATTGCTGGGGTAAGTGTTACTAGTGCTTCTGGTGCCGTTGGTGCTGAAAGTAGAATAGTAATTAGAGGTATCTCTTCTATTAGTGGAGATGCACAACCTTTAGTGGTAGTTGATGGTGTTGTAATGGATAACACTTCTTATGGAGATTCTAATGACTCAGGAGGTAATAGTACACCAAATGGATTAGCCGATTTAAATCAAGATGATATTGAAACACTTAACGTATTAAAAGGTGGTGCAGCTACATCTCTTTATGGTATGCGTGGTTCTAATGGTGTTATTGTTGTTACTACCAAGTCTGGTAAAAACAACAACAGATTAGGAATTGAATTTTCTTCTAGCGTTAGTGTTGAAAACGCATATGTATTACCAGATTATCAAAACTCTTATGGTCAAGGACCAAGTTCTACTTATTTTGAGTTTACAGACGGTGTTACAGGCGATGGTGGTGTTGATGAAAGTTGGGGTCCTGCTTTAGATGCTGGATTAGAATTTATTCAATGGAATTCTGAAAACGGTGAAGCATTACCATGGGTATCTCAACCTGATAACATTAAAGACTTTTTTGAAACTGGATTAACTACTAATAACAATTTATCTTTTTCTAAAGGAAATGATGACTACAATGGTAGAATCTCAATTGGTTTAACTGACCAAAAAGGTATTCTTTACAATACTGATTTGAAAAAGTATAACTTTAGTGGAAAAATAAACCTAAACTTATCTGACAAGTGGACAGTAGGTTTAAGTGCAAATTATATTAAAACTGAAAGTGATAACTTACCATCTGTAGGTTATGGAGATTCTAACAACCAGTTAGGACAAATTGTATGGTCTGGTCGTAATGTTGACTGGAATGCTTTAAGAGACTACAAAAACTTACCTACAGGATTTGCTGCTGGTGCTGATGTAGCCACTCCAATAAACTGGAACTTAGCTTACAACAACAACCCTTACTGGACTTTAGATACTAATACTAACACTTTTGATAGAAATAGATTATTAGGAAACTTCTCTATTAACTATCAAATAAGTGATAAATTATCTTTTAGTGCTCAAACAGGTATTGATTACTTTAGCTCTTTGGATACAAAAAGACGTGATTTTGGTACTTACCAAAGTGTAAGAGGTTCTTATGAAGAATTCCAACGTACTAGATACGAGATTAACTCTCAAGCCATATTAAGTTATAATACTGATATAGGAGAAGATGTTAAGTTTAATGCTAACGTTGGTGGTAACAACATGGTTAACAACTACCACAGATTACAAATGATTGCTCCAGAATTACAAATTCCTGGTCTATACAACATCTCAAATACAAGAGACGGTGTGTCTTCAGAATTATTCATGGATCAACAAGACAGAAAAATTAATAGTGTATTTGGTTTTATGGGGATTTCTTATAAAGACTTTTTATTCTTAGATGTTACAGGAAGAAATGACTGGGCTTCTGTATTACCATTACAAAACAATAGCTTCTTTTACCCTAGTGTAACAGGTAGTGCTATTATTAGTGATATTTTTGATATGCCTAACGATGTTGTATCTTACTTAAAAGTAAGAGGTGGATGGTCTAAAACTGGTAGTGCAGGTCCATTAGCACCTTATAGTATCGAACCTAGCTTTTCATTTTCAGGTGAGCCATGGGGAACAACTCCTGTTGCGTTTTTCCCAAGTACTTTATGGAATCCTAACATAAAAAATGAGGATACTGTAGAAAAAGAAATTGGATTTGAAGCGCGTTTATTAAAAAGTAGAATACGTTTAGATTTTACTTATTATAATAAAGAAACTACAGATGTAATTATGGCAAAAGATATTGACCCATCATCAGGTAATACTGCTTATTGGGATAATGTTGCTGATATAACAAATAAAGGTATTGAAATTTCTCTTGGTGCTGATATCATCAAAAATATTGATGGATTCAATTTAGGTGTAAATGTAAACTTTGCTAAAAACGTAGGTGAAGCTCAAAACATTGATGATGATCCAACTACAGATAATGGACGTGTAGTATTAGGAGGATTATGGAATGTTGATGTAATTGCTCAAGAAGGTGAAGCTGTAGGTGCTTTATACGGTCCTGCATTTGAAAGAACTGAAGATGGTGATATAATCTACGAAAATGGTATTGCTCAAATAGACCCTACTAATAAAGTATTAGGTAATATTAATGCAGACTGGACAGGTGGTTTAGGTATTAACATGTCTTACAAAAACTTAAGATTAACAACTTTAATAGATGTTAAAAAAGGTGGAGATATTTATTCTCAAACAAACTCTTGGGGTAAATATGCTGGTGTTCTTGAAGAAACTATGCAAGGAAGAGAAACAGGAATTATTGGAACAGGAGTTATGTCTGATGGAAACGGAGGTTATGTTGAAAACAATGTAGTTGTTCCTGCAAACACACACTTTAAATCTACATATTCTCAAAACATTGCTGAATCTTCAGTATATGATGCATCATTTGTAAAATGGAGAGAACTTTCATTAACTTATACACTTCCATCTAAATTATTTACTAACATAGCTGTAGATCAAATTTCACTTGGATTAACAGCTAGAAATTTAGCTATTCTTTACAAAAAAGCACCACACATTGATCCTGAATCTGCTTTTAGTAGTTCTACAGGTCAACAAGGTCTTGAATATGCTCAAATTCCACCAACAAGAAGTATTGGTTTTAGCTTAAATGTTAAATTCTAAAAAAAAAAGAAAATGAAAAAACTTAAATATTTAATATTACTTATTGCGTTAAGCCCAGTATTTATGATTACTGGTTGCGATAGCGGATTTGAAGAAGTAAACTCAAATCCAAATGATCCTAGTGAAGTTCCTGCCGAATTATTATTGGCTGGTGTTATTAGAGGTACCGGTAATACTGTTCATAGCGCATTTAATGGTGGTGAAACTGGTTCTTGCTGGGTTCAACACCTTGGGAAACCTATTTATAATACAAATGAACTTTATATCCCAAGACAAACTACTATTGATGGTGTTTGGCAAAACCTTTACAATGTAGTAGCTAAAGATGCTGCTATCATGGAAGAGTTGGCAAATGAGCAAGGAAATGATAATTTAGAAGGTGTTGCTATTCTATTAAAAGCAAATGCTTTTCACGTGTTAACAGATATTTACGGAAACATTCCTATGTCTGAAGCATTACAAGGTGATGCTGGAATTATTACTCCTATTTACGATGATAGTGAAACTGTAGTTTATCCTGCTATTTTAGCAATGCTTGATAAAGCAATGTCTTTATTAAATGGTAATGGAACTATTGATGCTAGTCAAGATTTAATGTACGGTGGTGATTGGACTTTATGGAAAAAATTTGCTGCTTCTTTAAAGTTTAAAGTATTAATGCGTGCTGCTTCTGGTGGTTATGATGCTGCTGGACAATTAACAGCTTTAGTTAATTCTGGAAATTTATTTTCAAGTAATGATGATGAAGCTAAGTTAGTTTATTTAGCTGCTGCACCTAATGCAAATCCTTTCTTTGAAACTTTAGTTAATGGAGGTCGTGATACAGAATGGTGTTTAGGAGAAGAATTAGTAAACTATATGTTAAATACTGCTGATCCAAGAATATCTGTTTACGCTCAAGAAGTTGGCGGAGATGGTTCTGGTGGCGGATATGTTGGTAAACCTGCTGGTATTAGAGATATTGGAAGTTCTTTTTACGGAGATTCTAACAATGTATCTTTAATTGGAACTAAATATTTAGAAGCTGAACAACCTTATTACTTTATGACTTATGCTCACTTAAGCTTATTAATGGCTGAAGCTGCAGAAAAAGGTTATATTGGTGGAAATGCTGGAGATTTCTTTAATCAAGGAATAGCTGCATCTGTTGCTGATAATGGTGTTACTGGTGCTCCTGTAATAACATATGCTGGAGGTACTGATGGTTTAACTCAAATTGCTGAGCAAATATGGGTTGCTTTATACATGCAAGGTCTAGAATCTTGGGCTGAATGGAGAAGAACAGGAATTCCTGCTTTACCTTTAGCTATTGATGCTGTTGAATCTAGTATACCATCTAGATATAACTACCCGTTATCTCAACAGTCACTTAATAATGAAAATTATACCGCAGCTGTTGCAGCTCAAGGTACTGATAATTTAACAACACCTCTTTGGTGGCAAAATTAAAAAAAAGAAAAAGATGAAAAATTTAAGAAAAATGTTTTTTGCAATAGTGGGAGTTCTTACTATTGTGTCTTGTGGTGAAGATATTGATACCGTTGCAGAAATAAAAGATAATGCTGGTTTGTTAGTAAATATCTCACAATCTAAAGGGTCATTTTTAGGTTCGCCTATGGCAGGAATGGAAATTGAAGAAGCACCTGTTAGTGTTTCTGAGGCTAGTTTAAATTATGTTATAACTATGACTGCTGGTGATATGTCTAACATTGAAAAATTTGAAATAGTTAAATTTTTTAATGGTGATTTAGAAACTACTGGAGAAGCTACTGGAAGTGTAGTTGCTGAAACTACAACGTTACCATATACTGCTACTATAGCTAGTGTTGATGACTTTTTATCTGGAACTGGATTATCTGAATCTGATTTAAGAATTGGAGATTCATTTACATTTAGACTTAAAGTACACCAAAAAGATGGTGATTCATATTACTATGATGGTTCTATGGGTAGATTAACTCTTACTTTAAACTGTTCTTACGATTTAACAGGAACTTACATAATGACTAATAATGTTTGTGCTAGTTCAGTAACTGTAGCTATATCTCAAAATCCTGATGGATCTTGGTATGCAGAAACTGCAGATGGTGGTTTATTACAATTTTGCTCAACAAATACTACACTTCAAAATGAAGGTAGTTTTAATGTTGGTTGTGGTGGTATTGTAACACCTTTTGATGATGGTGCTCCTACATTTTGTGATGGATATGGTATTGGTTGTATAGAAGGTGGATCTTGGGATCAAGATGCTGGTATTTTAATACTTGAAAATTCTAATGACTTCTTCTCTTGGGCAGCTAGTAATTATACTTCTACTTACACAAGACAGTAATTAATTCAAATAAAGAACAAATAATTATGAAAAATATATTAAATAAAATTGGAGTATTTACTCTGGCATGCTTAGCATTCACTTCATGTGACTCTGAGGATGATAACACGGGTGACTCTTTGATAAATTATTCTCCGGCAACAGTAACTTTGTCTTCATCTTCTCCAACAATGTTTGATGAGAGCGCAATAGACGCTGATGATGCATCGACTTTTCAAATAGAGGTTACTGCTACATTAACAGAGGCTCAACCTGTTGATGCTGTAATTGATTTAGTTCAAGTAGGTGGATCTGCCAGCTCAAGTGACTATGATGCACATACAATAACAATACCTGCTGGATCTTTAATGGGAACTGCAACTGTTGATATTTTGCAAACAGGTGATATTGAAGGTGATGAAACTATACAAATAACTGGAAAGTCTAGAGCTAATTTTAATGTTTCTCCTTTTACCTTTAATGCAACTATAGGAAATGATTACATTAATGATCATTTAGACTTAGTTTTATCTTGGGATGGAACTGCTGAATCTGGTGCTTTATCTTTAGATTCTTTTTGTGATTTAGATTTTGATTTACTTCTTTATGATGAAGCTTTTGAATTTTTGGGCTATGTTTTAGGTAGCTCTTCTTGCCCTGAAGAAGATTACTTAAACGGTTTAGAAGATGGTACTTACTATCTTGTTTCTGACCTTTATTCTAATCCTTTATCTGGTTTAGGTTTTTCTGATACTATTCCTTTAACGTTAAGTTGGAGTCAAGAATATTTTGAAACCTCTGGATCATTATCTAGTGATGCTTATACATTATCATCAGCCGATGGATTAGGTGGATTAATAGTTGTATTAGAAGTAACTAATGGCTATGAATATACATTATCTGCATTTTAATTAAGTGATTAACTCACAATGAATAGTAACAATACTATTTAATTAATTAAAAAAATATAATTCTTTATAAAAGCCAGTAATTTTTACTGGCTTTTATTATTTTAAATATTAACTATTTCCATTTTAACTTTTAATAAAATTAAACTATTTTAGTAAAAAAAAGATGAAACGAACTTACAAAATTGGTGCTTTAGCTTTAATAGCTATTGTAGGAATCATTAGTATTTCTATTTACACCTCAAAAAAAAATGATGCTAATTCTTATGCTAACAGCATTAAGGAAACACATAAAAAACATTTAAAATCTCACCCTTTTCAAGAATCTTTAAAGCTTTCTAAAAAAGAGCGTAAAGCATTAGGTATACCACCTAACAAATACAACGAAGAACAATGGGTTTTAACAATGAATCCAGAATTAGGGAGACCAACACCTAACAAGGTTATAGAACTTCAAAAAGAGCTTTTAGATAATAGATCTAATTTTGCCTCACGTGCACCAGGCGACAAAGCAGATAATTTATGGATAGAAAGAGGCCCAAACAATGTTGGTGGTAGAACAAGAGCTGTAATGTTTGACCCTAACGATTCAACTAACGAAACAGTTTTTGCTGGTGGTGTTAGTGGTGGATTATGGAAAAACACAAATATTTCTAGTCCTAACTCCGAATGGGTTTATGTTGGAATTACAGAAAATCTAGCGATTTCTAGTATTACTTATGATCCAAATGACACTAACACTTTTTACGTAGGTACCGGAGAAGGATTTCCAACGGGCTCTGATGCCATGACAAGTGGTAACGGTTTGTGGAAATCTGCAGATGGTGGTAACACTTGGACAAATGTTTTTGGTGGTAAAACTGGCGATAGTTACTTTGTATCAGCATCTAACATTACTGTTAATAGTCCAGGTTCTGTTGCGGGTGATTATCAATCTTTTCCAACAACTAATTTTGGTTCAGAAATTACTTCTGTAATAACTGCCGATTTTATTCTTGCAAACGACCCTACTGGTGTACCTACAGAAGCTTGTAATGCTTTTGGTCCTGATGCAACAGGAAAAATTGCTATAATAAGAAGAGGCGATTGTCCATTTGTTGAAAAAGTAAAAAATGCTCAAGATGCTGGTGCCATAGGTGTTATTATGTTAAATAATGTATCAGGAGAACCAATTCCAATGGGTGGTGAAGATGCAAGCATTACTATTCCTGCTGTAATGATTAATAAAGAAGATGGTGATATTATTGAAGCAGCTTTAGGCTCTGGTACTGTTAATGGTTCTTTAAATCCAGCTACAGGAAATGTTACTGGAACAATTGTACCTGGAGCACAATTTATACATGATGTTCAAATTAGAGATAACAATGGAACATCAGAAATTTTTATTGCAGTTGGTGTAGGTGGTTATGTAACTTCTAATGCTACAACTTATGTTGGTGGCGATGTTTACGGTTTATTTAAGTCTGTTGACGGAGGTGCAAATTGGACAGAAATAAATATACCACTAACAGAAAATGGAAACAAACATATACCAAGAGATATTGAAATTGGATCTGATGGTTCTGTTTGGATGTCTACTACTAGTTATGGAATACATAATGATGGTGGTGGTAAAGTTTTTAAATCTACAGATGGAACAACATTTACAGAATTATATGCTATTACTGATGGTGCTAGAACAGAGATTGCTGTTTCTGCAACTAACCCAGGAAAAGTTTATGTACTAGCACAACTATCTACTGGAGGTGTTACCATTAGAAGAACAACAACTGGATTTGTACCATCATTTGCAACGGTAACTGTTAGTTCGCCAAGTGATCCTTCATCTTATGTAGATGTAAGTGATTTTACAAATGGTCAAGCATGGTATGATTTAGCAATAGATGTAGACCCATCAAACGATGGTAATGTGTTTATTGGTGGTATCAATATTTTCAAATCTGCTAATAGTGGTACAGCATGGAATAAAATATCTTACGCTTATGTTCCTAATGGTACATCAAGTGTACATGCAGACCAACATATCACAGCTTTTGGACATGGTGATGCTTCTAAAGTATTATTTGGTAATGATGGTGGTGTATATTATTCTAATGATGGTGGAGCTACTATATCTGCTAGAAATAATGGCTATAATACTGCACAATATTATACTTTAGGTGTAGGACCAACAACAGCTTTTCCTTCAGGCGATAACTTTGCTGGTGGTTTACAAGATAACGGTACTCAATTAATAGAAGATGGTAATACAGCTGGACCAGATAGTGCTACTGAAATTCAGGGAGGTGATGGTGCATATACTTACTTTGATCAAGATGGTACGGATAGATATGTAATTGCTAACTACGTTTATAATGATAATATTAATCTTTATAGTTTTGATGGAACTGATGTTACTATCAATAATGAAAGTTTAAGTAATGGTTCATTTATAAACCCAGGTGCTTTAGATTCTAATTTAGATATTTTATACTCTAATTATTCTGCTGATGGTAATTACATAGTTAAAAGATATTCCGGAATAAAAAGTGATGCTACATTAACTAAAACAGATTTAACTAGTGATGAGTTAACAACTACACCTACAGCTTTTACTGTTTCAACTCATACTACAACCTCATCAACACTTCTTGTTGGTACCGTTTTAGGAGATGTGTTATTAGTAGAAAATGCAGATGGTGCAACACCAACTTGGACAAATCTAGACGGTAACCAATTAGTTGGTAGTGTATCTGATTTAGAATTTGGACAATCTGAAAACGATATTTTTGTAACTATGCACAATTACGGTGTAAACAATGTATGGTACTCAAGTGATAAAGGCGCTACTTGGCAAGAAAAAGATGGTAATTTACCAGACTTACCTGTTAAAGCTATTTTACAAAATCCTTTAAACTTAGAAGAAGTTATTATTGGTACTGAACTTGGTGTTTGGTATACAAACAACTTTTCTAGCGTGAGTCCTACATGGAATACTTCTTATAACGGTATGAGTAACGTAAAAGTTTTAGATTTAGATCTAAGAGATGATAATATGGTATTTGCAGCAACATTGGGTAGAGGTGTATTTTCTGGTCAATTTACAGCCGCTTCTTTAAGTACTGCAAACAATGTATTCTCTAACTCAAATTTAAGAATATACCCAACTGTTTCTAATGGTAACATTAAAATAGTTTCTAAAGATTATATTGAAAAAGCGAAATTAAACGTTTACAATATATCTGGAAAAAGAGTGTATTCTGATGAATTAAACTTATCAAATAATGAAACATCACTAAATCTAACAAGTTTACAATCTGGTTTATATTTAATGAAGTTTTCTAAAGATAATATTGAAACAACGCATAAAATATTGATTAAGTAATATTTTATTACATTTTAAAAAGCCATCTAAACCTATGTTTAGATGGCTTTTTTATTTTTATATGATCAAATAAAACTACTTGAGTATTTAAACATAATAGTAATTTAATTAATAGCGTTTTTTATACCTTTGCCTTAATGGAAAACCAAACACAAATATTCGGAATAAGGGCCATCATAGAAGCTATAAATGCTGGTAAAACAATAGATAAAGTATTTCTTCAGAAAGGTGAAAGAGGTGAGTTATTTGGTGAATTAGAATCGTTATTGAATAAGAAATCAATAAACAAGTCTTACGTTCCTATTGAAAAACTGAATAGGTTAACTAGAAATAATCATCAAGGTGCTGTTGCACAAATATCGCCTATTGAGTTTCATGACATGGAAACCTTAGTTATGAATGTTATAGAATCTGGTAAAACACCACTTTTTTTACTATTAGATCAATTAAGTGATGTTAGAAATTTTGGCGCCATTATTAGAACTGCCGAATGTACAGGTGTAAATGGTATCATTATACAAAAAAATGGTAGTGCTCCAGTAAATGGCGATACTATAAAAACAAGTGCTGGTGCTGTGTTTAAAATTCCTATTTGTAAAGTAGACCATATTAAAGATGCCGTATTTTATATGCAGGCCTCTGGTATAAAAGTGATTGCTGCAACCGAAAAAACAAACGACACACTTTATGATGTTTCTTTTACAGAATCTTGTGCTATTATTATGGGGTCTGAAGGTAGAGGTATTAACCCATCTACTTTAAAAGTTGTTGATGCAAAAGCTAAGCTACCTTTACTTGGCGAGATTGAATCTTTAAATGTTTCTGTTGCTTGTGGTGCTTTTCTTTATGAAGTGGTAAGACAGCGCTTAAAATAAACTTATAGATTTAAGTATTAAAATTTAATCTTCTTTAGTATCGTTTTTAAAGTGGTAATTTATAAAAAATTGCTCCTCTTCTATTTCGGGTTCAACAGATTCAATAAAGTTTCCGTTTTCATCAAAATGCTTTAAAAACGGATCATTGTCTTCGTTATAATTATCTTGTTCCCATACATACTTTTTAGGTTTAGCTATCTCTTTTCTAAATATTAAAGCAAAAAGTAAGCCCGTTATTAAACCTGCCATATGCCCTTCCCAAGAAATACCTTTTTCTATGGGCAAGGTATACCAAATCATACTTCCGTAAAGAAATATTACAAGAAGTGATAATGCTATAAGCCTATAATGTTTTGCAAAAACACCCTTAAAAAAAGTAAAACTTACTAGTACATAAATAAGACCACTAACACCAATATGATAAGATGGCCGGCCTATACACCATGTAAGAAAACCTGAAAGTAGTATACCAAATACTATTACTTTCCAAGCAATATGCCTGTAGAAGTAAAATAATGCTGTAGTTAGCACAAATAAAGGTACCGTGTTGTGGTAAATATGTTTAATATCTCCATGTATAAATGGACTTAACAAAACACCTCGTAGCCCTTTAATTGTTTGAGGAAACACACCATACTTACTAAAATTATACCCAAAGCGAACTTCAAACCAGAATACTAACCAAATTATTAGTACAAAAAATACAGGGTATGCTATAACGCCTGTTGAAAATTGAAAATGTTCTTTATTTTTCATTGACTTAAAGTTAGCAAATAACTAACCAACTTTGTGTTTTGTGCTAAATTGGCAGATTTACCCGCGTGAGGGATTGCAATAGAAATCCCACAGTGAGGCACGAGCGCGGACTTGTAATGAAAAGCCCGACCCTCGATTTTTCTTCGAGGGACACGCCCAAAACTTAAATAATTTCATGTAATTTTGTGTTAATGAATTATAATGAGCCTTTAGCAGAACGGTTACGACCAAAAACCTTGAAAGACTACGTGAGTCAAGCACACCTAGTTGGCAAGGGTGGTTCGTTAACCCAGCATATAAAGCAGGGCTTAATTCCTTCAATGATTTTTTGGGGACCTCCTGGTACTGGCAAAACAACTCTTGCTAATATAATTGCGACAGAATCTGGCAGACCGTTTTACACTTTAAGTGCCATTAATTCGGGTGTTAAAGATATTCGTGAGGTTATTGATAAAGCAAAACAAAGTGGTGGTTTGTTTACTACTAAAAATCCCATTTTGTTTATTGACGAGATTCATAGATTTAGTAAATCTCAGCAAGACTCGTTGTTACAAGCTGTTGAAAAAGGCTGGATTACACTTATTGGTGCCACTACAGAAAACCCTAGTTTTGAGGTTATATCGGCATTATTATCGCGCTGCCAAGTATATATTTTAAATGCATTTGATAAAACGGATTTAGAAACCCTTTTAAAACGTGCTATTGAGACAGACGAACATATTTCTAAAAAGAACATTGAGTTAAAAGAAACCCATGCACTTTTAAGATTATCTGGTGGCGATGCCAGAAAATTACTTAATATTTTCGAACTTTTAGTAAACTCTTTTGATACCGATAATATTATAATTACAGATGATGTTGTTTTAGAAAAAATCCAGAATAACACGGTTCGTTACGATAAAACAGGAGAGCAGCATTACGATATTATTTCGGCATTTATAAAATCTATTCGAGGTAGCGACCCCAACGGTGCAGTATATTGGTTAGCACGTATGATTGAAGGTGGCGAGGATGTAAAATTTATTGCTCGCCGACTATTAATTTCTGCAAGTGAAGATATTGGTAATGCCAACCCAACGGCTTTGGTAATTGCAAACAATGCCTTTCAGGCAGTAACAACCATTGGCTACCCAGAATCGCGTATTATTTTAAGTCAATGTGCTACCTATTTGGCCTGTTCACCAAAAAGTAATGCATCTTACATGGCTATAGGCAAAGCACAACAACTAGTAAAACAAACTGGCGATTTAAGTGTACCTCTTGAAATTAGAAACGCCCCAACTAAACTTATGAAAGAACTGGGTTATGGCGATAATTACAAGTATGCGCACAACTACGAAAATAATTTTGCGCCACAAGAATTTTTACCAGACGAAATAAAAAATGAAAAACTATACGACCCAGGAAATAATGCCAGAGAAAATGCGCATCGTGAGTTTTTAAAACAACGCTGGAAAGATAAATACAACTATTAAAATTTTAATGGCGTTACCCAAAAAAGGGTCGGGCTTTACGTTACAAGTCCGCGCTCGTGCCTCGCTGTGGGCTTTCCTCTGCAATCCCTAACGCAAATTAGGTTTTTAAATTAAAGTTAAAACTTAATATTTAAAGACTCTTGTTTTAAATCTGCACCAGAATAATACTCTATAACCCAATCAGAATTATTTTTGTAGATAATAGCACTTTTACCCTCAACAATATATACATCTTTTAAATTCGTGTTCTTAATTCTATAAACAACCTTTGGAGAGCTATCAACTAACTGAAATCCGTTATCTATAGCCTGAGCATATAACACATTTGTATTACCCTGTATCACAGCAACTTCATTAACTTGTGGTGTTGCTACTTGTACAGTTTCTACTTGGGGTTTAGCAACAACAGCTACTTCTGGCTGCTTTTCTTCTTTTAAGTTTTGTATTTCTTTTTTAAGTTGTTGTATTTCTTCTGTTACTGCAGTATTAGGCTGAGATGAATTTGTAGAAGTTAGCGAAGTAATGTTTTTATTTGGCACATACTTATAATTTAGTGCTTCAATAGATTTAAAAGCATCACGTAAAGCTAAGTTATATGCCGTTTTAAATTCCTTTTCTCTACTTTCTCCTATTGATGAAGTAAAAACTAGTTTATCATTACAATCATAAAGCTCTACTGTAAGTTTTGTTTTAAACATACCAGAGCCTTTTATCACATCCGTTTTTAAAGCCAAACATCTATTTATCATCAAATCTTTTGGATAATCAGAACCTTCTTTTAACGCCTCGAAACCATGTTTTTTAAACAAAAATTCGGTTAGTGAGTTTATTTGATATTGGTCTTTTTTATTTAAAAAATCGAACTTATTTGGAACTATAACATATTTATAATTATTAACACTAGTTTGGGCAAAAACAGATGTTACAATTAAACAGGTTATTAGTATCGAAAAAAACTTAGTATTCATAATATATATTTTAATGCTGTTTGTAAAGATACACTTTGTTAATAAAGAGTATTATTTGTTAAATGTTAAACTTATAGAAAGTTTTTTAATTGTATTAAATTATCAATTTGTGTAATACTATTATCAACAGTCTTGTTATTAAGATCGAAAAACACAACGTCCATACCCATATTTTTTGCTCCTAATATATCGGCTTCATAACTATCACCAATCATAACACTTTTACTTGCATTTGTATTGGCTAAATTTAATGCATAATTAAATATTATAGGATTCGGTTTTTTTACTCCTGCAATTTCAGAGTTGGTTATAGTTTTAAAATAATGATCAATTTTAGAATGACTCATTTTTTTAAACTGCACCTCATCAAATCCATTGGTAATAATATGTAAGTTGTAACGTAAACTTAAATAATCTAAAATTTCAAATGTGTTTTCAAACAAGTGGTTAAAAGAGCTTAAATACGTTATGTAATCTTCTGATAATTTGTGGATTAATTGGATATTAACATTAAAACCAATAGCCTCAAAGCTATCATTTAATCTTGCATAACGTAAATCTTCTTTTCCTATTTTATCTTCTCTATAAAGTCTCCAATACTTTAAGTTAATGGGTTCATAATGATGTAGGAAATCATCAAGACTTATATTAACATTATTAATTTCAAAAATCTTTTTGAAAGTTAACGCCGAGTTTTTATCAAAATCCCAAAGTGTATGATCTAAATCAAAAAACACATCTGTAATATTTTTAAACTTCATTAGGAGAATCTAAAATTAAGTTAAACAATTCTTTAAAACTTTGCCATGTTTTATCATCGTTAAATGTATAGTTATGAAAAATTGGAACAAACTGGCCATCTACTTGCTTTATTTCATTAATAATTTCATTTAAAACCTTCTTTTTGTCTAGTAAAGATTTATACTTTAAAAGTGTAAAATCCATAAGTTGATAAGGTACAATTTTAAGTGGTGTTTGTACTTCGTAATCTAAATCGTAAAATAAAAAAGGTGTGCACGAGCCTGCTCTAAAACCAATATGGTTTACATAGCCCATAGTATAATCTTCCTTAATTTCTAAAGCTATTAGGTTTCTATAAGTTTCTGGTAAATTAAGTTTGGAAAATGATTGCCTAGAAGCTTTTAAGTTGGTATTTAAAATCTCTTCTATTCTTTGTTTTTCTTTCTTTAAAAGCAATTCATCTTCAATGGCAAAATAAGATATTTTTAATCCCACTCTAGAATAATCGCCAATATGTTTTATAAGTGATACAAATTTCTTTTTATTGGGATTTATCCCTTTATCGTAGGTAGAATAATCGCCAATTAGAAAAAAGAAAAGAAATTTAAACTGAGATGTTTTCTGTCTATTAATTAAATATTTAAAAGTATCGTAAGGATCATGCCTAAAGCCAAGAAGCACCATAAGTCTAGCATAAAGGCTTTTAAGTCTTAATCTACCAAAATCTTTAAGCGAGCCTCCTAAGGTTCGCATAATACCTTTTAGTTTATAGTGATATGGACTTGGCACATCTATTACTGGTATTATTTGATAGTTTCGTTTTGGAAAATCAAACTCTGGAAACTGTTTTTGTAAAGCTTTTTTAAATTTATAAGCCCAAATATCTACAACGGGTTGATGTAAGAAGTTTTCTTTGTAAGCTAAACTTTCGGTAGCTGTAAAACGTCCATATTCATCTTTTACGTGTGGTAAATACTCTTCATATCTTGAAAGCAAATAAAAGGATGCCGAAAAAATATCAAAAGGCAAAGCACTTTTTTCTCCCAAATAAAAGAAACATTTTGTGTTTTCCCAGTCATGTATATTAATATCTATATCGCTAAGACCCTGTTCAAATAAAATATCATGACTTTTAATAAAAAACTCACTACTTAATTGCTGTTTTGTGTACGACATTTTTAAACTATCGTGTGCAATAAACTCTTCAATTTTAGTTGTAAACCTAACATTAACACCCAAAACGCGAGTGCATATATGTTTAAAAACATATTTAAGTCTTGGTGATATTTTATGAGTGTAAACTAAAAGCATTAAAGTAAGGTTTCATCAGCAAAACTAAAGTATGCTTTTTCTGTTATAATTAGGTGGTCTAAAACTTTTATATCTAAACTTTGTGCTGCAATTTTTAATTTCTGAGTAATTTGTTTATCAGCTTCACTTGGTTTTAAAGTCCCTGAAGGATGGTTGTGCGCTAATATTAAACCAGTTGCTCCAACCTCTAATGCATTTTTAAGAACTAACCGCACATCAACCAAAGTACCTGTTATGCCGCCTTTACTTAATTGATTTTTTTGAAGCACTTTGTTAGAATTATTCATGTAGATAATCCAAAACTCTTCGTGTTGTAATTCACCAATAACGGGTTGCATTAATTCAAACACAGATGAACTGGATGTGATTTTCTTTTTTTCAAGCGCCTCTTCTCCCCTACGTCGTCGTCCTAACTCTAAGGCTGCAATAATACTAATGGCTTTGGCTTCTCCAATACCTTTAAATTCCATAAGTTGATTTATGGATAGTTTTCCTAAAGCACTTAAGTTATTATCTGTACTGGCCAAAATACGTTTGCATAAATCTACAGCACTTTCTTCTCGGTTCCCAGAACCTATTAAAATGGCAACAAGTTCTGCATCACTTAAAGCAGCTTTGCCTTTATTTAATAATTTTTCACGTGGCTGATCGTCTTGACTCCAGTTTTTTATAGAAAATGACGATGGTTTTTCTTGCATTGGTTAAAGATAAATATTGTAAATTTCAGAAGCAATAGAATTATTAACTAAAATCATAGATTCCTAAATTTCGGGAATACCTTAAACTTTGAGTTACCCACCAAAACACCATCAAGACAACGATATTAATCACCTCATAGAGGTAATTAAAACCTATCCTTTAGCTACATTAATTTCGGTTAAAAACAACAAACCTTTAATTACGCATTTACCTTTAATTTACAACGATAATGGTAAGCTTATTGGGCATATTGATATTAACAACCCACAGGCAGAACTTTTAAAAAATGATAATGATATTACCATTATTTTTTCGGGTCCGCAATGTTATATTTCACCAAGCATTTATACCTCTAAACAATTACCTACTTGGAATTACATAAAAGTACATTTAAAAGGCAAGGTGAAAGCTATTAAAAACAAAGAGGCTTTAAAGCAGTCGTTAATTACAATGACCGAATTTCTTGAAGCACCAGACCATAAATACGTTTTAGAGCCTGATAATAAAAGTATGAATGCCTATCTTAATTATATTGAAATGTTTGAAATTTCTATTGATTCTTGGGAAGGTAAATTTAAACTCTCACAAGATAAAAAGCCACAGGATATTGAAAGCGCTAGAGCGGAATTGGTAAGAGCTAATAAAGATAGTATAAAAGCGTTTTTAGATAATATATTTTAAAAACCCTTAACTTACATAAAATATAAAACACTTATTATGAAAGACTTAAAAAAAGAAGACATTAAACAAGAAGTGTTTGATCTTTATGATGATTACGCGCATAATAAACTTAACAGAAGGCAATTTGTTGAAAAGCTTTCTCTTTATGCCGTTGGTGGTATTACGGTATCATCGCTATTAAGTTTTATGTCACCAAATTATATTGATTGTTTACTAGTTAAAGCTAATGACCCAACTTTAGACTCAGATTATATTACTTACGAATCTCCCAAAGGTGGAGGTACTATAAAAGGGTTACTTTCAAAACCTAAAAACAGTAAAACTAAACTCCCTGGTGTTATTGTTATTCACGAAAATCGAGGCCTTAATCCATATATTGAAGATGTTGGAAGGCGCACAGCCAAAGCAGGTTTTATTAGCTTAGCTCCAGATGCTTTATCGCCTCTTGGTGGATACCCTGGAAATGATGACGATGGAAGAACCATGCAAAAAAAGCGTGATAGAAATGAAATGATTGAAGATTTTATTGAAGCTTACAATTACTTGAAATCTCATAAAGATTGTAATGGTAAAATTGGTGTGGTAGGTTTTTGCTTTGGTGGCTGGATGGCAAATATGTTGGCTGTAAGAATTCCAGAATTAGGTGCCGCTGTGCCTTATTACGGAAGACAACCTTCTGACGAAGAGGCTGCTAAAATTAAAGCCCCTTTATTATTACAATATGGCGAATTAGATACTCGAGTTAATGCAGGATTACCTGCTTTTGAAGCGGTTCTTAAAGCCAATAACATTGCTTATACAGCTCATATTTATCCTAACGTAAATCATGGGTTTCATAATAATACAACACCTCGATTTGACAAGGAAGCTGCTGATTTATCTTGGAGTAGAACTATTGCTTTTTTTAAGGAGAAGTTGAAGTGATTTTAATAAAAAGGTAAAAACTTATTTTAGATTTCATAAGTTAAGAAACAAGAGTAAATTGGATATCAATTTTACTGTTTTTACTTTTAATATCACAAATTCAAATATGTAAGAAAAATTATTATCTTAGTTCAATTAAATAAATCCAAAAAGTAAATTTGAAACTTAATCTATCAAAATATAACAAGCAAATTAAGATATTGTCTGTTATTCCTGTTTTAGTTGGATTACTAACTTTTGCTGAAGTATTTTTACCTAATAAAAATATTCCCACTACAGTTGTTTCAAAAAACGAAAGCTATAGAGCAAAATTCGATAGAACAACTTACAACGTCTATTTTGAGAGTAATAATGACCAATTCACAGAAGATATATTTAATGCTCTTGAAATTGGAGATAAAGTTATATTAAGAACCTCTTATTTTCACGAAGAAACTTCAGAAATCACCAAAGTTAAATCTGGAAAAACCTATTTAAATGATACTGGAGAAGTATATATACAATACATTTTTGCTTTAATATTTTTAATTCCGGCACTAGCATGGTTTAAAAAACATAGCATAAGTAACAAACAAGCTAAGTACTTAATATTTATAATTCTTTTTAGTCTTATAGACTTTTATAGAATTTTATAGAATTTTAAAACATCTTCCGTAAATCTTATTAAATATGAAAATCAACAAATTAACCATAGTCATTACTTTAATTTTTGTTTTGCTTTTATTTATAGACCCTGTTTATGCTGGGCCTGGTGGAACTGTAGCAAAAGCCCTATTTAAAACTTGGTGGGGTAAACTATTAATGAGTCTTTTAGTTATTATTTTCTTACCCATTGTATTTTATGTTAGAATTATTGAGTTTATAGCAGTTAGAAAAGCTAAAAAACAACTTGCTAAACTTGGTATTAAAAACAAAGATTTTATGTGGTTAAATATAGAAAAGAATGTATCTAATGTTTTTAGTAGAGTACATCTGGCTTGGGGTAAAGAAAACATGCAGGAAGTTTCAGAGTATGTTAATCATTGGTATTGGCAGAACCAACAACTTGTTCATCTTGATCGATGGAAAAAAGAAAACCTTTTAAATGTTTGTAAACTGCAAAGTATTAGTAGTATTAAACCATTGTATTTAGAAATCTCGGACAATGATAATTTTGAAGGTTCTAAAATAGCCTTTGAAATTACTGCAAATATCGAAGATTATTTAATTAATAAGAGTACAAGAAAAATAGTTCAAGGTAAAAGAGGGTTTAATGATGAAAGTAAAGTTTGGATTATGGAATATACGGAAGGTAAATGGTTACTTGATGATATTAGAAATGATGAATTTAGTTTAAGTTTTGCTAAAATGGAAAATGTTGTGCCAGCATTTATCTCAGAAAACAAGCTAGCTTAAAATGAAAAATGCCTTAAGATATTTTCTGTTACTAATTTTAGTTTCTAGTTGCTCAAAAAACGATTTCTCTGAAACTAAAAGGTTTATCGAAATAGATAAAGATTTATACCAGATTAATGACATTTTCGAAATAACAATCTTAGTATATCCTGAAAAAGAGGGTAAAACAATACGTTTTTTTAAGGATTATAGTAATCTGGATATTTCCTTTTCTATTAAAAAAGAAGAGGTTGGCTTTAATCAAGAATTAAAAAAACGTTTCATTGAAGGTCCAAGAATATTCGGAATTGATAATGATATCATTAATGAGTATCTCATTACAAATACTCATCCATTTGAAAAGAAATTTAAAGGTCAAATTTTTGAACAAAATGGAGAAATTATTTTTGAAATACCAAAATTGAATTTGAGTAAAAGTATAGACAAGACTTTACTTGACAATAATTCTCTAATTAGAATTACCGCTTATTGTGAAACTGTCTATACCTCATATAAAGAATATTTTATTCCAAAAGACATAAAAATTAAACTTGAATAAAACTACTCAATCAATCCCCTAACAGCATCAAAATCTAATCCACCATAATTACCAGAACTCATTAATAATAATGCTTTATTCTCAAAATTTTGAGAGAACAGAAAGTCTTTAAAATCGTCTGGATTGGTATAAATAATTAAGTCGTCGCGCTGAAATGCATTTGCAATTTGCTCATGCGTTACTTCTTCTAGTTTTTTAATTTCTACGGCATGTGGCGAATAAAATACTACTGCAACATCGGCAGCATCAAGAGCCCCTTTATATTCTTTTAAAAACTCAGCGTTTAAACTGCTATATGTGTGTAATTCTAAACAAGCAACGAGTGTTCGATTTTCGTATTGCTCTTTAACCGCATTTGTTGTTGCTTCTACTTTACTTGGCGAGTGTGCAAAATCTTTATAAGCGACACTTTTGTTGCTTTCGGCAATTTTTTCTAATCGTTTACTGGCTCCTTTAAAGGTTGAGATTGCTTCGTAGAAATCGTCCTCATCAATACCCATATGTTGGCAAATCCATTTGGCTCCTGCAAGGTTGTTTAAATTGTGTTTACCAAAAACTTCTATTGGCAATTCACCTTCTGGTGTTTCTAGTAATGTTTGTCCGTTTTCAACGGTATATTCTGGTGTTTTGTAAGCTATTTTTCTAATGGTATTTTCGCTAGCTTCTACAACACGCTTTACTTCTGGATCTTCTTCGTTGTAATTTATACTGCCTCCTTCTACAATTGAATCTACAAAAATGCTAAACTGCTCAACATAGTTTTCGTAAGTTGGAAATACATTTATATGATCCCAGGCAATACCACTTAATAATGCAATATTAGGTTTGTATAGATGAAATTTTGGCCGTCTGTCTATTGGTGAGCTTAGATATTCATCGCCTTCAAGTACTATAAAATCGTTATGTTCGGTAAGTTTCACCATTACATCAAACCCTTCTAATTGGGCGCCAACCATATAATCTACTTCTCTATCATGGTAATGCATAACATGAAGAATCATTGAAGTTATGGTTGTTTTACCGTGACTTCCACCAATAACTACACGTGTTTTGTGCTTGGATTGTTCGTACAAAAATTCTGGATAGCTATATATTTTAATTCCGAGCTCTTGTGCTTTTAATAACTCTGGATTATCTGCTTTGGCATGCATACCCAAAACTATAGCATCAAGATTATTGGTGATTTTTTCTGGGTACCAACCAAAAGCTTCTGGTAGTAATCCTTTAGCATTTAACCTAGATTTTGAAGGTTCGAAAATAGTATCGTCACTTCCTGTTACTTGGTATCCTTTATTATGTAATGCTAAGGCTAAATTGTGCATTGCAGCGCCGCCAATAGCTATAAAATGTACGTTCATGTTTTGATTTTGAATTCTAAAATGCTCGTTTCAATTAGTTCTTGTTTTAGAAAATTGAATTAAGAAGTAAATATAAGAATTGAAGTTGGAAGCACGAAGACCGAAGCCGGAAGTTTTTTGCGTTAGGGATTGAAGTGGAAAGCCCACAGCTGAGGAACGAGGCGAGGACTTGTAACGTAAAGCCCGACCCTTGTGGTAACGCCCAAATATTAGAGATTTAATATTTTTTCTTTTTCTTTTAAAAAAGGTTTAATTTTTGGGAGTTGTGCTATGGCTAAATCGATATGTTTTAATGCGGTTTCCTTATTGTTTTTGTGCACGTTAATTTGGGCCAAACGGTAATGTGCCCAGGCTTTAGGAACACCATCTTCTGGCGAATAATTATTGAGATATGTTTGCAAACAATGCTCGCCTTTTTCAAGCTCGATATTATATTCTGCAGCTACTTTCCCAATTTGGTAATGTAATGCATTACGGTGTAGTTTTTTGTGGGCACTTTCTATGTTTTGTATGGCTTTGCCTGGCTGTTTATTGGTTTCGTAAAACGTTGTTAACTTGTTATAACAGGTTAAAGACCCGCCTTCTTGTATGGCCATTTTATAATACTTTTCGGCAAGTTCGGGCTCGTTATCATACTCGTTTACATAGCCTTTTGCTAAGTAACCATCTACTTTAGATAAATTTTCTAACTCTTGAGCATATTTTAAGGACTTGCTTTTGCTACCTCCAAATATTCCTGGTAGTTGCATATACAATTCTACCAACGCCCAACGGGTATCTATATGGTTTTTATCTAGCTCGGCTGCTTTTGTAAAAGCGCTTTTAATATCGCCAATTAAACCTATGGCTTTTAATTTATTTTGTAAGGCTTTCATACCTAACACACCTCCGTATTTATAATGATAATTAGCCACATTTGGCTGGGCTTCTACTAATTTTTTGTAAGCTACTATTGCATCGTCCCATTTTTTTTGGTACCCGTAAGCATCTCCTAAAAGCTCGGTAGCTTTTAAATGATTTGGATGTGATTGCAAATAATTAACAATTTGGTTTTCAGCTTTTTTAAATTGCTTTTGTTTAAAAAGTATTTGAATCGCATCAAGGTTTAATTGCGAGTAACTCACAATAGGAAGCAGCAAAAAAAACCATATTTTTTTCATAACATATAAGTAGTAAGCACAAAAATAACCATTCTGCTTTTAGTTTGTTTTATGATTAAGATAATCTTAAGGTTTTAAAATTTTAGTAATATCTATAACTCCCTTTTTACATACAAAATGCTTAACTTCACTCACCCAACGCCACCTTTTACTAATTTATTGTTTTTTGGAACGGCTTTTGAATATACTTTAGAGACAAAATTAAATACATGAAGCGCTCACTATTTTTATTTATGATTATACTATTTTCAACGTTATTACAAGCCCAAAACCCTAATTATTTGGATTTATGGACTAAAGTTGAGGAATTTGAAGTTGATGGTTTAACAAAATCTGCATTAAAAACTGTTCAAGATATTGAAATACAGGCTAAAAAAGATGACAACCACCCTCAGCTTATAAAAACAATGCTTTATAAAAGCAAGTATGCTTTAGTTTTACAAGAAGATGCCCAATTAAGTATTATTAAGGACTTTAAAACCGACATTGCTAATAGTGAATTTCCAACAAAAAATATTCTTGAAAATATTCTAGCTAATTTATATTGGCAGTATTTTAACCAACATAGATGGCAGTTTTATAACCGTACCAAAACAGCTAAAAAAGTAGATGTTGAAGATTTTAGAACTTGGGATTTACAAACCCTTTTTGATGAAACACATTTACATTTTCAAAATTCTTTAGAAAATGGTTTAATGTTGCAACAAGAGTCTTTAAAAAAGTACAATGTTTTATTAAATACACAAAAGGACTCTAAGATTTACAGACCTACTTTGTTTGATTTTTTAAGCCACAACGCCTTAGTATTCTACAAAACCAACGAGACTAAAATCACTAAACCTGCATATAAATTTGAGATTAACAATCTTGATTATATTAGCGATGCTAAAACATTTTCTAGTTTAAACATCACATCAAAAGACTCTACGTCTCTTCAACTTAATGCCTTAAAAATTTACAAAGATTTAATTAGATTTCATTTACAAAACGCATCGCCTTTTCCGTTAGCATACGTAAATATTGAACGTTTAAAATTTGTACACCAGCATGCTACTTATACTAACAAACAAGCTGTTTTATTAGAGGCTTTAAGTACTGAGAGCAAACAATACAAGTCTCATGAAGTTTCTGGTTTATATGATTTTGAAATAGCCTCTATTTACCATGAACAAAGCCTGTCTTACCAACCTAAAATAAATGAGGAACAACGTTGGAAAGCTAAAGAAGCCTTAGAGTTGTGTAATCAAGTTATTTCTAAATTCCCAAAAAGTAAAGGTGCTGAGAAATGTGACATTTTGAAATCTCAAATTAAACAAATAAACTTTCAAATTACTACTGAAGATTTTTTACCTATTCAAGAAAACTCACGCTTATTGGTTAGGTATAAAAATATTGATGCTTTAAAATTCAATATTTATAAAGTTTCAGAAAAACAATATGAAAGATTTTTAAATACATATAAAAAAAATGACCAACTTGACTTTATAAAAAAATTAAACGCTGATCATACTTGGAAAAGTTCGTTAAAAAATGAAAACGACTACCAAACACATGCCACAGAGGTTTTAATGCCAAAGCTTAATAATGGAAGGTTTTTGGTTGCTGCTTTTTATGAAAATGATAAAGACACCTTTGCCTTTGCAAATCTTCAAGTTTCTAATATGGCTTTAGTTGAAACTGAAGCCTTAAATCATAAAATATTTCAAATTATTGATAGAAACAATGGAACTCCTATTACAAATGCCAAGGTTGAAGTTTCCTATGACTCTAGAAATAGTCAAAAAATAATAACTAAAAATTATACCTCAAATAATTTAGGTGAAATTAAAATTGAAAAAGATAAAAACTGGTATAGAAATGTTAGGTTAAAAACTGTACACGGAAATGATACAGCATATTTTGGTAATTTTTACATTAATCAAACTTATAATCTGCCAGAACAAAAGGAAAACTACAAAGCGTTTCTATTCACAGACAGAAGTATTTATAGGCCTGGCCAAACCGCTTATTTTAAAGCGATAGTTATAAAAACAGATAATAATAATTCTGAGGTTTTAGAAAAGGAAAACGTATCTGTTGTTTTGTACAATACAAATAATGAAGAAATTAAAAAATTAGAACTCCAAACTAATGCCTTTGGCTCTGTTTCTGGTGAGTTTATTTTACCAAGTAATGGCTTAACTGGTATACACCGAATAGAATTAAATTCGGATTCTGGAAAATATATGCGAAGTAACTCCGCTTTTTCTGTTGAAGAATACAAACGTCCTAAATTTGAAACTAAATTTGTACCAGTATCCGGAACTTATAAAATTAACGACTCTGTGACTGTTAAAGGAAATGCCATAGCTTATGCTGGTAGTAATATTACAGATGCTAAAGTGGTATACAGAGTACACAGAAAAGTACAATACCCTCGTTGGTATTTTTGGTATAGACCATGGGTAAATAGTGAGCCTCAAGAAATCATACACGGAGAAACTATTACAAATGATAAAGGAGAGTTTAAAATCACTTTTAAAGCCATTCCAGACAATAGTGTTGATAAGAGCAGTATGCCAACCTTTAATTATGAAATCATAGCCGATGTTACCGATTTAAATGGTGAAACCCGAAGCACAAGCACAATTGTAAACGTTGGTTATCATGCTTTAATAGCGAATTTAAATATTGATAACATATTAGATAAAGACAATAAAGACCATAAAATTTCTATTGATTCTAAAAATCTTAATGGTGAGTTTGTTCCTGCAAAAGGAACAATTAAAATTTATAAGCTAAACGCTCCTAACGCTGTTTTAAGATTACGACCTTGGGCGGCTCCAGATTATCAAGAAATATCTAAAGATGTTTTCAAAAATTTATTTCCACATGATGCTTATACTAATGAGCATCAATCAAGTAATTGGGAAAAAGGCAAACTTGTTTTAGAAAAATCGTTTAACACCAAAGACTCAAAAACACTTGATCTTGGAAAACTAAAAAAGTGGCAATCTGGTGAATATATAATCACATTACAAAGCAAAGATAAATTTGGTCAATTGGTAAAAGACGAGATTAAAACCACATTGTTTAGTAATGATGACAAAACCCCTGCTGACAATCAACTTTTCACCATTTCTAATGATAAACAATCTTATAATATTGGAGACTCAGCATATATAACAATTGGTTCTGCAGCTAAAAGCTTAACAGTAACTGTATCTATAGAAAAGGATAAAAAAATTATTAAAACAGAAATTATCAAACTAAATGATAACAAAAAAACATTCGCAATCCCTGTTACAAAAGATGACTTAGGTGGTTTTGTAGTACATTATAGTTTTGCTGCTTTTAATAGTTTTAAATCGGGTTCTCAAGTAATTTCTGTTCCATATCCTAAAAATAATTTAGACATTGAAACACTCACGTTTAGAGATAAATTACAACCAGGAACCGATGAAACTTGGCAATTCAAAATTAAAGGTCCTTATGGCGAAAAAGTAAGTGCCGAATTATTGGCAAGTATGTATGACGCATCTTTAGATCAATTTAAACCGCATAACTGGAACTTCACTCCTGTTCAATCTCCAATTTATTATGCGTTTAGCAATAGAAATGCTTATGGTAGTTTTGGTACACAAAACTTTAGAGTTTATAATAACAATTCTCGAATTAATTATGCGCAACAATATTATGATGAATTAAATTGGTTTGGGTTTAGTTTTGGATATAATAATTCTTTACTTTATTCAAGAGTTTCAAAAAGCTTAAGAGGTCGAGTTGCTGGTGTTCAAGCAGCTCCTGAGGCGATGATGGCAGAAGAAGCTGAATTAGATGAAGCTGTCGTTGTTGGATATGGTACTCAAAAGAAAAGTGCTATAACTGGTGCCGTAACTTCGGTAAGTGCAGAACAATCAAATGATAAAGAAGCTATTGATAATTTAATTGAAGAGAAACCAAACTTCAACAACATACAAATTCGTAAGAACCTTCAAGAAACAGCGTTTTTTATTCCACAATTACAAACCGATAAAGATGGTAATATTAGTTTTAGCTTTACAACGCCTGAAGCCTTAACACAATGGAAATTACAATTATTAGCGCACACAAAAAACCTAGAAAGTACAGCACAAACTTTAACCACAGTTACACAAAAAGAACTAATGGTTATTCCAAACGCACCTCGCTTTTTAAGAGAAGGCGATCAAATTACGTTGAGCACTAAAATTGCAAATCTTACAGATAACATCCTTTCTGGACAAGCACAATTAGTTTTAACGGATGCTGTTACTGGTAAGGATATTAATGCTCAACTTGATAATGCAGAAAACAACAAAACCTTTTCTGTTAATGCTAAAGGAAACACTCAAGTAGCTTGGAGTTTATCTATTCCAGAAAATGTTCAGGCTGTTCAATATAAAATTGTTGCAAAAGCTGCTAATTTTGGTGATGGTGAGCAAAATGTTTTGCCTATTTTAAGTAACCGTATGTTAGTTACCGAAACTTTACCAATGTGGATTAAAAGCGACCAAACCAAAACATTTACTTTAAATAAGTTAAGAAACAATACCTCAACTACACTTAAAAACCATAAGTTAACCTTGGAAATGACTTCCAACCCAGCATGGTATGCAGTACAGGCTTTGCCTTATTTAATGGAATATCCTTATGATTGTAACGAACAAACATTTTCAAGATACTACGCAAATGCTTTAGCAAGTCATATTGCCAATGCAAACCCTAAAATTCAAGCCGTTTTCAATCAATGGCGTAATACCGATGCTTTACTTTCTAACTTAGAAAAAAATCAAGAATTAAAATCTATTTTAATTCAAGAAACACCATGGTTACGTGATGCACAAAGCGAAACTGAACAAAAAAAGCGTATTGCTTTATTATTCGATTTAAATAAAATGACTAATGAATTGCAATCTGCTCTTAAAAAACTAGAAAACAACCAATTACCATCTGGTGCTTGGGCCTGGTTTAATGGTGGTTACGAAAATCGATACATTACACAGCATATTATTAATGGTTTTGGCCATTTAAATAAGCTTAACGTAAGTACTGATGTAAATTCTAGTATGATTCAAAAAGCCATTACCTATTTAGATAATGAATTTATTAAAGAATACAAAAACATAAAAAAATACAATAAAGATGTAGACCTAAATAAAGATCATTTAAGTAATACACAATTACATTATTTATATATGCGAAGTTTCTTCCCAGACATAAAAAAATCAAAAGAAGTTGAAACCATAATAAACTATTATCAAACTCAAATACAAAAATATTGGCTAAATAGATCTTTATATTCAAAAGGATTAATGGCTATAGCATCTCATAGAAATAATGATGCAAAAACAGCTACAAAGATTTTAAAATCACTTAAAGAAACAAGTATTACTTCTGAAGAATTAGGTATGTATTGGAAATCTAATACAAACTCGTGGTATTGGTATCAAGCACCCATTGAAACTCAAGCTTTGTTAATTGAGGCTTTTAGCGACATTGAAAACGATACTGAAACTATTGATAACCTAAAAATTTGGCTCCTTAAAAACAAGCAAACCAATAGATGGAAAACAACTAAAGCCACAACAGAAGCTGTTTATGCTCTTTTACTACAAGGAAGCGATTGGTTATCTGTAACCGATATGGTTGATGTGGTTATAGGTGGACAAAACATAGAACCTTCAAAATTAGAAGCTGTAAAAGTTGAAGCCGGAACTGGTTATTATAAAACATCTTGGAATAGCTCTGAAATTAAACCAGAAATGGGACAAGTATCTATATCTAAAAAAGGAAAAGGTATCGCATGGGGAAGTTTATATTGGCAATATTTTGAAGATTTAGACAACATAACTTCAGCTGAGACGCCACTTAAATTAAAGAAAAAACTATTCCTTAAAATGAATACCGATACTGGTGAAGAGATTTCTGAAATCACTTCTGAAACCCATTTAAAAATTGGCGATTTAGTTAGAGTTAGAATTGAATTACGATCTGATAGAAATATGGAATTTATCCATATGAAAGATATGCGTGCATCTGGATTAGAACCCATAAATGTTTTGAGTCAATATAAATGGCAAGATGGTTTAGGCTATTATGAAAGCACTAAAGATGTGTCAACAAACTTCTTTTTTGATTATTTACCAAAAGGTGTTTATGTTTTTGAATACGACTTACGTGTTAACAATGCTGGTAATATGAGTAATGGCATCACAACTATTCAAAGTATGTATGCCCCAGAATTTAGTAGTCATAGTGAAGGCTCAAGAGTTATTATCTCTAATTTAAACTAAATTTAAAATTAAGATTTGAAATATCTCTTTTTAAATAAAAAACTAAAATTAATACTGCTCTTTTCAAGTGCTTTAATTTTGTTTTCGGCTTGTGGGAATTACAAAAATACTACCACAACAAAAAATACTATAGAACACTCGCCAGAAATTATATTTCTTTATTATAGTATTGACCAAGCTTTAAGCGGCAAAAGAAATATTCAATTTATAAATAAAAAAATAGTAGATGGTAAGCTAAAAAGCAAACAGTATGAACCTATTAAAAATGGTAAAGAAGGTGATTTAATTTTACGGGAGCTTGATGAAAATTTAAAAGAGCTACATAAAATAAGGATTAAAAACCCATTAATTAAAACTATAGAATTTATTGATGAGTCTAAAAATTTTAAAACCAAAGTTATAAAACTCGACAAAACACAATTTACTGTAAGGTTACAACTTCAAAATAGTACTAAATACATAACAATTAGTAACTTTGCCGAAAACAAACCCCTAATCAAAACACAAATTAATTAGTATGAAACTTCCATTTCTAGTAGTTGAACCTCCAGATCATGACCATATGGAAGCTACATGTGACTATTGAAGAAAATAAACCCAAACACATGAAATCTTTTTTATGTTTCTTATTTTTTAGCTTAAACATACTATACTTATCTGCTCAGGTTTTTGATGTAGAACCTATAAAGATATCTGGTGATGATGCCAAACGTATTAATCTTATTATTATGGGAGATGGCTATACTACAACAGAACTAGATAAATTTATTACAGATGCCACAAATTTTTCTAATAGTATGTTTAGCAAAAGCCCACTAAAAGAATACGCCGAGTATTTTAATGTTTATGCTATAAAAGTACCTTCAAACGAAAGTGGTGCAGATCACCCAGGTATAGGAAGTGCTTATTACGAAAGTAATTGGCCTGTGCCAATTACAAACGTAGACACCTTTTTTAATGCAACTTTTGATGCTTATGGTAATCATTTCCTGCTTTTTTATGAAGCCGATGGTAATTATTCGAATAATACAGAAGCTAAAATATTTAGTGTTTTAGCAGATAATTTTCCAACTTACGATCAAGCACTTATTTTAGTTAACTCACCTTATTATGGCGGTAGTGGCGGTATCTTTCCAATGGCTTCAACTGGTGCTAGTTCAGATGAATTAGCTATTCACGAACTAGGTCATTCTTTATTTAACTTAAAAGACGAATATTATCCGGGAGATTTACTTGCTGCCGAGGCAATTAATATGACACATGTAGATAATATTAACAACCCAAAGTGGAGCAACTGGCTAGGAACAAATAATATTGGCGTTTACCAACACACCTGTACGTCTGGAAATTGCTCTGACTGGTACAAACCACATACAAGCTGTAAAATGGAAGTTTTAAACAATCCTTTTTGTTCTGTTTGTAAAGAAGGGATTATTGAAAAAATTCACAATTTAGTTTCTCCAATTGAAGCTTACACACCTAATAACAGTATTAACAACCCAACGTTTCCCTTAAATTTTTCGCTTAATTTAATTAAACCCGAGCCTAATACTTTAGATAGTGAATGGACACTTAATACAATAATTCATGCAAATAATGTTGATGACGTTTCTTTAGCTGAAACCGATTTAATTGAAGGTGTTAATACCTTAACAACCGTTGTGAACGACAATTCTAATCTTTTAAGAGTTGACAATCATGATACTTTTCATGTTTACACCGTAACTTGGACTATCAACTATACTACGCTTGGTGTTAATGATATTGAAAATGAAGTGAACACATATAATATTTCAATGTATCCAAACCCTGCAAATAACATTTTAAATTTAGAATTTGAAAGCCAATCTATTTCAGATTTAAAAGTTGAAATAGTGAGTCTAGATGGAAAGATTGTTAATACTACCACACTATCTAATTACGAAAACAAACAATTAAAAATTAGCTATTTAAGTCAAGGCATTTATATAACTAATTTCTATTCTGGTAAAGTTTTAATTGCTAGTAAAAGGCTAACAAAAAAATAAATTACTTTTCTGGAGGGTAATTTGTAAGCACCTTTTCTACTATTGCATTTAAACGTGTTTCTCGCTTTTCAGGTGTTGTATTTGGATTAAAACTTGATTCACTAATAGCTTGCCAAAAGAGTTGTTTTTTATTCTCGTCTACAAAATCGATAGTTATCTGTCGATTAACATTAGCCTGACCAATTGGTAATCCTATAGATATACCACCACCAACATTTCGTCCGCTACCACCCACACCCACACCTACGGTTTGCCTTTGTACAGCCTGATACTCTGAGCTTTTAATATCGATAAAGAAGTCTGGGTTTTCAGAAACATTAAAGCCTTTGGTTTCCATTTTAGCATCTATAGCATTCAATAAACGCTTGGTATCTAATTCACTTAAACCAGTTTCCATATTACCATAATATTGATATGTTTTATAGGTACTAAAATCAGTAGCTTTATCATAATCATAATTTACGCGAATAGGTGCGCATGACACTATTAGGATAGCTAAAATGGTAGTTTTAAGGAATTTCATGAACTTTAATTTTTTAAATAAAGTTAATCAAAAATTATTCCAATATTGAATTATTGATATACTGGCAATTAAAAGGTTTTAATTAATATCTCAAAAACAAAATAATGTTTTCACCTAAGCATTCAACATTTTCCATAAAACATCTTTAAGCTCTGTAATACCTTGTTGAGCTACAGATGATATAAACATGTATGGTATAGGAAGTTCGTTATCTAACTCAATTTTCATTTCTGCTTTTAACTCTTCATCAAGCATATCACTTTTTGAAATGGCTATTATACGATCTTTATCAAGCATTTCTGGATTGTAACGTCTAAGTTCATCTAACAGAATATCGTATTGCTTTTTAATATCATCGGCATCAGCAGGTATCATAAACAACAGAATTGAGTTACGTTCTATATGACGTAAAAAGTAATGACCTAGGCCTTTACCCTCCGCAGCTCCTTCTATAATACCAGGAATATCTGCCATTACAAAAGTTTGAAAATCACGATATTTCACTATTCCTAAATTTGGTTTAAGTGTCGTAAATTCGTAATCGGCAATTTTTGGTTTTGCTGAAGTAACTACAGATAATAAGGTTGATTTTCCTGCATTAGGAAAACCTACTAAACCTACATCGGCTAGAACTTTTAACTCCATGGTAACATACTTCTCTTCCATAGGAATCCCCGGTTGAGCGTATCGTGGTGTTTGGTTAGTAGAGCTTTTAAAGTGCCAGTTCCCTAAACCACCTTTACCACCTTCAGCTAATATTATTTCTTCACCATCTTCGGTAATTTCAAAAAGTATTTCATCGGTTTCTGTATCTCGAATAACAGTACCTAATGGCACATCTATGTATACATCTTCACCATCGGCTCCAAAACTTCTACCACTACTTCCATGCCCTCCGTGTCCAGCTCTAACATGTTTTTTAAATTTTAAATGTAGTAAAGTCCAAAGATTGGATTTACCTCGAATAATAACATGACCACCACGACCACCATCACCACCATCAGGACCACCTTTGGTAATATATTTTTCACGATGTAAGTGAACAGAGCCTTTACCTCCGTTGCCAGAAGACACAAACATTTTTACGTAGTCTACAAAATTTCCCTCAGTCATAAGTCAAGTTACATATTATAAGTTAAAAGTTTTATCACTCTTAGCTTTTATTTTTTTCGCAAAAGCGAAAGTTTTTAAATTAGGTTCTAAAACGTAAAAACTATAACTTCAATTATAAAGTTATAGCTTTTAATTATTAGATTTTTGTTTTTAAAAGTAATTACAGTTTATTAATTACTGCACTTAACCTTTCTGTAATATCTTCAATACTTCCAACACCATCAACACCAAAATATTTATCTTGAGCTGCGAAGTAGTCTTTTAATATTGCTGTTTCGTCATAATAAACTTTAATTCTGTTTCTTATTACAGTTTCATCAGCGTCATCTTTTCTTCCACTAGTTTTCCCTCTTTCTAGTAAACGTTTTACTAAAACTTCATCATCAACCTCTAAAGCTATCATGGCATTTATCTGGGAATCTTTACTATCCATTAATTTATCTAAAGCTTGTGCTTGCGCATTAGTTCTAGGAAAACCATCAAAAATAAATCCATTTGCTTGAGCATTTTTTTCTACTTCAGCATTAAGCATATCAATAGTTACTTGGTCTGGTACAAGTTGGCCTTTTTCAATATAAGATTTAGCCAATGTACCTAAAGCAGTTTCATTTTTCATATTGAATCTAAAAACATCGCCAGTAGAAATATGCACTAAATTATATTTCTCTTTTAAAAATTCTGCTTGTGTTCCTTTACCTGCTCCTGGAGGGCCAAATAATACTAAGTTTGTCATGTGTTGAGTTTCTTTTATTTGATATACTTCTGGTAAATTTCTTCCCAAACCATCATAATCTAAGCCGTAACCTACTATAAATTTATCAGGAATTTCAATACCAACATAATGTAATTTAAAATCTTTTTTATAAGCTTCAGGTTTATAAAAAAGTGTGGCTATTTTTAGTGATTTAACCTTTTCGTTTTTAAAAATCCTGTGAACTTCTTTTAAAGTATTACCTGTATCTATTATATCCTCTAAGATTATTACTGTTCTATCAGTTAGGTCTTGCGTTATACCAATTAACCTTTGAATATCTTCAGTAGATTTTAAACCTTCATAAGACGCTAATTTAATAAACGTTACTTCACATGGTTTAGGATATTTTTTAACAAAGTCGCTGGTTAACATAAACGAACCATTTAAAATACCAATAAATACTGGAATTTCATCACCAACATCTTTCGCTATTTCATTTACTAAACGCTCTAAGACGTTATCAATTTCCTTTGCAGAAACAAAAGGTTTGAAATATTTGTCGTGTAACTTTATCAAGGGTAATAAATTTTAAAAAAGCAAAGATAATCAATAGATTAAGTAATACCCATTTTTTGATTTATGATTTATGGACTAATTTAAGATTTAAGTGTATTTTTGCCAAGCATATGCATAAGTTTAATTAAAAGCATTTAAATGAATTACTTTTCTTCAAATTTTAAACTTGGTATTCTTGGCGGTGGTCAATTAGGTAAAATGTTACTGTATAACACCCGAAAATTTGATATTTATACGTCGGTTCTAGACTCAAGTAATGAGGCGCCTTGTAAAATTGCTAGTAATGAGTTTCATTTAGGTGATTTGATGGATTATGATGCTGTTTATAATTTTGGTAAACAAGTAGATGTCTTAACTATTGAAATTGAAAATGTTAATGTTGATGCACTAGAAACCCTTGAAAAAGAAGGCATAAAAGTGTATCCTGCTTCAAAAACATTAAGAAGAATTCAAAATAAAGCAAAACAGAAATTATTTTATCGCGATAACAATATTCCAACATCAGATTTTACTCGTTTTGCATACCTCTCTGAAATTGAAGATGCGATTACTAATGGTGGATTAGAGTTCCCTTTTGTTTGGAAAGCAGCTCAATTTGGGTATGATGGTAATGGCGTAAAAGTGGTTAGAACTTTAACAGATTTAGAAGGCTTACCAAAAGGTGAATGTATTGCAGAGGATCTAATACCATTTAAAAATGAATTAGCGGTAATTGTTGCAAGAAGTGTATCTGGCGAAACGAAAACGTATCCTGTTGTAGAAATGGAGTTTCATCCTGAAGCTAACCAAGTTGAATATGTTATTTGTCCTGCTAGAATACCTAATGATGTTGCTAAAAAAGCAGAACAAGTAGCATTAAAAGCATCCAAGGCATTTAATCATGTTGGTTTATTAGCTGTTGAAATGTTTCAAACTAAAGAAGACGAGATTTTAGTAAACGAAGTAGCTCCTAGACCTCACAATTCTGGTCATCAAACTATTGAAGCAAGTTTTACATGTCAATTTGAACAGCACATTAGAGCCATTTTAGATTTACCCTTAGGACGAACAGATAGCAAAGTTGGAGGCGTTATGGTAAATTTAGTTGGTGCAGAAGGTTATACAGGAAATGTGGTTTATAAAAACATAGAAAATATTATGAAAATGGAAGGTGTAACACCTCACATTTATGGTAAAAAACAAACACGACCGTTTAGAAAAATGGGACATGTAACTATTGTGAATGAAGATTTAAATGAAGCAAGACGTGTCGCTGAAGAAGTAAAGAAAAGTATTAAAGTTATAAGCGAATAAATATGAGCAAAGTTGGAGTAATTATGGGAAGTAAAAGTGATCTTCCTGTTATGCAAGATGCTATAGACATCTTAAAAGGTTTTGATATTGAAGTAGAAGTAGACATTGTTTCTGCACACAGAACACCAGAAAAACTATTTGATTACGGTAAGCATGCACATATAAGAGGATTTGCCGTTGTTATAGCTGGTGCTGGTGGTGCAGCTCATTTACCTGGCATGATTGCCTCTTTATCTCCACTACCTGTAATAGGTGTGCCAGTAAAGAGTAGTAACTCTATTGACGGGTGGGATTCTGTTTTATCTATTCTTCAAATGCCTGGTGGTGTACCTGTTGCTACTGTAGCGCTAAACGGTGCAAAAAACGCAGGTATTTTAGCAGCTCAGATTATTGGCTCGAGCGATAAATGTGTGCTCGACAAAATTGTTGCTTATAAAGAAGGCTTGAAAATAAAAGTAAATGAATCTGCAAAAGATTTAAAATGAAAAAAAGCCCTGAAGTTATTCAGGGCTTTTCAGCTATTAACAAATAATTCTCATGAGTTAGTCACTCTTAGTATTATCGGCTGCAAAAATATAACAAAATCTATTATGCATACATAGTAAATTTAAACTTTAACACATTATTTGAAAGAATGATAAAAAAAAAGCTAAAAACACCATTTAAAACGAATTATAACACCGCTCCATTCAGAATAATTCAAACAGAAGACTATTTACCTACTTTCAAGGAAGCAATTTTAATGGCAAAAGCAGAGATTGACAGCATAGTTAATAATCCTGATAAACCTTCTTTTGAAAACACCATTGAAGCACTAGATTTCTCTGGTGAACAGTTAGATAGAATTTCTAGTATTTTCTTTAATTTAAATTCTGCTGAAACTAATGAAGAAATTCAAAAAATTGCTCAAGAAGTATCACCATTATTATCAGAATTTAGCAATGATATAACTTTAAATGAAGATTTGTTTAAACGTGTAAAAACAGTTTACGACTCTAAAAACAAATTAAATTTAACCACCGAACAATCAACACTTCTAGACAAAAAATATAAAAGTTTCTCTAGAAATGGTGCAAACCTGCCTGAAGAGAAAAAAATTAAACTTAGAGAGATTGACAAAAAACTAAGTCAGTTAAAATTAAAATTTGGCGAGAATGTATTAGCAGAAACTAACAAGTTTGAAATGCTAATTACTAATGAAGATGACTTATCTGGATTACCTGATGGAGCCATAGAAGCGGCAAAACAAGTTGCTGAATCAAAAGAAAAAGAAGGCTGGTTATTTACATTAGACTACCCCAGCTATATACCTTTTGTTACATATGCAGACAATAGAGCTTTAAGAAAAAAAATGACTTTAGCTGCAGGCAGTAAAGCATTTAATAATAATGATTTAGACAACCAAGCTAACGTTTTAGAGATAACAAAACTAAGGCATTATCGCGCTAAACTTTTAGGTTATAAAACACATGCGCATTTTGTTCTTGAAGAACGTATGGCAGAAACTCCAGAAAAGGTTCTTAAATTTTCAAATGAGTTACTAGAAAAAGCAAAACCAGCCGCTAAAAGGGAATTTAAAAACCTAGAAAAATTCGCTAAAGAGTTAGATGGTATTGATCAGTTACAGAAATGGGATGGCTCTTATTATTCTGAAAAATTAAAACAAAAACTGTTTAGCTTAGATGATGAACAGTTAAAACCATATTTCAAATTAGAAAACGTAATTAACGGTGCTTTTGCTATCGCTAATAAGTTATTCGACTTAAATTTTGAAGAAATTAATACTATTGATAAATACCATGAAGATGTTTTAACTTATAAAGTTACAGACTCCAAAGGTGAATTTATTTCTGTTTTTTATGCCGATTTTTTTCCAAGAGCAGGAAAACGTAATGGTGCATGGATGACATCATACAAACCACAGTACATTAAAAATGGTGAAAATAGCAGACCGCATATTTCAATAGTTTGTAACTTCACTAAACCTACAAAAACAAAACCATCATTACTTACATTTAATGAGGTTACTACTCTTTTTCATGAGTTTGGTCATGCACTACATGGTATGCTTGCTAATACAACCTACCCTAGTTTATCGGGAACAAGTGTATATTGGGATTTTGTGGAATTACCAAGTCAAATTATGGAAAACTGGTGTTATGAAAAAGAAGCTTTAGAATTATTTGCAACACATTATGAAACTGGTAATGTAATTCCTATGGATTTAGTTAATAAAATTAAAGAATCAGCCACCTTTCATGAAGGCATGCAAACGTTGCGTCAATTAAGTTTTGGACTGTTGGATATGAGTTGGCATGGTCAAGACCCAACAAATATAAAAGATGTTAAGGCCTTTGAAACTGAAGTATTTAAAAACACATCATTATACCCTGAAACAAAAGAAACATGCATGAGCACATCGTTTTCTCATATTTTTCAAGGCGGATATGCTTCAGGCTACTACAGCTACAAATGGGCCGAAGTTTTAGATGCAGATGCTTTTGAATATTTTAAAGAAGAAGGAATCTTTAATAAAACAGTAGCAAGTAAATTTAAAGACCATGTTTTATCTCAAGGAGGAACAGACAACCCTATGACCTTATATAAACTATTTAGAGGTCAAGAACCTAAGCCTGAGGCGTTGTTAAAACGCGCTGGATTAATTTAAATAATTATAAAAAAGGTTGTGCTTTGTTGTTCAACCTTTTTTATAAAAATAAACTTTCAATAATTATTGAAAGTTTAGAAATTATATTTATATTTGTCTAATGGAATACCAAGAAGCAAAAGATAAGTTTATAAGTACATGGGGCAGTTTAGGTACATTATGGGGCATAAACAAAGCTATGGCTCAAATACAATCTCTACTCTTTATCTCTACAAAAGCACTATCAATGGAAGAGATTATGGAAGAGCTTAAAATTTCTCGAGGAAATACTAGTATGAATTTGCGTCAATTAATGGACTGGGGCATTGTAACAAAAGAACTAATTCCAGGTGAACGTAAAGAGTTTTTCACAACTGAAAAAGATGTGCAAGAACTTGCAAGACATATTGCTAAGGAACGTAGTAGAAGAGAAATAAAACCTGTTATTAAAATACTAAAAGAGGTGTCTTCAATTAAAGATGATGGCACAGAAAAAACTAAAGAGCTTATTAAACAAACAAAAGCTTTGTATGATTTAGCTGAAACAGCAGATGCTATGATGAATAAAATAGTAAACCAAGAACAAAATTGGATTACTAAGTCGTTATTGAAATTGATTAAATAAAAAATTTAAAATATACTTTCAATTTTTTCTGAAAGTTTAAAAACATGAATTCAAACACAACATATAAAACATTAAATATTTTAATTGCTTTTGTCTGGATAATAAACGGACTACTTTGCAAGGTGCTAAATCTAGTACCTCGCCATCAAGAAATTATTGAACGGGTTTTAGGTAATAATGATTTACGAACTATTACCATTTTATTTGGAGTGTCTGAAATTATTATGGCTATCTGGATTTTAAGTAATTATAAATCTAAAATAAATGCCATTGCACAAATAGTCATTGTTGGAACTATGAATGTTATAGAATTAGTATTAGCGCCAGATTTATTGCTTTGGGGTAATGTTAATTTTTTATACGCATTAATATTTTTGATAATAGTGTATTACACGAATTTTAAAATAAAGAAAAAGCATGTTATTGTTTCTTAAAAATCATCCTTTTGCAGTTGAAGCCTTTTTTGAAAGCTCGCTAGTATTAACTTTTGCAGTTCCAAAAGAAGAATTACAAAGCATGTTACCCGAATGTTTAGAGTTAGATATTTATAACGATACTTATGCTTTTATTGCTGCCGCTATGGTCCAAACAAAAAATTTAAGACCAAAAGGATTCCCTGAATTTATGGGTAATAATTTCTTTTTAATTGGCTTTCGCATATTTGTTCGTTACACAACAAAAGATGGTAAACGATTACGTGGATTGTTCATTTTAAAATCTGAAACAAATAAGAAAAAGATGGAATTTATGGGCAATATATTTACTCATTATAACTATACAACAACAGATATAAAACAAAAAGTACATGGCAGCACTAAAGAAATATCATCCATTAAATCTGATTTAAAAATCTCAATGGATACTTGTGAAAATAATGAAATTCTTTTACCAAAAAATTCTCCTTTTAAAAACTGGAAAGAGGCAAGACGATTCGCAGGTCCATTACCTTATACTTTTACATACAATGAAAAAACTAAAGAGGTTTTAATTATTGAAGGTGTGAGACAAAACTGGAAACCAAAACCAACTAAAATCATTAACTATCACATAAGTTTTATAGAATCTCTAAAACTAAAAAATACTGTTTTAGCTAATGCTTTTACTATTGAAAACATACCATATTATTGGAAAAAAGGAAGAAAAGAGTTATGGAAATAAATAGAAAAAAATTTCAAGGTGTATTAAACATACTAAGTTTTAACAGACACTTTTATATGTACGGTTTATGTGTTTTATGTCTTATAACAATAAGTTATTTCATGTTTCAATGGTCAACTAATTTGTTTTGGATTATAGTAACTGCATTTGGTTATGGGTTGTTAATGCCTCTATTTATTTCTGCTTATGTTTATGACTTTTCTGGATATTATAATTTTAATTGGTTAAAAAAAATAGACTTATATAATTCAAAACCAAAACAGATTATAAATATTAATGCTGGTTTTGATGAAACAAGTTACATGCTTAAAAACCATTTTCCAGAATCAAATTTAAAAGTTTTTGATTTTTATAATGCCCAACAACATACAGAGAAAGCAATTATAAGAGCTAGAAAAGTTAGTTTAGTATATCCAAATACAGAACAAATAAAATTTAATATAATTCCTCTTAAAGATAATTCGGTTGATATTATATTTTTACTTTCTGCTGTTCATGAAATAAGATCATTACAAGAAAAAATTGAGTTTCTAAAAGAATGTCACAGATTATGTAAACCTAACGGAACAGTAATTATGGTAGAGCATTTACGCGATTTACCAAATTTTTTAGCATTCTCAATTGGGTTCACCCATTTTTTCTCAAGAAAAACATGGAAAAAAGCATATAAAAGTGCAGGTTTCTTAATATTCAACGAAACCAAATTCACACCATTTATGTCTGTTTTTAACAGCAAACCTTAAACAAATATATATGTATATTCACTTAAAAATAATTGGAATTCTACTTATACTTTTAGCCCTAATTCACATCTTTTTTAACAGATACTTTAAATGGGAAACAGAATTAAAACCTTTAAGTTTAATTAATAAGCAGATGATGACAACCCATACCTTTTTTATAGCTCTAACGGTGTTTTTAATGGGATTGCTTTGCTTATTGGCTTCAACAGAACTTATTGAAACTAGTTTGGGAAAAAAAATATGCTTAGGCTTAGGTGTCTTTTGGGGTTTAAGACTGTTTTTTCAGTTTTTTGTGTATTCACCAAAACTTTGGAAGGGCAAAAAGTTTGAAACAAGTATGCATATACTGTTTTCTTTATTTTGGATATATTTTAGCACAACCTTCTTTATTGTATTTTTTAATAACTAAAACAGATTAAAAGAACCACCTGCTTTTTTGTATTTTATTCAAAAAAAAAGCTTCATATTTTTCTAAATATAAACTAAAGATATTTCAAATTCACACATAAAATCAAGGCTCTCAATAACACTCAAAACAATTAATAAGGATGTATTTAAGAAAATATTTAATGAAGCAACCTACTATTATAAAAATTAACTATTTTTACCATAAAACTATGCCAAATCATATTATAAATCCAAATAAGTGGATCGACTTATATGCCGATTACCTATTCAATTACACTATTTCGCGTGTAAGTGATAGAGAAAAAGCACAAGACTTAGTGCAAGACACATTTTTGGCTGGTTTAAAGTCCATGAAAAACTTTAAAGGAGAAGCGAGTGAACGCACTTGGTTAATTTCTATTTTAAAACGAAAAATCATTGATCATTACCGTAAAATTAATTCTAATAAAGGGAAAGCAGAAGTAAGAATTAATTATAATGATTCTGAAAGTGAAGGAGATTGGCTGGAAGAACGTGTTGCAGACCCTTTTGATAAAACTGCTGAAGACACTATGCAAAACAACGAGCTTAGTGATGCTATATACAATTGCTTAGGGAAACTACCACAAAAGCAGGCAGATGTTTTTAAAATGAAAACCATTCAAGGTTTTGAAACAGAAGTTATTTGTAATGAATTAAATATTACAGCGTCTAACCTTTGGGTTATCATTCATAGAGCTAGAACAGCCATGGCAGATTGCCTAAAAGAAAATTGGTTTTAATTATGAGTAAGTTAAAGTTTATGATTCCTTGTGACGAAGCAAATCATGTTTGTGATAAATCACAATATAAAGATGCAAGCTTATGGGAAAAAGTTATATTAAACATTCATTTAATTTATTGTAGAGCTTGTAGAAAATACTCAAAAAATAATGGAATTCTTTCCAAAACAATAAAAAAAGCAGAAGTAACTTGTTTGGATAAGGAATGTAAAGAAAACATGAAAAAAGACCTTAATAAAGTTTTAAAAGAAATTTCTAATTAAAAATTAGCAGCAGTACAAGCCAAACTATTGGCAATCCTTCCACAAAAAAAGAACAATAATACTTATTTTGTTCTATCTTACTAAATAGCACAAATACCAACGTTATAATTGTAATAATCAACAAAGCTATAATAGAATTTATATGGGTTTCGTCTTTTAAAAATTCTAACAAGAAAAAAACTACCAAAAGCATTACACCAAGCCATTTTGTCTTTTTAACTCCAAGTTTTTGAGGTAAAGTTGAAAGGGTTAAATTATCATATTTTAAATCTCTAATTTCAAAAGGAATCATTAATACAAGTACAAACAAAAAACGTTGAATCCCTAACACTACAACATCAGTATTCACAGTATAATCAATATTAATTAACGGAATAAAAACTGTTACTCCTGCCCAAACCAAAGCAATAACAAAAACTTTTAAACCACTAACATTTCTTAAAGTAGTATTCTGTTTGGTGCTAAATGGAATAGCATACAAAATGGTTAATAAAGCAAAACAAGCAATAAACACATGTGTTTTAACTGTGAGTTGAACAGCATAATAACCCATTAAAACAAAGCATATAAAAGATACTATTTGAATCAATTTTAACCAATTTGCTAACTGTTTATGGCGAAACTTAGCAACTCCAAAATACTTCACAAAATTATAGCCAGTTATTGAAGCATAAAACACAAAATATAATATAGATTCTGAATAACCTAAACCAAGTGTTATTAGTGTAATCCATGTTAACGAATACACAGACAAAGCCACGTGAATACTACTGTTTATATAAAAATTAAAAACCTGTTTTAAAAACACCATAAAGCAAATGTAATTAAAGTGTTGATAACGTTTGTGAATAGTTAAAAACTTTCCTTTTTGCTTAATTAAACACATCAAATATTACGTATTTTTGCGAATTATATAATAAATTACTTCTTAATGAATACAAACGCTTTCGCTTTGCGTCATATTGGTCCAAGAGAAGTCGACCAAAAACTCATGCTAAACACCTTAGGTTTAGACTCTTTAGACCAATTAATCTACGAAACTATTCCAGACGATATAAGATTAAAAAAAGGTTTAAATTTAGACGAACCTATGACAGAACATGAGTATTTATTACATATTCATGATTTATCTAAAAAAAACAAAGCTTATAAAACATACATAGGTTTAGGCTATCATCCAACTATTTTACCAGCAGTTATTCAACGAAACATTCTTGAAAACCCAGGATGGTATACAGCCTACACACCATATCAAGCAGAAATAGCTCAAGGTAGATTAGAAGCCTTATTAAATTTTCAAACTATGGTTATAGATTTAACTGGTATGGAAATCGCTAATGCCTCTTTACTAGATGAAAGTACTGCAGCTGCAGAAGCTATGAGTTTACTTTTTGCTGTTAGAGAAAGGGATCAGAAAAAAGCAGGAATAAATAAGTTTTTTGTTTCAGAAAACATTTTACCTCAAACCTTATCTTTATTACAAACAAGAGCATACCCTATTGGAATTGAATTAGTAATAGGCAAAGAAAAAGATTTTGATTTTACTGAAGATTTTTTCGGAGCTATATTACAGTACCCAGGAAAAGACGGGCAAATTACAGATATAAAATCGTTTATAAACCAAGCAAATAAATCTAGAATAAAAGTTGCTGTTGCAGCAGATATTTTGAGTTTAGTAAAACTAGAAGCTCCGGGTAAGTTTGGGGCCGATGTAGTTGTTGGCACCACACAACGTTTTGGAATCCCAATGGGTTACGGTGGGCCTCATGCTGCTTTTTTCGCAACTAAAGAAGCGTATAAACGCGATTTACCTGGTCGCATTATAGGTGTAACTAAAGATGCTAATGGTAATCGAGCATTACGTATGGCACTTCAAACACGTGAGCAACATATAAAACGAGACAAAGCCACATCTAACATTTGTACCGCGCAGGTATTATTAGCAGTTATGGCAAGTATGTATGCTGTTTACCATGGACCTAAAGGCTTAAAGTTTATTGCAAATAAAGTACACAACAAAACTGCAAGTTTAGCAAAAGCATTAGAGAAGTTAGGCTATAAACAAATAAACACATCTTATTTTGATACGCTTCAAATAAAAACTAAAGCTAAAAAAATTAAAAAATTAGCTACTAAGAAGAAAGTTAATTTATTTTATCCCGATTCAGAAACGGTTACAATTTCAATTAATGAAACTACTGCTATTCGAGATATTAATTATTTAATTGCACTTTTTGCTGAGGCAGCTAAAAAAGAAACTATAATAATTTCAGATGTTGAAAAATCAAATAATATTTCTGAAACCGTGCAAAGAAATACAGAATTCTTAACGGAGCCTGTATTTAACACCTACCATTCAGAAACTGAATTAATGCGATACATCAAATCTTTAGAACGCAAAGATTTAGCATTAAATCATTCAATGATTTCACTTGGGTCTTGTACAATGAAATTAAATGCAGCTTCAGAAATGCTGCCGCTTAGTTGGTTTAAATGGGGTAATATTCATCCATTTGCTCCTTTAAAACAAGCCAAAGGATATTTGAATGTTTTAAAATTTCTTGAAGATCAATTAACTGAAATCACAGGTTTTGCAGCTACGTCTTTACAACCAAACTCTGGTGCTCAAGGTGAGTTTGCTGGATTAATGGTTATAAAAGCCTATCATGAATCTAGAAATGACCACCATAGAAACATATGCTTAATCCCATCTTCTGCACATGGTACAAACCCAGCTAGTGCGGTAATGGCAGGCATGAAAGTAGTTGTTACTAAATCAACTGAAGAAGGTAACATTGATGTTGACGATTTACGAGAAAAAGCAGAATTACACAAAGAGAATCTTTCTGCTTTAATGGTTACATATCCATCTACACATGGTGTTTACGAATCAGCCATTAAAGAAATTACTAAAATTATTCATGATAATGGCGGGCAAGTCTATATGGATGGAGCAAACATGAATGCCCAAGTTGGATTAACCAATCCAGGAAATATTGGTGCCGATGTTTGCCACCTTAATTTACACAAAACCTTTGCTATTCCTCATGGTGGTGGTGGCCCTGGCGTTGGCCCTATTTGTGTAGCAAAACAACTTGTACCATTTTTACCCGGAAACCCGTTAGTTAAAACTGGTGGAAGCAAGGCTATATCAGCTATTTCTGCAGCGCCTTTTGGTTCTGCCTTAGCATGTTTAATATCTTATGGATATATTAAAATGCTTGGGGCAGAAGGATTAACAGAATCTACTAAAATAGCTATTTTAAATGCTAATTATATAAAACAACGTTTACATGGAAGTTTTGAAACCTTGTATTCTGGTGAGCGTGGTCGTGCCGCACATGAAATGATTGTAGATTGCCGCCCATTTAAAGCCAATGGCATAGAAGTTACAGATATAGCAAAACGACTTATGGATTATGGTTTTCATGCTCCTACAGTATCATTTCCTGTAGCTGGCACCTTAATGATTGAACCTACTGAAAGTGAAAGTAAAGCTGAAATAGATCGCTTTTGCGACGCTATGATTTCAATAAAAAAAGAGATAGACAACGTATCAAAAGATAATGATAATAATGTGCTAAAAAATGCACCTCACACACTAGAAATGGTAACTGCAAACGAATGGCATTTCCCTTATTCTCGTGATAAAGCTGCATTTCCACTAGATTATGTAAGAGATAATAAATTTTGGCCAAGTGTTAGACGTGTTGATGATGCATACGGTGACAGAAACTTAATTTGTTCCTGCGTGCCTATTGAAGCTTATACATAGGTATAAATTAGCATGTTGAACATCGTAATTTACAATGAAATACAAATTGCCATAAACTAAAAACTACATAATTTAGTATGCACGCATAACACAAATAGTAAATTTCTATTTTTATGAATATAAAAATTACTGGCACAGGAAGTTATATCCCAGCAAACATCGAAAAAAACGAAGACTTCCATAATCATGAGTTTCTAAATAGCGATGGATCTGCCATAAAAGCACCTAACGAGATTATTGTAAGGAAGTTTAAAGCAATTACTGGTATAGATGAACGTCGTTATGCAAAACCTCATTTAAACACTTCAGACCTCGCCTCTTTTGCTGCCGAAAAAGCTATTGAAAATGCCAAAATTAATCGTGAAGATTTAGATTACATCATAGTTGCACACAATTATGGAGATGTTAGACATGATAGTATTCAAAGTGATACTGTACCAAGTATAGCCTCAAGAGTAAAACACCTACTTAGAATTAAAAACCCAAAATGCGTAGGGTACGATTTACTTTTTGGATGCCCAGGTTGGGTTCAAGGTGTTATTCAAGCCAATGCATTTATAAAATCTGGTATTGCAAAAAAATGCTTGGTTATTGGAGCCGAAACATTATCTCGTATTATAGACCCTCATGATAGAGATTCTATGATTTATAGTGATGGGGCAGGTGCAGTAATAATAGAAGCTACAGAGGAAACAGGCGGCTTAATTGCTCATGAATCTGCTACATTTGCTTTAGATGAAGCACACTTTATTTATTTTGGCGAAACAAATAAGCCTGAGATTGAAGATAACAGACGTTACATTAAAATGTATGGTCGTAAAATTTATGAGTTTGCATTAACCAATGTGCCTTTGGCTATGAAAACTTGTTTAGATAAAAGTGGTATTTCTATTACTGATGTAAAAAAAGTATTAATTCATCAGGCTAACGAAAAAATGGATGAAGCCATAGTAAAACGCTTTTATGAATTATACGATATGGAAATGCCAAAAGGTATTATGCCAATGAGTATTGGTAAGTTAGGAAACTCTAGTGTCGCTACCATACCAACTCTATATGACCTTATTTTAAATGGTGATTTAGAGAATCAAGAAATAAATAAAGGTGATGTCATTATGTTTGCAAGTGTTGGAGCCGGTATGAATATTAATGCTATTGTTTATAAGCAGTAATCATGTACGAGAAAACCTTTCCGAATAAACGTTTTAAGCTTACATTAGAATTTTTAGAAAAACATATATCAAAAACTGAAACCATTTTAGATTTAGGTGTAGTAAATCCATTTACTAAAATCATGATAGAAGAGGGATTTTCAGTTGAAAACACCAAAGGTGAAGATTTAGATATTGACACTACAACCATTGAAAAATCTGAAGCAAATGTTGTTACTGCTTTTGAAATATTTGAACACCTACTATCTCCTTTTACCGTTTTAAAATCTATCAAATCAGACAAGTTAGTTGCTAGTATACCTCTCAAATTATGGTTCTCTTCAGCTTATAGAAGCAAAACAGATATGCTAGACAGACACTACCATGAATTTGAAGATTGGCAATTTGATTGGTTACTAGAAAAAGCAGGCTGGAAAATTATTGATAGGCAAAAATGGACAAATCCAACAAAAAAAATTGGCATTCGACCAATTTTAAGATGGTTTACACCACGTTATTACATTGTTTACGCAGAAAGAGTTTAAATTTGCTTTCTAATCTTTTACACTTTGAACTTCTACATTATCATTCCTGCTCACAATGAAGCTGATTCTATTGGTCTTACGCTTCATTCTTTGGTTAATCAAACCCTGAAACCTAAGCAAGTAGTTATAGTAAATGATAACTCAACAGATAATACACAATCGATAGTTGAAGAGTTCACTAAGAAGCATTCATTTGTTACTTTGGTTAATAACAAATCTTCTAACAAGCATCTGCCTGGCTCAAAAATTATAAATGCATTTTATAAAGGTTATGAAACTTTAGATAGTAATTATGATGTGATTTGTAAGTTTGATGCCGATTTAATTTTCCCTAACAACTATTTAGAAAAAATAGCATTTCATTTTAAAAGCAATAATAAACTTGGTATGGCTGCTGGATTTTGTTATATAGAAAAAAATGAAAAATGGGTTTTAGAAAATTTAACAAATAAAGACCATATTCGTGGAGCCTTAAAAGCATATAAAAAAGATTGCTTTCTAGAAATAGGAAAATTAAAACCCTCAATGGGTTGGGATACCGTTGATGAATTGCTTGCTAAATATTACAACTGGGACATTTTAACCGATGAAACTTTACATGTTAAGCATTTAAAGCCTACTGGTATTAGTTATAATAAGGCTTCTAAATATTTACAAGGTGAAGCCATGTACAAAATGCGTTATGGCTTTACAATCACATTAATTTCTGCGCTTAAGTTAGCTTATAAAAAAGGAAATTTTTCTTTATTTAAAGATTACATGACAGGTTATTTTAAAGCCAAAAAAGAAAAGATTGAATTTTTAGTTTCTGAAAGTGAAGGCCAATTTATAAGAAATCTTCGTTGGAAAGGTATGCTTAAAAAGTTTAGTTAAAACTCCAACCTTTATAACTGCTTGAAGCTTCAAGTTTATCTTCTAATTCATCTTCTAATTCAGGAAAAAAATCAATTCCAGTTAATGCTTCTACTTCATCAACTGAAACAACAAACTTATATAGTGGTTTATTCGAGTTTTTATGTGGCATCAAAAATGCAATCATTTTGGTTTTACCAGTATTATTATCAATTAACACTTTATAAAATTGATTGGGTACCGAAACATGTTCTTTCCCAATATCTTTCATATTTCCTTTCAACACTCCTCCGGTCACTACATAAACGCCATCATATTTTCTTGCCCAGTAGCGCACTTTTTGTTCTAAAGTATTCCAAATTCCAGAATTAAATTGATGCTCTTGTGGGCTAATATTACTTGTTAAAAAAGTTTCATCATGTGCTTTTTTCGTATATCTTCTATCTCCTGCAGGGCAAAGATGTCCGCGATCATAACCAGAGTTTTTATAATTCCTCCAACTTGCCGCACCTGTTTTTACAGCCTTATCAATTTCGAAATAAGGGCGTTTATGGTTGGTGCTTGATAGGTGAGTTTTTTTTAATTCGTAAGCCACCCATTCAGCTTGTTCGTGGGTTTCATTATATGATAATGAATAACCTTCATGATGTACAATTTGCCCAGTAGTACTGGTAGGCAAAAAGTATTCGTTAGTATTGGTTTTAGTAGCTTGTCCTTGGGTAATAATTTCAGCTTTTTCTTCTTCACCCAAAAAATATTCAAAAGCATAAACAGCTAAAACAATAACTAAACCTACAATAGCGTAAATTGTTCTTTTATTCATTATTCTAATACAAAATCTAATGGCTGCCCAATGGCGAAATTAGGAAAACTAATACCTAAAAGAGCCGACATTGTTGGAGCTATATCTGTGATTTCGGTTTTCTTAAAGGTTTGCCCTTTTTTAATTCCTTTTCCAAAAAACAATAAAGGTACATGCGTATCATAATTTAAACCACTACCATGTGTTGATCCCGTTTTACCATAAGATATATAAGCAGGATCATTTAATAAAATAACATCTCCAGAGCGTTTTTGGTTAAATCCTTTTTGTAATAAAGCTTCAATACCATCTGTAAAATTAACCGAACTCATTGTAATACCCGTATAAGCTTTCAACACATGTGGGTACTTAATTTGCTCATTAACGATAGCTTCTTGTACATTATTTATGTTTAAATCGAGATCCTTAAGTTTTTCTTTGTTTAAAAATATCTGATTATTACTCATATTTTCAACAATATCAGTTGTTCCGTATGTATTGGTTAAAAATTTATTAAACCGCTCTTTACTAGCTGCATTATTTAAATATCCAGCAGGAATTTTTAATGATTGTAAATAAGCAGGTACATCAACAGCTCCGTGGTCTGAAGTTAAAAACACGGTATATTCTCCAACACCTACTTCTGTATCTAACGCCTCGAATATCCTTTTCAATTCTAAATCTAAACGTATATAAGTATCTTCAATTTCTTTAGAGTTTACACCAAAATTATGACCAATATAATCGGTGCTTGAAAAACTTACTGTTAAAATATCAGTAAAATTATCTTTCCCTAATTGTTCTGCTTTTATAGCTTCAATAGCAAAATCTGCAACTATACTATTTCCATAAGGTGTTGCTTTTAAAATATCATATCCTGAATTTTGTTTTGCTAACTTTTTTATATCATAAGGGAAGGTAGCTGTTTCTTTTCCTTTAAATCCTCCTTCAAAATTATTTAAATCAGAACCACTTTCTGTATACGTTGAAATATCATAAAGCGTATTCCATTCTTTTAAATAAGACTTATTGATTTTAGAAGCATTAAAATTATTTACCCAATTAGGCAAACTCTTCATGTAATATGTACTAGAAATAAAATGACCTTCCTCTTTCCCTCTAAACCAATATGCGGCATTAGCAGCATGACCCGCAGGTAAAATAGCCCCTCTATCTTTTATTGAAATACCAATAGTTTTCCCTTTAGATTGTGTAAACAATCGGTTTTCATCAGTAAACGTTGTTGTTTGCATTCTGTGTGGAGACATACGCTCTAATTTAGAGTCTGAACCAACAGCCAAAACCGAATCATCTTGTGCGCAATAAACCATTGCTTTTATTTCCTTGTCATACCAATTATTACTAATTATCCCATGGTATTTAGGTGTGGTTCCTGTATAAATTGAGGCATGGCCAGGGCCTGTGTATGTAGGCACATAATTATAATGGTTATTCTTGCAATTAAACCCTTCATTCATCATACGCTTAAATCCTCCTTCTCCATATTTATCATTAAATCGGGTTAAATAATCAAATCGCATTTGATCAACAACAATACCTACTACTAACTTAGGTTTTTCATTTTGAGCTAAAATAGATACTTGAAAAGATAAGAGGAATAAAAGAGATAAAAAATACTTCATTATATTATTAATTTTATAAATCAAAAATACGCATATTAACGCATCATTATTTAAAATTAAGGTTAAATACCACTAAGTTTTTTTACTTTAGCAAATACAAATTTGTATATGACTTACCTACATAACATAGGCGCTTACTTTTTAATGATAAAAGAAATGTTTCGTAAACCCACAAAATGGACTGTTATGAAACAATTAATACTTAAAGATATAGACGATTTAATAATAGGATCTCTAGGTATTGTAGCCTTTATTTCCTTTTTTGTTGGTGGTGTTGTTACCATTCAAACAGCATTAAATATAGACAACCCATTAATTCCTAAATATCTTGTTGGTTTTGCCACAAGACAATCAATTATATTAGAATTTGCACCCACATTTATGTCTATTATAATGGCTGGTAAAGTGGGGTCGTTTATCACCTCTAGTATTGGTACCATGCGTGTTACAGAACAAATTGATGCATTAGAAGTTATGGGTATTAACTCGTTAAACTATTTAGTATTTCCGAAATTTATTTCATTATTACTTTATCCTTTTATAATTTCTATTGCTATGTTTTTAGGGATTTTAGGAGGTATGGCAGCCTGTGTTTATGGCGGTTTTAGTACTCTAGAAGATTATAATGTTGGAATTCAAACCGATTTTGAAACTTTTCATGTCACTTATGCCTTTATAAAAACCTTTGTGTTTGCTTTTGTTTTAGCTACTATTCCATCTTTTCATGGGTTTTACATGAAAGGTGGTGCTTTAGAAGTTGGTAAAGCTAGTACAACATCTTTTGTATGGACTAGTGTTGTAATTATTGTATTAAATTATTTCTTAACCCAAATGTTATTAAGCTAATGATAGAAGTTAATAATTTACATAAATCATTTGGAGATGTTGAAGTTTTAAAAGGAATTAGCACCACTTTTGAAAAAGGCAAAACAAATTTAATTATTGGTCAAAGTGGATCTGGTAAAACGGTATTTTTAAAATGTTTACTAGGACTGTTTGATTATGAAGAAGGCACCATTGCTTACGATGGAAAAATATTCTCGCTACTGTCTGAAGATGAGAAAAGAAATATAAGAGCAGAAATTGGCATGGTATTTCAAGGGAGTGCTTTATTTGATTCTATGACTATTGCAGAGAATGTAATGTTCCCGCTGCAAATGTTTACAAAGCAAAGTAAAAGCGAAATGGAAGATCGTGTAGATTTTGTATTAAAACGTGTTAATCTAGATGATGCTCATAAAAAAATGCCAAGTGAAGCCTCTGGTGGTATGCAAAAACGTGTTGCCATAGCTCGTGCTATTGTAAATAAACCAAAATATCTGTTTTGTGATGAACCTAACTCTGGTTTAGATCCAAAAACAGCTATTGTAATTGATAATTTGATTCAGGAAATAACCGACGAATACCAAATTACTACAGTAATAAATTCTCATGACATGAATTCGGTTATGGAAATTGGAGAAAAGATAGTTTTCTTAAGAAATGGTTTAAAAGCATGGGAAGGTTCCAATAAAACCATATTTAAAACAGATAACGAAGTAGTAACCGATTTTGTTTATTCTTCAAATTTATTTAAAAAAGTACGTAAAATGTACTTAGAAGAAAATGAGTAATTCTTACTTATTAATTTCAAACTAATATTTAATAATAAACACCTGGTTTTAGTTGATTCTATTAACAACTAAAGTATCTAAATGAAGTTTAAACTTTAACCACTTTTCTAGTTTTTCTTTATCCTTTATTCTTAAATCTTCTTTAGCCAAAGAATCAACCCATTTTACAGAGAATACTGAAATAGTATCCATTTTTGTAAAATTTGAATTAATAACATTAGCGTATGATAATTGCTCTATTGTTTCGTAATTAATTTTTATTTCTTTAACAAGCTCATCAAATGCTACATAATTCTTTTCGAGTTTTGAGAGTTGCTGAACCTTGCTTTCTAAATAAGCTATTTTTTGAGTTTGTGATAATAGATCTAAAGAGTCTCTAGCTCTTAGCTGCTCCATGTATTTAAAATTATCTAAGTTTTTAGATCTATTTTGATTAATGACTAATTCACTATTTGATAATGCACTATAATTCCTCATTCTACTTTGTAAAAGAGAAATAGTTGTTTCAGGAATTTCATCTAAACCAAAAGTATTTAATTCTATTTTACTAATCTCATCGGTTTCATACTTATAAATGGCATTGTTTTTAATGTATTCGCCATGTGGTAAAGCAGTTAATTCATTTTCAACAAACAAACCAGCATCTCTTTTAAAATTACTTTCTCGGTATACATCTACAAAAGTAAAACCTGCTGGAATCATGACCACAATTGCTAACAATGTAGCCATTCTTGATATAAAAAGTCTTTTTTTAGAATTCGCATATTTAAGCATTGGAAACCTTAATAACTTAAGTACTAAAAATGTAGCTAAAGCTATAAATATGGTATTTATTGTAAAGAGATACATAGCACCTCCAAAATATGCGAAGTTTCCTTTTGCTAAACCATAACCAGCTGTACAAAGAGGTGGCATTAAAGCCGTAGCAATTGCTACACCAAATATTACAGATGCTATAGTCCCTTTTTTTGTACGTGCTATAATTAATGCTAAACCACCAAAAAATGCTATTAACACATCACGAATATCTGGTTTTACACGACCTAAAAGCTCGTTTGTATCTTCACTTAAAGGAAAAAATTTAAAAAACAGGAAGGCTGTTAATAAACTCAATACAATCATAGTTGCTAAGTTGATTAACGACCTTTTAAGAGTATCAATATCATTTATTGCAATGGATAAGCCTATTCCTAAAATAGGTCCCATAAGTGGTGATATTAACATGGCACCAATAACAACAGCTGTAGAGTTTGCATTTAATCCAATAGAGGCTACAAATATTGAGCACACTAAAATCCATGCCGTAGCGCCTTTAAAAGGAATATCTCCTTTTATAGCTTGAATAGTAGCATCTCTATCTGTATCATCTCTAAAATCTAAAAGTTCTTTTATAAACTTTTTGGTACTGGCTAAAAGTCCTTGAGCATCCTTTCTAACATTTTCTTTAGATTGTTCTACATCTTGCTCCTTTTTTAAAGCTTCTGCTTTTGCCTCTTCTTCAGAGAAATTAAACTTACTCTCTTCACTCATGATTAACCATATTGTTCTCCAAATTTATCTTTTACCTGTTGGAGTGTTTTCTTAATATCTTGCTCTTTAGACTTAGGAAAGATAAGCAAAACTTCGTCTTTATCAACAATAATGTAATCTTTGATACCATCAACAACAACTATTTTATCGTTTTTAGTTCGTATCATATTACCAGAAGAATCTGTTGATAATGTTCTAGCATTTACAACTGCATTATTTGATTCATCTTTATCTAATTTATCGTATAAACTGCCCCAAGTACCTAGGTCATTCCAATCAAATTCTGCTGCAATTACTTTTACATTACTCGATTTTTCCATGATTGCATAATCAACTGATATGTTTTCTGCTTTTGGATAATTATCTTTAATAAAATCATCTTCAAAATCTGTATTATACACAGAAATACCTTTTTCGAATAAGCTGTATAATTCTGGCTGATTATTTTTAAATGCTTCAACAACACTTTTGGCACTCCACATAAAAATACCAGCATTCCATAAAAAATTACCTTGATCTATAAAGCTTTTCGCTGTTTGATAATCTGGCTTTTCTCTAAACTGGTTTACAGATTTTATGGTTTTAGAAGAATTTTTATCAAATTCTATATAACCATAACCTGTATTTGGAAAGGTTGGTTGAATTCCTAAAGTCATTAAAGCATTGTTTTCAGAACAATAATCAAAAGCTTGTTGTACATTTTTAGAAAACGTTTTTTCATCTTCAATCCAATGATCGCTTGGCGCTACAATCATAACTGCATCTGGATTTTCTTTCTGAATTTTTAAAGACGCATATAATATACATGGCGCTGTGTTACGCATTGCAGGCTCTAATACTACTTGACGTTGTTCAACTTCAGGTAATTGTTCTAAAACCAAATCATTATAACGCTCGTTAGTTAGAATAAAAATATTTTCTTTTGGAATTAAATCTGCTAAACGGTTAAATGTTTTTTGAATTAAGGTGTCACCAGTTCCAAGCATATCATGAAACTGTTTTGGAAAATCTTGTGTACTTACTGGCCAAAATCTAGATCCAACACCTCCGGCCATTAATATGGCATAATAATTTTTATTCATTTTTTTTATTTATCAATTCTACTTCTGCATTTGGGTTAAAAAGATACATTCTTCCTGATTTTATTTCAAGACATTCGTAACGTTTTACTCGTTTTTGTCCCATTTTAAAAATCTTCCCATTATATAATTTAAATGTTTCACCCAAAGGTACTTCAAAAATAAATGTTTTATTATTGGGTTCGTCAAATTGCTTTAAGGCTAAGGCCAATTGCACATCTGTGTCGCTGGATGCTTTTGGATTTTTAAAATGCTTTGCTAATAAAGGTAAAATATTATTAGGAAAAATTTCTGGATTAATAAATGGTAACATTAAATGTTGAAATGTATGTTTCCATTCCTTACCGTGTGGTTTTATAAATTTTCCATAAATATTATAAGCTTCGAAATGTGCAATCTCATGTACTAAAGTTATTAAAAAACGGTAGCTATTTAAATTTGAATTTATTGTTATTTGATGCTTTCCATTAGGTAACCTCCTATAATCCCCATGTCGCGTCTTTCTTTCATTTTTAACTTTTACCGATAAATTATCTTGCTGTAAAAGCTTAAGAACTGCTGATACTGCATTTGAAGGAATATAGTCTTGGAGCTGATTTTGCATTACTGCTAAAATAGTAGAATTCTTTCAAATATACACCTGACTCACTTAAGTTTGAAAGAAAAATATAATAAATACTTTAAAACAAATTTGTTTTTTATGCTTACTTAATAAAAATCATAACATTCCTATAAGCTTATCCATTCTATCAAAAGTCTTATTCGCTTCGCCTGCTAGTTCATTATTATAATCGTGTTCAATGTATCCAAATACATCAAATCCGCCTAATTTGGCTGCTCTTACACCAGATATACTATCTTCTACAACCAAACATTCTTCTGGCTTAAAACCCATAGTTTCTGCTGCCCATAAGAATATATCTGGTTCAGGTTTCCATTTTTGTATTGCATAACAACTAAAAATATTACCTTCAAAAAAAGGCAGTAGACCTGTAATTTCAAGGTTTAATCTAATTTTATTTTCTGGCCCACTAGATGCTACACAAAAAGGTAAATTTTCAACAACGTCTTTGATACCTTTAATAGGTTGAATTTTTTTTCGAAAAGTTTCAAATGTATTGATACGATAATCAGATTCAAAATTAATAGGTAAAGGGTTACCTATTCTTTTAGAAATTAATGCCATACAAGAATTAAGCGACTTCCCCTTTAAATCAATCATTGATTCTTTAAAATCCATATTAGCACCCAAATAGTTAGCCATATCAACTAAAACACCTATGGCAATAGATTCGCTGTCAATTAAAACACCATCACAATCAAAAATTATACATTTGTATTTACTCATAAATTACGGTGTAGAATTAGACACTTGCATTAATTTTCCATTATAATACTTATTTCCGTTTACAGCGAAATCTTGAATATATTCGGCCATTTCCAAAGCAGTTATAGGCGCTTTATAACCAGGAAAAGCCTCTTCTAACATTTCGGTTTGAACTGCTCCTAAGGCTAGAACGTTAAATGAAATACCAGAATCTTTGTATTCTTCAGCAAGTAATTCTGTTAGAGTGATTATTGCTGCTTTACTTGAACTATACGCAGCTAGTCCTGGGAACTTCATACTACCTTGTACACCACCCATTGAGCTTATAGCAACCACATGACTGTCTTTTTTCATGAAAGGCAACACAATTCTTGTTAACTCAGCCACACCAAAAACATTTGTTTTATATACTTTTTCAAAATCATCCATTGATGTTTCAGAAAAAGGCTTGTTTAAAAGTGCTCCTGCGTTATTGATTAAAACATCAACATGCTGCCATTCTTTATTTATAAAATCAACAACTTTTTGATAGGCATTATTATCATTCAAATCAAATGAAAAACAAGTTACTTGTTTTAATTTTAAATTTTTTATTGGCATCTCATTTCTTGAAAGTGCTAATACATTATGTCCTGCATTGGCAAACAGTTGCACTAACTCAAAACCGATACCTCGGCTTGTACCAGTTATTATAATATTTTTACTCATAATTCATTTTTATTTCCTTTGTTGGTGCATTTATCATGCCTTGTAAGCCAAGAATCATTTTATTAATAAAATTAGTCATATGGCTATAATCCATTTTATCTGCCTCATCATCAACATGATGATAATAATCGAAATTCGTAAAATCGAAAGTAGATATGGCATGTGCTGGTACTTTAAAAGCTTCATAAAACGGATAATTATCTGATCTCATAAATAATTGAAACTCTTTTGCTTTTGGAAAAAAACCTATTATTTCAGAACCTCCATAACTATTTAATTGTTTTGCCATATTAGATTTATCGTAACCAGATATATAAGCCATAATTTCATTTTCTGCTCTAGGCACTCCTATCATTTCAAAATTAATCATCGTATATAAATCAATATTTTCTTTTTTTAGTCTTTTAGCTAAATGACTAGAACCTTTCAACCCCATTTCTTCAGCAGCATACAAAGTGAACAATATGCTTCTTTTATTACTCTTTGTATTTGAAAAATACTTAGCCCATTCTAAAACTGCTACTGTACCAGAAGCATCATCGTTTGCACCGTTTGCAATCACATCACCTAGTACTTCTTTTCCTTGACCAATATGATCATAATGAGCTCCAAGAATTACAAACTCATTTTTTAATTTAGGGTCATTTCCTTCAACATACCCCACTATATTATATCCAATTATTTTTTCAATATTAAAGCTATCTCTATAAGTTTCGAAATAGGGTTTAATATTATTTTGTTTAAAAAAACCCTCAATAAAGACCGCAGCCTTTTCAATACCTTTACTGCCAGTATTTCGACCTTCTAATTCATCAGACGCTAAGTATTCTAAACTAGATTTTATCTCATTTAAAAGTGCATAATTCTCAATTACAATATCCTTGTTAGAAATAGTGTTATTGCTTTTTTCTTCTGATTCTGAAACTCCTTTACTAATAGAATCAGGATTAGTTTGAATAATTTGCCTTTTTTGCCCAATACAACTTACTATTACAGCTAATACTAGTAAACCAATAATTTTTTTCATGGATTTTTTATTTAAAGATAAAGATAAAAAAACCTGTATCAATTATTATGATACAGGTTTTAGTTTTATAATGATAACCTCCTAAATCTTGTTCAGGAAGATTAATTATTACACTAACATTGTTACAGGGTTCTCAATATACCCCTTTAAGGTTTGAAGGAATTGAGCGCCTGTAGCACCATCAACCGTTCTATGATCGCATGCTAATGATAATTTCATAGTATGTCCAACAACAATTTGACCATTTTTAACAACCGGCTTTTCAACAATATTTCCAACAGAAAGTATTGCAGAGTTTGGTTGATTAATAATTGATGTAAAAGTATCAATACCAAACATACCTAAGTTCGATACTGTAAAAGTACTGCCTTGCATTTCGTCTGGAGTTAACTTTTTATTTCTTGCTTTTCCAGCTAAATCTCTAACTGCCGCACCTATTTGAGGTAATGTTTGCTCATTAGCAAAACGTACAACTGGCACAACTAATCCATCAGGAACTGCTACTGCAACGCCAACATGAACGTGATTATTTAAACGCATCTTGTCTGCAAACCATTGTGAGTTTACTTGAGGATGTTGTTTTAATGCTAAGGCACAAGCTTTAACAACAATATCGTTATAAGATATCTTAGTATCAGGAATAGAATTAAACTGAGTACGGAACGCCATAGCATTTTCCATATCAAACTCTACACTTAAATAATAATGAGGTGCAGAAAACTTAGAGTTTGTTAACGCTTTAGCAATAGCTTTACGCATTTGCGAGTTATCAACATCGTCAAAATCTTCTTGACCCGATGGCACAAATTTACCAGCTGATGCTGCCGAAGCTGCAGGCTCATAATTTTCTATATCACGCTTTATAATACGTCCGTTTTCACCAGAACCTTGAACTTTTGTTAAGTTGATTCCTTTTTCTTCTGCTAATTTTTTAGCTAAAGGTGACACATACACACGACCATTTTCTGTAACCGGTGTTGGTGCTGGAGCACTTGCTTTTTTAGGAGCCGATGCTGCCGCAGGCGCTGCTTTTGAAGCTTCTTTTTTAGCTTCAGCTTTTGGCGCTTCTTTTGCAGGAGCTGCCGATGCAGAAAAATTATCAGCCACACCAGAAACATCTGTTCCTGCAGGACCTATTATTGCTAATAAAGCATCTACTTTTGCAGATTCTCCTTCTTGTAATCCTATTTCTAATAACGTACCAGATTGGAATGATTCAAATTCCATGGTTGCTTTATCTGTTTCAATTTCAGCTAAAATATCGCCTTCTTCAACAGTATCACCTACTTTCTTTAACCATGTTGCCACAGTACCTTCTTCCATAGTATCACTTAAACGTGGCATAGTTACTACTATAACACCTTCAGGTAATGCGGCACTTGCAGTAGGAGTAGCAGCTGTTTCAGCAGGAGCTTCTTGAGTAGATTCAGCTTCAACTGTTTCTTCTTTTGCTTCCGCGGAAGCGTTACCACCTCCATTTAAAAGTCCTGAAATATCTTCACCTTCGTCACCAATTATAGCTAAAAGTTCATCTACCTTAGTAGTTTCACCTTCTTGAACACCAATATGAAGTAGTGTACCTTCGTTAAAAGATTCGAATTCCATTGTCGCTTTATCGGTTTCGATTTCAGCTAAAATATCTCCTTCTTCTATCTTATCTCCTACTTTTTTTAACCAAGCAGCAACGGTACCTTCTTCCATGGTATCGCTTAAACGCGGCATATTTACAACTATTGCCATAACTTATAATTTGTGTTGAATGAATGGATAATCTTCTTGCTCGTATACCATATCGTATAATTGTTGTTTTTCTGGGAATGGAGATTCTTCAGCGAATTTTTCACATTCTGCAACACGTGATTTTACGCGCTTATCAATTACTTTAATATCGTCTTCTGTAGCATATTTCTTTTCAAGAATAACATCCTTTACTTGCGTAATAGGATCTATTTTCTTGTATTCATTTACCTCATCTTTCGTTCTATAATGCTGCGCATCAGACATAGAGTGCCCTCTATAACGGTATGTTTTTAACTCTAAAAATGTTGGTCCGCCACCTGTACGTGCTCTAGTAATAGCCTCATCGAAAGCTTCGGCAACTTTAATAGGGTTCATGCCATCTACAGGTCCACAAGGCATATCGTACCCTAAACCTAATTTCCAGATTTCTACATGATTTGCAGTTCTTTCAACAGAAGTTCCCATGGCATATCCATTGTTTTCACAAACAAATACAACTGGTAAATTCCAAAGCATAGCTAAGTTAAATGTTTCATGTAATGATCCTTGACGTGCAGCACCATCACCAAAACAACAAATAGTCACACCATCAACACCATGATATTTATCACCAAATGCGATACCAGCGCCTAAAGGAATTTGACCTCCTACAATTCCATGACCACCATAAAATCTAAATTCTTTTGAAAAAATATGCATAGAACCTCCCATACCTTGAGAAGTACCTGTAACTTTTCCATATAATTCAGCCATAACACGTTTTGGGTCAACCCCCATACCTATTGGCTGAACGTGGTTACGATAAGCAGTAATCATTTTATCCTTAGTCAAATCCATAGCATGTAAAGCACCAGCTAAAACAGCTTCTTGACCATTATATAAATGAAGAAATCCTCTTACTTTTTGTTGAATGTATACAGCAGCAAGTTTATCTTCAAACTTTCTCCAGAATAACATCTCTTCATACCAATTAAGGTATACCTCTTTTGTGATTTTTTTCATTGAATACTTTTTGAGTACTATTATTTAAATTAGCGGGTTACAAAAGTAACACTTTGTGCTGTATTGCAAAAACACAATATGACTAAAGTATAAAAAAAAATAAAAATAGAGGTGTTATCGATATTATTTAATTAATTAATATTTTTTTTAAATAAAAACATAAATATCATTAACGAAAAATCTATAGTTCAGATTTATCAAACCCTAAAGGTAGAAGATTAGAAAGTGAATTTGATTTAGCAATGGCACCAGTTTCTCCCATAAAATAAATTTCTATTGGGGCTTTTTGTTTTATCTCGTATTCTGCAATTGACTGCCTGCAAGCACCACATGGAGGAATAGGTTTAGTTGTTTTTTTGTTTTTTGAACCAGCAGTAATTGCCATTCGTATTATTTTTGCTTTTGGAAATTGAGACCCTGCATAAAATATCGCGGTTCGTTCTGCACATAAACCAGATGGATATGATGCATTTTCTTGATTGCTACCTAAAACTACCTCATTATTATCTAATAGAATTGCAGCTCCAACATTAAAATTAGAATAAGGAGCATACGCTTTCTCTCTAGCTTCAACTGCTTTTTCCATAAGATACACAACATCTTTAGGAAGTTCTGATAAGGAATCAAATACAAACAGGGTAGATTCTATTTTTATTTCTTTCATAATACAATGTATTCAATAAATTTAAGAAACATATAAAAACAAAAGACTACTGCTTAAAAAAGCAATAGTCTTTTTTAATAATTTTTTTATAAATTTTAATATTCTAAGTATTCTCCGGCACCAAAATTAAAGGTTAAAGAAAAACGTAAAGTATTTTCTAAAGGACTTTGTACTTTAGATGCTGAAAACAAATATGATAAATCAATGTTAACAACATTTGCTTTAAAACCAGCACCTAATGCTAAAAATTTCCTAGCACCTTTATCTTCACTTTCGTTAAAATATCCAGCTCTAAAAGCAAATGAGTCTTGATATAAGTATTCTGCCCCTAATGACCAAGTAAACTCTTTTAACTCTTCGCTAAAACCATCTGGTGCGTCACCAAAAGATTGAAACATTCCAGAAAGAAAACTTACATCTGGGTCTTTACCTTGAACTATAATTGTTGGCTCACTTCCGTCATTATCTTGAGTACCATCATCATCTGCATCAACATAACCATAAACTGGAGGTGTTGGCACTAAAAGCTTAGCAACTTCTGCTGTTACTGATATTTTATTGTAATCGTCAAAAATAAAATCAAAACCTGTTCCTAAACGTAAATTTGTTGGTTGAAAATTTTCTTCGCCTCCTTCATCATATTTAAATTTTGGCCCAATATTTTGAATTGCAAATCCGGCTCTCCATCGACCATTAAAATCTGAATATGCCTCTTCTTCACTTTGATAGTAACCAGATAAATCTACACCAAATGTGCTTGCTGGTTTTATATCACCACCTACACCTTGAATTCTTAAATCTGAACGTAAATAACGCATAAGTACAGACATTGAAAATTGATCTGTTAGTTTTAAAGCATATGAAGCATCAAGAGAAAACTCATTTGGTTTTTGTTGTCTTGGAGTATCATCAGGCCCATCAACAAATTCTATTTCACCTAAAGAAAAATACCTTAAGCTAGCAGCAAATGCACTACGTTCGTCTATACGATTAAAATAAGTAAAATTACCTAAAAATATATCGTTAACTAATTTACTTAGATATGGAGTATAGCTAACACCTATACCTGATTTTGTTTCAGAAAATGCATATTTTGAAGAATTCCATTGTTGAGAAAAAGCATCAACAGAAGTTGCAACACCCATATCACCCATACCTGCTGCACGAGCGTCTGATGCTATTAATAAAAAGGGAATACCTGTTGTTATTACTCTTCTATCTTGGTTTGGAAAAATTGTAGGTTCTTGAGCATAGCCTTTAAGTATAAAGGCGAACGCTATAATTAGTAATATTCGATTCTTCATGTATTCAATTTTATTTAACAAATATAATTTTTTATTACAGTATAACAAGTTTCTCAATTTTTTCGACTGTTTTATTCAACAAGTTAGAATGTACTTTTAGCTTATAGATATAAACTCCTTTACCTATTTTATCTCCAAAATCGTCTCTTCCATCCCAGACAATATCTCTGGATAATGAACTTGTTGCTTTTATACCTCCTGTAGTTTGACCATTTAATGTTCTTACTAATTTTCCAGAAACAGTTAATATCTGTATTGAAACGTCTAAAGGTTCTGAACTATTGTGATTAAACCAAAATTCTGTATAATTTACAAATGGGTTTGGATAATTAAGAACGTTATTTATCACTAAACTTTGGTCTTCATCATAAACAACAAATTGTATTTCTGAAATAGATGAGTTATTATAAACATCCCAAGCTTTTAAAGTTAAAGTATGTAAACCAGGTTCTAAATCTCTAAAAGGAAAACTTACTACACCTTTAGTATAATCGTCAACTTCAGTTTGATAATAATCGTTTAAAACAACTGGATTTGTTTCATCGCCATCTAAAATAGCTACAATATCATGACCTATACCACTAGCGGTATTTATTCCATTAGCGTCTTCTAATTTTGCCAATAATGTGGGAGATTCATTTGTAATTCCACCTGTAACAAAGTTTTCATCATTCATATAAAGCGTTATGACAGGCCCCATATTATCTTCGGGTGCATCCTCATTTAACCCTCCTATTCTAACAGTATTAATATCTGCTCCTGCCTGATCTTCGGTTGAGGATTCATTTTTCGAGTAAAAACTAACTTTCCCATAACCTACAGGAATACCTACATCTTTTGGTACAACAAAATCAAATTCAAATTGTCCATTTTTAACTGAAGCTTGACCTCTAAATATTATTTCGCCAAGAGTTGTGTAATCTAACTTTATTACAACACCACTTTCTTTAATTCCATCATTTGCTAAGGTTTGCCTATTAATAACCTTATCATAAATAGTTGTTGATAGTGTTCCATTATAATCACTTAAAAGATTACCTGCTTCATCTGTAACTTCACCTGCTAATTTTACATAACTTAATGCTTTAAGCGTATCTGTTGCAGTTGCTATTGGCTTATCATTAATTTGAGTTAACCTAATGCTAGGCTTTGGAAATGCTAATTTCATAGCTGGGTCTCCAATAAAAAACACTAAACTTTTTTGACTATTACCAGAAATTAATGGGTCATTTTTAGCTAATCTTAATGCTTCTGCTATAGTTGGATATTCATTATCTCCATAAGCATCATCTTCACTATAAGAAAACAAATATTGCCCTAGTTCTCTATTAAAAGTTATCCCAAAATTAACAAATACTTGTCGAGTTGTAGTAATCAATCCCACAGCACCTGTTTCTTTATTCCAAAATGTAAACTCTCCTGCAGTTTCTCTTAATGGGTTATCAAACCTAGTAAATTCACAGGTTACGGTAACAAAACAATTAAGTTTACAAGTATTACGAAGATCTGTAATATCAGTTTTTAACAAAATACGCTCTTCTGCTAAACCTTCTTCACCTCCATGACCAAAATAATTAACTACTAAGGCACCATTATCCATCGCATTTACTATCTCTTCGGTAACATCAGGATATCTATCTCCACCTGCAGATGATTCTTGCTGAAAGGCATCAGCATGAATCTTAACAACATTTATAAAAGGTTTTTCTTGAGATACTAAATCACCTATATCATTTGTAGTTTCTTGTAACAACCCTAAAAGCTTACTATCATTATCATCTGAAATGACAACAAAATTATTTCGCCAACTCCCATATGCTTCTTTAATATAATAAGATTCTATCTTATCTACCATTTCACTTCCTCGCTGTGGCGTATCAGCTAAAATTCTACCAACAGCAATATCTAATTTATCAGTAGAAACCATAGTGCCTTCATTTTCATCCATCATTCCGTAAAAATCATCAGACACAAATGAGGTTGCTAGACTAAAACTATTGTAAGAATACCATGAAGGAACTATATTCGTATTATTAGTAATTCTATCTTTATAATCATATGATCCATCTCCAAACAAACACAAATATTTAACTCTATTTTCTGGTGTACTTGCATTATCATAAACATATTTAACCATATTTCTAATAGCGCCTACATCTTGGTTTCCTGAACTAAATTCATTATAAATTTCATCTAGGCCAACAACTTTCACATTTAAGCCATATTGATTTCTATTTATCTGTGCAAGGCGTTCTGCTTGATTAAGCATAATACCAGGAGCAATTATCAAATAGTCAATATCTTGAAATTCACCTAAGGTATTTTGAAAAATAGTCCCTTTAATATTTTGATTATTTACAGTAGTTTTTGAATCTATTTTAGCCGAGTAATAGTCAGACGAAGAAACTGCTACATATGATTTTAAAGACCCCAATAAAGAAGTAAAATTAACTGTAGTATTACCATCTACGTTTTCATAGTTTGAAACATTATATATATCTGATACATCCCATACTTCAACAAGACTTGAAGCGTTTTCAATAGTATACTGTGCAATACCGGATGCCGATGCTACTGCTTTATTTTTAAATAAAAATTGATTACCATTAAAATTCAATCTACGCGTGCCTTCAATAGCAATAAAATCAAGATAACCAACAATACTAGGATTGCCCAAATTATCAAAGTCAAGACCAACCTTTATTGTGGAAGAATTAACATTCAAATCACCAATATAAGATGCGCCATTTGCTAAATTGGGTGTAGTAACCCCTGAAATACTTAAAGTAGAGACATCAACCCCATTAACATTAACTCTCATTTGACTATTACTCTTTGAGGCTGTTGCAACAGAAACAGATAAAGTTATTGGCTCTGAAGTAATGAGGTCTGGAAAGTCAAATTCAAATTCTTTACTATTCTCAATATCAAATTTATCTCCAAACCAGCGTCTTCCTAGCGATATAAGATTATAATCATCTATTTCATGAAATTGGTAATCATCATATGTATCTATAACCAAATCTACACTACCAGCAGGTTGATTAAAAGATTGAATACGTTTTCCGTTACCAGAACTTATATTTATATAATAATATGTTTTATCAGTATAACAATTTATATGAGTTCTGCTTTCTTCATTGTATCCTTTAGGCCCTTGCCCATAAAATAAAATATAATCGCTTTCATCAAAAATTCCATCAGATTCTCCAACAAATTTTATAGCGTTTTCGGGTACATCGTAAGGATAAGCTATAGCGTTTGAAAATGGAATCATAGCACCACCATGTCCATATAATTTTATAGTTCTAGGGTCGACATTATTCACATTAACACCCAAACGTTTTAAAAAGCTTTTAGTTAATTTAAAAACACCTGTTGTATCTACATAAAAGCGATACCATTCTCCGGTACTTAAAACCGAATTGGAAATAACCTTAAGACCACTATTTTTTGCAAGTAATGAAGTTCTATTTAGATTAGAACCATTCTTATAATTTAATTGAAAGGATATAATTTTTTTAAAATTACCATTGGCGTCCTTAATTATAGGATACAACTCAAAAAAGGCATAGTTTTTATTTCTGGAAGTAGAATTTTTTAAACTAAATTTTAACTCTTTAGGTATTTTACTTAAATCTAAATCTTTTAATTCTATTTTAGAAATAGATTTGTAAACTATATTACTTATTGAAGCAGAAGATTCGTTTATTTCGTTCTTAGATTCCCATTGATCTACTAACAAAAGCCCCTTATCTAAATCAAAATTAAAATACTCTTGATTAAATGTAGGAACTATAAATGAAAAACTATCTCCTGAGAACTCCTTAGAATCACCCCAAATAAGACTATATTGTTTTTGTTGTGCATTTGCACCTACTGAAATTATCAGCAGTAAAAATAAAATTTTCTTCTTCATTGTTAAAATAACGTTGTTAAAGCATTGTTATTATTAAAAAAACAACAATTTTAAAAACTGTTTCAAAAATACAATAATAAATTAGTAAATCACACGTTAATACAACACAAAACTGTGGTTTAAAGCATTAAAATCATCGTTGTAATGCATAAAAATAGGACGAAATACACTATTTTTTGGTTAAAATGCAAAAAACATCTTGTGATATTAGGTTTAATTCTTATATTGCAGCACCAAAATTATTATTAGCTTACTTAAAAGTATGGATATGAAAAAAGTAGTAGCATTCAGGATTTTATTAGTTTTAGCACTAATAGTGACTTCAACTAGTTGCAAAAAATCTTCGAGTTCAAAAAATAGCTCTAGAGCTACTGGATGGAACATTAACGATAGAGAAGGTGGTTTCCAGTATAATACAGACTTCAAAGAACAAGAAACTTCTCCAGGATTAGTTTTTGTTGAAGGTGGTACATTTACTAAAGGTAGAGTACAAGACGATGTGATGCATGATTGGAATAATACTCCAAATCAACAACACGTACAATCTTTCTATATGGATGAAACCGAAGTTACCAATGCTATGTACATGGAATATTTAGATTGGATAAAACGTGTTTACCCACCATCAGAAGAAAATTTCAGAGCTATTTATCATGGTGCTTTGCCAGACACTTTAGTTTGGAGAAACCGTTTAGGGTTTAACGAAGTTATGACTGAAAACTATTTACGTCACCCAGGTTATGGAGAATATCCTGTTGTTGGTGTAAGTTGGATTCAAGCTGTTGAATTTGCCAACTGGCGTTCGGATCGTGTTAATGAATACAACCTTGAAAAAGCTGGCTATATTAAACGTGGGGCAAAAATTACCGATGTAGATTCAGAACAAACATTTAGCACAGATACTTATATTAACGCACCTACTCAAACATATGGTGGTAATGAAGAAATATTAGCTGGCGATGGACGTAAAAAGAGAAATGTAAGAACTGATGCCGATGGTAATGAAACTGGTATTTACGCAACTCGTGAAACAGGAATCATTTCTCCAAAATACAGACTACCAACTGAAACAGAATGGGAATATGCAGCTTTAGGTTTAAGTGAAATTAGAAGTTACAATCTATACCGTGGGCGTAAAAAATACCCTTGGGACGGACAGTACACACGTTCTGGCAAACGTAAAATACGTGGTGACCAATTGGCTAATTTTAAACAAGGTAAAGGTGATTATGGCGGAATTGCAGGATGGTCTGATGATGGTGCTGATATCACAAACGAAGTTAAATCATACGACCCAAATGACTTTGGTTTATATGATATGGCTGGAAATGTTGCCGAATGGGTAGCTGATGTTTACAGACCTATTGTAGATGATGAGTTTAATGATTTTAACTACTACCGTGGAAATGTTTACACTAAAAACGCACTTAATGAAGATGGAACAGTAAAAGTAGTTACATCTGATAACATTGTATATGATACATTATCTAACGGAAAAGTTGTTGCTAGAAATTTACCAGGCGAAATCCTTAAAGTTCCTGTAGATGACAACGAAACATTCCAAAGAACTAATTTTGATAAAAGTGACGCAAGAAACTTTAGAGATGGTGATAGACGTTCGTCTCGTAATTACGAGAGTTTTGGTGAAGATGAAGAAGGTGATAAACCTAATTCAAACACCAGTAAAATGTACAACTCGCCTAAACCTAGTATCACAAGAGATTCTCTTGGAAATATTGTAAAAGAATATGACAAATCTAACAAAAGAACATCTTTAATTAACGATGAAGTTAGAGTTTACAAAGGTGGTTCTTGGAAAGACAGAGAGTACTGGTTAGACCCTGCTCAAAGACGTTACTTTCCACAAGATATGGCTACAGACTATATTGGTTTTAGATGTGCTATGTCTAGAGTTGGATCAAAAAGTAAAGGTAAAAACAAAAAGAAAAACTAAATTTTAGTTCATACAAAATATTAAAAAAGTCCTAACCTTAGTTAGGACTTTTTTATTTACATTTATTTTTGAAATTAAAAAATATATTTTTGAAAACAGAAGACTTACATGCCTTATTTCTAGAATGCAATTCAATATGTACAGATACTAGAAAACTTAAAAAAGGCGATATGTTTTTCGCCTTAAAAGGCGATAATTTTAATGGTAACCTTTATGCGGAAATAGCTATAAAGGAAGGTGCCAAATATGCTGTTGTTGATGAATCTAATTACGACACTTCTAACAAAACTATACTTGTAGATAATGTTTTAAAAACACTACAAACATTATCATCATACCACAGAAAACACCTCAATATACCTATAATTGCATTAACCGGCAGTAATGGAAAAACAACTACTAAAGAATTAATTAATGCTGTACTATCAAAAAAATATAACACTACAGCAACAATTGGTAATTTAAATAATCACATTGGTGTGCCATTAACTTTACTATCAATGAAACCAACAACAGAAATAGGTATTGTTGAAATGGGTGCCAATCATCAAAAAGAAATTGAATTTTTATGTGAAATAGCTAAACCAGACCATGGCTATATAACAAACTTCGGAAAAGCGCATTTAGAAGGTTTTGACGGTGTACAAGGTGTAATAAAGGGCAAAAGTGAAATGTATAATTTTTTAATTTCTAACAACAAACACATATTTGTTAATGCAAACGATCCTATTCAAGTAGAAAAAACAAAAAACACTAACTTATATACTTTCGGAGATAAAGAAAACGTAGTAGATGTCTTAATAAATTTTGTTGAAGCCCAGCCATTTGTAAAATGCCATTACAATAAATTAAACATTCAAAGTCAACTTATTGGGAATTATAATTTTAATAACATTGCAGCTGCTATTACTATTGGCAATTATTTTAAAATTAATGATATAGAAATAAAAGAAGCTATAGAAAATTATATACCAACAAATAATCGTTCTCAAATTATAGATAAAGACTCAAATAAAATTATTCTAGATGCTTATAATGCAAACCCTACAAGCATGCAAGCAGCTTTATTAAATTTCGAAAAACAGACTGGAAACAAACTAGCTATTCTTGGGGATATGTTTGAACTTGGTGAAGAAGCAAAAATAGAACACCAAAACATCGCTAATTTAGCTTTAGCTATGAATATAAACCAAGTTATTTTAATTGGAGAAAATTTTTATAAATCTAAAATTAATTCAGAAAAAATTATTCAGTTTAAATCTTTTGAAACTTTTAAAAATGATTATAATTTATCTTTAATTAAAAATAAATCTATTCTAATAAAAGGATCAAGAGGTATGGCCTTAGAACGTATTTTACAATTAATTTAAAAAATTACTGAAAATAAAAATGCCAGTTTGAAAACTTCAAACTGACATTTTGTTTAATATAATTCTCCCTAAGAACTAATTAATAGCACCGTAAAGATGCATAATTAATTCCGTTTACACAATACTCAATTTGAGTATTGTTTGATTTTATATGATATTTTTATTCATTTTAAGCATTCCAATAAGTTCTCCTGTTGAAGAAACATCTAGTTTTTTTAGAATATTTCTTCTATGAGTATCCACAGTATTAGCTGTTATACCTAAGCTTTTACCTATTTCTTTGCTTGAATAACTTAAAACTAAAAGTCTAATAATATCGCGCTCTCTATTGCTAATGTTATCTGTAAGTAATTTTTGAGAAAAATTATTGAAATAAATAGTTTCATATTCATTTTTCTCATTTAACAGCTTAGCAGATGCACATACTTGCATTTCTATATCCGAAGGTAAAACTGTATAATGTGCTAATCCAATAATAGGTTTATTATCGTTATCAAATTCAAGCGGAGAAGTATTTTGTACAATATTTACATATTCACCTTTCCCATCTTTAAATCTATAATTCCAAGTATAAGTTGCTTTACTTCTTTCTTCAATAGAAATTTTATCCAAAGTGAAATCCATTAAGGCATTTAACGCATTTAGCCAAATTTCCAAATCGTCTGGATGTATTCTACTCCAAAAGTAGCGCATCCCTTTTGATTTAAACTCATTGTTATCAATACCCAAACAAGCATTCATGTTTTTACTTACATATTCAAAAGATAAATTTTGCGTATTGGTAATGCAAAAAAATGTAGAATTATAAGGTAAATAAGTATCTAATTCTATTATTTTTTCAATATGCTTTTTTAATGAAGGGTTGTCATGCGACTTAAATATTTCTTTGTAGACTTCTTTTATGCTACCAATATTCATAGTTGAGGGTTTTTTTAAAAATATGAAAAAAAAATAAATCTTTATTAATTAATAAAAAAATCCTCTAACATTTAATAGAATTATTCATTGTGTAAATACATAAAAAACATTGACATGTTAAAAACTTAAGAGGAAACCAATATCTTTCAAAAAAAAATTCCGATTTGAAAAAATCAAATCGGAATTTGGATTGTTGTGGGCGCGAAGGGATTCGAACCCCTGACCCCTTGGGTGTAAACCAAGTGCTCTGAACCAACTGAGCTACGCGCCCTCTAAATTGGACTGCAAATATAACCTAGTTTTTAATATTGCAAAAACTTTTTCAATAAAAATTTAAATTATTTCAGCTACAACAAATGTGCTTCCTCCTATAAAAATAAAATCACTACTATTTGCAGCTTTTAAAGCAGCTTTATAAGCTTCATTTACAGATTCATAAGTCTCACCAATTAAATTACTCTCAAATAAACTATTTTTTAATACTTCTGCATTTAAACCTCTTGGAATATTTGGTTTGCAGAAGTAATATGATGCTTTTTGGGGTAACAAATCTACAATTGTACTTAAATCTTTATCATTAACTACTCCAAAAACAATATGCAAAGACTCGAAAACTTCATTTTTTATTTGTTTCATCACATAAGTTAAACCTTCTCTATTATGCCCAGTATCACAAACTACTTTTGGTTTGGTATTCAAAATTTGCCAACGCCCCAATAAACCAGTATTTTTAACAACATTTAATAATCCTTGTTTTAAATTTTGATTTGATATTTTATACCCTATTTCTTGAAGCTTGGAAACAGTTTGTACAACTGTTTTTATGTTTTTAGACTGGTAGCTCCCTATTAAATCTGATTTATAATCTTTAAATATTTGTTTATCTGCAAAAGTAATTTTAGAATTATTCTTTTTAGCTAAATCTTTAAAAACTGATTGTGTTTCTTTTTTTGTTTCTCCAATAACTACTGGAATATTTGGTTTAATAATACCTCCTTTTTCAAAAGCAATAGCTTCTAGAGTATTTCCTAAAAACTGTGTATGATCTAAACCTATGTTTGTAATTACAGATATTTCTGGAATAATAATATTTGTAGAATCTAATCGTCCTCCTAAGCCTACTTCTATAATAGCAATATCAACATTTTGCTTTGCAAAATAATCGAATGCCATCCCAACAGTCATTTCAAAAAATGATAATTTATGGTCTTTAAAAAAGGATTTATTCCTTTTTATAAAACCAATAACAAACTGCTTGCTTACTTCGTCTCCATTAATTCTTATACGCTCTCTAAAATCACTTAAATGAGGAGAAGTATATAATCCGACTTTATATCCAGCTTCTTGCAATACAGACGCTAACATATGGCTTGTAGAACCTTTACCATTGGTTCCTGCAACGTGTACAGATTTAAATTTATTTTCAGGATTTTTTAAATGTTTTGCAAGCTTTAAAGTATTTGATAAATCTTTTTTAAAAGCTGTTTTACCTTTTCGCTGATACATTGGCAGTTGAGAAAACATCCAATTTAATGTATCTTGATATGTCATTGTCTATTGACTTAATTTGAAGTTAACACTAACAAAACCTACTTGTCTAGATGGTGCTTTAGGATCTGAAGGCCATTTATGAGACATGGCTATTTTTTTAGCTGGCTCTAATAAACATTGTGCTGTGTTTGTTGTTCCCTTTTGACCTGGATCGGCAGAAATAACGTTCCCACTTTGATTCACTATTATTTTTACAATAACCATACCCGACTCGTTACAATCTTGTTTTAATCTTTTAAAAGATGCTTTACCTCTTCCATTCAAACCATAACCAACACCGCCACTTCCAGTACCCTGTCCACCAAAATAACTTGGTGCATAAGGGTTACCATCTAATTGTCCTTTATCTCCAGATTTATCATCATTGCCTTCACTTCCTGTTTGAGCACCTTCTGATTTACTAACACCACCAATTAAAGCATCAAGTTTTTTCTTTTTTTCTTCTTGCTCACGCTTTTCTTTGGCAATTTTATCTGCTTCTGCTTTAGCTTTAGCTTCTGCAATAGCTTTTGCTTTAGCCTCAGCTTGTTTTTGTTTTTTTATTGCAATTTCTTCTGCGTTATCTTGGGTTAAGACCTCCTCTTTTACCTCTGATGATTTAGTTGGCTCTGGTTCTGCTTTTGAAACATCTGGCTGAGGGGGTTCTTCAATTTCACGAGGCTCAGACTTAACAGGTTTTAATGGCTGTACATTACCTTTACCAACACTTGAATTACCAAAATTTACGGCAACACCATATTCTTCTGGAGGATCCATATACTTTGTTCCAACAACAAACAGTAATAACAGAAGTATAACTGTAATTAAAGCAGTTAATTTTGCTGAATTCTTTTCGTGTTTAGTTTTAAAGTATTTCATTATTTAAGGCTTTACAGCTAAAACAACTTTAAATTTATTTCTGTTAGCTATATCCATTACTTTAACAACGTTTTTAACAGGTACTGTTTCTTCTGCTCTAAGAATAATAGTTGGTTGGTCTTGAGATGACAATACTGCCAATAACTCATTTTCTAAAACACTTTCGCCAACACGCTTTTGATCTATATAGTACGTTAAATCTTTTTTTATACTAACTGCAACAGATTTTTTATTTTCAGTTTTACCACTTGCTTTTGGTAATAAGATATCGATAGCATTTGTAGTAACTAAAGTTGAAGCAATCATAAAAAAGATAAGTAATAGAAATACAATATCTGTCATAGACGACATATTGAATTCTGGTGTAACCTTATTTCTTCCTCTAAAGTTCATACTATGTAGGTTCGTTTAAATGATCTAAAAACTCCAATGAATTTGCTTCCATTTGGTAAACAACTTTGTCGGTTTTAACCACCAAATGATTGTATGCCATATAAGCAACAATACCAACAATTAAACCAGCAACCGTAGTTGTCATAGCGGTATAAAGACCACTAGCCAAAACATCCATTTGAATGGTTCCGCCAGCATTGGCCAATTCAAATATTGCTAATATCATACCAACTACTGTACCTAAAAAACCTATCATTGGTGCAGCACCAGAAATAGTTGCTAGGACACTTACATTTTTTTCTAAACCGTAAATTTCTAACCGACCAGCGTTTTCAAGAGCAGTATTGATATCTGCAAGAGGTTTTCCAATTCTTGAAATACCTTTACCAATTAATCTAGATACTGGAGAATTTTGTTGAGCGCATAACATTTGGGCTGAATCAATTTTACCATTACTTACATGATCTTTTATTTGATTCATAAAGTTAGCATCAACTTGCGAAGCAGCTTTAATCGCAAAAATGCGCTCAAAATAAATATAGATTGCAGCAACGAGTAATAAAAACAGAACAGCAATTATAACTTGCCCTGCAACACCACCGCTACTTATTAATTCAATGATTGAAAGTGTTTTTTCAACAGATTCACCATCAGTTAGCACCTCTGTACTTTCTTGTGTGTTTTGTAATAATGTACTTAGCATATAATATTAATTTATTGCAAATGTATAACGCTTATTTTAATATTATAGTATAGCTAGTCTCTTTTTACGCTCACTTCTGCGAAAGCGAAAAATATTTACTTTATTTTTGACTAAAACAAAGTTCTAGTAAACATAAATGCAACTGCACCTACTAGGAAACCAACAAGAGCTAACCAAGCAATTTTTTTCAAGTACCAGAAAAAATCTATTTTTTCCATTCCCATAGCAACAACACCAGCTGCAGATCCTATGATTAACATACTTCCTCCTGTTCCTGCAGAGTAAGCAATAAAGTGCCACAATTCATTATCTATAGGCTCATGAAACATTCCTAAACTAGCAGCAACTAAAGGCACATTATCTATAACTGCAGAACCAACACCTAATAGCAATACTACAAGGTCTGAAACTCCTGTATGACCTTCTTGATGTAATTCTGTTCCTAACATAGGCATAGATTCTTGAAGAGAACCAGCAAAATTGAATAAAATACCTAAAGATTCTAAAGCAGCAACTGCCATTAAAATACCCAAGAAAAACAAAATACTAGGTAATTCTATTTTAGACAATGAGTAATGTACTGGACTATGCTGTGCATGCGCATCACTCTCTTCCGAGCCGTGCTCTGTTAAACTGAATTTAGAGCTACTATATATTTCGGCAAATATAGCTACTACTCCTAACGATAACATCATACCTACATAAGGAGGTAAATGTGTAACTACTTTAAATATTGGAACAAATATTATAGCCCCTAAACCTAAGTAAAGCATTGTACCACTAAACCTTGATTTCTTTTTTTCCACAATCTTCTCTACTTCTAATTCCCCTTTAAAGGCTGGTAAAAACGACGCTATAAATGTTGGTACTGCCATACATAAGAATGATGGTAATAATAAATAGCCTATTAAATGCCCAGTAGTTACCTTTTTGCCAATCCAAAGCATAGTTGTAGTAACATCTCCAATTGGAGACCAAGCACCACCAGCATTTGCAGCAATTATTATTAAACCTGCATACCATATACGCACGCTTCTGTCTTTTACTATTTTTTGCAAAATTGAAATTAAAACGATAGTTGCAGTTAGATTATCGATTATAGCAGACAAAATGAAAGCTAGAATAGCAAAAATCCAGAGTATTTTACTTTTTTTCTTAGTTTTTATAAAGTCCTTAATTGTAGAAAAACCATCAAAATAATCAATAATTTCAACAATAGTCATTGCCCCTAAAAGAAACACTAAAATCTCTGAGGTTTTACCTAAGTGATGTAGTAAAGTCTCTTCCATTAAATGCATCTTTTCTTCGGAGGCTAACCCTCCAAACCCTTCTAATAAAGAATGATTAGCTGAGTCGAACCATTGGGTAAAATCATCAATACCAAGCGCAATTAATGCCCAGCAAATAGCCATCATGACAAGTGCCGGAATTAGTTTATCTATTTTTATACTATGCTCTAAAGTAATGGCTAAATAGCCCATTATGAATACTAAGATAATTGCTGCTTCCATAAGTTTAATTAGTTAAATAAGTTGTTTAAGTGCTATTTCAAATGCGGTTGCACTAATTCCTGTTTTAGATTTATTTTTATTGTAAATTTTTTCTATTGCTTCTTTTATTCTATTTGATGTGTCGTTAAATATAGCCTCATCAGTCATTTGCACTTTGCGTTCCATAAAATATGCAAAAACACGTGCCATTCCACAGTTTGAAATAAAGTCTGGAATTAAACTCACCTTGTAATCGGTGTGTTCCATAATTGGCCCAAAGAAAATTTCTTTGTCAGCAAAAGGTACATTAGCACCACATGAAATAACTTCTAAACCACTATCAATCATTTCGTCAATTTGATGAATAGTTATAAGTCGCGAGGCTGCACAAGGTGCAAAAATCTCGGTTTTTAATGCCCATATTTTTTTATTAATTTCTTCAAAAGGGATTAAATTATCAGCTGCTAAGGTATTACCCTTCTTCGCAAGAAAAAAATGATTTATATCATTAAATGTAAATCCTTTTTCGTTTATTAAGCCTCCTGCAATATCTATAATTCCAACTATTTTAGCACCCATTTGAGACAAATAAAATGCCGCAGCTGCCCCTACATTTCCAAACCCTTGAACCACAGCTCTTTTACCTTTAACTGAACCTCCATATATATTGTAATATTGCTTAACAGCTTCGGCTACTCCAAAACCTGTAATCATATCGGCAATTGTATATTTTTTAGAAACATTGGGCGAATAATCTGGGTTTTCAATAACTTTTATAACCCCTTGTCGTAGTTGACCAATTCTGTTTATTTTATCGGCTTCAGTTGGTTTAAAATGCCCATTGAACACTCCTTCTTGCGGATGCCAAACACCACTCGCTTCAGTAATAGGAATAACCTCATGAATTTCATCAACATTTAAATCTCCACCGGTACCATAATAACTTTTTAACAATGGAGAAACAACAGCATACCATCTTTCTAAAACGCCTTTTTTTCTTGGGTCATTAGGATCAAAATTAATTCCAGATTTTGCACCACCAATAGCGGGACCAGAAACGGTAAATTTGATTTCCATAGTTTTTGCTAAAGATAAAACTTCATTCATATCAAGTCCTTTACGCATCCTTGTTCCTCCTCCTGCAGCTCCGCCACGAAGTGAATTGATAACGACCCACCCTTCTGCTTCTGTTTCAGAATCTCTCCAATTAAAGATTATTTCAGGTGTTTTATTTTCAAATTTTTTTAATAATTCTTTCATTCTATTTTCTTATTGAATCATGTATATATAACTTTATAATAGCTTTTACGATGGTAAGTCTAAGCGAAGTTATAATTGAGTCATATTGAAAATATTTTAATTATTAATCTAACAAATATAAAAAACTATAAACCCATTAAGATTAATTTTTAATTATTTTTATGGATAATAAATCTTACCTGAACTATGATTTTTTAAAGCGCCTGTTACGCTTTTCAAACAATTAACTTCATTTCTAAGTCTTAATATGCCTAAAAAACCAAATATGAGCGCTTCTTTAAATTCTACTAGATTATTGTCTGGAATTATAATTTCTGACTTTACATTCGATTTAATTTTTGAAATAACATATGAATTATAAGCACCGCCGCCTGTAACTAAAACTTTCGAGTTTTCTTTTATTACACTTGCTATTTGCTTGGCTATATGGTCTGAAAATGTTTTTAGCACATCCTTTTCATTTAACTTTAAAGTCTCTATAAATGGAAATATATTTTTATTTACCCACTCCAACCCTAAAGATTTTGGTGGTTTTTGTTGGTAAAACTCTAAGCTATCTAACATACTACTTAATGCCATTATACTTTTACCTGATGCTGCAATTTCTCCGCCTGCATCATAATTAAAACCTAACTGTTTTGCATATTTATTAAGTACTATATTAACTGGGCATACATCATAAGCTATGCGTTTATCGTTTAAAGTCATAGAAATATTTGCAAACCCTCCTAAATTCAAACAATATTCATATTCAGGGAACAACAATTTATCCCCAATAGGAACTAAAGGTGCTCCTTGCCCACCAAGTTTAACATCTTGAACTCTAAAATCGCACACAATTGTTTGATGCAATATTTTAGCTAAAAAAGGCATATTACCTATTTGATATGTCAAACCTTTTTCTGGCTGATGTAATGCTGTATGACCATGAGAACAAACGGCATCAATGTTTTTGATTTTATATTTTTCTATAAAACATTTAATTACATCTCCTACATGTTTAGTATACTCAACATCTATTGTTTTTAATTCATCTATAGAATTATTAATTAACCCCTTAAGCTTTTCGAACCAATAAAAAGGATATTCAATTGTTTCAGCATTTAATATCTTAAAACTCCAATTTTTATTGTAAAAAAACTTGGCATAAACTAAGTCTATTCCATCTAAAGAAGTGCCAGACATAACACCAATAACAAAATACTCATTTTTATCCATAAGAAGTAAAAGTAATCATCTTGTATAAATATAAAAACAATAATTAACTGAAATTAAATCATTGTTTTTTAAGAATTCACATTTAAAAGCTATATTTGTAAACATTATTCACAAAAAAGAACAATTTAATTACGAAATATGAATTTTAGTCTTTCAGAAGAACACATAATGATTAGAGATGCTGCTCGCGATTTTGCTAGAACAGAATTACTTCCTGGAGTGATTGAGCGGGATAACAAACAAGAATTTCCTCAAGAGCTTGTTAAAAAAATGGGGGATCTGGGTTTTTTAGGTATTATGGTTGATCCAAAATATGGAGGTAGCGGAATGGATGCTATATCTTATGTGCTTATCATGGAAGAATTATCGAAAATTGATGCTTCTGCCTCTGTAATAGTTTCTGTAAATAATTCGCTAGTTTGTTATGGTTTAGAATCCTACGGATCTGAAGAGCAAAAACAAAAATATTTAACAAAATTAGCTACAGGAGAGTCTGTTGGCGCTTTTTGCTTAAGTGAACCTGAAGCTGGTAGTGATGCCACATCACAACGAACAACAGCTATTGATAAAGGAGACCACTATATTATAAATGGTACAAAAAACTGGATTACAAATGGTGGACGAGCAGATATTTATATAGTTATAGCACAAACAGATAGAGATAAAGGCTCACATGGAATCAATGCATTTATTGTTGAAAAAGGCATGAAAGGTTTTGATATTGGACCAAAAGAAGACAAACTAGGAATACGAGGAAGCGATACGCACACACTTCAATTTAACGATGTTAAGGTACCAAAAGAAAACAGAATTGGTGTAAATGGTTCTGGATTCAGATTTGCCATGAAAACCCTTTCTGGCGGTCGTATTGGTATAGCAGCCCAAGCTCTTGGTATTGCAAGTGGTGCATATGAATTAGCACTTAAATACTCTAAAGAACGTAAAGCATTTGGAACAGAAATCTGCAACCATCAAGCTATTGCTTTTAAATTAGCAGACATGTATACAGATATTGAGGCTGCACGTATGATGGTTATGAAAGCCGCCTGGGATAAGGACCAAGGCAATAACTATGATAAGTCTAGCGCTATGGCAAAACTTTATGCATCAAAAGTGGCTATGGAACATACTGTAGAAGCTGTTCAAATTCATGGTGGTAATGGTTTTGTTAAAGAATACCACGTAGAACGATTAATGCGTGATGCAAAAATTACTCAGATATACGAAGGCACATCAGAAATACAAAAAATAGTTATTTCTAGAAGTTTAATTAAAGAATAACCGCATAGTTTCTCCATAAACTATACCTACTTTTAAAAAATCGCCAATTGATATATTTTATATATTTTTTGGCGATTTTTGTTAAGTTGCGTTAAAGCTTTCGACTTAATAAATTAGATTTCTATCTTTAGACAAAAATATTTTATGAGCAAAACATATTATGACCCCGCAGATCTCAGAAAATTTGGTAAAATTACCGAATGGAATGAAGAATTAGGCAATAAATTTTTTGAATATTATGGTAAAGTATTCGAAGATGGCGCACTAACTGCCCGCGAAAAATCACTAATCGCATTAGCCGTGGCTCATACAGAGCAATGCCCTTATTGTATAGATGCTTACACAAAAGATGGCTTACAACGCGGTGTAACCAAAGAAGAAATGATGGAAGCCATACACGTTGGCGCAGCTATTAAAAGCGGTGCAACTTTAGTTCATGGCGTGCAAATGATGAATAAAGTAAATAAGTTAGACGGTTAGTATTATTGTTATAAACATAAGGTATAATTTTACTACATAAGCACTCGATAGTAATTGTATTTGTGGTGTTACTTATGTACCCAATTAAATAATTCCCTACCCAATGTTTAAGTTCAAAAACGTTAAGAAGTAAAATATAATTAATGGCAACAAAGTCCCTACAAAAACGCGAAAGTAATTTAGCAAATAGTAATAGGCAATTAGAAATATTATCGAATGGTATTTTTCAAAACGGAGAATTACCAACTTTTAAAAATAAAATTTCCGAAACCAACCAATTTCCACTTAAAGCAAAAAAACTTGAAATCCTACAAATAAATGTTGGCTACATGTGTAATCAAGTTTGCGACCATTGTCATGTAGATGCAGGTCCAGATCGTAAAGAAATAATGACACGAGACACTATGTTACAATGTTTAGAAGTCATAAAAAATACAGAAGCACATACTTTAGATTTAACAGGAGGCGCACCAGAAATGAATCCAGATTTTCGTTGGTTTGTTGAAGAAGCAGCTAAAGCTGGCATTAAAGATTTTATTGTACGCTCTAATTTAACAATTATTAGAGCAAATAAGAAATTTTATGATTTACCAGAATTTTTTAAAAAACATAATGTCCACGTAGTAAGTTCTATGCCACATTGGACAAGAGGTAAAACTGATAAACAACGTGGAAATGGTGTTTTTGATGCTTCAATTAAAGCATTACAAGAATTAAACGCTATTGGCTATGGTATGCCAAACAGTAATCTAAAATTAGATTTAGTTTACAACCCTTCGGGTGCTTTTTTACCTAGCGACCAAGCTGCTATGGAAAAAGATTTTAAAAAAGCTTTATTAGAAGATTTTGATATTCAATTTCATAATTTATTTGCTATAACTAATTTACCAATCTCACGTTTTTTAGATTATTTGATAGCTTCAGAAAACTACGAAGACTACATGTATTCACTTGTAGAAGCTTACAACCCAACTGCTGTTAAAAACGTTATGTGTACAAACACAATTTCCATAAGTTGGGATGGTTATTTATTTGATTGCGATTTTAATCAAATGTTAAAATTACCAGTTAACAGTAAAGTAAAACATATATCAGAATACAACGAAGAACTATTAGTAGGACGAAACATTGTAATTTCGCAACATTGCTATGGCTGTACCGCAGGCGCAGGAAGTAGCTGTCAAGGTAGTGTTGCTTAAAAATAAATACATGAAAAATATTTTTTTACTCATATTCATAGGGGTTTCATTCTCAAGCTTTTCACAAAAAAAGCTATCAAAATTATTAAAACAGCAAAATACAGAGAGTATTCCTTATATTTCTATTGAAACACTTCAAAATGAAAAAGAGGATGTTATTTTATTAGATTCAAGAGAATTAAAAGAATTTAAAACCAGCCATCTAGAAAATGCTATTTGCGTTGGCTATGACTCTTTTAATCTTGATTCTGTTAAACCCAAATTACCCAATAAAAGTTCAAAAATAGTAGTGTATTGCTCTTTAGGAATAAGGTCTGAGGATATAGCCGAAAAGTTAAAAAAGGCAGGATACACCAATGTATTTAATTTATATGGTGGCATTTTTGAATGGAAGAATAACGATTTGGAGGTTTTAAATTCACAAGAAAAAGCAACAGATTCCATTCATACATTTTCAAAAACATGGAGTAAATGGCTAAAAAAAGGTGTTAAAGTTTATGAGTAAAGAATTAGTTATAGTTTTTGTAAAAAACATAAAACTAGGAAAAGTAAAAACTCGACTTGCAAAAACCATTGGCAACCAAGGTGCTTTTGAAGTTTATAGCGAGCTTGTTAATGTAACCGAAAAAGCCACTAATAATGTTTTAGTTGATAAACGCATTTATTTTTCTAATGCTGTTGTAAACTCAAAATGGAAGCAAGATTTTAAAACAACGCAGCAAGGACTAGATTTAGGTGAACGCATGAAAAACGCCTTTAAAACAGGTTTTGAAGATGGCTATAAACGAATCGTTTTAATAGGTTCAGACTTACCAGACATTACAGCTAAACACATCAATAAAGGATTAGAAGCTTTAACACAAAACGAAGTTGTTTTTGGACCAGCAGAAGACGGTGGTTATTACTTAATAGGCTTATCAAAAATGCACAATTTTGTGTTTGATAATAAGCCATGGAGTGAAACGCAATTATTAAAAGAAACCCTTAAAGAATTAAAAGAAAACTGCGTTACATTTACTACTTTAGATACTTTAAATGACATTGATACTTATGAAGATTTAATAGCTTCAAAATTTTATCAAACTAATATAAAATTACAAGAAAAAATTAAACAATTACATGATTAAATTAATAGAAGAAACAGTTGATTATTTAAAAGACAAAGGTTTTGAAAATCCTGAAATTGGTATTATTCTAGGCACGGGTCTAGGTCAACTTATTAACGATGTAAACATAATAAAAGAAGTTAGTTACAACCATATACCTAATTTCCCAACAGCTACTGTAGAATTTCATAAAGGTAAACTTATTTATGGCACCTTGGCTGGTAAAAAAGTTATTATAATGCAAGGGCGTTTTCATCTTTATGAAGATTATTCACTACAAGATGTAACTTACCCTGTTCGTATTATGGAAAAACTTGGTATCCATACATTACTAGTTTCCAATGCCGCTGGAGCTATAAACCTTAATTTCAAAAAAGGAGAATTAATGCTTATTGAAGACCATTTAAATCTTCAAGGAAGTTCGCCCTTAGCTTTTAAAGGAGTTGAAAAACTTGGCGAACGTTTTGCTGATATGAGTGCTCCTTATAACACCGAAATTAACACAAAATTTAAAGCTATTGCAAAAGCTAATAACATTAAGTTACATGAAGGTGTTTATGCAAGTGTTTTTGGTCCACAATTAGAAACCAGAGCAGAGTACCGTATGTTAAAAATATTAGGTGCCGATGCTGTTGGAATGAGCACAGTACCAGAAATTATAGTGGCAAATCATTTAAACTTAAAAGCAGCCGCTGTATCTGTTTTAACAGATGAATGCGACCCAGACAACTTAGCACCTGTTGATATTTCAGAAATTATTGCCATGGCAGGCAAAGCAGAACCAGAAATGGTTACCTTATTTAAAGAATTAATTAGCACATTATAACACACTATTTAATAGCATGAGCACATATTTAGAAACAACCCACGACGTATATAAAGAAGCAGCCTTAACTCCAGATGTTGGCTTATGTTGCACCACAAACCCAATTTGGGAATTACCGGGTTTAAAAATACCAAAAATCATGCAAGAGATGAACTACGGTTGTGGCTCAACAGTACATGCTCGCGATTTAACAAACAATCCCAAAATGTTATATGTTGGAGTTGGTGGCGGTATGGAATTATTACAATTCGCTTATTTTAACCGTCAAAAAAATGGTGTAATAGGTATTGATGTTGTTGATGAAATGCTAGAAGCTTCTAGAAAAAACTTTATTGAAGCTGAAGCTGAAAATGACTGGTTTAAAAGTGAATTTGTTGATCTTAAAAAAGGAGATGCCATGAATTTACCAGTTGAAGATAATAGTATTGACGTTGCTGCTCAAAATTGTTTGTTTAATATTTTTAAAGCAGATGATTTAAAGAAAGCCATTGAAGAAATGTATCGTGTATTAAAACCACATGGCAGATTAGTTATGAGTGATCCTACTTGCGAACAAGATATGAATGACACTTTACGTAATGATGAAAGATTGCGAGCATTATGCCTTAGTGGTAGTTTACCAATTAAAGATTACGTAAAAGCTTTAACTGATGCTGGTTTTGGTACTATTGAAATTCGTGCTAGAAAACCTTACCGAATTTTAGACCCAAAAAATTACCCAACAGACGAACTAATTTATATAGAATCCATTGAGGTTGCTGCCATTAAAGACCCAATGCCAGAAGATGGTCCATGTATATTTACCGGAAAAGCGGCCATTTATTTTGGTAATGAAGATTATTTTGATGACAAAAAAGGACACGTGTTACTTAAAAACCAACCTATTGCCATTTGCGACAAAACCGCTGGAGATATAGCTGCTTTAGGCAGAGATGATATTTTTATTAGCGAATCTACTTACCATTACGATGGTGGAGGTTGTTGTTAAATAAATATCAATTTATTGATTACTTTTTTTATGAAATACTTTAGTTTCATTTTTATAATTTGTTTTTTTTATGCCTGTTCGAGTACAAAGAATGCTACAAATAGTACTCCACAAAAAACCAATATATCTAAAATTGTTACTAAAACAAAAGATACTATTTCAGAAAAAGTAACAACTATTGATACAGAAATAAAAAAAAGTGATTCTTTAGTTATTGATTATGAATTCAAACCAATAAAAGACACGATAAAAAAACCTAACCATGATAGTTTTACTAAACTTTTAAAAAAATATGTTACCAATGAAGGCTTAGTTAATTATAAAAGTTTTAAAAAGGAACAAATACTTTTACAAAAGTACATTTCTCATTTAGGGGAAATTATGCCAACTAATAATTGGACAAATAACGAAAAATTAGCGTATTGGATAAATGCCTATAACGCTATGACTATAGATTTAATTTTACGTTATTACCCATTAAAAAGCATTAAAGACATTAAAAAACCTTGGGACAAGCGTTTTTGGAAACTTGGCAATAAATGGTATAACCTAAATGAAATCGAGCATGATATATTAAGAAAAATGAATGAACCAAGAATTCATTTTGCTATTGTTTGTGCATCATACTCCTGCCCAAAACTGAATAATATTGCTTTTACGTCTCATCACTTAAACAACCAATTAACAAAGGCGACTAAAGAATTTTTAAGCGATTCAAATAGAAATGAAATATCTAAAAACGATATAAAGTTGTCAAAAATATTTCAATGGTTCTCAAAAGATTTTAAACAAAATGGTAATTTAATTGATTTCTTAATCACATACTCTTCTGTAGAAATTTCTGAAAAAGCAAAAACAAGTTTCAAAGATTACAACTGGGATTTGAATGAATAAACACAAATGATAAAACATCAAATATCCATAATCATCCCTACTTTAAATGAAGAAAAATATATTGCTAAATTACTAGAACACTTACTTCTTTTTTCATCTTCAAAATTAATTTCAGAAATCATAGTTGTTGATGGAGGAAGTGCTGATAACACTAGAAATATTGTTGAAGCATTTTCTAAAATAAACTCAATTAAAAACATAAAAGCATTTAACTATATTGACAGTAATTCATTAAAAAATAAATTAATTTCAACAGAAACAAACAAAACAAAAATCATCCTTTTAAATTCTGAAAAAGGACGTGCCAAACAAATGAATTCTGGTGTTAAATCATCAACAGGTAATATCCTTTATTTTTTGCATGCAGACTCTTTACCTCCTAAAAATTTCGACCAATTTATTATAAATAAAGTTAAAAAAAACAATAATGCAGGATGTTTTAAAATGCAATTTAACAGTAACCATTGGTGGTTAAAACTAACTGGTTGGCTAACCAAATTTAATTGGCGTGTTTGTCGTGGTGGTGACCAAAGTCAATTTATAACAAAAACACTTTTTAATGATATTGGTGGTTTTGATGAGAACTATCTCATTTACGAAGACAACATTTTAATTAACGAGTTGTATGCCAGAAAAGAATTTGTAGTAATAAATAAAACATTAAAAACATCTGCCAGAATGTTTAGAAAACATGGCGTTTGGAAACTACAATATTTCTATTTAAATATTTATATAAAAAAATGGTTTGGTGCCAATGCCAACGAATTGTATAATTATTACAAGAATAATATTAGTTAGAGTTTATTTATTCCTACCCTTTTCATTTGGATATAAAGCAGGCAAATTATCACTTTGATACACATCCTTAGTATCAACATTAACAACAGACAACTTACCTGTAAAGGCAGCACCTGTATCAATATTCCAAACGTTTACAGCATTCATTGGTGTACTACAATTAAAATTTATTGTTGGGGTGTGCCCAATATAAATTTCTCTATAATGCTTTAATCTATTAGGATAAATTGGAGAATCTTTTTCAATGTTTTTATCCATAGTTAAAGCCATTTCCCAAAGTGTCCTATCAAAGTATAAAGTCGTTTCAAAAACCTCTTTACTAACACCATGCATGGAAGTAAAACCAGCATGCAGAAACAACCTATTTTCTTCATCTAAATAATAAAGTGGCATATTCTCAAAGAAATCTAAATGTGCTTTTTTATCCTGTTTAGAAAAACTACTATAGCTTTCTATGGTTTCTTTACCTCCATGCATATACCATACAGGATTTACCTCACCACTTTTTAACCATTCTTCACACCAAACATCATGATTACCTTTTATAAAAACACATTTTATTTTTTCAGAAAGTTCAATTAAAAACTTAATAACTTGGGCCGACTCACTCCAACCATCCACATAATCCCCAACAAAAATCAAAGTATCTTCATCTTTAATCTCTACCTTATTTAAAACTTGAATCAAAGCTTTTAAACCTCCGTGAATATCTCCTACTGCAAAAACACGCATACTTAATTATTTTGTTTGCTAAAATAATAGAATACATCAAAAACAATTTATTTCAACATCATTTTTTTGATTAAATATGTGTTCTTTCCATTTTTTAATTAATGTAGCACTCAATATAGCAAGACTTTAACTATATTTAGTAGAATTTTTCAGTCATTAAAACCGTAAATACATTGAAAATAAAAAAAGTACTTGTAGCCAACCGTGGAGAAATTGCCATTAGAATATTTAGAGCTTGCACCGAAATAAACGTAAAAACTATTGGTATTTACACTTATGAAGACCGTTATTCTTTACACAGATACAAATCTGATGAATCCTACCAAATAGGAGAAGACAACGAACCTTTAAAACCTTATTTAAATATTGATAGAATTATTAAAGTTGCCTTAGAAAATGGCGCAGACGCTATTCACCCTGGTTACGGCTTTTTATCTGAAAATGCAGATTTTGCCCAAGCTTGTGAAAATAATGGCATTATATTTATTGGTCCTAAAGTATCTGTATTAAAATCTTTAGGTGATAAAATCACAGCTAAGCAAGTAGCTGTTGATAATAACATCCCAATAATCCTAAGCAACAAAAAGCCTTTAAAAGATATTAAGACTGCAATATCGGAGGCTAAAAAAATTGGATACCCCATAATGCTAAAAGCTGCTTCTGGCGGTGGTGGCCGAGGCATGCGAGTTATTAGAAAAGAAGATGAATTAAAAGGTGCTTTTAACGAAAGTAAACGTGAAGCTTTAAATGCTTTTGGAGATGATACTGTATTTTTAGAAAAATTTGTAGAAAACCCAAAGCATATAGAAATTCAAATTGTAGCTGATAGTCATGGAAACATGGTACACTTATTTGAACGTGATTGCTCGGTACAAAGGCGCTACCAAAAAGTAATTGAATTTGCACCGTCTTATGGATTAAAAGATGACACAAAACAAGCTCTTTACAACTATGCCATTAAAATATGTAAAGCAGTAAACTATAACAATATAGGCACAGTTGAGTTTTTAGTAGACGATGATAATTCTATTTATTTCATTGAAGTAAACCCTAGGGTTCAAGTAGAACATACAGTAACTGAAGTTATAACAAATATTGATTTAATTAAAACACAATTATTTATTGCTGGTGGATATAAGCTGTCTGATGAACAAATAAAAATTCCAAATCAAGATGCTATAAAAATAAGTGGTTACGCTCTACAATGTCGAATCACTACTGAAGATCCTCAAAACGATTTTAAACCAGATTACGGAACTGTCTCTGCTTATAGGAGCGCCTCTGGATTTGGAATTAGATTAGATGCAGGCAGCATTTACCAAGGTGCTAAAATTTCACCATTTTTTGATTCGATGTTAGTAAAAGTAACTGCACATGGCAGAACTTTAGATGGTGCCAGCAGAAAAATACGTCGTGCTTTAGCAGAATTTAGAATTAGAGGTGTAAAAACAAACATGCCTTTTCTTGATAACATATTACAACACAATACTTTTAGACAAGGTAAAGTAACTGTAAATTTTATTAAGTCTAATCCAGACTTGTTTATTTTTAAAGCGCCGAGAAATAGAGCAACAAAATTAATAACTTATATAGGAGATGTTATTATAAATGGAAACCCCGATGTAAAGAAAATAGACCACACTAAAACGTTTATTAAACCAAAAGTACCAAAATTTAATGCGAGTACTAATTATACTAAGGGCACTAAAGACTTACTAACTAAGCTAGGACCCGAAAAATTTTCGCAATGGTTATTAAATGAAAAAAAAGTTCATTTTACAGATACTACCATGCGTGATGCACACCAAAGTTTATTAGCAACAAGAATGCGTACTTATGATATGCTAAAAGTTGCTGAAGGATACGCAAAAAACCATCCAGATATTTTTAGCATGGAAGTTTGGGGTGGTGCTACTTTTGATGTTTGCTTACGTTTTTTACAAGAAAACCCTTGGGAACGCCTTAGATTACTACGTAAAGCTATGCCTAATTTACTTTTACAAATGCTAATTCGTGGCTCAAATGGTGTTGGGTATAAAGCCTATTCTGATAATTTAATAGGCGAATTTGTAGAACAATCATGGGAAAATGGCGTAGATGTTTTTAGGATTTTTGACTCCCTAAACTGGATGAAATCTCTTGGCCCATGCATAGAACATGTTCGGACAAGAACTAATGGTTTAGCTGAAGGGTCTATTTGTTACACTAACGATATTTTAAATCCTGAAAACACGAAATATAATTTAGATTATTACGTAAATCTTGCCAAAGAAATTGAAGGTGCTGGCGCACATATTTTAGGTGTAAAAGATATGGCTGGCTTACTTAAACCGTATGCTGCCTTCGAACTTATTTCTGCTTTAAAATCTGAATTAAAAATTCCAATTCATTTACATACACACGACACCTCATCTATACAATCTGCAACTTATTTAAAGGCTATTGAGGCTGGTGTTGATGTTGTAGACGTTGCCCTTGGCGGTCTCTCAGGGCTAACTTCGCAACCCAACTTTAACTCGGTTGTAGAAATGTTGAAATTTCAAGATAGAGCTAGTACAATCAACATAGACTCTTTAAACGAATATTCAAATTACTGGGAAGCTGTTCGCGAATTGTATTATCCTTTTGAATCTGGATTAAAAGCAGGCTCAGGAGAGGTTTTTAAACACGAAATTCCTGGCGGACAATACTCAAACCTTAAACCACAAGCCCAAGCCTTAGGATTAGAAGACCGTTTTCATGAAATCACCAAAATGTATGGTGAAGTAAACACGCTTTTTGGTGATATCATTAAAGTAACTCCAAGCTCTAAAGTAGTTGGAGACATGGCACAATATTTAGTAAGTAACAACTTAACCATACAAGATGTTATTGAACGTGGAGACACTATTTCTTTTCCACAGTCTGTTGTTGATTTATTTAAAGGTGAATTAGGACAACCTGTAGGAGGCTTTCCAAAAACACTTCAAAAACTCGTTTTAAAAAATCAGGAACCATACACAGATAGACCAAACGCACACATTCCAGCATTAGATATTGATACAGAATATAAAGCATTCAAAAAAATATTTGAGAATGATTTAAGCAGAAAAATTGATTACACAGACTTTCTATCTTATCAACTCTACCCTAAGGTATTTACAGATGCTTATAACAAGCATTTAAAGTATGACAACCTAATGAATTTGCCAACAAAAAATTTCTTTTATGGCATGGAAATAGGAGAAGAAATTATAATTGAATTAGATAAAGGTAAAACACTACTGGTTACATTAGATTCTATTGGAAAAGCAAATAACGATGGGATGGTAACCGTTTATTTTAAAGTAAACGGACAAGGTAGAAGTGTAGAAATAAAAGACACATCAATTAAAATTGATAAAGTTGAAAACGCTAAAGCTGATAAGGCGGATGTTAACCAAATAGGCGCACCATTACAAGGTATGCTATCTACTATTTTAGTGAAGCGTGGTGAAAAGGTAGTAAAAAACCAACCTTTATTTATCATTGAAGCTATGAAAATGGAAACCACCATAACTGCAACAACAGATGCTACTGTAAAGAAAATTGTTTTAAAAACTGGGTTTATGGTAAATTCTGAAGATTTGGTAGTTGTATTGGAATAATTTTTTTCTAAAAATATTGTCCGATTCCAAACACAAAACCTTTACTAGAGTTTTTAGTAATGCCATAACCAAAATCTATTCTAAAAATAGCGTTGTATATTTTTTTATGAATAAAACGAAGCCCCAAACCTGGATAAATTTTTATGTTATCATTTTTACTAAAATCTCCAAAATCACCACCTGGATTTCGCCAAGAACCGCTATCTATAAACGCATTACCTTGTAAAACAAACCAACCTTTTTCAATAAGCGTTTGCCTATACTCTGTATTTAAAACAACTACACCTGTACCTCTATCAATGGTATTTCCAACACCACGAATATTTATATTATTATCAACTGAAAAAGGGGCAAAAGGTGTCTCATTGTTTGACGCAAGACCTAAACGAACTCTGTTTGCCCAATTCCCTTTTTTGCCTACACGTTTAAAAATAAAAAAATCATTCCAGCCTATAAAAAAATCTGGAAGCTGATAATTTGTAGAAGTAACATACTGAAAATTTAACTGACTTCTAAAACCTGAAATGTACTGATAATAATAATCTAATTTATTGTACTCATATATACCTTTTAATAACCATTTATGTACATTTAACTCTGGTCTATTATTAACATTATCGCCTTTAAACCTGTAATCTTCAATAAAATAATTTAGCCCGATCTCCATTCGGTTTTTAAAATCATACTCGTATAAGCCCAAGATTTCAAACGATTTATTTCTATACTTATAATCGGCTGTTTCATCATCAAAAAAAACAGGTTCTTGTGTGGTTAAATCTTGATGATTAATAGCCAAACCTATTTTATTAGAAAATAAATAAGGAGCTCTAAAATTAATGGCGTAGCTACTATAAATATCTTTTTGGTAAAATCCACCAAAAGTGATGTTTCTTCCAAATAAATTAAACTCATAGAGTCCTAATCTATAAGCAAACTCATCGTCGTCGGTTGTATAAATATTTGCAGAAGGAATGAGTGTGAAATTTTCTTCTATATTATAAAACACATTGTACTGATTCTTTTCAGAAGGAAAGACTTGATAATAAGCATGTGATACGGAAGGCAATCGTTTTATACGTTGAATATCTTGCTCAATCAACAATGTGTCTAAAACAGTTCCAGGCTCAACATTTGATATGCTTTTAATGAATGATGATTTTAAATTTTTATTCCCTTGAATTTTTAAATCGTGTACTAATAATTCTTGAGCTAAGACACCCGAAGTTATAAAACTAAAAAAAACAAAGAGATATAATATTTTTTTCATTTAGCAATAAATGGTCTTTGAATAACCAAATTTACCCAATTATCTAGACTTACATCCATTAAGGTGAAAAAATAATTATTATTGACAACTAAATTTGGAGGAACTTGAGTTGTAACATTTAAAACTACATTATTTAATTTATAGTATTGAAAATGGTTTTGGTATGTATAAGTTCCAGACAAAAGGCTATTATTCTCATCTGTTACTACTTGAAAATAAATGGCATTTTCACCAAAGGCATTATCTGTCCAAGAAAATATAGGCATGCCAGAAGTATCTTGATTAATATCTACTTCTTGATTCCAAACTGTTGGTTTTGAAATTTGCTTAGTTCTAATTGGGTTAGATATTTTTATTTCACCATCCAACTCAAAAGTTATAATAATCCATTTTTGTTTTGATATATTTCGAGTAAACTTTCCTAAATGCCCATTAAAAACGGGTTCGTTTGGAATTAAAACTTGTGAATAATTTGAAAGATTAGCACTATCAACCAAATCATTTAAAGTTTCGTAATATCTTATATTTGTAGCGCCTTCTTTTGGGTAATAAAACGCTAAAACTTCTCCTGTTTGCTCATCTGTAGCGGCACAAGCAATAACGGCACCTGTTTCAATAGATTTATTCGCTGTATAAGTTGCTAACGTTTCCTCAACATCATCCTCTTTTGAGCATGAAAATAAAACAATAATAATTAAAACAATAGATTGAATTTTTTTCATTTTGAACTATACTGTTTACGTAAAACTGCTTCTGCTGGTTTGTTTTGAGGCGTAAACATAACGTTATCTTCACCTCCTACTTTGTCATGACTATGAAACCATTTCCATATAAATCCTCCAGCAAACCAATCTTCTTTCCAAAAAGTCTCAAATAAAGCTTTTGTTGCATTTGTTTGGGCTTCCAGGTTAACTTGCCCTATATTTCTATCACTAACCCAAGGTGCTTTTCCTGAATAATCAACACTTCTATAACCATATTCAGTAAACAAAACAGGCTTACTATGTTTTAAAGATGTATTATAAACCAGTTGTTTATGAGTTTTCCAAGCTTTTAAGCACTCATCAACGGTTGGTGTTTTGCTATCACTAACTGGAAAATAAGCATCTACTCCTATAAAATCTAAATTACTCCAAAAAGGTGTACGCTTATATTCGTCCCAATTAGCAGCATAGGTTAACTTACCTCTATATTTAGTTTTTATTTTTCTAATTAAATTTATCCAAAACTCAGGTCTATTTTCTATAAATTTTTCAAGTTCGGTGCCAATACAAAATATTTCAGCTTTTACTTCATTTGCTAATTCTGCATATTCTAAAATAAAATTAGAATAAGAAGTTTCTAGAGTTTTCCAATCGGTTTCATTCTTCATTTCAATAAAACCTGTAAACTCTCCATGCCAAACCCAAATTTGAGGTTTCAGCATAATTTTAATATGCTTTTTTCTTAGTTCTTCAATATACTGCTTAGCGCCTTTTGCAGTTTCTCCAAACCATTGTCTATCTGTATTATGAAATATTTCAGGATGCTCTAAGCTTTCTATAAACCCAAAAGGCATAATTGCAGCATAATTAGCATTTACATTTACAACAGGGTATATATGACTTTCATTTACAGATTCTCTAGACGCAACAAAACTCACACCATTAATTTTATTGGTCTGAGTTTCGCATGATTGTATGCTTAATATTAATAATAAAATTATAAATTTATATTGTTGCATAACATAATAGTGAATACCTAATTTAATGTTTTTCTGTTAAAACAAAGCTCTTAATCCTATATTAAAAGATTGCCCTAAGCCTGTATTATCACCCCTAACAAATTTACTATATAAAGCTTCTAAGTTAAGTGTTTTTGTTAATTGATACTTTCCCCCAAATCCTAAAGCTGTAAAATCTTGATCAAAATCTCCTATTCGTTGAAAGTGTTGCACAAAACCTAAAATGGTTGATTTATCACTAGGAAAATAACTCATAAACACACCAGGTGCCAAAACAAAAGTATTGTTTGCAAAACTCTTATCATCACCAAAATTATATTCTGTATTTAACTCTGTAAATAATTGCCAATTTCCGCTTGGTAATGTATAATCATAAAAGAATCTGTTTTGGAAAGTATAAGCTGTTTGGTCTAAAAATACGCCACTAGCATCAGTTTCTTCACTAATTAAAGGAATATGAAATGCAGATTGTACCGTAAAATTACTAACACTCTTTAAAGGATTAAATTTAACTACTGGAGCCACAGATGTTAAACCAGAACGTGCAGTACCTTTTTCTCCATCAAAAGAAAAAACATCAAACGCACTTCTATCTCCAATAACATTTGATCTAATATCAAAAAGAAGACCAACATTTAATTTATTGTTTTCTGAAACTCCTGTAAAAATATCAAAGCTAGATGTAAAATAAGTTTCTCGATCTTTATCGCTTTTAACACCATTCTCCCGCTTCTGTGTTTCAGTATATAAGTTATTAAACCATTTAATATCCCATTGCCCTTTCTTTAATAATTTAGAAGGTGTATAGGTTTGAATGTTACTTTTTTGGGCTGTATCGCCTTCTTGCGAAAACCCGTTATAGGTTATAATTGTAAATACTATTATTACTATTATTTTTTTCATCTTCACTTTATTTTGGTTTGTTATTTTTAGTTTATTGTTTGTTTACATTCCAATCATATGGAAAGTAACTTAATTTATATTTACTATCTAGTTTTTCTGTTCTATACTTATTTATAAAATCGATTTCACTTTCGCCATTTATGGTAAAATCATCCTTATACCATTCCATAATTTGCGATACCTGCACACGTTTCTTTTTTGAATTTACTCTTAAAAAAGAGCCATTTAAAGCTATTTTAGTTTGTTTTTCTAATTGCTTGTTTAATGTATTTGGCAAATAAGCTTGATTAATTAATGGCGGACAACCAACAGCACCACAAACCAATACAAAATGAAATCTGGCATCTTTAAAATTACCTCTTAAAAGTTTATGTTCAATATCATTTAAGGTGATTGTTTTTCCACCTAGACCATAAGTTGTTTTATCGAAAAACCCGGCATTATCCAATGGTGAGTTTGTAGGGTAGTTATCTATAATACCTTTTATTACAGATAAATTGTAAGCATTAATCCAAAAAGCTTGGTAGTTACTCACATCGGTTTTTGAAACTGAAATACCCTCTGCTATTTTCAATACACTATTAAGTTCATCTTGATTGCTGTATATTTTTGAATAAGCCACTCTTCCATTTGAAACATGAGCTTTTAAAAACGCATCTGTTTGACTAAAAAATGCATTTAAGTCTTGTGCGTATACTTCAAAAGATATAATGGCTATAAATATTATTATAAATTGTTTTTTCATATTTTAAAAATTGATTTCAACTTGTTTCTATATAATTCAACTTTGCAAAGTAACTGACATTAGGTCGAACAAAACTTTAGGTAATTACAAGAAACTTAAAAGTTTTTTCGGGTCTTATTCCTTTGTTAATCCTTACAAAACATAACCAATTTAAACTTATTCTAAATTAACGTCTTTAATTTAAGTTCTTATCTTTAGCTTCGACCTAATACCAATTAACAACCAAAATTTATGGAAGAACACATTGTAATTATAGGTAATGGCATTTCTGGCGTAACTGCAGCTAGACATATTAGAAAATTGTCTGATAAGAAAATCACTATAGTATCTTCTGAAACGGAATACTTCTTCTCTCGAACAGCATTAATGTATGTGTATATGGGACATATGAAGTTTGAGCACACAAAACCATACGAAAATTGGTTCTGGGATAAAAACCGAATCGATTTAAAAAAAGGATTTGTTAACAATATTGATACAGACGCTAAAAAACTTCATTTTACTGAAGGTGACTCCTTAAAATACGATAAACTTATAATCGCAACTGGTAGCAAACCCAATAAATTTGGATGGCCAGGTCAGGATTTAGATGGTGTTATGGGTATGTATCATAAGCAGGATCTAGAAAATCTTGAAAAACATGCTCCTAGTAAAGAGATTTGTAAACGCGCTGTAATAGTTGGTGGAGGATTAATTGGCATCGAACTAGCTGAAATGCTTAATTCAAGAAGTATTCCTGTTACATTTTTAGTAAGAGAAGACAGTTTCTGGAATGGTGTTTTACCTTCTGGTGAAAGCGAAATGATTAATCGTCACATAAAAAATCATCATATCGATTTACGTTTGGGTATGAATCTTAAGGAAATTAAATCCGATAAAAACGGAAAAGTAAAATCAATCATTATTCAAGAAACCGGAGAAGAAATTGCATGTAATGTGGTTGGCTTAACTGCTGGTGTATCTCCTAATATTGATTTTATAAAAGATTCTAATATTGAAACTGGTAGAGGTGTAAAAGTAAATCGGTATTTAGAAACTAACATCCCTGATGTTTATGCTATTGGCGATTGCGCAGAACAACACGAAGGTATAAATGGACGCAGACCTATTGAAGCCGTTTGGTATACCGGTAGAATGATGGGAGAAACTTTAGCACAAACCATTTGCGGAAATAGAATACAATATAATCCTGGGCATTGGTTTAACTCTGCTAAATTTTTAGATATTGAATATCAAACTTATGGATGGGTATTTGGTGAACGCGGTCGACCAGAATACGAAAAGCACTTTCATTGGAAACATGAAGATGACACTAAATGTATTACCGTAGCATATCATAAAGACACGAATCATTTTTTAGGTATAAATACTTTTGGTATAAGAATGCGTCATGAAAGTTTTGACACATGGTTAACTGAAGAACGTGATGTTGATTATGTTATGAATCATCTTTCTGAAGCCAATTTCGACCCTGAATTTTATAGCCATTATGAAGCCGATATTCTTTCTGCTTACAACAAACAATTACAAACAGCATAACCATGAGCAACAAAATAAATCATAGCATGTCTTTAGCTAAACCAGATGCTACGGATATTTCAAATAAACAAAAAATTGCTCTTGCCATAGGAATTATTGGCTTGTTCATTTTAACACTAGCACTTTTTAATACTAATTTCCCAAACCAAGGCTTGTTTTTAACCTTAGCTTTAGGATTAATATCTGTTGGAATTGTTATATATTCTAGAGACGCCTATTTAACTAAACTAGAAGGCATAAAAAATGATGGTGTTTGGTTTAAATCTATTTCCTCTAGAGGGGTTTGGGGCTGGATTGTTGGCGTTATACTCACAGCATTTTATATCGTTTTATACTTCTTTCCTAAATATTTGGGATTAGGCACAGATGGTACAGAAAATACTGGTTTAATAAAATTATTTGACCCTTTAAGTAAACTATTAAGTGGAAGACCTGCAAGCCAATGGTTTGTTTACGGAACTTTATATACCGTTGCCATTTTAGCCTTTGGATACAAGTTTATTTTAAAATATAGACATAACCGTTACCAACAATTACGAACAGGTTCCGTTATGTTTTTTCAATTAGGTTTTGCCTTTTTAATTCCGGAGTTTATGTATGTAATGAATAATGATTTACCATACTACGATTTAAAAAGTATTTGGCCTTTAAATTATTATATTTTTGACGAATGGTCTGTTAAAGGCTTTCTTTCAAACGGAAACATTGGTTTAGCTTTAATATTGTTTGGCATAATTTCCATTTTTGTAATCACTCCTATTTTAACCTACAAATATGGTAAACGCTGGTATTGCTCATGGGTTTGTGGTTGTGGCGGTTTAGCTGAAACTGCCGGTGACTCATTTAGGCAATTATCATCTAAAAAAATGTCGGCTTGGAAATTAGAACGTTGGTTAATCCATACCGTTTTAGTATTTTCTGTAGTCATGACAGTTGCTATGATATACACCTATTTAGGCTATGATAAGAATGATTTTTGGTTAACAAGAAGTCTTTTTATCGCATTAGTAATTGGGTTTTTATCCATAGTTTTTGCAGGTGTTATGTTATTTAAAAGAAAAGAACTTGGTAAAGATGCTAAATATGGCGCTATTGCTTTCTTTATAGTAATTTCTGCATTATTAATCATGCATTTTACAGGTACTACCAAAAATATTTTTTACATAAAAGCAGGTACATTAAGATCTGCTTACGGCCTGTACATTGGCTCAATATTTTCTGGGGTTATAGGTACTGGATTCTACCCAATTTTAGGGAACCGCTCATGGTGTCGTTTTGGATGCCCAATGGCTGCAATTCTGGGGTTTCAACAACGCTTATTTTCAAAATTTAGAATTACCACAAATGGCGGACAATGCATTTCATGCGGTAATTGCTCCAACAGTTGCGAAATGGGTATTGACGTAAGACATTATGCTCAAAAAGGAGAAAACATTGTACGTTCTAGCTGTGTTGGTTGTGGTGTTTGTTCTGCTGTTTGCCCAAGAGGGGTATTAAAATTAGAAAACGATAGTATGAAAGGACGTATTAACCCAACTGAAATATTATTAGGTAATGATGTAGATTTAATGGATCTAGTAAATAAAAAATAATGAAATACTTATTTTATCTCTTTGTAATTTTTACTGCATTTAAAACAATAGCTAATAAAAACTACCAAAGAACATATTTTGAAAACGGCCATATAAAATCCGAAGGTTGGATAGAAAACAATCAAAAAGCAAAATTCTGGAAATTCTATTACGAAAACGGAAATTTAGAAAAAGAAGGACACTTTAAAGCAGATAAGAAAAACAAATACTGGAAATTTTATACTAGAAATGGTCGACTGGAAAAAGAAGGGCACTTTGTGAATGATAAAAAAAATAACTGGTGGTTATTTTATGATGCTTCTGAAAAAGTAAACCATAAATGTCAATTAAAAGACAACCAAAAAAACGGCTATTGCCTAATGTACAAAAATGATAAGTTAGTTTCAGCTTCAAAATATAAAGCAGGTGTAAAATTAAAAGAATGGAGTACCTTTGCAGCATTTAAAAGAGAAAACAAACTCAGCGACCTTAAATGACCAAAATTAAAGTCATCATTCCAGCATATAACGAAGCAGATTCTATAACGCATGTTATTAAAGACATACCAAAAATCGTTAATGAGATTATTGTGGTTAGTAATAATTCAACTGATAATACTGAAGTTAATGCAAAAAAAGCAGGTGCAACCGTATTAAAAGAAGCAAATAAAGGTTATGGATATGCTTGTTTAAAAGGCATGCAATACATAGCTAACCAAACAGAAAAACCAGATATTGTTGTTTTTCTTGATGGTGATTATAGCGACTACCCAGAAGAGTTATTAAAATTAGTCTCGCCAATAATAAATGATGATATTGATTTTGTAATTGGTGCTCGAACTAAAGAACTCCGAGAAAAAGGTTCTATGACGGTTCCACAAATATTTGGCAATTGGCTAGCCACAACATTAATGCGCTTATTTTTTGGAGCTAAATTTACAGACCTAGGCCCTTTTAGAGCTATTAAATACCATAAACTACTAGCTCTTAATATGCAAGACAAAACTTATGGGTGGACCGTAGAAATGCAACTTAAAGCCCTTAAACAAAAACTTACATACATTGAAGTACCAGTAAATTACAGAAATAGAATAGGTGTATCAAAAGTTTCAGGTACGATAAAAGGTGCTATATTTGCAGGCATAAAAATCTTAGGTTGGATTTTTAAATACAGTTTTAAATAATGATTTTAGAAACAATAGTTATTACTATATACACCATTTCGCTTTTGCTAATTTTCATGTATGCATTAGCGCAACTTAACTTGTTATTTAACTACCTATCTTCTAAAAAAGAAATTGATAATTGTCCTAAACTCGATTTATCAAACCCAGACGAAATCCCATATATTACTATTCAGCTACCAGTATACAATGAGATGTATGTTATGGAACGTTTGTTAGATAATATTGCTAAAATTGACTATCCAAAAAACAAATTAGAAATTCAAGTTTTAGATGATTCTACAGATGAAACTGTTGAAAGCACACATAAACAAATTCAAAAATTACAAGCAACTGGCTTAGACATAAAACATATAACTAGAATAGACCGCAAAGGCTTTAAAGCAGGCGCATTAAAAGAAGGATTAGAAACTGCAAAAGGCGATATTATTGCCATTTTTGATTCCGACTTCCTTCCAAAAAAAGACTGGTTAAAACGCACAGTACCTTACTTTAAAGACAAAAAAATTGGCGTTGTACAAACCCGTTGGGGGCACATAAACCGCAACTATTCCATACTAACAAAAATTCAAGCCTTTGCACTAGATGCACATTTTACGCTTGAGCAAGTTGGCAGAAATAGCAAAGGGCACTTTATCAATTTTAATGGTACAGCAGGATTGTGGCGCAAAGCATGTATAATCGACGCAGGAAATTGGGAAGGTGACACTTTAACCGAAGATTTAGACCTTAGCTACCGCGCACAACTTAAAAACTGGAAATTTAAATATTTAGAACACGTAGAAACACCTGCAGAGCTACCAGTAGTTATTAGTGCGGCACGTTCTCAACAATTTAGATGGAACAAAGGCGGAGCAGAAAACTTTCGTAAGATGCTTGGGCGTGTTGTTAAAAGCAAAAACATATCAGCAAAAACTAAAATACATGGTTTACTACACTTACTAAACAGTACCATGTTTTTAAACGTACTAATTGTAGGTGTTTTAAGCATCCCTATGCTTTATATTAAAAACGAATTCGCACATTTACGCCCGTACTTTTATATTATGAGTTTCTTCGTTATCAGTACCATTATCTTTTTTGTATGCTACTGGTTTATGTACAAAAATATTTATGGTGGTGGCTTTAAAAACTTTATACGTTACATCGGTATGTTTTTTGTGTTTTTCTCAATAGCCATGGGTTTTTCATTACACAATTCCATTGCCGTTCTAGAAGGGCATTTTGGTAAAAAATCTGAATTTGTTCGTACACCAAAATTCAATATCAGTAAGTACAAAGACAACTGGAAAAATAACAAATACATAAAACGCAACATATCAGTAAATGTAATATTCGAAGGGCTTCTTATGCTTTATTTTGGTTTTGGTATGTATAGTGCCTTTATTGTTGGTAACCAAGGTGGCGATTTTGGGCTCTTCCCATTTCATCTTATGTTATTTGTAGGCTTTGGCTATGTGTTTTTCAAATCTATAGCTTCAAAGGTTTAACTTATTTGGGCGTTACCCTAAAAAGGGTCGCGCTTTCACTACTCGCTTCCTCCTACGTCGGCGAGCTCAAACAGACCGTTCAATCGCTAACGCAGATATTAATATTGTGTATTAGAATAAGAATTATATTTACGCATGTTTTTAAACCCCACGATTTTAAAACTCAATAAAACACCATTAGTTCTGGTGATATTAAGTGTGTTATTCTACTGGGCATTTGCATATAATTTACTAAGAACAGAATATCTAAAACTCATCTTGCTTTATACAGCATTGTTTGTTTTATTCTATAAATTAGTACAGCGTTTTAAAAGTAACACCAAAACTCTAACCTATTTAGCCTTTGGGTTTCGAGCTCTTTTTATATTAGCTATACCCAATTTATCGCAAGATTTTTACCGTTTTGTTTGGGACGGCCGTATGATTTTAGAAGGCATTAACCCGTATTTATTTACCGTAGAATCTCTAATAAGCAAAAATGAATTCCCTATAGCTCAAGCTTTAGAGCTTCGTGCAGGCATGGGCGATTTAAACGCCAGCCATTTTAGCAATTACCCACCTATAAACCAACTTTGTTTTGCAATTGCGGCCTTGTTTGCTAGTAAAAGCATTTTAGGCTCGGTAGTAGTTATGCGACTGCTTATTATTGCTGCAGATTTTGGTACACTTCACTTCGGATCAAAACTATTGGCAAAACTTAAAATTCCTACTCATAATATATTCTGGTATATATTAAACCCGTTTATAATTATCGAATTAACAGGTAATTTACATTTTGAAGGCGTTATGATATTCTTTTTAGTTTGGAGTTTATATTTACTTTTTGTTGGTAAATGGAAACCAGCTGCAATCGTATTAGCTTTATCTATATCTGTTAAATTAATTCCCTTAATCTTTTTACCTCTTTTTTACCAATGGTTTACAAAAAATAATAATAAAGACATCTCTTTTGCAAAAAAACTCAAAAAGCTAATTGGTTTTTATGCTATTGTAGGTATAACAACACTCTTACTTTTTATGCCTTTTTATTCGTCTGAGTTTATAAACAACTACTCGAAAACTGTAGCTCTTTGGTTTCAAAATTTCGAATTTAATGGTAGTTTGTACTATATAGCCAGAGAAATTGGCTACCAATTTAGAGGATATAACGAAATTGCCATTATAGGTAGCGTTACACCAATAGTTGTTATTTTATTTGTTTTAATAACTACCTTTTTTAGAAAAAACAATACCTTTACAGAACTTATTACTGCTATGTTACTAGCGTTATCCTTTTATTATTTTACGGCCACTACAGTACACCCATGGTATGTCTCTACACTTATAATTTTATCGGTATTTACTAAATATAAATTTCCGTTGGTTTGGAGTTTTGTTATTATTCTTAGTTACTTAGCATACGTAAACCTAAATTCTGCTGACAAATCTGAAAATATGGTAGTTATAGCCTTAGAGTACATCATTGTATATGGTGTATTTATTTGGGAAGCATTTATAAAAAAAGCTCCCAGTAAACTAGGAGCCTAAAATAATTTTATTATAAATATTTTTTTAAAGCTTTTCTAGCTTTATAATTGTATTTGTTTCATCTTCATCATCCATGCCGTCTTCATCTTTAGAAAACTTTAAATCGCGATTAAAAGTTATTTTAAACTTTGTACCAATTAAAGTATCTCCGTTTAAATCGAATGATGCTAAAACCGCATCTTCAACTTTCTGAAATGTTAAAGTCTGCTCTTCGCCATCTCTATCTTTAGTTATAAAATTATAACCATAATCTTCTTTTCCGTCAAAAGTAGCATAAACAATTAAACCCTCTTGGTCTTCAACAGAAATTAAATTAGCACTAAAATCTGATTGTATTTTAAAACTTGAAAGTGATAAAAAAAACAACATTAAACCACTTAACACTATAATTTTTTTTGTGTTCATTTTTAAAAAATTTAAAATTTAACTAAATCCTTTTTTCGGAAAAAAACAGACTACCTAAAGCCCGAACACTTAAAATAATTTCACCCAGAAACTACTAGCAGTCACAATATTAAATATACGTTTTATTCTATTATCTAGATTAAAATAAATAATATTTTTACAATAAATAATTAAAATAAACAGACCTAAAAGCAATCAAAATAATGCAGTTTTTAAAACTCGCATTTAAAGTGGTTTAAGACTCTCTACTCTGTAGATTGGGTTTTCATCATCACCGTCTTCTATAAAAGTAATTCTAAAGTCCTTATCAATTAAAGATTCGTCATTTTGTAAATCATATTGCTTTAAAACGCGAGGGTGCACCTCTTCGAAGGCTAGCTCCTCCCCGTTTTCAAACCAAAAATTGTAATAACCGTTTTTGTAAGATTTAAAAGCGGCAGTTCTCATAATAATTATATTTAATCGTTGTCTTCTGTATCTTCATCAGCTAAATCTGGTGGCTGAACAGCTTCAGGATCGTTATTATCAAAATCTTCATAATCATCTTCATCATAATTCTCCATGGTTACCGATAATTTGGTACTTACTTTTACCAAATACTTAGTATCTTCTGTAATAACCTCGACAGCCTCAACAAGTTCGTTATGTTGATTTTTAAACGAGATTACATCATCGTCATCATATCCATCGGGATAACGCTCTACTAGCAAAGCTAAAATTTCTGGAGTCAATTTTTTAAAATCGACTATTACACGTTTCAAGTTACTATTTCTATTTTTCATTTTTCTTAAAGTTGGGGTTTCTTGATGTTATAAATATACTATTTATCATTATTTAACACGAATAACATCATAAAAATCTTTTCTTCTGTCTTTTAAATTTTTAACGGCACCAAACGAATGCAGCTCTCTAAGCAAGCTTAAATCTACATCGGCAACCAATATCATTTCTGTATTTGGCGTGGCTTCTGCTTTAATTCCATTACTAGGAAATGAAAAGTCGCATGGCGTAAATACGGCCGATTGCGCGTATTGAATATCCATGTTATTTACATTTGGTAAATTACCTACACTTCCTGCAATAGCCACATAACATTCGTTTTCTACGGCTCTAGCTTGCGCGCATAAACGCACACGAGAATAGCCGTTTTGAGTATCGGTTAAAAACGGTACAAACAATATATCCATACCTTCGTCTGAAAGTAAGCGCGATAGTTCTGGAAACTCAGAATCGTAACAAATTAAAATTCCTATTTTACCACAATCGGTATCGTAAGTTTTTAATGAATTACCACGTTGCATACCCCAAACTTTAGCCTCGTCTGGCGTAACATGAATTTTTTCGTAACGCTCAAAACTACCATCTCGTCTGCACAAATAACCTACGTTATATAGCTTATCGCCAACAACTTCTGGCATACTTCCAGAAATAATATTAATGTTATACGATATAGATAGCTGCTTTAGTTTATTAACTATAACCTCTGTAAATTCTGCAAGTTTTCTAATGGCTTCGGGTTCGTGCAAATGGTTAAACTCTGCCATTAAAGGTGCATTAAAAAACTCTGGAAATACTGCAAAATCTGATCTGTAGGCTGCTACACTATCAATAAAATATTCCACCTGCTGCATTAAATCTTCCAAGGCTTTGTATGGTCGCATTTGCCATTGGATTAAGCCCAAGCGCACTACCGTTTTTACCGAAGCCGCTTTTCGTGTTGGTTTGGTATAATAAATATTATCCCACTCCATTAACACGGCATATTCATTGGATGCTGTATCGCCTTCCAAATAGCCTTTTAAAACTCTTACCGGATGAAAATCGTTAGAAATTTGAAAATTTAAAACAGGATCATGAATTTCCTTGCGCTTTACTTTTTCAATATAATCTTTAGGCGAAAACTCCTTGTGTTTGTGGTAATTTGGCATTCTTCCACCAAAAATGATGCTTTTTAAATTCAGGTTTTCACAGATTTCTTTTCTGTAATCGTACAAGCGTCTGCCTAAACGCAAACCTCTATACTCTGGTTTTATAAAAACATCAATACCATATAACACATCGCCCTCGGGGTCGTGATTTTTAAAAGACTCGCCAGCAATAATATCGGCATAGGTATGGTTATCATCAATCTTATCATAATCTACAATAAGAGATAATGCACAACCTGCAATATCGCCATCAATTTTTATAACCACTTGCCCTTCTGGAAACATGGAGGTTAATTGAATAATATGATCTTTTTTCCAATAAGAATCTAGTACTCCTGCATAAGACTCTAATGTGGCTTCTTTTAACTCTTGATAATCATCAACAGTTAAATACTTAAGCTCGATATTTTCTATTTTTTTTGCGTCCATGATTACTGACCCAAAAGGTAAGCAAAAATTAAAGGTGCAACAATAGTAGCATCACTCTCCACAATAAATTTTGGTGTATTTATATCTAATTTTCCCCAAGTAATTTTTTCGTTTGGTACAGCTCCAGAATATGAACCATAACTTGTTGTAGAATCTGAAATTTGACAAAAATAGCTCCAAAATGGTGTGTCTGTGCGCTCCATATCTTGATATAACATTGGCACAACGCATATTGGAAAATCGCCAGCTATACCTCCACCAATTTGGAAAAACCCAATACCTTTTGATGAGTTGTTAGTATACCAATCTGCTAAAAACGTCATGTACTCTATACCCGATTTCATGGTGCTTGCCTTTAAATCGCCTTTTAAAACGTAGCTAGCAAAAATATTCCCCATAGTACTATCTTCCCAACCTGGGCATACTATTGGTAAGTTTTTTTCGGCTGCAGCATACATCCAAGAATCTTTTAAATCGATTTCGTAGTATTGCTCTAACACTCCAGACAATAACATTTTGTACATATACTCATGTGGTAAATAGCGCTCACCTTTAGCTTCGGCATCTTTCCATATTTTATAGATATGCTCTTGTAAACGACGGAATGCTTCATGCTCTGGAATACAGGTATCGGTTACACGGTTTAATCCTTTTTCTAACAAATCCCACTCATCTTGAGGTGTTAAATCGCGATAATTTGGTACACGTTTATAATGCGAATGTGCTACCAAATTCATGATATCCTCTTCTAAGTTTGCTCCTGTACAAGAAATGATATGTACTTTATCCTGACGAATCATTTCGGCAAAACTTTTACCTAATTCGGCAGTACTCATGGCACCAGCAAGCGATACTAACATTTTAGCACCAGACTCCAATTGTGCTTCATAGCCCTTAGCAGCATCCACTAAAGCTGCTGCATTAAAATGCAAATAATGCGTTTCAATAAATTGAGAAATTGGTCCTTTAGTAGTTGTCATCGTCAGTAAATTTTAAAGTATTCGTTTTTTGTTTTGGGTTTTCGTAATTGTTATCGTAATCGGCTTCTACAGCCTCATTTACAAACTTATAGCTTAACATTTTATAGTAAAGTTTAGCAGCTAAAAAGTCTGATGATTTTTCTTTTTTATTTGGGCATAATTCAACAATATCAAATCCCACCACGTTTTTCTCTTCAAAAACTTGTTTTAAGAACTCTAGGGTTTCATACCATAATAATCCACCTGGTTCTGGCGTTCCTGTACTTGGTAAAATTGAAGGATCGAAAGCATCTAAATCGAAAGTAATAAACACATTTTCTGTCATTTGATCGATAGCCGAATCCATCCAAGTATCATCCATCGCCATATCGTGTGCAAAATAGGTTTTCTCCTCGTCCATTACCGTTTTTTCAATAATATCCATAGAGCGAATTCCTACCTGAATAAGGTTTGTATTCTGGCTTGCTTCGTAAACCGCACAAGCATGATTGCAAGTAGAACCCTCGTACTCCTTTCTTAAATCGGCATGCGCATCAATATGCAATACCGTTAAACTAGGGTACATCTCGTTAAAGGCACGAATAGTACCAATAGAAATGGAGTGCTCGCCTCCAAAAATAGTAACGAATTTATTTTTTTTAATATACTTTTTAGTGGCTTGATGCACCGCCTCAACCATGGCCTCTGGCGAAGCATCTTCTGTAACCGCATCAGCTAAAAACACACCTTGTTTATAAACTTCTGTTCCGGTTTCAATATCATAAAGCTCCATGTTTTCCGAAGCATCTAAAAAAGCCTTTGGGCCTTTATCGGCACCTTTTTGCCATGTACTTGTACCATCGTAAGGCACAGGAATTAAAACAATTTTTGCTTGCTCTAATTTTGCTAATTCTTCAGGAATTCCTGCGTATGTATTTTCCATTTTACTATGAATGAGATTTGGTTAATTCTAAAGCGTCATCTTTAACAATTTGATCTTGACGCTTATCATAACCTAATATTTTAAGTAAGTCTTCACTTTTTTGTTGTTCACTAAATAATTCAGTCGTTATGTTTCCATTGGCATCTCTATTAATTAAGATATGCTTAGGCGACGGAATTAAACAATGTTGTAAACCGCCAAAACCACCAATAGTTTCTTGGTAAGCTCCGGTGTTAAAAAAACCTATATACAAAGGTTTGTCTTTGTTATATTTTGGCATATAAATAGCATTCATATGCTGTTCGCTGTTATAATAATCATCGCTATCACAAGTTAACCCTCCCAATAATACACGCTCATAACTATCTTGCCAACGATTTATTGCTAACATTATAAAACGTTTATTAATAGCCCAAGTATCTGGTAATGTTGTAATAAAAGATGAGTTTATCATGTTCCATTTTTCACGATCGTTTTGTTGTTTTTGGTAAAGTACTTCATAAATAGCACCGCCACTTTCGCCTACTGTAAAGCTTCCAAACTCTGTGAAAATATTTGGTACATCTACTTCTTCTTCCTCACAAGTTAGTTTAATTTGATTGATAATTTCATCTATCATATACTCGTAATCAAACTCAAAAGCTAATGAGTTTTTAATAGGAAAACCACCACCAATATTTAAGCTATTTAAAGTTGGACAAATCTTTTTCAAATTTGTGTAAACCTTTAAACACTTTAATAATTCGTTCCAGTAATAAGCATTATCACGAATACCTGTATTAATAAAAAAGTGTAGCATTTTTAGCTCAACTTTTTCATTATTAGCAATTTGGTTTTTATAAAAAGGCACAATGTTTTTGTAACCTATACCTAAACGCGATGTATAAAACTCAAACTTTGGTTCTTCTTCAGATGCAATTCTAATTCCAACATTAAATTTACCATTAATCTCTTGAGAAAGTAAATCTATTTCTTCGTAATTATCTATAATTGGAATCGCATTTTTATGCCCATTATTGATTAACCGCGCAATGTTTGTAACGTACTGTGCACGTTTAAAACCATTGCTAATTACATATGTATTATCTGTAATCCTACCATCTGCTTTTAAGCTTTCAACAATATCAATATCAAAAGCCGACGATGTTTCAATATGTATATCGTTCTTTAAAGCTTCATCTAAAACATGTTTAAAATGACTGCTTTTTGTACAGTAGCAATAATTATAATTTCCTTTGTAATTATATTTCTCAATAGCATTAGCAAACCACATTTTTGCCTTATTAATATTGTTAGATATTTGAGGTAAATATGTGAATTTTAGTGGTGCACCATACTGTTTTGTTAATTGCATTAAGTCAATATCATGAAAATGCAACTGTCCCTTTTCAACTTTAAATTCCTCTTGAGGGAACTCGTAAGTTTGATTGATTAAATCAATATATTTTGTATTCAATGTAAAAAGTAAATTTTAATAAAAGTTAAAGATGTAATAAGTGTATTAACTACACGTTAAGCCAATAAAAATTTAACAATATCAAATACGAAATTCCTTTTCGGTAGTGGGCACAAAGGCATATTCATGCTGTATAGCATGTATTGGAGAAACGGAAGTTAGCTTTAAAATTCGGTCGCTTAATCTGTAAGCTGCTTTTGAATATGACTTCCTAATTTTCAAAAGCCCGAACATACAAACAGGGTTCAATGTGTTCAGCTAATTTTTAAGTTATTTCGCTTAAAAAAGTGCGCAAATGTAATTTATTTTTTGACACACCAAACATTTTTAATATTTTTTTTGAAATATTTTTTTTGGGCGTTACCACAAGGGTCGGGCTATACACTATAAGTCCTCGCTCGTACCTCGCTGTGGGCTTTCCGTTACTATCCCTAACGTAAAAAACGCAATACAAAAGAAAGTTTCCTGGTATTAAACAAATATCTAGTTATATATAAAAAATGACATAATAAACCTACAAGAGTTCTATAAAATACACCAAGGTAATCTATAAAAAACTTAAGAATTATTATTATAAAAACAATGAAATAAATTAATTGTATTACAACATTTTCAAAGTATTCAATTCTTGCTCTGTTAAGTGTTTCCAATGTCCGCGAGGAATATCTTTTTTGGTTAAGTGACCAATAGCAACACAATCTAAGCTTACTATTTCGTACTTTAAATATTCAAAGATGGTACGAATTATTGTGTTTCCAGTATTTTTAATTTTTAAGCCTATTTCTTTTTTTGAAGCACCATCAATATAACTAATTTCTTCAACTTCAATTAATTTTCCTTCTACCTTAAAACCAGCTTGAATCTTTTTTAAATCTTCTAATATTAAATTTTTATCTAATTCTATATGAAATAAACGGGCTACCCCATTTTTAGAATTTGTGAATTTTTTAGCAACTGAATCATCATTAGTAAACAACAATAATCCCTTAGAGTTTCTTCCTAAACGCCCAATAGGTTTAATTCGCGAATCTGTAGCATTTGCAACTAAATCCATAACTGTACGTCCTTTACCTTCGCTAGTTGTTGTTGCAAAACCTTTTGGTTTGTTTAATAACACATAGGCTTTTTTCTCTGGGTTTATTCGTGAGCCATCATATTTAACCTCATCTGCTAACTTTACTTTATATCCCATTTCGGTAATTACTTTACCATTTACGGTTACTAAACCTATTGCTATATGTTCATCTGCCTCACGACGCGAGCATATACCAGAATTAGCTATATATTTATTTAACCTAATTTCATCAGGATTTCCTGTTTTTTTAGGTGCTTGAGTATTTTTTTTAATAGGTGCATTTCCTCTTGCATAACTTGTAGAACGTGTGTTTCCTTTTCCACGTCCAGATGGTTTTCCTTTTCCTTTACTCCCTTGATTCTTATTCATTACTTTATATTTTGTGCAAAGATATACTTAAAAATTATGATTCTATATTTAATGTTTATTGATTTGTTGCTTTTAGGTTAGGGATTAAAGTTGAAAACCAAAAAAGAGGTACTAGTAAGTACCATTGACCTATAACCCAACTTTTAGAAAACCCAAATAAATTAAATTCTATTTAAAATAACACTTACATCGATTAGTAAAATACTAAAGACGCCTGCTAGAATGATAAATTTTAAAATATTGTGTAATATTAAATACTGTATTTTGGTTTTTGATTGCCATAGTAAAAACAGAAAAATTACGAGCAAACAAAAGCTTAAATAAAAAAAGAGATACATATGTCCTACTTCAAAACGATATAGCAATAAATAGGTTGGTATTATCGTTAAAACCGCTAAAATAGTTAACATTATTTTTGATGTTTTTTCCCCGTAAGCCACAGGTATTGTTACGTAATTCTGCGCAATATCTCCTTTTATGTTTTCTAAATCTTTAGTAAGTTCTCGCATTGAAATCATTAAAAACAAGAATATAGCATGTACAAAAATTACGGTTTCAAAATTTTTGTAATACATAAAAATGGCGAAGAATGGTGTAATAGTTAAAATGGCCGATGTTAGATTACCTACAAATGGCATTTTTTTTAATTTATGTGAATAAAACCAAATACCAAAAATGTATAATGAAAAGAAAATTACAGCCTTAAACGACACATAACTGGCCATAATTACTGCAATAAAATTTAATACAAAATAAAAGGAGAGTTTGGTGTTTTGGCTAACCAACCTATCTAATCTAGATTTTATTGGGCGGTTTATTAAATCTTTTTCTGAATCGTAAAAACTATTAATAATATAGCCTGCTGCTATAGTTGCTGCTGATGCTAACACTAGCATAAGTAGATTTAAATCTAAAACGACCTGCTTTAATGGCTTATCGTGAGCTAAAATGTAAATTGAAGTAAGATATTGAGCAATTACAACAACCAGAATATTGTAGCCTCTAATTACAGAAAACATACTGAAAAATTTGAGTAGTATATGTTTCTGCCTTCTTGTTAACATTTAAAAAAAGTTTGATGAAATCCTGAATCTGGTTCTAGATAACATTTTAGAATAAACAGTAAATGGCTTTTAGAAGTTATAAACGACTTCTAACTTATAATCTGATAATGCTTGTTTTGCTTTTTTAATATCTTGAGTAAACCCAAGTATATAACCTCCACCACCTGAACCACAAAGCTTTAAATAATAATCGTTGGTATCCAATCCTTTTTTCCAAAGGTCATGAAATTGATTAGGAATCATGGGTTTAAAATTATTCAAAACAATTTTTGAAAGTTGTTTGGTGTTTCTAAAAAGAGACTTTATATCGCCTTTTAAGAAATCGTCAACACAGGCATCTGTATGTTTTATAAACTGATTTTTAAGCATGCTACGGAAGCCTTCTTGCTTCATGTTTTCCATAAATAAACTTACCATTGGTGCCGTTTCGCCAATAATTCCACTATCTAACAAAAACACAGCACCCTTACCATCACTTTGTTGTGCCGGAATACCTGTTGCTTCAATATTATCTTTGGAGTTAATAAGAATTGGAATGCTTAAATAACTATTTAAAGGATCTAAACCAGAAGATTTTCCGTGGAAAAAAGATTCCATTGCAGAAAATATTGCTTTTAGTTTTAATAATTTCTCTCTTGTTAAATTCTCGAGTACCGTAATTTTATCAAAGGCATATTTATCATAAAGGGCTGCCACTAAAGCTCCACTACTTCCTACACCATAGCCTTGTGGTATTGACGAATCAAAGTACATACCAGAATTCACATCGTCTTGTAAGCGTTTATTATCAAAACGAACAATAGCAGTATCAATACTCTGGATATGCTTAGCAAATCTTTTTAAGCTTGTGTTCGATTTTATAGCTTCATCAGAAGGATTTTCATCTTTCTTTAAAGCACCATTATAAAAACTATAAGGAATTGATAAACCTTTAGAATCTTTAATGATTCCATACTCACCAAAGAGTAAAATTTTTGAGTAAAATAGAGGTCCTTTCATAAAAGATACTTTGTTTGAGACAACATGTTTAACAAATATACTATTTTTTTAAACAAAATATTAGCATATTACATTTTATTAGCCCCCAAACCAATAACGTCGCAAATATACTGTCCATTTTGACAATATGCAACTAATTCATTCTGAATGAATTCTAATACTTGAGCAGCTTCATTCTCAGGATAAAGCACATGCACATTTGCTCCAGCATCTAAAGTAAAACAAACTTTTGAACCTGAAGTATTTCTATAAGCCCATATTTTATTTAAAATTTCTAATGTATTAGGTTTCATTAAAATAAAATACGGCATGCTTGTCATCATCATTGCATGTAACGTTAATGCTTCACTTTCTACAAGTGCAATAAATTTATCTAAATCACCTGTTTTTAATATTGAGATTATATCTGATAGGTTTTTATTAGCTTGCTTAAAGCGTTCTTGAGCAAAAGGATGATCGTGCATTAAATTATGCCCTAAAGTACTACTCACTTGTTTTTCTCCTTTATCTACAAGCAATATTGTGTCTTGGTAGTTTTTAAAGTTTTGATGCACTTGATAAGGATATTTAACGCCGAATAAATCAGAGCTTCCATCAATTTCAATATGCTTTCCCCAAACAACTAAATTACCTTCTAAACTTCTACAAGCACTACCAGAGCCCAAACGAGCTAAAAACGAGGCTTTTTTAGTAAAACTTTCTTCAGATATGCTAGGGCTTAGTGTTTTCTCAATACTCATTAAGCACAACGCTAAAGCACTCATACCAGAGGCCGAAGATGCAATACCAGAACTATGTGGAAAAGTATTTGATGTTTCTATTTTAAAATGATAATCCTTTAAAAAAGGCAAATAAACTTCAACACGTTTAAAAAAAGTTTCAATTTTTGGTTTGAAATCATCTTTCTTTTCATCATCTAAATAAACTTCAAATGAAAAGCTATTATTAGTTTCTTTTTTTGAAAAACTCAAAGTTGTAGTTGTTTTACAATTATTAAGTGTAAAACTTATAGATGGGTTTTCTGGTATTTGATGCGCTTTCTTCCCCCAATATTTAACTAAAGCAATATTACTTGGTGATGACCAAGTGAAACTACCTTTTTCTATACTTTTTGAACTTGATTTTGGAATGAAATCTTCTACTATCATTTATTATATTTCAGTTGACAAAGATAATAACTTTACTATAGTTTTATAGTTTCTTGCTGTGGCTGTAATTTTTAACCTTTTTTCGAAGAAATTATTACTAAACTTCGCTTTACCATATCCTTTCGAACAATGAAAATAGATAGCAATCTTAGTAATAACAAATGTTTCATTTGGATAAGATATTCCTGAAATTTCTTTAACTAAATCTTGGTCTGGAATATCGTAAAGAAACATGAAATAACTATTAGTTTTTTGGGCTTCAGGAAAAGGACAATCATCATAAACTTTCTTTAACTCTATTGGGCTAATTACTAAAACCGGAACATCAAATCCAAATTGCCCTACAATAGCCTTTTGTATTTTACCCTCTAAAATATTATTGTTTGTTTCTTTCGATTGAAAAATCACATTGCCACTTTGAATATACGTTTGTACATTTTTTAAGCCCTTTTTACCAAGTAATTCTCTTAATTGAGCCATTGGCACTTTTTTATGTCCGCCAACATTAATTCCTCTTAAAAAAGCGATATAAGTATGCATTTTATTTTGAAATATTTTGAGCAGCAATATAAGCGCCAGTCCAAGCGTTTTGGAAATTAAAACCTCCTGTAACCGCATCAACATCAATAACTTCACCTGCAAAATACAGACCTTTTACGTATTTGCTTTCAAAAGTTTTAAAATTAATTTCTTTGAGATTAACACCACCTGCTGTAACAAATTCTTCCTTAAAGGTACTTTTACCATCTACCTTAAAAATGGCTTTAGTAAGTTGATTTGCTAAAGTTTCTAACTGAATTTTATTTAAATCTGCCCATCGAGTTTCTATGTCCATATTTGAGGCTAAAACTAACTTATGCCATAAACGTTTTGGCAAATCAAATTGTGTGGTTTTAAAAACTGTCTTTTTAGCCAAATCTTGTTTTAAAATTTTTAAAGTATTAAAACAATCTTCAAAACTTTGCTTAATAAAATTAACCTCTATTTGAAAATTATAATTTCGTTTTGACAATTCTAAAGCACCAAAAGCAGATAATTTTAAAATTGATGGCGCACTCATTCCCCAATGTGTAATTAACAATGGGCCTTCACTCCAAAGATTAGTTTCTAAAACTCTAATCTCAACATTTTGAGCAACAACACCCGGAATATCCTGTATACGTTTATCTTTTATGTTGAAAGTAAATAATGAAGGAACGGGTTGTGAAATGGTATGCCCTAAAGATTCTAAAATATTCCATATTTTGGGATTACTTCCTGTTGCAATTAAAACCCTATCAGATAAAAAATCGCCCTGTGAGGTTTCAATTTTAAAAGTTTGACCTTTTTGACTTAAAGCCTTTACAGAATGATTGTACAATATTTCAACTTGATGCTTTTCTGCTTCGTTTAAAAAACAGTCAATGATAGTTTGTGATGAATTAGAAACAGGAAACATTCTGCCATCGTCTTCAATTTTTAATTCTACGCCTCGTTTTTCAAACCAGTCAATAGTATCACCTGTCATGAATTGATGAAAAGGCCCTAAGAGTTCTTTTTCGCCTCGCGGATAATTTTGAACTAATTCTTGAGGAATAAATTCTGCATGAGTAACATTACAACGCCCGCCACCAGATACCTTTACTTTTCCTAGACCTTCTTTACCTCGTTCAAGAATAGTAACTTTTAAATTTGGATTTTGTTCAGCTATGTTTATTGCAGCAAAGAAACCTGCAGCTCCACCACCAATAACGATGACGCTTTTTTTTATCATATCCTATCAGGATAATCCGAAATTATACCATCAACACCATAAGATTTTATACGTTCCAATGGCTTTAAATTATTTACAGTAAACGTAATTACTTTAAAATCTTCTTTAAGCTCTGTTACAATCTCTTCTGTTAACATTGTATAATTAGGAAGAATAGATACTGCTTTAATACTTTTTGCAAAAGTAATTGCTCTTTCTAGATTGTTTTCAGTTAGCACTCCTAAAGGAATTTTATCATTTATACCTCGTACCGTTTCAAGTAAATCTTCATGAAAACTAGAGACTAAAATATTGCTATAATCCCATCCCTTTTTATCTACATAAAATGTAATAATTCTGGCTGCCTCTTTTGCTGTATCCTGACCTTTAAGTTCTATATTTAGCAAGCACTTATTATCCACTAAAAGCAACACCTCGGCCAAAGTTGGGATTTGATATGTACCTTTAGTTTTTAAGTTTTTTAAAGCCCTTAGTGGTTGTTTTGAAACTTCGCCAGTACCATTTGTGATTCTATCTACGGTAAAATCATGAAAGACTACTAACTCGCCTGATGCGCATCTATGTACATCAATTTCAATACCATCTACTCCCAAAGCAAAAGCTTTCTTTATAGATTCTAAAGTGTTTTCGGTTACATGCCCTTTGGCTCCTCTATGTCCGATTTTTAAAATATTACTTGTCATTTTTAATAGGTCTTATTAATCCTTCTTGAGCTACAGAGGCTATTAATTTTCCGCCTCTTGTAAAAATATGTCCTCGTGCAAAACCTCTAGCACCAGAGGTACTAGGGGATTCTGTACTGTAGAGTAACCAATCTGAAAAATCGAATTCTCTAAAAAACCACATTGAGTGGTCTAAACTTGCTGTTATTGTATTACCCCAATGTGCACTACTTGCATGAGGATTTAATGTTGATGTTAATATGTTATAATCCGAAATATAAGTTAAAATCTGCTGTTTAGTTGATAAATCTAAATCTTTAACATCGCCTTTTAGTTTAAACCAAACATCATGACTAGGTGGTAAGTCTTTTGGATCTAAAGGATTAGCAAACGCTGTAGGCTTAAATTCTACAGGACGTTTAATAGCTAAAAAAGATTTAAGTCCTTTGGGTAAAAAATCTCCATATTCCTTATACATATCTGTCCAGCTTAACAATTCTTCTGGTTGTTTAATATTTGATTTCATCTCAATTTGATGACTATACCCATCTTCTTTTTTATGAAAAGAGGCTGATAAAATAAATATTGTTGTGTCCTTTTGATGTGCTGTTACACGTCTAACAGAAAAACTTCCTCCATCTCTAACAATACTTACATTATAAGTTATAGGCAATTCTAAATCTCCAGCTTCTAAAAAATAAGCATGCATAGAATGCAAAACTCTTTGATTGGTAATTGTTCTACTCGCTGCATTTAAAGCTTGTGCCAATACTTGCCCTCCAAATACAATAGGACTTCCAATTGTTTTACTTATACCATTAAATTCGTTATCGTTTATTTTCTCTAATACTAAAAGGTTTAATAAATCGTTAACTGTAGTCATAAACTTCTAATAAATTAATCTAATAAGCAATAAGCTTTATTTAACTTTAACGAATATTTTAAAGTTCCATTTAATTTTTTAAAGGAACTTTATTATGTTATATTTTACAAAGATAAAAATACAATTTATGACTTTTACCCTAAAACCCACATTACTTTTCACATTTCTCTTTTTGTCCTGCAATTCTGGAAAATTAGATATTATTGCTGGCTTACCTAAAAGTTTGAAAGAAGCTTCTGCAATTGAGCGTGTTGCTGGTTCAAACTTACTGTGGACTATTGAAGATTCGGGCAATAAAAACAACATTTACGGTATAGATTTAAACGGAGATATTATAAAGGAAATTGACATTAGTAACTCGAGTAATATTGATTGGGAAGACTTAACCTCTGATGAAGATGGAAATCTTTACATAGGAGATTTTGGCAATAATAGTAAAAATCGTGACGATTTTACCATCTATAAAGTATCAGATTTAGAGTCTGATAAAACTAGTGCAAAACGTATAAATTTCACATTACCAAAAAAAGTTAATTCGGAAGACTTTGAGGCCTTTTTTCTATTAAATAATTACTTTTATATTTTTAGCAAAGAGAATAAATCTTGTATGCTCATTAAAGTACCTAATACCATTGGAAAGCATACTGCTGAAGTTATTACCGATTTTAAACTAAAAGGAAAAAGTTTAAAAATAACCTCGGCTGCTATTAATGAATCAAAAAATATTATAGCTCTTTTAAATCATAATAAATTAATAAAAATTAGCAATTTTAAAGGTGATAATTTTTTTGATGGTGATATTGAATTGTTAAATTTCAAACATAATTCTCAAAAAGAGGGCATATGTTTTAAAAACAATTCGACAGTATACATAACAGATGAAAAAAATAAAAATAAGGGAGGACATCTTTACGAGTTCCAATTGAATTAAAAATTTAATCCAAATCCAAAAGTAAACCTTAAGCCTTCTTCACTATTAAAAAAGTTAAATGTTCCGGATAAACTTTCGGCAGCAGTTATCCAAAAACCACCTCCGTAATCATTATGCCATTTATCTGAAAAGTCATTTTCTAGCCAAACTCTACCAACATCACCACCTGCAAAAATACCAATTTGTAATGGTAGAGTATTTGTTTTAAAAGAAGGAAAACTATAGCGTAAATCTACGCTTCCTACCAAAGAACTTTTTCCTGTAAAGCGCTCATTCCTAAACCCTCTTAATCCATTCTTACCACCAATATTTGCAGCTTGATAAAACAATAAATCGTCACCCATTCGTATTTGGGTTCTTACATCTGTTTTTAAAACTAAATTTTTGTTTTTTGATAATGAGTTATAAAAACCAAGATTTGAATTTAAATATCCATAAGTGTTTTTTGTGTCTTCAAATTCAGTTTTACCACCAACTTGTAACATAAAAGTCATCCCTTTTTTAGGGTTGATTTTATTATCAAAACTCTTGTAATTAAATTGAGCTTCCAAGCCTCCAAAAAAACGTCGCTTGTAAAAATCTGAGTCATTAGCATCAACAAATTCATTGGTGATAAATCTATTTTCAGTATTTTCAATTTCTATACCTTCAAATATTGTCCTAATTCCATAATCACTACCAAAATTTCCCTTTTTTAAAATACCCGCCTTTACAGCGTAAGTACTTGTTTTAACTCGGTTGTAATCCAACTCTAAATCATCATTATTTTCTGTTTCATTTCCATAACCAAAAAAGTTATTTGTGAAATTTTCGGTTGTAAATTGCCCAGCAATGTGTAGGTTCCAATCGTTCATAATATTTGCAAATTCACCATCATAATTTAAAGAGAAGCCATTTGTAGCAAAATAATACCCTCCTTTAAACCTGTGTTGTTGTGAAAAAGGGTTTCTTTGAAATCCTTTGATTGTTTTGGAATATGATACACCAAGCAAAAACCCGTCATCAGGATTAAATCCAATAGCTGGTGTAATGACACTAGATTTTGTAATATTCTTATTAAAATCAAATAGGTTTAACTTGTAAACATCTGTTAATCTTATTGTAGCGCCATTATTTTCTTTAATAGTGTTGGATTTACTTTCATGATCATAAACCTTAACTTTCCTACCATTCTTTATAATATAAGTATCGTTTTCTTGACCTCCTATTAGCCTAATAAATATTGGATTATTAGCTTTTCCTTTTACTTCAAAAACATCTTTATCGTCTAGACCATAAATCCACATTTCTTTTGTAATATCTTTATTAAATGTTTTATCAACAATAACTTCACCTTTTTCACCATCTATAATTCTAGATATTTTAATATTTGTTTCTTTATCTCCTGTTCTGGATACTTCTATATAATCATCTTTATCTGTACCAGTTAAAACAACCAATTCATTTAAATAGTTATAATAACGAGTTGCAATATTTTGCAAATTAGCACGTCTTCCTTTTAACTTTTGTTTGATATCATCAAGCGTTTTGTCTTGTACCTCTTTAGGTACTTTTTTAAATGCTTTTTCTATAACATCATCAGTAATATTTTCTTGAAGAAATTTGGCGTGTTTTAACCATGTTTCCTTATCTGCTTGCTGGACCATAACTCTGTCTAGTTTTATACCTGCAGCATTCATCCACTCAATATTTGCCAATTCCTCATCATATACCTGAAGCTGTTTTGTTGAACCAGAAATAACCTTCATGACGTCTAACAGCGCACCATCAAAATTTGAAAATACTTGATCTCTATCTCTAGGAATTGGCCTATAATACTTATCTCCATTTTCCATATCAAACTGCGCCCAACGCCATTGATCTTGGTGCCTATCCCAATCGCCAATTAACATATCGAAAAGCCTAGCTCTTACAAAAGCATTTTCGTCAATTTTATGTTTTTCATCTTCTCTAATTTTTTTAACAATATCATGTGTACTCTCAATATCATCAGCATACCCAAAATTCTTATCATCAGCATAATTATCTTCTGGCCTTTCTTCTATCATATATAATTCCCCGCCATATTCTTTATTGTACTCACCCATATATTTATGTTTAGGTATAAAAAATAATTTAGGGTTTGTATGGTATATCTTTGCGGCATCAGATAAATCTGAAACTACTGTAAAAGCGTATGGATGAGCAGCAGTATAAAAATCTAAAATTAATCCTTCAATTGCTGTTTTTTCAAATTCATCTTGAATGTAAGTATCTTTAAAAAGTACTGTTTGTAAATATTGTGTAGCACTTTTTCGGAGGGCTCTCATATTAAGTTCGCGACCATCTTTAGTTTTTAATCGCAAAGACCTTGTTTGGTGCCCTCCTCCCTTTCTTACTAATTCTAATCCGCCATAAAGAGTATCAAGTGTTGCTACTTTAGCCTTAATTTTTGTACTGTAAATATCTCTATAATGGTCTCCCCAAACCGACTCAAAAAAACCAGAAACATCTGTTTCTTCTTTTGTATAAATAGACACTTCTACTTCTTGTGGAAATGTTTCTGGAAGGTTTGAAAAATCATATTTCTTATTTGGAGGAAACACTTCTTTTGTAAATAATAATTTTGGATTACCATTAGCTTCGCCATAATAACGCACCCAACTGCTTCCATCTTTAAAAATAGTTAACTCTGCAAACCCTTGTTCGCCAGAAGAAAACAATCCATTGCTACTTAACTCAACAGAAGATTCTTTTGCTCCCGATCCAGATACGATCTGTTTTATGCTCTCTTGTTCAATATACTGCAAAGTATGCTCATGACCAGATACAAAAACGACATTATCAGCATCTAAAGTCATTGTTTCCAAACGACTCATTAATTCATGATAGCGCTCATTATACCTGTCTTGTATAGACACACCACCTTGTGTTCTTAATTGTGTGATAAAAGATGCTACACCAGGAAGTGGTATTTTTTGTTGAAATGGGTATAAGTGTTTTTTTAATGCATATTTACCTCCATGCGCGCCATTTGTGTACATAGGGTGATGCATGGCAAAAACCGTAGTTTTATTTTGTGCTTTTTTAAGTTCTCCTTCAATTTCTTGAAAAAAGCGCTCTCTAGTTTTTATTTCACATTCGTCGTTAATTGTTGGGTGTCTGTTCCAGTTTTCTAGATACCATTGCGTATCTATAATAATTAATTGAATAGATTCACTAACATCAATACTTTCAAGCGGGCAACCATTTTCTGGTTTAAAGGTATTTTTACCAACTAATTTTTCAACATATTTTTCTTCGCGTTTTAGACCTTTTAAACCATCTGCATACCAATCATGATTTCCAGGAATAAAAACAGTTTTTCCTTCAAAATCGGCAATAGATTTTCCTTGAGCATTAAGAGCATTTTCTGCGTTTCCTCTCCCTTTTTTGCCTTTTTTAGGTAACCCTGAAGGATATATGTTATCTCCTAAAAAAATAGTGTAATCGCCCTTTGTTTTTTTGTTTTCAATATATTTATTAAAAGCCGTTAAGGCTTTAGACATACCTCCTATTGGAGATTTTCCGGCATCACCAACTAGATAAAATGTTTTGTCTATTTCTTTGTTTGGAAACTCTATTTTGCTATGATTCTCATCAGCATATTGTGGTGTGTATGTGGCACATGCAGTTACAAATAAAATTACTGTTAAAATTAAAATGTATTTAAGAATCTTCATAGTTTATTATTTCTGTATGTAAAATTACTTTTTTAGCTTTTGTAAAGCTATTCCAATCAACTAAATAATTAACTCAAATAATATATAGTTTCTAAAAAAGAGTTTCTTTAATCCCAAGGCAAATCACTTCGCTCATCCCAATAAGTAGTACTTGCAACATTTATTGATTTAAGTACATTCAATTCCTCTTCTGTTAATTTAAAATTTAATGCCTTAAAATTTTCTTTTAATTGTATAGAATCTGAGGCACCACTTAGCACATAGTTTGGTTGTAAACCATCTATAACAAAACGTAATGCAATGGCATCAACACCCACTTTATATTTTTCTGCCAACTGGTTTAAAACTAAATATGCTCTATTATAATGTTGAAAATTTTTATTTTGAAAAACACGTCCGTTAGCTAAGGCTTCTTTAACAATTACCTTTTTACCATCTTTAAGAAGCTCTTTTAAAACAGGATAAGCTGATTGTTCAAAAACATTATAAGTTACTTGAAAAGTATCAAACAAACATTTATTTTCTATTATAATATTTGAAGCAAAATTAATTACGTTACTTTGATTTGGACCACTTGTTGTGATACCGATTTGTACTCCAGTTTCCTTTTTTATTTTATGAAGCTGATTTAAAACATCTATATTTTCTAAAATCCCACTTTCAAAAGTAGCCGAATGCACTTGATAATATTTAAGGCTCGGAAGCATTGCTTTTGAAACATCCCATTGCTCATTCAATTTTTTTAATGAATGTTCTTTAACTTCATGTTTTCCCTCAAAACCAAGTTCCCAATTAGCCACATAAGTATAACCCCATTTTGTACCCAAAACAACATTTAGGTGCTTATGTTTTCTATTCCATTCTTCTAAAAAAGCTTCGCCTTTCCCGTAGGATGGTGCTGTGTCAAAATATCGAATTCCTAACTTATAAGCTTCATCTAAAACCGAAAATGTATTTTGCTTAAAAGCCTCCTCAGACTTATCAATTGATTTATTTGTTCTAATATTAATGTACTCTGGCCTACCTAAAGCTGCTAAACCTAGGCCTAATTCTGTTTTTGAATTCGTTTTCATTTATCTGTAACAACTTTTTTGAAAATAGTATTAATATTGAGTTTACAATAAAATAAAAGGCTCTTCAAACCTTTCAAAATGACATGTATATCCATTAGGAATTCTTACCAAATAATCTTGATGCTCTGGCTCAGCTTTCCAAAATGTTGAATAGGGCTCTAAAGTAGTAACTACAGTCCCTTCCCATTTACCTGAGTCGTTTACAATTTTAATAATATCTTGGGCATCTTTTTTTTCTTCTTCATTTTGAAAAAATATAGCCGACCTATAGCTCGAACCCTTATCATTACCCTGTCTATCTATTGTTGTAGGATTATGAATTCTAAAAAAATAATCTAATATCTCCCTGAATGATGTTTCGTTTGGATCATAAATTAGCTCTATCCCTTCAGCATGACCTGGATGGTTTTTATAAGTTGGGTTTTCGTTTTCGCCACCTATATAACCAACCTCGGTATCTTTTATTCCTGGGCGCGTTCTAAACAAATCTTCCATACCCCAAAAGCAGCCTCCTGCTATGTATGCCTTTTTATAATTATTCATTATTATAATTTATATTATTTTATGAACTGCAAGATAACATAGAACAGCCAACTTTATGTCTAGCCCATTCTGGGCGTTTAGCAAACCATTTTCGATATTCTGGTTGCTCATCATAAGGCTTTCTAAGCATATTAAACAATTCGTCTATTAATTTGTAATCTCCATTATCTGCATCATCAATGGCTAATTGTGCCATATAATTACGTAATACATATTTAGGATTTATTGTGTTCATTTTGTCTTTTCGTTCATCATTTGAAAATGATTCTTGTCGCAACCTTTTTGCATATTCTTCAAACCAACTTTTCCATCGCTTTTCAATATTCCCAGTAACTTCATCTGGTTTATAAAATGCATCGCTAATTACATGAAGCCCTTCTGAAGGTTTTTCTTTTTCAAAATTACTTAGATTTCTGAAGAAAATTGTCATATCGGTTTCTGTTAAGTGTAATATATCCTCTAATTCTAGTATTAGTTTTTGATCATTTTCATCTTTATTTAAAAAACCTAACTTAGAGCACATCATGTTTAGTAACTTAACTTCAAAATCTGTTTTATATTGATTTAAAATAGCTTCTAAAGGTTCTGCAGCATCGATTAACGGGTATATTGCGTTTGCAAGTTGAATTAAATTCCATAAACCAATATTAGGTTGGTTACCATAACGATAGCGCTTATTTTGCCTATCAGTTGTGTTTGGAGTCCAGCCATACTCATAACCTTCTAACCAGCCATATGGCCCGTAATCTATCGTTAAACCAAGAATCGACATGTTATCTGTATTCATTACCCCATGAACAAAACCAACTCGTTGCCAATGAATTATCATATCTAAAGTTCGTTCTGAGACTTCTTTAAAAAATGTGATATATACTTCTTTAGATGGTTCTCCTATATGAGTAAAGTGATTCTTAATTGTATAATCAACTAACTTTTTTAAGTTTATTTCATCTTGTCTTGAAGCAAAAATTTGATAACTCCCAAAGCGTAAAAAAGTTTCGGCTGTTCTGCATACTATTGCTCCTTTTTCGTAAGCCGAATTCCCGTCATACATAACATCTCGAAGTACATTATCTCCTGATAGTGCCAGGGACAAAGCACGAGTTGTAGGAACACCTAGATGAAACATGGCTTCACTACACAAATATTCTCTTACCGAAGAACGCAATACCGCTAAACCATCTGCATGTCTAGAATAAGGTGTTTCTCCTGCTCCTTTTAACTGTACTTGCCAATTAGATTTATTATGCTCAACTTCAAATAAATTAATGGCGCGCCCATCGCCTAATTGTCCTGCCCAATTACCAAATTGATGCCCACCATAACACATGGCATATGGATTTGTTTCTTCTAAAACTTTATTTCCTGTAAAAACATTTAAAAAATCTTTACTTTCTGCATCTGATTCAGAAAGCCCTAAGTTTTCTAACATTTCAGAAGACACATGGAGTAATTCTGGTTTTGCTGTATGCTTTGGTGTAACAAAAGAAAAACAAGCTTCAATTACTTGTCGCCTAGAGTTATCTTTAATAAGATCTGCAGGTAATTCTTTATTAAATATATCTTTAATATTTAAATTCATATAAGTTTTATAACCGTACTTTTTAATACTGTTTATTTTAACCCCTTATGGCATGTATTATAAAAATTAATTTTATTCTGTACTTAATGCACCTTTTTCTAGCTGCATTGATTCTGAATTAATACAGTACCGCAAACCACTTGGCTCAGGACCATCAGGAAAAACATGCCCTAAATGGCCATCGCAAGTATTACACATAACCTCAACGCGAACCATACCAAAAGCAGTATCGCGCTCATACTTTATAGCATTTTCCTTAATTGGTTGCGTAAAACTAGGCCAGCCAGTACCAGATTCAAACTTAATTGTAGAATCAAATAATGGCGTATCACAACATATACAATTGTATTTTCCAGCTTCATGAATTGAGCATAAAGCACCGCTATGCGGCCTTTCTGTCCCTTTTAACCTTGTAATCCTAAATTGTTCTGGAGTTAGTTGAGCTTGCCATTCAGCTTCAGTTTTTTCGACACGTTTGTCTGGAGTAGGGTTTCCTTTTACAGAAAAATTAATAACTTCTTTCCAAGTTAGCATAATAATAGGTTCTTTATTTTTTAGTTAAATATACTATGTTTTAAGATATCTTAAGTCGAAAACAAGTCAACATTCTTACAGTCAAAATCTTTATAGATAAAGCACACATAATATATTTAAATTTTAGTAATTTGTGATATTAAATTTACTTGTTTTATGTCGAAATTAATTGATAGTGCTGAAAAATTTGTTTTTGATTTGTTTAAAAACGAATTAGACCATACATTTATTTACCATAACTACACACATACTGAACGTGTTTTAAGAAGTGTAAGAGAAATTATTGAAAATACTGAGATAAGCGAAAAAGATTCAGAAATTCTTCAATTAACTGCTTTATTACATGATACTGGCTATACTAAAACTAAAGATGGGCATGAAGAAGAAAGTGTTAAGATTGCAACGCGTTTTTTAACAGACAACAATGCCGATGCGGAAACAATAAAAGCTGTAAACGCATGTATTTTAGCCACTAAATTTAAAGATTCGCCAAATACAGAACTTGGAAAAATAATTAGAGATGCTGATGCGTCTCATTTTGGAAAAAAATATTTTGACGAAGCCAGCGAATTTCTTAGAAAGGAACTAGAAATACAAGGAGTTGCAAGCTATTCGCCTAATGAATGGCTAAATGAAAACATAAAAGTTCTTACAAAGAAACATGAGTTTTACACAGACTATGCTTTAAAAAATTGGCAACCTAGAAAGGAAAAAAACCTTTCTAAATTAATGAAAACTAAGAAGAAAAGAAATAGCAAACTTAAAACTGAAGAATTAAAAGCAAAATATAAAGCACAATACAAAAACGAAAGTCCAGAACGAGGCATACAAACATTTTATAGGGTTGCATTAAGAAACCACATTAAACTTAGTGATATTGCAGATACTAAAGCTAACATTTTATTATCTGTAAATGCCATTATCATTTCACTTGTTTTAGCAAATTTAATATCAAAATTAGATAATAACGCTTATTTAATTTACCCTACAGCTATTTTTACATTATCATGTGTTGTATCTATGGTTTTATCAATTATAGCAACCAGACCTAATATTACTAGTGGAGAGTTTACTAAAGAAGATGTAGCAAATAAAGATGTTAACCTTACCTTTTTTGGAAACTTTCATAAAATGAGTTTAAAGGAATATGATTGGGCAGTTAAAGAACTTATAAAAGATAAAGAATACGTTTATAGCTCTTTAACCAAAGACCTTTATTTTTTAGGAAAAGTTTTAGAGCGTAAATATAGAATTCTTAGAGTTACTTATACTATTTTTATGATAGGCATGATTGTTTCTGTTCTATCATTTGGTATTGCTTTAAAGATAAATGGAGCAGAGTTAGAAGATGTTTTACCAGACGAATCGCCAGTTTCTCATGTTCAAGAAATGACAACTAAGCCTTAATCTCATTCATTAAATCATCATATGTGTAAAATTCTTTATCATTACCATCTGTATGATAAAGTACACTTACTCTTATAGCTTTTAATCCAGTTACAGCTTGTAAATCTTCAAGCTCAACAATTTCAACATCGGTATCTAAATAATGTTTAGACTGTAAAAACTTAATATATCGTAAGTATTCTTGTTCATCCTGCTTTTGCGAATAAACAATACTTATTTTTCCCTTTTGGGTTACACGATTTGTGGTGCCTTTAATGTATGCTTTATCTACTCGTTTTTTTACAATTTCATAGCGTGCATTATAAGTACCATCTACATCAAATTGTTTTTCATCCATTCTAAAACTAATAGATAAAGGTTGACTAAAAACTAAAATCATAGAAGCAACATCAAGGGCAACAGGAAAATCAGATTTCATTTGATAATAGCTGTTTTCCATCTCGCACATAACTTGTAATTGCCACAAACGCAAATTGTATAAATACACAGGATTAAAACTATCTTCTTTAGTTATAGACTCTCCTATATACATGTTATGTTCTACACCATCGGTTTTAAAACGCTCAAAAAAATGTGGGTACATTGCCTGAGCATCATGTTGTTTTTTATCTAATAATGATGCCATTTCTGTATTAATTTTAGCTATGGTTTCATCATAAGCTTTTCTGTGTTTATACAACACATTTAATTCATCATCAATACTAGAATAATATGTTTCAATCTTTTCTTTTACAGGCCTGTAAGTACTTAAATGTTTAAATACAGGATCGATATCCTCTTTTAAAAATGCCGATATCTGTTGCTCACTATCTACTTGAAAGTTGTTTTTTGTAGCGTCTAAAAATTCGTTTATTTGGTAGATGTATTGTTCATAGATTGGCAAATTTTCAGTTTTTGAAATTAAATTGAAAATATTCTTAATAGATTTAAGTTGTAGTATTAAATCTTGCTGTGTTGCTATATTTCTAGCCTCGGAAGACCCTTTAATATCTATTTGACCATAAAGCGGATAAATATTATTAAATGCAATTTCATTAAAACTTGGATCTAGTCCATTCATTTCATCTTTAATAAACGCTTTTGCTTCTTTTACAAAACGCCATTTAACACTTGAATGTACAGATGTACATTCTTGTTGAATAATTGCTTCTATTAAATTTTCTTCTTCATTTTTAGAACGCTCAACAGCCGAAATAATAAAAGGCATAACATCAACCAGTTTATTAGCATTAATACTATTTAATACTCTTGGCTTTTTAGACACTATTTCTATAACCCCCATTAATCCATCATCATTGGAAATGGGTGCAAAAATTGCACTTTTAATTCCTTGTTCATGCAGACTTGTAATGTGTGGCGCACGACCTTTAGCTATATCGAATTTAGTGTCTACGTCTGAAACAGAAAAGTATTTGTTTTCGTTTAACAACCTGTTATACGACCATCCACATAACGCATCTGAACACTTTTCATGATCTCTATCTCCTAGAAGATAGCTATTCATACCTGCACCATATACACGCTGAAAACTTCCTTCTTCTTTATTATATATTGAAAACCCAACCTTAATGTCTTTTAACATAAGTAGCGACCTAAATATTTCATGAAAACTTTCCATAAAATTTTCATTTTTCCGCTTATTTTCTCCAATAAGAGTTGATTTTATATTTGATATTGATTGATCGTCTGTAACATCAAAAATATTAGAAATTACAAATCCTTTAAACAAGTAACTATTTGGCGGAAACTTCTCTTTCCAGAGTGCAATATTTTCAAAATTATCTAATAATTCTCTATAGTCTGCTTCTGTAATTTTCTTTGCTTTATCCGTTGGAATAATTTCGCAAAAATCTGCATTGTATAATATTTTATAGTAATGTAGTATACCATCAGCATCGGGAATTTCGTAATAAAAAGGTCTTTTAAAATTTAAATTATAACCATAACAAAAATTTAAGATAATTGTACATGCTATAATATACCTATCATCATCAGGCATATTTTTAATATTTAAAGTAAATCCTTCTCCTGCTTTTTCTATTATATTTTTAAAACGTACTGAAGAATTAAATATTAAATCATGAAAAGGTACCGAAGCTGTTTTAATCTCATTTTGTGTTAGTAATGGACTAAAACTGTCTTTAAGAATCGTGCTTATTTCTTTTTCTCTTAGTTTTAATATAGAAGTGTCACTAAAACCTTCTCTAAGCTCAGGATATATATTAGCAATCTTAAGAATACTTTTAGCTTTTGTAACAATAAATTCATCATCACTTTTAGCCAAAACCTCATATTGCTCCAACAATTTATTGAAACTAACTTTTAAATTTAAAGGTGACTCAATATTGTCGTTAATATCCATAATATTACTATGCTTATTATACAAAGTTACAAATTAATAAGTTTTGTCGTTATTAATTTAACTTACTTACCTATTAATTTGTCGTTTAAAATATTACAGTTATATTTTTTCTAGAAGTAAAATATTAAACTGAGAGTTAACTGTAAATTTCCCTTCTACAACTTTACTAGACAGACCTGAATATGCATCATGTAGTGTATCACCATTTTCAAAGACTTTTGAAACATCTAATACTTTTTCACCAATAGGTAAATCTAAACCAACAACAACCAAATCTTTGAAATCGTCTTTAGAAAAACTTCTGTAAAATGCGTAAGGTGACTCCGTAATCATTTGATGAACGCCAGCCCCTATTGCAGGGTGTTTAGCACGGAATTGTCCTAGTTTTTGCCAATGATGTAAAACTGCTTTTGTTTCAGTATTATTTTTAATGGACTCCCAATTCATAAAAGAGCGTAATGTTGCATCACCTTCTGTTCCTTGAATTACTAAAGCACGAGCTGACTCATCACCATAATATACTTGCGATGCTCCTGGACACAACAACAGTTTTGTTGCAGTTTCAAATGGTTTTTTACGGTTCGCATCAAATGGTTGCCCATCATCATGCGAACTTAAATAATTTAAAACGCCATAGCCTTTTAATTCTGAATTCAAAATATCAGAATATTTTTTAAATAACTCTTCTTTTGTTAGTTGAGCGGCATTCCATTTCATCTCAAAATTTATAAGTCCGTTAAAAGCATTATCAAAATAATTTACTTTTTTATCTCCAAAATCGAATGCTTTTCCTGCCGAAATCCCGTAATTATATACCTCTCCTACTAAATAAAAATCGTTATCATCCAATACTTTTTCTGGATTAGATTTTTTATATTCAGAAAACGCAAAATCACATTCTTTTTTAAATTCTTGCCATACGTTTTCCTCAACATGCTTAACGGTATCAACGCGATAACCATCAATTCCAAATTCTTTTATGTAATCGGTTAGCCATTTCATGATATAAAATCGAGGCGCTCTTGGGTGGTTTGTTCTCTTAAAAAATGAGTTTAATTCTGCAACTTCATCTTCATATCTACCTTCATTTTTCCATTTCTCAACTAATTGAGTTGGTAATTCAACAGCTTCATCACTTTCTGTTTTAATATCTGGAAGATTTTTAACTAATGTACAAGTTATAGTATTATTGTAAGATTGATAATCGCATTGTGGCCCTGTTCGCACCCAATCTAATGGCCATACAGGATCCTTATCTGTTACAGGCCCAGTATGATTTATTACAGCATCTAAAAGAATACGAATGCCATTTTTATGAGCCGTTTCAACTAAATTATGTAGATCTTGTTTTGTTCCAAAATTAGGGTCTAAAGTTGTCCAATCACTAGCCCAGTAGCCATGAAAGCCATAACTCAATCCTGTTCCTTCATTAGTTCCGCCATGAATTTGCTCTACTATTGGTGTCATCCAAATGGCATTAATTCCTAATTTGGTGAAATACCCATCTTTTATCTTTTGAGTGATTCCTTTTATATCTCCTCCTTTAAAACCACGAAGTTTTCCTGTCTCTAAATTTCTATCAAAATTTACATCATTTAAAGTATCTCCATTATTAAACCTATCGGTTAATAAAAAATACACATTTGCACCTTCCCATACAAAAGGTGTTTTTTGTTTTTTAGAGGATATTTGTTTTTTGTCTTCACAATCATTAAAAACTAAAAAAGATAATAGGATTAAAAAATACTTCATTTTGTTTCTATGTTTATTTAACCTTTAGGCTTTAGAAACCTAGCAGGCAAAGAATTTGATTATTAAATTAATTCACTTTAAAAATAAAGGACTCCAATGGTTTAACATCTACCCTCAATAAAGCTTTTCCTTTAGTAACTTTTAAATTAGTTTTATAAACTTTATACAATTGATCTTCAATTACATAATCCCCATCTTTTAAGTGCCATTTTTCAATAATATCTTCAGGAATACTTAATTCAAAACCAAAGGTATTTTGGTCGTTAAAATTTGAAACAATAATTAGTTTCTCGTCATCACTCCAACGCACATATGATAGTACTTTATCATTATACCATTGTGTATTTTGTATATTATGTAAATGAATATCTTGATAATTTCCAGCTAAAGCAGAACTGTTAATTGTAAGGTTTAACACTCTTTTATAAAAATCTCTTAAATGCTTTTCTTCTTTTGTTAATTGGCCTCCATCAAACTGCTTATTATTAACCCAACGTTGATGAGCAGGAACACCTATATAATCAAAAATTGAAGTTCTTGTTGGTAAGCCAAACCCTGCATTTTCTGAGCCATCCTCCCCTACTTCTTGTCCAAAATAAATCATTGTTGGAGCTGTTGTTGAAGTTGCTGAAACGACCATTGCTGGTTTACCTTTTTCTGCATTACCGGCAAAAGCAGAACTTGCTAAACGTTGCTCATCATGGTTTTCAAGAAAATGCAACATGTGGTGTTCAATATCTTTTAACTCGTCAAGAATTGGAGGAATATGATCTGTTTTACCGGTTCCTTGCATAACACTTTTTATGGTATCATACAACTGTACTTTATCATATAAATAATCCATTTTTCCTTTCTTTATATAATCTCTATAAAGTGAAGGGTTATAAACTTCAGCCAATAAAAAAGCATCTGGATTTTTCATTTTGATGGATGAATTCATAAAACTCCAAAACTCAACAGGCACCATTTCTGCCATATCATAACGAAAACCATCAACCTGCATATCCAACCAATACAAAGCAATATCTCTAAACTTTAACCAAGAATTAGGCACCGTTTTATCTTTCCAAAAATTATAATGTGTTTTATAATCTTCATTCTCAAAACCGTCGGGAAGTTCGTCAAAATCCTTTTTACCTTCTGGTGAAATACCATAGTTAACTTTTACAGTTTCATACCAATCGTTCATATCTGGTTGTGATAACCTAGAACCGTTTCCAGTCCATTTTGCAGGCATTTCTGGAAACTCACCATCTTCAAGCGGGTGTTTTTCATTTCCTAAAGGCGAATAATCATTTTTCCAAACTGGTACTTTAAACGACTCATCTGGATTATAATAGAAGTTATTATTAACATTGTAAACGACAGATATATCATCATCTTCACCAAAATCCCTGACACCTTCTGGCTTTGAAATACTCTTATAATTTCGAGCCACATGGTTAGGAACAATATCAATAATTACTTTCAAACCAGCCTCATGTGTCCTTTTTATAAGTGCTTGAAATTCTTCTAATCTTTTTTCTACATTAACGGCTAAATCTGGATTTACATTATAATAATCCTTAACAGCATAAGGCGAACCTGCACGCCCTTTTACTACATCTGGATCATCATTTGAAATCCCGTATTTGCTATAATCTCTTATAACATCATGATGAGGCACTCCTGTATACCATATATGACTCACGCCTAAATCTTTAATTTCGTTTAAAGCTTTTATTGTAAAATCATTGAATTTACCAACACCATTTTCTTCTATAGTGCCCCAAGGTTTATTAGTTGTATTTGTATTACCAAACAATCTAGTAAAGACCTGATAAACCACGTATTTTTTCTTTGTTATTTTTACGCTATTATTATCACTTCGAATCTCCTTCTTCTCTTTCGTACAGCTTAATCCTGTTATCATTATTGCTATTAATATGTATGTTATTGATTTCATTTTAGTTTTTTTCTAATAGAAAACGTAAAGGTATATCCAATCTTTTATTCCATGAGTTTTCGGAATGATTTGTTCCTTGAAATTTTAAATTTTTAAAATTATTTTCGGAATACCCTTTTAATTTTAAAATTTTGGTAACGGTTGGTGCATACTCAGGGTAGTAAGCATCTAGGGTTTCGGTACCATAATCAAAATAAATTTTATGTGTTTCGGGATTTGGCAGATTGTCTTCCATGTATTTAAATATAGCTTTAGGAAGTGGATTATTTTCGATAGGGTTTGCTCCTGGCCAATGTGTAGACATGCATGCAGCACCCCCAAAAACTTCAGGGTATTCGCAAATAGCATACATACTCATTAACCCTCCCATGCTGGACCCCATAACAATTGTGTTTTCTATGTTTTTATATACCTCAAATTCAGAATCTATAATTGGTTTTAGTTCTTCTACTAAAAATTTCAGATAGTTATCGCCATTTAGTTTACTACTATGCTTTATATTATTTGATTGCTTATTAATAAGCTCCTTATCCTTCTCATTTAAAAACTCAAATGCCTTTTGTGGGAATAAATCTGACCAACGTTCTTCATTAATATTATGAATCGCAACAACGATAAAATCTTTTATTTTATTTTCATTCATTAGTTTTAGTGCCCACTCATCAACCTTCCATTCTTGTTTGTTCCAAGTAGTGGTAGAATCGAATAACATTTGCCCATCATGCATATATAAAACGGCGTGTTTTTTATTTTCAGAATAATTATCAGGCAACCATATATCTACTGGTCGGGGTTTTATATATTTTGAAGAAAAACTATCCAAACGCATTAATTTTCCGTTAGACAATTTTGCTTTATCTAATTTTTTAATAAAATAAGCTTTTTGCTCATCGAGCTTAAGTGTATTATCATTTTGCTTTCTATTATCCTTACAGGAAATGAAACCAAAATATAATATGGCAATAAAAAACAACTTTTTCATTTTAGTATTTATTTCAAATTTAGGATGCTGAAAAATTTTATTGTAGAAAATTGAATTAATTTAATTTAGTAGATAAAATGGTACTTCCTTTTTTATTTAGAGTAATATTATCTCCCCAGAAAAATTGATAGTCTGTAATAATATTTTTTACGGCCTTACCTTTTAATCCAATTTCTTTAAATTTTGATAAATCTAGCTCAACGGGTTTATCATTTTTATTCATAATATGCACCACGATTTCATCATTTAAAATTCTAAAAAGCACATAAACACCATTTTCTGGTGCAAAATGAATGGTTTCACCGTAATGAATGGCTTTGCTATTTTTCCTGTAATTTAGAAGTTTCTTTAAAAAGGTCTGCATATCCTTTTGCGCTTCACTTAAGCCTTCACCTGTAAAAGCATTAACAGTATCGCCATGCCAGCCTCCTGGGAAATCTGTACGGATTAAACCATGATCTCCTGGGTTATCAAAATCGTTCATTAAAATTTCGGTACCGTAATATATTTGTGGAATTCGAGGCAAAATAGAAACGTAACTCAAAGCCATCTTTGTATTTTCTATATCGCCTTTTAGCTGGGTAAAAATACGACTCATATCATGATTGTCTGGAAAAACCAGAAGGTCTTTAGGACTTGCATAATGAAAATCGTTTGCCAAACCTTGATAAATTTTAACTAGGCCTTTATCCCACTCTTCATGTTCATTTAGAGCTTCAACAATAAAATTTTGCATTGGGAAATCCATTGGCGATTTCAAATTAGACTTGTAGCCATCTCTATTATTGGCTCCATCTTGCCAATACCCAACCAAAAGCGGATTGTAACTCCACTCTTCTCCAACAATACTAAAATTTGGATATTCATTCATAATTTCACCAGCCCAACGACTCATAAAATGTTTGTCTGGATAAGGGTATGTATCTTGACGTATACCGCCTAAATTTGCTGTTTCAATCCACCAAATACTATTTTGTATTGTATAGTTTGCCATAAACGGATTGCGCTGATTTAAATCTGGCATAGAAGGCACAAACCACCCTTCCTTCATATTATTTTTGTCAATTTGAGAGGCATATATATCTTGATTTGTTGTGCGTCTATGATTTGTTGTTATACTTTTACTATTATCCCAATTATTTTTATTATTTACATAGTTTTCTTGGTGATTTACCCAATCTTTAAAAGGTAAATCTTTCATCCACCAATGTTCTAAACCACAATGATTTGCTACTTGATCCATAATAAGCTTCATCCCTTTTTCAGAAATTTTAGTAGATAAATTTTTATAATCTTCCAAAGTCCCAAAGCGAGGATCAATTTCATAAAAATCTGTCACAGCGTAACCATGATAAGAACCTTGAGGCATATTGTTAGTTAATAGAGGGCATGGCCAAACTGCAGTAAAACCCAAGTCTTCAATATAGTTTAAGTTATTAATTATACCCTGGATGTCTCCACCATGTCTAGCATAATTATCTTTTCTATTAATTGTTTTCTCATTAAGAGTAGTATCAATATCATTTTCTGGATTGCCATTAGCAAATCGATCTGGTGTAATTAAATAAATAGCATCACTACTATTAAAACCTACATAATCTTCAGAAGCTTTTTCTCTAGACTTTAATTGGTATGTATGAATTAAATCTTTTTCACCTTCTTGTTTAAAAACAATATTGAATTTTCCAGCTTTTGCTGTTTCTAAAATGGTTAAATCTATAAAAAGATAATTAGGACTATCTGCATGATGTACTTTGTCTATAAATACACCTGGATAAGAAATTTCTGGAGTGCTTTTAGAAATATTTGAATGATGAACCAAAAGCTGTAATGACTGATTTTTAAAACCAACCCACCAATTTAGAGGCTCAATTCTTGAAATATCATGACTTTCAACTATCGCTGATGCATCATCAGCCTCAATTAGATTCATGTTACTTTCTTTTTTACAAGATAAATTTAAAGCAAAAACACACACTAACCCAATCAAAAGTGATTGTTTTATTTTTTTTTGAATAATTAAACAAACAGTTTTCATAAATTCATCTTTTAATTAATTCCTATAATACTAATTGCAAAACCTCCTGCTGGAACTGATGAAATTGAAAGCTTTGATTTACTTGTTACTATTTTTGTTTTAATTGTATAAGCTTGCGGATTTGATTTATAATTCGCATCCTTAGCATCAGCATAAATAGTTGCTTTGTATTTTTTTCCTTTTTCAAGAAAATCCAACTTAATACTTGAAGTTCTAGCAAGGTTTCCATTAACATTACCTACAAACCAATTATTACTTCCTTTTTCTTTACGAGCAACTGTTATAAAATGCCCTGGTTCAGCTTCTAAGTACACACTTTCATCCCAGTCAATCGCAACATCTTTTATAAACTGAAATGCATCCATAAACTGCTCGTAATGCTCTGGTAAATCTGCCGCCATTTGCAACGGGCTATACATGGTAACATATAGTGCTAATTGATTGGCTATAGTACTATTAACATGAGAGTTGTTATTTGGGTTTAGTTTACTAATATCCATTTCAAAAATCCCAGGCGTATAATCCATTGGTCCTCCAATTAAACGTGTAAATGGCAATATGGTTACATGATTTGGTTTTGAACCACCAAAAGCCTGAAACTCGGTACCTCTTGCAGATTCATTCCCAATTAAATTTGGGTATGTTCTGCAAATTCCTGTTGGCCTTACTGCTTCATGAGCGTTTACCATAACCTGATAATCGGCAGCTTTTTCAATAGCATATTGATAGTGGTTTACAATCCATTGGCTGTAATGATGCTCTCCTCGTGGCAAAATATTACCTACATATCCACTTTTAACAGCATCATAACCATTGTCTTTCATGAATTGATAAGCTTTATCCATGTGGCGTTCATAATTTCTAGTAGAACCAGAAGTTTCATGATGCATAATCATTTTAACGCCTTTTGATTTTGCATAGTTGTGAATATCTTGAACATCAAAATCTGGATATGGCGTTACAAAATCAAATACATAATCTTTAGATTTTCCAAACCAATCTTCCCAACCTTCGTTCCAACCTTCAACTAAAACACCATCAAACCCATGCTTTGAAGCAAAATCGATATAGCGTTTTACCTTCGTAATATTTGCTGCATGCGTATCATTTGGTTTTACTTTAGAATAATCTGTAACTCCTAATTGAATTGCAGGTAAATCATCAGTATACGACCAAGAACTTTTACCGGTAATCATTTCCCACCAAACACCAATATATTTAACTGGTTTAATCCAAGAAGTATCTTCAATAGCACATGGTTCATTTAAATTCAATGTTATTCTTGACTCCAATATATCTCTGGCATCATCACTTACCATAATGGTTCTCCAAGGCGAATTACAAGGTGCTTGCATATACCCTTTATCACCATTAACATCGGGTGTTAAATGCGATTCGAAAACCAAATTTTCAACATCTAAATCTAAACTCATACATGAATAATCTATTAAAGCTGCCTCATGAATATTGATGTATAAACCCTTTGCCGTTTTCATCATTAACGCTGTTTGAACTCCTGTTTTTGAGAATTGTTCTTGAGAAGCATTTCCAGTAACAGCTTTATCAAATTTTGTACTTATTTCTGATAATTTAGACTCTGTATAATCATACTCTTGAGTATCATAATCTCCCGGAATCCAGAAAGCTGTATGATCGCCAGTCATTGCAAATTGCGATTTCTCTTCCTTAATTGTGAAATAAACTAAATTTTGTTGTGTTGGAAATTCATAACGAAACCCTAAACCTTCATTAAATAATCTGAAACGAATTAATACTATTCTATCCGTTTCATTTTGTTTTAAGCTTACAGCTAATTCGTTATAATGGTTTCTAATTTCTTTTTCTTCACCCCAAACTGGTTTCCATGTATTATTAAAAGTTGCATTTTTAGTGTCTATAATTTTAAAATCATCTAATAAAGATTTTTCATCTTCTTTTAATTCTAAACCTAAATGACTTTGTTTTATTACATCTTGGTTTTTGTATACCAATTCATAAGTTGGAACACCTTTTTCTTGCAATGAAAACACCATTGTTATCTCACCATTTGGTGACTTTAATTCTTGCGCACTAATGAGATTAAAGACTGATAAAAACAGGGTTATAATTAATATATTTAGAGATTTCATCTTTTAGGTTTTAATATAGATTAACTTACTGCACGTAACGAATCACTTTTAAGTAATACCGGTTTATTATTTACAAGTATTTCAAGGTCGCTGCCACTTAACAACTCGAAATTTGTTTTATTTTGAGCGATGTTTACTTTTAAAATGTGATTTCTAAAATTCACTTTAAACGAATAATCTTTCCATTGTTTTGGTATTTTTGGAGTGAATGAAAGAGTATTATCTTTAATTCTCATTCCACCAAAACCTTCAACAATACTCATCCAGGTTCCAGCCATTGAAGTGATGTGTAAACCTTCGTGAACTTCGTGATTGTAATCATCTAAATCTAATCTTGAGGTACGCAAATAGAAAGTATAAGCTTGTTCCATTCTATCCAATTTAGCGGCTTGAATACTGTGTACACATGGTGACAAAGAACTCTCATGCACGGTAAATGGCTCATAAAAATCAAAATGACGTTCTAATTCTTCATTAGAGAATTGATCTTCAAAAAAATAAAACCCTTGTAAAGTATCTGCCTGCTTAATGTATGGTGAACGTAAAATTCTATCCCAACTCCATTTTTGATTTATAGGTCTTTCAGACTTAGGCAAATCTTCAACAGAAATTAATTCTTTATCTAAAAATCCATCTTGTTGTAAAAACACTTTATGCTTTTCTGAATATGGAAAATAGATATTATCTGCAACGGTTTTCCATAGTGCTAATTCCTTTTCAGAGAGCTTTACTTTTTTAGCTATTCTTGAAAAATCTGAAGCGTATTCTAATTCTATCTTTTCAATTTGCTCTAAAGTATAATCGATACACCATTTAGCCAAATAGTTTGTATACCAATTATTATTAACGTTATTTTCGTATTCATTTGGCCCAGTAACACCAAGAATTACATATTGGTTTTTATCTGTTGAAAACGTAGCACGTTGTTGCCAAAATCGAGCAATACCAATTAATACTTCTAATCCTTTTTCTGGTATATAACTATAATCACCTGTATATCGATAGTAATTATAAATAGCAAATGCTATAGCGCCATTTCTGTGTATTTCCTCAAAGGTTATCTCCCACTCGTTATGACATTCTTCACCATTCATAGTAACCATTGGGTATAAAGCTGCTCCGTTTTTAAAACCTAGTTTTTCTGCATTTTCAATAGCTTTCTCTAGGTGGTTGTAACGATATTCTAACAACGTTCTAGCTACCTTTTGGTCTTTAGTTGCCATATAAAAAGGAATACAATATGCTTCGGTATCCCAATAGGTACTACCTCCATATTTTTCTCCGGTAAACCCTTTAGGACCAATATTTAATTTAGAATCTTTACCCAAATAAGTTTGATTTAATTGGAAAATATTAAAACGAATACCTTGTTGTGCTTTCACATCACCTTCAATAGTAATGTCTGCCATATCCCAAATAGTTGACCAAGCTTGTTTTTGGTCTTCAAGTAATTGATTAAAACCTTTTTTAGTTGCCGTTTTTAAAACTTGTTTGGCAATATTTACTATTTCAGATTTATTATGATTTCTATCAACTGTATAACCACCAAATTTATGTATACTATAAGTCTCGCCTTTTTTTACAGAGTATGCGTAACTAAAAGACACTTTATTTGAATCTGCTTTTATATTATGTTCTACCAAAATTGGCTTTCCTGAAATGTACACTTCAGACTCCATAAATGTACAAGTATGAAAGTCTGTTTTCATGGTTTTTGCCTGAATAAAAGCTTGATTGTTTAAATGACAAACATCTGTAGTATCCCAAAATTTATCATCCCAATTAGTATCTTCATTAGTAATACCAGAATCTAAATATGGTTGAAATATAATTTCGGCATCATTATTTAAAGGTTTTACTTCATAATTTATAGCGCCTATTTCATCTAAATCTAAACTTAAAAAACGCTTTATTTTTACTTCTACTTGAATATTATTTGGTAAGGTTGCAATAAAGTTTCTTGACAACCAACCCTCTTTCATATTAAGTTCGCGTTTAAAATTATCTACAGATTTACAAGTATTTAAATCTAAGTTTTCACCATTAACAATCACGTTAATTCCAATCCAATTTGGTGCATTTAATACCTTTGCAAAATATTCTGGGTAGCCATTTTTCCACCAACCTACGCGGGTTTTATCTGGGTAGTAAACCCCAGCAATATAGCTTCCTTGAAAGGTGTCGCCGGAGTATGCTTCTTCAAAATTAGCACGTTGCCCCATAGCACCGTTTCCTATGCTAAATAAACTTTCTGAAGATTTAATGCGACTTGCATCAAACCCTTCTTCTATGATGGACCAATTATCTGGTTTTATATAATCCTGGTTCATTATGATTCTATATTTTTTCTGAAATAACCTCTGTGAAAAAATTATTAGGAATTTCAGTTAAATTATTAAAATTAAAATCGGCTTCATGTAGTGTTTTTTCATCACCAATTCCGACTGATATCATGTTTGCAGCATTTGCAGCTTCAACACCTGCAATGGCATCTTCAAAAACAACGCAATGTTCTGGTTGTAAATTCAATTTTTTAACTCCAATTAAAAAAACTTCTGGATCTGGCTTGGCTTTAGTTACACTATTACCATCAACAATACCAGCAAACCTATCTAATAGATTAACTTGTTTTAAGATTAATGGTGCATTTTTACTTGCAGAACCTAATACATATTTAATACCTAAATCATCTAAAGTATTTAATAGCTCTTTGGCTCCGGGTAAAATTTCTTCTGGCCCCATTTTGTTTATATACTGCAAGTAATGCTCGTTTTTACTAATTAAAAACTCTTGTTTTTTTTCATCAGAAAGTTTTATGTTCCCGATGTCTAAAAGAATTTCTAAAGACCTTACACGGCTAACACCCTTTAAAAGTTCGTTATGTGTTTCGGTAAACTCGAAACCTAAATGATCTGCAAGGTCTTTCCATGCTAAAAAATGATATTTGGCGGTGTCAACTATAACACCATCTAAATCGAATATGACTCCTATTTTGTTCATTATTTTAATTGATATGAAATTGCTGATTTGTTAGTAATTAAGAAATTACATAGTCCTGCAATTATTAAACTTCCGCCTGCTACTAACATGGCATTAATAGCTTCTTCTCCTATAAGACCAGAGATATAATTAATACCTCCTAAAGCCGCTATAATTTGAGGGATTACAATAAACATGTTAAAAATCCCCATAAACATGCCCATTTTTGTAGGATCAACAGAGCTTGATAACATAGCATACGGCATAGATAAAATACTTCCCCAAGCTATTCCTACTAGCATAAAACAGTATTTTAAATTTTCTGGACTTTCAATTAAATACATTCCAATAAACCCTAAGCCTCCTAAAATTAGAGACCCCATGTGAACGTATTTTCTATTTATATTCTTTTTTGAAGTGTAAAACGTTAATAACAATGCAAACGCCATTGATGATAACCCGTAAACTCCCATAGCCGAACCAACAAGGTTTGATGCCTTTTGAAATGATGTATTAGCAACATTAAAAGCCTCTTTTTGTAAAGGAATATCCATGTTGTAATTTGCTTCAATTGGTGCTGGTGCATTAAACACATGTTCTGTTAAAGCTGGGTTTGCTAAACTCCACATGGTGAAAAAGGCAAACCAAGAAAAGAATTGAATGATACCAAGCTTTTTCATGGTTTTAGGCATATTCCCTATATTGTTTACAATATCTGGTATAAACTGATTCTTTTTTTGCTTTTCTTTTTCAAATGCCTCCATATCTTCTGGAGGGTATTCTGTAGTTGTAAAAATGGTATATAAAACACTAATAAGAAAAACAAAACCACCAATTGCGAAAGCCACTTTCACAGACATTGGCACAACACCTTGAGGTGCAGAATCGCTAACTCCCAATTGCGAAATTAACCATGGGAGGTTACTTGCAATCCAAGTACCAATTCCTATAATTAAAGTTTGAACTACAAATCCATAAGACCGTTGAGACTCTGGTAATTTATCTGCAACTAAAGCTCTAAAGGGTTCCATTGAAATATTTATAGAAGCATCGAGAATCCATAAAAACCCTGCTGCCATCCATAAAGCCGAAGAGTGAGGCACAAAAAACAAAGCAATCGAGCTTAAAACAGCTCCAATTAAAAAGTATGGTCGTCTCCTCCCTAACTTAGGATGCCAAGTTCTATCGCTTAAATAACCAATAATTGGTTGTACAAGCAATCCTGTTAAAGGAGCTGCAATCCATAACAATGGGATATCGTCATGACCTGCTCCTAACGTTTGAAAAATTCGAGACATAAAGCCTCCTTGAAGTGCGAATCCGAATTGTATTCCTAGAAATCCGAAACTCATGTTCCAAATTTGCCAGAAACTTAATCTGCGCTTTTCCATTAAATAGTATGTTTAAATGAATACTATTTGATAAGCGGTTATAAAAACAAATTTAGCTTTGAACTAAATATGTTTTACTTATCAAAACTTACGTGAGAAGTGAAAATATAAGTTTTGATTTCGAATCAAAGATATAAAAGAATTTTGAATTTCCTAATTGCCAATTTTGGTTACGAAACTATTTAGTAGATTCTCTTTCGATAATTTCGGTCTCAATTACCATCTTAATAAAGTCTCTTTTTTTCTCGTTATTTGTAAAGTATTGCTCAGTCTCACTATCTTCAGCCTCCAATCTATCTATGAGTAAATTTGCTGATTGTTCCCCTATTTTCTGACCATGTTGACTTACCGTTGTTAAACTTGGTGTGGCATGTTTTGAAAGTACACCATCAGTAAACCCTATAACTTGTAGATCGTCTGGTATTTTTAACCCCAATTTTCTCGCAACTTTCATTGCTGAAACGGCATAAAGCTCATTAACAGCAAACACTCCATCTATATTAGGATTAGACTTAAAAAACTGAGCTATTTCGATCTCTAAAACATCAAGATTGTTCTCTACATCTAAACTATCATCAATTTTAAGTATTAAATTAGAATCTGGTATAATCCCATTGTTTTGTAAAGCTTCTAAATAACCCTGAGTTCTTAATTTCCCTACACTTACATAATCCATAGTGGTAATTAATGCAATATTTTTGCATCCGTTTTCTAAGAGTTTATTTACGGCTTTTACTGCACCATTAAAATCATCAACTATAACTTTATCACAATCCACTTCGTTCACCACCCTATCAAACATCACAATAGGAATACCTTGATTTATTGTAGCATTAAAATGATGATAATCTTGCTTTAATAAAGTTTCTTTTGAGATAGAAAGCACAAACCCATCAATACTACCATTAGCGAGCATTTCCATGTTAATAATTTCTTTTGTAAAAGACTCGTTTGATAACCCAACAATAACATTATATCCACGACGATTGGCTACTCGTTCTATACCGCGAATAACGGTCGAAAAAAAGTGATGTACAATCTCTGGAATTAAAATCCCAATGGTCTTAGTTTTTCTGTTTTTTAAACTAAGCGCAATGTTATTTGGTTTGTAATTATAAAGTTTTGCAAACGCTTGAATTTTTTGAGTAGTGTCCTCACTAATTTCTTTGCTATTACTTAAAGCTTTTGAAACTGTTGAAACAGAGACATCTAGTTCTTTTGCAATTTGCTTTAATGTTATCTTTCTTTTCATACTCTAAATTAGTAATAATTCATATGATTTTGTAAATATATAAGATTATTTAAACAAAACAGTTATTATGGTTTTATCAAAATAAGGTATATATTTTGAAAAGTTGTTAACACGAAAACGTTTTCGTTAAATATTTCGTAATACTTATTTACTTGTTTACAATTTCTTTACATAGCTTTGATATCGAGAAGTGAAAATATAACTAAATTAAAATGACTTATTAACTAAACTAATTTGTATGAAGACAATTTTTAATAGTTTACTGTTTTTTCTGTTTTTGGCTCCCGTCCACATATTTGGGCAAACACCACTTACAGGAACGGTAACAGAACAATCCACTTCAATTCCACTCCCAGGAGTTAATGTTGTTGTTAAAGGAACCAGTACTGGTACCGCAACAGACTTTGATGGAAATTACCGTATTGAAGCAAATAATGGAGACGTTATTGTATTTTCCTATATTGGATACCAATCGCAAGAAGTTATCTACTCAGGGCAATCAAAATTAAACATTCAATTAACCGAAGATACTTCTCAATTAGATGAGATTGTTATTATTGGTTATGGTAGTGTTAAAAAAGAAGACCTAACTGGTGCTGTTGATGTTATTTCGTCTAAAGACTTTAACCAAGGTGCTGTTGTCTCTCCAGATCAATTACTACAAGGTAAAGCTGCAGGTGTTAGAATTACTAGTGCTGGTGGACAACCAGATGCCGCTCCAAATATTAGAATTAGAGGTGGATCATCGCTTTCTGGTAATAACGCGCCATTAATTGTTATTGACGGTGTACCATTAGATAATGGTGGTGTTGCTGGTGTAGGTAACCCTTTAAGTTTAATAAACCCAAATGATATTGAAAGTTTTAGTGTACTAAAAGATGCTTCTGCAACTGCTATTTACGGTTCGCGTGCTTCTAATGGTGTACTTATTATTACTACTAAAAAAGGAACTTCTGGAGAAGCTAAATTTAATTTCTCTGCAAGAACATCTTTAAGCAATGTGAGCTCAAGAGACCAGATTCAAGTTATGAATGGTGATGAGTTTGTATCATTCGCACAAACATACTTTCCAGAAAACATAGAAGCTTTAGGTGTACCTGTTGGAAGTGTAGATACTAATCAATCTGTTTCACAAATTATTAGCACACCAAGTGGTGATAGAGCTATTTATAATACAGATTGGCAAGATGTTATATACAGAACAGCTGTGACTAAAGATTACAACTTTGGTGTAAGAGCTAATTTATTGAAAAAAATTCCTTTTAGAGCTTCTATTGGTTATAATGAAACCGAAGGTGTTGTAAGAACTAATGATTACGAAAGAATTACAGCATCGTTAAGATTAACGCCTAAGTTTTTTGACGATCACTTAAAAGTAGATATTAATGCTAAAGGAACTGTTGTAGATAAAAACTCTATTGATGATGGTGCTGCTTTAGGTGGAGCTATCTCCATGGATCCTACAAAACCAATTTATGATGCAAATTCAATTTTTGGTGGTTTCTATCAGCAATTACAAGCATCAGACAATCCTAACGACCCAAATGCAAAAATTGGAGCAGGAAATCCTTTAGGTGTATTACTTCAAAGAACACGCCCAGAAAAAGTAAATCGTATACTTGGTAATATAGAACTAGATTATAAGATGCACTTTTTACCAGAATTACGCGCTATTGTGAATTTAGGTTTAGAAGCTTCTAGAGCAGAGATTACTGAAAATTTCGCCGAAAATGCTATCAATGCATATACGTTAGTTCCTGATACCAATGTTCCTGCTGGGACATATATTTTTAATCCAGGAAAAAGCTTTGGTGAAAACCAACATATTACTAATGTTACTATGGAATCTTACTTAGCTTATAGAAAAGAATTTGAAGAATCTTTTATCAATAACTTTGATGTACAAGCAGGTTATTCTTACCAAAATTTTAAAAATGATGGTATTAAAGATGAATACCAAAACGACCCAGTAACTGGCCAAAGAGTAATTAATTTCGACCCTTTAAATCCTAATAACAGATATTTTAACGAGCTAAACCTTCAATCTTTCTTTGGTAGAGCAAATATTAATCTAAACAACAAATATCTTGTTACAGCATCTTTAAGAGCAGATGGATCATCATTCTTTACAGAAGATAATCGTTGGGGTTATTTTCCTTCTGCTGCTTTAGCTTGGAAGGTTAAAGAGGAAAGTTTCTTAAAAGATATAAACTTTGTTAACGATTTTAAGTTAAGATTTGGATGGGGTGAAACGGGACAACAAGATATATCTGGGCAAGTTGGTTTTTATCCATCTATTCCATTATTTGAAATAGGTTCTCCACAAAGTCAATACATAACAGGTGTTAATTTATATAACGCTAAAGAATTTAACCCAGATTTAACTTGGGAAAAAACAACCACTTATAATGCGGGTGTTGATTTTGATTTCTTTACAAACAGTTTCCTTTCTGGTTCTTTTGATATCTTTAAAAGAGAAACCACAGATTTATTAGTTCTAACAAATGTACCACCAGGACAAGCATTAAGTGATCAGGTTATTCAAAATGTGGGCTCAACAGAAAGTAAAGGTTTTGAATTAAACTTAAACTTAAACCCTATACAAAATGAAGTTTTCAATCTATCTTTTAACGGTAACCTTTCATATAATATTACCGAAGTAACAGATTTAAAAGGTGCAGAACAAATTAATGCAGAAGATGGTGGCTTAGCCATAGGAACAGGAAATATCCTTCTAAGACATGCTTTAGGCGAACAAGCAGGTTCTGCTTGGGTGTTAAAACAAGTTTATGATACAGCTGGAGACCCAATTCTAGGATCTTTTGTAGATTTAAATGATGATGGTAGAATTACTGAAGCTGACAGATACTATAGAGCTATACAACCTAACTGGACTTTTGGTTTTGGTTTTAATATGAACTACAAAAACTGGGATTTAAGTGCTAGCTTTAGAGGCCAGTTAGATGGTGAAATTTATAACTCAAGACGTTTAACTCATGGTGCTGTAGAAAATGCACTATCTTTAGATGGCAATTCGTTTAACAACACATTAAATTTCTTTACTGGTGAAGCAAATCCAGTATTTACAGATATTGTCGATCCTGTTCAATATTCAGATTACTTTATTGAAGGTGCTTCATTCTTAAGATGCGAAAATATTGTACTTGGCCATACGTTAAGTAATGTTATAAAAAATGCAACGCTTAAAATATATGGTGCTGTTAACAATCCTTTCTTAATTACAAATTATTCGGGACAAGATCCAGAAAATTTCACAGGGATTGATAACGACTTCTATCCTAGAGCAACAGTTTATAATTTAGGTATTAATGTTGATTTTTAAACTATGAAAATTATGAAAAATAAAACTTTAAAATTACTATTTGGTTTAGTAGTAATCTTCACTGTTAACATAAGTTGCACAGATGATTTAAACACAAAACCAATTATTGAATTATCTCTTGATGAGCTTCTAGCTCAAGACCCACAAGCAGTTGAGGGCATATTATCAAGACTTTACGGTTCTTTTGCACTTTCTGGAGCAGATGGCCCTGGTAGTTCAGATATTAGTGACGATGCTGGTGAATCACCTTTTTTAAGAGGTATTGTTAACCTTCAGGATTTCGCTGCAGATGCTATGAAAAATAGATGGGGTGATAATGGTCTTGATCAATTAACTACTACTACAGACTGGACACCTGAGAACAAATTCTTTAGATATTTATACAATAGAATTTTCTTTACAATCCCTCAATGTAATAACTTACTTTCTATTCTACCTAATGTAGATTTAGAAAACAAAGAAGGTATTAATTCTGAAGTACGTTTTATTAGAGCTTTAGCAAACTATTATCTTATAGATGTATTCGGAAAAGGAGTTTTAGCTACTGAAGACACTTTTGGTCAAACAGAATCTTTACCTGAAGCATCACGACAAGAATTGTTTGACTTTGTTGAATCTGAATTATTAGCTATAGAACCTTTATTACCAGAAACAAATACTTATGGTAGAGCAACCAAAGGTGCTGCACAAATGTTATTAGCAAAATTATATTTAAATGCCGAAGTGTATACAGGAACTCCTAGATATGGTGAAGCAGCGACTTATGCTAATAAAGTAATTACAGAAGGCCCTTATTCATTAGCAACAGATTTCGTGAGTATATTTTCAGCAGATAATGATTCGTCTACAGAAATTATATTTCCATTAATTGCTGATGCACAAGTAAGTCAAAGTTACGGAAACACTACTTACATAGTTAATGGAAGCTTAAACGCAGATACAACGCCTTTAGCTCAATTTGGAGCTACTGAAGGTTGGGGTGGTCACAGATCGAGCAAAGCTTGGTATGGTTTATTTGGTGATTTAGGAACTACATCAGACGAAAGAGCAAAATTATTTTGGACTGAAGGTCACAATTACGAAATGGAAGACTATAAAGAATGGACTGATGGTTATCCTTCTATCAAATTTAGAAATACTAACTTAACAGGAACTTCTTTACCTTCAAGTTTTTCTCCAACAGACTTTCCTTTATTTAGACTAGCCGATGCTTACTTAATGTATGCTGAATGTGCTGTTAGAGGTGCTGCAGGTGCAGATATGGGAACTGCTGTAACTTATGTAAATAATGTTCGTACAAGATCAAAAGCTAGCCCTATAACACAAACAGATTTAACTGAGCAATTTATAATTGATGAACGTGGAAGAGAATTAAACCTAGAAGGTCACAGACGTACAGATTTAATACGATTTGGAATGTTTACAGGAAACAAATATTTATGGCCATGGAAAGGTGGTGTAAAAGATGGCACATCAATTCCAGCCACTTATAAATTATATCCAATTCCTTCTTCTGCATTACAAGCTAACCCAAATTTAACTCAAAACCCAGGATTCTAAAAAACTAAATATAAACGATTATGAAAAATATAAAACTTTTATCACTCTTATTAATTGCATTCATAGGCTTTACTGCCTGTGATCAAGATGATGATTTAGTATTCACCGCTCAAGCACCTGTTGAAGGCATCATGTTCTCTAATTCTTTTTTAGAGGAGTATGTACTAACGGTTGCAGCTTCAAACAATTTGGGTGAACGCTTTACTTGGCAAGATGCTAACTTTGGCGTACCAACAAATGTAACTTACGAATTGGAAAATTCAATATTAGGGGATTTTACAGACGCAAAACAAGTTGGAACTACAGGAGGAAATGAACTTGCTGTAACTATTGGAAAAATGCTTGAATTTGCTACAGAAGCTGGTTTAGATAATGACCCTAATACAGATTTACCAAATACAGGAACACTTTACTTTAGAGTAAAAGGATTTGTTGGAACTGAAGGCTTACCAACATATTCTGCAATACAAGAACTTACAGTAGTTTTACCTGAAATAGTAGAAGGTGGTGGTGCTTTTGAAGTTGCTTCTTGGGGTGTAGTTGGTTCTGGTTATAATAACTGGGGCGCATTTGCTGATGCTAAATTTTACACTACAGCTGTGCCTGGTGTCATTGTTTCTTATGTAAACTTAGTAGATGGTGAAATTAAATTTAGAGAAAATAACGAATGGGGTGGTGATTTAGGTGATGCTGATTTAGATGGTGTATTAGATGCAGACCCAGATAACAATATTGCTGTTACTGCTGGAGATTACAAAATTACTATCGATACTAACGATAACTCTTATACAATTGAGCCATATTCATGGGGTGTTGTAGGATCTGGATATAACGATTGGGGTGCAACTCCTGATGCAAAATTCTACTATGATTATACAACCGATACTTTTAAAGTTGGTGTTCAATTATTAGACGGCGAAATTAAATTCCGTATGAATAATGCTTGGGATGTTAATTTTGGTGATGCAACTCTTGATGGTGTTTTAGATACTGATGCTGATAATAATATTGCATCAACTGCCGGACACTATTTAATAACTATAAACCTAAATGACAATTCTTACACTATTGAAGAAGCAACCGTTTGGGGTGCTGTAGGGTCTGGTTACAATGATTGGGGAGCAACACCTGATGGAAGCTTAACAGAAATTCAACCTGGCGTGTTTTATGCTGAAAATCTTACTATGGTTGATGGCGAAATTAAATTCCGTATGAATAATGATTGGGGTGGTGATTATGGAGATGCAAATCTTGATAATATTCTAGATCAAGATGCTGATAACAATATTGCTGTTACTGCTGGAAACTATGTAGTTTCTATAGATTTTAATGATGCTGCTGGACCTGTTTATTACTTAGGTTCAAGGTAAGCTCTTATAAAAAAGATATAAACTAATTAAAAGGGGTTGCAAGTTAGGTGCTGTAACCCCTTTTTTTATAAAACTTAATGCTATGAAGAAACTAATACTTATTTTTTTATTATTTACTAATTGGTGTTTCGCGCAACAACAAAACGTTACTTATTCTGTAACACCCTCTCCTTTTGAAGAAAGTGATAATATTACCATTACAATTCAAGGTAGTAGTGTTAACGAAGTAACTTGGGACATTACTGGTAATGCTCTTTACTTATGGGCTTGGTCTTATGATACTAATTTAACCGCACAACAAGATTGCCCAACTAATGGCTCTTGGGACAACTCAAGCGAAACAAATAGATTCACTTATAATAGTGGTTCAGATACTTATACAATTTCTTTTACACCAACCTCATTTTTCTCAAGAACTGGGATTGGAAGAATTGGCTTTTTAATAAAAGCTAAAGATGGTTCAGGCGATAAAAAATCTCAAGATATATTAGAAGATGTTGGAGCTTTTCAGTTATCATTAAGCACACCTACCAATACCACAACCATTTTAAATTCTGGAAGTAATCTTAGCATTTCAGCATCAAATACTGGTGGCAATGCAGATTACGTATTAAAAGTCGATGGCAGTACCATTAACTCACAATCTGGTGTTACTTCTTATTCATATACAGATACAAATATTACTACAAATAAAAATTACACACTTGAAGCTACTGTTGCTGGTACAACAAAAACCAAATCATTTTCGGTTATTGTAGATCCAGGTTCGAATTTTAGTGTTATGCCACAAACGTATTTAGATGGTATTACCTATGATGATAACGACCCAACTACGGCAACTTTAGTACTTTATGCTACAGGCAAAGATTTTGTTTATGTAGCAGGTAGTTTTAATAACTGGCAACCAGATACTAGTTATGCTATGAAACGCGACCCTTCAAGAAATAACAAATTCTGGATAACATTAACAGGATTAACGCCAGGACAAATTGAAACCTACCAATATTGGGTTGTAGATAAAACACCATTAGCAAATTCACCGGCACTAGTTAAAACAGCAGATCCTTATTCTACTTTAGTTTTATCACCTTTTGATGATCCATATATTCCAGCATCAACATATCCAAGCTTACCGGCTTATCCTGCTGGTCAAGAACGTGAGGTTACTGTATTACAAACTGGAAAAACACCATATAATTGGCAGGTTACTAATTTCAATAAACCTAAAAAAGAAGATTTAGTAATTTATGAAGTTTTAATTCGTGATTTTAATGCCGATAGAAACTTTCAAGATATTATTGATAAAATAGACTACTTTAAAAACTTAAATATTAATGCTATTGAACTAATGCCTGTAATGGAGTTTGAAGGCAATGAGAGTTGGGGTTATAACACTTCATTTCACATGGCTTTGGATAAGTTTTACGGAACCGAAGATAAATTTAAAGAACTAGTAGATGTTTGTCACCAAAATGGTATTGCAGTAATTCTAGATGTAGCATTAAACCATGCATTTGGTAGAAACCCAATGGTTCGCATGTGGATGAACGATTCAGATAACGATGGATGGGGAGAACCAAGTTCAGAAAACCCTTATTTTAACGAAACCGCAAAACACACCTATAGTGTTGGCTCGGATTTCGACCATTCAAATTCTTTTACAAAAGTTTACACAAAACGTGTTGTAAAACATTGGATAGAAGAGTTTAATATTGATGGTTTCCGTTGGGATTTAACCAAAGGATTCACACAAAATTGTTCTTCTGGTGATGAAGGATGTACAAATAGCTTTCAACAAGACCGTGTTGATATTTTAAAAGATTATGCCGATTACTCTTGGAGTTTAGATGAAACTCATTATGTTATATTTGAGCATTTGGGTGGAGATACTGAAGAAAAACAATGGGCTAATTACAGACTTGGAGACGCTATTCCTAAAGGTATTATGATGTGGAGCGAAATGTGGACACCATATAAAAACCTTGCTCAAGGCCAATCTAGTGATATAAATTTTGACAGAATGGGCCATACGGCTCATGGTTTTACTGAAAAGCGAACACTTGGTTACCCAGAAAGTCATGATAAAGACAGAATCATGTATGAAATGATGGAGTTTGGAAATAGTGGTTCGGGATTTGAATTGAATACTGCTTTAGAAAGAATGTCTGCTTTAGGAGCTGTAACACTTACTGTTCCTGGACCAAAAATGGTTTGGCATTTTGCAGATTTAGGCATGGAAAACTCTATTTGGATGTGCTCAAACGGAGCCGTTAATTCAGATTATGATGGCAACGGAGATGGTGATTGTAAACTAGACACAAAACCCCAACCACAATGGGTAAATAACTGGTTAAGTGATACTAATAGAAGCCAAATTTATAATGATTGGGCAAGGTTAAATTCTTTAAAAATTAATGAAGCTGTTTTTGAAGGAGATTACAATATTACTTCTGGCACGCAAACCCCTAGAATAAGTATTTATACAGGTGATGAAAACGCTTCTGGTACCGAATTAAAAAATGTTATTGTACTAGCAAATTTTTCAGTTACTACACAATCTGTAAATCCTAACTTCCCTTATTCTGGAGATTGGTATGATTTAATGGATAATTCAGGAACAACTACTATTGATGGTGCTATATCATCTATAAACCTAGCTCCTGGTGAATTTAAAGTTTATGGAAATAAAGCATCAACATTAACAACAAATAAGGTTGATAAACAATCTGGCTTAAAAGTATTTCCTAATCCTACAAAAAATTCATTTAAAATAAATAAAAACATAGAAGTTTTAAATATTTATTCTATAACTGGAAAATTGGTAAAAACTTTTAAAGGTGATTTCCAAAAAGGATTTGAATTCAACATATCAAACCTAAATCAAAGCATTTACTTAGTTAAAGTGACTAACGATTTAGGTGAAGTAAACACTATAAAACTTATAAAAATATAGTCTTGTAGTTTGTTTAATAAAAAAGCTTCTCATATTCCATATTGGAATTGAGAAGCTTTTTAACTTTTATAAAATGATAGTATTTTAACTATTTCCTTTTTTATAATCTGCTAAAAATTTAGCTAACCCAATATCTGTTAAAGGGTGTTTTAATAATCCTTTAATAGCCGATAAAGGACCTGTCATAACATCACTTCCTAATTT